>NZ_CP101750.1:6455000-7655000 GCF_026810505.1 Streptomyces sp. Je 1-369
TTTAGTAGCGCGCTCAAGACCCGAAGCGGAGTGATCTAGCCATGGGCAGGTTGAAGCGGCTGTAAGAGGTCGTGGAGGACCGAACCCACCAGGGTTGAAAACCTGGGGGATGACCTGTGGTTAGGGGTGAAAGGCCAATCAAACTCCGTGATAGCTGGTTCTCCCCGAAATGCATTTAGGTGCAGCGTCGTGTGTTTCTTGCCGGAGGTAGAGCACTGGATAGGCGATGGGCCCTACCGGGTTACTGACCTTAGCCAAACTCCGAATGCCGGTAAGTGAGAGCACGGCAGTGAGACTGTGGGGGATAAGCTCCATGGTCGAGAGGGAAACAGCCCAGAGCATCGACTAAGGCCCCTAAGCGTACGCTAAGTGGGAAAGGATGTGGAGTCGCAGAGACAACCAGGAGGTTGGCTTAGAAGCAGCCACCCTTGAAAGAGTGCGTAATAGCTCACTGGTCTAGTGATTCCGCGCCGACAATGTAGCGGGGCTCAAGCGTACCGCCGAAGTCGTGTCATTCCAGCAATAAGCCCCAACGGGTGCTGGGATGGGTAGGGGAGCGTCGTGTGCCGGGTGAAGCCGCGCCGGAAGGCAGTGGTGGACGGTTCACGAGTGAGAATGCAGGCATGAGTAGCGATACATACGTGAGAAACGTGTGCGCCGATTGACTAAGGGTTCCTGGGTCAAGCTGATCTGCCCAGGGTAAGTCGGGACCTAAGGCGAGGCCGACAGGCGTAGTCGATGGATAACCGGTTGATATTCCGGTACCCGCTGTGAAGCGTCAAACATCGAGCCCATTAATGCTAAGGCCGTGAAGCCGTCCTGGAGCCTTCGGGCAAAGGGAAGTGGTGGAGCCGCCGACCCAAGGTGGTAGTAGGTGAGTGATGGGGTGACGCAGGAAGGTAGTCCAGCCCGGGCGGTGGTTGTCCCGGGGTAAGGGTGTAGGCCGTGCGGTAGGTAAATCCGTCGCACACAAGGCTGAGACCTGATGCCGAGCCGATTGTGGTGAAGTGGATGATCCTATGCTGTCGAGAAAAGCCTCTAGCGAGTTTCATGGCGGCCCGTACCCTAAACCGACTCAGGTGGTCAGGTAGAGAATACCGAGGCGTTCGGGTGAACTATGGTTAAGGAACTCGGCAAAATGCCCCCGTAACTTCGGGAGAAGGGGGGCCATCACTGGTGATCGGATTTACTCCGTGAGCTGGGGGTGGCCGCAGAGACCAGCGAGAAGCGACTGTTTACTAAAAACACAGGTCCGTGCGAAGCCGTAAGGCGATGTATACGGACTGACGCCTGCCCGGTGCTGGAACGTTAAGGGGACCGGTTAGTGCGCTTTCGGGCGTGCGAAGCTGAGAACTTAAGCGCCAGTAAACGGCGGTGGTAACTATAACCATCCTAAGGTAGCGAAATTCCTTGTCGGGTAAGTTCCGACCTGCACGAATGGCGTAACGACTTCTCGACTGTCTCAACCATAGGCCCGGTGAAATTGCACTACGAGTAAAGATGCTCGTTTCGCGCAGAAGGACGGAAAGACCCCGGGACCTTTACTACAGTTTGATATTGGTGTTCGGTTCGGCTTGTGTAGGATAGGTGGGAGACTTTGAAGCGGGCACGCCAGTGTTCGTGGAGTCAACGTTGAAATACCACTCTGGTCGTGCTGGATGTCTAACCTCGGTCCGTGATCCGGATCAGGGACAGTGTCTGATGGGTAGTTTAACTGGGGCGGTTGCCTCCCAAAGAGTAACGGAGGCGCCCAAAGGTTCCCTCAGCCTGGTTGGTAATCAGGTGTTGAGTGTAAGTGCACAAGGGAGCTTGACTGTGAGACCGACGGGTCGAGCAGGGACGAAAGTCGGGACTAGTGATCCGGCGGTGGCTTGTGGAAGCGCCGTCGCTCAACGGATAAAAGGTACCCCGGGGATAACAGGCTGATCTTCCCCAAGAGTCCATATCGACGGGATGGTTTGGCACCTCGATGTCGGCTCGTCGCATCCTGGGGCTGGAGTCGGTCCCAAGGGTTGGGCTGTTCGCCCATTAAAGCGGTACGCGAGCTGGGTTTAGAACGTCGTGAGACAGTTCGGTCCCTATCCTCTGTGCGCGTAGGAATATTGAGAAGGGCTGTCCCTAGTACGAGAGGACCGGGACGGACGAACCTCTGGTGTGCCAGTTGTCCTGCCAAGGGCATGGCTGGTTGGCTACGTTCGGAAAGGATAACCGCTGAAAGCATCTAAGCGGGAAGCCTGCTTCGAGATGAGTATTCCCACCCCCTTTGAGGGGTTAAGGCTCCCAGTAGACGACTGGGTTGATAGGCCAGATCTGGAAGCCCGGTAACGGGTGGAGGTGACTGGTACTAATAGGCCGAGGGCTTGTCCTCAGTTGCTCGCGTCCACTGTGTTGGTTCTGAAACCACGAACAACCCCATGCATGGTCACGCATGGTGCGGTTGACAGTTTCATAGTGTTTCGGTGGTCATAGCGTGAGGGAAACGCCCGGTTACATTCCGAACCCGGAAGCTAAGCCTCACAGCGCCGATGGTACTGCAGGGGGGACCCTGTGGGAGAGTAGGACGCCGCCGAACTCCTTTTAATAAGAGCTGGTCCCTGAACTTCGGTTCAGGGACCAGCTCTTTTTTGTTTTCCGTCACTTGCCGTTCACGTTGTGCAGCCAACATCCGCTGTATGGGGACAGTTGCAATGTTGCGCGCCGCCGGCGTCGGTACAGGTGACGAAGTCGTCGTACCGGCCTACGGCAACACCGAGGTGACCGAAGCCGTGACGCTCACCGGAGCGGTGCCCGTCTTCGCGGACATAGAGCCCACCACGTACTGCCTCGACCCCGACGCCGTCGCCGCCGCGGTCACCCCGCGCACGGCCGCCGTCGTCGTCGTACACCGATTCGGCAACCAGGCCGATGTGCGGCGGCTGAGAGACGTAGGACAGCGGCACGGGTTGCTCGTCCTGGAGCAGGGGGAGTCCGAGGCCTCCCGCGACGGGCTGACGCTTCGGCGACAGCATGCCGCGTATCTCAATGGGCGGCTCAACGGCGTCGTGACGCCCGACGGCGGCGAGGGGCACAGCTACGAGCAGTACGTCGTGCGCGTGCCCGGCAACGGGCGGCCCGACCGGGACGCGTTCGCACGTGCCGTACGGGCCAAGGGCGTCGAGTGCCACGTGCCGGTGAAGACCCCCGTGCACCGCATGCCGCGGTTCTGGCGGGACGTACGGCTGCCCGAGACCGAACGGGCCGCGGACGAGACGCTGGCGCTACCCGTCGGGGCCTCCATGACGCGGCGTGAACTTCAACGCGTCGTGTCCGCGTGCAACGCGCTCGGCGGGCTGCTTCAGCCGGCCTTCTGAGCGCTACCCGGCTTTCCTTGGGTGGGACTTGAAGAACTCCCACATCAGGTCGGTCGCGTTGATACCCGCCCTCGGATCGGACATTCCGCCGCCCGCACCCCCCGGCCAGGAGTGGCCCATGTCGGGCAGCCGGTGGACGACCACGTCCGAGCCGTCGCGGCAGCTGGCCTCGGTCTTCTTGATGCCGGTGTTTCGCAGGCTGTCGGAGCTCCGCGCTGTGCAGTACAGGCGGTCCTGCCAGGTCTTGATGCCCTTGTCCATCGCGGGGAAGTACTGGTCCGCGCCGCCGAGGAAAGTGATCACGGAGACCGGGGACTTCGGCTTGTAGGAGGCCTTTTCGGCGTCCGTGCCGAGGAAGCCGCCGCTGACCGGGGCTATCGCCGCGAACGTGTCGGGGAGTTCGACGGCGAGCTTGTACGTCATGTCGCCGCCGTTGGAGATACCGGTGGCGTAGACACGGTCCCGGTCGGCGTTCCAGGTGCGGGTCAGCCTCTTCGTGATCGTACGGATGAATCCCACGTCGTCTTCCGTACCGCAGCAGATCATCGCGTTGAAGCCCTTGTTGAGGCCGTCCGGATAGGCGACGAGGAATTTCTCGTCGTCCGCCTTGGCGTTGAGGCCGCTGATGGCCGCCGCGGCTCTGCCGTCTCCCGGATACGGATGCATCGCCACGACGAGCGGGAGGCTCTCGGTGCGGGAGAAGCCGGGTGGGGCGTGGACGGTGTAGACGCGCTTCTCGCCTTTCCAGGAGAGCGTGACCTTCTGGTCGCCCGGACGTGGGCTCTCCACGGGCGACGGCTTCGTCGTCGGCGTCCCGTTCGAGGCCTTGTCGTTCTCCGATCCGCAGGCCGCCAGGGGCAGGAGCAAGGCGATGAGGGCCAGAGGGCGGACGTACCGCGCGTGCGTACCGCGTTGGGTCGGCATGGGCGCAGAGTGGCAGCGCCGGAAGGGGCGGTCCAGAGGAAGGGGCGGTTCGAGGCACCTTCGATTTCGGGTATGATCTATTCCGTTGCCGCGGGGAAAACCCCCGAAGGCAACAGGCCCCTATAGCTCAGTCGGTAGAGCGTCTCCATGGTAAGGAGAAGGTCAGCGGTTCGATTCCGCTTGGGGGCTCAAGCAGGAAAGGCCTCCGCCCAGTTGGGCGGGGGCCTTTTGCGTATTCGAGGGATGTGAGGGACGGGCGGGGGCACCGTGCGGTGCCCCCGGGACCGTCAGTCCTTCCCCGGGACCCTCAGTCCTTCTGGAGGCCGGGGACCCGCATCGCGAGGATCGCCATGTCGTCCGACGGCGCGTCCGTCGCGAAGCGCTCCACCGCGCGCATGATGCGGGCCGCGACCGCGCCGGCCGTCAGGCCCGTGCAGGTCGTGAGGACGTCGGCGAGGCCGTCGTCGCCGAGCATGCGCGTGCCCTCGCGGCGCTCGGTGACCCCGTCGGTGACGCACAGCAGGACGTCGCCCGGGTCGAGCGTCGCCGTCTGCTCGTACAGCTCCAGGTCCTCCATGACGCCGAGCAGGGGCTGCGGCTCCGCGTACGGCTCGACCGTGCCGTCCTGGCGCAGGCGCAGCGGCAGCGGATGGCCGGCGCAGACGATCTTCAGGACCGCCGAGCCGTCCTCCTGGGGCCACAACTCGCCGTACAGGAGCGTCAGGAAGCGGCTGCGGGCGCCCTCGTCGAGGATCGCCGCGTTGAGGCGTTCGAGGACCGCGGGGCCGCCGAAGCCCTCACGGGCGAGCAGGCGCAGCGCGTGCCGGGCCAGGCCCGTGACAGCCGCGGCCTCCGGGCCCGTGCCGCAGACGTCGCCGATCGCGAAGCCGTACGCGCCGTCGCGGATCGGGAAGAGGTCGTAGAAGTCGCCGCCGACTTCGTTGCCCTCGCCGGCCGCGCGGTAGATGACGTCGACCTCGACGCCCGGCACCTGCGGCAGTCCCGGCGGCAGCAGGCTGCGCTGGAGGGACTGGCTGATGGCCATGCGCTCCGAGTAGAGGCGGGCGTTGTCGAGGGCGAGGGCCGCTCGGCGGGAGAGATCTTCGGCCAATTCCAGGATCTCTTGGCGGAAGTGCTCGTCGGCGGGCTTACCGAGGGTGAGCATGCCGATGACACGGTTGCGGGCGACCAGCGGGAGGACGACGGTCTCGCCGCCCACCGCCGAAGCGGTGGAGAGCGTCGTGCCGATGCCCGAGCCGAGGCCGGGAGACTCGCCCAGACCCAGGCTGCGCATGGAGGTGCGCAGCGCGGCCTGATGGGCGGCTTCGGAGGGGGCCGCCCAGACGCGGGCGCCCGGAGTGGGCACCGGGTCCGGCGGGGCGATCTTGGAGAGGAGGGCCTTGAGGCCGTCGATGCGCTCCTCGTCCTCGTGCAGGACGTACGAGAGATAGGGCTCGGCGGACTGGTCGGCGATCGTGTAGACCGCGCACCAGGTGGCGAGTGTGGGGACCGTCATCTGGGCCATGAGGGCCAGCGTCTGGTCGCGGTCGAGGGTGCCGGCCAGGAGGTCGGAGGCCTCGACGAGGAACGAGAGCGAACCGCGGCGGAGCCGCTCGAGTTCGCCGAGTCGGGCGGACTCCACGGCAAGGGCGATGCGGTCGGCGGCGAACTGGAGGCGCAGGGCCTCCTCGTTCGAGTACCGCCCGGAGGCTTCGGCGGCGACGCCCAGGGAGCCCGTGAGGCGGCCCTCGACCTTCAGCGGGACCGTGACGACGGAGCGCATGCCGGTGCCGGAGAGCAGCGGGACGGCGCCGGGCACGACCGTGAGGTCCTCGTGGACGGCCGGCATGCGGGCGGAGCCGTACCGTCCGGGGGCCGACTCGACCTGGACGCGGGCGAAGCGCTGGCGGGCCGAGGGGAGGCCCGTGGAGGCGCGTACTTCGAGTTCGGTCTCGTCGTCGGTGGCCAGGAGCAGGAACGCCGCGTCGCCGTCGAGCATGTCGCGGGCGCGCTCGACGGTGCGCTGGAGCAGGCCGTCGAGGTCGTCGGGGGCGGGGGAGCCGATGAACACTTCGAAGGGGTCCGCGGCGTGCGGCTCGCTGAGGGAGCCGGGCTCGGGGGCCGTGCCGCGCAGCGGGGTCTGGAGGACGGCGCGCTCGTCGTCGCGTACGAGGAGGCAGACCGTGGAGGGTTCGCCGGCGGCGTCGCGCACGCGCAGGTGTGAGGCGTAGACCGGGATCACGCGGCCGTGGGCGTTGCGGACGCCGTAACTGCCCTCCCAGCGGGAGAGCTGGAGGGCCTCGGCGATGCCGGTGCTGGTGCCCGGGGTGTGCGGCCAGGCCGCGAGGTCGTTGAGGGGCTTGCCCATGACCTGCTCGGCCACGTACCCGAACAAATCCTCGGCGTCCTCGTTCCAGGCGGAGATGGCGCCCAGGCGGTCGATCTGGATGACGGCGACGCGGACCCTGCCGTCGGCGATGGGCAGCAGGTCGGCCGGGAGCGAGGGGCCCGCGGTGCGGGTGCCGACGGAGCGGTGGGGCAGGTCGAGCTGGAACCAGACCTGTTTGTGCGTGGGCGTGTAGTCGACGCCCCAGCGGGTGGCCAGGGCGGCGCAGAGCTGGAGGCCGCGGCCGCCCTCGCGGTCGGGGCTGCCCATGTTCACGGAGGACTGCTGGAGCGGGATCTCACGTTCCGGGTAGTGGTCGGAGACCTCGATGCGGACGGCGTCCTCGCTGCGCAGGCACTCGACGTCGGCGGCCGTCCCCGCGTGCACCACGGCGTTGGTGACCAGCTCGCTGGTGAGGACGACGGCATCGTCGATGACGTCGGAGAATCCCCACCCCTGGAGGGTGTCGCGCACAAAGGAGCGGGCCGTCGCGACGGAACGTCCGACGGGGTCGAAGGTGGCAGCCGCGCGCGCGGTGATCACAGCACTCCTCGTACGAGTATCGACAGTGTCGACTGTATCGACGCCCAGTTCTCCCGAACCCATGGTGCGGCCGCCCCTCCGATGCCCGCTTGTTTCGTGTACCACCGCCCAGGCCGGGCAGGACCGGGGTGGTTGGACAGCCGGATGCAAGGTTACTTACCTTCGCCGTCCATGCTGATGCCGGTCGTCAGTGTTTCCGCCCGGAGGGTGGTGTGCGGACGGTGTGCGAAGCTGCCGAACTGTTATGGCCTGGTTCGGCCATGGTGAAACACTGGGCAAGCTTCATGGAGACAGGTCAGAACAACCCGAGCAGTACCGGTCGACCCTTGCGGGAGGGACACAGTGGAGTCTGGCGCAGCGACGCGGGGCACTAAGACGCGCGCGAAAGACGGACAGTCCCTGAATAAACAGCGCAAACCGCGCAACGGGACGACGGCGTCCGTCGATGCGGCGGCTCTGAACAGGCTGCTCGCGGCCCTGGTGGCGATGCGGGACGGCAATTTCCGCAAGCGTCTTACGGTCTCCGGCGACGATGTGATGTCGGAGATCGCCGCCGTCTTCAATGAGGTGGCCGACCGGAATCTGCATCTGACGGGTGAGCTGTCGCGGGTGCGGCGCATGGTCGGACGTGAGGGAAAACTCACGGAACGGTTGGAGGGCGGCGCGAGCGAAGGGTCGTGGGCGGCCGCGATCGACGCGTCGAACGCGCTCGTCGACGATCTTGTACGTCCGGTCTCCGAGGTCGGCCGGGTCCTGTCCGCGGTGGCGGACGGTGATCTTGAGCAGCGCATGGAACTGCGGGCGCAGGGGGCCGACGGAAACGGGCACCCGCTGCGTGGTGAGTTCCTGAAGGTCGGGCGGACGGTCAACAACCTCGTCGACCAGCTCTCCACCTTCACGGACGAGGTCACGCGCGTGGCCAGTGAGGTCGGCACCGAGGGCAAGCTCGGCGGGCAGGCCCGGGTGCGCGGAATGTCCGGTTCGTGGAAGGACCTCACGGACTCCGTGAACACCATGGCGTACCGCCTGACCGCTCAGGTGCGGGACATCGCGCTGGTGACGACGGCGGTGGCCAAGGGCGACCTGTCGCGGAAGGTCACCGTCCATGTCGCGGGCGAGATGCTGGAGTTGAAGAACACCGTCAACACGATGGTGGACCAGCTCTCGTCGTTCTCGTCGGAAGTGACGCGCGTCGCCCGCGAGGTCGGCACGGAGGGCGAGCTCGGCGGCCAGGCGCAGGTGCCGGGTGTGGCGGGCGTGTGGAAGGACCTCACCGACTCGGTGAACCTCATGGCCGGCAACCTCACCGCCCAGGTGCGCGGCATCGCCGAGGTGACGACGGCGGTCGCCAACGGTGACCTGTCCCGGAAGGTGACGGTGAGCGCGCGCGGCGAGGTCGCCCAGCTCGCCGAGACGATCAACCAGATGACCGAGACGTTGCGCACGTTCGCGGACGAGGTCACGCGCGTGGCGAACGAGGTCGGCGCGGAGGGGCAGCTCGGCGGGCAGGCCAACGTGCCGGGCGCCGCCGGGACGTGGAAGGACCTGACGGACTCGGTCAACACGGTCTTCCGCAACCTCACCACGCAGGTGCGGGACATCGCGACGGTGACGACCGCCGTCGCGAACGGCGACCTGTCGCAGAAGGTCACCGTCGATGTCGCGGGCGAGATGCTCGAACTGAAGAACACCGTGAACACGATGGTCGACCAGCTCTCGGCCTTCGGCTCCGAAGTGACGCGCGTGGCGCGGGAGATCGGTGTCGAGGGTGAGCTGGGCGGCCAGGCGCAGGTGCAGGGCGCGGCCGGTACGTGGAAGGACCTGACGGACTCCGTCAACACCGCCTTCCGCAACCTGACCGGGCAGGTCCGCAACATCGCGCAGGTGACGACGGCGGTCGCCAACGGCGATCTGTCGCAGAAGGTCACCGTGGACGTCTCCGGTGAGATGCTCCAGCTGAAGAACACCGTGAACACGATGGTGGACCAGCTGTCGTCGTTCGCCGACCAGGTCACGCGGATGGCGCGCGACGTGGGCACGGAGGGGCGCCTCGGCGGGCAGGCCCGCGTGGACGGCGTGAGCGGCACCTGGAAGGACCTCACGGACTCCGTCAACTTCATGGCGGGGAACCTGACGTCGCAGGTGCGTCAGATCGCGCAGGTGACGACGGCGGTGGCGCGCGGCGACCTCTCCCAGAAGATCGAGGTCGACGCCCGCGGCGAGATCCTGGAGCTGAAGAACACCATCAACACGATGGTCGACCAGCTGTCCGCGTTCGCGGACCAGGTGACGCGGGTGGCCCGCGAGGTGGGCACCGAGGGCCGTCTCGGCGGTCAGGCGCAGGTGCCGGGCGTGGCCGGGGTGTGGCGTGATCTGACGGATTCCGTGAATGGCATGGCCGGGAACCTCACGGCGCAGGTGCGCAACATCGCGCAGGTCGCGACGGCGGTGGCGCGCGGTGACCTGTCGCAGAAGATCGACGTGGACGCGCGCGGCGAGATCCTGGAGCTGAAGAACACCCTGAACACGATGGTGGACCAGCTGTCCGCCTTCGCCGAGCAGGTCACCCGGGTCTCCCGCGAGGTGGGGACGGACGGCATCCTCGGCGGTCAGGCCGAGGTCCAGGGCGTCTCGGGCACCTGGAAGGACCTCACGCAGTCCGTGAACGGCATGGCGAACAACCTCACCCTTCAGGTGCGGAACATCGCCGAGGTCACGACGGCCGTGGCCATGGGTGACCTCTCCAAGAAGATCACCGTCGACGCGAAGGGCGAGATCCTCGAACTCGTCACGACGGTCAACACGATGGTCGACCAGCTGTCGTCCTTCGCCGAGCAGGTCACCCGCGTGGCCCGCGAGGTGGGCACCGAGGGTCAGCTGGGCGGCCAGGCGCGGGTGCCGGGCGTCACCGGCATCTGGAAGGACCTGAGCGACAACGTCAACCTGATGGCCAACAACCTGACCAGCCAGGTGCGGAACATCTCCCAGGTCTCGGCGGCGGTCGCCAACGGAGACCTGACGAAGAAGGTGACGGTCGAGGCGCGCGGCGAGGTCGCGCAGCTCGCCGACACGGTCAACACCATGGTGACGACGCTGAGTTCGTTCGCGGACGAGGTCACACGGGTGGCCCGCGAGGTGGGCACCGACGGCATCCTGGGCGGGCAGGCGCGCGTGCCGGGCGTCTCCGGTACGTGGAAGGACCTCACCGAGTCCGTGAACTCGATGGCGTCCAACCTGACGGGACAGGTCCGCAACATCGCGATGGTCACCACCGCGATCGCGAAGGGTGATCTGACCAAGAAGATCGACATCGACGCCCGGGGCGAGATCCTGGAGCTGAAGACGACCATCAACACGATGGTCGACCAGCTGTCGTCCTTCGCCGAGCAGGTCACCCGCGTCGCCCGCGAGGTGGGCACGGAAGGCCAGCTGGGCGGCCAGGCGCGCGTGCGGGACGTCGACGGCACGTGGCGCGACCTCACCGAGTCCGTGAACGAGATGGCGGGGAACCTGACCCGTCAGGTGCGGGCCATCGCGAAGGTCGCCACCGCGGTGACCCGCGGCGACCTGAACCTGAAGATCGAGGTCGACGCGGCCGGCGAGATCCAGGTCCTCCAGGACAACATCAACACCATGATCGCGAACCTGCGCGACACCACGCTGGCCAACAAGGAGCAGGACTGGCTCAAGGGCAACCTCGCGCGGATCTCCGGCCTGATGCAGGGCCGCCGCGACCTGGAGGACGTCGCCTCGCTGATCATGAGCGAGCTGACGCCGGTCGTCTCCGCGCAGCACGGCGCGTTCTTCCTGGCGATGCCCACGGACGACGGGCAGGATCTCGGGGGCGACCACGAGGACGCGTACGAGCTGCGCATGCTCGGTAGCTACGGCTACTCGATGGGGTCCATGCCGACGTCCTTCCGGCCCGGCGAGACGCTCATCGGGACGGCCGCCAAGGAGCGGCGCACCATCCTGGTGGAGAACGCGCCGTCCGGGTACCTGCGGATCGCGTCCGGTCTGGGGGAGGCGCCGCCCGCGCAGGTCATCGTGTTGCCGGTGCTCTTCGAAGGGACCGTGCTCGGCGTGATCGAGCTGGCCGCCTTCCAGCCCTTCACGCAGATCCAGAAGGACTTCCTCAGTCAGATCGCCGAAATGATCGCGACGAGCGTCAACACCATCAGCGTCAACACCAAGACCGAGGTGCTGCTCAAGCAGTCGCAGGAGCTGACCGAGCAACTGCGGGAGCGGTCGGCCGAGTTGGAGAACCGGCAGAAGGCCCTTCAGGACTCCAACGCGGAGCTGGAGGAGAAGGCCGAGCTCCTTGCCCAGCAGAACCGCGACATCGAGGTCAAGAACACCGAGATCGAAGAGGCCAGGCAGGTCCTGGAGGAACGGGCCGAACAGCTCGCGGTCTCCATGCGCTACAAGTCCGAGTTCCTCGCGAACATGTCGCACGAGCTGCGCACCCCGCTCAACTCCCTGCTGATCTTGGCCAAGTTGCTCGCCGACAACGCCGACGCGAACCTCACCCCCAAGCAGGTCGAGTTCGCCGAGACGATCCACGGCGCGGGTTCGGACCTGTTGCAGCTCATCAACGACATCCTCGACCTGTCGAAGGTCGAGGCGGGCAAGATGGACGTCTCCCCGACGCGCATCGCCCTGGTCCAACTCGTCGACTACGTAGAGGCCACTTTCCGGCCGCTCACCGCCGAGAAGGGACTCGACTTCTCCGTACGGGTGTCTCCGGAGCTGCCCGCGACGCTGCACACGGACGAACAGCGCCTGCTCCAGGTGCTGCGCAACCTGCTGTCGAACGCGGTGAAGTTCACCGACTCCGGAGCGGTCGAGCTGGTCATCAGGCACGCGAACAACGACGTGCCGAACGCGATCCGCGAGCAGCTCCTCGAGGCCGGTTCGCTGCGGGACGCGGACGCCGACCTGATCGCCTTCTCGGTGACGGACACCGGCATCGGCATCGCGGCCAGCAAGATGCGCGTCATCTTCGAGGCGTTCAAGCAGGCCGACGGTACGACGAGCAGGAAGTACGGCGGTACCGGCCTCGGTCTCTCCATCAGCCGGGAGATCGCGCGGCTGCTCGGCGGCGAGATTTACGCGCAGAGCGAGCCCGGCCGCGGTTCCACCTTCACGCTCTATTTGCCGCTGCACCCGAGCGAACTGCCGCCCCAGGGCTACGCGCAGCTGGCTCCCGCTCCCAAGCCGCGGGAACTGCCCGCACTGGAGGAGGCAGGCGCGGCAGAGGGCGCCGCGCAGCCGGAGGCCGCTCCTGTGCGCCGTGAGGAGCCGCCCCTGGGGTCCTCGGCGCTCTTCCGGCGCCGCCGCCGTCCCACGCCCGTACAGGAGCCCTCGGCGCTGCCCGGGCAGCCGGCCGGCGGAGCCCAGGAGGAGCGGCGGACGCAGGAGCCGTGGCCGAACGCGGGCCAGGAGACCCCGGTCGCGGCGCGGCCCGGTTTCCACTTCGGCGGCGAGAAGGTGCTGATCGTCGACGACGACATCCGCAACGTCTTCGCGCTCACCAGCGTCCTGGAGCAGCACGGTCTCGCGGTGCTCTACGCGGAGAACGGCCGGGAAGGCATCGAAGTGCTGGAACAGCACGACGACGTGACGGTGGTGCTGATGGACATCATGATGCCCGAGATGGACGGGTACGCGACGACGACGGCGATCCGCAGGATGCCGCAGTTCGCCGGGCTCCCGATCATCGCGCTCACCGCGAAGGCGATGAAGGGCGACCGGGAGAAGGCGATCGACTCCGGAGCTTCCGATTACGTCACGAAGCCGGTCGACCCGGATCACCTGTTGTCGGTCATGGAGCAGTGGATGCGCGCCGAGTGACCGAGAACCGGCTTCGTCACACGGAGTTGCTGACAGAGTGTGGCCGAGGTCGTGTAGAACCGCGGTATTCGGGGAACCTTCTGGTCTCCCACCGCGTTTCTGCTACGTGCACAGTGACATCGCGGTGACAGGGTGTGGCGACAGGCGGGGTGCGGCTACCATGACCGGCACAAGGACGGGCGGCGCAAGGGAGTCGTCCCCTGGGGCGGCGCCCGGTGTTTCGCCGGGGCGAGGAGGGCGGGCCATGGTGCAGAAGGCCAAGATCCTCCTGGTCGATGACCGGCCGGAGAATCTGCTGGCGCTGGAGGCGATCCTCTCTGCGCTCGATCAGACGCTGGTGCGGGCATCGTCCGGGGAGGAAGCGCTCAAAGCACTACTCACGGACGACTTCGCGGTCATTCTGCTGGACGTCCAGATGCCAGGAATGGACGGTTTCGAAACCGCGGCGCACATCAAGCGGCGGGAGCGGACCCGGGACATCCCGATCATCTTCCTCACCGCCATCAACCACGGGCCGCACCACACCTTCCGCGGGTACGCCGCGGGCGCTGTGGACTACATCTCCAAGCCGTTCGACCCGTGGGTGCTGCGCGCGAAGGTCTCGGTGTTCGTCGAGCTGTACATGAAGAACTGCCAACTGCGGGAGCAGGCGGCTCTGCTGCGACTCCAGCTGGAGGGCGGCAAGGCGGCGGCCGGTGACGCGAAGGAGCCCGCGGGGCTGCTCGCCGAGCTGTCCGCGCGGCTCGCCGCGGTCGAGGAGCAGGCCGAGGCGCTTTCCAAGCAGCTGGACGACGAGTCGGCGGACGCGGCGGCGGTGGCCACGGCCGCCCATCTCGAACGCAAACTCACCGGTCTGCGGCGGGCTCTTGACGCCCTGGAACCGGGCACAGGCACCGGCGCCCCTTCGGTGCCCTCGCAGAACTGACGCGGCACGAAGCCTCACTGACGAGGTTTCGTGCCGTCGGCATCCCGTGAACCACCGTCAGTTCCAGGCCTCCGCAGAGGCGACACGAACGGGTGAAGCAGTGGGCACACGTGTCCGCAGTGGCCCGCACCGGTAACCTCACACCCATGGCCTCACGTCAGTCCGCAGCCAAGAAGACGCCCGCGAAGAAGGCGGCCGCGCCGACGAAGGCTCCGGCGAAGAAGGCCGTCGCCCGACCTCCCGCGAAGAAAGCCGTGGCGAAGAAGGCACCCGCGAAGAAGGCACCGGCCAAAAAGGTCGTCGCCAAGAAGCCCGCGCCCAAGCCTGCGCCCAGCCCCACAGGGGGCGTGTACCGGCTCGTGCGCGCCGTCTGGCTCGGCCTGGCGCACGGGGTCGGCGCGATGTTCCGCGGCATAGGACGTGGCGCCAAGGGTCTCGACCCGGCGCACCGCAAGGACGGCCTCGCGCTGCTGCTGCTCGGCATCTCACTGATCGTCGCCGCGGGCACCTGGTCGAACCTGCGCGGCCCGGTCGGCGACCTCGTCGAGGTCCTGGTGACCGGCGCCTTCGGCCGCCTCGACCTGCTGGTGCCGCTGCTGCTCGGCGCCATCGCCGTACGCCTCATCAGGCACCCCGAGAAGCCCGAGGCGAACGGCCGCATCGTGATCGGCCTGTCCGCCCTCGTCATCGGCGTCCTCGGCCAGGTCCACGTCGCCTGTGGCTCACCGGCCCGCGGCGACGGCATGCAGGCGATAAGGGACGCCGGCGGCCTGATCGGCTGGGGCGCCTCCACACCCCTGATCTTCACCATGGGCGAGATCCTCGCGGTGCCGCTCCTGGTGCTCCTCACCGTCTTCGGACTGCTCGTCGTCACCGCGACGCCCGTCAACGCCATCCCGCAGCGGCTGCGGCTGCTCGGCGTCAAGCTCGGCGTGGTCCAGGCGGAGCCCGAGGAGTACGAATTCACGGACGACGACGAGCGCTACGACGAGCAGTGGCGCGAGGCGCTGCCCGTACGCCCCGCACGCAGGCGCTCCGCCGCCCCCGAGGCGTACGACGCCGACCACGCCGAGGAAGAGGCGCTCACCCGGCGGCGCAGGCCGCGCAGGACCCCCGTACAGCCGGACATGGACCGGCCGATGGACGCCGTGGACGTGGCGGCCGCCGCGGCCGCGTCCCTGGACGGCGCGGTGATGCACGGGCTGCCTCCCTCGCCGCTGGTCGCCGATCTGACGCAGGGCGTCTCCCAGGAGCGGGAGGAGCGCGAACACAGCCGACAGCGCGAACAGAGCCAGGCGCAGGAGCGCAAGGCTCCCGTACCGACCGCGCGCGCCACGGACGCGCCGGTGCCCGGCAAGCTCAAGAAGAAGCCGCAGCCGGCCGCCGACAGCACGGACGGAGCCGTCCCCGACCTCACCAAGTCCGCGCCCGAGACCCAGCGCGAGCTGCCGCCGCGCGCCGAGCAGCTCCAGCTCTCCGGCGACATCACCTACTCGCTGCCCTCGCTCGACCTCCTGGAGCGCGGCGGCCCCGGCAAGACCCGCAGCGCCGCCAACGACGCGGTCGTGAACTCTCTGACGAACGTCTTCACCGAGTTCAAGGTCGACGCCGCCGTCACCGGCTTCACGCGCGGTCCGACGGTCACGCGTTACGAGATCGAGCTCGGCCCCGCCGTGAAGGTCGAGAAGATCACGGCGCTGGCCAAGAACATCGCGTACGCGGTCGCGTCCCCTGACGTCCGGATCATCTCGCCCATCCCCGGCAAGTCCGCCGTCGGCATCGAGATCCCGAACACCGACCGCGAGATGGTCAACGTGGGAGACGTGCTGCGCCTGGCCGACGCGGCCGAGGACGACCACCCCATGCTCGTCGCGCTCGGCAAGGACGTCGAGGGCGGCTACGTGATGGCCAACATGGCGAAGATGCCGCACATCCTGGTGGCCGGAGCCACCGGATCCGGCAAGTCGTCCTGCATCAACTGCCTGATCACGTCGATCATGATAAGAGCGACGCCCGAGGACGTGCGGATGGTCCTCGTGGACCCCAAGCGCGTCGAGCTGACGGCGTACGAGGGCATTCCGCACCTCATCACGCCGATCATCACCAACCCCAAGCGGGCCGCCGAAGCGCTCCAGTGGGTCGTCCGCGAGATGGACCTGCGCTACGACGATCTCGCGGCGTTCGGCTACCGGCACATCGACGACTTCAACCAGGCCGTGCGCGAGGGCAAGCTCAAGACGCCCGAGGGCAGCGAGCGGGAGCTCAAGGCCTACCCGTATCTGCTCGTGATCGTCGACGAGCTCGCCGACCTCATGATGGTCGCGCCGCGCGACGTCGAGGACTCCATCGTGCGCATCACGCAGCTCGCGCGCGCGGCGGGCATCCACCTGGTGCTCGCCACCCAGCGCCCGTCCGTGGACGTCGTGACGGGCCTGATCAAGGCGAACGTGCCCTCCCGGCTCGCGTTCGCGACCTCCTCGCTCGCCGACAGCCGCGTCATCCTCGACCAGCCGGGAGCGGAGAAGCTCATCGGCAAGGGCGACGGCCTGTTCCTGCCGATGGGGGCGAACAAGCCCACCCGTATGCAGGGCGCCTTCGTCACCGAGGACGAGATCCACGCGGTCGTCCAGCACTGCAAGGACCAGATGGCGCCCGTCTTCCGGGATGACGTCACCGTGGGCACCAAGCAGAAGAAGGAGATCGACGAGGACATCGGCGACGACCTCGATCTGCTGTGCCAGGCCGCTGAGCTGGTGGTTTCCACACAGTTCGGGTCCACGTCCATGCTGCAGCGCAAGCTGCGCGTCGGCTTCGCCAAGGCCGGCAGGCTCATGGACCTCATGGAGTCGCGCTCCATCGTGGGGCCCAGCGAGGGCTCGAAGGCACGTGACGTTCTTGTGAAACCCGACGAGCTGGACGGAGTGCTCGCGGTGATCCGCGGGGAGGCTCAGCCAGAAGGGTGAGCGAGGCTCACCCGTAAGGGAGAGGCAGGCAACCGTTTCTCTTCGGCATACGTCAAGTTGAGGAGAGAAGAGCACGATGTCCCACCATCAGGATGTCCGGCCATTCTGATGGCGTACAAAGTCCGTCCGCCCGGTTGCCCCACCCTTTCAAGGCCCCCCTAAAATGAACCTCCGGCAGGTGGCTACACGCGAAAGGCGCCCCCGTGTCCATCGGCAACTCCCCTGAAGAAGACCGACCTTCGGACGACCGCCTAGACCGCACCGACCGTGTCACGGACGAGAGTCCGGCAGACGGGAGCCGGGCAGGCGACCGCCCGGCGGACGACCGCCCGGCCGAGCAGCGGCCCTCGATCGGCCATGTCCTGCAGCAGGCCCGTATCGACGCGGGCCTGACCGTCGACGAAGTGAGCGCCTCCACGCGCGTGCGCGTCCCGATCGTGCACGCGATCGAACTGGACGACTTCTCGCGCTGCGGCGGCGATGTGTACGCCCGCGGCCACATCAGGACGCTGGCCCGCGCCGTCGGCCTCGATCCGGCCCCGCTCGTCGCCCAGTACGACGACGGACACGGCGGCCACCCGCCCGCGCCGACGCCCGCGGCGCCCCTCTTCGAGGCCGAGCGCATCCGCTCCGAGCCGCGCCGCCCGAACTGGACCGCGGCCATGGTCGCCGCGATCGTCGCGGTGATCGGCTTCGTCGGCTTCACCGCGTTCAGCGGCGGTGACGACAGCGACGAAGGCTCCAAGTCCGTCGCCGAAGGCGCCACCGCCGCCCCCACCAAGACCAGCGAGAAGCCGAAGCCCAGCAAGCCCGCCGACCCCAAGCCCGACCCGTCGGACAGCGCCATCGCCGGAGTCCCGCGCGACAAGGTCACGGTCAAGGTGCAGGCCGCGGACGGCCGCAGCTGGATCTCGGCCAAGGATCACAGCGGGCGCACGCTCTTCGACGGCGTCCTCGAGCAGGGCCAGGACAAGACGTTCCAGGACAAGCAGAAGGTCGACCTCGTCCTGGGCGACGCGGGTGCGATCGAGCTGTACGTGAACGGCAAGCAGGTCGAGAACGAATTCGAGCCCGGCCAGGTGGAGCGCCTCACGTACACGAAGGGCGACCCCGAGGCCGGCTGACCACCTTCCGTACGCCGCTGACCAGCGGTTCCGTGGGGTACGCGGTGACGGCAGGGTGACGTGTGGGCGGCCGTCGCCCGACCGCCGGGTAACCCTGGCGGCGGGGGCCGAGGCGCGGACGAAGTAGTCTTGAGACCATGCCCGAACGCCGCACTGTCGCCCTTGTCACCCTTGGCTGCGCCCGTAACGAGGTGGACTCGGAGGAGCTCGCAGGCCGCTTGGAGGCGGATGGCTGGCAGCTCGTCGAGGACGCCGAGGACGCGGACGTCGCCGTCGTCAACACCTGTGGCTTCGTCGAGGCCGCCAAGAAGGACTCCGTCGACGCCCTCCTCGAAGCCAACGATCTGAAGGGTCACGGCAAGACCCAGGCCGTCGTCGCGGTCGGCTGCATGGCCGAGCGGTACGGCAAGGAGCTCGCCGAGGCGCTGCCCGAGGCCGACGGCGTGCTCGGATTCGACGACTACGCCGACATCTCTGGACGCCTGCAGACGATCCTCAGCGGCGGCAGCGTCGAGGCGCACACCCCGCGCGACCGGCGCAAGCTGCTGCCGATCAGCCCCGCCGAGCGCCAGCTGGCCAAGGCGGACGTCGCGCTCCCGGGCCACGCGGACGCCGCGGCGCCCACGGACCTCCCCGAGGGCGTCGCGCCCGCGTCCGGGCCGCGCGCCCCGCTGCGCCGCCGCCTCGGCACCAACCCCGTCGCCTCCGTGAAGCTGGCCTCCGGCTGCGACCGGCGCTGTTCGTTCTGCGCCATCCCGTCCTTCCGCGGCTCCTTCATCTCGCGGCGTCCCTCCGACGTCCTCGGTGAGACCCGCTGGCTCGCCGAGCAGGGCGTCAAGGAGGTCATGCTCGTCTCCGAGAACAACACCTCGTACGGCAAGGACCTCGGCGACATCCGGCTCCTGGAGACGCTGCTTCCCGAGCTGGCCGCCGTCGACGGCATCGAGCGCGTGCGCGTCAGCTACCTGCAGCCCGCCGAGATGCGACCCGGCCTCATCGACGTCCTCACGTCGACGGAGAAGATCGCCCCCTACTTCGACCTGTCCTTCCAGCACTCCGCCCCCGGCGTCCTGCGCGCCATGCGGCGCTTCGGCGACACCGACCGCTTCCTGGAGCTCCTGGACACCATCCGGTCCAAGGCGCCGCAGGCCGGCGTCCGGTCCAACTTCATCGTGGGCTTCCCCGGTGAGACCGAGGCGGACCTCGCGGAGCTCGAGCGCTTCCTGACCGGCGCGCGGCTGGACGCCATCGGCGTCTTCGGATACTCCGACGAGGAGGGCACCGAAGCGGCCACGTACGACGCGAAGCTCGACCAGGACGTCGTCGACGCGCGGCTCGCCCACATCTCCCGGCTCGCCGAGGAGCTCACCTCGCAGCGCGCCGACGAGCGGCTCGGCGAGACCGTCGAGGTCCTCGTCGAATCCCTCGACGAGGAGGAGGGCCCGCTCGGCAGGGCCGCGCACCAGGCACCCGAGACGGACGGCCAGATCCGCTTGACGGGGTCCATGGGTGGGGATGCCTTGCAGGTCGGCCGTATGGTCGTGGCAAAGGTCGTCGGCACGGAGGGCGTGGACTTGGTGGCCGAGTGTCTCGAGGAGGCCCGCAGATGACAGGAGTCCCGGCACCCGCGGGCGGCTCCGGCGCTCAGGGCGCTTCGAGCGCCCAGCCGGTGCGCGGCGGGAAGCTGGGCGCCGCGGCGGTCAATCAGGCCAGCCTGTGGAACGTCGCGAACCTGCTCACCATGGTGCGGCTGCTGCTCGTGCCCGGCTTCGTGATGCTGCTGCTCGGCAACGGAGGGTACGACCCGGCCTGGCGCTCGTTCGCCTGGGCCGCCTTCGCCGTCGCCATGATCACCGACCTCTTCGACGGTCACCTGGCACGCACGTACAACCTGGTCACGGACTTCGGGAAGATCGCCGACCCCATCGCCGACAAGGCGATCATGGGGGCCGCGCTGGTCTGTCTGTCCTGGCTCGGCGATCTGCCCTGGTGGGTGACCGGCGTGATCCTCGGGCGCGAGCTCGGGATCACGCTGCTGCGCTTCTGGGTGATCCGCTACGGCGTCATTCCGGCCAGTCGCGGCGGCAAGATGAAGACGCTGGCGCAGGGCACGGCGGTCGGGATGTACGTTCTGGCCCTGACCGGGCCGCTCGCGACGCTGCGCTTCTGGGTGATGGCCGTCGCCGTCGTACTGACCGTGGTGACGGGGCTCGACTATGTGAAGCAGGCCGTCGTGCTGCGCAGGCAGGGCATGGCCGAGGCGCGTGCGGCGGCCGCGGAGTCCGCTCGGGAGGCAGCGAAGTGACGTCCCGCGGGCTCCCGGCCGACAAGGTGCGGGCCGC
Source organism: Streptomyces sp. Je 1-369 (assembly GCF_026810505.1). NCBI lineage: Bacteria > Bacillati > Actinomycetota > Actinomycetes > Kitasatosporales > Streptomycetaceae > Streptomyces > Streptomyces sp. Je 1-369. Next base: position 6,475,411 of record NZ_CP101750.1, read on the forward strand.
TGACGCTCTGGTGCGGCTGCTGTCCGCGCGCGGTGAGACGCTCGCCGTGGCCGAGTCGCTGACCGGAGGCCTGGTGGCCGCCGAGATCACTTCGGTGCCGGGGGCCTCGAAGGTCTTCCGGGGGTCGGTCACCGCGTACGCCACGGAGCTGAAGCGGGACGTGCTCGGGGTCGACGGCACTCTGCTGGAGGAGCGCGGGGCCGTGGATCCCGAGGTCGCGCGGCAGATGGCGGACGGTGTGCGCAGCGTTCTCGGCGCGGACTGGGGCATCGCCACGACCGGGGTCGCCGGGCCCGAACCCCAGGACGGCCGGCCGGTCGGGACCGTGTACGTGGCGGTTTCGGGGCCGGATGTCGAAAGCATGCGCGGTTACGCCGTTGGCGGAGCGCGTGGGAAAGTGGCCGCTCTGCGGTTGAACGGTGACCGTTCGGAAATCCGTATGGAGAGTGTACGGAGCGTGCTCACGTTGCTTCTCGAGCGGCTGTCCGGAGAACGTTCCGGGAATGGGCGGGCACAGGATACGGAACAGAACGGGGGGAATTGATGTTTGCAGCCCTGAGTGAACACGACATCGCTCCCCGCACGGCCGCCGCGCAAGGCGGTACGGTGGGGCGTGAAGGATGCGGCTACGCGGTCCGAGGAGGGAGCCACCGATGATTCTGCTCCGTCGCCTGCTTGGTGACGTGCTGCGTCGGCAGCGCCAGCGCCAGGGCCGTACTCTGCGCGAAGTCTCCTCGTCCGCCCGAGTCTCGCTCGGCTATCTCTCCGAGGTGGAGCGGGGGCAGAAGGAGGCTTCCTCCGAGCTGCTTTCCGCGATCTGCGACGCGCTTGACGTACGGATGTCCGAGCTCATGCGTGAAGTGAGCGACGAACTGTCGCTCGCCGAGCTGGCTGAGTCTGCAGCAGTCCCGGAACCGGTGCGTGCGCCGGTTCGCTCGATGCTCAATTCCGTGTCCGTGGCCGGTGTGCCACCGGAACGGGTCACGATCAAGGCGCCCGCGGAGGCGGTCGACGTCGTCGCGGCGTGATGCGAGGCTGCTCCTGAGCAGCTCTGGGAAGTGTGTGGAAGCCCCGACCGGGTACCCGGTCGGGGCTTCCGTGTTGTCGAGGTCGTCCCGCCCGGCCCCCTAGCAGGTGTTCTGGGGCCAACCGTTCGCGAATCGACCTATTTGGTTATTTTGTGACATGGTTGGTGGGGATTTACCTCATTTCGCTCGTGTGTTGGAGGAGACAGATGTACGTCGTGAAGAGCCCGCTGTCCGACGCGGATCTCAAGGCGGTCTCGGAGGCCCTGCAGGGCGCGCTCGTGGACCTGGTCGACCTGTCGCTGGTGGCCAAGCAGATCCACTGGAATGTGGTCGGCCCGCGCTTCCGCTCCGTGCACCTGCAGCTCGACGAGGTCGTGGACACCGCCAGGCAGCACTCGGACACCGTCGCGGAGCGTGCCTCCACGCTCGGCGTCTCGCCCGACGGGCGTGCTGCGACCGTGTCGCAGAGCAGCGGCATCGGGAAGATCCCTGAGGGCTGGGTCAAGGACGTGGACGCGGTCGGGACGCTCGTGGACGCGCTCGGCGCGGTGATCACGCGGATGCGCGAGCGCGTCGAGGCGACGGGCGACGCCGACCCGGTCAGCCAGGACATCTTCATCGGCATCACGGCCGACCTGGAGAAGCACCACTGGATGTTCCAGGCGGAGAACGGCTGACCCCGCGTGTGAGGGCGCTCCCCATGGGACGGCGTGGCCGTTCGCGCGCCGAGGAGCGCGCGGCGGGGCAGCAGCTCCCCGTCGCGCTCCAGGCGCCGCCGATACGCCCTCCCATGGGGTGAACCCCGGCGTTTAGCGTCGACCTCGCGTCGGGTGGGAGGTGGCATCTGTGGCAGCCGTGAGCGGGACAGCCGTGACATGGCGGACCGTACGGTGGGTGCCCTTCCTGGCGCTCGGCGCGCTGTGGTGGTGGGGTGTGCTGCGGCTCGCCTTCTCGCCCGACGCGGGAGTTCTCGAAGGAGCGGTCGCCGCCGGTGGCTGGGGGCTGAGCGTGCTGCCCGTCCACTGCGTGCCCAGGGCGCGTGCGCTGGGCGAGGCAAGGGCGGCCAGGGGAGCGGATCCCGCGCAGTACGCGCGGCGTCCCGACGGAGAAGTGCGGTGGCCGGGGGAGCGTACGGCTCTCGCCTGGTGGGGACGGGCGGCCGTGTCGGCGGGGCGGGTGCGGGGGCACGCTCTCCGCGTGCGCGCTACCAGGGCATGGCGACGCCGCCGTTCGGGCGGAGGATCTGGCCCGTCGTGAAGGACGAGGCGTCCGACGCCAGATGCAGCACGGCGTGAGCGATGTCGTCCGGTTCGCCCACGCGGCCGAGCGGTGACATGCGCAGCATGGTGCGCTCGGTGTGCCCTTGCTTTTCGGTATGCGCCTGCTTCTCGCTGTTGGAACGCGTCGTCATGGGGGTGCGGACCCATCCCGGTGCGACGACGTTCACGCGGATCCCGTGCGGGCCGAGCTCTGTGGCCAGCGTCTTCGAGAGCTGGACGACGGCCGCTTTTGCCGCTCCGTAGCAGAGGAGTCCGGGGGCGCCGGTGTCGACGGCGCCCGACGCCATGGTGATGATGCTGCCGCCCGACCCCGCGTCGACCATCGCGCGGGCCGCGGCCTGACAGGCGTACAGGACACCCTTGAAGTTGATGTTCAGGACGCGGTCGAGGTCTTCGTCGCGCGTCTCCAGGACCGGACTGCTGTGCATGACGCCGGCTATGGCGGCGAGGATGTCCAGGCGGGGGGTGGCCGCTGTGGCTATCGCCCGGTCGACCTGTGCCCTGTCGGTCACGTCCAGGGGGTACGTGTAGGCGGTGCCGCCCGCCTTTGTGATGAGTGCGGCGGTCTCTTGCAGTCCCTGCTCGTCGCGGTCCGCGCAGTGCACGGTGGCGCCCGCCTCCGCGAGGAGCCGGGCCGACGCGCGGCCGATGCCACTGGCGGCGCCGGTGAGGAATGCGGTGCGTCCGGTGAGGTCGTACGCCTTGACGGGCATGACGGGACGGTACGGCTGAGCTGACGGGGCGTCAACTGTTGTGGCGGTGCGCGTTGTTGGCGGGGTGTGGTGTTGGGGTGCCGGTCAGGGGGTCGGGCCCTGTTGGCAGGTGGGGCACCAGTAGGTGGGGCGGTCGCGGGAGCCGTCTCCTTGCTGGGCACGGCGGATGGGGGTGCGGCAGCGCCAGCACGGGCGGGACGCGCGGCCGTAGACGAAGAGGCGCTGGCCCGGGCGGTCGCGGCCCGTGGTGGTGCGGTTGGGCTGATTCCGGTTGGCGTCCAGGAGTTTCTTGGCGATGCCCGGCACGTGGGCGGCCGTCTCTTCGGAGAGCTCGCCTACGGGGAGCCAAGGGGTGACGCCGAGGATGAAGCAGATGTCGCTCTTGAACACGTTGCCGATGCCCGCGAGGTTCCGCTGATCCAGAAGGGCTTCGCCGAGTGCGCGGTCGGGCACCGCCAGGATGTTGTTCAGCGCGCGCTCCGGGTCCCAGTCGGGGCCCAGCAGGTCGGGGCCCAGGTGGCCCACGGCCTTGTCCTCGTCGGCGGTGCGGAGCAGCTCCAGGACGGGCAGGCGGTAGCCGACGGCGGTGCGTTCGGCGGTGCCGAGGATCGCCCGGATCTGGTGTCCGGGGCCGCCGCGCCAGCGCTCACCGGGGGCGTACAGCTGCCAGGAGCCGTCCATCCGGAGGTGCGAGTGGAGGGTGAGGCCGCCCTCGATGCGGGTGAGGAGGTGCTTTCCGCGCGGGGTGACGTCCAGGACGGCGCGTCCCGTGAGGTCGACCGTCGCGAGTTTGGGGACGCGGAGGTCGGAGCGGGTGATCGTGTGCCCGGCAAGGGCGGCGTGCAGGCGTCGGCACGCCTGGTAGATGGTGTCACCTTCGGGCATGGGTCCAGGGTGGCATGACGGGGGTGGCGGGGGAGGGGGCGGCGGGCGCTCGGGTGATCCTGTACGTAGTGGTCATGCCCGTAGCCGTAGGCCGCGCGGGGTGGCGTGGAAACCGGCTCCCTCCAGGAGAGGGGCGAAGGGGGACGTGAGCGCGGCGGCGCCGTTGACCCGCTCTACCGTGACCGTGCCCAGGGAGCCCGCGCGGGCGGCGCCGGCCAGCGCCTCGGAGGCGGCGTGCAGGCGGGGGTCGTCGGCGATCGGGGCGTCAGGGGCGGCGGGCCAGGCGAGGAGCGTCTTGCCGCCACGCTCCATGTAGAGCGTCAGTTCGCCGTCGACCAGGACGACCAGGGACCCGGCCTTGCGGCCCGGTTTGTGGCTCGCGCCGTTCGGCGGCTCGGGCCAGGGCAACGCGGCCCCGTACGCGTTGGCGGGGTCGGCGGCGGCGAGGACCACCGCGGCCTGGGCGTCCGAGGGGCGCGAACCGTCCGTACGGTCACGGGAGTTCGCCGTCGCGCGCAGGCGGTCCACCGCGCCGTCCATGGCGAACTGCGCGGCGCCGAGTCCCTCGACCACGTAGCCGCGACGCGCCTGGCCGCTGTCCTCGAAGGCCGACAGGACGCGGTACACCGCCGAGAAGCCGCCTTCGACCCCCTCGGCGGCGACCGCGCCGCGTGTGACGACGCCGTGCCGGTCGAGGAGGGCGCGGGCCAGGGCGTGGGCGCGCAGGGTCGGGTCGGGCTCCCGGGGAGGGAGCAGGGACCAGCGGCCCGCGACGGTGGGAGGGCCGGTGCGGGAGGCGGTGCGGGCGGCCGCGGTGAGGCTTCCGTACCGCCCGCGCGGGACGCCGCGCTTGGCGCGGTGGGCCGTGGAGCCCGCGGTGCGTCCGGATCCCAGGAGGGAGCGCATCGGGCCGAGCGTGTCGTTCGTGAGTATCCCGGACCAGGCCAGCTCCCAGATGGAGTCGGCCAGTTGCGGGTCCAGCGCGTCCGGGTGGGTGGTGGCGCGCACTTGGTCGGCGATCTGGCGGAAGAAGAGTCCGTACCCTCCGGAGAGCGTGTCCAGGACCGACTGGTGCAGGGCGGTGAGCTCCAGGGGGTGCGGGGGCGGCAGGAGCAGCGGCGCGGTGTCGGCCAGGTACAGGGAGACCCAGCCGTCCTTGCCCGGCAGCGAACCGGCACCCGCCCAGATGACTTCGCCGGCCGCCGTCAGTTCGTCGAGCATGGCCGGGTTGTAGCCCGTCACGCGCGAGGGCAGGACGAGCTTCTCCAGGGCGGAGGCGGGAACCGTGGCGCCCTGCAGCTGCTCGACGGCGCGCACCAGGCCGTCGATGCCCCGCAGGCCGTGGCCGCTCAGGTTCTGCCACTGGGGCAGGAACTGGGCCAGGGCGGCGGGGGGCACCGGTTCCAGTTCGTGCCGCAGGGCGGCCAGGGAGCGGCGGCGCAGACGGCGGAGCACCGCGGCGTCGCACCACTCCTGGCCGATGCCCGCCGGATGGAACTCGCCCTGCACCACACGGCCGTTCGCCGCGAGGCGTTGCAGCGCGCCCTCGGTGACCGCCGCGCCGAGTCCGAAGCGGGCCGCGGCCGCGGCGGACGTGAACGGGCCGTGCGTGCGGGCGAAGCGGGCCAGGAGGTCACCCAGGGGGTCCTTGACGGGCTCGGTGAAGGCCTCGGGGACGCCCACGGGCAGGGCGGTGCCGAGGGCGTCCCGCAGCCGTCCCGCGTCCTCGATGGCCGCCCAGTGCTCCGCGCCCGCGATACGGACCTGGATCACACGGCGTGCGGCCGCCAGCTCTTGCGCCCACTCCGGCTCGGCGCCGCGCTCGGTCAGCTCCGCCGCGGTGAGCGGGCCGAGGAGTCGCAGCAGGTCGGCGACGCCTTCGGCGTCCTTGACGCGGCGGTCCTCGGTGCGCCACTGGAGCTCCTGCTCCAGTTCCGTCAGGACGTCGGCGTCGAGCAGTTCGCGCAGCTCCGCCTGGCCGAGGAGCTCCGCGAGCAGCCGAGAGTCCAGGGAGAGGGCCGCCGCGCGCCGCTCGGCGAGGGGGGAATCGCCCTCGTACAGGAACTGTGCCACGTACCCGAACAGGAGGGAGCGGGCGAAGGGGGAGGGTTCGGGGGTGGTGATCTCGACGAGCCGGACGCGGCGCGACTCGATGTCGCCCATCAGCTCGGTCAGGCCCGGTACGTCGAAGACGTCCTGGAGACACTCCCTGACCGCTTCCAGGACGATGGGGAAGGACCCGAACTCGCTCGCCACCTCGAGGAGCTGGGCGGCGCGCTGGCGCTGCTGCCACAGGGGGGTGCGCTTGCCGGGGCTGCGGCGGGGCAGCAGCAGCGCGCGGGCGGCGCACTCACGGAAGCGCGAGGCGAACAGCGCCGAGCCGCCCACCTGGTCGGTGACGATCTGATTGACCTCGCCCTTGTCGAAGGTGACGTCACCGGCGCCCACCGGGGGCTTGTCGGCGTCGTACTCCACAGGGGGAGCGCTGGGCTCCTGGTCGAGCAGGTCGAAGCCCATGAGGTCGGCGTCCGGGAGCCGGAGCACGATGCCGTCGTCGGCGTGCATGACCTGGGCGTCCATGCCGTACCGCTCCGTGAGGCGGGCGCCGAGAGCGAGGGCCCAGGGGGCGTGCACCTGGGCTCCGAAGGGGGAGTGCACGACGACGCGCCAGTCGCCCAGCTCGTCGCGGAACCGCTCCACCACGATGGTGCGGTCGTCGGGGATGTGCCCGCAGGCCTCGCGCTGTTCGCCGAGGTACGCCAGGACGTTGTCGGCGGCCCACGTGTCGAGGCCGGTGGCGAGGAGGCGCTTGCGCGCGTCCTCCTGCGAGAGCGCGCCGACCTCGCGGAGGAACGCGCCCAGAGCGCGGCCCAGTTCCAGCGGGCGGCCCAACTGGTCGCCCTTCCAGAAGGGAAGGCGGCCCGGGACGCCGGGGGCGGGCGAGACGAGGACCCGGTCGCGCGTGATGTCCTCGATGCGCCACGAGCTCGTACCGAGGGTGAAGACGTCACCCACCCGCGATTCGTACACCATCTCCTCGTCGAGCTCTCCGACCCGGCCACCGCCCTTCTTGGGGTCGGCGCCCGCGAGGAACACTCCGAAGAGACCGCGGTCGGGAATCGTGCCTCCGGAGGTGACCGCGAGGCGCTGCGCCCCGGGCCGTCCGGTGACCGTGCCCGCCACGCGGTCCCAGACCACGCGCGGCCGCAGCTCGGCGAACGCGTCGGAGGGATACCGTCCGGCGAGCATGTCCAGGACGGCGGTGAACGCGGACTCCGGGAGCGAGGCGAAGGACGCCGCGCGGCGGACCACCGTCAGCAGGTCGTCGACCTGCCAGGTGTCGAGTGCGACCATCGCGACCAGCTGCTGGGCCAGCACGTCCAGTGGGTTGGCCGGGATGCGCAGGGACTCGATGGAGCCGGTCCGCATCCGCTCCGTCACGACCGCGGCCTGCACCAGGTCCCCCCGGTACTTCGGGAAGACGACTCCCGTCGAGACAGCGCCCACCTGGTGGCCCGCCCGGCCCACGCGCTGGAGCCCGGAGGCGACCGACGGCGGCGATTCGACCTGCACGACCAGGTCGACCGCGCCCATGTCGATGCCCAGCTCCAGGCTGGACGTGGCGACGACGGCCGGCAGTCTGCCCGCCTTGAGGTCCTCCTCGACCTGTGCGCGCTGCTCCTTGGAGACCGATCCGTGGTGGGCGCGCGCCAGGACCGGCGGGGCGCCCTTGGCGGCCCCCGACTCGGCCATCAGCTCCGCGGGGGAGTGGTCCTCGGGGAGCGCCTCGCCGGTCGCTCTCTCGTAGGCGATCTCGTTGAGGCGGTTGCACAGGCGCTCGGCGAGACGGCGGGAGTTGGCGAACACGATCGTCGAGCGATGCGCCTGCACCAGGTCCGTGATGCGCTCCTCGACGTGCGGCCAGATCGAGGGGCGCTCCGCCTCGGCCCCCGGCCCGTCCCCGGAGTCGCTGACCGGGGAGCCGCCCAGCTCCGCGAGGTCCTCGACCGGGACGACGACCGACAGGTCGAACTCCTTGCCGGAGTCCGGCTGGACGATCTCCACCTTGCGCTTCGGGGACAGATAGCGCGCCACTTCGTCCACCGGGCGCACCGTCGCCGACAGGCCGATGCGCCGCGCGGGCTTGGGCAGCAACTCGTCGAGCCGCTCCAGGGAGAGGGCGAGGTGGGCGCCGCGCTTGGTGCCCGCGACGGCGTGCACCTCGTCGAGGATCACCGTCTCGATGCCGGTCAGCGCGTCCCGCGCCGCCGACGTGAGCATCAGGAAGAGGGACTCGGGCGTGGTGATCAGGATGTCCGGCGGGCGTGTCGACAGCGCACGGCGCTCGGCGGCCGGGGTGTCACCGGAACGGATCCCGACCCGCACCTCCGGCTCGGTCATGCCGAGGCGCACCGCCTCCTGACGGATGCCGGTCAGCGGGCTGCGCAGATTGCGCTCCACGTCCACCGCGAGCGCCTTCAGGGGTGAGATGTACAGCACCCGGCAGCGCTTCTTCGCGTCGGCCGGCGGTGGTGTCGAGGCCAGCTGGTCGAGGGCGGCGAGGAACGCGGCCAGGGTCTTCCCGGAGCCCGTGGGCGCGACGACGAGGACGTCCGAACCCTCGGAGATGGCCTGCCACGCCCCGGCCTGGGCGGACGTGGGCGCGGAGAAAGCACCCGTGAACCAGCCGCGGGTCGCGGGGGAGAAGCCGTCGAGAGCGCTGGAGGCGCCGGGAGCACTGGACGCGGAGCTGACCATGAACCCATCGTGCACCCCGCCACTGACAACGGCGCCGACCTGCGGAAAAGAGGTTGCGCGTCCGGCGCAGAATGGAGGCATGGCGGGTTCGGCGGAGCAGGCGCGGCACTGGCGGTACGCGGCGCTGCCCGACGTCGACCTGCTGCGTGCCCGCTACGTCAGCCGGACTTTCGCGCGCCACACCCACGAGCACTTCGTGATCGCGGCGATCGCCGAGGGCGTCGACGTCTTCCACCACAGCGGTGCCGACCGGCACGCGGGGCCGGGCTCCCTCGCCCTGGTCAACCCGGACACCCCGCACACGGGCCGGGCCGGCGACCCCGGGGGTTGGCGCTACGGAGCGGTCTACCCGGCACCGGACGTGGTCGCCGCCATCGCGGCCGAGACGACGGCCCTTCGCGGTACGCCCGGCTTCATCCGCCCGGTCCTCGACGATCCGTACGCCGTGGCGCTCGTCCACCACGTGCTGCGCGCGGCCGAGGAGGGCAACGCGCTCGCCGCCGACACGCTGCTCCGGGTGGCGGTGACCCGGCTGCTGCGGCTCAACGGCGGGCACCTGCCGCAGCGCACCGTGCGCACGGCGGGCGCCAGGACCGCGGCACGCGCGCGTACCGTCCTCCAGGAGAGCCTCACGGATCCGCCGAGCCTGGAGCGGCTCGCCACCGAACTCGGCACGAGCCCCTTCGCGCTGCTGCGTGCCTTCCGGGACATGTACGGGATGCCGCCGCACGCCTGGCTCACCGACGCGCGCGTGCGCCGGGCCCGCCACCTGCTCGACGCGGGCACCTCACCCGCCGACGCCGCCGTCGCGGTGGGCTTCACCGACCAGCCGCACCTCAACCGGCACTTCACGCGCATCGTGGGGGTGCCGCCGGGGGCGTACCAACGCGAGCGCAAGAACGTACAAGACCCGCCGGCGGACCTGCTCGTACCGTCCGACGCGTGGCAGAACAGAGGCCCCACACGGGCATAGACCAAGAAGAGCCCTCCCGGGTGGAGGAACAGTCCTTGCAGGCGGAGACAGAGCCCTCCCGGGTGGAGGAAGAGGCCGCTACGGAGAAGCCCGATGCCGCTGTCGTCCGGGACGCGCTCGGTGTCGGCGTCGCCGTCGGGCTCTCCGGCTTCGCCTTCGGAGTGACCTCCGCGGGCAGCGGTCTCACCCTGCTCCAGACCTGTGCGCTCAGCCTGCTGGTGTTCACCGGAGCCTCGCAGTTCGCCCTGGTCGGCGCGCTCGCGGGCGGCGGGAACCCGTTCACGGCCGCCGCGGGCGCCTTCTTCCTGGGGGTGCGCAACGCGTTCTACGGGCTCCGCCTCTCCCAGTTGCTCGCCCTGCCGCGCGCGGTACGGCCGTTCGCCGCGCACTGGGTCATCGACGAGACCACCGCCGTCTCGCTCGCCCAGCCCACGCGGCGCAGTGCCCGGATCGGCTTCACGGTCACCGGGCTCAGCCTGTACGCCCTGTGGAACATCACCACACTGCTCGGAGCCCTGGGCGCGGAGGCGATCGGTGACACCGACGCGTGGGGGCTCGACGCGGCGGGACCCGCGGTCTTCCTTGCGCTGCTCGCACCGATGCTGCGGACCACGACGGAACGCGCCGTCGCCGGCATCGCCGTCCTCCTCGGACTCGGTCTGCTGCCGGTGCTGCCGGCGGGCGTGCCCGTCCTCGTGGCGGCGCTCGCGGTGCCGATCGTCCTCACTGCAGAAGGCCGACGGGCTCACCACAACGGCACCCGGAGGGCGGACCGTTGAACATATGGATCGCCATCGGAGCGACCGCCGTGGGCTGCTACCTCGTCAAGCTCGCAGGGCTGCTGGTACCGGTGGGGACGCTGGAACGCCCACGCGTCCGACGCACGGCCGTCCTGCTCCCCGTGGCTCTCCTCGCGGCGCTCACGGCCCAACAGGCCTTCGCCGACGGGCGGGTGCTCGTCCTTGACGCGAAGGCGGCAGGGCTCGCCGCAGCGGCCGTGGCGCTGCTGTTGCGCGCGCCGTTCCTCGTCGTCATCCTCGCGGCCGTCGCCGTCACGGCGGGAGTGCGGGCGCTGACGGGGTGAGGGGGCGAGCCCTGGTGCCCTCTCTCAGGCGATGTCCCGTCCGTACGCCCGGAGCGTGCGCAGTGCCTGGATGGTGACGATGGGCCGCGCCTCCATGGCCGTGCCGGGAGCCCACTGCCGCCAGCGCACCGGCCAGCCCCCGTCCGCCTCCTGGTCCCCGGCCAGGAAGTCGAGGGAGCGTTCCATCTCCGCGTCGGTGAACCACGACCGCGCGAGCGACTCAGGGACCTTCGCGAAGTCGTGTGGGAAGTGGTGTTCCCCCGGGGCGTAGCCGGGCGGCGCCGGATGCGCGTCGAGGTCCGCCGGATCCAGCGCCACGAGCCGCTGCTCGCGCACGAGCCGGCCCAGACGGTCGGCGGCGGCACGCGCGCGTGAGCGGTCGGGTGCACCCTCCAGGAAGGCGACGGCCGCCTGGATCTCGTAGGGGTGCGACTTCTCCAGCGACTCGACGGCCGCCCAGCAGAAGTCCGTGGCCCGGAAGAGCCAGGCGTGCCACACCTCGTTGCGGTGCAGCAGACCCACCACTGGGCCGGTGGCGAGCAGCTCGCTGGGCGGGTCGTCCACGATCGGCATGAACGGCGCCGAGGGGTAGCCGCGCTGGCTGGGATGGATCGCGGGAAGGGCACCTTCGGGTGTCGATACCGACGTCAGGTAGCGGCATACGCGCTCCACCCGCTGCCCGCCGCAGCGGTGGATGGAGTCCAGGACGCCCAGCGCGTGCCCGGTGTGCAGCGGCTGGCTGACGGGGCCGCGCAGATCGGGCTCGAGCGCGAAGCCGTACCCGCCGTCGGCGGTGGCGTACGAGGTCAGGGCGGTCTCCACCGCGTCCGCGGCCGTGTCGCCGCCCGCGCCGTCGAGGAAGTGGTACGCGAACCGTCGCTGTTCCAGGACGCGCGCGGTGAGCCAGACGAAGCGCTCGGCGCGGGCGAGCGGGGAGAGCGCCGCGTCGGGTGAGGGCACTGCGGGGGATGCTCCGGTTTCGGCCATGGACCGACCGTAGGACGGAAAGCGTTCTCGCCGAGCCCCCTGCGCCGGGCTGCACCCTCAGGGGCGTGATACTGGAGGCATGCGGTTGACGGTCTTCTGGCAGCGGATGGCGGCCCACTTCGGTGCGGGGTACGCCGACTCCTTCGCGCGCGATCACGTGATGGCGGAACTGGGCGGCCGTACGGTCCATGAGGCGCTGGAAGCGGGCTGGGACGCCAAGGACGTCTGGCGTGCGGTGTGCACGGCGATGGACGTACCCGCCGAAAAGCGCTGACTAGGGGCGGTTCGACGGCGCCGGAGAGCTTTACGCGCGCGTGGGCCGTCCCAAGCCCGTCCCAAGATGCGAAGGTGGCGTCCGATCGACGCCGCCGTGGGCGAGACTTGCTCCGTGGCACCGACAGACGAGACCGCGCAGGTCACCCAGGACATCGCTCCGCCCGGCACGACACCGCCCGCACAGCCCCCCGCCGGGGCCGAGGCAGGGCAGGGCGCCCGCATGCCGCGGTGGCTGCCGCGCGCCATGATTCTGGCCCTCGCGCTTGTCGCCTGCTTCCAGCTGGGCAGCTGGGCGTTCCATCAGCTGACCGGGCTGTTGATCAACGTATTGATCGCGTTCTTCCTGGCGCTGGCGGTCGAGCCGGCGGTGAGCTGGATGGCCGCGCGCGGGATGCGCAGGGGCTTCGCCACGTTCCTGGTCTTCCTCGGCGTGGTGATCGCCAGTGCGGGCTTCGTCGCCTTGATGGGGTCGATGCTCGCGGGCCAGATCGTGGACATGGTCGAGGACTTCCCCGACTACCTCGACAAGGTCATCAGCTGGATCAACCAGACCTTCCACACGGACCTCTCCCGCGTCGAGGTCCAGGACAGCCTGGTCCACTCGGACTGGCTGCAGAAGTACGTGCAGAACAGCGCCAGCGGTGTCCTGGACGTCTCCGCGCAGGTGCTGGGCGGTCTCTTCCAGCTCCTGACGATCCTGCTGTTCTCGTTCTACTTCGCCGCCGACGGGCCGAGGCTCCGGCGCGCGCTGTGCTCGGTGCTGCCGCCCGCCAAGCAGGCCGAGGTGCTGCGGGCCTGGGAGATCGCGGTCGACAAGACCGGCGGTTACCTCTACTCGCGCGGCCTGATGGCGCTGATCTCCGGGATCGCGCACTACATCCTGCTCCAGGTGCTCGAAGTCCCCTACGCGCCCGTGCTCGCCGTGTGGGTCGGCCTCGTGTCCCAGTTCATCCCCACCATCGGCACGTATCTGGCGGGCGCCCTGCCGATGCTGATCGCCTTCACGGTCGACCCCTGGTACTCGCTCTGGGTGCTGATCTTCGTGGTCGTCTACCAGCAGTTCGAGAACTACGTGCTGCAGCCCAAGCTCACCGCCAAGAGCGTGGACATCCATCCCGCGGTCGCGTTCGGCTCGGTCATCGCGGGCACGGCGCTCCTCGGCGCGGTCGGGGCGCTCATCGCGATCCCCGCCGTCGCGACGCTGCAGGCGTTCCTCGGGGCGTACGTGAAGAGGTACGACGTCACGGACGACCCCCGGGTGCACGGGCACCGGCGCCAGGTCGGAGCACCCCTCCTGGCCCGGATGCGGCGAGCGCTGCGGGGACCGAACCGGCCGGAGGCCCCGGCGGAGCCCGGTGGGGTTTCGCCGAAGCCGGGCAAGCGCAGGTAGCGGAGCGGACGCCGACGACCCCGGCGTGCCACGCTTGACACTAAATTCGAACATCCATTCTCATGGGTTGACCGGCGGCGATTCTGCGGGCTGGGCCTGGAGTTATCCACAGGCTGGACGGGCGTCGGGGCGGATTGTCAGTGGCAGGCGTTAGCGTCTTTGACGTGAAGCGATCGACTCAAGCAAATCGGGTGGAACCCATGGCAGGAACCGACCGCGAGAAGGCGCTCGACGCCGCGCTCGCACAGATTGAACGGCAATTCGGCAAGGGCGCAGTGATGCGCATGGGCGAGCGGCCGAACGAGCCCATCGAGGTCATCCCCACCGGGTCGACCGCGCTCGACGTCGCGCTCGGCGTCGGCGGCATCCCCCGCGGCCGCGTGGTGGAGGTGTACGGACCGGAGTCCTCCGGTAAGACGACCCTCACCCTGCACGCCGTGGCGAACGCCCAGCGGGCGGGCGGCGCGGTGGCCTTCGTGGACGCGGAGCACGCCCTCGACCCCGAGTACGCGAAGAAGCTCGGCGTCGACATCGACAACCTCATCCTGTCCCAGCCGGACAACGGAGAGCAGGCCCTCGAGATCGTCGACATGCTGGTCCGCTCCGGCGCCCTCGACCTGATCGTCATCGACTCCGTGGCCGCCCTGGTGCCGCGCGCGGAGATCGAGGGCGAGATGGGCGACTCGCACGTGGGTCTGCAGGCCCGCCTGATGAGCCAGGCGCTGCGAAAGATCACCAGCGCGCTCAACCAGTCCAAGACCACCGCGATCTTCATCAACCAGCTGCGCGAGAAGATCGGCGTGATGTTCGGCTCCCCGGAGACCACGACCGGTGGCCGGGCGCTGAAGTTCTACGCGTCGGTGCGCATGGACATCCGCCGCATCGAGACCCTGAAGGACGGCACGGACGCGGTGGGCAACCGCACCCGCGTCAAGGTCGTCAAGAACAAGGTCGCGCCGCCCTTCAAGCAGGCCGAGTTCGACATCCTCTACGGCCAGGGCATCAGCCGCGAGGGCGGCCTGATCGACATGGGCGTCGAGCACGGCTTCGTCCGCAAGGCGGGCGCCTGGTACACGTACGAGGGCGACCAGCTCGGCCAGGGCAAGGAGAACGCCCGCAACTTCCTGAAGGACAACCCCGACCTCGCCAACGAGATCGAGAGGAAGATCAAGGAGAAGCTGGGCGTCGGTGTGAAGCCCGAGGCTCCGACCGAGGAGCCGAGCGCGGACGCGGCGAGTGCTGCCCCGGCTGCCGATGACGCCAAGACGGTGCCCGCTCCGGCGGCCAAGGCCGCCAAGTCCAAGGCCGCGGCGGCCAAGAGCTAGTCCGTGACGCGACGAACCGACTGGGCGGACCACACCGCCCCCGAAAGCCGCACCGGCGCTGCCGGGCGGGGCCACGGGGGCGGTGTGGATCAGGACGGAGTGGGCCGGTACGCCGACCGGAGTGACGGTGACGGCTTCCAGGGCGGCGAAGGCTTCCAAGATGACGTGGGCCTCCAGGACGGCGGGGGCCATCAGGATGGCGGGGGCCATCAGGAGGGCGAAGGCTTCGAGCACGGTGGCGGGCGGAGCCGTGGGCGCCGGCGTCGCCGCGGCCGCTTCGGGGATTCCGACAGCCCGGGCGGCCACCAGGACAGCGGCGCCTCTTCCTCGTCGAGGGCCGAGAAGGGGGAGCCGCCGACGGATCCGGCCGAGCGGGCGCGGGCGATCTGCCTGCGCCTCCTCACCGGCACCCCCCGCACGCGCAAGCAGCTCGCCGACGCGCTGCGCAAGCGGGAGATCCCCGACGACGTGGCGGAAGAGGTCCTCTCCCGCTTCGAAGAGGTCGGGCTGATCAACGACGGCGCCTTCGCGGACGCGTGGGTGGAGTCCCGGCACCACGGCCGGGGTCTGGCCCGCCGGGCGCTCGCGCGGGAGCTGCGTACCAAAGGCGTGGAGTCCACGCTGATCGACGAGGCCGTGGGGCAGCTCGACACGGAGCAGGAGGAGGCGACCGCACGCGAGCTCGTCGCCCGCAAGCTGCGCTCCACGCGGGGCCTCGACCGTGACAAGCGCCTGCGCCGCCTCGCGGGCATGCTCGCCCGCAAGGGATACGGGGAGGGCATGGCGCTCCGCGTGGTCCGGCAGGCGCTGGAGGAAGAGGGCGAAGAGACCGAGGACCTGGGGTACGAGGGGTTCTGAGCGGGCCGCCCCCACGGGGGTGGGGCGGCAGCCGGAGCGATCCGCGCATCCCGACTCGCGCTCCGCAGGGTGGGGGTAACCCCCCTGCGGAGACGCCGGGTTGCCGCAGTGCACAGGAACCTGTGCACAGGCGACTGTGTACGCATGGCAGAGGAACCCGGCAGGACCGGCGCGGCACGGCCCGCGGCACGGCCCGCGACACGGGCCGAGAGCACGCGCGAACTGAGTGCGGCTGAGGGGCCGTACGAACTGCGTGAGGCCGAGGGCCCGCAAGAACTGAGTGATCTGCGCGTTCTGAAGGCGCTCGCGCAGCCGCGGCGGCAACAGATGCTGCAGCACCTCACCGTGCACGGCCCGGCCACCTCCACGACGCTCGCCAGAGCCCTCGGGCTCAACACCGGCGCGACCAGCTACCACCTGCGCGAACTCGCTCGCTACGGCTTCGTCGAGGAGACGCGCGGCTCCGGACACGGACGTGAGCGCTGGTGGCGCGCCGTCCCGGGCGACCGGCGCTTTCCGCCGCGCAGCCGCCAGAGCCCCGAGATGCGGCTCGTCATGGACGAGCTCAACCGCCTCTCGTACGCGGCCGACCTGGAGCTCTTCGCGCGACTGCAGCGAGATCCCAGCCCCGACGAGTGGGCCGACGCACTGCCCCACTCACGAGGCACGATCCGGCTGACCCTCCCCGAACTCCACGCCTTCTTCGAGGAGTACATCGCGCTGCTCAACCGCTACAAGCGGTCCGACGCCGACACGCCGGACGGCGCCCGCACCGTCCTCACCCGGTTCCTGGCCTTCCCCGCGCCCACGGCCGACCCCGACAACCGAAAAGAGTCCGAGCCCTCATGATGCTGCGCTACGCACTGCAGACCGTCAGGGACCGCAAGGGCGGATTCGTCGGCGCCTTCCTCGCGCTGATGTGTGCGGCGGCCCTCATCACGGCCTGCGGCACCCTCCTGGAAACCGGCCTGCGCGGCACGATCAGGACCGAGCGCTACGCCGCGGCCCCCGTGGTCGTCTCCGCCGATCAGAACGTGCACCGGACCACGGTCAAACACAAGAAGGGCAAGACCAAGGTCAAGCACAAGGCGAAGCCGATCGCCGAACGGGCATGGCTGCGGACCGGCGACATCGAGAACAGGATCAAGAGCGCCCCGGGTGTCGGCTCTGTCGTGCCCGAACTCACCTTCATCGCCCATCCGTTGAACCCGAGAGGCGGCACGGGAGGGGGACCCGCCGACGGCGCCGACACACCCACGTACGGGCACGCCTGGGCATCCGCCGCCCTCACCCCCTTCCGTCTCGTCGACGGCACGGCCCCGCGGTCCTCTCACGATCTCGTCATCGACCGCGGCTTCGCCGACCGCGCAGGGCTGCGTCCCGGCGACCGCCTCACCGTCCAGTCGACGCAGAGCCCGCGCGCCTACCGCATCACCGGAGTCGCCGCCGCCTGGAGCGGCGCCCTGACCCACCAGACCTCGCTCTTCTTCTCCTCCGAAGAAGCCGAACGACTCGCGGCCCACCCCGGAAAGGTCACCGCCTTCGGAGTCGTCCCGGCCGCGGGCACCTCCGTCACCGATCTCAAGGCGGCGGTCGAGCAGGCCCTCGAAGGGACGACGGCGCAGGTCAGCGCCGGGGATGACCGCGGACCCGTGGAGTTCCTGGACGCGGCGGGAGCGCGCGTCAAGCTCATCAGCATCGGTGCGGCCATGGGCGGCACCTCCCTCCTCGTCGCCGTCCTCGTGGTCGTCGGCACCTTCGCTCTCTCGGTGCAGCAACGCCACCGCGAACTCGCCCTGCTGCGCGCCGTCGCCGCGACCCCGAAGCAGATCCGCAGGCTCCTCGGGCGCGAGGCGGTGATCGTCGGCGCGATGGCGGGGATCGTCGGTTCGCTCGCCGGGATCCCGCTCGGCGCCTGGCTGCACGAGCGGTTCGTGGCGTCGGGCGCCGTGCCCACCACCCTGGAGCGCACCGTCAGCGTCTTCCCGCCCCTCATCGCCGTCGGGGCAACCCTGCTCGGCGCCTGGGCCGCCGCACGCATCGCGGGGCGCAGGATCGTCCGTATCCGTCCGGCGCAGGCCCTCACCGAGGCGCAGGTCGAGCGGCGGCGGCCGGCCTGGAGTCGGATCATCGCCGGCCTGGTGTTCCTCGTCGGTGGCGCCGTATTGGTCGCCGTGCTGAGCGTGCTGCGCACCGAGGCGGCGTCGACGCCCGTGACGTTCCTGACGGTCGTGGTCTTCGCCTGCGCCATCGCACTCCTCGGTCCGTTCGTCGTCCGAGCGGCGGCCGCACTCCTCCGGAGCCCGCTCCGGGCGACCGGACCCGGCGGCAAGCTCGCTCACGCCAACCTGCGCGGCAACGCGGCCCGCATGGCCGCCGTCGTCACGCCGCTCGCCCTCCTCACCGGCATGGCCTGCACCGTCCTCTTCGTCCAGCCGACCCTCGACGACGCCGCCCGGGCCCAGGCCCGCGACGGCATCCGCGCGGACTGGGTGCTGGCCGCGCAGGGCCCTGGCGTCCCGGCGCAGGCCGCGCGGAAGCTGCGTACGACCGACGGGGTGGAGGCCGCCACCGAGGTCGTCCGCACGACGGTGCGCGTGGGGCTCGACAAGTACCCCGCGCAGGGCGTCACCCCTGAGAACCTCGCCCGGACCTGGGACCCGGACGTCACCGACGGATCGATCGAGGACTTCGGCGAGGACAGCGTCGCCGTCAGTGAACTGGCCGCCGACCGGCTCGGGCTGAAACCGGGCAGCAAGCTCAAGTTCACCTTGGGAGACGGCACGAAGACAGAACTCACGGTGCGCGCCGTGTACGCACGCGGGCTCGGCTTCGGGGATCTGACCATGGCGCACGATCTGGTCGCCCGCCACGTGGACAACCCGCTCGCCGCCACGGTCCTCGTCAGGAGCGACCGTACACAGGAACAACTCGCGGCCGCCGTCGATAAGTTCCCGGGTCTGCGTGTGCTCACCCCGGCGGCCGTGGACAGCCTCCAGGCGGAGGGCCGCCGGACCAACGCCGAGGTGAACCTGCTGGCGATGGGGCTCGTCCTCGCCTTCACCGCCATCGCCGTCGTCAACACCCTGGCGATGTCCGTCTCCGAACGCATCCGTGAGTTCGCGATGCTGCGCCTGGCCGGAGCGACGCGCCGTCAGGTGCTGCGGATGCTGCGCACCGAAGCGCTGACGGTCCTTCTCATCGGCACCGCGCTCGGCAGCGGGGTGGCGCTCGCCGTCCTGACGGCGTTCAGCGTCGGCATGACCGGGAGCGCGGCGCCGACGGTCGTGCCTCTGGCGTACGTGTCCGTGCTCACCGTCGCCGGTCTGCTCGCCCTGGCCGCGACCGCCCTGCCGGGCCGCGCCGCCCTGAGGCCGCTCCCCGTCACGGTGGCGACGGCCAAGGAGTAGGCGGCACGGCCGGTCCTCACGTCTCGGCGGTCACCACGGGCAGTCCCGCCGACCGCCACGCCTGAAAGCCCCCCGTGAGGTCGGTGGCGTGGCGGAGGCCCAACTGCCGCAAGGAGACGGCCGCGAGGCTGGACGCGTACCCCTCGTTGCAGACCACGACGACGCGCAGGTCGTGGCCGGTGGCCTCCGGAGCACGATGGCTGCCCCGGGGGTCGAGTCGCCACTCCAGCTCATTGCGTTCGACGACGAGCGCGCCGGGGATCAGCCCGTCCCGCTCCCGCAGCGCCGCATAACGGATGTCGACCAGCAGGCCACCGGCTCCGGCGGTCGCGTACGCCTCCTCCGGAGAGAGCCGGTCGAGTCCGAGCCGTACGCGCTCCAGCAACTCGTCGATGCCCACGGGCTGGTCGTCGTCCACCGGCTGTCCGGCGGTCACTGCCAGTCCTCCGGGCGCTCGACGGACTCCAGCCGGAGTACGTCGCCGGTACGGCTGTAGCGGCGGATGCGCGGCAGCGGCGGGTAGTACGCGTGTACGGAGACGGCGTGCTCGGTCGGCGACTCGTTGAGCACCTCGTGCACGTGGTTCCGGCCGAAGGCGCGCCCCTCGCCGGGCGTCAGCTCCCGTTCGCGGTCGACGTCGTCGGAGAGCTCCAGGGTCTTCCACCCGTCGGTGGGCAGGCGCGCGGCCAAAGAGTTCTCCTTGAGCGTGCCCGCCGCGCTGAGGAAGGCGCCGACCGACTCCGCGTGGTCGTGCCAGCCGGTTCCGGTGCCCGGCGGCCAGCCGATGAGCCAGGCCTCGCTGCCGCCGGGCCCCTCCAGACGTACCCAGGTACGGCCTTCGGGGTCGAGCGGCAAGGAGGCGATGAGTTCGGAGTCGGCCGCAGTGCGGCGGACGAAGGCGAGGAGGTCGGCGGCGGTGGGCGCCGAGGAGCGCGCCGACGAGGGCGCGGTGGGGGAAGGGGCAACAGACACGGGTACCGTCCTGGAGGTTCGCGGAAGCGCGCACGACACAGCACGGGGCCGTACTCGGTGCGCGAGGGAAGGGCGAATTCAGCAGGACGGGTGACACACGCAGCCTGCGTAGCGGACGAGGTCCATGTGGACCCTCCGCCACAGGTGCACATCGGTGTCGGTCACGATCCGGAGTAGACCACGGGGGTGCAGACCGGTCAACCCTGGCTCAGCATGCGAACGAGGACCGTCCGCGGACGCCGTTCAGACCGTGCGCGACCGGCGACGCGCGCCGTAGCCGTAAGCACAGCCCCCCCGCAGACTGGTGCGCCCGGTCTCCCCGCTCACCCAGATCGCCGTGCCGCCCCCGCGGCCCCCGCCGAGCTCTCCTCATCGTCCGTGCCCGCGCGGTCAGGTCGGCCCGCGCCGTCCCCGCGCCCCGTCGGGGCCGGTCCGCCCAGTGCCGTCTCTGCCGCCGCGTACAGCTCGGCGGGGCGTACCCCGGACAGCGCGGTGACCAGGTGGCCGTCGGGGCGTACGAGCAGGACCGAGTGGGCCGCCGCCCCCGGGTAGCTCTCCGCGACGAGCAGTTCGGCGGTGTGCGGCAGGGCTGTGACCGCGGCGGCGAGCCGCGGCATGATCCCCGCGGTCACCCAGTGCCGCCGCTCCCACACCACGGTGCCCGGCGCGACCAGGACGACGATCAGGTGCCCGAGCCCGAGGCGGTCGCGCAGCTGGACGAAGGACCCGTCCGGCGCCGTCACGCGTACGTCGGCGACCGGAGCGCCGGGTTCCGTCGCGACCGCGGTGACGGACTCGGAGGGAACGGGCGCCAGCGGCGAATCGGCGTACGACGACGGAGCGCCGAGGGGGCCGCGCCCTACGTGACCGTCCGTGAGGAGCGTGTCGTGCCCGCGGGCCGTCCCGGGGACGTACGAGCGCAGGTTCTTGCTGCCCCGCAGCGAGGGCAGCGACTGGTCGGCGGCGCGCAGGCGGGCGGCCACACCGGCCCGGCGCTCGACCTGATAGCTGTCGAGCAGCGCCTCGCGCGCGCCGTGGTGCCAGGCCAGCCCCAGCTTCCACGCGAGGTTGTCGGCGTCCCGCAGCCCTTCGTCGAGCCCCTGGGTGCCGAGCGCGCCGAGCAGGTGCGCGGCGTCCCCGGCGAGGAAGGCGCGGCCCACCCGCCACCGTCGGGCGAGGCGGTGGTGGACGGTGTGCACGCCCGTGTCGAGCAGTTCGTACGGCGGTGTGGAGCCGCCGCACCAGCCCGCGAGGGTCTCCCGGATGCGGACGACGAGAGCGTCGGGCGTCACCAGTTCGCCGCGCGGCGGCAGCAGCCAGTCGAGCCGCCACACGCCGCCGGCCTGCGGCCGCCCCACCACCTCGGCGCCTCCGTGGCGCCACGGAGGCATCCGGTGCAACAACGCCTGACCGGGCCAGGGAAGTTCCGTGCGCAGCGCGGCGACGGCGTGTCGCTCGACGGCCGTGCGTCCGGGGAAGCGGACGTCGAGGAGTTTGCGCACCGTGGAGCGCGAGCCGTCGCAGCCCACGAGGTAACTGCCGCGCCACCACGTGCCCTTGGGGCCGCGAGTATGCGCCGTGACACCGCCGGGGTCCTGCTCCAGGGAGTCGAGTTTGCTGTCCACCGCGACCTTGACCAGGCGCTCGTCGGCGATGGCCTCGCGCAGGGCGACGGTCAGCTCGTGCTGCGGCAGGTGCAGTGGAGCCGGGGTCTCCTCGTCGAAGTCGAGCTCGCGCATCAGCTGCTTGCGCCGTACCGAGCGCCAGCCGGTCCATCGCGCGCCCGATTCCGTGTCACCGAAGGAATGACCCGCGAGCCGCTCGGCGAACGCCGCGGTGTCGTCGCGGAGGACTACGGTCCGCGCGGGTCGCTGTTCGTCCTTGCCGGGTCCCTCGTCGAGGACGACGGTGGGCACCGAGTGACGGGCGAGGGCGAGCGCGAGCGCGAGTCCGACGGGGCCCGCGCCGACGACGATCACCGGGTCCACGGCGCACGCCCTCCGGCCCGGCGGGCTCCGAGGGTCCGGGCTGCCCGGATGCTCTGGACGTACGTACAGGAACTGGCAGTTGGAGCCCGGTGCACGATCACAGAACGTATGCAACCTATTGCCGGTGCTTGCGTCAAGCGACGGCCGCCCGACGGGACCTCCGGCGCCGCCGCCCGGTCCGATCGTCACATCGCAGGCCGGAGGATCCGTCCGGGAACGGTAAGGGGCGGCGTCCCATGGACGCCGCCCCTTACCTCGGCTCGTTTACTGAAGCCCACTCAGTCCGTCTTGCCGGGCGGCTCGTCGGCCTTGGCCGTCGGCTGCGTGCCGTCGGCCGTCGGACCCTTGGGGTCGGACGGGTCGAGCGCGCCCGGAGCCTCGGCGGGCTCGGCGGCAGCGGCCACCGCGATGCCCGTCTTGGCGCGACGCCCACGCTTCTCGACCCAGGTGGCGAGCCCGGAGAGGGCCATGCACATCGCCACGTAGATCGTGCCGACGACCATGATCACTGGAACGTAGATGTACTGGCCGTTGACGAGGGTCGTGTTGGCCAGCTGCCGGCCCGCGTACAGGAGCTCCGCGTACGTGATGATGTAGCCGAGAGAGGTGTCCTTGAGGGTGACCACCAGCTGGCTGATGATCGTCGGCAGCATGGACCGGACCGCCTGCGGCAGCAGCAGCATCGTCATCACCTGGGACTTGCGCAGTCCCAGTGCGTACGCCGCCTCCACCTGACCGCGCGGCACGGCGTTGAAACCGGCCCGCAGCACCTCGGCCTGTACGGCGCCGTTGTAGACGGCCAGACCGATGACCAGGGCCCAGAAGCCGTTGTTCTCCCCGACGATGCCCAGGTCACTCTTGTAGGTGAGGAAGAGCACCCAGAGGGCGTAGATCGTGATCAGCAGCGGAATGGCGCGGAACAGCTCGATGAATCCCGTGGCCAGCCAGCGGATCGCGCGGTGGTCCGACGCACGGGCGACCGCGAGCAGCGCGCCGAGCACCAGGGACAGCACACCGGCGAGCGCGAAGACCTTCAGCGTGGTGAAGATGCCGTCACGGATCGTGATCCGCACGTTGGCGTAGTTGAAGGTGCTCCAGACCTCGGACGCGAAGTGGCCGCGGTCGGCGAGCCGCATGATCACGAAGGCGAGGAGGCCGATGATCGCGACCGTGCCGATGACCGAGTAGATGCGGTTGCGCATCCGGGCCTTGGGGCCCGGGGCGTCGTACAGGACGCTGGAGCTCATCGTGCGACCTCCAGGCTCCGCTCGAGCAGCCGGAACAGGCCGCTGATGGTGAATGTGATCACGAGGTAGCCGAGCGCCACCCAGAGGAAGAGCCAGGCGATGGCGAAGCCCTGGTCGCTGAGGACCTTCTGCCAGCCGAACAGTTCCGTGACGCTGAAGGCGCCCGCGATGGCGGAGTTCTTGGTCAGCGCGATGAAGATGCTGCTCAGCGGCGGCAGGACGGTGCGCACGGCCTGGGGCAGGACGATCGTGCCCAGCGTCTGGAAGAACGTCATGCCGAGGGAGCGGGCGGCCTCGGCCTGCCCGATCGGCACGGTGTTGATACCGGACCGTACGGCCTCGCAGACGAACGACGAGGTGTAGACGCTGAGCACGATCAGCGCCTTGGTCCACGGGTCGAAGCCGAAGTCGAAGACCTGCGGCACGGCGAACCAGATGGTGAGGAAGAGCAGCGTCAGCGGCGTGTTCCGGAAGAGGGTGACCCAGGCGGCACCGAAGAACCGCAGCGGCGGTACGGGGGAGACCCGGAAACCGGCGAGCACGACACCGAGGAACAGCGCGAGCACGCTGCTGGCCACGGTCAGCCAGACCGTGCCTATGAATCCCTCGCGGAATTCCGCGAAGTGGTCGAGAAGTACATTCACGGGGATGTCCTCGTGGGCGGCAGTGGTCGGGCAGGGCGAGCCGGTCCCCGTACACACCGTGATGCGTACGGGGACCCGGTCAACTCACTGCCGGGGAGTGGGGCGGGCGCTTCGGCGCGGTCAGTAGCGCTCGAGGGCCGGCGGCTCGGTGTACTCGGACTTCGACAGGCCGAGCGTCGCGTCGTACGCCTTCTTGTAGTCGCCGTTCTTCTGGTGCGCCTCGACGGCGTCCGCCACGGCGTCGCGCAGGGCCTTGTCGCCCTTGCTCATGCCGATGCCGTACGGCTCCTTGGTGAAGGGCTTGCCGACGACCTTCAGGGCGTCCGGCTGCTGGGCCGCGTACCCCTTGAGGATGGCGTCGTCGGTGGTGACGGCGTCGACCTCCTTGTTGATGAGCTGCTGCACGCACTCGGAGTACTTGGCCAGCTCGACGGTCTTCGCGCCGTACTTCGACTTCTTGATCTCCTGGAGCGGAGTGGAGCCGACGATGGAGCAGACCTTCTTGCCCTTCACGGTGTCCGGACCGGTGATGTCCTTCTCATCCGAGCGGACGAGGAGGTCGGCGCCCGCCATGAAGTACGGACCGGCGAAGCCGACCTGCTTCTTGCGCTCGTCGTTGATCGTGTACGTACCTACGTAGAGGTCGACGTCGCCCTTGGAGATGGTGGTCTCGCGGACACCGGAGTCGATCGTCTTGAACTCGATCTGGTCGGGCTTGAAGCCGAGGTCGGCGGCGACCATCTTGGCGATCTCGATGTCGAAACCGGAGCGCTTGCCGGCGCTGTCCTTGAAGCCCAGGTACGGCTGGTCGTCCTTGGCACCGATAACGATCTTGCCGGACTTCTGGGCCTTCTTCAGGACCGAGGAGTCGACCTTGACGTCGGACTTCACGGCGTACGTGGGCAGCTTGGGCGCGTTCTTGCCGCCGGTCGGGTCCTTCGGCTTGTCGCCGGCCGTGCCCTCCTCGCCGCCGCATGCCGTGGCGGTCAGGGCGAGGGCGGCGACAACGGCCGCCGCAGCAGCGGACTTGCGGAGCTTCATGGTGAACATCCTCTGTTTCGACTGGAGTTGAGACGGCGTGGGAGCCTCAGTGCTTAAGGATCTTCGACAGGAAGTCCTTGGCCCGGTCGCTGCGCGGGTTGTTGAAGAACTGATCCGGCACGGCCTCTTCGACGATCCGGCCGTCTGCCATGAAGACGACACGGTTGGCCGCGGAACGGGCGAAGCCCATCTCGTGGGTGACGACGACCATCGTCATCCCGTCCCTGGCGAGCTGCTGCATGACCTCGAGGACCTCGTTGATCATCTCCGGGTCGAGCGCCGACGTGGGCTCGTCGAAGAGCATCACCTTGGGGTCCATCGCCAACGCGCGCGCGATGGCGACGCGTTGCTGCTGGCCTCCGGAGAGCTGCGCGGGGTACTTGTCGGCCTGGGAGGCGACGCCCACACGGTCGAGCAGACCGCGTGCCTTCGCCTCCGCCTCCGCCTTGCCGATCTTGCGCACCTTGGTCTGGCCCAGCGTCACGTTCTCGAGCACGGTCTTGTGCGCGAAGAGGTTGAACGACTGGAAGACCATGCCCACGTCCGCGCGGAGCTTCGCGAGCTCCTTGCCCTCCTGGGGCAGCGGCTTGCCGTCGATCGAGATGCTTCCCGAATCGATCGTCTCCAGGCGGTTGACGGCGCGGCACAGGGTCGACTTGCCGGACCCGGAGGGGCCGATCACGACGACGACCTCACCGCGGGCGATGGTCAGGTCGATGTCCTGGAGCACGTGCAGAGCGCCGAAGTGCTTGTTGACGTTCTTCAGCACGACCAGGTCGTCCGCCCCGGGCGGTATCGCGTCCTTGGTCACCGATACTTCGGTCACGGCTTGTTGCTCCATCCTCCTCGGTTGGGAGGACAGTAATAACCCAGTGCGACCAGCGTCATTACATCTGAGGGGAAATTGAGCATAACGATCCGGCCGCAACCGGACACACCGTGTGAAGAGGGTCCACGGAGCGCGTACCGGGTGGGTAACGGAACGTGCTCGTGACCTGAACCCTCTTGACGTGGTCCTTACGCATCGGCGTGGATGCCTTGATGGTCCGTGCCGCGACGGAACGACGGATGAACTGGAGGGGCCCCTATGAGACTGCTTCTCGTCGAGGACGACGACCATGTGGCGGCCGCCCTGTCCGCCGTCCTCGCCCGGCACGGCTTCGACGTCAAGCACGCCCGCAGCGGCGAGGAGGCTCTGCAGGCCCTGTTGCCCGCGGAAACGCCCCCCTTCGGAGTGGTGCTTCTCGACCTGGGCCTGCCCGACCAGGACGGCTACGAGGTGTGCGGCAAGATCCGCAAGCGCGGCTCGACACCCGTGATCATGGTGACGGCCCGCGCGGACGTACGCTCCCGGATCCACGGCCTCAACCTCGGAGCCGATGACTACGTAGTGAAGCCGTACGACACCGGGGAGCTCATCGCCCGCATCCATGCCGTCATCCGGCGACCCACCCCCGGCGGCGCGCCGGCATCGGAGGACGGCGACCTGCGGCTCGGGCCCGTGCACATCGAGCTGCCCACCCGGCAGGTCACCGTTGAGGGGTCGGTCGTCCAACTGACCCGCAAGGAGTTCGACTTGCTCGCTCTTCTCGCGCAGCGCCCCGGAGTGGTGTTCCGCCGGGAGCAGATCATCAGCGAAGTGTGGCGCACCAGTTGGGAAGGGACAGGGCGCACGCTGGAGGTGCACGTGGCCTCCCTGCGCGCCAAACTGCACATGCCGGCCCTGATCGAGACCGTGCGCGGCGTCGGCTACCGCCTCGTCGCCCCGGCCGCGTAGCCAGGAGCAAGGACAGGTGCGTTCCCGCCTCCTCCCGCTGCTGATCGTCCTCATGGCGGGTGTACTGCTCGCCCTCGGCTTCCCGCTCGCCGTCAGCGTCGCCGCGGCCCAGCAGCAGAAGGTCGTCGTCGACCGCATCGACGACACGGCCCGCTTCGCCTCGCTCGCGCAGTTCGTCACCAAACGTCCCACGGGCCCCGTGGGACTGGGCGGCACCGACGAACGCCGCGAGACACTGCAGAACGAACTGGATGACTACTACGACGTCTACGGCATCCGCGCGGGCGTCTTCTACCGCGACGACGGCGCCATGGCCAAGTCCCCCAGCGACTGGTTCCTGCCCCGCCGCGGAGCCCTGCGCAGCGCCTTCGAGGAGGCGCTGCGCTCCCGCGGCAGCCACGACCCCGAGCAGGTCTGGCCGTGGCAGCGGGGGCGGCTTGCGGTCGCCTCCCCGGTGATCAAGGACGGCGACGTGATCGCGGTCGTCGTCACGGACTCGCCGACCGGACGCATGCGCTCCCAGACGCTGCACGGCTGGCTGCTCATCGCCGCGGGCGAGTCGGCGGCGATGCTCCTGGCCGTCGGCGCGGCCCTGCGGCTCACCGGCTGGGTGCTGCGCCCGGTGCGGATCCTGGACGCGACCACGCACGACATAGCGACCGGACGCCTCAAGTCCCGGGTCGCGGCGGCGGGCGGTCCACCGGAACTAAGGCGCCTCGCCCGTTCGTTCAACGAAATGGCCGACAACGTCCAGGACGTCCTGGAGCAGCAGCGCGCCTTCGTCGCCGACGCCTCCCACCAACTGCGCAACCCCCTCTCGGCGCTCCTGCTCCGCATCGAGCTCCTCGCACTCGAACTGCCCGAGGGCAACGAAGAGGTCGCCTCGGTCCGCACCGAGGGCAAGCGGCTCGCGCAGGTCCTCGACGACCTGCTCGACCTCGCGCTGGCCGAGCACGCCGCGGCGGACCTGAGCGTCGTCGACATCGGAGCGCTCACCGCCGAGCGCGTCGCCGCCTGGCGGCCGCTCGCCGACGGGCGGGGCGTGCGGCTGACGGGCAGCTGTCCGGCCACCACCGGCTGGGCCGACCCGATCGCCCTCTCCAGTGCGCTGGACGCGGTGATCGACAACGCCCTGAAGTTCACGCCCGAGGGAGGGGCCGTGCAGGTCGCGGTCGCGTCGAGCAACGGAACGACGACCGTCGTGGTCACCGACGGCGGGCCCGGCCTGACCGAGGACGAGCTCGCCCGCGTCGGCGACCGTTTCTGGCGCAGCAACCGCCACCAGAACGTGCAGGGCTCGGGGCTCGGCCTCTCCATCTCGCGGACTCTGCTCGCGGCGGGCGGCGGCTCCATCGCGTACGCGCGCCACGAACCGCACGGCCTGCGGGTGACGGTCAGCATCCCGCGCAGCGAGCCCCTGGGCGTGGCCTGACGGGCGGCTCAGCGCCGCGCGCGTCCAGTCAGGGCTTGACCGAGCGGTAGTAGCGGCGCGCCCCGGCATGCAGGGGGAGCGGGTCCGTGAACAGCGCGGTGCGCAAATCCACCACCTGCGCCGCGTGCACCTGATCGCCGATGCTGTCGCGGCTGTCGATGACGGTGCGGGTCAGCTGTTCGGTGAGCTCGGGGTCGGTGCGGTCCGTGGTCACCAGGAGGTTCGCCACGGCCAGCGTCGGCACGGCGGAACCCTGCTGGGCCTCGGGGTACGCGTCCGCCGGCATCGTCGCGGCCCGGTAGTAGCGCGAGCCGCCGCCCTGCTTGTGCAGTGCCTCTACGAGGTAACCGAGCTTCACGAGCCTGATGTCCATCTGCTCGGAGAGGGCACGCACGGAGTTGGTCGGGAGCCCGCCGGACCAGAAGAACGCGTCGATGCGGCCGCTCTTCAGAAGACTGGGCATGGTGTCTATCCCGGCGGACACCGGCTTGATGTCGGAGGCCGGCTCCAGGCCCGCGGCGTCCAGCACCCGGTCGGCTATCAGCCGTACCCCGGAGTGGTCCTGGCCCACCGCGACGCGCTTGTTCCGCAGGTCGGCGACGTTCTTGATCTTCGAGGACCGGGGCACGACGAGCTGTACGTAGTCGTCGTACAGGCGCGTACAGCCCCGCAGCCGGTACCAGCCCGGTGCGGCGTCCAGACGGTACGTCTCGACCGCGTCGGCGGCCGCGATGGTGAAGTCGGACTTCCCGGTGGCCACGCGCGCGACGTTCTGCTGCGACCCCTCGCTGTTGAGGAGCTCGACGTCGACATCCGGCATGTCCTTGGAGATCGCCGTCTCCAGGAGCTTGCCGTACCGCTCGTACACGCCTTCCCGCACGCCCGTGCTGAACGCGATCCGCCCGCTCGGAGAGTTCTCGCCCATCGGCAGGAGCCACCACATCAGCAGACCGAACACCACGAGGGCCGCGGCGGAACCCTGGAGGGCGCGGCGCCTGCTGATCTGTGGGAGTGCCTTGAGCATGCGCGCGATCCTGCCAGTCCACTCACCGTGATGACCAGGGGAGAGGTCACACCGGGCCGCCACGGAGCCCGGTCGTCGCCGTCACCGTCGCAATCCGCGGGCACGCGCGCGTGGCGACCCCGTACCCTGGGGGGCGAGATGAGCGCGAAGACTTACGAGGTGCGCACCTACGGGTGCCAGATGAACGTCCATGACTCCGAGCGGCTCTCCGGGCTGCTGGAGGACGCCGGTTACGAACGAGCGCCCGAAGGAGCCGACGGCGACGCCGACGTCGTCGTCTTCAACACGTGCGCCGTGCGCGAGAACGCCGACAACCGTCTGTACGGCAATCTCGGCCGCCTGGCGCCGATGAAGACCAAGCGGCCAGGGATGCAGATCGCCGTCGGCGGCTGTCTGGCCCAGAAGGACCGCGACACCATCGTCAAGCGGGCCCCCTGGGTCGACGTGGTCTTCGGCACGCACAACATCGGCAAGCTGCCGGTCCTCCTGGAGCGCGCCCGCGTCCAGGAAGAGGCACAGGTCGAGATCGCCGAGTCGCTCGAAGCCTTCCCTTCGACACTGCCGACCCGCCGCGAGAGCGCGTACGCGGCCTGGGTCTCCATCTCCGTCGGCTGCAACAACACGTGCACCTTCTGCATCGTGCCCGCGCTGCGCGGCAAGGAGAAGGACCGCAGGACCGGCGACATCCTCGCGGAGATCGAGGCGCTCGTCGGTGAGGGCGTCTCCGAGATCACCCTCCTCGGGCAGAACGTGAACGCGTACGGCTCCGACATCGGCGACCGCGAGGCCTTCAGCAAGCTCCTGCGGGCCTGCGGAAAGATCGAGGGCCTGGAGCGCGTGCGCTTCACCTCCCCGCACCCGCGCGACTTCACCGACGACGTGATCGCCGCGATGGCCGAGACGCCGAACGTGATGCCGCAGCTCCACATGCCGATGCAGTCCGGCTCGGACCCGATCCTCAAGGCGATGCGCCGCTCGTACCGGCAGGATCGTTTCCTGGGCATCATCGAGAAGGTCCGCGCAGCCATGCCGGACGCGGCGATCTCGACCGACATCATCGTGGGCTTCCCCGGCGAGACCGAGGAGGACTTCGAGCAGACGATGCACGCGGTCCGTGAGGCCCGCTTCGCGAACGCCTTCACCTTCCAGTACTCCAAGCGTCCCGGGACCCCGGCGGCCACCATGGAGGGGCAGATCCCCAAGGAGGTCGTCCAGTCGCGTTACGAGCGTCTGGTGGCCGTCCAGGAGGAGATCTCCTGGGAGGAGAACAAGAAGCAGGTCGGCCGCACCCTGGACCTGATGGTCGCCGAGGGCGAGGGCCGCAAGGACGGCGCCACCCACCGCCTCTCCGGCCGTGCGCCCGACAACCGCCTGGTCCACTTCACCAAGCCGGACACCGAGGTGCGCCCCGGTGACGTCGTGACCGTCGAGATCACCTACGCCGCCCCGCACCACCTGCTCGCCGAGGGCGCCGTCCTGAACGTGCGTCCCACGCGCGCGGGTGATGCCTGGGAGAAGCGGAACGCCGAGGCGGCCGCGAAGCCCGCAGGCGTGATGCTGGGCCTGCCGAAGATCGGCGCCCCTGCGCCGCTCCCGGTGGCGACGGGCAGCGGCTGCGGCTGCGACTGACGGAGCCAGGTCCTACGGGGGCGCGTTACGCTGCGGATCATGCTTGTCGCCGCAGCTGTCTGCCCCTGTCCTCCGTTGCTCGTTCCCGAGGTCGCCGCGGGTGCCGCTCCTGAACTCGACGCCGCGCGGGCGGCGTGTTCGGACGCCATCGGGGTGCTCGCCGCCGCACGGCCCGGCCTCCTCGTGGTGATCGGTCCCGCCGGGCAGAGCGGGCGCGGACCGCACCCGCAGGGCGCGCGCGGGTCGTTCCGGGGGTTCGGGGTGGACGTCGACGTCCACCTCGGCCCGGTGCCGTCCGAAACGGAACCGGACGCCGGCGCTGAGGGGCAGCGTGAGCTTCCGGCGTCGCTCGCTGTCGCGGGCCGACTGCTCGAACGCACCCAGTGGTCGGCCGCGCCGGTGGAAGGTCTCGGTGTGGGGGAACCATGTGACGCCGAGCGGTGCATTCAGGTCGGCAGGGACATCGGGGCCCGGGCCGACCGGGTGGCGCTGCTGGTGATGGGCGACGCCAGTGCGTGCCGCACGCTGAAGGCGCCGGGATACCTCGACGAGCGGGCGGCCGGCTTCGACGCGGAGATCGGGCGGGCCCTCGGAGAGGCCGATGTCGAGGCGCTGAAGGCGCTGGACGCGGGTCTCGCGTACGAACTGAAGGCGGCGGGCCGTGCGCCCTGGCAGGTGCTCGCCGGGGCGGCGGAGAGCGCGGCGCTGAGCGGCGAGCTGCTCTACGAGGACGCGCCGTACGGGGTGGGGTACGTGGTGGCCGCCTGGTCGTAGCCGAGCCCACGACGCCGGTTCGGCACGGCGGGACACACGGTGGCGGCCGCGAAGCGGGGTGCTTCGCGGCCGTCCGTCGCTGCGCTTCAGGAAGCCGGCGGGGGTGACGGAGGCGACTGAGACGTCGGAGGGCCGGCGCTGCCGCCCGCGCCCTTGCCGTCGTCGGCCCCCGCGATGCGGTCGACGGCGTCCTTCGCCTTCCCCGTGCCCGCCTGGATCTTGTCGCTGTACTTGCCCTTGGTCTTCTCGTCGACCACCTTCGCAGCCTTGTCCAGGCCCTGGTCGATCTTGTCCCCGTGCTGCTGCGCCAGGTCCGAGACCTTGCCCTTCGCAGGGGCGAGCTTGGCTTTCAGTTGGTCAAGGAAGCCCATGGGTTCACCTTCCCTCGTGGGGGAGCTACTTGCGCGCGCCCTCGCCGGCCTCGTTGTCGGCCGCCTCCTCCGCGGACTGCTGCTTCGGAATGTCCACGCCCTCCGCATCAGCCGCTTCGGCGCTTTCCGCGGGCTTGTCCTCGGCGGCGCTCTCGGTGTCGGTATCGGCCTCGGCGGCGGGCTTCGCGTCGCTGCCGGCCTCGGAGGCTGCCTCTTCGGCTGTCTCGGGCTCGGCCGTCAGCGTGGCCGCTGCCGCGTCAGTCGTCGACGCCTCGTCGCTGCCCTTGGACTTCCGGCGGAAACGTGCAAAAACGCCCATATCTACTCCATACGTTACTCGTGTGGGCGAAATCCCGCCCCGCCCGGTGCGTCCCATTGCGTCGCCCGGGTCTTCGGTCCTCGAAACCGGCGGCCGGAACCTCGCAACAGGCAACGACCCCAGAGCCGTGCCGTCACGTCGCTCGTTCGGGGACGGGGTCCGATGTTTGCGAGACTGGGGCGGTGAGTAGCGCAGCCCCCGCCCCGCGGGTCATCGCCGTCGTCGGTCCGACCGCGGCAGGAAAGTCCGATCTGGGCGTTTTCCTCGCCCAACGCCTCGGCGGCGAAATCGTCAACGCCGACTCGATGCAGCTCTACCGAGGGATGGATATCGGCACCGCCAAGCTGACGCCCGACGAGCGCGGCGGTGTGCCCCACCATCTCCTCGACATCTGGGACGTCACGGAGGCGGCCAGCGTCGCCGAGTACCAGAAACTGGCCCGCGCCGAGATCGACCGGCTCCTCGCGGAGGGGCGCTGGCCCATCCTCGTCGGCGGCTCCGGCCTCTACGTCAGAGGGGCCGTGGACCACCTGGAGTTCCCCGGCACCGACCCCGGCGTGCGGGCCCGCCTGGAGGAAGAGCTCACGCTGCAGGGCTCCGGAGCACTGCACACCCGCCTCGCCGCCGCCGACCCCGAGGCGGCCCGGGCCATTCTGCCCAGCAACGGCCGCCGGATCGTCCGCGCCCTCGAGGTCATCGAGATCACCGGCAAGCCCTTCACCGCCAACCTCCCCGGCCACGAATCCGTCTACGACACGATCCAGATCGGCGTCGACGTGGCACGCCCCGAACTCGACGAACGCATCGCCACGCGCGTGGACCGCATGTGGGAGCGCGGCCTGGTCGACGAAGTGCGTGCGCTGGAGGCTCAGGGGCTGCGCGAGGGGCGTACGGCGGCACGCGCGCTCGGCTACCAACAGGTGCTCGCGGCGCTCGCAGGAGAGTGCACCGAGGACGAGGCGCGCGCCGAAACCGTGCGCGCCACCAAGCGCTTCGCACGCCGCCAGGACTCCTGGTTCCGCCGTGATCCGCGGGTGCACTGGCTCAGCGGGGCACTGGCCGACCGCGAGGAACTCCCGGCACGCGCGCTGGCGTTGGTCGAACGACCGGTCACAGCCTGATCACGTGATGGCATCGGGACGCTCCGGCGGTCATCCCGGCACCTGACACCGTGCCATCATCGACCATCGATCGACCGGTGAAGTCCGAAGTGGGAGGGCGCGTGGCGATGGAGGCCGGCCCTCGTGACACCGCACATGACGGCGGAGAGCAGCTCAGTCCCGACGGTCCCGACGAGACGTCGGGAGGCGTGACGGACGACGGTCCCGATGCGGACGAGATGTCGGCCGCGGCCGAGGTCGAGGTCGAGCTGCGCCCCCAGCCGCGTCTGCGTATCTGGCAGCTCGCGCCCATCGTGATCCTGGCCGCGGTCGGCTCTCTGATGTTCGCCTTCCCGCTCGCCTTCGAGTTCGGCGACGGCGGCGCGGTGGTCGCCATGCTCGGCCTGCTGATCAGCTGCTGCGCCGCAGGGTGGGGCATGATGGCCGCCCGCCGCGTGGGCCACACCTGGCCGGGACTGCCCGAGCGCGGCTCCGGGGGCCGCCCGGACTGGCGCGTCGTCTCCGGGTACGCCGTGCTCTTCCTGAGCGCCGTGGCCCTCGCCGTGTGGCGGGTGGCCAGGCTCCGCTGAGCACACCGCCTGGACCAGGTGTCGTACCCACACCGTACGATCGAGGAATGAGCACGCGGATCGCCTTCCTCAAGGGGCACGGGACCGAGAACGACTTCGTGATCATCCCCGACCCCAACAACGCCATCGAGCTGTCCCCGTCGGCCGTGGCCGCCCTGTGCGACCGCCGCGCGGGCATCGGTGGTGACGGCCTCCTGCACGTCGTTCGCTCCGCCGCCCACCCCGACGCCCGCCACCTGGCGGACCGCGCCGAGTGGTTCATGGACTACCGCAACGGCGACGGATCCGTCGCGGAGATGTGCGGCAACGGAGTGCGTGTCTTCGCCCGATACCTACAGCGCGCGGGGCACGCCGTCGAAGGTGATCTGGCGGTGGCCACCCGCGGTGGTGTGAAGACCGTGCACATCGCCAAGGAGGAGTCCGGCGGCGACATCACCGTCGGCATGGGCAAGGCGGTCCTCCACGAGGGCGACGTCACCGTCTCGGTCGGCGACCACCGATGGCCCGCGCGGAACGTGAGCATGGGCAACCCCCACGCGGTCGCCTTCGTCGACGACCTCTCCGAAGCGGGCAACCTCTACGAAGCACCCCCCTTCAGCCCCGCCTCCGCCTACCCGGACGGGGTGAACGTCGAGTTCGTCGTCCCCCGGGGCCCGCAGCACGTCGCCATGCGCGTGCACGAGCGCGGCGCGGGCGAGACCCGCTCCTGCGGGACCGGCGCCTGCGCCGTGGCTGTGGCGGCGGCCCGCAAGGACGGCCTGGACCCGGCCACGACCGGGGCCCCGGCCACGTACACCGTCGATCTGCCCGGCGGCCGTCTGGTGATCACCGAGCGCCCCGACGGCGAGATCGAGATGACGGGTGGGGCCGTGATCGTCGCCCAGGGCGAGATCGCGTCCGAATGGTTCGAAACGGCGAGCGCATGAACTGTCGCTCGAATGGGTGATCCGTTTCACGCTCGGCGAGAGGCGGTCAGCGCCACGTGATGGGCTCGGTAGCATCAAGCACCGGCCCGGACGGAGTATGCCGCCGTCCGCACACCGCCGGTCGAAGCAGCCGGAGGTGCTCATGAGTGCGGAGGCCACGAACCCTGCCACGCCCGGCCCCGTCACGTCCGGGGCCCAGCGCAAGCGCGGCCGTGCGCGTCTCGACCTGCGCAGGCTGGGCAGGGCCGCCCTGCTCGGATCCGGCACGCGGGACCGGCTGCCCGACGCGATCGGCCATGTGGCGGAGGCCCACCGAGGCCACTATCCGGACGCCGATCTGGAGCCCCTGCGCCGTGCGTACGTCCTCGCGGAGTCCTCGCACCGCGGCCAGACGCGCAAGAGCGGCGAGCCGTACATCACGCACCCGCTCGCGGTCACCCTGATCCTCGCCCAGCTCGGCGCGGAGATCACGACCTTGACCGCATCCCTGCTCCACGACACCGTCGAGGACACCGACGTCACACTCGCCCAGGTGCGGGCCGAGTTCGGCGACGACGTCTGCTACCTGGTCGACGGCGTGACGAAGCTGGAAAAGGTCGACTACGGAGCGGCGGCCGAACCCGAGACCTTCCGCAAGATGCTCGTCGCCACCGGCAACGACGTGCGCGTCATGTCGATCAAGCTCGCCGACCGCCTGCACAACATGCGCACCCTCGGTGTCATGCGCCCCGAGAAACAGGCGCGCATCGCCAAGGTCACCCGGGACGTGCTCATCCCGCTCGCCGAGCGCCTCGGAGTGCAGGCACTCAAGACCGAGCTGGAGGACCTCGTCTTCGCGATCCTCCACCCCGAGGACTGCGCCCAGGTCAAGGCCATGATCGCCGCCAACGCCGCGAGCGAGGGAGACCCTCTCGGGGACATCGCGGGCGAGGTGCGCAGCGTGCTGCGCGAAGCGGGCATCACCGCCGAGGTCCTCATCAGGCCCCGGCACTACGTCTCCGTTCACCGCGTGCACCGCAAGCGCGGCGAACTGCGCGCGTCCGACTTCGGCCGCCTCCTCGTGCTCGTCAACGAGGACGCCGACTGCTACGGAGTCCTGGGCGAGCTGCACACCTGCTTCACGCCGGTCGTCTCCGAGTTCAAGGACTTCATCGCCGTACCGAAGTTCAACCTGTACCAGTCGCTGCACACGGCCGTGACCCGCTCCGACGGCGAGGTCGCCGAAGTCCTCATCCGCACGCACCAGATGCACCAGGTCGCGGAGGCGGGCGTCGTCGCCCTGCACAATCCCTACGCTCCTCCGTCGGAGGAGCCGTCCGACAGCGCCGACGACGAGCGCGTGGACCCCACCAGGCCCGGCTGGCTCTCCCGGCTCCTCGACTGGCAGCAGGCCGCCCCCGACCCGGACACGTTCTGGTCGACGCTGCGGGAGGACCTCGCCCAGGACCGCGAGATCGCCGTCTTCCGGCCCGACGGCGCCACGCTCGGCCTGCCCGCGGGCGCCAGCTGCGTGGACGCCGCCTACGCCCAGTACGGCGAGGACGCCCACGCCTGCATCGGCGCACGCGTCAACGGCCGTCTGGCGACGCTCAGCACGGTCCTGAGGGACGGCGACACCGTCCAGCTGCTCATGAGCCAGGACCCCACGTCCGGGCCCTCACGCGACTGGCTGGACCACGCGCGCACTCCCGCCGCGCGGATCGCCATCCGGCGCTGGCTCACCGCACACCCCGCACCCGCCCCGGCG
The DNA here is from genome assembly GCF_026810505.1 of Streptomyces sp. Je 1-369. Lineage (NCBI taxonomy): Bacteria > Bacillati > Actinomycetota > Actinomycetes > Kitasatosporales > Streptomycetaceae > Streptomyces > Streptomyces sp. Je 1-369. Next base: position 6,511,959 of record NZ_CP101750.1, read on the forward strand.
CCGATGTCGCCCGCGCAGCGGCCGCCGCAGCAGACGCCGTCGGTCGTGCCGAGGCCGGAGGACTCCGGAGCCCTGCGGCCCGCCGCGGCGAACGCCGTCGTGGACCGCGAAGGCGCGAGCGTGCGCCTCGCGGGCTGTTGTACGCCGGTGCCTCCCGACGACGTCACCGCGTTCGCCGTCCGCGGCGGCGTCGTGACCGTCCACCGGGTCGGCTGTCCCGCCGTGGAGCGCATGAAGGAAGTGGGCCGTCCGGAGATCGGCGTGCGATGGGGAGACACCGCGGAGTGCCGTGTCACCCTGATCGCCGAATCGTTCGGCCGGGCGCATCTGCTCGCCGACCTCACCGAGGCGATCGCCCTCGAAGGCGTGGCGATCATCTCGGCGACCGTGGAGCCACCGACCCAGCAGCGCGTACGCCACACGTACACGCTCCAACTCCCCGACGCGGCACACCTCCCGGGGCTGATGCGCGCGATGCGCGCCGTCCCCGGGGTGTATGACGTGAACCGTGCGCAGCATCCGGCGGCCGCCGCCCACTGACGCGGGCCGTCACGTTCCGACAGGCGACGCACGGCGTCTTGGCAGCGACTCGTTCGAGTGGCCCGGCGCGCGCCGTCACCACGCGGAAGACGCGCGCTGATAGCGGTTGTTCATGCTGCTCACCCCTCGGACCACGGCCCCCGGGCCGAAGGCCCTCCGCCCCCCACGCCTCGCCGCCGCACTGATCGCGGCGACGGTGTCCGCCGCCCTCCTCGCGGCGAGCGCCCCCTCGCCGGCCACCCCGCTCGGCATCGGCGACCGCCTCTTTCCGCACCTGGGCAACCCCGGATACGACGTGCAGTCGTACGACATCGCCTTCACCTACCGCGGCGACAACCGTGAGCCGCTGGACGCCGTCACCCAGATCGAGGCCCGGGCCACCGAAGCCCTGGACCGTGTGAACCTGGACTTCGCGCACGGCAAAGTGCGCTCCGTCGAGGTGGACGGCAAACGCGCACGCTTCGAAAGCGGCGGCGAAGACCTGGTCGTCACTCCGTCCGCACCCGTGGGACGAGGCGACCGGATGCGGATCACCGTCCGCCACACCAGCGACCCCCAGTACCCGAAGGGCACCCAGGGAGGCTGGGTGCGCACCGACGACGGGCTCGCCATGGCCAACCAGGCCGACGCCGCCCACCTGGTCTTCCCGTGCAACGACCACCCGGCGGACAAGGCGACGTTCACGTTCCGCATCACCGCGCCCAAGGGATACACCGCCGTCGCCAACGGCCTCCCCGTCGGCGCGACCCGACACGGCAACGCCACCACCTGGGCGTACCGGCACGAGCACCCCATGGCGACCGAGCTTGCCCAGGTCTCCATCGGCCGCTCCACCGTGCTGCGCCGGGAGGGGCCGCACGGCCTCCCCGTACGCGACGTGGTGCCCACGGCGGACCGCAAGGTCCTGGAGCCCTGGCTGAAAAAGACACCCGGCCAGCTCGGCTGGATGGAGGAGAAGGTCGGCCGTTACCCCTTCGAGGTCTACGGCGTCCTGATCGCCCAGGCGAGGACCGGCTACGAACTGGAGACGCAGACGCTCTCTCTCTTCGAGAGAGAGCTCTTCACCCGCCCCGAGTTCCCGGAGTGGTACATCGAATCGATCATGGTGCACGAACTCGCGCACCAGTGGTTCGGCGACAGCGTCAGCCCGAAGGCGTGGTCCGATCTCTGGCTCAACGAGGGCCACGCCACCTGGTACGAGGCCCTCTACGCCGAGGAGAAGGCGAAGAGGAAGGTGGCCGACCGGATGCGGCAGGCCTACCGCCAGTCGGACAGCTGGCGCGCGGCGGGCGGGCCCCCGGCCAGGCCGAAGGCGCCCGCACCCGGCAAGAAGATCAGCATCTTCCGACCCGTCGTCTACGACGGCAGCGCCCTGGTGCTCTACGCCCTGCGCCAGGAGATCGGCCGCATGGCCTTCGAGCAACTGGAACGGAACTGGGTCCGCGTCCACCACGACGGCAACGCCGAGACCGCCGACTTCGTGCGGCTCGCCTCCCGGATCGCCGGGCGCGACCTCACCGGCTTCTTCGACGGCTGGCTGTACGGGAAGAAGACGCCCCCGATGCCGGGGCATCCGGACTGGCATTCCGGGAAATAACCCGGGTGACGAGACGGGCCGTACCGTGCAACCATCGTCAGGTCGACGGCGCGGGCCCGTCAGGGATATCCCCTCGGGGACATCTCAGGGCACGATCGGCCGGTTCCGGGAATCTCCGGACCGCACCGGGCGTTGTCGACTGTGACGGATCCCGCATCCGTCGCCTTTCCATCGACGGATCGACGTAAGGACCCAATGACCTCCTCTTCTTCCCCTTCCCAGGACGCACAGAGCTTCGCGCAGAACTACCCCGAAGGTCTTCGGGCCGATGCCCTGATGGAAGAGGACGTCGCCTGGAGCCACGAGATCGACGGAGAGCGGGACGGCGAACAGTACGACCGCTCCGAGCGCGCGGCTCTGCGCCGCGTCGCAGGCCTCTCCACCGAACTCGAGGACGTCACCGAAGTCGAGTACCGACAGCTCCGCCTGGAGCGTGTGGTGCTCGTCGGCGTGTGGACTTCGGGCACGGTCCAGGATGCGGAGAACTCCCTCGCCGAGCTGTCCGCCCTCGCCGAGACGGCGGGCGCGCTCGTGCTCGACGGCGTAGTCCAGCGACGCGACAAGCCCGACCCGGCGACGTACATCGGCTCCGGCAAGGCCTTGGAGCTGCGTGACATCGTGCTCGAGACCGGGGCCGACACCGTCGTGTGTGACGGTGAGCTGAGCCCCGGCCAGCTGATCCACCTCGAAGACGTCGTCAAGGTGAAGGTGGTCGACAGGACCGCCCTGATCCTCGACATCTTCGCCCAGCACGCCAAGTCCCGAGAGGGCAAGGCGCAGGTGGCCCTCGCGCAGATGCAGTACATGCTGCCGAGGCTCCGCGGCTGGGGTCAGTCGCTCTCCCGTCAGATGGGTGGCGGCGGCGGTGGCGGCATGGCCACCCGTGGTCCCGGTGAGACCAAGATCGAGACGGACCGGCGACGGATCCGCGAGAAGATGGCGAAGATGCGCCGGGAGATCGCGGAGATGAAGACGGGCCGCGACATCAAGCGCCAGGAGCGCAGGCGCAACAAGGTGCCCTCGGTCGCGATCGCCGGATACACGAACGCGGGCAAGTCCTCGCTGCTCAACCGCCTCACGGGCGCGGGCGTGCTGGTGGAGAACGCACTGTTCGCCACCCTGGACCCCACCGTCCGCAGGGCCGAGACGCCGAGCGGCCGGGTCTACACCCTGGCGGACACCGTCGGGTTCGTCCGGCACCTGCCGCACCACCTCGTCGAGGCCTTCCGCTCGACGATGGAGGAGGTCGGTGACTCCGACCTGATCCTGCACGTGGTGGACGGTTCGCATCCGGTGCCCGAGGAGCAGCTCGCCGCCGTGCGCGAGGTCATCCGTGATGTGGGCGCGACCGACGTGCCCGAGATCGTGGTGATCAACAAGGCGGACGCGGCGGACCCGCTGGTCCTCCAGCGCCTGCTGCGCAACGAGAAGCACGCCATCGCGGTCTCCGCGCGGAGCGGTGCCGGCATCGCGGAGCTGCTCGGGCTCATCGACGCCGAGCTGCCGCGGCCCGAGGTCGACATCGAGGCCCTCGTTCCGTACACGCACGGACAGCTCGTCTCGCGGGCGCACGCCGAGGGCGAGGTGCTCTCCGAGGAGCACACCGCCGACGGCACCCTGCTCAAGGCGCAGGTGCACGAAGAGCTCGCCGCGGAGCTCGCTCCGTACGTGCTGGCGGCGCACTGAGCCCGGTGGTCCACGCCTCGGCGTGAGAACGTAAGCGCACAAGACGAAGGCCCGCCCCCTCTGGCAGGGGGCGGGCCTTCGCCGTGTCAGGAACGCCGCGCGGCGCTGCGGCCGCGTGGCCGAGTGACTACTGAGCGCCGTACTTCTTGCTCATCATGTCGTAGACCTGCTCGGCGCCGCGGCCCAGCTGCGGGCCCGCCAGCCAGGTGTTCTCGGCCGGGCCGATCGAGGTGTTCGACACGAGCTTCGTCTTGCCGTCCAGGACGCGGAACCAGCCGCCACCGGACGAACCGCCGGTCATGGTGCAGCCGATGCGGTACATCGTCGGCAGCGACGGCGACAGCGAGAGACGGCCCGGCTTGTCGACGCACTTGTGCATCATCAGACCGTTGTACGGGGGAGCGGCCGGGTAGCCCCAGGCGCCCATCGAGCTCACGCTCTGCGCGGCCGGGGTCGAGAAGTCGACATCGAGCGCGTTGCCGACGGTCTCCTCGAGGGACTTGCTGCCCTGCTCGGGCTTCACGTGCATGACGGCGTAGTCGTACGTCGCACCCGCGCCGCCCGTCGGCCCGCCGCCGCTGATCCACTCATTGGAGGTCGAGACCCAGTCGGCCCAGTACTGACCGTAGGGCGCGATCTCCTGCGGGGCCGCGTTGCGCAGGTCCGACTCGGACTTGCCCAGGTCGTTGTACGAGGGCACGAAGGCGATGTTGCGGTACCAGCCGCCGTTCTGCCCGGCGTGCACGCAGTGGCCCGCGGTCCACACGAGGTTGGACTTGCCGGGGTTGCGGGGGTCCTTCACGACGGTGCCGGAGCAGACCATCGAACCCTTGGGGGAGTCGAAGAAGATCTTGCCGACCGGAGCGGCGTTCAGGTGGTACGGCGTCTTCTCCGGCTTGGCCTGGACCGGCGTCGGGTCGGGGTCGGTCGCGCCCTGATCGGCGGTCGCGTCCTTCGCGGCGATCGTCTTGTTCGGGTCCTTGGCCTTCTGCATCCGCTCGGGCTTCCAGAGCCCTTCGATGACCGGGTTGGCGAAGTCCTTGGCCTCCCGGACCCAGTCGTCCTTGGCCCAGTTCTTCCAGGCGCCGTTCTTCCAGTCGTCCAGGTCGATTCCCTTGTCCTTGAGCTTGTCGGCGAGGCCGTCGGGAAGCTGGACGTCGGAACCGGAGTCGGAGCCGTCGGCCCCCTGGGACGTGGTGGTGTCCGGCTTGTCGCTCGCCTTGTCGTCGCTGGGACCACAGGCCGTGGCGGTGAGCGCCAGGGTGGCCGCGAGCCCGGTGGCGGCGAGCGCCACCCGCCGTCCGCGGCTGCGCGCGAACGGCGCACGAGTGGAACGCATGGTGCTGTTACCCCCGATGGAACGTGTATTTGCCATGTGCGTGTCATGCAGGTCGACGCGGGTCTTCGTGTCCGGCGCCGACGCAACACCCCACTATGCCCGTGGGGTTGGGGACGAACGGCGGCGGGAGCGTGAAGGTTTCCGGCGTCCCGCCGCCGTACAGAACTTTCTGTGGGACGGCCCTGGGCCGTTCCTCGGTGACCGGCATGCCGGTCACCGGGTGGGACGAACTACTTGTCGGCGAACTTCTTGCTCACCGAGCTGTAGATGCCCTTGGCCTCCTTGCCGAGGCGCGGACCGGCCAGCCAACCCGCCGTCACCGGACCGATGGAGGTGTTCGACACGAGCGCGGGCTTGCCGTTCTGGCCCTTGGCGACCCAACCACCGCCGGACGAACCACCGGTCATGGTGCAGCCGACGCGGTACATCGTCGGGTCGGGCTTCGTCAGCGAGAGCCGGCCCGGCTTGTCGGCGCACTGGAACAGCTTCTGGCCGTCGAACGGCGGCGCCGCCGGGTACCCCGTCGCCGTCATGGTGTCGATCTGCGGCACGGCCGGGGCATTGAAGTCCACCGGGAGCGCGGAGCCGACCGTCTCCTCGAGGGACTTGCCCGCACTGCCCTTCTCCGGCTTCACGTGGATGACCGCGAAGTCGTACGGCGCGCCCGCACCGCCGGTCGGACCGCCCTGCTCGATCCACTGGTCGGAGGTCTGCGCCCAGTCGCCCCACCAGACGCCGTACGGAGCGACCTCTTCCTTGGGCGCGTTCCGCAGCTCCTCGACCGACTTGCCGCTGTTGTTGTACGACGGCACGAAGACCATGTTGCGGTACCAGCCGCCCTTGGCGCCCGCGTGCACGCAGTGGCCCGCGGTCCACACCATGTTGGACTTGCCCGGGTGGGCGGGGTCCTTCACGACGGTCGCGGAGCAGACCATCGAGCCCTTGGGGCTGTCGAAGAAGAGCTTGCCCGACTCGGCGGCCTGGTCGTGGTACGGCGCCTTCACGGCGGCCGCCTCAACGGGCTTGGGGGTCGGGTCGGTGACGCCCTGGTCACCGGAGATGTCGTTGTCGTCGACGCCCCGGTCAGGGTTCTTATCGGCGTCCCGCATCCGGTCCGGGTCCCACAGGTCCTCGATGATCGGGTTGACGAAGTCGCCCGCTTCGCGGAGCCAGTCGTCCTTGTTCCAGTTCTTCCAGGCGCCGTTCTTCCATTCGTCCAGATCGATCCCGTTCTCCTTGAGCTTGTCCTTCCAGTCGTCCGGGATCTGGATCTTGTCGTCACCGTTGCTGTCACCGGGCTGGGCCGAGGACGAGTCACCACCGGCGCTGTCCTCGGTGGGACCACAGGCCGTGGCGGTCAGTACGAGCGCCGCGCCGAGCGCCACAGCCGCCACAGGAGAGGTTCTGGAGCGCAGGCTCCTCCTACTGCGAACAGTGAAGAGCGGACGTATGGGTCGCATCGTGAGAATCCCCCTGGGCCTCGAAATTGTTCCAAAGTGCTGGACATCCGGGTACGGAGCACCCGTTGCCACCGGCGCGGCACCCCTTCGCTCGTTTTACTCAGGTTTGCTGGGTTTGCTCGGGGGAGCGATGCCACCTGTGGCTGATGAACGGCCCCCACACTATGCCGGTGCCGTTGGGGACGGCCGACGGAAGGGCAACGGTTCCGTCACGGCAAGGATCTTCCGCTTGCCCGTGTTCCACCGGGCCTCTCGTCGTTGGTACGTACGGGGGAGTCGCCGCATGCGTTCATCCCCCTGCCCAACTCGCCTGCGCGTCCGCCCAGATGTCGCTCTTCGGAGCCTCGCCGGACGGCCGCATTCGTCCACAGCGGGAGGACCAACAGTCGTGGCCGTGACCGAGCCTGCGCCCGCGGCGGCGTCCGCAGTGAATTCCGTAACGCAGCCCGCGCAGTCCGCCGTGCAGTCGGAATCGCAACCCGCGACTCACGCCGGGGCGCACACCACCGCGACTCCCGCGGCGCGGACCACAGCGCACGAGGGGATCCTGCGACGTCAGGCGGCACGCGAATCGGCCGCCCGCACCTACGCACGAGCCCTTCCGATCGTCCCGGTCCGCGCGCGCGGCCTCACGATCGAGGGAGCCGACGGCCGCCGCTACCTCGACTGTCTCTCCGGCGCCGGAACCCTCGCCCTGGGCCACAATCACCCCGTGGTGCTCGAAGCGATCAGGAAGGTCCTCGACTCCGGGGCCCCGCTGCACGTCCTCGATCTGGCGACGCCGGTCAAGGACGCCTTCACCACGGAGCTGTTCCGCACGTTGCCGCCCGGTCTGGCGGACCGCGCGCGGATCCAGTTCTGCGGTCCCGCCGGGACGGACGCGGTGGAGGCGGCGCTGAAACTGGTCCGCGCGGCCACCGGCCGCGACGGGCTGCTCGCCTTCACCGGCGCCTACCACGGCATGACCGCCGGGGCGCTCGAAGCATCCGGGGGCGCGTCGACCGTCCGCGTCGGGCGCCTGCCCTACCCCCAGGACTACCGCTGCCCGTTCGGCCTCGGCGGCGCCCGAGGCGCCGAACTGTCCGCCCGGTGGACCGAGAACCTCCTCGACGACACGAAGTCGGGCGTACCGGCCCCCGCCGGCATGATCCTCGAACCCGTCCAGGGAGAAGGCGGGGTCTACCCCGCACCCGACGCCTGGCTACGCCGGATGCGCGAGATCACCGCCGCTCGCGGCATCCCGCTCATCGCGGACGAGGTGCAGACGGGTGTCGGCCGCACCGGCACCTTCTGGGCCGTCGAGCACAGCGGCATCGTCCCGGACGTGATGGTGCTCTCCAAAGCGATCGGCGGCAGCCTCCCGCTGGCCGTCGTGGTCTACCGCGACGACCTCGACGTGTGGCCCCCCGGAGCCCACGCGGGGACCTTCCGCGGCAACCAGCTCGCCATGGCAGCGGGCGCGGCGACCCTCGCGTACGTACGCGAGAACGGCCTCGCGGAACGTGCCGCCGCGCTCGGCGCCCGCATGCTCGGCCAGCTCCGCTCCCTGGCCGCGGACCACCCCTGCATCGGCGAAGTACGCGGCCGAGGGCTGATGATCGGCGTGGAGCTGGTGGAGCCGAACGCTGAGCCGGGCCCGCAGAGTGAGGAGCCGCAGCCGCAGCCGCAGCTGACGGCGAGCTCGGCGTCAGCGATGCTCCCGTCGCAGGCCATTGCCGACGGCACCGCACATACTGGCACCGCACGTACCGGCACCGCACGTACCGGCACCGCACATACCGAGCCCACACGCCTCGATGTGCCCCTCGCCGATCTCGCTCCCACCGCCCAGCCTCGCCCCCCTGCGCCCGAACTGGCCGCTGCTGTGCAGCGCGAGTGCCTGCGCCGCGGGCTCATCGTCGAGCTCGGCGGCCGCCACTCCAGTGTCGTACGACTCCTGCCTCCCCTCACCCTCACCGACGAACAGTCAACCGCGGTCCTCGACCGCCTCGCCGACGCGCTGGCCACCGCGGCGCGCGCCCACCTCAGATAGCCAAGACAGGCCCGGGCGGCCGTCCTGCCGGACAGAAACCGCCGAGCACGCACCGGGCCGCGTCGCCACACGGAGACCCGAACAACCCCACAAGGAAGCCCTCTTGAACGCCACCCCCGCATCCGAAGGCCGCTCCCACCCCGACGACGTCCCAGGCGCGTGCGGCGCGCACACCTCACTGGTGGCGGAGTCCGGTACGGTCCCCCGGCAGAAGGGTGGTGGCCAGGAGGCTGAACGCCTGTGCGGGGCGTCCGCCGACCTGTTGGAGCATCCCGACCCGCACGTCGCCGCACAGGCGGCGGCCGTCGAGAACCTCCTCCGCTGCTGGGTCAGGGAGAACAACCTCCCCGCTCCGGAGCGCGGCGTCCTGCGGGTTCCCCTGGAGGCCAGCGGAACGGCTCTGCTCGTCCCCGTGCACTACTGGTCGGCCACCGGTTGGCATCGCTTCAGCCTTCCCTACCTGGAGGACGGCCCCGCGAGCGCCCCACCCGTGGATGCCGTCACCGTTGCCGCCCTACTCGGCCGCGAGACGGCCCGCCGCGCGACGGAACCGCCGGGGGGAGGGGTGGAGGAAGGAGCGGAGGACGGGACAGGGCTGGACGGTGAGGGCGCGGCCCCTCAGGACGGCGGCGCGGAGAAGGCGACAATCTCGGAGGCCGAGGCGGCGCACGCGGCGCGCGCGGCCCATGCGGCGCATGCGGCGCACGCCACCAAAGCCGCTGTCGAAGCCGCTAATGCCGCCGCTACTGCCGACGCCACCGCTACCGCCGACGTCGACGCCGCCAATGCCACCGCCACCGCCGACGCCGCCAACCCGTCCGAGCCAGTAGACGGCGCCGACCTCGTCGGCCGGGTCGCCGACTCGGTCCGGCGCACCGCCACCTTCATCGCCGACCGTCGCGACCGGCCCGCCGATGAACCCGACCTCTTCCTCGCCGCCGAGCAGTCCCTCCTTCTCGGGCACCCCCTGCATCCGACCCCCAAGAGCCGCGAGGGCCTGTCCGACACCGAGTCCCGCCTCTACTCGCCGGAGCTGCGCGGCGCCTTCGCGCTCCACTGGCTGGCCGTCGACCGCTCCGTAGTCGCCGCCGACTCGGCGTGGACCGAGCGCGGCCGTACCGTCCCCGCCGAGCAGCTCACCACCCGTCTCGTCGGCGCCGAGCTGCCGCTCCCGGGCGACCGCGTCGCCCTTCCCGTGCACCCCTGGCAGATCCGTGAGCTCCGCCACCGGCCCTCGACCGCCGCGCTCTTCGACGCAGGCCTGCTGCAAGATCTCGGCTCGCACGGCACCCCCTGGCGCCCCACCTCCTCCGTCCGTACCCTCTACCGCGCAGGCGCCGCCGCCATGCTGAAGCTGTCGCTCGGCCTGCGCATCACCAACTCCCGCCGTGAGAACCTCCGCAAGGAACTCCACCGCGGCGTCGAGGTCCACCGGCTGTTGCGCAGCGGACTCGCCGAGGAGTGGCAGTCGGTCCACCCCTGCTTCGACGTGGTCCGCGACCCCGCTTGGCTCGCCGTCACAGGCCCCGACGGCACCCCCGTCCCCGGACTCGACGTCATGATCCGGCACAACCCCTTCCGGCCCGGCGACGACGCCACCTGCATCGCCGGACTGGTCTCGCCACGGCCTTCGGCGCTGCCCGCCTGCCAGGAAAGCCACGCGATGCGCTCCCGGCTCGGCGAAACCGTCACCCGCCTCGCCGGACGAACGGGGCGCTCCCGGGGCGCGGTCGCCACCGAGTGGTTCCTGCGCTACCTGGAAACCGTCGTACGCCCCGTGCTCTGGCTGGACAGCGAGGCGGGCGTCGCCCTGGAGGCGCACCAGCAGAACACCCTCCTCCTGCTCGACCCCGACGGCTGGCCCGTGGGCGGTCGGTACCGCGACAACCAGGGTTACTACTTCCGCGAGTCCCGGCGTGCCGAACTGGAACGACGGCTTCCCGGCATCGGACAGGAGAGCGACACGTTCGTGTCCGACGAGGTGACGGACGAGCGGTTCGCCTACTACCTCGGCATCAACAACGTCCTAGGCCTCATCGGAGCCCTCGGCGCCGAACGGCTCGCGGACGAGAAGCTGCTGCTCGCCGCCTTCCGTCGCTTCCTCGGCGACGTCGCATCGGGCCCCGCCAAACTGCGTACCTCACTGCCCGCGACCCTGCTCGACTCGCCCGTGCTGCGCTGCAAGGCCAACCTGCTGACCCGGTTGCACGGCCTCGACGAGCTCGTCGGCCCGGTCGACACCCAGTCCGTCTACGTCACCATCCCCAACCCCCTCCATTCCTGAGGATTCCTGAGGACATGCCCCACCTCTGCTGACAGGAGCGACGCCGTGCCTCCCACCGACGCGAGCACCGATGCGAGCAGCGATACCGGGATGGATGCCGGTATCAATGCCGGTGTCGGCGCCGATGCCGGGATCAATGCCGGTATCGGCACGGGAATCGAATCCGCCACCGCCGGCGCCGACTGCACGGACACCCTCGACCTGCGGCTGCCCGACGAGCTCGTCGCCCTGCTGGCCGAGGGCGAGCGGCGGATCGGCGGGGCGCGGGACGACCTCCTGGACGGCGTCGGGGAGTGGGGCCCTGTCACCACCGGTGCCGGTGTCTTCCAACTCGTACCCGTACGCCTCGAACGTGACCTGCCGGTGATCAGCCGCTGGATGAACGACCCTGCGGTGGCCGCCTTCTGGGAACTGGCCGGACCCGAAGCCGTGACAGAGGCCCACCTCAGGGCGCAGCTGGACGGGGACGGACGCAGCGTTCCCTGCCTGGGCGTGCTCGACGGCATGCCGATGAGCTACTGGGAGCTCTACCGCGCGGACCTGGATCCGCTGGCCCGGCACTACGCCTCACGGCCGCACGACACCGGCATCCACCTGCTCATCGGCGCCGTCGCCCACCGCGGCCGTGGCCTCGGCACTTCGTTGCTCAGAGCCGTGGCCGACCTGGTGCTCGACCATCGCCCTTCCTGCGCACGCGTCGTAGCTGAACCCGATCTGCGCAACACCCCGTCCGTCTCCGCCTTCTTGAGCGCAGGCTTCCGCTTCTTCGCCGAGGTGGATCTGCCCGACAAACGCGCGGCTCTCATGGTCCGCGACCGGGCCCTGCGCACCGTGCTCTGACCCGGTCACCTCCAGAACACCGCTCGACCCGATCCGGTTCCCTCACTGAGGAGTCCCCGTGCCGAATCCGTCCGCCAGGCCCACCCCCCGCCACTCCGCCGAGCTCCACGACCCGCCCGAACTGACCCAGGACAGATGGCGAGAGGCCGGACGCCGGCTGCTGGCCAAGATGGTCGGGGAGTTCGCGTACGAGGAGATCATCCGGCCCGTGCTTGTGCCCGTGGCCGAGGGGGAGCGAGGCGGGGGCGGCGAGGGAGGTACTTACCGGCTTCGACTCGAACCGGCCGGACAGGACGAGGCCGCGGACGAGACACAGGTGCAGGATGACACCGCCGATGCGGCGGGCGAGCGCGAGACGACTGCCGACTCCGCGGAGCGACAAGGCACCGTACTCACCTTCCGAGCCCGCCGCGGCTCGTACGGAAGCTGGTACGTCGACCCGGCCGGCCTGACCCTCACCGAGGGCAACGGGCCGGCCGTCGCATTGAGCGACCCCTTGCGCTTTCTCGTACTGGCCCGCCGGACCCTGGGCCTGGACGGTGCCACCCTCGGCCATCTCATCCGCGAGCTCACCGTCACCCTCAGCGCCGACGCCCGGATCGACCACACGGCGCTCAGCGCGGCCCAGCTCGCCGACCTCGGCTATGCGGAACTCGAAGGGCACCAGACAGGCCATCCCTGGCTCGTCCTCAACAAGGGGCGGATCGGATTCTCCGCCGGCGACACCGACCGCTGGGCGCCCGAGGCCCGCCGCTCCACGACGCTTCCGTGGATCGCCGTCCACACCGACCTCGCCGTGTACCGGGGCGTCGCGGGACTGGACACCGCCCCGCAGCTGTACGCCCGCGAGCTCTCCGCCGACATCAGGGACGCCTTCGCCGACTTACTGCGCACCCGCGGGCTGGACCCGGCGCAGTATCTCTACCTGCCGGTGCACCCCTGGCAATGGGACGAGACCGTGCTGCCGCTCTTCGCGCCGTCCGTCGCCGCGGATGCCATCGTTCCGCTCCGCAGCGACGGTGACCTGCGCGTTCCCCAGCAGTCCATCCGTACGTTCCTCAATACCTCCCGCCCCGACCGGCACACCGTGAAGCTTCCGCTGTCGGTCCTGAACACGCTCGTGTGGCGGGGCCTGCCGACCGGCCGCACGGTCGCCGCGCCCGCCGTCACGGCATGGATGCACGCACTGAGGGACGCGGATCCCTTCCTGCGTGACGAATGCGGGGTGATCCTGCTCGGCGAGGTGGCATCGGTGGCTGTCGAGCATCCCGTGTACGACGGGCTGCCCGAAGTTCCGTACCAGTACAGAGAGTTGCTCGGCGCCATCTGGCGAGAGCCCCTTCACCAGTACCTCGCACCTGGTGAGCGCGCCCGCACCCTCGCCTCCCTCACGCACACCGACTTCGACGGGCGCGCGTTCGTCGCCGAGCTGGTGGAACGCTCGGGGCTGGCCCCAGATGTCTGGCTGCGACGGCTCTTCGCCGCGTTGCTACCGCCCCTGCTGCACTTCCTCTACCGCTACGGAACGGTGTTCTCCCCTCACGGGGAGAACACCATCGTTGTTTTCGACGACCACGATGTGCCCGTCCGGCTTGCGGTGAAGGACTTCGTGGACGACGTCAACGTGAGTGCGGTGCCGCTGCCCGAGCACGATTCGATGCCCGGCGACGTGCGCGACGTACTGCTCACCGAGCCGCCCGGCTTCCTCACCCAGTTCATCCACTCGGGTCTCTTCGTGGGTGTCTTCCGCTACCTCGCGCCTCTCTGCGAGGAACAACTGGGCGTCCCGGAGGGTGACTTCTGGTCCTACGTACGGGCCGAGATCCTGCGGCACCAGGCGCGCACTCCCGAGCTGAAGGAACGGTACGAGATGTTCGACCTGCTCACGCCCCGTATCGAGCGGCTCTGCCTGAACCGGAACCGTCTCCACCTCGACGGATACCGCGACCGACCCCAGCGCCCGCACGCTGCCGTGCACGGAACCGTGGCCAACCCCCTCCATCAGCCTTGATCGGCGGATTGTCAGTGGGGCACCGTAGGGTGGTCGCGCTATGACGAAGCCCTCGCTCCCCGAGCTCCTGCACGCCGCCGTCGACGCTGTCGGTGGTACGGAACGCCCTGGCCAGGTGTCCATGGCCGAGACCGTCGCCGAGGCGATCGACGACGGCTCCCACCTGCTGGTCCAGGCCGGCACCGGCACCGGTAAATCCCTCGGCTATCTGGTGCCGGCCCTCGCCCACGGCGAGCGTGTGGTGATCGCGACGGCCACCCTCGCCCTGCAGCGCCAGCTCGTGGAGCGCGACCTGCCGCGCACCGTGGACGCGCTGCATCCGCTGCTGCGCCGCCGTCCGCAGTTCGCGATGCTCAAGGGGCGCTCGAACTATCTGTGCCTGCACCGTCTCCACGAGGGCATGCCGCAGGACGAGGAGGAGGGCCTCTTCGATCAGTTCGAGGCGGCCGCCCCCACCAGCAAGCTGGGCCAGGACCTCCTGCGGATGCGGGACTGGGCGGACGAGACCGAGACCGGCGACCGCGACGACCTGACCCCCGGGGTCTCCGACCGGGCCTGGTCACAGGTGTCCGTCTCCTCCAGGGAGTGCCTGGGGGCTTCGAAGTGCGCCTATGGGGCGGAGTGCTTCGCCGAGGCGGCCCGCGAGCGCGCCAAGCTCTCCGACGTCGTCGTCACGAACCACGCGCTGCTCGCCATCGACGCCATCGAAGGCGCCCCCGTCCTGCCTCAGCACGAGGTATTGATCGTCGACGAGGCTCACGAGCTGGTCTCCCGTGTCACCGGCGTGGCCACGGGGGAGCTCACCCCGGGGCAGGTGACCCGCGCCGTGCGCCGTGCCGCGAAGCTGGTGAACGAGAAGGCGGCGGACCAGCTCCAGACCGCCTCCGAGGGCTTCGAGCGGCTGATGGAGCTGGCCCTGCCCGGCCGCCTGGAGGAGATTCCCGAGGACCTCGGCTATGCGCTGATGGCCCTGCGGGACGCCGCACGCACGGTCATCAGCGCGCTCGGCTCGACCCGGGACAAGTCGGTCCAGGACGAGGACGCCGTCCGCAAGCAGGCCCTCGCCTCCGTGGAGTCGATCCACGACGTGGCGGAACGCATCACGAACGGTTCCGAGTGGGACGTGGTCTGGTACGAGCGCCACGATCGCTACGGAGCCTCCCTCCGGGTGGCCCCCATGTCCGTGTCGGGCCTCCTCAGGGAGAAGCTCTTCTCCGACCGTTCGGTGGTCCTGACGTCCGCCACCCTCAAGCTGGGCGGTGACTTCAACGGAGTGGGGGCCTCACTCGGTCTGGCCCCGGAGGGCACCGAATCCGATGACGCGCCCGTCTGGAAGGGGCTCGACGTCGGCTCGCCCTTCGATTACGGCAAGCAGGGCATCCTGTACGTCGCCAAGCACCTGGCCCGGCCGGGCCGCGAGGGCACCCGCAGCGACATGCTGGATGAGCTGGCCGAGCTGATCGAGGCTGCCGGAGGGCGCACGCTCGGCCTGTTCTCCTCGATGAGGGCCGCTCAGGGGGCGGCGGAGGAGCTGCGGGGGCGGCTGGACATGCCGATTCTCCTGCAGGGTGAGGAGACGCTGGGCGAGCTGATCAAGGGCTTCGCGGCCGACGCGAAGACCTGCTTGTTCGGGACGCTCTCGCTCTGGCAGGGCGTCGACGTGCCGGGTCCCAGCTGCCAGCTTGTGATCATGGACAAGATTCCGTTCCCGCGTCCCGACGATCCGCTGATGAGCGCCCGCCAGAAGGCGGTCGACGACGCCGGGGGCAACGGCTTCATGGCGGTCGCGGCGACCCACGCGGCCCTGCTGATGGCGCAGGGCGCGGGACGTCTCGTACGGGCCTCCGGGGACCGTGGAGTGGTCGCCGTCCTGGACCCGCGCCTGGCCACCGCGCGCTACGGCAGCTATCTGCGGACCTCACTGCCCGACTTCTGGTACACGACGGACCGTAATCAGGTACGGCGCTCACTGGCCGCGATCGACGCGGCGGCGAGGGCGGACGAGGCATAGTGCCCGGTGCCCGGTGCCCGGTGCCCGGTGCCCGGTGCCCGGTGCCCGGTGCCTGATGCTGGCGCCGGATCGCCGGGCCATGGTTCTACCTACGAGGTCCGGTGACCCGGCAGCGTCCTGCGAAAGCGCTCGGCCGTCGCAGACGCAGCATGGCAACTCAGGCTGCCCCAGACGCAGCAGGGCCCCGGAACCGGCGCAGTTGGTTCCGGGGCCCGGTCAGGGGCGGAGTCACACCCGCCGGAGCACCGCCACGACCTTGCCGAGGATCGTCGCCTCGTCGCCGGGAATCGGCTGGTACGCGGAGTTGTGCGGGAGCAGCCAGACGTGGCCGTCCTCGCGCTTGAACCGCTTGACCGTCGCCTCGCCGTCCAGCATGGCGGCCACGATGTCTCCGTTCTCCGCGACGGGCTGACGGCGCACCGTCACCCAGTCGCCGTCACAGATCGCGGCCTCGATCATCGAGTCACCGACGACCTTCAGAACGAAGAGCTCGCCGTCACCCACCAGCTGGCGCGGGAGGGGGAAGACGTCCTCGACCGATTCCTCGGCGAGGATCGGTCCACCGGCGGCGATGCGGCCCACGAGCGGGACGTACGACGCTGCGGGCTTGCCGGTGGTGTCGGTGGGCTGGCTGCTGGGCTGGTCCGAGCCCCGCACCTCGTACGCCCGAGGGCGGTGCGGGTCGCGGCGCAGGAAGCCCTTGCGCTCCAGAGCCATCAGCTGGTGGGCGACGGAGGAGGTGCTGGAAAGTCCGACCGCCTGACCGATCTCCCGCATGGACGGCGGGTAGCCCCGCCGCTGCACGGAGTCCCTGATGACCTCGATCACTCGGCGTTGCCTGTCGGTGAGCCCCGAGCTGTCCGCGCGGATGCCTGGAGGTCGACCCGGCAGGGAGCGAGCGGGCTTGGGCCCCTCCTGGTTCGTGGCTGCGTCATTCATGGCATGCACCGGCTCGAGTCGGCTCTGGGAGCGGTCCTGGGCAGTGATGGTGGCGCTGTCTGCGGTGGTGGTCACGTCGGTCGGCCCCTCTCGAGATGTTCTCTCCCTAGCTAGCCAACGGTAGTTGCTTTCGAAAGGTTGCGCCAAACACACGTTCGAGTGAAAAACCGGTGATTACCTACCGTGATCATGTGTTTGGGTGTATGGCTAGCGCTCGGGCCGAACGGCAATTCGGTTCATTACGGTACGCTTCACCGCCGGGACAGTGAGCCCTTCGGCGGGGCTTCCATACTGCCACCCAGCGCCCCGTCAACCCCGCACCGGCCCCCGCCCAGAGCGGCGCGAGCGGCGGTTGCGCGCACCTGGGGTCGGCCGATGCCGCACGACACGCGCGATGCAGAAAAAGCGGCCAAACCCCAGATCTAGTGGTTGGATTACGGCAGCGGCCCAGAAGTTGTGGTCCCTGGTCCTTCGGGGCCTCCAGGATCGCCTATGCTTGGGGCTGCTTCGAGGGCCCCAAGGGCCCATTGAGGCTTATGAGTCGTGTGCCGTGAAGGAGGGTTGGGAGTTCCATGCACTGCCCCTTCTGCAGGCACCCCGACAGCCGCGTAGTCGACAGTCGCACCACTGACGACGGCACGTCGATTCGACGGCGTCGTCAGTGCCCCGACTGCTCCCGTCGTTTCACGACCGTGGAGACGTGCTCACTGATGGTGGTGAAGCGCAGCGGCGTGACGGAGCCCTTCAGTCGCACCAAGGTCATCAATGGCGTCCGCAAGGCGTGCCAGGGACGGCCCGTGACCGAGGATGCCCTCGCCCTGCTCGGTCAGCGGGTCGAAGAGGCGGTGCGGGCCACCGGAAGCGCCGAGCTCACCACTCACGACGTGGGCCTTGCCATACTCGGCCCGTTGCAGGAGCTCGACCTCGTCGCCTACCTGCGCTTCGCGTCCGTGTACCGGGCCTTCGACTCGCTCGAGGACTTCGAGGCGGCCATCGGGGAACTGAGGGAACAGCGGCTCGAGGCCGAGCCGCGCGACGCGGGCGGAGAGCGCGTCGTGAACGACTGCGGGCCCGGAGGGACTGTCGAAGTCCCGGTGCCCGCCACCGCCGCCGACTGACCGGCTGTCCGACCGGCCGGCGGCGAACCAGACCTGTTGAAGGCGCCCTCCGGGGTGCCCTCGACGCCAGACACACATCCGTGCCATGGGAACAACGTGGCACTTCAGGGCGTTTTAGCCTGATATAGGGAGGCGGCATGACCGAGACGACAAGCGGCCCGGCACGAGGTTCCCGCGCAAAGGGATCCAAGGCCAGCAAGGGTCTGCGTATCGAGCGCATCCACACGACCCCCGGCGTGCATCCGTACGACGAGGTGGTCTGGGAGCGCCGTGACGTCGTCATGACCAATTGGCGCGACGGCTCGGTCAACTTCGAGCAGCGTGGCGTCGAGTTCCCCGACTTCTGGTCGGTGAACGCGGTCAACATCGTCACCAGCAAGTACTTCCGCGGGGCCGTCGGCACCCCGCAGCGCGAGACCGGCCTCAAGCAGCTGATCGACCGCATCGTGAAGACGTACCGCAAGGCCGGCGAGGACTACAGCTACTTCGCCTCGCCCGCCGACGCGGAGATCTTCGAGCACGAGCTGGCCTACGCCCTCCTGCACCAGATCTTCAGCTTCAACTCCCCGGTCTGGTTCAACGTCGGGACGCCCCAGCCCCAGCAGGTGTCCGCCTGCTTCATCCTGGCCGTCGACGACTCCATGGAGTCGATCCTCGACTGGTACAAGGAAGAGGGCATGATCTTCAAGGGCGGCTCCGGCGCCGGCCTGAACCTGTCCCGCATCCGTTCCTCCAAGGAACTGCTGTCCTCCGGAGGCAACGCCTCTGGTCCCGTCTCCTTCATGCGCGGTGCCGACGCCTCCGCCGGAACCATTAAGTCCGGCGGTGCCACCCGGCGCGCCGCCAAGATGGTCATCCTCGACGTCGACCACCCCGACATCGAGGGCTTCATCGAGACCAAGGTGAAGGAAGAGGAGAAGATCCGCGCCCTGCGCGACGCGGGCTTCGACATGGACCTGGGCGGCGACGACATCACGTCCGTCCAGTACCAGAACGCCAACAACTCGGTCCGCGTGAACGACACGTTCATGAAGGCGGTCGAGGAGGGCGGCAAGTTCGGCCTCACCTCCCGCATGACGGGCGATGTCATCGAGGAGGTCGACGCCAAGTCGCTCTTCCGCAAGATGGCCGAGGCCGCCTGGGCGTGTGCCGACCCCGGCATCCAGTACGACGACACGATCAACGCCTGGCACACCTGCCCGGAGTCCGGCCGCATCAACGGCTCGAACCCGTGCAGTGAGTACATGCACCTGGACAACACGTCCTGCAACCTCGCCTCGCTGAACCTGATGAAGTTCCTGAAGGACGACGGCAAGGGCAACCAGTCCTTCGACGCCGAGCGCTTCTCCAAGGTCGTCGAGCTGGTCATCACCGCGATGGACATCTCGATCTGCTTCGCGGACTTCCCGACGCAGAAGATCGGCGAGAACACCCGCGCCTTCCGTCAGCTCGGCATCGGTTACGCCAACCTGGGCGCCCTGCTCATGGCCACCGGCCACGCCTACGACTCCGACGGCGGCCGCGCCCTCGCCGGTGCCATCACGTCGCTGATGACGGGCACCTCGTACAAGCGCTCCGCCGAGCTCGCCGCGGTCGTCGGCCCGTACGACGGCTACGCCCGCAACGCCACGCCGCACAAGCGCGTCATGAAGCAGCACGCCGACGCCAACGCCTCGGCCGTCCGCATGGACGACCTGGACTCGCCGATCTGGGCCGCCGCCACGGAGGCCTGGCAGGACGTCGTCCGCCTCGGCGAGAAGAACGGTTTCCGTAACTCCCAGGCGTCGGTCATCGCCCCGACCGGCACCATCGGTCTCGCGATGTCCTGCGACACCACGGGCCTGGAGCCCGACCTCGCCCTGGTGAAGTTCAAGAAGCTCGTCGGCGGCGGCTCGATGCAGATCGTCAACGGCACCGTGCCGCAGGCCCTGCGTCGCCTGGGGTACCAGGAGGAGCAGATCGAGGCGGTCGTCGCCCACATCGCCGAGAACGGCAACGTGATCGACGCCCCGGGCCTGAAGCCCGAGCACTACGAGGTCTTCGACTGTGCCATGGGCGAGCGCTCCATCTCCGCGATGGGTCACGTCCGCATGATGGCCGCGATCCAGCCGTGGATCTCGGGCGCCCTCTCCAAGACGGTCAACCTTCCGGAGACCGCCACCGTCGAGGACGTCGAAGAGGTCTACTACGAGGCGTGGAAGATGGGCGTCAAGGCGCTCGCCATCTACCGCGACAACTGCAAGGTCGGTCAGCCCCTCTCCGCCAAGAAGAAGGAAGCGGAGAAGGCCGAGGTCACCGAGAAGGCCGAGGACACGATCCGTGCCGCGGTCGAGAAGGTGGTCGAGTACCGCCCGGTCCGCAAGCGCCTCCCGAAGGGCCGTCCCGGCATCACCACCTCCTTCACGGTGGGCGGCGCCGAGGGCTACATGACCGCGAACTCCTACCCGGACGACGGTCTCGGTGAGGTCTTCCTGAAGATGTCCAAGCAGGGCTCGACCCTCGCGGGCATGATGGACGCCTTCTCCATCGCCGTCTCCGTCGGTCTGCAGTACGGCGTGCCCCTGGAGACGTACGTTTCCAAGTTCACGAACATGCGCTTCGAGCCGGCCGGCATGACGGACGACCCGGACGTGCGGATGGCGCAGTCGATCGTCGACTACATCTTCCGTCGCCTGGCGCTGGACTTCCTGCCCTTCGAGACGCGCTCCGCGCTCGGCATCCACTCGGCCGAGGAGCGTCAGCGCCACCTGGAGACCGGGTCGTACGAGCCCGCCGAGGACGAGGTGGACGTCGAGGGTCTGGCGCAGTCCGCCCCGCGGCAGCCCGAGTCCCTGAAGGCCGTCGCCACGCCGAAGGCGGAGGCCGAGGCGGCCAAGGAGGCCCCGCAGCAGGCGCACACCAGCGCTGAGCTCGTGGAGATGCAGCTGGGCATCCAGGCCGACGCGCCGCTCTGCTTCTCCTGCGGCACGAAGATGCAGCGCGCCGGTTCCTGCTACATCTGCGAGGGCTGCGGCTCGACCAGCGGCTGCAGCTGACAGCAGGCGGACCACGTCCGCCGCGCGACCCTGAGCCGCGCTTGAGAGAGGGTGTCGACCATCGGTCGGCACCCTCTTCCGGTGTGGCCCCCTAGGATCAGTGCTCCCGTTGGATCAGTGCGCCCTCTGGATCAGGGTGCCCTCTGGATCAGTGCGCCCTTTGGATCAGTGTTCGCTGCCCATCAGAGAGGCGAACGTCGTCGGGTCGGCATCGAAGCCCCGGACGAGCCCGAGGAACGACCACGCCCCGGCCTCGTCCCGGGTGAACTGGGCGATCGTCGCGGCCGTGCTGCCGGAGACGCCGGACAGGTCACTCTCGACCAGGTTGTTGTGACCCTCACGGATACGGAACGCGGCGTTCGAGATATCGCCGAAGACCTTCTGCCCTGTCTCCTGCTGTATGGCCACGCCCACTACGACGCGGGTGAATGTCGGAGCGAGCCGGTTCAGCTCCAGCGTCATGACCTCGTCGAAGCCAAAACCCTGCCCCGTCCTGCTGTCGCGGTTGAGTGTGATCGTGCCGTCGGGGGAGCGGCTGTCGAAGTGCACGAGGTACACAGGATCGCCGTAGGGGGCATCGGCCGCGTACGTCGCCGCGATGATGTCGAGGTCGTTGGGCGGCGTTCCGGCCGGGCTCGGATCCCACTTGAGACCGACCTCGACCTTCTTGATGCCCTTGTGGACACTGTTCACTGGACTTTCCCCTCCTTGACGTGCCGCACACGCTACGACGAGATCATGGACCCATGACATGGAACGGGGAAGAACTCGACATCGACGCCTACATGGCGAGGCTCGGACATACGGGCGGGACGAAGCCGGATCTGGACACCCTGCGTACGCTCCACCGGGAGCACGTGGCGGCGATCCCCTTCGAGAATCTCGAGATGATGCTCGGTCGGCCGGTACCGCTCGATCTGCCCGCCCTCCAGGACAAGCTGCTGCGTCGGCGGCGAGGCGGTTACTGCTACGAACAGAACCTTCTCTTCGCGGCGGCCCTGGAGCGCATCGGCTTCGAGGTCACCGGGCTCGGGGCACGCGTCAGGGCCGGGGCGACCTCCACGCGTGCGGTGAGCCACATGCTCCTCAAGGTGGAGGTCGACGGCGAAGCGTGGCACTGCGACACAGGGTTCGGAGCCGATGGACTGCTCGAGCCCATCCCGCTGCGCGCGGGCGTGGAAATGCAACAAGGAGAGTGGCGATTCGTCCTCCACGAGGAGGATGAGGACTCAGGCGTCCTGGTGCTGCGGACATGGCGCCCCGGCGACGGATGGTTCGACCTCTACGCGTACACACAGGAACGGCGACTCCCGGTCGACTACGTAGTAATGAACCACTACACGTCGACCCACCCCAGGTCGTCATTCATTCGCCGGCCGGTGGTGCAGAAGGCCGACTCCGAGGTGCGTCGCATGCTTGTGGGCGATCAACTGACGCTGACCCGCCCGGACGGCACGACGGACGAACGAAGCGTTCCTGTGGGCGAATTGCTGGACGTTCTCGACCGGGAGTTCGGTATTGAACTCGATGCCGAGGACTCGGCCGAGCTGATCCGGGTGCACTACGC
Source organism: Streptomyces sp. Je 1-369 (assembly GCF_026810505.1). Lineage (NCBI taxonomy): Bacteria > Bacillati > Actinomycetota > Actinomycetes > Kitasatosporales > Streptomycetaceae > Streptomyces > Streptomyces sp. Je 1-369. Next base: position 6,534,418 of record NZ_CP101750.1, read on the forward strand.
CGGAGCGTGACCCGGGGCGTGCTCCGCGCCGTACGATGGCGCGGTGCTGGTCAAGTGGATTCGCTGCTCCGTGGTCGATCGTCGGGGATTCGAACGAGGACAGCGGAAGTGGGCGGGGCTTTTGGGGGAGCCGGGATTCCGGGGGCAGGGCGGGGGGTGGAGCCGAGGGCGACAGGGCGTCGCCCACGTCTTCACGTTCTGGGAGAGCCGCCCCTTCTACGACTCCTTCATGGCCCGCTCCCACGACCGCCTGGCCACCGCGCAGTCCGGCACCTACAAGTGCCTCCGCGCCAAACTCTTCGACCACCGCTTCGACGTGAAGACCGGATTCGAGCCGCGTTTCACCGACGTGGACGTGGTGCGCGTCGCGCACTGCCGTGTCCGTGAGCCGCGGGTGGAGCACTTCGCGCTCATGCAGGAGAAGGTCTGGAACCCCGCCATGGCCGGCTCACCCGGTATGGTGCGCGGTCTCTTCGGCGAGGCGCCCGGACACGAATTCCTGGTGCTTTCCATGTGGTTGTCGGCGGCCGAGCACGGCAAATACCGTGCCGAGCGGGTGGAGCGTCTCGCCTTGCGGGCGCAGACGCAGGCCGACGTCGCCGCGCTCGCGGGGGACATCGTGGAGTTGGAGCCGTCTTGGACGGTGTGAGCCCTTCTTGATTCCGGGGCGGCCGGGCTCGTCGTGGGGCTGGTCTGCCCGGCCGCTCTGGGTTCGCTCTGCCTGGCCGGTATCGCCCGAGTCGGTTTGCCGTGCTGTGCCGTGCCTCGCCTCGGCCCGGTTCGCGTCGGCCCGGTTCGCCTCGGCGTCGCGCCGCTGTGGCCTCACCGTCGAGCGAACGCCCCCTCGCGAGTGGCGGCGACGGCCGCTGCCGCCGCCTGGTCCGCGAGCGCCGTGTCGATCGGTTCCCGCGTGATGAACACGCGGAGCAGCAGTGGCGCGGACACGGCGCGGACGAGCGCTGCCGCATCGGTGTCCGGGGCTGCCTCTCCGCGTTCCACGGCGCGCTCGACGACCGCCTCGCAGCGTCCGAACCGCTTCGCATAGAAAGCGTGGAGGGCATCGGCTGCCCGCGCCGACTGGAAGGCTGCCGCGACGAAAGCGGTGGGGGCCGCCGCGGTTGCGTCGTCGGCGAAGGACTCGACGACTTCACGGGCGAGCTCCCGCAGATCACCGTCGAGGCTGCCTGTGTCCGGCGGCGTCCACGTGTCCTCGCCCGCCATGTCCAGGGCATCGGCGACCATGCCTTCGAGGCCGCCCCAGCGGCGGTACAGCGTGGTCTTGTGGACTCCCGAGTGATCGGCGACGTACTCGACGGTCAGTCCGGGATATCCGTGATCGGCCAGGCCGCTCAGCACGGCGTCGCGGACGGCTGCGCGGGTCCGGGCCGTCCGGCCGCCGGGGCGGCGGGTGCCGGGGGCGGCTGAGACCGATGAGGCGGGCTTCGCTCCGCTCGGTTCGGTGGACACGGTCCGTTCCCCGCCGCCCGAGCCGCGTCCCCCCGCTTCCGGCGTGCCACCGCCCTGACCAGCTACACCAGCCTTTTCCTTCATCGGCCCATCCTCCCCTGCCGTCCCGCCCGGATGTTAATTGCTACTTGGGTTGCATTAGATGCGTCAGTCTGTCACACTCATCGTAATGCGACAGAGGTTGCGTTTGATCGAGGTGGATGGAAACCGGGGGTTCCTGTGCCTACTCAGATTTCTTTGCATGGCGTGACCAAGACCCGAGGGGATCGGCTGATCCTCGACGCGGTGTCTCTCGCGATCAGGCCGGGCGAACGCATCGGCGTCGTGGGGGAGAACGGTGCGGGCAAGTCCACGCTGCTGCACCTGATGTCCGGTGATCAGCGGCCCGACGAGGGCGAAGTGGTGACCGTCGCCGAACGAGGCGCCGCTCTTCTCGCGCAGACTCCCCAGCTGTCGGCGGACCGGCACGTGGGCGATGCCATCGACGCGGCCCTGGCCGAACTCCGTGCGATGGAACGTCGGTTGCGCGCCATGGAGCCGGAACTCGGTTCCGCGACCGAGCGCGACCTGAGTGAGTACGGTGATCTGCTCACGGCCTTCGAGCTGCGGGGTGGCTATGAGGCGGACGCGCGCGTGGACAAGGCGATGCACGGTCTGGGGCTCGGCCACATCGACAGGGGCAGGGTCCTGGGCAGCCTGTCCGGTGGCGAACAGGCCCGGCTCGGCCTCGCGTGCCTCATAGCGGCCGCTCCCGAGGTCATGCTCCTGGACGAACCGACCAATCACCTGGACGAGAGCGCACTGGACTGGCTGGAGAGCGCCCTCTCGGCGCACCGCGGGACCGTCGTCGCGGTCTCTCACGACCGTATGTTCCTGGAGCGCGTGACCACCGCGATCCTCGAAGTGGACGCCGACCGTCGGTCGGTCGTGCGGCACGGCGGTGGCTACCAGGGACTGGTCGCGGAACAGGAGGCCGCCCGCCTGCGCTGGGAGCAGCAGTACGCGCAGTGGTGCGAGGAGACGAGCCGACTCCAGGAGTTCATGGCGACCACTGCCCATGCGGTGGCCGGCGGCCGGGGCATGAAGGACAACAACAAGATGGCGTACGACCGCGCCGGGGGACGGGTCCAGGCCTCGGTCGCGGGACGTGTCCGGAACGCTCAGGAACGACTCCGAAGGCTGCAGGACCAGCCGGTCCAACGGCCTCCCGAGCCGCTCAGATTCACGGCGCGCCCGGCGACGGGGGCGGCGGAGGGTGCGCTGGTGAGTCTGCGGGACGTGAAGGTGGGAGAGCGGCTGGCCGTGGCGTCGCTCACCGTCTCGGCGGGCGAGCGGCTGCTGATCCACGGGGGCAACGGCGCGGGCAAGTCCACTCTGCTGCGCACCATGGCGGGAGTGCTCCAACCCGACGAGGGCACGGTCGTCCGCAGAGGACGGATCGGCTATCTCGCCCAGGAAATACCGGTAGGGCGCCCGACCGAGCGCGTCCTCGAGGCCTTCGCGAAAGGCCTCGGGCCGGCCGACGACGAGCAGAGGCAGCTGCTCCTCTCCTACGGCCTGTTCAGGCCCCGTGACCTGCACGTCCCGGTTGGGTCCCTGTCCGCAGGGCAGCGACGCAGGCTGGCCCTGGCCCGCCTGCTCGCCAGACCCGCCGACCTGTTGTTGCTGGACGAGCCCGCCAACCATCTGGCACTGGGCCTGGTCGAAGAACTGGAGGCAGCGCTCGACCAGTGGACAGGAGCACTGGTCGTCGTCTCGCACGACCGATTGCTCCGTCGGCGCTTCACCGGCCGAATACGCCGGATGGAGTCCGGGCGGCTACCCGACTGAGCAGCCCACCAGAGACCCGATCTAGGGTTTCCGTATGGCACGCCCGCGGCGCATCTTTCTGGTCAGGCACGGCGAGTCGGCAGGCAACGCCGACGACACCGTGTACGAGCGCGAACCCGATCACGCCCTCGAGCTCACCGAAACGGGGTGGTCGCAGGCGGGGGACACGGGGAAACACCTGCGGGAACTGCTCGGACGCGAGCGGGTGAGCGTGTATGTGTCGCCGTACCGCCGCACCCACGAGACCTTCCAGGCGTTCCGGCTCGACCCGGAGCTGGTGCGTGTACGGGAGGAGCCGAGGCTGCGCGAGCAGGACTGGGGCAACTGGCAGGACCGGGACGACGTGCGGCTGCAGAAGGCGTACCGCGACGCGTACGGGCACTTCTTCTACCGGTTCGCGCAGGGGGAGTCGGGCGCCGATGTCTACGACAGGGTGGGGGCCTTCCTGGAGAGCCTCTACCGGAGCTTCGAAGCGCCGGACCACCCGCCGAACGTCCTGCTGGTCACGCACGGGCTCACCATGCGGCTGTTCTGCATGCGCTGGTTCCACTGGTCGGTGGCCGAGTTCGAGTCGCTGTCCAACCCGGGCAACGGGGAGATGAGGGCGCTGGTGCTCGGCGACGACGGCAAGTACACGCTGGACCGGCCGTTCGAACGCTGGCGGGAGCCGGAGTCCTACGGCGTCACGGGATAGCCGACATCCAATGGGGTGGGTGTCGTCCCAGGCCGGAGCTGTGATGGGGATATCACCGGTCAGAGGTTCCGGGAGGCTCGGCGGAACCGCTTGAGTGGTGCTGCATCCGTTGGCAACGAATTAGAGTGGCAGGGCGATGACCGCTGATTCCTCTCCCGACCGGCGCCTCGAGCGCGCTCTGGCCAGCCTGCGCGGACTGGCGGTGGGGGACGCGCTGGGCTCACAGTTCTTCGTGCCCGCGCATTACCCCCTGCTCAAGCGCCGCGAGCTGCCCGATGCTCCCTGGCAGTGGACCGACGACACGGAGATGGCCTGCTCCGTGTATGCCGTGCTCGCCGAGCACCGCCGCATCGATCAGGACGCCCTCGCCCTGTCGTTCGCCGAGCACCATGACTTCGACCGTGGCTACGGGCCCGCCGTGAGCAGGCTGCTGCGGCAGGTACGTGAGGGCGGGGACTGGCGTGAGCTGGCCTCCGCGCTCTTCAAGGGCCAGGGGTCCTGGGGGAACGGCGCGGCCATGCGGATCGCCCCGCTCGGTGCCTGGTACGCGGACGACCCTGAGCAGGCGACGCACCAGGCGGAGATCTCGGCGTATCCCACGCATCAGCACCGTGAGGCCGTCGTCGGAGCGATGGCGGTGGCCGCGGCGGCGGCGCTGGTGGCCGCTCCCGCGGGGCCGCCCGCGCCGAAGGAACTGCTCGACGGGGTCATCGCCCTGGTGCCGCGCAGTGCGGTGGGGGCGGGGCTGCGCCGGGCGCGGGACATGCTCGACTACGGCGATGCCGGGACCGTCGCGGCGGTTCTGGGGTGCGGTCGGCGGACGACGGCGCATGACACGGTGCCGTTCGCGTTGTGGTCGGCTGCTCGTGGGCTGGGGGCGTACGAGCAGGCGATCTGGGACACGGCCCGGGTCGGCGGGGACATGGACACGACGTGTGCCATCGTCGGTGGTGTCGTCGCCTCCGGGGAGGATGGCGCACCGCCTTCGGAGTGGCTGGAGCGTACGGAGGCGCTGCCGGACTGGGTGCTCGACGGGGCGGTCTGACTCTCCGCCCCGCCCGGTTCCCGTCATGCCGACCGGCGTGGCGGTTGAGTCCGCCACGCCGGTCGGCACCCGAACCCCGTATCCGGAACCCCCGTATCCGGGCCTGGGGTGGCTTCTTCGTCAGCCGCCCGCTGGTCCCGCCGCGCTTGCCGTACCGGCGAGGGCGTCGAGGTCGCTCTTGCGTACGCGGATCACCAGGGCAGCGGTGACCAGGGCGATGACAGCCATGGCGGCGGCCGGGATGAAGGCGGTGGAGATGCCCTCGGCCAGGATTTCGTGGCTCCAGGGAGCGGGGAGTTCGTGGGTCTTGGCGAACTCCGCCTTCTGCTCCGGGGTGGCGTGGGCCATGAAGTCGGCCACCTGGTCCTTGCCCTCGTTGCGGCTCGCCGTGCCGAAGACCGTGGTGAGGATGGAGAGACCGAGCGAGCCGCCCACCTGCTGCGTGGCGTTGAGGAGGCCGGATGCCGCGCCCGCTTCGTGGAGGGCCACGCCGGAGACGGCGGTCAGGGTGAGGGTCACGAAGTTCAGACCCATGCCGAAGCCGAAGAGGAGCATCGGGCCGAGTACGCCGCCGACGTACGAGCTGTCAGGGCCGATGAGTGTCTGCCAGCCGAGGCCGAGGGCGACGATGGCCGAGCCGGTCACCATGAACGGCTTGGGACCGAGCACGGGGAGGAACTTCTGCGACAGGGCCGCGCCGATCGCGATGACCACCGTGACCGGCAGGAAGGCCAGGCCGGCCTCGATCGGGGTGTAGTTCAGGATGTTCTGGACGAAGAGGACGATGAAGAAGAACATGCCGAACATCGCGGCGGCCAGGCTGAGCATGATCACATAGGTGCCGGAGCGGTTGCGGTCGGCGAACATGCGGAGGGGCGTGATCGGCTCCTTCGCCCGCTTCTCGACGAACACGAAGGCCACGAGCAGGACGACCGCGGCGACGAACGAACCCACGGTGATGCTGTCGCGCCAGCCCTCTTCCGAGGCGCGGATGAATCCGTAGACCAGGGAGGCCATGCCGAGCGTGGACGTCAGGGCGCCCAGGATGTCGAAGCGGCCGGGGTGGCGTTCGGATTCGTTGATGTAGAGCGGGGTGAGGACGGCGATCAGGATGCCGATGGGCACGTTCACGAAGAGGACCCAGCGCCAGTTGAGCCACTCGGTGAGCATGCCGCCCGCCAGTAGGCCGATGGCGCCGCCACCTGCGGAGACGGCGGCGAAGACGCCGAAGGCACGGTTCCGTTCGGGGCCTTCGGGGAAGGTCGTCGTGATCAGTGCCAGCGAGGTGGGAGAGGCGATGGCGCCTCCGACGCCCTGGAGGGCGCGTGCGGCGAGCAACTGCCAGGGCTCCTGGGCGAATCCGCCGAGGAGCGAGGCGAGTGTGAAGAGGAGGATGCCGGCCATGAAGACGCGGCGGCGTCCCAGGATGTCACCGGCGCGACCGCCGAGCAGCAGCAGTCCACCGAAGGTGAGGGTGTACGCGCTGACGACCCAAGTGAGGTCGGTCGTCGAGAAGCTGAGGGCTCCCTGGATGTGGGGGAGCGCGATATTCACAATCGTGGCGTCCAGTACCACCATGAGTTGGCAGGCCGCGATGACGGCGAGAGCTAAGCCGGGGTGCCCCTCTCGGCGGGCGTTTCCGGGCTTTTGATTCTTCGTCAGCTGAGAGGTGGACGTCATGATCCCCCACAAGTTCCTTAGTGAACGGTTCCGTTCACTGTCAACTACGACGGTAGTGACACCCCTTGAGTGAACGCAACCGTTCACTGATCCTTCTTCTGCTCGCTGTCTCCCTTGTGTGCTCTATGGAGAGAAATTGATGGCTACTTCCCGTTGGTCGGCGGTTCCCGGACGGACGGCGTCACCGCGCCGCCGGGGGCCCGTCCTGGAGCGGGCGATCCTCGATGCCGCCCTGGAGCAGCTCAGTACGGTCGGCTGGAGCGGGCTGACCATGGAGGGCGTGGCCGCGGGCGCGCAGACGGGCAAGGCCGCGGTGTACCGCAGGTGGCCGTCCAAGGAGGATCTCGTCGTCGACGCGCTGCGGGCCGGGCTGCCGCGGCTCGACAGCCCTCCGGACCGCGGCAGCGTCCGGGAAGACCTGTTGCAGCTGTGCAAGGAGATGCGGGTCACGATGTTCTCGCGCACCGGCTTCGCCCTGCGCGCGGTGCTTCACGAATGCGACACAGCGACGGCCGAGCGCTTCCATGACGTGATCTTCCAGGGCGTCATCGAGCCGAGCATCCAGTTGATCAAGGAGGTCGTACGCCGCGGAATCGAGCGTGGAGAGGTGCGTTCCGGGGGAGTGGACACGTACGTCTGCGATGTCATCCCGGCGATGTTCATGTATCGATCGAAGGTGTGCGGAAGCGAATGGCGCGACGATGAATTCGAGGCCTTGATCGACCAGGTGGTGGTGCCGATGCTGCGCCCCTGAGGGGCCGGTCGGCCCGGGGACGGGCCTGGGTGTCGCGGACGGGTTCCGGCGGCGTAGGCTATTGCCGCCATGCCGTACGAACCACCCACCCACACCGTCGAGCGCTCCCTGCGCGCCACCACCGGAGCGAAGATCGTCGCCGGTGTCGACGAGGTCGGGCGCGGTGCGTGGGCGGGACCGGTCACCGTCTGCGCGGCGGTCACGGGCCTGCGCAGGCCGCCGGTAGGGCTCACCGACTCCAAGCTGATCACTCCCAAGCGGCGTACCGCGCTCGCCGAGGAGCTGGCGGGCTGGGTCACGGCGCACGCCCTCGGTCACGCCTCGCACGAGGAGATCGACGCCATGGGGATGACGGCCGCGCTGCGGCTCGCCGCGGTGCGTGCTCTGGAGGGGCTGCCGGTCCGTCCGGACGCGGTCATCCTCGACGGGAAGCACGACTATCTCGGCAATCCCTGGCGGGTTCGTACGGTGATCAAGGGCGACCAATCCTGTGTGGCCGTAGCCGCGGCTTCGGTGATCGCGAAAGTTCAGCGCGACAAAATGATGGCCGAACTGGGCATCGAACATGCAGACTTCGGTTTTGCGGCCAACGCCGGCTATCCGTCGCCGGTGCACAAGGCCGCGCTGGCGGAGCGGGGGCCCACCCCGTACCACCGGCTCACGTGGGCGTATCTTGATGCGTTGCCCCAGTGGCGGCACCTCAAGAAGGCCCGCAGCTGGGCGGACGGAAATGTTCCGGAAATCGAGGGTCAGCTCGGCTTTGAGTTCTGACGCTTTTCCGGTCCTTCCCGTCGCACTCATGTGCCACCCGCCGACGCGAGTCGCGTCGGCGTTTGATAGACAACACTTCATGCCTCTCAGTCCCGAGGAGCCTCAGATTCACGAGAGTGCCCAGGGTCCCCGCGCCACGCCGGCCAGTGGCCGTACCGCGCCGACCCCCCGCCCCGTACCCGGACCGCGTCCCGCGGCCCCGCCGCGCCCCGGCCGTCCGGGTCCTGCCCGGCCGATGCCGCCCGCGCAGCGCACGCCGCGTGACGCGGCAGCCAAGCCCGGGCCTTCCGTCCCGGCTGCCCCCGGTCCCGCCGCTTCCGATGCCTCGGCGTCGGTGCCGCAGATCCAGCTCATCCCGGCCTCGGCCGAGGGCGCGCTGGACGCGGCCGAGGAAGCAGTCGACCTCCTTCTCGACTCCGGGCGCGCCCCCGGCGAGGTCCTGGTGATCAGCACCGGTGACCCGCACCCGTGGGCCGCGCACGAGCTGTCCTTCGGCGAGGCCTCCTACTGGGCCCAGCACGACGCAGGCGACGACGTCTTCTACGCCGACGCCGCCGCCCTGGATCGTGCCGCCTCCCGGCCCGTGGTCGTCGTCGCCCTCAACGGCGGCGAGGACAGCGAGACCGCGGCCCTGCCGACGGCCCTCACCCGAGCCGGCACCCTGCTGATCGTCTGCGGTGACCCGCAGCGGATCAACTCGATGCTGGGCGCGGGCGTCTGAGCCGACTGAGACGACCACCGTCGGCCGACGTCACGGCCGACGTGTGATCGTGGCGGGCGTGGAGTCGTAGTCGACCGTGCGGTGGTGCCGTCAGGCGCCGACCGCACGGGAGCGCGGTGCCGCGGTCCGACGTGCGCCGCGGCGCACGGTGCGGGCCAGGGGCAACGGACCCCTCGTCAGCGTGCCGCCGCGCGGCGCAGCACATCGGAGGCGGCCCCTCCGGTGCGTATCGCCGGCGGATCGGTTCCGGTGAAGGGCTCGGGGCGCGAGCCGGTGTGCGGCTGTCGGCCGCCGCGCCCCTCGCCGAGCACCTGCCAGCCGTCGGACGTCAGCGTGATGTAGGCGCCGCAGCGCAGCCCGTGCAGTGTGCAGGCATCGCGCAGGCCCCACATCCACGCCCCGTCCTCCTGGGTCCAACGGGCGTCCCCTTCACGGCAGTAGAGCAGTACGGCGGTGCGTACCGGAGTGCGGCGCCGCAGGTCGTGCGGGATGATCCGGCGCAACTGCGCGAGCAGCGCGTGGCGGAAGACCCAGCCGTCCGTCGCCGTCGCGCACCGGCCGAACGAGGCGCTCGCCCGCAGCCGTTCGTCGGGATCGAGCACGGCCACGACAGCCGTCCCCGGGGTCGGCAGATGGCGTGCGTGCAGACCGCTGACGACCTCGCGCGGGTTGCGCAGCAAGGGAATTCCCGCCGCCGACCACTCGGCGGGTTCGAGCATCCGCGCCAGTCGGTGGGCGGAGTCGGCCGAGTCGGGGGAGAAATCGGCCCATGCAGGGGAGCCGGGCGCCGGGGAGCCCGGCGCCGAGGAGCCCTGCGTGGATGCCGCGCCGGACGAGGCGAATCCGAAGGTCAACGGTCCTCCCTTCGGCTACGCGCCCGTGCACGGGCGGGGTCGGGCTGGGGGAGCGCACCGCGGCACAGCCCTGCCGGACCGCGAGGGCCGCACGGGAGCGCTTCCAATTGTTCCCGCCGCCATCGCCGGGGGCAATGAACAATCGGCACGGGAGCCGGTATCGGTCGGTGCACTGTCTATATTCCTGCCCAGATCATCCGCGTCCGAGTCCTCCGAGTCCTCCGAGTCCTCCGAGTCCTCCGAGCCCCCCCGCGCCCCGTGGGGCCGTGGCGGATTCGGCGATTGTCAGTGGCATCGGGTTGCATGGAGGCATGGACACCCTGGAGCTCCGCACCGAAGCCGACGCCATCCTCGCCGAGCTCGTCGGCGACCCCGGGGGTTCGGCCCGGCTGCGCGAGGACCAGTGGCAGGCCGTCGCGGCGCTGGTGCGGGAGCGGCGGCGCGCCCTCGTGGTGCAGCGCACCGGCTGGGGCAAGTCGGCGGTGTACTTCGTGGCAACGGCCCTGCTCCGCCGCCGCGGGTCGGGCCCCACCGTGATCATCTCGCCGCTCCTCGCCCTGATGCGCAACCAGGTCGAGTCCGCGGCGCGCGCCGGTATCCAGGCGCGCACCATCAACTCGGCCAACCCCGAGGAGTGGGACACGATCTACGGAGAGGTCGAACGCGGCGAGACCGACGTGCTCCTCGTCAGCCCGGAGCGGCTCAACTCGGTGGACTTCCGCGACCAGGTGCTGCCCAAGCTCGCGGCCACCACGGGTCTGCTGGTGGTGGACGAGGCGCACTGCATCTCCGACTGGGGCCACGACTTCCGGCCGGACTACCGCAGGCTCCGGGCGATGCTGGCCGAGCTCTCGGCCGGCGTGCCCGTGCTGGCCACGACCGCCACGGCCAACGCGCGCGTGACGGCCGACGTGGCCGAGCAGCTGGGTACCGGTGCGGGTGAGGCACTGGTGCTGCGCGGCGCACTGGAGCGCGAGAGCCTGCGTCTCGGCGTCGTCCAACTGCCGGACGCCGCCCACCGGCTGGCCTGGCTCGCCGAGCACCTGGACGAACTGCAGGGCTCCGGGATCATCTACGCGCTGACGGTCGCCGCCGCCGAGGAGGCCACCGCCTTCCTGCGGCAGCGCGGCTTCAAGGTGTCGTCGTACACGGGACGTACGGAGAACGCCGACCGGCTGCAGGCCGAGACCGACCTCCAGGAGAACCGGGTCAAGGCGCTGGTCGCCACGTCGGCGCTGGGCATGGGCTTCGACAAGCCGGACCTGGGGTTCGTGGTGCACCTCGGCTCGCCCTCCTCGCCGATCGCGTACTACCAGCAGGTGGGCCGCGCGGGGCGAGGCGTCGAGCACGCCGACGTGCTGCTGCTGCCGGGCAAGGAGGACGAGGCCATCTGGCGCTACTTCGCGGATACGGCGTTCCCGCCCGAGGCGCAGGTCCGCCAGACCCTCTCCGCGCTCGCCGACGCGGGGCGGCCGCTCTCCGTGCCGGCCCTTGAGGCGGTGGTGGAGCTCCGCCGCACCCGTCTGGAGACGATGCTGAAGGTCCTCGATGTGGACGGCGCGGTCAAGCGGGTCAAGGGTGGCTGGATCTCGACCGGCGAACCGTGGGTCTACGACGCCGAGCGGTACGCGTGGGTGGCCAGGCAGCGTCAGGCCGAGCAGCAGGCCATGCGTGACTACGTGAGCACGGACCTGTGCCGCATGGAGTTTTTGCGCCGTCAGCTGGACGACGAGGGTGCGGCTCCGTGCGGCCGGTGCGACAACTGCGCGGGCACCTGGACCGACGCGTCCGTCTCCGAGGACGCGCTGTCGGGCGCGGCGAAGGAGCTGGACCGTCCCGGCGTCGAGGTCGAGCCGCGCAGGATGTGGCCGACGGGGATGGCCGCGCTGGGCGTCGAGCTCAAGGGACGTATTCCGGCCAGGGAGCAGTGCTCCACCGGGCGCGCGCTCGGCAGGCTCTCGGACATCGGCTGGGGCAACCGGCTGCGGCCGCTGCTGGCCGAGAACGCGCCGGACGGTCCCGTCCCCGACGACGTGCTCAAGGCCGCGGTCGCTGTCCTCGCCGACTGGGCGCGTTCGCCGGGGGGATGGGCGACCGGTGCCGCGGACGCGGCGGCCCGGCCGGTGGGCGTCGTGGCCGTGCCGTCGCTCTCCCGGCCGCAGCTCGTCGGCTCGCTCGCGCAGGGGATCGCGACCGTCGGCCGCCTGCCCCTCCTGGGGACGCTGGCGTACGAGGGGCCGGGCGGCGCGCACACGGCGCGCCGCAGCAACTCCGCCCAGCGGCTGCGGTCGTTGTCGGACGCGTTCACCGTCCCGGAGGAGCTGGCTGCCGCGCTCGCCGCATCGCCGGGTCCCGTCCTGCTCGTCGACGACTGCACCGACTCGGGCTGGACCCTTGCCGTCGCCGCCCGCCTCCTGCGGCGAGCGGGCAGCGGGGAGGTGCTGCCTCTGGTGCTCGCGGCGGCGGGCTAGGCGCCGGGTCCAGGCCCCGTGCCGGGAGGGGGGTGGCACGGGGCCTGGGGCCTCAGCTCACGGACGGCTCGTCAGGTATCCGCCCATGGAGGTGAAGTACTCCGCCGCGGGCAGCTCCTGGCCGTCCTCGGTCCGTACGCGCGTGATGGCCAGGCCGTGGTTGCGGCCGAAGCGGGCGTCGGCTCCGGCGACGATCACCACGCCCTCGCCCTCGCGGTAGAAGATGCGGCCGGGCGTGCCGCCGTAGCGGCCCTCGGAGACCACCGCGGTGACGATCTCGAGGCGCTTGCCCTTGTGGAAGGCGTAGGCGCTCGGGTAGGGCGCGGACTGCGCGCGCACCAGGCGCTCCAGGTCCTCGGCGGGCCAGGTCCAGTCGACGCGGATGTCCTCGGCGGACCGCTTGTGGAAGAAGCTCGCCTGGGAGCGGTCCTGCTTGGTGAACTCCGTCTGCCCGCCCGCAATGAGGTCGAGCGCGCCGATGGTGACCGGGGCGATGAGGTCGACGGTCTTGTGGAAGAGGTCGGTGGCCGTGTCCTTCGGGCCGACCGCGACCGCTTCCTGCCGGACGATGTCGCCGGCGTCGAGCTCGTCGTCCATCATGTGCGCGGTGACGCCCACTTCGGGCTCGCCGTTGATCATCGCCCAGATGATGGGGGAGAACCCGGCGTACTTCGGCAGCAGGGAGTCGTGGACGTTCAGCGTGCCGTGGCGCGGGAGGCCGAAGATGCGCGGGGGGATCCAGGTGCGCCAGTTGTTGGCCACGATGATGTCCGCGTCCGCCTCCTTGAGGCGCTCGAACAGCTCCTCGTCGTCAGGGCGGTTGCGGATCAGGACCGGAACGCCGTGCTCCTCGGCGAGGTCGGCGACCGAGTCGCTCCAGATCTTCTCGTACGCGTGCTCGCTCTTGGGGTGAGTCACCACCAGCACCACGTCGTGCTCGGAGTCCAGGAGGGCTTGCAGGGTGCGGTGCCCCCAGGTCTGGTAACCGAACATGACGACCCGCATGGGGGTTCCTCCTCAGGGCAGGGAATGACTGACGAAAAGTAAAGCAAGGCTTACCTTACTGTGCAATGCGTTCGGTCGGTACCGCGTAACGCGTCTGCTCCGCACCCCAGTTGGCGAGGTGGCCGCCCGCCCGGTATGTCCCCATGTCCGTTTCGCCCGGTCGACAGTCGTCACGGATTAGCTTAGGCTCACCTAAGTTCGAGTGGGTCGCCCGTCGACGTGCCCACTTGTCGTACTTTCCCCCACGCCTGACAGGCGGCTTTCCCGCACGATGGGAGTGACATGTCACAGGTTCTTCCTGGCGACGACGCACCACTGGTCCACGACCTCATTGGCATCGGCTTCGGCCCGTCCAACGTGGCGATGGCGATCGCGCTCAGCGAGCACAACGCGAGCGTCGGCAGGGAGGAGACGGTCACCGCTCACTTCTTCGAGCAGCAGCCGAGCTTCGGCTGGCACCGCGGCATGCTGATCGACGACGCGACCATGCAGGTGTCCTTCCTCAAGGACCTGGTGACGCAGCGGAACCCCACCAGCGAGTTCAGCTTCCTCTGCTACCTGAAGAGCAAGGGCCGCCTGACCGACTTCATCAACCACAAGAACCTCTTCCCGCTGCGGGTGGAGTTCCACGACTACCTGGAGTGGGCCGCCGCCAAGGTCGACGACCAGGTCTCCTACGGTCACGAGGTCGTCGGCGTCACGCCGTTCGTACGGGACGGAGTGGTCGAGTACCTGGACGTCACCGTCCGGTCGGCGGAGGGTCTCGCCGTCCACCGCGCCCGCAACCTCGTCATAGGCACCGGCCTGCGCCCCCTCATGCCCGAGGGCATCGAGCGCGGCGACCGTGTCTGGCACAACTCCGAACTGCTGGCCAAGGTCGATGACCTGGAGGGTACTTCGCCCTCCCGCTTCGTCGTCGTGGGCGCGGGACAGAGCGCCGCCGAGAACGTCGCCTACCTGCACCGCCGCTTCCCCGAGGCCGAGATCTGCGCGGTCTTCTCGCGCTACGGCTACAGCCCCGCGGACGACAGCAGCTTCGCCAACCGGATCTTCGACCCCGACGCCGTCGACGAGTACTTCGACGCACCCGAGGGCGTCAAGCGCCGCCTGATGGACTACCACGGCAACACCAACTACTCCGTGGTGGACATCGACCTGATCGACGACCTGTACCGGGAGTCGTACCGCGAGAAGGTCCTCGGCACCGAGCGCCTCCGCTTCCTCAACGTCTCGCGCCTCACCGGCGTCAAGGAGACCCCGGAAGGCGTCCGCGCCACCGTGACGTCCCTCGTCACCGGCGAGGAGAACCCCGTCGACGCCGACGTCGTGGTCTTCGCCACCGGCTACAGCCCCGCCGACCCCGTCGGCCTCCTCGGCGAGGTCGCCGACCGCTGCCTCCGCGACGACGAGGGCCGCGTCCGTGTCGAGCGCGACTACCGTGTGGCGACCGACGCCGATCTGCGGTGCGGCATCTATCTCCAGGGCGGTACGGAGCACACGCACGGCATCACGTCGTCGCTGCTGTCCAACATCGCGATCCGGGTCGGCGAGATCCTGGACTCGGTGCGCGAGCGCGGCGCCGCCTCCGCCGAGGTGCGCCCGGTCGCAGGTGAGACGGGCAGCGCCACGCGTTAGGGCGCACGCAGGCCCCGCCCGCCGTACGGCGCGATCCGATCAAAAGGCCAACGGATCAAAGGGATAACGTACGTCGACATGAGCACGACTGCAGTGGAGCGCCCCGTGCCGAGGGACGCAACGGAGTCCCGTCGACGGCGGGTCGTGGGTCTCGGCATCCTCGCCGCGGTCCTGGTGATCACGGCGGCGGTGTCGCTGGCCGTCGGGGCGCGCGCGCTGACCCCGGCCGAGGTGTGGCACGGGCTGTTCGCAGGGCCGGAGTCCGACCAGCGGCTCACCGAGATCCGGCTCATCGTGCAGACCGTGCGCGTGCCGCGGACGGTGCTCGCCGTGGTGGCGGGCATCGCGCTCGGTGTCGGCGGCGCACTGATCCAGGGGTACACCCGCAACCCCATCGCGGACACGGGCCTGTTGGGCGTGAACGCGGGCGCGTCGTTCGCCGTGGTGACGGTGGTCGCCTTGTTCGGGTTCTCCAACCCGTTCCAGTACGTCTGGTTCGGCTTCCTGGGAGCGGCCGTCTCGGGTGTCGTCGTGTTCGGCCTCGCGAGCATCGGGCGCGGGGCCGGTAACCCGTTGACGCTCGCCCTGGCCGGGCAGGGCATCACGGTGTTCCTCGCGGCGATGACCACGGCCGTCTCGCTCTCGGACCAACAGTCCCTCAACGCCCTGCGGTTCTGGAACGCGGGCTCCGTGGCCGGTGTCGACTTCGACGTGATCTGGCCGGTGAGCGCGTTCATCGCGGTCGGTCTCGTCCTCGCCCTGACCACGCTGCCCGCCCTCAACCTGCTCAACCTGGGCGAGGACGTGGCGCGCGGGCTCGGCGTGAACATCGCGTTCAGCCGGACCGTCGGCATCCTCGCCATCACCCTGCTCGCGGGCACGGCGACGGCGGCCTGCGGGCCCATCGCGTTCCTCGGCCTGATGGTGGCCCACGTGGCCCGCTACCTCACAGGACCGGACTACCGCTGGCTGGTGCCGTACGCGGGACTGCTCGGCGCGGTCGTCCTGCTGGTCTGCGACATCGTGGGGCGACTGGTGGTGCGGCCCGGCGAGCTGGAGGCCGGTGTCGTCGTGGCCCTGCTCGGGGCGCCGTTCTTCGCGGTCCTGGTGTGGCGAGGAAAGTTCAAGAGCGCATGAACGAGACAGAAGTGAAGCCCACGATGACGCCGGGCGTACGGCTCGGCCCCCTGTCGTTCGTCTGGCGGCCCTGGCTCGTCCTCATCACGCTGGTGCTCGCGGCGGCGACCTTCTTGGTGTTCTGCCTGT
Source organism: Streptomyces sp. Je 1-369 (assembly GCF_026810505.1). NCBI lineage: Bacteria > Bacillati > Actinomycetota > Actinomycetes > Kitasatosporales > Streptomycetaceae > Streptomyces > Streptomyces sp. Je 1-369. The sequence continues at coordinate 6,550,611 of NZ_CP101750.1, forward strand.
CCATCAGCATCGGCGACTTCCCCATCGGCCTCTCCCGGGTGATGGCCACGCTCGTCGGCCGCGGCGAGCAGGTCGACGAGTTCGTGATCATGGATCTGCGGATGCCGCGCGCCCTGGCCGGGCTCGTCGTGGGGATCGCGCTGGGAGTCTCCGGCGCGATCACGCAGTCGGTCGCGCGCAACCCGCTTGCCAGCCCCGACATTCTGGGCATCACCGGTGGCGCGAGCGCGGTCGCGGTGTTCTCGGTGACGGTGTCGGGCGGGGCCGCCGCGGCGGTCATCGACTCCATCGGGCTCTCCGCGGCGGCGCTCGCCGGAGGCCTCTGCACGGGCCTGCTCGTGTACTTCCTTGCGTGGCGGCGCGGGGTCGACGGGTTCCGGCTCATCCTCATCGGGATCTCGGTGAGCGCGGTGACGCAGGCGATCACCACCTGGCTTCTGGTCTCGGCCGACATCAGGGATGTGGCGCGCGCCCAGGCGTGGCTGGTCGGCTCGCTGGAGAACCGGTCGTGGGACCAGGTGTGGGTGGCGCTGTGGTGCTCGCTCGGCCTGCTGGTCGTCGTGGCCGCGGCCGCGTTCCAGTTCAAGCCGCTGCATCTGGGCGACGACATCGCGGCGGGGCTCGGGGTCCGCTTCGGGCGGGTGCGTGCGGTGCTGCTGCTGTGCGCGGTACTGCTGGCGGCCGTGGCCGTGAGTGCGGCGGGACCGATTCCGTTCGTCGCGCTGGTGGCGCCCCAGGTGGCGATGCGTCTGACGCGACGTCCGACGCCGCCGCTGATCGCGTCCGGACTGTTCGGGGCGCTGCTCCTGATCGGCGCCGACCTCACCGCGCGTACGGTGCTGCCGAACAACCTCCCCGTCGGCGTGGTCACCGCCGCGATCGGCGGCCCCTTCCTCGTCTACCTGTTGGTACGGGCGAACCTCAAGAACCTCAAATAGCAGGCTCGGCTCGGTTAGCTGGTACAAAGGTGAGGCAAACCTAATATTAGGGGGGCTTGTGGTCGCTCAGTACATCACCGAGATCGAGCCGGCGGTCCAGGACGCCGCGCGGCTCGCCGCCAGGGGCGTCTCGGTCGGATACGGCAGCCGTACCGTCATCGACGACCTCGACGTGTCCATCCCGCCCGGGGTGATCACGACGATCATCGGCCCCAACGGGTGCGGCAAATCGACCCTGTTGCGCACCCTGACGCGGCTGCTGAAGCCGGTCAGCGGCTCGGTCGTGCTGGACGGCCAGGACATCGTCAAGCTCAAGACCCGTGACGTGGCGAAGAAGCTCGGGCTGCTGCCGCAGACGCCCGTCGCCCCGGAAGGGCTCACGGTGGCCGACCTGGTCGCCAGGGGGCGTCATCCGCACCAGAGTTGGCTGCGCCAGTGGTCGTCGGACGACGCCGGTGTCGTGGCGCGGGCGCTGGCCATGACCGGCGTCTCCGACCTGGCCGACCGCCCCGTCGACTCCCTGTCCGGCGGCCAGCGCCAGCGCGTCTGGATCTCCATGACCCTGGCCCAGGGCACCGACCTGCTGCTCCTCGACGAGCCCACCACGTACCTGGACCTGGCGCACGCGATCGACGTACTCGACCTGGTCGACGACCTGCACGAATCGGGGCGCACCGTGGTCATGGTGCTGCACGATCTCAATCTGGCCACGCGGTACAGCGACAACCTCGTCGTGATGAAGGACGGTGCGATCCTGGCGCAGGGGCACCCGCGCGACGTGATCACCGCGGAGCTGCTGCAGGAGGCGTTCGGGCTGCGCGCGAGGGTCGTCGACGACCCGGTGGGCGACCGGCCGCTGATCGTGCCGATCGGGCGTACGCACGTCCAACTCGACTGACCCCACTGCGGAACAGCTTGGTAAGGCTAGGCTAACCTCATCTCAGCAGGATAAGGTTTGGCTGCCCTGAGACCGGGGTGCAGCGGTCAGCGCGACAGCAAGGGAATCCGGATGCTCCTCCACCGAACGACGCTCACGAAGCCCCGGCGGCTGGCGGCCGTACTCACCGCCACGGCGCTCGGTGTCGGCCTCCTCGCGGGCTGCGGTTCCGACTCGGACGACAAGGCGAGCGACGACGCTCCGGCGGCGGCCGCCGGCGGTACGTTCCCGGTCACCGTGGAGCACGCGTTCGGGTCCACGAAGGTCACCAAGGCCCCCAAGCGCGTCGTCACCGTCGGCTACACCGACGACCAGACCGCCCTGGCCCTCGGCACCAAGCCGGTCGGCATGGTCGACCAGTACCCGAACCCGGAGGGCAAGTCCCCCGACATCAACACCCAGTGGCCCTGGGTGAAGGGCAAGTGGGGCGACACCAGGCCCGACGTCATCATGAAGAACGGCGACTCCGGCCCCAACTACGAGAAGATCGCCGCCCTGCGCCCGGACCTGATCATCGCGGTGTACTCCGAGATCGACAAGGCCGCCTACGACAAGCTCTCGCAGATCGCCCCGACGGTGGGCCGCACCAAGGGCGAGAAGGAGCTCTTCAGCGCCCCCTGGCAGGACAACGCGGTGCACATCGCCAAGGCGCTCGGCAAGGAGGACGAGGGCAAGGAGCTGGTTGCGGGGATCGAGGACAAGCTCGCCGCGGCCAAGAAGTCGCACCCGAAGTTCGCCGGCCAGACCTCCGTCGCCGTGTCCTGGTACAAGGACTCCATCAACCCGTTCACCTCGAAGGACGTGCGCGGACGTCTCCTGACGGGCATGGGCTTCAAGTACCAGACGAAGATCGACAAGATCGCCGGTGGCAAGTTCTCCACCGAACTCTCGCCCGAGCGCACGGACCTGATCGACGTCGACCGCATCGTCGTCATCAACGACAAGGCCGACACCGCCGCACTGAAGAAGTTCAAGCTGTTCAACAACCTGGACGCCGTCAAGAAGGGCAACGTGTCCTACCTGCTGGACAGCGAGGGTCCGGCGGTCGGCGCAGCGATGTCGCAGGGCACCGTCCTGTCCCTCCCGTACGCGATCGACGAGCTCGTCAAGTCGGTCGAGTAGCAATGACGTTCCACCTGTCCCGTCCCCGGCTCGACTTGGTCTTCGTGTGAGTACCGCCGAAACACCCACCACCGAAACGCCCACGGCCGCCGCGACACCCGCGGCCGACGCGTCCACAACCGAAGCGTCCACAACCGAGGCGTCCACCGCCCCGGCGACCCTGCGCACGGCGTCCGGACGCGAGGCCACCCGGTGGGTCTCGGCCCACTGCCGCGAAGTCCCGTGGCTGGCGACGGCCACCGTGCTCACCACGGTGGTCGGAGCGGCGCTCCAAGTGCTGCCGGTGCTGCTCCTCGGCCGGGTGGTCGACGCGGTGGTCGAGGGGGAGGGACGCTCGGTCCTCGTCACGATCGGGGTCCTCATGGGGGTCGCCGCGCTGCTCGGCGCGGTGGCCACCGCGGCCTCGACCTATCTGATCGGACGCCTCGGCGCGGATCTGCTCGCGCGGCTGCGCGAAGGCGCCGTCCGCGCGGTGCTCGGCATGCCGAGCGCGCGGATCGAGCAGGTCGGCCGGGGAGACGTGCTCTCCCGGGTCGGTGACGACGTGGCCGTGCTGTCCAAGGGCATCCGTACGGCCATCCCCACGGTGTTCTCGGCGGGTGTGCTGGTCTTCATCGCCACGGTCGGCATGTTCGGCCTCGACTGGCGGCTCGGCCTCGCGGGCGCCGCCGCGCTGCCCGCGTACGCGCTGGCCCTGCGCTGGTACCTGCCCCGCTCCGCCCCGCTCTACCGCAAGCAGCGGATGGCGCAGGCCGACCGCGCACAGGCGCTGATCAGCGGCCTCAACGGCATCGACACGGTACGCGCGTACCGCCTCGAGGACGATGTCAGGGAGAAGGTCACCGCGGAGTCCTGGCGGGTGCGCAACCTCGGGATCGACGTGTTCCGGTTCTTCGGCCGGTTCGTGGGCCGCGAGAACCGCGCCGAGTTCATCGGGCTCGTCCTCATCCTCGTGGTGGGATACGCCCTGTTGGAGGCCGACGCCGCCAGCCTCGGCGAGGTGTCGGCGGCCCCGCTGATGTTCCACCGCCTGTTCACCCCACTCGGCGCCATCATGTTCACCTTCGACGAGGCACAGAAGTCGGGCGCCAGCCTGACCCGCCTGGTCGGGGTGCTCGGCGAGTCCGCGGAGGAGCGGCTCGTGGGTGACACGTCTGTCGCCGTAGCCGAAGCCGTGCCGCATCAGGTGACGGTGGAGGGGCTCACGTTCACCTATCCGGGCGCCGACGAGCCGGTGCTCAGGGACGTCGACCTGACGATTCCGGCGGGTGGTTCGCTGGCGCTGGTCGGCGCGACGGGTGCGGGCAAGTCGACGCTGGCCGCGCTGATCGCGGGCATCGGGACGCCGCAGACGGGTTCGGTGCGCGTCGGCGCGCACGACCTGGGCGGTCTCGACGAGGCCGGGGCGCGGGCACTGGTGAGCATCCTGACGCAGGAGACACACGTCTTCTCCGGCCCGCTCGCCGATGACCTGCGGCTGGCCGCGCCGCAGGCGACCGACGCCGAACTCATGGACGCGCTGCGCACGGTGGGCGCCCACGGCTGGGTCGAGGCGCTGCCCGACGGCCTGCACACCACGGTCGGCGAGGGCGGCGAGCGCCTGGACGTCACCAAGATCGCGCAGATCGCCCTGGCCCGCCTCGTGCTCGGCCGGGCGCCGGTGGTCGTGCTCGACGAGTCGACCGCGGAGGCGGGCAGTGAGGGTGCGGCCGAGCTGGAGCGTGCCGTGCTGGCGGCGTGCGCGGGCCGGACGACGCTGTTCGTGGCGCACCGGCTGACGCAGGCGATGGCCGCGGACCGGATCGCCGTGCTCGACGCAGGGCGCGTGGTGGAGCAGGGCACTCACGACGAGTTGGTGGCTCTGGGCGGACGGTACGCGCGACTGTGGCGGGCCTGGCGAGAGGGTAGTTAGGCAACCCTAATTTAGGTTAGCCTAACTGCGATTACCTGGAAGGGACGCTGTGTCTTCGATGATGGAACCGAGCGCTCGCCTCGTGCTGCTTACCCCCACCCGCCTGGCCGATGTGCGTCGGCGTGCCGGCGACTACTCCGACCGGACCATCGCCGAGGCCTGCGCCATCGGACTGTCGTACTGGGCGACGGGCCGTAGCCCCGAAGGCATCGAACTCACTCCGGGCACACTCTTCGCCGACGTCCTCGGTTGGGTCGACAACGGCGGAACCGGAACCGGAACCGGGAGTCGAGAAGTCGGCGCCCAAGGCTGGCATGTCCCTGTCCCCGATGGCGTCGGCCCCGACGCCGCGCAGCTCGCCCTCGACGACCTCGCCGACTTCCCCGACCGGCCCCTCGGCACCATCGCCCCCGTCGACGCGAAGGCACGCCTCAAGACCCTCGCCGAGTGGAACGACACCGACGCGGACCGGGCCCGCCCCACCATCGTCGAGATGTTCCACGAGCAGGCCAGGACCAGGCCGGACGCCGTAGCCATCGTCGACGAGCACCGCTCCCTGACCTACCGCGAGGCGGCCGAACGCTCCGCCCAGCTGGCCCACCACCTCCTCTCCCGCGGCCTGACCCGCGAGCAGGTCGTCGGTATCTCGCTGAGCCGCTCCGCCGACATGGTGGTCGGCCTGCTCGCCGTGCTCCAGGCGGGCTGCGCCTTCGTACCGCTCGACCCGCAGTGGCCCGCCGCACGCCGCTCCGTCGTCATCGAGGACGCCCGCGTCGTCCTACAGCTCAACTCCTCCGGGGAGTACGACCCGCAGGAGCCGGAAGCCGTCGCCGTCGATCTCGCCGACTGGGCGTTCGGCACCCTGCCTTTCACGCGAACCGACGTCTCCGTAGACGGCGATTCCCTCGCGTACGTGATCTTCACGTCCGGCTCGACGGGGCGGCCCAAGGGCGCGATGATCCGGCACGCCGCGATCAGCGAGCGGCTGCTCTGGCAGGTCGACGAGATCCTGCACTTCGGCCACGACGACGCGTCCCTGTTCAAGGCGCCGCTGTCGTTCGACATTTCCATCAACGAGATATTCCTGCCGCTGGTCTGCGGCGGCCGTCTCGTCGTCCTGCGGACCGGCGGCGAGCGCGACCCGCACCACCTGTTGAGCGTCATCGCCGAGCAGCGCGTCACCTTCACGTACCTGGTGTCGTCCATGCTGGACGTACTCCTGGAGATGGCGGGCGACTCCGGCCGCCTCGACAGCCTGCGCCACGTCTGGTGCGGCGGCGAGGTGCTCACCCCCGAGCTGTACGAGCGGTTCCGCACCCGGCTCGCCATTCCGATGTACCACGGCTACGGCCCGGCGGAGACGACCATCGGCGTCTCCCACGTCATCTACCGGGATGAGGCCGAGCGCCTCTCCACGTCCATCGGCAGGGCCAACCCCAACACCCAGCTGTACGTCCTCGACGACGAGCTGCGCCCGGTCCCGGTCGGCGTCGGCGGCGAACTGTACGCGGGCGGCCTCCTCCTGGGGCGCGGCTATGTCAACGCGCCGGGCCTGACCGCCTCCCGCTTCGTCGCCAACCCCTTCGCCTCGGACGGGTCCCGGCTCTACCGCACCGGCGACCTCGCGCGGTTCGCGCCCGACGGGTCCCTGGACTTCCTCGGCCGCGCCGACAACCAGATCAAGATCCGCGGCATGCGCCTGGAGATCGAGGACGTCGAGGTCGGCCTCGCCGAGCACCCGCGCGTGCGCCACACCTGCGTCGTCGCCAAGAAGAACACGGCGGGCGGCACCTACCTGGTGGGATACGTGATCCCCGCCGCCGGCAGTGATGACCTGCGCGCCGACGAGGTCAAGGCGTGGGCCGCCGACCACATGGTCGAGTACATGGTGCCCACCCACATCGTCGTGATGGCTGCGTTCCCGCTCACCGCGAACGGCAAGCTCGACCGCAACGCGCTGCCCGAACCCGCCACCGCGACCGGCGCGGTCGCCCCGCCCACCACCGAGAACGAACGCGTGGTCTGCGCGGCGGTCGCCGCGGTCCTGCAACTCGACGAAGTCGGCGTCGACCAGGACTTCTTCCAGCTCGGCGGCGACAGCATCCTCACCATCTCGCTGCTCAGCGCGCTGCGCGAGGCCGGGCTCTACGTCACGGCACGGCAGATCTTCACCCACAGCGTCGTCGGCGCCCTGGCCGCCGTCGCCAGCCGCGACGACGTCTCCACCGTCGACCACGGCGACGTCGCGACCGGCGCCGTCGTGGGCTCGCCCGTCGTGCAGTGGCTCGGCGAGACCACCGAAGCCGTCGACGGGTTCGTCCAGTCGGTCGTCCTCAACACCCCCGAGGGCCTGACCGCCGAAGCACTCGACGACATACTCGGCGCCGTCCTCGGACGGCACGACATGCTGCGCGCGAAGCTCGTGCGCGGCGACCACTGGAGCTTCGACATCCCGGAGGCGGGCCGCACCGCCGCCCCCGTGTGGCAGGAGAGCGACCGGCCGCTGGACGCGTGCGTCGAGCTCGCCACCGACGGACTCGACCCGGACAACGGAGTGATGCTCCGCGCGGTGTGGCGCCGCGCCGAGAACCAACTGGTCGTCGTCGTCCACCACGTGGTCATCGACGGCGTGTCCTGGCGGGTCCTGATGGAGGACCTGGCCACGGCGTGGCGCAGGTTCGCCTCCGGAGTGCCCGTCGAACTGCCCCCTGTCGGCACGTCGTTCCGGCGCTGGACGCAGCTCCTGGAGCGCGCGGACTTCGACACCGACCGCGCCTACTTCCAGCAGCCCCTGCCGGGCGCCGACCGGCCGGTGGGCCGTCGCGCGCTGACAGCCGCCGACACCGTCGCCCGCGAGCGCGTCCAGACCGTCTCCGTCGGCCCCGAGGTCACGGCCGCGCTCCTCGGCGAGATCCCCGCCAAGTTCCACGCGGGCGTCAACGACGTGCTCCTCACCGCGCTCGCCGTCGCCCTCGCCCGGTGGCGCCGCGACCTCGGACAGGACCAGACGTTCGCGCACATCGAGCTGGAGGGCCACGGTCGCGAGGGCCGGTACGTGGCGGACACCGCAGGCTTTGAACCGGAACTCTCGCGCACCGTCGGCTGGTTCACCACCCTGTTCCCGGTGACCGTCGACCCCGGCACCGCGCCCGACCTCACCGCCCCGGAGTACCTCGCCGCCGCCCTCAAGGCGGTCAAGGAAGACCTGTCCCGCGTACCGAGCAACGGCATCTCCTACGGAGCCCTGCGCTACCTCGCAGGGACCGTCTTCGACGTGCCCGCCCCGCAGGTGCTCTTCAACTACCTCGGCCGCTTCGACGCGGGCGCCTCCGGTGACTGGCAGCTCACGGGCGCCACCGGCCAGCTAGGCGAGAAGCGTGACCCGGACATGCGCCTCCCGCGTGCCCTGGAGTTCAACGCCATCGCCGAACCCGCCTCGGCCGGCGGCGAGTACGAGCTGGTCACCAGCATCTCCTGGCCCGACGGCATGTTCACCGACCAGGACATCGCGACGCTCGGTGGCTACTTCCGCGTCGCCCTCGCCGGTCTCGCCGCACTCGACGAGGGCGGCCACACCCCCAGCGACTTCCCCCTGGTACCGCTCACCCAGGCCGACGTCGACAGCCTGGACGGCCCGGCGCTGCGGGACATCCTGCCGCTGACCCCGCTGCAGGAAGGCCTGTACTTCCACTCGGTCTTCGACGACGACTCGGCGGGTGCCTACGTAGAGCAGCAGCTCCTCACCCTTGAGGGGGTCGTGGACGCCGACCGGCTCGCCGCCGCCGCGACCCGGCTGCTCACGCTCTACCCGAACCTCGCCGCACGCTTCACCGCCCTCGCCGACGGCCGCGTGGTCTCCGTCCTGGAGAACGGCGTCCAGGCGCCCTTCACGACCGTGGACCGCCCCGGCATCACCGACACCGAGCTGCGCGACCTCGCCGAGCTGGACCGCCGCGCCGGGTTCGACCTGGCCACCGGGCCGCTGATGCGGTACACGCTCGTCCGGGCGGGCGACGACCGCACCGTCCTGGTGCAGACCGTGCACCACATCATCGCCGACGGCTGGTCGGTGCCGCCGATGCTGCGCGCGCTGCTCGCCGAGTACCACGCGCCGGGCACCGTGTACCCGGTCGGCGGCTTCCCCGACTACGTGCACTGGCTCGCCGGGCGGGACGACGACGAGAGCGACCGGGTGTGGGGCGAGGAGCTCGCCGGGCTGCCGGGGCCCTCACTGGTCGCCGAGGGCCACACCCCGTCGGACCGGTTCGCCGACACGGCCGTCGAGGCCGAGGACGACGTCGACGCCGCCGTACGGACCGCCGGTGTGCCGCTGAGCGTCGCCGTGCACAGCGCGTGGGCCGTGACCCTGGGCGGCATCCTGCACACCGACGACGTGGTGTTCGGGTCCACGGTGTCCGGGCGTGACGCGGACGTGCCCGGCATCGGCGACATGGTCGGCCTGTTCATCAACACGATCCCCGTACGCGCCCGCTGGACCGGCGCGACCACGGCGGGCGACCTGCTCGCCCAGGTGCGGGAGCACCAGAGCGCAGTCCTGCCGCACCAGCACGTCTCGCTCGCGCGGATCGGCCGCCAGGCGGGCGCCGGATCGCTCTTCGACACCCTCGTGGTGTTCGACGTCGCGACCGACGTCGACAGCCTGCGGATCCCCGACGCCGAGCTCGTCATCACCGACATCGTCAACGAGGGCGCCCCGCACTACCCGCTCACCCTCGTCGTGGAGCGCGCGCTCGACGGGCGTCCGCGCTTCAACCTGATCTACGACGGCGAGCTCCTCGGCGAGACCACCGCCCGGGACATCCTGCGCACCTTCACGGTGGCCCTCACGGGCCTGCTGACGCGTCCGGACGCCGTCGTCGGGGAGCTGGCGCCGCAGGACCCCCGGAGGCCCGCACGCGTCGAGCAGGCAACCCTGGGCGGCCTCTTCGACGCCGCCGCGCGCCGCGACCCGGCGGCCACCGCCGTCACGCAGTGCGCGCTCGACGGCAGTACGAGGACGCTGGCGTACGGCGAGCTGGCCGACGCCAAGGACGAGTTGGCGGCAGTGCTGCGCGCGGCCGGAGTCGGTCCCGGCAAGCGCGTCGCCGTCGCCGTCCCGCGCTCCGTGGAGCAGGTCGTCGCGCTGGTCGCGATCGTCTCCGCGGGCGGTGCCTACGTACCGCTGGACCTGGCGTACCCGGACGAGCGCCTGGAGTACATCCTGTCCGACGCCGCCCCGCAGGTCGTCCTCGTCGACCGCGAGCAGCGCGACCGCTTCACGGGGCTCCTGGAGCGGGCGGGCGTAACGGCCCGCGTGCTCGTCCAAGGGGACGGCCTTCCGGGGGGCGAGGCGCTGCGGGAAGCCGCCACGCACGGGCCCGCGCGCGAGGCGGCCCGCTGGCACGACCCCGCGTACGTCATCTACACCTCCGGCTCGACCGGCCGCCCCAAGGGCGTCGTCGTACCGCACTCCAGTGTGGTCACTCTGCTCGCCAACACGCGGCCCGACATGGGCTTCGGGCCGCACGACGTGTGGGTCCAGTTCCACTCCTTCTCCTTCGACTTCGCGGTCTGGGAGCTGTGGGGCGCGCTCGCGCACGGCAGTGAGCTGCTGGTGCCCGAGTACGGCCTGACCCGCTCCCCGGTCGACTTCCACCGGCTCGTCCGCGAGCGCGGCGTGACCGTGCTCAACCAGACCCCGTCGGCGTTCTACCAGTTCATCGAGGCCGACCGGCACGCCGGTGAACCTCTTCCCGCGCTGCGGAAGATCATCTTCGGCGGCGAGGCGCTCGACCTCGGTCGCCTGCGCGGCTGGGTCGAGCGGCACGGCACGGCGTCGCCCGAACTCGTCAACATGTACGGCATCACCGAGACGACCGTGCACGTCACGCACCGGGTGCTGACGGACGCCGACTTCAGCGCCGCCGGTTCCGGTGACGGTGTCAGTCCGATCGGCGGTCCGATCCCCGGGCTCGTCACCCACCTGCTCGACGACCGGCTCCGGCCGGTGCCGCCGGGCCGCGTGGGCGCCATCTACGTAGTGGGCGATCAGGTGTCGCTCGGCTACCTGGGCAGGTCCGGCCTGACGGCGGGCCGGTTCGTGGCGAACCCGTTCGCGGACGACGGCTCCCGCATGTACCACACGGGCGACCTCGCCCGCCGTACGCTCGACGGCGAGCTGGAGTTCGTGGGCCGTGCCGACGACCAGGTGCAGCTCAAGGGGTTCCGCATCGAGCTCGGCGAGGTCGAGTCCGCGCTCCGGGAGCTCGACGGCGTGGTCGACGTGGCCGTCACGGTCGCCGAGAGCGGCGACCACCTGGTCGCGCACGTCGTGGGTCGTGTGCCCGGCGACCTCGCGGGCCTGCTCGCCGCGAAGCTGCCCGTGCACATGGTGCCGAGCCGCGTCCTGCCGGTCGACGCGCTGCCGCTCACCGTCAACGGCAAGCTGGACCGCAAGGCTCTCGTCGAGCGCGCCGCGCACGAGGACGACGACTCCGCCGTCGCCGATTCGGCGCTCGCCGCGCTGGTCGACATCTTCGCCGAGGCCCTGCCCGGCTCCGCGACCGTGGACGGGGACACCGACTTCTTCATGGCGGGCGGCGACAGCATCGTCGCCATCACCGTGATCAACCGCGCCAGGGCGCTGGGCCTGCCGATCGCGCCGCGCGACGTCTTCCTGTTCAGGACGCCGCGCGCGCTCGCCGAGCACCTGGGTTCGAGCACACCCCCGCAGGCCACGGCGCCCGCCGCTACTGGTCACGAGGACGGCCCCCTCGCGCCGACGCCGATCATCCTGCGCCAGCGCGAACTGGGCGGCTCCCTCCACCGGTTCGTCCAGGCCAGGACTCTGGAGGCGCCCGAAGGCACCGGGTTCGCCGACGCCGAGCGCGCCGCGAACGCCGTCGTGGCCGCCCACCCGGCCCTGCGGCTGCGGCTGCGCGTCGAACACGGCGTGTGGGCGCTGCGCACCGAACCCGCCCGCGAGGTCGCCGTCGTCCGCACGGACGCCGCCGATGCCTCTGCCGCCGCCGACGAGGCCGCGGACCGGCTCAACCCCGAGACCGGGGACGTCGTGGCGTTCTCGTGGCTCGAGGCGAGCCGCACCCTGGTCGTCACCGTGCACCACATCGCCGTCGATGCCGTCTCCTGGCTGGTCCTCCTGGACGATCTGAGCACCGCCATGCGCGGTGCGGACCTGGCGCCGCCGACCACGTCCTACGCCGAGTACGCCGACGCCCTGACGCTCCACTCGGCCTCCGACGAGGCGATCGAAGGCCTCCCGCACTGGATCACCACGCTGCAAGCGCCCGCGCTGCTGCCGGACCGCGACAACGGAGACCTGCGCGAGACCACCGTCGTCCTCGCACCCGAGGCGAGCGACCGCCTCACCCGCACCGCGCCCGCCGCCCTCGGCGTAGGCCTCACGGAGCTGCTGTGCGGCGCACTTCGCACCGCCCTGACCCACGTACAGGCGACGCCCACCGACCTCGCGGTCGAGCTGGAGCGGCACGGCCGGATCGCGGTCTCCGAAGAGCACGACTACACGCGCACAGTGGGGTGGTTCACCTCCATCGCGCCCGTACGGCTCACCGCGCACACCGACCCCGTCGCCGCCGCGCGCGAGGTCGCCGAGCGCCAGCCGGACGAGCGCGGGCACGTCGCGTACGGGCAGCTGAAGTACCTCAACCCGCAGACCGCGCCGCTGCTCACCGGCCGCCCCCAGGTCCTCTTCAACTACCTGGGCCGGGGCAGCGAGTCCCAGGCGGTGCACGTCTCCGGAGGCGACCAGGGCAGCCCGTACGCCGTCGAGGTCAACGCCTGGACCGACGACGCCACCGGCAGCCTGCACGCCGCCTTCACCCTCGCCGACGGCATCCCCGACACCCTCACCGAGCACTGGCTCACCGCCCTGGAGCGCGTCGCCGACGCCTCCGCGACCGCCGAGCGCACCGCGCCGGTCACCCCGCTGCAACGGGGCCTGTTCTTCCAGGCCCAGATGGCGGGCGCGGCCGGACACTACGTAGCGCAGAGCTGGTTCACCTTCGACCGGCGCCTGGACGCCGACGCGCTGGCCGAGGCGATGGCGCACGTGATCACGCGGCACCCGGTCGTCGGCGCGGGCTTCACCACCGACGACGACGGCAACCCGGTCCAGGTCCTCAAGGCAGGACGGCGGGTGGACGTCCGCACGGTGGAGCTCGCGGGCGACGCGGAGGTCGAGGAGTTCCGTACCCGGGACCGCGACGCCGGGTTCGACCCGGCCGACGCGCCACTGATCCGCCTCACCGTGGTCCGCCTGCCCGGCGGCCACGACGGACTGCTGCTCAGCTACCACCTGCTGCTGTGGGACGGCTGGTCCCGCGAGATCGTGCTGCGGGACCTGTTCGACGCGTACGAGGCCGCGGTGGCGGGCGAGCCGTTCGACGCGGCCCCGGCAACGCCGAGCTTCGAGGAGTACGCCAGGGCGCTCGACGCCAAGGACTCCGCCGTATCGGAACGCTTCTGGGCGGAGCACCTGGCAGGCGTCCCAGGACCGACCCTGCTCGCCGGACCCGCACCGGCCCTCTCGCAGGATCTGCCACCCGCACTCGTGCACCAGCTGACCGCAGAACAGTCCGACCTCCTGAAGGACGCGGCCAAGCAGCACGGAGTCACGCTGAACGCGGTCCTGACCGGCGCGTTCGGCCTCCTCCTCGGTGCCCACACGGGCCGCAGCGACGCCGTGTTCGGCGTGACCGTGTCGGGCCGCGACGGCGAGGGCCTCTCCGACGTCGTCGGCGTGCTCCTCAACACCGTGCCGACCTGGACCAAGGCCCGGCCCGACGACACCGTCGACGGCTACCTGTCGGCCGTACAGGCGGCCAGGGTCGAAGCGATGGAGCACGAGCACCTCGGGCTCGGCGAGATCCAGCGGGCCAGTGGGCACGACACCCTGTTCGACAACCTGTTCGTGCTCCAGAACTTCCTGGACATGGACGCCTTCGCCGAGATGAACTCCCGGCACGGCATCACCTCCGTCATGGCCGACGACTCCACGCACTACCCGTTCACCTGGGTCGTGACGCCCGGCGACCGGCTCACGGTCAAGCTGGAGCACCGCTACGGAGACACCGATTACGCCCGCCGCCTCCTCGACGACTACGTACGCGTACTCGAAGACCTGGCCCGCTCGACAGGCCCCCTCGGCGCGCTGCCCGGCCTCGGCCGCGCACCCGAGCCCGCCGAGCGCACGGACGTCGGCACGGACACCGTCGTCGACCGGTTCGACCGGGCGGCCGACCGCGACCCCGAGCGGGTCGCCCTCGTCGCGCACGGCTCGACGATGACCTTCGCCCAACTGCGGGACCGCAGCCGCGCGGTGGCCGGTGTGCTCGCCGGGCGTGGCCTCGGCCCCGAGACGACCGTGGGGCTCGCGATCCCGCGCTCCCTCGACTCGATCGTGGCGCTGTTCGCGGTGCTGCGCGTCGGCGCGGCGTACGTACCGCTGGAGCTCGACCACCCGGACGAGCGGATCGCGGCCATCGTGGCGGACGCCCGCCCGGACGCGATCCTCACCGTGAGCGCGGTCTCGCCCCGGCTGACCGGCGCTCTGGGCGGTACGGAGGGCCTGATCGAGCTGGACCGTCCGCTTCCTGCGGCCGAGCCGTTCGTGACGTTCGCGCCCGACGACCCGGACCGGCTGCGGCACCCCGCGTACACGATCTACACCTCAGGATCGACCGGCAAGCCCAAGGGTGTGGTGACCGAGTACGCCGGACTCACCAACATGCTGATCAACCACCAGCGCCGGATCTTCGAACCGGTCCTCGCCGAGCACGGCCACCGGACCTTCCGGATCGCGCACACCGTGTCGTTCGCCTTCGACATGTCGTGGGAGGAGCTCCTGTGGCTCGCCGACGGACACGAAGTGCACATCTGCGACGAGGAGCTGCGCCGCGACGCGCCCGGCCTGGTCGAGTACTGCCTGGAGCACGGGATCGACGTCATCAACGTCACCCCGACGTACGCGCAGCAGCTGGTCGCAGAGGGCCTGCTCGACCAGCCGGAGCGGCGCCCGGCGCTCGTCCTGCTCGGCGGTGAGGCCGTCACGCCGACGCTGTGGCAGCGGCTCGCCGAGACCGAGGGGACGGTCGGCTACAACCTGTACGGCCCCACCGAGTACACGATCAACACCCTTGGGGTCGGTACTTTCGAGTGCCAGGACCCGGTGGTGGGCGTGCCCATCGACAACACCGACGTGTACGTCCTCGACCCGTGGCTGCGGCCGCTGCCGGACGGCGTCCCCGGCGAGCTGTATGTGTCGGGCGTCGGCATCGCACGCGGCTACCTCGGCCAGTGCGCGCAGACCGCCCACCGCTTCGTCGCCTGCCCCTTCGGCGCCCCCGGCGAGCGCATGTACCGCACCGGAGACCTGGTGTTCCGCAGGCCCGACGGAAACCTGACGTACCTGGGCCGCACCGACCAGCAGGTCAAGATCCGCGGCCACCGCGTCGAACTGGGCGAGGTCGAGGCCGCGTTCGCCGGACACCCGGCGGTGCGGTTCGCCGCCGCGGTCGCCCAGCCGGACCCGCAGGTCGACGGCGCGTACCGGCTCGCCGCCTACCTGGTGCTCGACGGCGCCGACCTGGCCGCCGTCGCCGCCGAGGTGGGCACGGGCCTGCCGGACTTCCTGCGCCCGACGCACTTCGCCGAGGTCGACAGCATCCCGCTGACCGTGAACGGGAAGGCCGACACCAAGGCGCTGCCGGAGGCCAAGCCCCTCGGCGCGCTGACCACGGCGGGGGAGCGCGGCCCGGAGACCGAGACCGAGACCGTGGTCTGCGAGTTCTTCGCCGAAGCACTGGACCTCGACGACGACGAGGTGAGCGCGGTGAGTGACTTCGTGTCCCTCGGAGGACACTCGATGCTGGCGGTACGGCTGATCGGGCTGCTCCGCCGCGAGTACGGTCCTGTGATCACCATCCGAGACCTTTTCACCCTGCGAACCCCGGAAGCGATTGCCCGCCACCTCGATGACGACAATGCCAACGCAGACAATGCCGACGACTCCGACAAGTCCTGACGTGAAGC
Organism: Streptomyces sp. Je 1-369; assembly: GCF_026810505.1. Taxonomy (NCBI): domain Bacteria; kingdom Bacillati; phylum Actinomycetota; class Actinomycetes; order Kitasatosporales; family Streptomycetaceae; genus Streptomyces; species Streptomyces sp. Je 1-369. The sequence continues at coordinate 6,566,590 of NZ_CP101750.1, forward strand.
GCCCCCGCCCGCGGTCCGACATCCTCCGGACCGCACTGCGCCGCAACATCGGCGCGATGGTCCTGGGCACCGTCCTCATGGGCCTGTACCAGGCCGGCGAGACGGCGTTCCCCATCGCGCTCGGCATGATCGTCGAGCACACGATGCGGGACGACCGGACCCTCGGCGCGCTCGCGCTCTCCATCGGCGTGCTCGCCGTGATCATCACGACCGTCTCGTTGTCGTGGCGGTTCGGGATGCGCGTCCTGCAGAAGGCCAACACGACCGAGGCGCACCGCTGGCGCGTGAAGGTCGCGGGCTGCGGGCTGCAGCCGGTGGCCAGGGACGTCGACCTCAAGTCCGGCGAGGTCCTGACCATCGCCACCGAGGACGCCGACCAGACCGCTGACATCATCGAGGTGGTGCCGCTGCTGATCAGCTCGCTGGTCGCGGTGCTCGTCGCGGCGGTGGCGCTCGGCATGGCCGACTATCGGCTCGGACTGCTCGTGATCGTGGGAACCGTCGCCATTCTGTCGATCCTCAGCGTGATGTCCAAGCGGATCGGCTCCAGTACGCGCGAACAGCAGGCCCGGGTCGCGCGGGCCGGTGCGAAGGTCGCCGACCTCATCAGCGGCCTGCGCCCGCTGCACGGCTTCGGCGGCAACCACGCGGCGTTCCGCTCCTACCGGACCGTCAGCACGGAGGCCAAGCACCAGTCGGTCACCGTCGCCAAGGTCAACGGCGTGTACGCGGGCACGGCCCAGGCCCTCAACGCGGTCCTCGCGGCCGCGGTGACCCTGACGGCGGGCTGGCTGGCGTTCGAGGGCGGCATCACCATCGGCGAACTCGTCATGGCCGTCGGCCTGGCGCAGTTCATCATGGAACCGCTGAAGATGTTCTCGGAGATGCCCAAGTACGTGATGATCGCGCGGGCGTCGGCCGAGCGGATGGCACTGGTCCTGAACGCGCCGCCCGTGACGGACCCCGGGACCGGGCGCCCGGACCCGGGCGGGGGCCTGGAGATCGACTCCGTCCGGTACGGGTCGCTGCGCGAGCTGAAGTTCACGGTGGCGGCGGGCGAGTTCGTGGCGATCGCCGGGTACCAGCCGCGCGCGGTCGCCGATCTGGCGTCGGTCCTCGCGATGAACGTGCCGCCGGACGCGTACGAGGGAGTGGTCCGGGTCAGCGGGCAGGAGATGGCGGACCTGTCGGTCGAGGCGGTCCGCGAGCACATCCTGGTGAACCCCTACGACGGGGAGATCTTCGCGGGCACGCTCCGCTCGAACATCGACCCGTCGGGCACCAGCCGGACGATTTCCGAGGCCGTCGAGGCGTCCATGCTCACCGACGTGGTCGCCCTCCACCGCGAAGGCCTCGACTACGGAGTACGCGATCGGGGAGCCAACCTCTCCGGAGGACAGCGCCAGCGCCTCTCCCTGGCCCGCGCGCTGGCCGCCGACACGGAGGTCCTCGTCCTGCACAACCCGACGACGGCCGTCGACGCGGTCACCGAACAGCTCATCGCGCGGAACGTCGCGAAGCTGCGCCGGGGCCGCACGACCGTCGTGATCACCAGCAGCCCGGCCATGCTGGACGCCGCCGACCGCGTCCTTGTCCTGGACGACGGCGTCATCACCGCGGAGGACAGCCACCGGAACCTTCTCGCCACGGATGAGGCCTACTGTGCGGCGGTGGCGAGGTGACGGGCTGCTTCAGGGCAACGGGCTGCTTCAGGGCACGGGTCAGGTGACGGGCTGCGTCCAGGTGTCCGTCAGGAGAGGGCCCAGGCGACGTCCCTGAGGAGTGCGTGCCGCCAGCCCGCCCGGTCGTGGCCGGCGGCCGCCCGCGAGACCCGTACGGTCGCACCGGCCTCCTCGACCAGCGTCTCGGTCAGCTCGCAGTGCGGGAGCATCCGCGGCTCGTGCTCGCCGAGGTCGAACGCGATGCGCAGACCGGACAGGTCGGGGCTTTCCTCGCGCAGTCGCTCGGCGATGGTGCCGCCGACCGGGCCGCCCAGCGGGTCCTGCGACGCCATGGCGTCGGGCGTCCACCAGAACGACGGCGACTGACAGGCCACGCGCGACACCAGGTCGGGGAAGTCCAGCGCCGCGTACATCGCACTGAGCCCGCCGAGGCTCTGCCCTGCGACCACCAGACGTTCCGGGTCCGCCGGTACGCCGCTCCCGGCCACCAGAGGCAGCAGTTCGTCCCGTACCGCCTCCCACAGCGCGGGGTTGCACCCGAACTCGCCCAGCCTGTCCTTGGACGGCAGGAAGACGAGCGTGACCGGCTCCATCTCGTTGGCGGCGACGGCCGCCTCGAAGGCGGTCATGGCGGGGTGCAGGTAGAGCCAGTCGTCGCCGTCGAGCAACAGCACCAACGGGCCGCCGCCGCCCACCGCGTGGACGCGCACGGTGCGCCGTCCGCCGAGCCGTTGACTGGCCCAGCGGATCCGGGTGCCGGGCAGGGGGAGGGTGTCGTCGGCTCCGAGGGCGGGCCAGTGGGGCTGGGCGGGGGCGTCGGGGGTCGAGGCGATCGAGCGGTCGCCGCCTGCGCCGTGCGGGTTGAGCGGATCGGCGTACGCCTCGTCGCCCCCACCCTCGCCCTCTCCCACGAGGAACTGGTAGGTCACGCGGAGCCGCGCGGGCATGCGTACTTCGGCGTACCAGCAGTCCGACTCGGCCCACCGGGCCAGCGGCACGGGTTCCGACCAGCTCTCGAAACCGATGCTCGCCCGCGACCCGCGCCACAGGAACAGGGTCCGCCAACCGCCATCGTCGGCGGGTTCGGCAGGTTCGGCAGGTATGGAGACGGGGCTGCGGGCAGCCGACCAGAAGGCTTCGGTGCCCGGTTCGCCGGACAGTCCGTACTCGGCGAAGGCGTTCCCGGTGTCGGCCGCGGGGCGCATCAACGTCTCCTTGTGAGAGGGAAGCAAGTAAGGCTAAGCTCGCATTAATTTAGGGGAGCCTAACCTAATCATCCTGACGGAGGCACTGACACATGAGCACGAACCCCTTCGACGACCCCGACGGCCGTTTCCTGGTCCTGGTGAACGACGAGGGGCAGCACTCGCTCTGGCCGTCCTTCGCCGAGGTGCCCGGCGGTTGGACCACTGCCTTCGGCGAGGACTCGCGGGACGCCTGCCTGGAGTACATCGAGACCAACTGGACCGACCTGCGGCCGCGTTCCCTCGTGGCGTCGGTGGAGGGCTGACCGCACCTCTTCGGCGAGTGATGAGGCACGCTCTGGAGAGGCACCTTCGATGCTCTGCAAGAGACTGACGAACGCGCGTTTCCTCACCATGGATCCGGACCACCCCGTCGCCCATGACCTGGGCATCTGGCGGGGCCGGATCGCGGGCCTCGACGCGGCCGTGACCTCCCGGCCCGCGCGCGAGGTGATCGACTTGCAGGGCGCCACCGTGCTGCCCGGCTTCATCGACGCCCACGTACATCTGGCCTGGACCGGGCTCAAGGAGAACACCTTGAGTATCGCGGGCCGTGCCCGGATCGACGACGTGCTCGCCGCCGTGGCGGCGGCCGCGGCCCGTGAGCCCTCGCCCGGCGCCTGGCTGAGCATCGCCGGATACGACCAGCGGGCCCTGGGCCGCCATCTGACCGCCGCCGAACTGGACACGGTCAGCCAGGGCCACAAGGTCTACCTGCTGCACGAATCCGGGCACGGCTGCGTGGTCAACTCCGCCGTCCTGGACCTGCTCCCGCCCGGCACCCCGCACGAGAACGGCTTCCTCGCGGAGGGTGCGATGGGCGCCGCTCGCGCCCTGCGTCTGCCGTACTCCCAGCGCGAACTGGCCGAGGCGATCGGGCGGGCCGCGCGGACCTGTCTGGCCGAGGGCGTCACCGCCTGCGCCGAGGCGGGCATCGGCGGCACCCTCTTCGGCCACAGCCCGCTCGAGTTGGGGGCCTATCAACTGGCTCGCGACGAGGGGCTGCTGCCGCTGCGCGTGCAGCTCATGGTGGCCGCGGAACGGCTTCGGCCGGTCGCCGCGCACGACGCGGACGGCATCCCCAGGGCCCTCGACCTGGGCCTGCGCACCGGCTTCGGCGACGACTGGCTCTCCGTGGGCGCGCTGAAGGTCTACACCGACGGCGGCATGATGGCCCGTACCGCCGCGCTCAGCGGACCGTACGAAGGACTCGACCACGCGGGCCAGTTGCAGGACGATCCGGACGCGCTCACCGACCTGATCGTCGACGGACATCTGGCGGGCTGGCAGCTCGCCGTCCACGCCATCGGCGACCGCGCGGCCGACCTTGCCCTCGATGCCCTGGAACGGGCCCAGCGCCTGCGCCCGCGGCCCACCGCCCGGCACCGCATCGAACACGCGGGCCTGATCCGGCCCGACCAGCTCCCGCGGTTCGCCCGGCTCGGCGTCAGCGCGGTCGTCCAGCCCACCTTCCTGCACAGCTTCGGCGACGACTACGCGGCGATCATGGGGGAGGCGCGGGCACCCTGGCTCTACCGCGGCCGCGCGTTCCTGGACCACGGCATCCCGCTGGTCGGCAGCTCCGATCGCCCCGTCACGGACGGGGCCCCGCTGCGGGCCGTCCAGTTCATGGTCGAGCGCGCGTCCGGGACGGGCCAGGTGATCGGCCCGGACGAGGGCATCACCGTCGACGAGGCCCTGCACGCCTACACGGTGGCCGGTGCCCGCGCCTGCCACTGGGAGGACACGTTGGGCACCCTCACCCCGGGCAAGCGCGCCGACCTGGTGGTGCTCGGCGACGACCCGCGACGTGTCGACACCTCACGTATCGGCGACATCGAGGTGGTGGCGACGTACGTTGAGGGGCGCGCGACAGGGCCGTGAGCGTTCCGGGGGCGTGTCAACGGCTCGTGAGGATGACGAGTCGCTGCGTCGCTCGGGTCATCGCGACGTAACGGTCGACCGCTCCCTCGATGCCCTCGCCGAACGTCTCCGGGTCGACGAGGACGACCAGGTCGAACTCGAGCCCCTTCGACAGTTCCGGGGTGAGGGACCGTACGCGTGACGGGGCCTGGCACCGCTCCCGGAACTTCTCGTGGAAGGCCTGGTCGCCGATGACGCAGGCGACGCCGTCGTTGTGCGCGTCGAGCCAGGTGCCGAGGACCGAGTCCAGTTCCGCGACCGACCCGTGGTCGACGGGAATGCCGCTGCTGCGGATGGACGTCGGTACGTTGGCATCGGGGATCTCGGCACGGATGACCGGCTCGGCCTCCGTCATGACCTCTTCCGGAGTGCGGTAGTTGATGCTCAGGGTAGCCATCGTGACCCGGTCGATGCCGGCCCGCGCGAGCCGCTCCTCCCACGACTCGGTGAAGCCGTGCCTCGCCTGGGCGCGGTCGCCGACGATGGTGAAGCTCCGCGATGGACAGCGCAGCAGCAGCATCTGCCACTCCGCGTCGGTCAGTTCCTGCGCCTCGTCCACGACGACGTGCGCGAACGGGCCCGCGAGCCGGTCCGGATCGTCGGTGGGCAGAGCGCTCTCGTCGATCAGTGTGTCCTGGAGGTCCTTGCCGCGCAGCATCCGCACCGCGCCCTCGCTGTCGTCACCGGCCGAGGCGAAGTCGGCGGCCGAGAGGATCTCGTCGATGACGCCGGCCATGCGCTCGCGCTCGGCGGCGACGGCGGCATCGTGGCGCCGCTTGCGCCGCGCCGCCTCCGGATCGCCGAGCCGCTGCCGTGCGGCGTCCAGGAGCGGCAGGTCGGACACGGTCCAGGCCTGCGGGGCGTCCTTGCGCTGGAGTTTCGCGACCTCGTCCCGGTCGAGCCAGGGCGCGCACATCCGCAGGTACGCGGGGACGGTCCACAGGTCGGACACGAGGTCGGCGGCCTCGATCAGCGGCCACGCGCGGTTGAGCGTCGTGACCAGCTCCCTGTCCTGGCGGAGCGCCCGCAGGAACGTTTCGGGCGAGACGCCGGGCACGTCCTCGTCCCCTTCCTCGTCCATGCCGAGCTTGTCCATGAGGATCGTGGCCAACTCCTCCCAGATCAGCTCCCGCGCCTCGTTGTGCGGCGTTCCAGGACCCGGCGTCCGGAACGCCTCGGCCCAGTCGTCGACGGTCACCCGTACGTCGGCCCAGGGCGTGGAGACCGTGTACGCGTCCGTGGGCGGCTCCTCGTAGAACCGGACGGCTTTCTCGATCGCCTGCACCATGTCCGCGGTCGACTTCAGCCGGGCCACGTCCGGGTCGCTCTCGGGGCCGGCCGCGGCGCCCTCGGCGACCAGGTCGCGCAGGGTGCAGGTCTGCACGCCCTCCTCGCCGAGGCTGGGCAGGACATCGGCGACGTATCCCAGGTAGGGCTCGTGCGGACCGACGAAGAGCACCCCGCCGGCGCGGCGGTTGTGACCGAGCCTGGGGTCGGAGTAGAGCAGGTACGCGGAGCGGTGCAGGGCGACGACGGTCTTGCCCGTGCCGGGACCGCCGTCGACGACGAGCGCGCCCCGGGAGCCCGCGCGGATGATCGCGTCCTGGTCGGACTGGATGGTGCCCAGCACGTCGCGCATCCGGGCCGAACGGTTGCTGCCCAGGCTGGCGATGAAGGCGGACTGGTCGTCGAGCGCGGCGTGGTGTTCCAGGCCGTCGGCGGTGAACACCTCGTCCCAGTAGTCGCTGATCCGGCCGCCGGTCCAGCGGTACCTGCGACGGCTCGCCAGCCCCATCGGGTTGGCGTGGGTCGCCGCGAAGAACGGCTCGGCGGCAGGTGAACGCCAGTCGACGAGCAGTCGGCGGCCCTCGCTGTCGGTGAGCCCCAGACGTCCGATGTACAGGGGCTCGGGGTCGGTTTCCACGTCGACGCGTCCCAGGCAGAGGTCGAGACCGAACCGGCGCAGGGCGCGCAGACGGCTACTGATCCGGTGGATCTCCGAGTCCCGGTCCATCGCCTCCCGGCCGATGCCGCCGGGTGCCTTGCGCAGGGTGTCGAGACGGCCGGAGAGCTCGGCGACGGTCTGGTCGAGGCTCTCCGCGATCGCCGCGAAGTGCCGCTCGTCGCGAGCGATCAGTGTCGGCTCGGCCTTGGGCGAGAGGTTGGCGGGCAGGTTGAACGCGCTGCTGGGCAGGAGGGTCTCCGATGTCCGCGAAGCTGGTGTAGGCCAGTGATTTTGCGGGACGGAGGGGGCCTTGCCGCAAGCCCCCCTGTGGGCTATAACTTGAGAGTGGCAAGAGGTGGGTTTCCCCTCTTGCCTTTGCTGTGTCCGGACCGGCTGTCCGGCCGCCCTTCTCTATCTGGCCCCTTCCTCAGCTCTCTCTGGTGGCTTTCCCTCTGTCGCTCCTTCTGCGCCGCTCCTTCTGTGCTCCTTCTCTGTGTTGCTTCTCCGTGGCTGTTCTGCGTCAACTGGACTCGAAACTTAGGTAAGGCTAGCCTTACTGCGCCAGTTCGATCGTGGAACCATCGTGGAACCGAGGAAGGTACAGCCTTGATCACGGCTACGCCGCGCCCTGCCCCGCTGCGCGAACTCCCCGCGCACGAACTCACCGCAGGAGCGCCCGCCAGGGTGCCCGTCGTGCGCCCGGCCCGTGAGGAGGACGCCGCCGCACTCGCCGCCCTGTCCCAGCCTTTCGTACGCTCGGGGGCGCTGCGCGAGAGGCCCACCTCCCTCTACTCCGAACACGCCGCCGACTTCCTCGTCATGGCCGTGCCCGGCGGCACGCTCGAAGGGTGCGTGGGCCTGCGGGTGCACGCGGCCGACCCGGTCGAGGGCCGTGGAGCGGCGGGCGTCCTCTACAACTTCTGCGTGGCCGGACACAGGCAGGGCCGAGGGGTGGGGGCCGGGCTCATGCGCGCCGTACTGGCCGTCGCGCGCGCCAAGTCGCTCAGCGCTCTGTTCACGGCGACGACGGGTGGGGGAGACCTGTTCCTCCGGTACGGCTTCGCCCCCGCTGCCGTGCGGACGGCGCCGCCGACGTGGGCCGGCTCCCTCGACCCGCGGCGCAACGCGCGGATACTGGCGCGGAGTTTGTGAGGTCTGAGGACTTCGTGAGGGCTGCGGAGTCCGTGAGGTCGGGCGCGGCAACGTTCCCGCGTCTCCGGCACCGCTCCCGCCCCGGTTCACGTCCCGGGGCGGGAGTTTTCGTATGCGCAGGTTGCGCAGGTCAGACGGCGCACTCGTCGTGTTCGTCGTGTTCGGCGCTTTCGTCGCGCTGGACGGCCTCGGCACGCCCGGCGGCTCCGTCACGTTCGGTGACCTCGTCGGGCACCACCGTGGTGCCGGGACTCGTCTCGCCCAGCACGCCGCTGAGCACCGCATGCCGCACCCGGCCGTCGAGCACGTGGGCCTTGCGCACGCCGCCGCGGACGGCGCGCAGGCAGCCCTCCATCTTCGGCAGCATCCCGCTGGCGAGCCCCGGCAGCAGCTCGTCCAGCGCGTCGGCCGTCAGGCGCTCGATCACCTCGGTGCTGTGCGGCCAGTCCGCGTACAGGCCCTCGACATCCGTGAGCATCACGAGACGTTCGGCGTCGAGTGCCACGGCAAGGGCCGACGCGGCCAGGTCGGCGTTGACGTTGTAGACCTGCCCGTCCTCGCCGCGTGCCACGGGGGAGACGACCGGGATGTGCCCTTGCTCCAGGAGCGCGCGTACCGTCCCCGGGTTCACCGCCACGATGTCTCCGACGAGACCTATGTCCACCGGCCGGTCGTCCACCCAGGCGGCCCGCCGCACGGCCGTCATCGTGTGCGCGTCCTCGCCCGTCATGCCGACGGCGAAGGGACCGTGGGCATTGATGTGGCCGACCAGTTCCCGCTGGACCCGGCCGGTCAGCACCATGCGGACCACTTCCATGGTCTCCGGAGTGGTCACGCGCAGGCCCGCCGCGAAGCGGGTCTCCAGGCCGAGACGGTCGAGCATCGCGTTGATCTGAGGCCCGCCCCCGTGGACGACGACGGGGCGCAGGCCCGCCTGCCACAGCTCCACGACGTCCTGGGCGAACGCCCGTTGCAGGTCGGCGTCCACCATGGCGTGCCCGCCGAACTTCACGACGACGACGCTGCCCTGCATGCCTTCCGCGCGGAGAAGTGCCTCCGTCTCCGCGTCCGTCTCCGCCTCCGTCTCCGCGGCTTCGGAGCCCTGCTCCCTGACGGCCGTTCGCATGTGTGCCCCTACTCCGTTCACGAGCTGTACGCGCTGTTCTCGTGGACGTACGCCGCGGTCAGATCATTCGTCCAGATCGTCGCCGACGCATCCCCGGAGCGCAGGTCGACGGTGATCGTCACCTGGCGCCCCGAGAGGTCCACTGTGTCCCGCGGCTCCCCGGCCGCGCCGTTCCGGCACACCCGGACGCCGTTGATCGATACGTCCAGTCGGTCCGGGTCGAAGACCGCGGAGGTCGTGCCGATCGCCGACAGCACCCGGCCCCAGTTCGGGTCCTCGCCGTGCAGGGCGCACTTGAGGAGGTTGTTCCGGGCGATCGACCGGCCGACCGTCACGGCGTCCGGCTCCGAGGCCGCGCCGACCACGCGCACCTCGATCTCCTTCGACGCGCCCTCCGCGTCCGCGACGAGCCGGAGCGCCAGGTCGAGACAGACTCCGTGCACGGCCTCCGTGAACCCGGCCGGGTCCGGCCGCACCCCCGAGGCGCCCGAAGCGAGCAGCAACACGGTGTCGTTGGTGGACATGCAGCCGTCCGAGTCCACCCTGTCGAAGGTCGTGCGCACCGCCTCCCGGAGCGCGGAGTCCAGCAACGGGGCACTGACATCGGCGTCCGTGGTGAGGACCACCAGCATCGTCGCGAGGCCGGGGGCCAGCATGCCCGCGCCCTTCGCCATGCCGCCCACGGTCCAGCCGGGGCCGGACGCGACCGCCGTCTTGTGGACCGAGTCGGTCGTCTTGATCGCGACCGCCGCCGGCTCGCCGCCGTAATCCGACAGCTCCGTGGCAGCGGTGTCGATGCCTGCCGTCACCCGGTCCATGGGCAGTCGCACGCCGATGAGGCCGGTGGAGCACACCGCGACCTGTTCGGCCTCGACGCGGAGGGCCCGGGCGGTGCGCTCGGCCATTACCCGGGTGTCGTCCTCGCCCGCGGGGCCCGTACAGGCGTTGGCACCGCCGGAGTTGAGGACGACCGCGGCCAGGGTGCCGTCGCCGATCACGCGCCGGGACCAGCGCACGGGGGCGGCCTGCACCCGGTTGGAGGTGAACACCGCGGCCGCGGCGTGCGAGGGGCCGCGGTTCACCACCAGTGCCAGGTCCGGGGCGCCGGAATCCTTGATCCCTGCGGCCACCCCGCTCGCGGCGAATCCCCGGGCAGCGGTCACGCTCACGGAGCCACTCCATTCGTGGGAAGCCCCGCCCCTTCGGGGAGTCCGAGGGCGATGTTCATGCTCTGCACCGCGCCACCGGCGGTGCCCTTGGTCAGGTTGTCGATCGCGCTGACGCACACGAGCCGGCGGGCGGCCGCGTCGACGGCCACCTGCACCTGGGCGGTGTTGGAGCCGAGAACGGCGGCGGTGGAGGGCCAGGTGCCGGGCGGCAGCAGGCGTACGAACGGCTCGTCGGCGTAGACGGTTTCGTACGCGGAACGCACCGCCTCCTCAAGTGCGTGTACGTCATCCAGTGCGTGTACGTCATCCAGGGCGTGTACTTCGTCCCGAGGGGGGCGCAGGCGTGCCGAGCAGGTGGCGAGGATGCCGCGCGGCATCGGCGCCAGGGTCGGTGTGAAGGACACGGTTACGCGCTCGCCCGCGACACGGGACAGGTTCTGCGTCAGCTCGGGCGTGTGCCGGTGGCCGCCGCCGACCCCGTAGGGCGTCATCGAGCCCATCACCTCGGAACCGACGAGGTGGCGCTTGGCCACCCGGCCCGCCCCCGATGTGCCGCTCGCGGCGACGACGACGGCCTCCGGCTCCACCAGGCCCGCCAGGAAGGCCGGGAACAGGGCGAGGGTCACCGCTGTCGGGTAGCAGCCCGGCACGGCGATGCGATCGGTCCCCTTCAGCTCGTCCCGCGCGCCCGGCAGTTCGGGCAGCCCGTAGGGCCACGTGCCGGCGTGCGGAGAGCCGTAGAACCGCTGCCAGTCCTCCGCGTCACGCAGCCGGAAGTCGGCGCCGCAGTCCACGATGAGGGTGCCGGGCTCCAACTGCCGTGCCAGCGCGGCGGACCGGCCGTGCGGCATTGCCAGGAACACCACGTCATGTCCCCGCAGGGACTCGGCCGACGTCTCCACGAGGACCCGGTCCGCGACGGCGGCCAGGTGCGGTTGCACCTCCCCAAGCCGTCGCCCCGCACTGCTGTGCGCGGTCACCGCGCCGATCTCGACCTCCGGATGCGACACCAGCAGGCGGAGGATCTCCCCGCCGGCATAGCCACTGGCTCCGGCCACCGCGGCCCGTACTGTCATGGTCTCCGTCTCTCGTGGTGGGGGGCGTGGTCACGCGTTCTTCGGCCCTGCGTACGGCTCTCTGCACGACTCCCTGTACGGCTCCCTGTGCGGTTCCCCGTGCGGTTCCCTGTGCAGGAGGAGGCCGCGCAGCAGTCCGTCCGTCGTGCAGACCATGCCGGTGCGTGCGGCCCAGCGGAGGGCCAGCGTGTGTTCCTCCGCGGAGAGGTCGGCCACCGCGTCGGCGACGACGAACGGCTGGATGTCGTTCATGAAGGCGTCCGCCGCGGTCAGGAGAACGCCGAGGTGCGCGTAGACCCCGCAGACGATCAGCTGATCGCGGCCTCTCGACCGCAGCAGCCTGCCGAGGTGGCTGCGCAGGAAGGCGTTGTGGCGCACGTTCGACAGCAGATGCTCGCCGGGACGCGGCGTGAGGGGCGAGACGATCGCGGCGGCACCCGGTTCGTCCCCGATCCCGGGGCCCCACATGTCGGCGACGAGCCCGCGCTGCCCCGGCGCCTGACCGGCGGGCTCCGCACTGAAGACGACGGGCATGTCCAGTGTCGACGCCAGCTCTCGGAGCGTCGCTATGTTGTCGACGAGTTCCACCACGGGGGAGCGTCCCGCGGGAAACGCGCCCACGAAGTGGTTCTGCATGTCATGGATCAGCAGCGCGGCGCGCACCGGGTCGATGCGCCAGGAGACGTGCGACCGGGGGAGGGCGGTGCGGTCCGGCATCGGGTAGGAGCCGATGGCGGGTAGGCCCATGCGTGTTTTCCCTCCCCTGATGACGCGCGCACCGCTGGGTCCGAACTGCGAAGTGACCTTAGCTTAGCCTAACCTAATTTGTTGCAGGTCTGAGGTGAAGACGCCGAACGGCGGAGCGGCTGTGTGTGACGCAATTGTGTACGGGATCGGGGAGTTGGGCGGGGCGGGCACGCGAAGCTGTGGATAAGTGTTGGCGTGCTCCTGGCGAGCCGCTCGCGGGTTGGCGTGCTCCTGATCGGGGTTATCCACAGGGCAAACCGGAATCCGGCGCTTCGCGGGAGAGTCGGCGCATGACGAACCACAGCGAAGCAGCGGGCCAGTTCGAACCCGACAGTTCCGTCCATGCCACCGGCGTTGCCCGCCCCGGGAACCCGTTCGACGAGCCGGTGGTCACACTGCGCACGCCGGCCGAACTGGCGGACGCGTTGCCTTACTTGCTCGGGTTCAGGCCCGAGGAGAGCATCGTGCTCCTCGCCCTGCACGGAGAGCGGGGGCGATTCGGCGGCCGCGTGCGCCTAGGTGTCCCCGAGCGCGCGGAGGACTGGCCGTCCGCCGCGGAGCAGCTGGCCCAGTGCCTGGTGGGCGGCTCCGAGCGGAGGGGGGAGCGACCCGACGGCATCGTCGTTTTCCTCTGCCAGGACCCGCTCGGCGCGGAAACGGGGCAGCAGGTCGTCGAGCGGTTGCGCCCGCTGGCCCAGGAGCTGCGCACGGCCTGTGGCCGTCTGGACGTGCCGGTCCTCGAAGTCGTGTGCATCTCACAGAACCGCTTCTGGACCTACTGCTGCCCGGACACCCGGTGCTGCCCACCGGAAGGAGTCCCCCTGCTCAGGCCGGGCACTTCGGTCCTGGCCGCCGCCGCCACGTACATGGGCGTGCAGGCGGGCGCCACGCAGAGCGAGATCAGGGGACGCCTCACGCCGTGGGAGACCGCCGCGGCGACGGACCAGGAGCGCGCGCTCGACGCGGCGAGCATCGACCTCCTTCCCAGGATGCTGCGCGACGCGCAGGACATGGAGGACGCGGACGACACGGAAGCGAAACGGGACGCGCACCGTGACAAGGCACGGGACGCGCAACGTGACAAGGCACGTGACAAGGCACGTGACAAGGACTGGGACAAGGACCGGGACAAGCAACGGAACAAGGACCGTGACGAGGAACGGAACGAGGGCTCGGACAGGGCGCGTGGCGAAGGACAGGACGTCGCCTCAGAAACGCTCGATCTCGCGCGCCGGATCATGGCGCGCCTCGAAGCGTCACCCCCGACGCCCGGCGACACCCTCGAAGCCGACAACAGGGACGACGAACTGATCGCACACGACGAGGCGGCCGCGCTCATCTTCGGCCTCCAGGCCCGTACGACCCGTGACCGTGCGGCGGAGTGGATGGAGGGGGCTGAGGGGCCGCCCGCGCTGCGTCTCTGGAGGGCTCTGTCCCGACGCTGCGTCGGGGCGTACACGGAGTACGCCGCCGCGCCATTGGCCCTAGCTGGCTGGGTCGCCTGGTCCCTCGGCGACCTCGCGGAAGGACAGGAGGCCCTGGACATGGCACTGGGGGCCGACTCCGGGTACGCCTTTGCCCTGCTCCTCAACCAGGCCTGCAACGAGGACCTGGACCCCGAATCGATCCGCCGCTGCCTGCGACAGAAGCGCGAAACCCGTGACGGCGCCGCTCCCCGACGCCGCCGCCGACGCCTGTCACGCACCGCGAGCGGGACCTCCCCGACCAGCGGCGGCCCAACTGGCGACTCGGCCAACGGCCCGACTAAGGGCCCGCAGAGCCGCCGCCGCGCCACCCGGCGCACCGCGAAGGACAGCCGATGACCACGCACGAGCTCTGGGCCACATGGTCGGCTTCGCACGGGGAGGCGTGACTTGGCACAGGGTCTGCCCGTTCACCTGAGTGGCGGTACCTCAGCCGTGTCACACCGCCGAAGCACGGACACCGCAGACGACGTAGCCCCCCGCATGCATCCGCACCAACACCGCAGGTACGCAACAACACAACGCAGACACCGCACCAACACCACAGGCACGCAACAACACAACACCGCAGACACCGCACCAACGCCGCAGACACCGTGCAGACACCGCAGACAACGCAAAAGAAGCTGCCCATGTCTCTCCCCGCCCCGTCTTCTGTCGGACGACCCCCGTTCCGGCCTACACGCCCGTCACCCCCACCCCCACCGGCCGCGACCCCGGAGGTACGCCGCGTCCGTGCACTCCCGCCCGCGCACACCGCGCTGATCTGCGTCGCCTTGCCCGCTCTCGCTATCTCGACGGACCAGGGGCAGCTGACGGGCCAGGGGCTTGAAGGGTTCTACCGCGCGGGGCGCCGGACCCTGTCCCGCTGTCAGGTACGGGTGGCGGGGCGCGAACCCGTCGCCGTGCAGGCGCGCATGCTCTCCGCGGACAGCGCGCGATTCGTGGCGACGCTCCGCCTGGCGACGGACGGCGGACCCGACCCGGAGGTCGTCGTCGAGCGGATCCGGCACGCCGACGGCACGGAGCGGATCACCCTGCACAGCGCGGCGGGACGCCCCTTGCGGTTGCCCCTCGAGGTCGCCCTCGGCACGGACCTGGCGGAGGTGGGCGCGGTGGCATCGGGCCGGGCAGGGCCCGAACTGCCCGCCAGCGTGCACGACTCGGGCATGCGCTGGTCCTCCGCCGCGGCGCACTGCGTCGTCACGGCCGACCCCGCGCCGGCGGACGCCCTGGCCTCCGCGGGACTGCTGCGCTGGGAGGTGGACCTGCCGCCGGGCGCCTCCCGGAGCGTGGAGCTCAGGGTACGGCCCGACGGCGCGGGACCGGTCCGCGCGGCGGGGCGCGGGGCGATGCGTTCGGCCGCCGGAGCGCGGGCTACCGGCGACGACCCGAGGGTCCAGCCGCTCCTCGCCCGGTCCGTCGAGGACCTCCAGGCGCTGCTGCTCCGGGACCCCGGGCATCCCTCCGACATGTATCCGGCCGCGGGGGCGCCGTGGCGCTGCGGGCTCGCACCGGCCGAGGCGCTGGCCGCCGCCCGCATGGCATTGCCGCTCGGCACCCGCATCGCCGCGGGGACGCTGCGCACGCTCGCCCGGGGGCAGGTCGGGGGCCCGGGCCCCCGGTCGGGCCTGATCCCGGGTCCGCTGCGCGACGCGGGCTCACATCTGCCGCCCGGCTGCACGGGCACCGAGGCGACCCTGCTCTTCCCGGTGCTCCTTGCGGAAGCCCGGCGCTGGGGGCTCCCCGCGCAGGAGGTGGAGGAGTTGCTGCCCGCGGCGGAGCGGTGCCTGCGGTGGCTGCACACCTCGGTCGGCGACGACGTCTTCCTCTCCGACGTCCACCCGGCGGGGATCGCACGCGGCGAAGTCCAGGCGCACGCGCATCGAGCGGCGCTGCTGGGCGCCGACCTGCTCGCGGCGTACGGCCGAGGGGACTCTCTGGGGCTGCGCCAGTGGGCGGCCCGGTTGCGGTCCGCTTTCCAGGAGCAGTTCTGGGTGGACGACAGGACGGGTGGCAGACCGGCCGCCGCCCGGCTACCCGACGGGAGGCCCGTACCGCACCTCACCGGAGGTGCGGCCCACCTCCTGGACACCGGTCTGCTCGGCTCGGGCGCGCTCGCTCCCGGACTGCTCGACAAGGTCAGGACCGAACAACTCGCCCGGCTCTTCGGCGGGCCCGTCATGGACTCCGGCTGGGGGCTGCGCAGCCTGGGAGCGAGGGAGCCCGCGTACAACCCGTTCGGGCACAGAGGCGGAGCGGTCCGCGTGCACGAGACGGCGGTCGCCATCACCGGCCTGGCGGCTGCGGGGTACGAGAAGGAGGCGAGCTCGCTCCTGCGCGGCCTGTTGTCCGCGGCCGAGTGCTTCGGCCACCGGCTGCCCGAGATGTACGCGGGGGAGCAGCGCACGGAAGGTGCGGCTCCGCTGCCGCACCCGGCGGCCTGCCGCCCGGCCGCCACCGCCGCGGCCGCCGGGGTGCACGTCCTCACCGCGCTCGCCGGGATCCGGCCCGACGCACCCGCGGGCACGGTGAAGCTCGATCCGGTCCGCAGCGCCCCGCTGGGAGAGCTGGGGCTGGGCGGGCTGAGCGTCGGGGGAGCAGCGTTCTCCGTACGGGTGAGCCGACTCGGTCTCGCCATGGTCGAGGAGGCGGCCGACGGGCTGCAGTTGGGGGTATGACCTTGTCTCACGCACAGCGATGGCGCACGGACGACCGGACCCGCGGCACCGGCGACCCGGGCGGCGGAGCGACGGGAGGCAACCGGACAGCAATGGGCGAAGGAGATGTTTATCGTCAAGCAGACGACTATGATCGCGGCATGTCGCCCTACGACCCGTCGGCCTTCCCGCCCTTCGCTGTCACCGTCGACCTGGTCGTGCTGACCGTGCGCCGGCACGCGCTCTGCGCGCTGGCCGTGCGGCGCGGTGAGCAGCCGTTCCAGGGGCGTTGGGCGCTGCCCGGAGGGTTCGTACGCGCCGATGAGGATCTGTCGTCGGCCGCGGCGCGCGAACTGCGCGAGGAGACGGGCCTGTGCGCGCACGCGCCCGACGCCCCGGCGCAGGCCAACGGGGCGCACCTCGAACAGCTCGGTACGTACGGCGACCCGAAGCGCGACCCGCGCATGCGCGTGGTCAGCGTCGCCCACCTCGCGCTCGCCCCGGACCTCCCCGCGCCGCGCGCCGGTGGCGACGCGAACAGCGCCCGCTGGGCCCCGGTGGAGGCCCTTCTCAAGCAGGGTGGCTACGGCCGCGAGGACGAACAGGCCGCCCCTCTCGCCTTCGATCACGCCCAGATCCTCGCGGACGGCGTCGAGCGCGCCCGCTCCAAGATCGAATACTCGTCGCTGGCCACGGCCTTCTGCCCGCCGGAATTCACCGTCGGCGAGCTGCGGCGCGTGTACGAAGCCGTCTGGGGCGTCGTCCTCGACCCGCGCAACTTCCACCGCAAGGTCACCGGCACTCCGGGCTTCCTCGTGCCCACCGGCGGGACCACCACCCGCCAGGGCGGGCGCCCCGCCCAGCTCTTCCGTGCGGGCGGTGCGACGCTCCTCAACCCGCCGATGCTGCGTCCCGAAGTCTGACACCCCCGGTCGGCGTTACCAGCCGATCCTGTGCGGTCGGCCTGCCCCCTGGACACCAGTGGCCCGCGCCCTGACCGAAAAGCCGCAAATGTCGCGTTATCTTGCTGCAGTACCCACGGGGTTCGTCCGTCCCCGATCCGGCGGACGGGCCCTGGCCGTCGAGCAGTCGCACATCCTGCGAGAGAAGCGATGATCCAGGCCATCGGACTGACCAGCAATCCCCGCCAGGAGCTCCCGCCCGCCGTCGAGGACGTGTCCTTCGAGGCACGCACCGGGCGTGTCACCGCGCTGCTCGACGCCGAGCCGATCGGCACGACCACGGCGCTGCGGTTGATGCTCGAACTCCAACAGGGCCGTGGAATCACGTACTTCAGAGGCCGCCCCCTGCACCGCATCGCCCACCCGTCACGCGAGGTCGGCGTCCTCATGGGTGATGTCCCGGGCCACCCGGCGCGTTCGGTCCGCGGCCATCTGCGCATGCTGTGCGCGGCCATGGGCGTACCCGTTCTGCGCGCCGACGACGTTCTGGAGGCCGTCGGACTCGTCAGCCTCCGGGACGAGCGCCTCGGCACGCTCTCACGCGGCATGGACCGGCGACTGGGGCTGGCCTGCGCGCTGCTCGCCGACCCCCACACGCTCGTCCTGGACAGGCCGGGCGAGGGCCTCTCGGCCAGAGAGAGCGCCTGGCTGCACGGCATCCTGCGCGCCCACGCCGCGCAAGGTGGCACGGTCCTGTTCGCCACGAACGACCCCAAGGAAGCGGCACGGGCCGCCGACCGCGTGGTCACGCTCGACTCCGGACAGCTGGTCGCCGACCAGGACGCTCCTGACTTCGCCCGGACCAGGCTCCGCCCCCGCGTCGCCGTCCGGACCCCGCACGCCGCCCGCCTGGGCGCACTCCTCACCAAAGAGGCACGCACGGGACGGCGTGCGATCGAGGTCGTCAAGGAGGACGGCAACCGGCTCTCCGTCTACGGAAGCACATGCGCCGACGTGGGCGAGACCGCATACCGCCACGGCATCCTCGTCCACCAACTCGCCGACGAGCTCGGCGACGCGGGCCCGCAGAACCACACGCGCCAGCCGGACGGACGGGATGGACAGGGCGGACGGGACCGACGGGACCGGCAGAACCGAGAAAACCGGCAGGACCGGCAGGACCGGGAAGGGCGGCCGGAGCCCGAAGCCCCGCCGAGCCCGATCCCCGCCCCCGCTTCTGCCCCCGAGGCCACCCCCACGACCGCCCCCGAGGCCAGCCCCGAGACCACCCCCACGACCACCCCCGAGAGCCCCCCTGAGGCCGCCACTCAACCGCATGCCGACGTCCGCCCGGTCGGCAGCTCGACCGGCGCCACAGGGGCGGCAGAAGCCTCCTCCGACGCCCCAGACGACACCCCCGCCGAGCACTCGGCGACAGGAAGAGACGACGACACCGCACCGCACGACTCCACGTCTCACGACACAACGCCGCAGGAGACCGCGCCGCACGACTCCACGCCTCACGAAACCGCACCGCAGGAGACCGCGCCGCACGACTCCACGCCTCACAGGACCGCACCGCACGACTCCGCACCGCACGACACCATGCCCCTCGACACCACGCCCCTAGGCACCAGTACCCACCGCTCCGGCGCACCGACGGGGATCCTCGCTACCTCCCAGGACACGGCCGCCACGCCCGCAACAGCCTCCGCTACCGCTACCGCTACCGCCTCTGCAACCGGATCCGCCTCCACAACCGCGTCCGCCCTGCCACCCCCCATCACCGTTCGCCCCGGCAGAAGTCCTCTGCACCCCCTGCGCTACGAGGTGCGTCGCCTGCTGGGCGTCGGTACGGGCTACTTCACCCTGGCCGCCGTCCTCGCCACCTCCGCCCTCTTCTCCGTCTTCCTGGCGCGGTCCGGGCACACCGCGCAGCCGTACCTGCTCGCCGCCTGGCCCCACGAACTTCCCCTGCCGCCCGCCGCCCTTGGCGCCGGGCTTCTGGGCGCCCTCGCTTTCGGCGACGAGTTCCGCCACCCCGCCCTCGCCGCGGACCGTGGCACCGTCCCGCGCCGCCTCGGGATGCTCGGTGCCAAACTCCTCGTCGCGGCCGCGGTGGCGCTGCTGCTGAGCACTCTCGCCGTGGTCTCCGATGCCGTGCTGCTCCACCTTGTATACGGAGAGGAACTCACGAAAGTTCCCGCCGACTGGCCGTCTCTGACCGCCAGTTGGTACGCCCTCGTGACGGGGTGTGCCTGGGCCGGTGTGCTGGCCGCGGGGGTCTTCCGGTCCACGACGGCCGGTCTCGCCGCGGTGCTCGCCGTGCCGATCGTCGTCGTACCTCTCGTACAGAAGGCCGTCGAGGGACCGTCCGTGCGATCGGCGGCCGGACTTCCGGCGCGCCTTCGGGACCTCGCTCTGGTGCAGTGGCCGTTCGGGGCCGAGCGATATCTGGCGGCGGGAGTGCGCATGATCGCTCAACCCGTGGGCACCGCGCTGATGTTGTCGCTGACCGCTCTGCTCTGCGCATATCTGCTCACGGCGATGCGCACCAGAGTCCGTTGACGACCGTCCGCGGCCTTCCCGGGCGGGGCTGTGCACAACTCCCCGAAGGGCGTCCGTTTCTTTCCGATAAGGCGTCAATTGCGGCGGGGTAAGCGATCACCCTTTCGTGTGCTTTTCACCAAAGACCTCAAGGGAGTTGGAGGCAGCGCCGACAACTGATCCGTGAGTACCCTTGCGCACACCATGATGACCACCGCCCGCTCCGCCGACTCCGGTCTCGCCGGCCCGGGTGACCTCGACCGATACCCGTACGCGGAGTCCGCCGCCGGCGGCCGCGTCGTCCCTCCCGTCTGGGACGGCCCCGACCAGGACCTGGGGCGCGTGGGCCGGCGCGCCGCCGGAAGCCGCGGCCGCGGGCTGCACGGCCAACTCGTCCAGCAGCTGGGCCAGATGATCGTCTCCGGTGACCTCGGCGCCGACCGCCCGCTCGTTCCCGAAGAGATCGGCCAGCGCTTCGAGGTCTCCCGCACCGTCGTGCGTGAGTCCCTGCGCGTGCTCGAGGCCAAGGGCCTGGTCAGCGCCCGGCCCAACGTCGGCACGCGCGTGCGCCCCGTCAGCGACTGGAACCTGCTCGACCCGGACATCATCGAGTGGCGCGCCTTCGGGCCGCAGCGCGACGACCAGCGCCGGGAGCTCGGCGAGCTGCGCTGGATGATCGAGCCCCTCGCCGCGCGCCTCGCCGCCGGGCACGGCCGCGAGGAGGTGCAGCAGCGCCTCGCCGACATGGTCGAGATCATGGGTCACGCGCTGGGTCAGGGCGACGTGATCACCTTCTCCCGCGCGGACGCCGAGTTCCACTCGCTGCTCATGCAGGTCGCGGGCAACCGCATGCTGGAGCACCTCTCCGGGATCGTCTCGGCCGCACTGCAGGTCTCCGGCGGTCCGATCACCGGCTGCGACCGCCCCAGCGAGGCGTCGCTCGTGCACCACTCCCGCGTCGTCGACGCCCTCGCCGCCGGCGACGGATCCGGCGCGGAGGCCGCCATGCGGCAGCTGCTCACCGTCCACCCCGAGGTGGAGCGTGTCGTGCCCGCTCCGCGCGAGCACTGACCGCGCGTCCACGTAGGCGCCGCGGCCGTGCGCGTGCCCCGCGGCAGCGCTGAGTCGTCGCGTACGTCACTCCGTGCCCGTCGGCGACTCCGCCGCCGTCCCCCTGTGTCGCCGGACCTGCCACGAGCTCCTCGGGAGCGCGGCGGAGTCCGGCGACACGAATGTGGGGGGTTTCTTCGCGGGGCATCGGGGGATCATTCGTGCATGCGTATAGGCCGCTTCTGACCGCATCTGGATGCTTTTGTGCGCTTACGGGGTGTGACTCGGGCCACGTAGATTGGGCGTAACGCTCCAAGGAACAGCGCGATGACCTAAGAGGTGATAGCCGAGGAGGGAATACAGCGGTCGTTCGCGACGCTGTGCAGCTCCCCGGCCCCGCCCGCGCCGTCGGCCCACATCCTTAGCCGCCGGTCGTCGGCCCCGGTCCACAATGGACGGGGCCGGAAGCCGTTTTCCAACGTTCCGAGAGGTTGTTCGTGTCGGCCAGCACATCCCGTACGCTCCCGCCGGAGATCGCCGAATCCGTCTCTGTCATGGCGCTCATCGAGCGGGGAAAGGCTGATGGGCAGATCGCCGGCGATGACGTGCGTCGTGCCTTCGAAGCTGACCAGATTCCGGCCACTCAGTGGAAGAACGTTCTGCGCAGCCTCAACCAGATCCTCGAGGAAGAGGGTGTGACGCTGATGGTCAGTGCCGCGGAGCCGAAGCGCCCCCGCAAGAGCGTCGCAGCGAAGAGCCCGGCCAAGCGCACCGCGACCAGGACGGTCGCGGCCAAGGCCACCACGGCGAAGCCCACCGCCACCGCCGCCACTGAGGCGCTGACCGCGGACGGCACCGCCGAGGACGCGCCCGCGAAGAAGGTCGCAGCCAAGAAGACGACGGCCAAGAAGGCCGTCGCCAAGAAGACCACCGCCAAGAAGACGGCGGCCAAGAAGACCACCTCCAAGAAGGACGCCGACGAGCTCCTCGACGAAGAGGCCACCGAGGAGGCGCCCGCCGCCGGCAAGCCCGGCGAGGGCGAGCCCGCCGAGGAAGGCGCCCAGGGCTTCGTTCTGTCCGACGAGGACGAGGACGACGCGCCCGCCCAGCAGGTCGCCGCGGCCGGCGCCACCGCCGACCCGGTCAAGGACTACCTGAAGCAGATCGGCAAGGTCCCGCTGCTCAACGCCGAGCAGGAGGTCGAGCTCGCCAAGCGCATCGAGGCCGGCCTGTTCGCCGAGGACAAGCTGGCCAACGCCGACAAGCTCGCCCCGAAGCTCAAGCGCGAGCTGGAGATCATCGCCGAGGACGGGCGCCGCGCCAAGAACCACCTCCTGGAGGCCAACCTCCGCCTGGTGGTCTCCCTGGCCAAGCGCTACACCGGCCGCGGCATGCTCTTCCTGGACCTCATCCAGGAGGGCAACCTCGGTCTGATCCGCGCGGTCGAGAAGTTCGACTACACCAAGGGCTACAAGTTCTCCACGTACGCCACCTGGTGGATCCGTCAGGCGATCACCCGCGCCATGGCCGACCAGGCCCGCACCATCCGTATCCCGGTGCACATGGTCGAGGTCATCAACAAGCTGGCCCGTGTCCAGCGCCAGATGCTCCAGGACCTGGGCCGCGAGCCCACTCCGGAGGAGCTGGCCAAGGAACTCGACATGACCCCGGAGAAGGTCATCGAGGTCCAGAAGTACGGCCGTGAGCCGATCTCCCTCCACACCCCCCTGGGTGAGGACGGCGACAGCGAGTTCGGTGACCTCATCGAGGACTCCGAAGCGGTCGTTCCCGCCGACGCGGTGAGCTTCACGCTCCTCCAGGAGCAGCTGCACTCCGTCCTGGACACCCTGTCCGAGCGTGAGGCGGGCGTGGTCTCCATGCGCTTCGGCCTCACGGACGGCCAGCCCAAGACCCTCGACGAGATCGGCAAGGTCTACGGAGTGACGCGTGAGCGCATCCGTCAGATCGAGTCGAAGACGATGTCGAAGCTGCGTCACCCGTCGCGCTCGCAGGTCCTGCGCGACTATCTCGACTAGGCAGCACGGGACAGTCACCCAGAAGGCTCCACGAAAGGCCCGAAGCCCGCGACAAGCGGGTTTCGGGCCTTACGCCTGAGCGGGTGCGGGGTGAGCGATACTGCATGACTCTGGGGTGCGCAATGGCAACCCAGAGTGAGGAGATCGCATGCGTCGTTCCTTCGCCCGAGCGTGGACGGGGGTACTGGCTGTGGCGGCCGCTGCCGCCGCCCTGCCCCTGGCCGCCCCGGCCCCCGTGTCGGCCGACAGCGTGGTCGTCGGGGGCCATCCGGTGGATGTGTCCGAGAGTCCATGGGTGGTCGCCGTCTCCAGCCGCGCCCGCTTCGGCGGCTCACGCGCAGGACAGTTCTGCGGCGGCGTGGTCACCGGGCGCTCGACGGTCCTGACCGCGGCCCACTGCATGAGCAAGGACGTGCTGGGGGTGCCGCTGAAGGAGGTGACGGACCTGAAAGTCCTCGTCGGCCGCGGGGATCTGCGGTCCTCGGAGGGGCAGGAAGTGTCCGTGCGCGAGGTCAGGGTCAACCCGGAGTACGACGCGCACACGAACTCCGGCGACGTGGCGGCCCTGACCCTCGCCGAGCCGCTCCCTCAGGGGCGCACCATCCGGATGGCCGGGCCCGGCGACCCGGCGTACGAGCCGGGCACGGGCGCCGCCGTATACGGCTGGGGGGACACCACTGGGGCGGGTGATTACGCCCGTACGTTGCGTTCGGCGCGCGTCGATGTGCTCGCCGACGGGGTCTGCGAAAAGGCGTACCCGGGCAGCGCCGAAGGTAAATACATCGCCCGGACGATGCTCTGCGCCGGTGAGATGAGGGGCCGACGGGACGCTTGTCAGGGGGACAGTGGCGGGCCGCTGGTCGCGCGGGGGCGCCTCATCGGGCTCGTGTCCTGGGGGAGCGGCTGCGGCCGCCCCGGGAGCCCGGGCGTCTACACGAGGATCTCGGACGTCACCAGGGTGCTGGGCGCCCGCGACTGAGCCGGGCTGTCCGTCCGGGACTGGTCGGCGGGCGGCCTCAGGGGGCCGAGAAGGGCCCTGAGTGGCCCTGTGGCGAGAGCGGGCGGCCACCCCTGCTGTGGGCAGGGACGGCCGCCCGTTCGCCGGCCTGGTGCGCCGGAGCTGGCTCGTCGTGGATGCGAGGTGTCAGCGTTCCTCTTCGGTGGCGCTTTCCGGAACGGCGGTCAGGCGCTCCGTCTCATCCTGTATCTCAGCGGCGATCTTCTTGAGTTCCGGCTCGAACTTGCGTCCGTGGTGGGCGCAGAAGAGCAGTTCACCGCCGCTCAACAGGACGACGCGCAGGTATGCCTGGGCGCCGCAGCGGTCGCAGCGATCAGCGGCCGTCAGGGGGCTCGCGGGGGTCAGAACAGTAGTCACGTCGCCTCTTCTCTAGCTCGACGAGCTGTCGTACCAGGGTCAACATCCAACCAGGCCGAAAACGTTCCCGCTCGTGGCTTTTCCTCGAACTTTTCTTTCGAGGTGGCTGTCCGTTGCCGGTTGGCGGCGAATGTGCCGTATTGCGTCTCTTACGTGTCTTACGGTTTCGCGCTGTCTGTCAGGTCAGGTCGTCCCCGGCTGGGTTGCCGGTTGTTCATGAGGACGTGCCCGGAGCCTAAATGGTTCATGCCTCGAAGGGAACGTGACGTGCGCTTCACTCCATCGAGGGATCGAACATGTATGCGAGCCTGGACTAGTCTGAGTTGAGACGAGGGTGGCGTGACAACCGCTCTACCAGGCCTCGGTACCCTCTGACCGGTAACCGAAGCCGCGTCCTTACCCCAAAGGACCCCCCTTGAAATTCAGCGAGGAGCGAACCGCGTGACCGCCGAGACGTCCGTGCCGTCCACAGCATTGCTGACAGGAGCAGACCGGGACGGTTCCAACTACACCGCGCGGCACCTGCTCGTCCTGGAGGGGCTCGAGGCCGTCCGCAAGCGTCCGGGCATGTACATCGGGTCGACGGACAGCCGCGGTCTGATGCACTGCCTCTGGGAAATCATCGACAACAGCGTCGACGAGGCCCTGGGCGGGTACTGCGACCACATCGAGGTCATCCTCCACGACGACGCCTCCGTAGAGGTCCGGGACAACGGCCGAGGCATCCCGGTCGACGTCGAGCCCAAGACCGGCCTCTCCGGCGTCGAGGTCGTCATGACCAAGCTGCACGCGGGCGGCAAGTTCGGCGGCGGCTCGTACGCCGCCTCCGGCGGCCTGCACGGCGTGGGCGCCTCCGTCGTGAACGCGCTCTCCGCGCGCCTCGACGTCGAGGTGGACCGCGCCGGACACACCCACGCGATCAGCTTCCGCCGCGGCGTCCCCGGCGCCTTCGCCAAGCCGGGCCCCGAGGCGACCTTCGACCCCTCGGCCAGGCTGACCAAGGTCAAGAAGGTCCCCAAGGCCCGCAGCGGCACACGCGTGCGGTACTGGGCGGACCGCCAGATCTTCCTCAAGGACGCCAAACTCTCGCTGGAGAACCTGCACCAGCGCGCCCGCCAGACCGCCTTCCTGGTCCCGGGCCTCACCATCGTCGTACGGGACGAGCTCGGTCTCGGCGACGGCGGCTCGAAGGGCGAGGAATCCTTCCGCTTCGACGGCGGCATCAGCGAATTCTGCGAGTACCTGGCGCAGGACAAGGCTGTCTGCGACGTCCTCCGTTTCTCCGGCCAGGGCACTTTCAAGGAGACCGTCCCCGTCCTGGACGAGCACGGCCAGATGACGCCCACCGAGGTCACCCGTGAGCTCGGCGTGGACGTGGCCATGCGCTGGGGGACCGGGTACGACACGGTGATCAAGTCCTTCGTCAACATCATCGCCACCCCCAAGGGCGGCACCCACGTCACCGGCTTCGAGCGCTCCCTCACCAAGACGATGAACGAAGCGATGCGCACCCAGAAGGTGCTCCGCGTCGCCGAGGACGACATCGTCAAGGACGACGCCCTGGAAGGCCTCACGGCGGTCGTCACGGTCCGTCTCGCCGAGCCGCAGTTCGAAGGCCAGACGAAGGAGGTGCTCGGCACCTCCGCGGCCAACCGCATCGTCGCTAACGTCCTCGCCAAGGAACTCAAGGCGTTCCTGACCTCGACCAAGAGGGACGCGAAGGCGCAGGCCCGCGCAGTCATGGACAAGGCCGTCGCCGCGGCCCGCACGCGCATCGCGGCCCGCCAGCACAAGGACGCCCAGCGGCGGAAGACGGCCCTGGAGTCCTCGTCGCTGCCTGCGAAGCTCGCCGACTGCCGCAGCGACGACGTGGAGCGCAGCGAGCTCTTCATCGTCGAGGGAGACTCCGCGCTCGGCACCGCCAAGCTGGCCCGGAACTCCGAGTTCCAGGCGCTCCTGCCCATCCGCGGCAAGATCCTCAACGTTCAGAAGGCGTCCGTGACGGACATGCTGAAGAACGCCGAGTGCGGCGCGATCATCCAGGTCATAGGAGCAGGGTCGGGCCGGACCTTCGACATCGACGCGGCGCGCTACGGAAAGATCATTCTGCTCGTGGACGCCGACGTCGACGGCGCGCACATCCGGATCCTGCTGCTGACGCTGTTCCAGCGGTACATGCGGCCGATGGTCGAGGCCGGCCGCGTCTTCGCGGCGGTCCCGCCGCTGCACCGCATCGAGCTCAGCCAGCCGAAGAAGGGCCAGGACAAGTACATCTACACGTACTCGGACCGTGAGCTGCGCGAGACGCTGCTGGAGCTGCAGCGCAAGAACATCCGGTACAAGGACTCCATCCAGCGCTACAAGGGCCTGGGCGAGATGGACGCCGATCAGCTGGCCGAGACGACGATGGATCCGCGCTTCCGGACCCTGCGCCGCATCAACATCTCCGACCTGGAATCCGCCGAGCAGGTCTTCGATCTGCTGATGGGCAACGACGTCGCGCCGCGCAAGGAATTCATCACCAGCTCCGCGGCGACGCTGGACCGCTCACGGATCGACGCGTAACCGCTCGCGCGCCCGTCACCCGGGCTCGTCAGGTACGCACGAGCCGTGCTCTCCACCCGCGGGTGGAGAGCACGGCTCCACCCGCGTTCAACCCCTGCGCCGATGTCGTGATCAGGCGGTTTCCGTAGCGTCGAAGGCGTCGGTCCTCCGCGGACCGGCCTCGTCCTGCTCGTCGTACGGAGGCTGACATGTCCGGGCTCACCAACGCACTGGTGATCTGCGCCGTCGTGGTGCTGGTGGTCGTCCGCCAGTTCAAGGCGCAGGAGATCGGCACGGACAGGCGCTGGTGGCTGATACCGGCCGTGCTGGTCTTCATGGCCGTGCGCGAGCCCGGCCTGATCGACCCCCAGCACCGTGCGGCATCCGTGACGCTGCTGGTGGCCGAACTGCTCGTCGGCCTGGCCATGGGGGCCGGCTGGGCACGGACCTCCCATGTGTGGACCGAACCGGACGGCACCGCTTGGAGCAAGGGCACCAAGGCCACCGCCGTGGTCTGGGCCGTCGGAATCGCGCTGCGGGCGGGGCTCTTCGGGATCGGTTCGCTGCTGCACGTGCGCCAGGGCGCCCCCGGCCTGATGCTGGCCCTCGCGGCCACGCTGCTGGCCCGCAGCGGTCTGCTCGTACTGCGCGCCGGCCCCGTCCCCTCGGCGTACGGTGTGCCCGACGCGGCGCCCGAGCCGATGCGGAAGGAACCCGTGTGAACGGCGACTGGTGGACAAGGTGGCCTTCCCGGGAGGCGCTCACGTGGGCCGGGATGAGCCTGGCCCGGCTGTGGTTCGTCCGAGTCCTGCGCGTCGTGGTCATAGGCAGCCTGCTGTGGGACGCGTTCCATGCGGACCGCGGGTTGCGGCTCGTCGCCGGGGTGGCGATGGTCCTTGCCGTCACGTGGGCGGGGTGGGCGTTCTTCCGGGTCTCGTTCGCCCACCGCCTCTGGCCCTCCCTGGCGCTGATGTCACTGCTCCTGGCCACCGCACTCGCCGCCGAGTTCGGTGAGTGGCAGGTGCTCGCCATGGTGCTGTGGTGCGGCTCGGCGATCTCCGCCCTGGAGCGGCTCCCCATACTCGCGGCAGCGCCCTGTGTGCTCGTGGCGATGTCCGGATACGCCGTGTACATCGGCGACAGCCCGCTCATCACGGCACTCACCGTCATCGGTCTGGTGCTGGCCGGATACACCCTCCGTTTGGATGCCGAGGCCAGGGGCAGCGCCCTGCGGCTGCTGACGCAGGAGCGTGCCGCGCGGGCCGCGGAGACGGAATCGGCTGCCCTCGCCGAGCGGGCCCGTATCGCCCGCGAGATCCACGACGTGCTCGCGCACAGCCTCTCCGCACAGCTCGTACACCTGGAGGCCGCGCGGCTGCTGATCGAGGGGGATGCGTCCAAGGAGCAGGTTCTGGGCCGGGTCGTGGCGGCGCGGTCCATGGCAAGAGAGGGGCTCGCCGAGACGAGACAGGCCCTGTCCGCGCTGCGCGGGGAGATGACCCCGGTCGAGGACTTCCTGCGCGAGCTCGTCACGGCCGACCGCGCCTCGGTCACCGTGGCGGGGGATCGGCGCCCCTTGCCCGCCGAGGCGTCCCAGGCGGTGCGGAGAGTGGCGCAGGAAGCGCTGACGAACGTCCGCAAGCATGCGCCGGGCGCGGAGGTCGAGGTGTGCCTGCGGTACGAGAACGATCAAGTGAGGCTCGATGTCAGGGACTCGGGAGGGCGATCGCCGGGTGAGCTCGGCACCTCCGGCGGCGGGTACGGTCTGCTCGGGATGCGCGAGCGCGCCGAGCTGCTGGGCGGATCCCTGGAGGCGGGACCGGGTGAGGAGGGCTTCGTGGTGACGCTGAGGGTGCCGGGATGACGGGGAACGAGGCTGCTGCGAAGGCCACGGAGGTCAGTCCGGCCGGACCTGCCGAGGGCCGGGGAAAGCCACCCGCGCGGGTGATCGTGGTCGACGACCAGACCGTGGTGCGCGAGGGGATCGTGATGCTGCTGGGGCTGCTGCCCGGCATTGAGGTGGTGGGTGCCGGCGCGGACGGCGAGGAGGCCGTGCGCCTGGTCGCCGAGCTCGCTCCGGACGTCGTCCTGATGGACCTGCGCATGCCCCGGTGTGACGGCGCGGAGGCCACGCGACGGATCCGCGCGGAGTATCCGGGGACACAGGTCGTCGTGCTCACGACCTACGCCGACGACGACTCGCTGTTCCCCGCGCTCAAGGCGGGGGCACGCGGCTACCTCACGAAGGACGCGGGCGGGAACGAGATCGTGCGGGCCGTCGAGGACGTGCTCTCAGGAGATGCGGGACTCTCTCCGCGGATCCAGCGGCGGCTCCTCGAGCGGCTGTCGGAGCCGGACGACGCCTCAGCGGCCGATCCTCCGGACGGCCTGACCGCGCGGGAGACCGAGGTGCTGGTCCTGATCGCCGAGGGGATGTCGAACCACGAGATCGCCCGGGCGCTGCATGTCTCCACCGCGACGGTGAAGACCCACATCAACAACCTCTTCGCGAAGGCGGCACTCAAGGACCGCGCGCAGGCCGTGCGTTACGCGTACAGACATGGGCTCATCAAGCTGGACAGGGCCTCAGACATCTGACGTGGCTTCACCTGATGGGGTGAAGAGCAATGAGAGGAGAGTCTGGGATCTTACCGATCTGTCCATCCTTGGGCACGTGGCCGAACAGGGCCGCGGACTAAGGAGAGTTCGGTGGAGAAGTACGACGGGCCCGATGCGGGGCCGGGCCGGGCCGTTACCGGCCGGGACCGCTCCGGCGACCTGAGAGACCCCTGGTACGACACGCTTGCCTCCGGCTGGGGAGAACTCGACGACGCCGGATCCCCGGCTTCCGTGGTGGCGCCCCGGGACGCGGCCCGGCAAGGGAGCACGAGCCCGGCCGACATCTACGTGGAAGTGCAGCGCAGCACCGCCTTCCAGGAAGTGCGCGGCCGGTACCGGAGGTTCGTAGTCCCGGGCGTGGCGCTCTTCTTCACCTGGTACGTCGCGTACGTCGCGGCCGCGACGACGGCACCGGGCCTGATGGCACGGCCCGTCAGCGGCGCGGTGAACGTGGCGATGGTGGCGGGGCTCGGTCAGTTCCTGACGACGTTCCTGCTGACGTGGGCGTATGCGCGCCACGCACGGCTGCGGCGGGACAGGGCGGCGCTCGACCTGCGCTGGGCCGTCTTCGAGCAGAAGCGGGAGCAGGAACAGGAGCAACTACGCGAGCAGGAAGAGCAGAAAGAGCAGGAAGAGCGGGGGGAACAGGGGGAGCGGGGTGCGGGGGTGCGGCCGGCACCGCTCCCTGCGCAGGGAAAGGCGCCTGCGCAGGGAGCGGTGGCGGCCCAGGAGGTGGAGCGGTGAAGGGGGAACACCAGACCCTGGCGCTGCTGCTGTTCGGGGTGTTCGTCGCAGTCACTCTTGCGATCACCACATGGGCGAGTCGTAAGCGGCACGGCTCGGCGGAGGAGTTCTACGCGGGCGGGCGGCTCTTCTCCCCGATGGAGAACGGTTTCGCCATCGCCGGCGACTACATGTCGGCTGCGTCCTTCCTCGGCATCTCAGGACTGATCGCCCTCTTCGGTTACGACGGGCTGCTCTACTCGGTGGGGTTCCTCGTCGCCTGGCTGGTCGTCCTGTACCTCGTGGCCGAACTGGTGCGCAACTGCGGGCGGTTCACGCTCGGCGATGTCGTCGCCGCGCGGATGAGGGAACGCCCGGTGCGGATCGCGGCGGGAACTTCCTCGGTCACCGTGTCCGTTCTCTACCTGGTGGCGCAGATGGTGGGGGCCGGTTCTCTGGTGGGGCTGCTGCTGGGAGGGACGAGCGGGGCGGCGCAGACCTGGACGGTCATCGGCGTCGGCGCGCTCATGGTCGTCTATGTGTCGCTGGGAGGGATGCGGGCCACCACCTGGATCCAGATCGTCAAGGCGGTCCTGCTGATGGGCGGGGCGATCGCGCTGACCGTCCTCGTCCTGGTGCGCTTCTACGGGGACTTCGACGAGCTGCTGCGGACCGCTGCGGGCCGCAGTGGTCACGGCGACCGGTTCCTCGCGCCCGGTCTGAAGTACGGCGGGGACTGGACCGCGCGCCTCGACTTCATGAGCCTCGGCCTCGCGCTGGTGCTCGGTACCGCCGGGCTGCCGCACATCCTCTCCCGCTTCTACACCGTGCCGACCGCGCGGGCCGCCCGCCGTTCGGTCGTCTGGTCCATCGGACTCATCGGCAGCTTCTATCTGATGACGATCGTGCTCGGGTTCGGCGCGGCCGCCGTCGTCGGCCCCGATGCGGTGCGTGGGTCGAATGCCTCGGGCAACACGGCAGTTCCGCTCCTCGCGCTCGATCTGGGAGGCGGCGCGCACTCCACGGGTGGAACGGTTCTGTTCGCCATCGTCGCCGCCATCGCCTTTGCCACGATCCTCGCCGTGGTCGCCGGCATCACGCTCGCGTCGTCGGCGGCCGTGGCCCACGATCTGTACGCCTCCTTGCGACGGCGGAACGCGAAGCCGCGCAGCGAGGTGGCGGTCGCCCGTATCGCCGCCGCAGGGGTCGGTGTGATCGCGATCGGCCTCGGCCTGCTGGCCCGTGATCTGAACGTCGCATTCCTGGTGGGTCTCGCGTTCGCCGTCGCGGCGTCGGCGAACCTTCCGGTGCTGCTCTACTCCCTGTTCTGGCGGAACTTCACGACACGGGGTGCGGTGTGGTCGGTGTACGGGGGACTGCTGCCCGCGCTCGTGCTGGTGGTCCTGTCGCCGGTGGTCTCCGGAGGGCCCCAGTCCCTGTTCCCGGGGGTCTACTTCCAGTACTTCCCCTTGGAGAACCCAGGCCTCGTCTCCATCCCGCTGGGCTTCCTCGCGGGGTGGCTCGGCACGGTGACCTCGCGTGAGGAAGCGGATGAGGCCAAGCACGCGGAGACGGAGGTGCGGTCGCTCACCGGTGCCGGTGCGGCGTAACGATTCCCTCCTCGTCACAGGGGGGTGGCTTGCTCGGCGAGCCGGGCTGTGCGGGTGTCTCAGGTGCTGGCAGCCCACTCGTAGCGGTGCTCGGGACGGCCTGTGTCGCCGTACTTGAGACTCAGCCGGACCCGGCCCGTGCGCTCCAGGAGCTTCAGGTAGCGCTGTGCCGTCTGCCGGCTGAGTCGTGTGTGGTCCGCCAGCTCCTGGGCCGAGAGCGGCCCCTCCGCGGCCAGCAGGGCCCGGCGCACCAGCTCCGCCGTCGTGGGGGAGTGCCCCTTGGGCAGCTCGGGCGCGGGAGTCGATGACAGGGCGCCGAAGATGCGGTCGACCTCGGCCTGCTCCGCCTCGCCGCCGCCGTCCAGGGTGCGGCGCAGCGTGGCGTATGCGTCGAGTTTGGCGCGCAGACCCGCATAGGAGAACGGTTTCACCAAGTACTGGAGTGCGCCGTGCCGCATCGCCGCCTGCACCGTTGTGACGTCGCGCGCCGCGGTCACCATGATCACGTCGGTCTGGTGGCCCCGCTCCCGCAAGCTGCGTACGACGGAGAGGCCGGTCTCGTCCGGCAGGTAGTGGTCCAGCAGCACCAGGTCGACGGGGACGTCCTCGACGAGGCGCAGGGCCTCGGCGGCGGTGTGCGCCTTGGCGGTCACTCGGAAGCCGGGGATCTTCTCCACGTAGGCGGCATTGACGTCCGCGACACGGGTGTCGTCGTCCACGACGAGAACCTCGATCATCGTGGCTCCTTGGGGACCCGGGTCATTGTCGCTCCTTCGTGCTGCGGGCCGTCGTGGTCTTCCGCAGAGTGCTCCTCCGCCGCGGCGATCCCGGGCTCCGTCAGACCTTCGGGCAGTACGACGCTGAACTCCGCGCCACCTTCCGGTGCTTCGCCGACGCGTGCGCTGCCGCCCTGCCGTTCGGCCAGCCTGCGCA
The DNA here is from genome assembly GCF_026810505.1 of Streptomyces sp. Je 1-369. Taxonomy (NCBI): domain Bacteria; kingdom Bacillati; phylum Actinomycetota; class Actinomycetes; order Kitasatosporales; family Streptomycetaceae; genus Streptomyces; species Streptomyces sp. Je 1-369. Next base: position 6,599,137 of record NZ_CP101750.1, read on the forward strand.
CCAGGGCGAGGCCGATGCCGCGCTTGCCGTGGGCGGGAGGCTCCTTCGTCGTCCACCCCTCGGTGAAGATCGTTTCTCGCTGTTCCGTCGGGACCCCCGGGCCGGAATCGCGCACCCGGAGAAGCACGGTGCGCCCTTCGGTACGCACATCGACCTCCACGCGCGCGTGGCGGGTGCCGGCGGCTGCGTCGAGGGCGTTGTCGACGAGGTTCCCGACGATCGTGACGAGCCCGCCCGGATCGACGAGACGGTCCGGCAGAGCGGTGTCGCGCGGCACCGAGAGGGCGACGCCCCGCTCCGCCGCCACGGTCGCCTTGCCGACCAACAGGGCGGCGAGCAGCGGATCGTGGATCTTCTCGGTGATCTGCTCGGCCGTCACCCGGTGGGCGCCCGCCACCTCGCCGACGAACTCCGCGGCCTCCTCGTACATCTCGAGTTCCAGCAGCCCGAGGAGCGTGTGCATGCGGTTGGCGTGCTCGTGGTCCTGCGCGCGCAGGGCGTCGATCAGGCCACGGGTGGAGTCGAGCTCCCGGCCGAGCTGTTCCAGCTCCGTGCGGTCGCGCAGGGTGGCGACGGCGCCGCCGTCGTCGGTGGGCATGCGGTTGGCGACCAGGACGCGCTGCCCGCGTACGGTCAGCAGATCGGTTCCAGTGACCCGACCGGCGAGCACGTCCGTCGTACGTCCGGCCCCGAGCGCCTCGTCGAGCGGCTTCCCGATCACCTCCGTACCGAGGCCGAGGAGACGCTGCGCCTCGTCGTTGAGCAGCCTGATCCGGCCGGACCGGTCCAGCGCGACCACTCCCTCACGGATGCCGTGCAGCATCGCCTCGCGCTCCGCGAGCAGCGCGGAGATGTCGGAGAAAGCCAGGTCGCGGGTCTGCCGCTGCACTCTCCGTGAGATCAGGTACGCGGCGAGCGCGCCGACGGCCAGGGCCCCGCCCGCGTAGGCGAGCAACCCGGGGATCGAGTGGACGAGACGGGCCCGCACGCTGTCGTACTCGATGCCCACGGAGACAGCGCCCACGATCTTCCCGTCGGCGTCCCGCAACGCCACCTTGCCGCGGGCGGAGCGGCCCAGCGTGCCGTTGTCGATCTCCATGACGTCACGGCCTGCGAGGGCGTCGCTGGGGTCCGTCGAGACGACCTTGCCGATCTGACCGTGGTCGGTGTGGGACCAGCGCACGCCTTCCTTGTTCATGATCACTACGTACTCGGCGCCGCTGGCCCGCCGAATCCGCTCGGCCGCCTCCTGGACCGGGCCCCCGGCCGTGGGCCGGGACGACGACAGGTCCTCGGCGATGCGCGGCTGGGCGGCCGTCGTCTGTGCGATGGCCAGCGCGCGGCGCATCGCCTGATCGTCGAGCTGGTCGCTCAGCGGCGCGAGGAAGAGGCCGGTGGCGAGCACCGCGACCCCGGCCGCGATGGCCAGCTGCATGAGCAGCACCTGCGAGAACACACGCCGCGGCAGGCCGAGGCGGAGACGCCGCGCAGGGGAGGTCGGGCTCATGTGTACGAACGGTACGGCCGCGACCGGGCTACTCCGAAGCGACTGTGGCGGGGATCTCGTACGTGGGCCCGTCGGCGCCCTCGGGAATCCCCTCCACCACCACGACGTCCATCCGCGCGGGCGAGGCGAGCGCCGCGCCGCAGCTCTCCGGGCGGGGCGGCAGCGACGCCCGCTGCGCGACGGTGACGCGCCACCGGCGGCCGTCGGCGTGCGCGACGGTCACCTCCCAGTGCGGGGTCTCTCCGTCCACTGCGGCTGCTGCGTCCGCTCTGTCCGTCGCGACGACCCTCAGCGCGTCGGCGGCCTCTTCCTTCGCCGCCTCGCGTACGGCGAGCTCGGCGGCCTGCCCGGGCCGTTCCCAGGCCGAATTGCCCCGGCAGCCCTCGGCGAGGACGCGGCCCGCGCGTGCCGCGTCGAGGATCTCCTTGACGGCAGGTGTCTCCATGCGGCCGTACGCGTATCCGTGGGGCAGCACGAGCATGGTGGGCGAGAAGCGGTGACCACCCAGATGAGTGGTTTCCCAGGCACCCTCCGCCCCCGAGGCGGCGAGTGCGGCGGCGAGGGGCCGCCCGAGCAGGGCGCAGCAGCGGTCACGCTTGCCGTTCGTGCAGACGAGCGCGAGCGGGTCGCCGGTGTGCGGGTCGCCGAAGCCGCCGTGGTCACCCGCTCCGAGAGCGGTGAAGTCGAGGTCGAGCAACTGTCGGGGATCGTCGAGCACCGTGCCGCGCAGCCAGGTGCGGCCGGGGACGGTGTGCCCCACGTAGACCTGGTGCCGGGCCGTCGCGTGACAGTCCGCGTGGCGTCCGGGGCGGCGTATCAGGGCGATGCGCACGCCGGTTCCCTTGGCCGCCTTCTCCAGGGCGCGGCCGAGCTCCGGGTCGAGATGGCTGGACGTCAGGGCCTTGGCGCCCCAGGGGCCCGGCTGTTCCAGCAGGAGCCATGTCCGGGCGGTGGCAGCGGTCCCCGCAAGAGGTTCGGCCAGGTCCCGCGAGGCGGTCGCACACGTACTCACGCAGGCGAGCCTAACCTGCGCTGCCTCCCGGGCCCGTCCTGCGCTGTATGCCGTAGGGCATCGGCTGGGGCGGACGCAGACCGACGTACTGGCCGCTGGGGCGCATACGTAGCGGTCGCTCCTCGTACTCCTCCAGAGCGTGCGCGATCCAGCCGGCCGTGCGCGCCACCGCGAAGATCGTCTCGCCTGCCTCGGCCGGCATCCCCGTGGACGCCGTGAGGACGGCCAGGGCCAGGTCGACGTTGGCCCGCAGATCGGTGTGGCGGGCGCTGGTGGCCACCACGTCGCGCGCCGCCGCGAGGGCGGGGTCGGCCTTCGGCATCACCTCCAGGAGGGCGAACAGCGCCTGCGCGCGCGGATCCTCGCCGGGGTAGAGCCGGTGGCCGAGCCCGGGGACCCGGCGGCCCGTCCGGAGTTCGTCGGCGACCACGGGAGCGGCGCTGCCCCTGTCGAGCACGTCGATCAGCATGCGGTGGGCGAGCCCGCTCGCCGCGCCGTGCAGGGGGCCCTCCAGGACGCCGAGTCCGGCGGACACCGCGGCGTAGGGGTGGGCGCGCGCCGAGGCCGCGACCCGGACGGCGAGCGTCGACGCGGCGAGGTCGTGGTCGACGAGCAGTGCGAGCGCCGTGTCCAGGGCGTGCAGTGCGGCCTCGTCGGGCTTGATGCCGGTCAGCCGGGCCCACAGGCGGCGGGCCAGCGGGCCTGCGTCGCGGTGCGTGGGCAGGACGGGCGGCAGCGCGGCGACGAGGGTGGGGATGAGGGTGCGTGCGGTGCCGATGACGGCCTCTTCGGAGAGGTCGAAGCGGAGCGGGTCGGCGGCCGCGGCGGAGATGGCGGCGACGCGCAGCCGGTCGGTGGGGCCGCTGTGCTCGGGCAGCGCGTCGACGGCGCGGCGCGCCGCGCCGGCGGTCTCGTGGGGGGCGGTGAAGACGACGCCGGGGCGCAGGACGCCGGTCCACAGCCACTCGGCGACCTCTTCGTAGGAGTGGTTCAGGGCGAGCTCCGCGGCGTCGACACCGCGGTAGTAGTAGTGGTCCTTGTCGATGAGCGTGATGCGGGTGCGTACGGAGAGCTCGTTGGCCGTGGTCGCTACCGCGGGTTCCCGTCGGTTCCTGCGGGCCAGCGCCTCGACCTCCTTGGCGTCGAACGTGCTGCCCCGGGAGCCGGGCCCGCGGCGGCTGCTGAGCTGGCCACGGCTCACGTACGCGTACACGGTCTCGGGCTTCACGCCGAGCAGCTCGGCGGCTTCCTTGGTGCTGAGCCGCCGGTTTTCGTGCGTGGCTCCTTGATCCGTCATAGGCGTCACCGTATCCGCATCCCGATACCTGTACGTGCACATTGATTGAATCAATATTGACACCACATAAGTCAAGCATGGACAGTCGAATCAAGTCCAGGGAGGAAGTCGAGGAAGAACATGCCGATCAATGGCTCCGCTGCCGCCCCCACCGAACCCGTGGAGGTCCCACGAGGACTCGCGGGTGTCGTCGTCACCGAGACGGAACTCGGGGACGTCAGGGGGTACGAGGGCTTCTACCACTACCGCCAGTACTCGGCCGTCGAACTCGCGCAGCAGCGCCGCTTCGAGGACGTGTGGCACCTGATGTTCCACGGCGCTCTGCCCGACTCCGAGCAGAGCGCCGCGTTCGCCGCGCACACCGCGTCGCTGCGCCACCTCCCCGCGGAGGTGCGCGAGGCGCTGCCCGCCATAGCCCGCGCCAGCGCACTGTCGGGACCGCTCTCCGGGCTGCGCACCGCCCTGTCGCTCTTCGGTGCGTCGAAGGGCTTCCGCCCGGTGTACGACATCGACGACGACCGGCGCCGCGCGGATGCGCTCGCCGCATCCGCCGTCGTGCCGACGCTGCTCACCGCGCTGTACCGGCTCGGGCAGGGCCTCGACCCCGTAGAGCCGCGCGACGACCTGTCGTACGCCGCCAACTACCTCTACATGCTCACCGGTTCGGAACCGGACACCGCCCGCACTCGGGCGATCGAGCAATACTTGATCTCGACCATTGATCACGGATTCAACGCGTCAACATTCACCGCCCGAGTCATCACGTCGACGGGCGCGGACGTCGCGGCCTGCCTGGTCGGTGCGGTCGGTGCGCTGTCGGGCCCGCTGCACGGCGGCGCTCCGAGCCGCGCCCTCGACACCCTCGACGCGATCGGCACCCGCGACCGCATCGACGGCTGGATCCGCGAGCGGGTCCTGGCGGGGGACCGCATCATGGGCTTCGGCCACCCCGTCTACCGCACCGAGGACCCGCGCTCCCGCATGCTGCGAGGCATCGCCCAGCAGTTCGGCGGCGACATGGTGGAGTTCGCGGTCGAGGTGGAACGCCAGGTCGAGGCGATCCTGGCGGAGCTCAAACCGGGCCGCGAGCTTCACACGAACGTGGAGTTCTACGCGGGCGTGGTCATGGAACTGTGCGGCCTGCCCCGCGAGATGTTCACCCCGACATTCGCGTCGGCACGAGTGATCGGCTGGAGCGCCAACATCCTGGAGCAGGCGCGCGACTCAAAGATCATCCGGCCGGCGGCACGGTATGTGGGGGTGGTTCCTCCGGTGCCGGTGCCCGCTCTCGACTGACCGGGGCCAGGTCGGCCGAGAGCATCAACACCGAGGGGCGTCGACGTTGTGTCGGCGCCCCCGCGTGCGTGCAGTGCAACGAGTGATGCGTGCCTGTCAGGCGTCCGGGATGTCTGCCTTGGCCCGGATCAAGGTCTCGCGGGAGATGGTGATGATGCGTTCGTAGTCGGCGCGCGAGGCATCCGAGGGGAGATCGGCGTCCAGCTTGGCTGTGACGTCGGTACCGATGACAGCGAAACTTCCGTCGGTCAGCTCGAAGATGTCGGGACAGTTCTGGCCCGTCGCGCAACCACGAGCGCGGGGGGATGCCCCGATACGACGGATGATTCGGCTCACTGTCGTTTTCCCTTTGATCTCGCGGCCGACGTGCCTGGGGCCGCCGCGTTCGAGACCTGAACAGGAGGGGCTCGCAGGCAGCAACGCGGAACACCGGCGCTCTTGTGTGGGTGCAAGGCTGGAGTTCACCGCCTGCCACTGCAAAACGGCGCGGTGCCGGAGTTGGTTACGGGCCCTTTCGTGAGACGCTCGCCATGTCCCCCGTGTGGATCAAGTACCCCCGACGTGTGGGCCTGCGTACCGCCCCGACCTGGCCTTATGTGGGCGGCGGCTCGCCTACGACCCACCATTCGTCGATGTCCGCCTCCTCCAGCTGCTGCAGGAGGTCGTCGACCATCAGGCCCAGTTGCGCCTCCTCAGTGGTGCTGTCCAGCGTCGCCCGATGCGGCTGGGTCGCGTGCCAGTACTCCCGGACGATCGGATTCTGGAGCATGCCGCGGGCGTAGCCGAAGAACTGGTCCCGGGTGACATTGCCGATGCGGTAGTTGAGCACCATGTTGGTGTACATCGCGTTGGCGTAGAGGTACTGCCGTTGCCGCTTGGCGGATACGCCCTCTCCGTAGGCGTCGAGGACCTCGGCGAGGTCGGCGTCGTCCATGGCCTTGCTCAGCAACTCCCAGTGCAACCGCTGCTGGTAGGTCAGATCTGCGTGGCGCTGGGCCCGCGCCGTGCGCTCCAAGTGCTCGAGCCGCGCGTCGAGCGCGTCGAAGGACCGTCGCTGCGCGGCCGTGGTGGCGACGGCTCCCGCAGCGATGCCAAGCCCTGCTGTGACAACGCAGCGCAGCATCTCTGCCGCGTGCATCTTTGTGAACATGTCAACCCCCGATTCGGGCGACCGTCCGCCGGTCGTCGGGTGCGGGTCGACAGGGAGCGGACCGGCGAGCGGTGGGCGGTGCGCTTGCCGTCTCCCAGGGTGCCGAGCGGCTCTGATCGGCGGGGAGGCGGAGAGGAGGCGCACGGAGGGAAGCGGTGGTCTGACAACCCGGCGCCGTGCCTAACGTGTGCCCCGCGAGCGCCGCTAACAATCGTTCACTCCGCGGCCCGACTACGCGTGCCTATCCTGGCCCCGTCTTCATTCGTCGTACGGCATCCGTCGCGGTCCGTACCAGCGTCGATACGAGAGGTCCGCGTTGAACAGGCAGCAGATTCCGGTCGTCGTCCTCGCCGGCTTCCTGGGCTCGGGCAAGACGACCCTGCTCAACCATCTGCTGCACCGCAGCGGCGGCAGCCGGATCGGGGCGATCGTCAACGATTTCGGTTCGATCGAGATCGACGCCATGTCCGTCGCCGGACAGCTCGGCGACTCGACCGTCTCCCTCGGCAACGGCTGTCTGTGCTGCGCCGTGGACGCCAGTGAGCTCGACGAGTATCTGGAGCGGCTCGCCAGGCCCGCCGCCGGGATCGACGTCATCGTCATCGAGGCCAGCGGGCTCGCCGAGCCCCAGGAACTCGTGAAGATGCTGCTGGCCAGCGAGAACCCGCACATCGTGTACGGGGGACTCGTCGAGGTCGTGGACGCCGCCGAGTTCGACGCCACCAGGGAGCGGCATCCCGAGGTGGACCGGCACCTGGGCATCGCCGACCTCGTCGTGGTCAACAAGGCCGACCGGGTGCCCGGCGAGGAGCACGAGCGTGTTCTCGGGGTCGTCCGGGGGCTCGCGGGGCGCGCGGCCGTCGTCTCGGCCTCGTACGGCCGCGTCGACGTGGAGCTGTTCTTCGACCGCGCACCCGTGGGGGAGCGCGTGGGGCAGCTCTCCTTCGACGACCTGCGCGAGGACGACCACGACAACCACGACGACCACGACAACCACGACGACCACGACGGGCATGGCGACCACGACGGGCATGGCGAGGACTGCGGACACGGTGAGCACGGCGGCCACCTGCACTCCGCCTACGAGAGTCTCGCCTTCACCTCCGAAGTGCCCATGGGGCCGCGCCCCTTGATGGCCCTGCTCGACAGCCGTCCCGAAGGGCTTTACCGCATCAAGGGGTACGTCGATTTCGGTACCGCCGATCCGCGGAACCGGTACGAGGTCCACGCCGTGGGGCGGTTCCTGCGCTTCTACCCGCAGCCGTGGGGACCCGACGAGCCACGGCTGACCCAGCTGGTGCTCATCGGGTCGGGCGTCGACGTACCGGCCCTGGAGAAGGAGTTGGAGGCCTGTCGCGAGTACGCCCCACAGGCCGCCGACGAGCGGAGTATGTGGGGCGTACTGCGCTACGTCCAGGAACCGGACGAAAGCGCCGACACAGAGGGCTAGCGAGGGCTGGTGAGGGGGCTAGCGGGTCCCGGTCGCACCGGCCGTCACATCTGCCGTCACACCGGGCCCGCCACCGCCGCCACCGGCTTCTTGAGCGAGACACCCGAACCGTCACGGCGCGGGTCGATGTCCGGCAGCTCCGCCGGCATGCCGTTGCGCTGGGCCGCATGCGGCGGCGTCGGGCCCGTCCAGGCGAAGCTCAGGCAGTCCTCGCCCTTCAGGAACCGCTGGACACGCACACCACCCGTGGCGCGCCCCTTGCGCGGGTACTGGTCGAACGGCGTGAGCTTGGCCGTCGTCTGCACCGAGTCGTCCAGCGTGCCGCGCGAGCCCGCCACCGTGAAGACGACCGCCTCCGTCGCCGGGTCCACCGCCGCGAAGGAGATGACCTTCGCACCGTCGGTGAGCTTGACGCCCGTCATGCCGCCCGCAGGACGGCCCTGGGGGCGGACCACCGAGGCCTGATAGCGCAGGAGCTGGGCGTCGTCCGTGATGAAGACGAGGTCCTCCTCACCGGTGCGCAGCTCGGCCGCGCCGACGATCCGGTCGCCGTCCCTGAGCGTGATGACCTCCAACTCCCCCTTGTTGGAGGGATAGTCGGGGACCACGCGCTTGACGACGCCCTGCTCGGTGCCGAGCGCGAGGCCCGGTGAGGACTCGTCCAGCGTCATCAGGCAGATCAGCTTCTCGTCCTTCTCCAGGGACAGCAGTTCCGAGACGGGCGCCCCTCCGGAGAGGTTGGGTGCGCTCGCCGTCTCCGGCAGCTGGGGAAGGTCCACTACGGAGAGGCGCAACAGCCGCCCGCCGGACGTGACCGCGCCCACTTCGCCGCGCGCCGTCGCCGGCACCGCCGAGACGATCACATCGTGCTTCACGCGCTTGGTGTCGCCGTCAGTGAAGGGCTCTCCGTTGGCCGTGCGGGCCAGCAGGCCCGTCGAGGAGAGGAGGACCCGGCACGGGTCGTCCGCCACCTGCAGCGAGACCGGACCGGCGGCGGGGGTGCCGGACGACTCCAGGAGCACCGTGCGCCGGTCGGTGCCGAACTTCTTCGCGACGGCGGCCAGTTCCGTGGAGACCAGCTTGCGCAGCTCCGCGTCCGACTCCAGGATGCCGGTCAGCTCGTCGATCTCGCCGTTGAGCTTGTCGCGCTCGGACTCCAGCTCGATGCGGTCGAACTTGGTCAGGCGGCGCAGCGGCGTGTCCAGGATGTACTGCGTCTGGATGTCGCTGAGCGAGAAGCGCTCGATCAGGCGCTCCTTGGCCTGCGCGGAGTTCTCACTGGAGCGGATGAGGCGGATGACCTCGTCGATGTCCAGGAGGGCGACCAGGAGGCCCTCGACCAGGTGCAGGCGGTCGCGCTTCTTGGTGCGGCGGAACTCGCTGCGGCGGCGCACCACGTTGAAGCGGTGGTCGAGATAGACCTCCAGGAGCTCCTTGAGGCCGAGGGTGAGCGGCTGGCCGTCCACCAGAGCCACGTTGTTGATGCCGAAGGACTCCTCCATCGGCGTCAGCTTGTAGAGCTGTTCCAGGACGGCCTCGGGGACGAAACCGTTCTTGATCTCGATGACCAGGCGCAGGCCGTGCGCGCGGTCGGTGAGGTCCTTGACGTCGGCGATGCCCTGGAGCTTCTTCGAGCCGACCAGGTCCTTGATCTTGGAGATGACCTTCTCGGGTCCGACGGTGAAGGGCAGTTCGGTGACGACGAGGCCCTTGCGGCGCGCCGTCACGTTCTCCACCGACACCGTCGCGCGGGTCTTGAAGGTGCCGCGGCCCGATTCGTACGCATCCTTGATGCCGCCGAGGCCGACGATCCGGCCGCCCGTGGGCAGATCCGGACCCGGCACGTACTTCATCAGCGTCTCGAGGTCCGCCCCCGGGTGCTTGATGAGGTGTCGGGCGGCGGCGATGACCTCGCCGAGGTTGTGCGGCGGCATGTTCGTCGCCATGCCGACCGCGATGCCCGACGCGCCGTTGACCAGCAGGTTCGGGTACGCCGCCGGGAGGGCGGACGGCTCCATCTCCTGGCCGTCGTAGTTCGGCTCGAAGTCGACGGTGTTCTCGTCGATCGACTCCGTCATCAGTGAGGTGGCGTCGGCCATCTTGCACTCGGTGTACCGCATGGCGGCCGGCGGGTCGTCGTTGCCGAGCGAACCGAAGTTGCCGTGCCCGTCCACCAAGGGGAGGCGCATCGAGAAGGGCTGCGCCATGCGCACCAACGCGTCGTAGATCGACGCGTCGCCGTGCGGGTGCAACTTACCCATGACCTCGCCGACGACGCGGGCACACTTCACATAGCCGCGGTCGGGGCGCAGGCCCATCTCGTTCATCTGGTAGACGATCCTGCGGTGCACCGGCTTCATGCCGTCGCGGGCGTCCGGCAGGGCGCGGGAGTAGATGACCGAATACGCGTACTCGAGGAAGGAGCCCTGCATCTCGTCGACGACGTCGATGTCGAGGATCTTCTCCTCGTACGAGTCGTCGGGCGGCGGGGTCTTCGTGCTGCGGCGGGCCATCGCTGCTGCGGCTCCTTCACCAAGCAAGTGCGGGTTCTGACGCCGACCATTGTGGACTGTCCCACTGACAACGCCGACCACGACCCGTGCACCGGCGGTGTCACCCGTGACTACGCCGAGGGCGGAGCGGGAACTTCGTCAGGTGCTGACACGCTTGCATACAGTGTCAGGACTGGCAGCAATTGTTCTGATCCAGCGATGATCCAGCGATCGAAGGGACGTACATGCCCATGGGTCACACGGCCACAGCCGAGGCCGGCTCCGGCGGCCTGAAAGCGACCGAGCACCGGCTGGCCAACGGCCTGCGCGTGGTGCTCTCCGAGGACCACCTGACCCCGGTCGCCGCGGTCTGCCTCTGGTACGACGTCGGCTCGCGCCACGAGGTCAAGGGGCGTACCGGCCTTGCTCACCTCTTCGAGCACCTGATGTTCCAGGGTTCGAAGCAGGTGCACGGCAATGGCCACTTCGAGCTGGTACAGGGAGCGGGCGGGTCGCTCAACGGCACGACGAGCTTCGAGCGCACCAACTATTTCGAGACCATGCCCGCGCACCAGTTGGAGCTGGCCCTCTGGCTCGAGGCCGACCGGATGGGCTCCCTGCTCTCCGCGCTCGACGAAGAGTCGATGGAAAACCAGCGCGACGTCGTCAAGAACGAGCGCCGCCAGCGCTACGACAACGTTCCCTACGGAACGGCCTTCGAGAGGCTCACCGCTCTCTCGTACCCGGAGGGCCACCCTTACCACCACACGCCGATCGGCTCCATGGCCGACCTGGACGCGGCCACCCTGGACGACGCACGCGCGTTCTTCCGCACGTACTACGCGCCCAACAACGCGGTCCTCTCGGTCGTCGGCGACATCGACCCCGAGCAGACGCTTGCCTGGGTCGAGAAGTACTTCGGGTCGATTCCCGGCCACGACGGCAAGCAGCCGCCGCGCGACGGCTCGCTGCCCGAGCGCATCGGCAAGGAGCTGCGCGAGGTCATCGAGGAGGAGGTCCCGGCCCGCGCCCTGATGGCCGCCTACCGCCTCCCGGAGGACGGCACGCGCGCGTGCGACGCGGCCGACCTCGCCCTCACCGTCCTCGGCAGCGGCGAGTCCTCCCGGCTCTACAACCGGCTCGTGCGCAGGGACCGCACCGCGGTCGCCGCGGGCTTCGGTCTGCTGCGTCTCGCCGGGGCGCCCTCGCTCGGCTGGCTGGACGTGAAGACGTCGGGTGACGTCGAGGTGCCCGTCATCGAGGCCGCCGTCGACGAGGAGCTGGCCCGCTTCGCCGCGGAGGGCCCCACTCCGGAGGAGATGGAGCGCGCCCAGGCACAGCTGGAGCGCGAGTGGCTCGACCGGCTCGGCACGGTCGCCGGCCGCGCCGACGAACTGTGCCGGTACGCGGTCCTGTTCGGCGACCCGCAGCTCGCCCTGACGGCCGTCCAGCGCGTCCTCGACATCACCGCGGAGGAGGTCCAGGAGGTCGCCGCGGCCCGCCTGCGCCCCGACAACCGCGCGGTGCTCGTGTACGAGCCCGTGGAAGGCGCCGACGAGCGTGCCGAGGAAGAAGAGGAGGCGGCGAAGTGACCGAGGCCGCGACGATGCAGTTCCACCCCCAGCCCCAGGCCGGCACCGCCAAGCCCTGGGCCTTCCCCGCCCCCGAGCGCGGCACGCTGCCCAACGGCCTGACCGTCCTGCGCTGCAACCGCCCCGGCCAGCAGGTCGCCGCCGTAGAGGTCCACCTCGAAGCGCCCCTGGACGCCGAACCGGAGGGCCTGGACGGCGTCGCCACCATCATGGCGCGGGCCTTCAACGAGGGCACCGACAAGCACGACGCGGAGGAGTTCGCCGCCGAGCTCGACCGCTGCGGCGCGACCCTCGACGCGCACGCCGACCACCCGGGCGTGCGGGTCTCCCTGGAGGTGCCGGTCTCCCGACTCCCGAAGGCGCTCGGCCTGCTCGCCGACGCACTGCGGGCCCCCGCCTTCGCGGACAGCGAGATCGAGCGGCTCGTACGCAACCGCCTGGACGAGCTCCCGCACGAGGCCGCCAACCCGGCGCGGCGCGCCGCCAAGGAGCTCTCCCGGCAGCTGTTCCCGCCGACGTCGCGCATGTCGCGCCCGCGCCAGGGCACCGAGGAGACGGTCACGGCCATCGACTCGGCGGCGGTGCGTGCCTTCTACGAGAAGTTCGTCCGCCCGGCCACGGCCACCCTGGTCGTGGTCGGCGACCTCGAGGGCACCGACCTGGACGCCATCCTCACGGACACCGTCGGCGCCTGGACCGGTTCCCCGGGCGAGCCGCGCCCGGTGCCGCCGGTGACCGCCGACGACCGCGGCCGCATCGTCATCGTGGACCGTCCCGGAGCGGTCCAGACGCAGCTGCTGATCGGCCGGGTCGGCGCCGACCGGCACGACCGCGTCTGGCCGGCCCAGGTCCTCGGCACGTACTGCCTGGGCGGCACCCTCACCTCGCGCTTGGACCGTGTCCTGCGCGAGGAGAAGGGATACACCTACGGTGTACGGGCGTTCAGCCAGGTCCTGCGCTCCGCCCCGGACGGGACGGGCGCCGCGATGCTCGCCATCAGCGGCTCCGTGGACACCCCGAACACGGGACCGGCGCTCGACGACCTCTGGAAGGTGCTGCGCACCCTCGCCGCCGAGGGGCTCACCGACGCCGAGCGTGACGTGGCCGTGCAGAACCTGGTGGGCGTGGCGCCGCTCAAGTACGAGATGGCGGCTTCCGTGGCGGCGACGCTCGCCGACCAGGTCGAGCAGAACCTGCCGGACGACTTCCAGGCGCAGCTGTACCGGCAGCTGGCCGCCACGGGCACCGTGGAGGCCACTGCGGCCGTCGTGAACGCCTTCCCGGACGACCGGCTGGTGACGGTCCTGGTCGGGGACGCCGCGCAGATCGAGGAGCCCGTCAGGGCGCTCGGGATCGGCGAAGTGAGCGTCGTCACCGGCTGAGTGGCGGCAGCGACCGCGCTGAGCCACAGTCAGGACGCATCGCGACCCCGGTGACCCGTTTCGGTCACCGGGGTCCTCATATGTCCGGATTCATATAGTGGTTGCCTGTCTGGCGTGTGGCGTGCGCTACAAAAGTCGCGTTCTGTTTGTCGAATGAAAGACGCCCCGCTTAGCGTCGACCCGGCTGTCCGTCGCGCAGTACGCCGCATCCGCGGCACCGGGCAGTCATCGCCGAGTCCCCGTACGGCGCGAGCCAGGGGAGCCGGGGACCCACATGTCCCCTGGGGTGAATCGGGAACCTTGCCGTGAGGCGAGGGACTCGTAGGAGACCTTCCTGCTCCGAACCCGTCAGCTAACCCGGTAGGCGAGAGGGAAGGAAAGGAACACCCGCCACATGGCGTTCACCCGTGCCACCGGGAAGCACCGTCGTCCGAGCCGCATGACGCGGACCACCGCGAACGTCGCGGGTGTCGCGGCGCTCACCACCACCGGTGTCATCGGAGGCCTCGCAGGCCCCGCGCTCGCCGCCGCCGACGAAGCGGCCGTGGAGCACACCGGACTCACCCAGGCGATATCCGTCGGTGACTCGCTCGCCGAGAGCATCGACGCGCAGGCCGCCGCGCAGCGCCAGGCCGCCGACGACGCCGCTGCCGCCAAGAAGGCCGAAGAGGCAGCCAAGAAGAAGGCCGCCGAGGAGAAGCGCAAGGCCGACGCCGAGGCCAAGGCGAAGGCCAAGAAGGAGCGCGAGGCCAAGGAGCGCGCCGCCCGCGAGGCCGAGCGCAAGCGCCTGAACACCTACGTCTCCCCGGTCTCCGGCTCGTACGTCTCCACGGGCTACCAGACCGGCGGCGCCATGTGGTCCTCCGGCAGCCACACCGGTGTCGACTTCCACGCCGCGTCCGGCACCTCGGTCCACGCGGTCGGCTCCGGCACCGTCGTCGAGGCCGGCTGGGGCGGTGCCTACGGCAACAACGTGGTCATCAAGATGAACGACGGCACGTACACCCAGTACGGCCACATGTCGTCCCTCGGTGTCACCGTCGGCCAGACGGTCACCCCGGGCCAGCAGATCGGCCTCTCCGGGTCCACCGGCAACTCCAGCGGCCCGCACCTCCACTTCGAGGCCCGCACCGGCGCGGACTACGGCTCGGACATCGACCCGGTCTCGTACCTCCGCTCGCACGGCGTCAACGTCTGACCGACGCGGCCCCCGCAGCGGCCAAGCACCGAACCGAAAGCCCCGGCTCCTCGTGAGCCGGGGCTTTCGGCGTTCCGGGCCGCCGTGTTCTTGGCCAAAAGATATCCATGAATTCCGTCCCGCCGTCGGAAATCCCGGCGCCCTGCAATAGAGTCACGGAACGAGCGTCGGTCGACCGCGTTGCGCGGGGATCAAAGCGGAGGTCCGGTCATGCGCGTTCCCGCGCACTCGGTATGCACGGCCATTCGGGACGACATAGTCGCCGGTGTGTACGAAAGGGGCGGCAAGCTCACCGAGGAACTCCTCGCGCGGCGCTACGGAGTCTCCCGCGTCCCCGTGCGCGAGGCTCTGCGCACGCTGGAGGCCGAGGGCTTCGTCGTCACCCGCAGACACGCGGGCGCGTGTGTCGCCGAGCCGACGGAGCAGGAAGCCGCGGACCTCCTGGAGGTCCGGACGCTGCTCGAACCGCTCGCCGCGGCCCGCGCCGCGCAGCGCCGCACGGACGCACACCTGAAAGTCCTGCGCGGACTTGTCAGGCTGGGCCAGGAGCGCACGAGGAGGGGTTGTGGGGAGGATCTGCGCTCGCTGGGCGGCTGGTTCCACGAGACGCTGGCCCAGGCGTCGGGCAGCCCCGGCCTCACGGCGCTGCTCACCCCGCTGCGGCACAAGATCGCCTGGATGTACGTCGTCGAGCCCTCGGCGGCGCCGGGCGAGTCCTGGTCCGAGCACGCGGCGATCGTCGACGCGGTCGCCCGCCGGGACGCGCAACGGGCGAGGGCGCTCACGGCGGCGCACGTCGAACGGACGCGTGCGTCCCACCGGTTGCGCCCCGCGCGCCGGGGCGGCCATGTGAGGGATTCGCAACATGCCGTAAACAATATGAGCCTCCGCAATTAACGGAGGCGCCGTATGTGAATGCCCGACGATGTGCGCGAATTGATTGGCTTATTCAGGACCGTACCGGCTTATTCAGGACCGTACATACGTCGATGGGGTCACCCGGAATTCCGGGTGACCCCATCGACGTAATGCGAGGAACGTGTCCTAGACCGTCTCCGGAAGCTCCTCGAGCCCCTCGGCGACCAGCTTCGCCAGACGGTCGAGGGCGGCGTCGGCACCCTCGGCGTCGGAGGCGAGCACGATCTCTTCGCCGCCCTGGGCGCCCAGACCGAGCACCGCGAGCATCGAAGCCGCGTTGACCGGGTTGCCGTCGGCCTTGGCGATCGTCACGGGGACGCCGGCGGCCGTGGCCGCGCGGACGAAGATGGAGGCGGGTCGGGCGTGAAGGCCCTCGGCCCAGCCGACGTTGACGCGGCGCTCAGCCATGTGTTGCTGCCCTTCCAGGTGTCTCACACTTGTCTAGACCAGTGTCTCATGCCGTCACGGGTGCTCTGCCGGGCAGACGTCCCGGCCCCGGCCGCCCTTCGACCTGTCCTAGCCTGCCCCGGCCCGGGCGGCCGCGCGACCCGTACCCTGGCCCCATGCAGACCCCGTCGGATCAGCAGGATCGGCACGACTACCCGTCGCACTGGGAAGCCGATGTGGTGCTGCGCGACGGGGGCACCGCCCGCATCAGGCCCATCACGGCCGAGGACGCGGACCGCCTGGTCAGCTTCTACGAACAGGTCTCGGACGAGTCGAAGTACTACCGCTTCTTCGCGCCCTACCCGCGGCTGTCCGCCAAGGACGTGCACCGTTTCACCCACCACGACCAGGTGGACCGGGTGGGACTCGCGGCCACCATCGGCGGCGAGTTCATCGCCACCGTGCGCTACGACCGCATCGACGAACGCGGCATGGCCGCCAGCGCGCCCGCCGACGAGGCCGAGGTCGCCTTCCTCGTACAGGACGCCCATCAGGGCAGGGGAGTCGCCTCCACGCTGCTCGAACACATCGCGGCCGTCGCCAGGGAGCGCGGCATCCGACGCTTCGCCGCCGAAGTGCTGCCCGCCAACACCAAGATGATCAAGGTCTTCACGGACGCGGGCTATCAGCAGAAGCGCAGCTTCGAGGACGGCGTCGTCCGCCTCGAGTTCGACCTGGAGCCGACCGACCGCTCCCTCGCCGTGCAGCGTGCCCGCGAACAGCGCGCCGAGGGGCGGTCCGTGCAGCGGCTCCTCACGCCGGGCTCGGTCGCGGTGATCGGAGTGGGCCGCGCGCCCGGCGGAGTGGGCCGCAGCGTCCTGAACAACCTCCAGGAGTCCGGCTACACCGGGCGCCTGTACGCGGTGAACAGCGCCTTCGTAGAGGGCGTCTCCCTGGAGGGCCCCTCCGCGGGCGGCGTCTCCGGAGAGGGCGGCCGAGAGGGTGCGGACATCGACGGGGTGCCCGCGCACCGCTCCGTCGCGGACATCGAGGAACCCGTGGACCTCGCGGTGATCTCCGTGCCCGCCGACCGCGTCCCGCAGGCCGTCGCCGAGTGCGGGGAACGCGGGGTGCGCGGCCTCGTCGTGCTGTCCGCCGGATACGCGGAGAGCGGCGTGGAGGGGCGCGAGCGGCAGCGGGAACTGGTGCGCCAGGCCCGGTCGTACGGCATGCGCATCATCGGCCCGAACGCCTTCGGTGTCATCAACACCTCTCCGGAGACGCGGCTCAACGCCTCGCTCGCCCCGCAGTCCCCCGCGCGGGGACGCATCGGCCTGTTCACCCAGTCCGGCGCCATCGGCATCGCCCTGCTCTCCGGACTGCACCGCCGGGGCGCGGGCCTCTCCACGTTCGTCGGATCCGGCAACCGCGCGGACGTGTCCGGCAACGACCTCCTCCAGTACTGGTTCGAGGACCCGGACACCGACGTGACGTTGATGTACCTGGAGACGATCGGCAATCCGCGCAAGTTCACCCGTCTCGCGCGGCGTTCGGCGACCGCCAAGCCGCTGGTCGTCGTCCAGGGCGCCCGGCACAGCGGCATCGCGCCGACCGGCCACGCCGTCCGGACGACCCGGCTGCCGCACGCCACCGTCTCGGCGCTGCTGCGCCAGGCGGGCGTGATCCGCGTCGACACCGTCACCGAGATGGTCGACGCGGGACTGCTGCTCGCGGGGCAGCCGCTGCCGTCCGGGCCCCGCGTGGCCATCCTCGGCAACTCCGAGTCGCTCGGCCTCCTCACGTACGACGCGTGCGTCGCCGACGGACTGCGGCCGCATCGGCCGCGCGACCTGACGACCGGGGCCACCCCGGCGGACTTCCGCACCGCGCTCGCCGAGGCGCTGTCGGACGACGGCTGCGACGCGGTGATCGTCAACGCGATCCCGTGGGTGGGGGAGGACGGCGCGACGACCGACCCCGAGACCCTCGCCACGGAGCTACGGGCCGCGGCGGCGGGGTGCCCGGCGAAGCCGGTGGCCGTGGTGCACGTGGAGCTCGGCGGCCTCGCCGAGGCGCTGGCCGCCGCGACCAGCACGGGACCTGACGCGCCCACCCCGCCGACCGGCAGGGAGCCGCAGGCGCCGGTCTCTGCGGAGGCACCGGGCCCTGCGCAGGCACCGGGCTCTACGGAGCCACCCGTCCTCGTGGAGCAGCCGACCCCGGAAACCCCCGAGCCGCCCGCCCCCGACCAGTACCGCATCCCCGCCTACCCCGCCGCCGAGCGCGCTGTCCGTGCCCTCTCCGAAGCCGTCAAGTACGCGCAGTGGCGCCGCGAGGCCGCCGAGCCCGGCCGGGTGCACGAGTACGACGACATCGACGAGAACGGCGCCGCGGGGCGCATCGAGGAGCTGCTCGCCGCGGACGGCGACCCGCGCGGGCTCACCCTCGCCCCGGCCGACGCCAACGAACTGCTCGGGCGGTACGGCATCCACGTACGGCAAGCGCTTACCGCGCCCGATCCCGACGCGGCGGCCGAAGCCGCGCGGACCCTCGGCTACCCCGTGGCCCTGAAGACCACGGCCCCGCACCTGCGCCACCGCGCCGACCTGGGCGGTGTGCGCCTCGACCTCGCAGACGAGGAACAACTGCGGCGCGCGTACCAGGAGCTGACGGACGCCTTCGGCAAGCCCGCCGAGCTGCGGCCCGTCGTCCAGGGCATGGTGCCGCGCGGTGTCGACACCGTGGTCCGCGCGGTCATCGATCCGGCGGCCGGGGCGGTGCTCTCGTTCGGCCTCGCGGGCGCCGCGTCCGAGCTGCTCGGCGACACCGCTCACCGTCTCGTGCCGGTCACCGACCGCGAGGCGGGTTCTCTCGTCCGGTCCGTCAGGACCGCGCCGCTCCTGTTCGGCTGGCGCGGCTCGGCGCCCGTCGACACCCCAGCCCTAGAAGAGCTCCTCCAGCGGGTCTCCCGGCTCGTGGACGACCACCCCGAGGTGGTCGGTGTCTCCCTGGAAACCGTGGTCGTCGCCCAGCGCGGCCTCTCCGTGCTCGACGCCTCCGTGCGGCTCGCGCCCCCGCCCGCCCGCGACGACCTGGGCCCGCGCACCCTCCCCGGCTACTGAGGCGCCCACGGGGCACCGTGCGCCCCGCGCCGGGCCGTAGGATGGACGGCATGGCAAAGACCGGTACGACGACCCAGGGGCTGCGCGCGGCGATCGAGCGCAGCGGCTACTACCCGGCCCTCGTGGCCGAGGCGGTGGAGGCCGCGATCGGCGGCGAGGCCATCGGGTCGTACCTGGTCCACCAGGAGACGACGTTCGACGCCAATGAAGTGCGGCGGCACGTCACCGTCCTCGTCCTGACCGGCACGCGCTTCATCGTCAGCCACACCGACGAGCAGGCGGCGGACAGCACGTCCCCGACGCCGTACGCGACGACCTCCACGGAGTCCGTCAAGATCGGCCGCATCTCGTCGGTCGTGGTCAGCCGCGTCGTCGCCAACCCCGAGAAGTACGTTCCCGGGACCCCGCCCCGTGAGGTCGTCCTGACCATCGGCTGGGGCGCCGTGTCGCGCATCGACCTGGAGCCCGCGGCCTGCGGCGACCCCAACTGCGAGGCGGACCACGGGTACACGGGCAGCTCGACCGCCGACGACCTCAGCCTGCGCGTCAGCGAGGCGGGCGACGGCCCCGACACCGTGCGGCAGACGCTCGCCTTCGCTCAGGCCCTGTCCGAAGCGACCGCGGACACCGCCCGCTGATGTCCCTTCCTGCCTGGGACGACGTACAACCGCTCGCCCTCGACACCGCTCCCGTGCCCGCGTACGGCACGGGCTCGCTCGCCGACCTGCTGCCCACGCTCGTCGCCCACCAGGGCGTCGACGGCTTCGCGCCCGTCATCCCCGAACTGGCCCCGGCCGACCGGAACTGCGTCTTCCTGATCGACGGCCTGGGCTGGGAGCAGCTCAAGGCGCACCCGGACGAGGCACCCTTCATGACCTCGCTGCTGCAGAGCTCGCGCGGCGGCACGGGGCGGCCCGTCACCGCGGGCTTCCCCGCCACCACCGCGACCTCGCTCGCCTCGGTCGGCACGGGCCTGCCGCCCGGCGCGCACGGCCTGCCCGGTTACGCGGTCCGCGACCCCGCCACCGGTCAGCTGATGAACCAGCTGCGCTGGAACCCGTGGACCGACCCGCACGCCTGGCAGCCGTACCCCACTGTCTTCCAGCGCGCCCACGAAGCGGGCGTGCACACCGCGCAGGTCTCCTCGCCGACCTTCGAGCACACCCCGCTCACCAAGGTCGCGCTGAGCGGCGGCACCTTCCGGGGCAAGGCCTCCGGAGAGGACCGCATGGACCTCGCCGCGAAGCAACTGGCCGCCGGGGACCGTTCGCTGGTCTACACGTACTACGCGGAAGTGGACGGCAAGGGGCACCGCTTCGGCGTCGACTCCGACGCCTGGCGCGGCCAGCTCATGTACGTGGACCGGCTCGTCCAGCGCCTCGCCGAGCGGCTTCCGCCGCGCAGTGCCCTGTACGTCACCGCGGACCACGGCATGATCGACATCCCCTTCGACGAAGCGTCCCGCATCGACTTCGACGAGGACTGGGAGCTGCGCGCCGGTGTGGCCCTCCTCGGCGGCGAAGGCCGTGCCCGTCACGTGTACGCGGTGCCGGGCGCCGCGAACGACGTCCTGACGGTGTGGCGCGAGGTGCTCGGCGAGCAGTTCTGGGTTGCGGGACGTGATGAGGCGATCGCTGCGGGCTGGTTCGGTCCACACATTGATCAACGTGTGTACGACCGCATCGGTGATGTGGTCGCCGCGGCCCATGACGACGTGGCGATCATTGCCTCGGAGCGTGAGCCCAAGGAGTCCTCTCTGGTCGGCATGCACGGCTCGATGACCCCCGTCGAGCAGCTCGTCCCGCTCCTCGAAGTACGCTCCTGACCGGGTTCCGCCCTCCCGCGCCGCCCGTCCGCCCCGCCTCCCCGTCCGCCCCGAAAGGTTTTCCACTCCCCATGCCCGAGCTGGTGTTCTTCTCCGGAACGATGGACTGCGGAAAGAGCACGCTGGCTCTGCAGATCGAGCACAACCGTTCCGCCCGCGGACTCCAGGGGATGATCTTCACGCGGGACGACCGCGCGGGCGAGGGCAAGCTCTCCTCCCGGCTCGGTCTCGTCACCGACGCGGTCGAGGCGGCCGACGACTTCGACTTCTACGCCCACCTCGTCGACCACCTCTCGCAGGGCGGCCGCGCGGACTACGTGATCGCGGACGAGGCGCAGTTCCTGGCGCCGGGCCAGATCGACCAGCTCGCCAGGGTCGTCGACGACCTGGGCCTGGACGTCTTCGCCTTCGGCATCACCACGGACTTCCGCTCCAAGCTCTTCCCGGGCTCGCAGCGCCTGGTCGAGCTCGCCGACCGCGTCGAGGTGCTCCAGGTCGAGGCCCTTTGCTGGTGCGGCGCACGCGCCACGCACAACGCCCGCACCATAGGCGGCGAGATGGTCGTCGAGGGTGCGCAGGTGGTCGTCGGCGATGTCAACCAGTCGCCGGACGAGGTGGGTTACGAGGTGCTGTGCCGCCGTCACCACCGGCGCAGGACGACGGCGGCGACCGCGCGCGCGGGAGCCCTGTCGCCCGACGTGCTGCCGGTCGACACGGCCGCCGCCCGCGTCTGACTCAGGCGTCCACCCGTGAACGTACGAGGGTGAAGGCCGCGCCCTCCGGGTCCGCGACGGTCGCCATCCGGCCGTAGGACGCCTCCCAGGCGGGCTTGATGACGTGCCCGCCGAGCTCGACGACCCGCTCCACCGCCTCGTCCACGTCGGCGACCTCGAAGTGCGTCATCCAGTGCGGGCCCCGGTCGCGCGGCAGCGCCTGGCCGAGGCCGTGCACGGACGCGACCGGGCGGCCGTCCACGTGCAGCGTCACGTAGTCGAGGTCCGCCGAGACGACGGCCTCCACGGTGCAGTCGAAAACGTTTTGGTAGAACTTGACGACGCTGCTCGTCTCCAGCGTCAGGAGCTCGTTCCAGGTCGGCGTGCCCGGCCTGCCGACCACCGCGGTGCCCAGATGGGCCGCCGCCTGCCAGAGGCCGAACACGGCGCCCATCGGGTCCGACGCGATCGCGAGACGCCCCGCGTCGCCCGCGTCGAGCGGGCCCACGCCGACCGTGCCGCCGCAGTGGCGCACCGCCTCCGCCGTCGCGTCCGCGTCGTCCGTCGCCAGGTAGGTCGTCCAGGCGATGGGCAGGTGGCGGTCGGCGGGCAGTCGGCCGATGCCCGCCACCTCCTGGCCGTCCAGCAGGGCCCGCACATAAGGTCCGAGTTGCTCGGGGCCCGGCCGGAATTCCCACCCGAAGAGTGACCCGTAGAACTCCTGGGTCGCGGGCAGGTCGCGCGTCATCAGGCTCACCCAGCAGGGCGTACCGGGCCTGTGCCGGCCCGTCCCCCCGCTGTCCTGCCGCACTTTCCCGAAGGGGTCCGACGAGCTCTGTTCCGCCGAGCTCTGTTCAGGGGAGACCCCATTCGCCCGCGCCTCGGTCATCGTCACCCTCTCCTCGGCCTTCGTGTCGGCCGCTCGGTTCCTGTTCGCATGTGCGCGCGGTAGCCGCGCCGCACCATCCGCTTCCCGCGGTAGATGCCCGATTTCTTGCTTCTCATCCGTGAACGCGTGAATGCCGGGCGATGTCCGTGCATCGAACAGGGCGTGCATGTTTCCATACGCCCCGTGTTCGGCCGTGTCCGGCGGAGCAGGGTAGCCGGACCTTGGCGGCGCGACTACCCCGTACGCAAGGATGGGGCCATGAATGCCATCATCTCCGCATCCGAACTCGCCAGCGAGCTGGCGGGCGAGAATCCGCCGGTCCTGCTCGACGTCCGCTGGCACCACGAGGGCTCGCTGCGCTCCGCGTACGAGGAAGGCCACATCCCATCGGCCGCGTTCGTCGATCTCGACGCTGACCTGGCCGGCCCCGCTGGTGCCGGAGGCCGTCATCCCCTGCCCGACGTGGACCGCTTCGGCGCCGTGATGAGGGCGGCCGGGGTCTCCGAGGACCGGGGCGTCGTGGTGTACGACGGTGGCCAGAACTGGGCGGCGGCACGTCTGTGGTGGATGCTCCGCTGGACGGGTCACGCGGCCGTGCGCGTCCTTGACGGCGGTATCGACACATGGACGGGGCCGCTGGAGAAGGGGGCGGGTGCGGCTCCCGCCGAGGGCTCCTTCGTACCGGCGCCGAACAGCAAGGACCTGCTGGACGCGGACTCCGCCGCGGCCCTGGCCCGCTCCGGCCTGCTCCTGGACGCCCGCGCCGCCGAGCGCTACCGCGGCGAGGTGGAGCCGATCGACAGCGTGGCCGGACACATCCCCGGCGCGGTCTCGGCGCCCACTACGGAGAACGTCGATTCGGACGGTCGCTTCAAGTCCGCCGCCGAGCTGGCGGAGCGTTTCGAGAAGCTGGGCGCCGCCG
The DNA here is from genome assembly GCF_026810505.1 of Streptomyces sp. Je 1-369. Lineage (NCBI taxonomy): Bacteria > Bacillati > Actinomycetota > Actinomycetes > Kitasatosporales > Streptomycetaceae > Streptomyces > Streptomyces sp. Je 1-369. Next base: position 6,622,289 of record NZ_CP101750.1, read on the forward strand.
ACACCACGGAGATCGGCGTCTACTGCGGCTCGGGCGTCTCGGGCGCCCATGAGGTGCTCGCCCTTGCCGTGGCGGGCATTCCCGCCGCGCTGTACGTCGGCTCGTGGTCGGAGTGGTCGGCCGACTCCGCGCGTCCCGTGGCGACGGGACCGGACCCGCAGTAGCGCTTTTCGGGCCGCTGAGGCCGTCTCCAAGGCAGCTCTATGGAGAGGGGGTCCACACCGCGCGGTGTGGACCCCCTCTCCATAGAGACTGGCTGGTTTGCGGCTACTCCTGCTTCTTGCGGCGCGTGCCGAAGACGATCTCGTCCCAGCTCGGGACCGCCGCACGCCGGCCCGGTCGCACACCGTCGGCCTCCGCCTGACGGTCCGTCGAGCCGACGAGCCGGTCACGGTGGCTCGCCACCGAACGCGGCATGAGCACGTCCGCGTAGGCGGCGCCCGCTCCGGCTGCGGCCGGGGGCTCCTCGGCGTCCGGCTCCTGCTCGGGCTCCTCCGAGACGGGCGCGACGGGTGTGACGGACGGCGGCAGTTCCGCGGTGGCCGCCGAGGGGCGCTCGGGCACCACCATGTCGCCGCGGAAGCTCGGCACCGCCTCCAGGAGGCTGGTCAGGGAGTCGCGCTCCTGTTCGGCGACCGCGGCGCCCGCTCCGACCCCTTCCTCCGGCGGATCGGCGGGAGGCGCGGGGATGCTCGGGCGGTCCAGCTGACGGTCCAGGGCACGGTCGAGCGGCCGGTCCGAGGGGCGGTCCCTTGGCAGCCGGGCGATGCGCGGCACGAACGGGAAGCTGGGCTCGGGCGCGGCGATGTCGTCCGTCTCGCCGATCAGCGAACGGGCCTCCTCGTCCACGGCCTGGACGAGCCGCCGTGGCGGGTCGTACGTCCAGCACGCGGAGTGCGGCTCGGTCGCGACGCGGTAGACGAGCAGGACTTCCCAGGTGCCGTCGTCACGGCGCCAGGAGTCCCACTGGACGGTCTCCTTGTCCGCGCCCCGCAGCAGGAGCCGTTCCTGGACGGCCTCGCCGAGCTGGGGTCCGGTGTTCTCGCCGGGGCGGCGTACGGGAGTCTTCCTGGCGCGCTCCGCCATGAAGGCGCGCTCGGCGAGCACGGGTCCTTCGAAGCGACGGACGCGGTCGACGGGGATGCCCGCGAGCTGGGCCACTTCTTCCGCGCTGGCACCGGCTCGTATACGTGCCTGGATGTCGCGGGGGCGGAGGTGGCTCTCCACCTCGATTTCGATCTGTCCGAGTCGGGGCCTGTCGCCGCGGACGGCCGCACGCAGCCGTTCGTCGATCGGAAGCGTGTACTCCGTGCTGTCCGCAGCTTTCAGCACCAGCCGTGTGCCGTCGTTGCTGACGGCCACGACACGCAGTTCGGGCATGGGGACCTCCCGGGTGGTGCCTGCCGACGTCACGTGCGTCGCTGCTTCCGCTAGTCGAGTGTGGCCTGCCCGGGTGCAGCCTGCCACAACCTTGCCGAGTTGCCCGGCGTGTCGGGCAGGGGCCCTGGATCGCCGTTATGGCACGGTTACCTTTTCGCAACGCTAAGTGACGACGTTCGTCACCCTGTGCAGCGAGCCCCCCACCCGGCGGTCCTGGCAAGGTCCCGGGCACCCTGGCGGGAGACCGGACCCAGGGCTCGCAACAGTACTCCATTCGGGCCACGCGGGTGGACCGCCGCGCCGCCGAACTTCTCTTGGAGGGCGGGAGTTGGCGCCCGCCCCTGCCCTGCGCCGCGCGTGCGCGGGTGGCGCACTTCACGGAAACGGCAGAAACGGAACTAATCACTTCGCCCATACGTCCCCTTCTCGTGTAGTCGGACGAGAAAGGCAGGCAAGGGTCGGAGATGCGTGAAAAGCCGGATTCCGGCAAGGAGTCGAAGGACCAGGGGGAGCCGGAGGAGAAGCGGCGCCTCGATCTGAGTGTGCCGCAGGTGGCGGGGAGCGCCATCGCCGCGGTCGTGGCGGCGAAGCTCGCCTCGAACCTCGGTGTCTACGGGACGATCCTCGGCGCCGGTGTCGTGAGCGCGATCGCGACCTGTGGCGGTACCGTCTTCCAGCATTTCTTCAGGCGTACGGGCGAGCAGATACGTGACGTCACGGTGCAGGCCAAGCCGAAGGCGCGGCAGGTTCCGGTGACGGCCGCGGCGCAGGTGCCCGAGACATTCAGGACCTCCGCCAGAACCTCCGCCTATACGGGTGCTCTTGGCGCGACGGGGCCGGTGACCACGACGTGGGGGCGACCGGAGACGGCCGCGCCCGGCACCGATGCCGACGCGACCGCGCTGCTGCCCACGGCCGGTGACGCGGATCCCGCGGCGGATCCCACCACGGTGCTGCCCGCCGCGGGCACGGACCCCACTACGGTGCCGCCGCCCGCGGGCGACGCGGACGCCACGACGCTGCTGCCTTCGGCGGCGGCCGGTGCCGATGCCGAGAGGACGCAGCTCCTCGGGGCGGTCGACGCCACGCAGGCGCTGCCGCACGACGACGCCACGCGAGTGTTGCGCACCACGGGTCCCGCCCAGGTGCCGGCGCCGACGACGGCCTTCGAACCCGCGCTCCCTTCGGAGGAGTTCACCGAGGGCACCACGCACCGCACGCAGGTCCGCAGCTGGAAGCGGCCGTTGATCGCCGCGGCCGTCGTCTTCGGTGTCGCCATGGCGGGCATCACCACGTACGAGCTGGTGTCCGGCAAGGACCTCAGCGGCGGCGAGGGCACCACGATCAGCAACGGCGTCTCGGGGCACAACTCCTCTTCGAGGAAGCAGCCCCCGCCCGCCGACGAGCCCTCCGGGCAGCCGTCGGACGACGGCACGCCGGGCACGGGTGACGGCTCCCAGAAGGGTGGCGACAACGCGTCGCAGGACCCGAACGGGACCGGCGGCGACAACTCGGGCAACGGCACGGGCGACAACAACGGCACCGGCAACGGCACCGACTCCGGCTCGAAGGACGACACCGGAAACGGCACCGGCACGGACCCGGACAAGGACAAGGGCGACGGCTCCGACTCCGGAGACGACGGTTCCAAGACGGATCCGACGCCCACGCCCACGCCGAGCCCGACGCCCGCGCCCTCGAAGGGCTCGGGCACCGGCGGCGAACCCCAGCAGGGCGGAACGCCCACTCCGTAGAGGAGTGTCAGGCGCCGAGGACCCGCCGTAGATAGCCGTTGCCGAACAGGCGGTCCGGGTCGAGGCGGTCGCGCAGGGCGGTGAACTCGCCGAAGCGGGGGTACTCCTTGGAGAAGTACTCCGCGTCGCGCGTGTGCACCTTGCCCCAGTGCGGCCGCCCCTCGTGCGCGGTGAAGATCCGCTCGGCGGCCGCGAAGTACGCCTGGTAGGGCGTGCCCCGGTACATGTGGACGGCGATGTACGCGGTCTCCCGGCCCGACGCCGTGGAGAGCGTGATGTCGTCGGCGGGCGCCGTGCGTACCTCCACGGGGAAGCTGATCCGCAGCCGCGAGCGGTCCACCATCGTCTTCAGCTCGCGCAGGGTCGCCACGAGGGCGTCGCGCGGAACGGCGTACTCCATCTCCATGAACCGCACCCGGCGCGGGCTGGTGAAGACCTTGTAGGGGATGTCCGTGTACGTCCGCGCGGAGAGCGCCTTGCTGGAGACCTTGGCGATGCCGGGGATGGCGGCGGGGAAGGCCCGGCCCACGGAATTGACCACTTGGAAGAGGCCGTTGGAGAGCAACTCGTCGTCCACGAAGGCGCTGACCTTGCCGGGCGGGGCAGCGGGCCCCGGGCTGCGGTTGTTGCGCTTGGTGTTGCAATTGCCGGTGTGCGGGAACCAGTAGAACTCGAAGTGCTCGTTCTCGGTGACGAGAGCATCGAAGTCGTCGGTGACCTTGTCGAAGGCCATCGGCTCCTCACGGGCCGTCAGGAAGAAGATCGGCTCGACGTGGAAGGTGATCGCGGTGATCACACCGAGCGCGCCGAGTCCTGTGCGCGCGGCGGCGAAGACGTCGGGATTCTCGTCGGCGGAGCAGGTCAGGACCGTGCCGTCCGCGATGACCAGTTCGAGGCCCGCGATCTGGGCGGCGATCGAGGCCGACTCGCGGCCCGTGCCGTGCGTGCCGGTGCTGATGGCCCCGGAGACGGTCTGCTCCATGATGTCGCCCATGTTCGTGAGCGACAGGCCCTCCCGGGCGAGCGCCACGTTCAGGCGCTTCAGCGGGGTGCCGGCCTCCACGGTGACCGTGCCCGCGGCGCGGTCGATGCCGCGGATGCCGGTCAGCAGATCGGGGCGTATCAGGAGGCCGTCGGTCGAGGCGGCCGCCGTGAAGGAGTGCCCCGTGCCGACGGGCTTCGCCTTGAGGCCGTCCTCCCTGGCCCGGCGCAGGGCGGCCGCGAGTTCGTCGACCGAGGCGGGGGTGGCCTCCCGGGCCGGTCGCGCGGTGACGTTGCCCGCCCAGTTACGCCACGTCGATGTGGTCTTCCCGCTGCCCGTGCCCGTGCTCATGGGACCCTCCCCGTTGCGGAACCGGCCGCTTCAGCCGGCGATACCCCAGGAATCCGACCGCGGCCGCGACGGCTCCGGAGATCCCCGGTACCCCGTACCCGGCCCCCGACCCCGCGGCGTCGATGACCCAGCCGGCCGCGGAGGAGCCGAGCGCGACGCCGACCGCGAGCCCCGTGCTCACCCACGTCATGCCCTCGGTCAGTTTCGCGCGTGGTACGTGCTGCTCGACGAGGGCCATCGTCGTGATCATCGTCGGCGCGATGGAGAGGCCCGCCACGAACAACGCCACGGCCAGAAACGGCAGGTTCCCGACCAGTTGCAGCGGGATCATACTCACGGCCATCGCACAGACACCCAGCAGCCACCTGGGGGCGGGCGACCCCTTGAAGTGCACGAGCCCGAAGGCCGCGCCGGCCACGCAGGAGCCGAGCGCGTAGACCGCGAGGACCAGGCTCGCCGCGGACTTGTGACCCTGGTCCTCCGCGTACGCCACGGTCACCACGTCGATCGACCCGAAGATCGCGCCGGTCGCGACGAACGTGGCGACCAGCACCTGTAGCCCCCCGCTGCGGAGCGCCGACTCCTTGGTGTGGTGCTCGCGCGGGTGCGGCACCGGCTCGGTGGCCCGCTGCGCCGTCAGCCAGAAGACACCCGCGGCCAGGAAGGCGCCCGCGAGCAGCGGTCCGGCCTCGGGGAACCACACAGTGGAGAGCCCGATCGAGATGATCGGCCCGAAGATGAAGCAGACCTCGTCCACCACCGACTCGAAGGAGTACGCGGTGTGGAGCTGCGGGGTGCCGCGGTACAGGACGGCCCAGCGCGCCCGGATCATCGAGCCCACGCTCGGCACGCAGCCGACCAGCGCGGCGAAGACGAACAGCGTCCAGTCGGCCGTCTCGAACTTCGCGCAGAGCAGCAGCCCCGCGACCGCGGCAAGGGACACGAGCGTCGCGGGGCGGAGCACCCGGCGCTGGCCGTACCGGTCGACGAGCCGGGAGATCTGCGGCCCGATCGCCGCCGCGGACAGTGCCACGGTGGCGGACAGCGCGCCCGCGAGGCCGTACCTGCCGGTCAGCTGGGACACCATGGTCACGATGCCGATGCCCATCATCGACAGCGGCATGCGGCCGAGGAACCCGGCGGTGGAGAACGCCTTGGTGCCGGGGGCGGCGAAGAGGGCGCGGTAGGGGCTGGGCACGTGGGACTCCGCTGAAACGCCGGGGCGGCTCCCGGCGGGAGGTCCCGGTAAGGCATGAAGATGGTCGATACAGCTTACGGCTCCTGCGGGGTCCGGTGCACCGTGATTTCCGGGCCTGGCGCCCACCGTTGTTTTTCCGGACGGCGGAGGCCGTTTTCCGCCTGTCAGTGGTGGGTGGCAGGATCGGATACATGTCCGATGCGCTGGATCCCACTCCGTATGACGCCCTGCTGCTGCTCTCGTTCGGCGGCCCCGAAGGCCCGGACGACGTCGTCCCGTTCCTGGAGAACGTGACGCGCGGGCGCGGCATCCCCAAGGAGCGGCTCAAGGAGGTGGGGCAGCACTACTTCCTGTTCGGCGGGGTCAGCCCCATCAACGACCAGAACCGCGCCCTGCTCGACGCCCTGCGCAAGGACTTCGCGGAGCACGGCCTGGACCTGCCGGTCTACTGGGGCAACCGCAACTGGGCGCCCTACCTGACCGACACCCTGCGCGAGATGGTCACCGACGGCCACCGCCGCATCCTCGTCCTGGCCACCAGCGCGTACGCCTCGTACTCGGGCTGCCGTCAGTACCGCGAGAACCTCGCCGACTCCCTCGCCGTCCTGGAGTCCGAGGGCCTGGAGCTGCCGAAGATCGACAAACTCCGGCACTACTTCAACCACCCCGGCTTCGTACGCCCCATGATCGACGGAGTCCTGAAGTCGCTCGCCGACCTTCCCGACGACGTGCGGGACGGCGCGCACCTCGCGTTCACCACGCACTCGATCCCCGACGCGGCGGCGGACACCTCAGGCCCCGTCGAGGACCACGGCGACGGCGGTGCGTACGTCAAGGAGCACCTGGACGTGGCCCGCCTCATCGCCGACGTCGTCCACGAGGAGACCGGCACCGAGCACCCCTGGCAGCTCGTCTACCAGTCCCGCAGCGGCGCCCCCCACATCCCGTGGCTGGAGCCCGACATCTGCGACCACCTGGAGGAGCGGCACGGCGCCGGAGTCCCCGCCGTCGTCATGGTCCCCATCGGCTTCGTGTCGGACCACATGGAGGTCCTGTACGACCTCGACACCGAGGCCGAGGCCAAGGCCGCGGAGCTCGGCCTCCCGGTCCGGCGCTCGGCGACCGTCGGAGCCGACCCGCGCTTCGCCGCGGCCATCCGGGACCTGGTCCTGGAGCGCGCCGCCGCCGAGAGCGGCACACCCGTGAACCCCTGCGCCCTGGGCTCTCTCGGCGCGAGCCACAACCTCTGCCCGGTCGGCTGCTGCCCCGCCCGCGCCCCGAAGCCCGCCGCCGCGGGCGCCGACAGCCCGTACGCGTAAGGACCCCAGCCGTGACCCACGTGACCTTCCCGACCGACGCCCCGGCCGGCGACCCGAACGGCCTCAAGGCCGAACTCCTCGCCGTCGCCCTGGAGGCCGCACACCGCGCCGGGACCTTCCTGCGCGACGGACGCCCCGACGACCTCGGCGTGGCCGCCACCAAGTCCAGCGCCGTCGACGTCGTCACCGAGATGGACATCGCCTCCGAGAAGCTGATCACCGACTTCCTCGCGGAGCGCAGGCCGGCCGACGGCGTCCTCGGCGAGGAGGGCGCGAGCTCCGAAGGGAGCAGCGGCGTCCAGTGGGTCATCGACCCCATCGACGGCACCGTCAACTACCTCTACGGCCGCCCCGACTGGTCCGTGTCCATCGCCGCCCGCAAGGACGGCGAGACGCTCGTCGGGGTCGTGCACGCCCCGATGCGCGGGGAGACGTACCGCGCGGTCCTCGGAGAGGGCGCCCACATCAACGACACACCCGCGCGCGTGCGCCCCGCCCCCTCCCTCGACCAGGCCCTGATCGGCACCGGTTTCGGGTACATCGCCGAGCGCCGCGCCCAGCAGGCCGAGGTGGCCCGCCACCTCATCCCGAAGGTGCGCGACATCCGGCGCGCCGGATCGGCCGCCATCGACCTGTGCGACGTCGCGGTGGGACGGCTCGACGCGTACTACGAGCGGGGGCTCAACCCCTGGGACTTCGCGGCGGGCGACCTCGTCGCGCGGGAAGCGGGCGCCCTGACCGGTGGCCGCCCCGGAGAGGCCCTCTCGGGCGAGCTGGCCGTCGCCGCCCCGCCCGCCCTCTTCGAGACGCTCCAGGGCCTCCTGGAGGACCTCGGCGCCTGGCACGACTGAGGCGCCCGCGTAGGCGGCCCGGATAGACAGCTCGCGTAGACGGAAGGGCCCCGACACCTCGTCCAGGTGTCGGGGCCCTCGCCGTTCAGATGTCCGGGGCTCGGTCAGGCGTGGAGTGCGCCCACCTCGACACCGTGCTCGGCAGCCAGGCGGTGGAGATCTTCCAGCTCCGCCAGCTCGACCTCGGCAAGGAAGTCGTCTCCCGTCTCACGGGCCTTCGTGAGGTCGGTCTCCGTGGCCTCTATGCGCTGCAGAAGACCTGCGGTGAATGCGTCCATGGTTGCGCCCCCTCGGCTGGGTCGTGGGTCGATGGCACGGGGGTGTGCCCTCAAAGAAGGGGCGATCACGTCTCAAGCCGCTCTGGGAAAGCGGTTCGTGGCGCGCCACATACAAAGCGTGATCGCGGGTGTAAGGCCGTCCTCCCCTGGCTCCCTTCCGCAGAAACCTCAACCGCCCGAGAAAATCCGGCATTCCCGTGGCCCGATCACGTCGACAGGCCGCCTTACAGCCGGTTTATGGCCGAAAGGGGCAGGATGGAGGCCTACCCCAAGACAGACCTGCCCGCAGGGGCACAGAGGAAGGACAGCGACGTGCGCGTACTCGTCGTCGAGGACGAGCAGCTGCTCGCCGATGCGGTGGCCACCGGACTGCGCCGGGAGGCCATGGCCGTCGACGTCGTGTACGACGGAGCGGCCGCCCTGGAGCGCATCGGCGTCAACGACTACGACGTCGTGGTGCTCGACCGGGACCTCCCGCTCGTCCACGGCGACGACGTCTGCCGGAAGATCGTCGAGCTCGGCATGCCGACCCGCGTCCTGATGCTCACCGCGTCGGGCGATGTCAGCGACCGCGTCGAGGGCCTGGAGATCGGTGCGGACGACTATCTCCCCAAGCCCTTCGCGTTCAGCGAGCTCACGGCACGCGTGCGTGCCCTCGGACGGCGCACCAGCGTGCCGCTGCCGCCCGTCCTGGAGCGCGCCGGGATCAAGCTCGACCCCAACCGCCGCGAGGTCTTCCGCGAGGGCAGGGAGATCCAGCTGGCCCCCAAGGAGTTCGCCGTACTCGAAGTGCTGCTGCGCAGCGAGGGCGCTGTCGTCTCCGCGGAGCAGCTCCTGGAGAAGGCCTGGGACGAGAACACGGACCCGTTCACCAACGTCGTCCGGGTGACGGTGATGACCCTGCGCCGCAAGCTCGGCGAGCCCGCCGTCATCGTGACGGTGCCGGGCTCCGGCTACCGGATCTGACCGGCGGTGGCCGCGACACCGGCGCCGCCAGCCGCGCCTCCGAAGCCGACGTGGGACCCGAGGAAGGCCGAGCCGCCGTTCCCCTGGCTGCGCCCGACCATCCGCATACGGCTCACGCTGCTCTACGGCGGCATGTTCCTGATCGCGGGCATCCTGCTGCTCTCGATCATCTACCTGCTCGCCGCCCAGGCCCTGAACGTGGGCAGTGACCTGCCGTTCAGGGTCACGGGCAAGTCCACGGTCAGCAGCAGCACCTGTGCCAACTTCCAGGGGCTTCCGGAGCAGCCGACCGAGGCGCAGCTGAACCGCGCCCTGAACGAGTGCGTCAACCAGATGCGTCAGAACGCCCTCGACAACCTGCTCAGCCGCTCGCTGCTCGCCCTGCTCGGCCTCGCCGTGATCGCCTTCGCCTTCGGGTACGCGATGGCAGGCCGCGTGCTCTCGCCGCTCGGTCGCATCACGCGCACCGCGCGCCGGGTGGCGGGCACGGACCTCTCCCGCCGCATCGAGCTGGACGGCCCGGACGACGAGCTGAAGGAGCTCTCGGACACCTTCGACGAGATGCTGGACCGCTTGGAGCGGGCGTTCACCGCCCAGCAGCGGTTCGTCGGCAACGCCTCGCACGAGCTGCGCACCCCCCTGGCGATCAACCGCACGCTCCTGGAGGTGCACCTCTCCGATCCCGGGGCGCCGCCCGAGCTCCACCAGCTCGGCAAGACGCTGCTCGCCACCAACGAGCGCAGCGAGCAGCTCGTCGAGGGTCTGCTGCTGCTCGCCCGCAGCGACAACCAGATCGTGGAGCGGAAACCGGTCGACCTCGCCGAGGTGGCCGATCGCGCCGTCGACCAGGTGCGGAGCGAGGCCGACGCGAAGGGCGTGGAGATCCGCGGGGAGCGCGGTCCTGCCGTCGTGCAGGGCAACGGCGTCCTCCTGGAGCGGATCGCCCTGAACCTCGTCCAGAACGCCGTCAGGTACAACGTGCAGGACGAGGGCTGGGTCGAGGTCACCACGGAGGCTCAGCACGGCCAGGCGGTCCTGGTGGTGTCGAACACGGGCCCGGTGGTGCCCGCGTACGAGATCGACAACCTTTTCGAACCGTTCCGCAGGCTGCGGACGGAGCGGACGGGCAGTGACAAGGGCGTGGGTCTCGGCCTGTCGATCGCCCGGTCGGTGGCGCGGGCTCACGGGGGCCGTATCATCGCGGAGCCGCGTGAGGGGGGAGGGCTCGTGATGCGAGTCACCTTGCCCCTCTGAGATGCAGTCGCAGACGCGCTGATGTGTTCGCTTTGAGCGTAATTTCCAGGGGTGGACCCCGGGGATGATGTGTGCGATCGATCACAGAGGCGATTTTTCGGCCGTCTACTCTCTGTGATCGTGAAAGTCGTCGGAAAGCCGGGAAAATCCGGGTTTTCGGGAGTCTTGATCACGGGAAGTACACGGGGTGGCGCCCGTGAAGCGCAGCACAGGGACCGTGTACGGTCCCGATCGCCATCCAACAGAACGCCTCTTCAGAGGTGCGGTTGGGTGTCGATTGAGTAACAGACCTTGATGTGAGGCAAAATCTCCGCCTCAGGTCGGGCACAAGTCCGGCCTCTCACGCGTTACGTGCGCTGGAGACACCCGCAGACACCCAGAGGGGGAGAGCGACATGGCAACGGACTACGACACCCCACGTAAGACCGACGATGACGTCAACGAGGACAGCATCGAGGAACTCAAGGCACGGCGGAACGACAAGTCGACCTCAGCAGTCGACGTCGACGAGTTCGAGGCCGCCGAGGGCCTCGAGCTGCCCGGCGCCGACCTTTCCAACGAGGAGCTCGCCGTCCGCGTGCTCCCGAAGCAGCAGGACGAGTTCACCTGCATGAGCTGCTTCCTGGTGCACCACCGCAGCCAGCTGGCCAAGGAGAAGAACGGCCAGCCGATCTGCCGCGACTGCGACTGAGGCGGGGTCGGCCGTGACTGGCTCGACCCCGTTCCGGAAGCGCCGCTTCCGCAAGCGCGGGGCGGACAAAGCCGGCGTCTCGGACGTCGGCGCACGTGACGACGGGCGAGGCTCCTCAGCAGACGGAGCAGCCTCGCTCGAACCGGCGAACGCCCTCGAGGCGGTGCCGGGCGCGACGGCGGCCGACAAGGCCCCCAGGACCGCAAGGAGTGCCGATGAGGCCGGGTCCAGGGGGAGCCGTGTTGCCGCCGTCACGCACGGAGTGAAGGAAGGCGTGCGCAAGGGCGGGCGCGGCGCCAAGGCCGGCATCGGCTATCTCGCCGACCGGCTCATCGAGAACGCCCCGCGGATCCCGGTCCGCGATCTCGCGACCCTCCGCAAGCAGTTCCCGGGCCTCGGCCCCGAACAGCTCGCGGACAAGCTCATCGCGGGCGCCGCCAACGCCACGTCCACCGTGGGCGCGGGAGTGGGCGCCGCCGCGATGCTGCCGGTGCCGCCCGCGATGCCCGCCGAGCTCGCGGCGGAGATCACCGGCGTCGCCGCCATCGAACTCAAGCTGATCGCCGAGCTGCACGAGGTCTACGGCCTGCGGCCGGAAGGCAACCTCAAGCAGCGCAGCACCGCTTACCTGAACTCCTGGTCGCAGGAACGCGGCGTCGAGGTCACCAAACCCGCGACCTTGAACGCCGCCCTGGGCGGCCAGATGAAGCGCGAGCTGCGACAGCAGATCATGAAGCGAATGGTCCGTAACCTGCCGAACCTCATGCCCTTCATGGTGGGCGCGGCGGTCGGCGCGGTCATGAACCGCCGGGACACCAGGAAGCTGGCCGGTCGGATCCGCAAGGACCTGAGCAAGAACCAGGTCCCGTGGGACGAGCTGCCCGCGCTGCCGCCCCTGGAGAAGCCGGCCGACCCGCTGCGGATGGGGGAGATCCCCCGGGAGCTGGGGCGCTGAGTCCGCGCCCCGCGCCCCTTACGCGGCGCTCTGGCGCACGGCGTCGAGGGCCGCAGCCAGCTCCTTCGGGTGCCGCGTGGAGATGTACACGTACGGAGTCGGATCCTCGGGATCCGTGATGTTCACGCGCAGGGCCGTCGGGATGTAGGCGCGCAGCAGCATGTGCGCGCGCGGGTCCGCCTTGTACGAACGCCAGGCGCGCGTCTCCTCGCCCGTCAGGACCTCCGCGTCGCCCAGCGCGGACACCGGGATCTTCGCGTCGCCGACGACCAGCGAGCCCGCCACCACGCGGATCCGCACCGCGCCGTACGCGCTGGTGACGACCGCCGCCACCGCCGTGCCGCCGACCAGGCCGCCGAGGAGCGGCAGCGTGCCGAACGGCAGCAGGATCAGGGCCATCGCCACACCCACCAGGACCGAGGCGAACCACCACGAACGGGGCGCGGTCAGGCGTTCTTCGTAAGGCTGCATGGAACCAAGCTTGGCACGGTGCGGTTGCCGCGCTGACGCGGAGGTAAGGTCTGCGCCTGTGAGTGGTACATCTGCAGCTCTGACGCCCCCGGCCGACGCCATAGCGCCCGTCCGCCACCCCGACGCACCCGCCCCCGGTGAGCTCATCGGTGCCCACTACGAGCACTGTTTCGGCTGTGGCGAGGGGCAGGCGCACGGACTGCACCTCGCGGCGCGGGCCGGCGAGGGCGTGGCCATCACCGCCGAGTTCACCGTACGCGAGGCGCACCAGGGCGCCCCCGGCCTCGCCCACGGCGGGGTCCTGGCCACCGCGCTCGACGAGACGCTGGGCTCGCTGAACTGGCTGCTGCGCGTGATCGCCGTGACCGGCCGCCTCGAGACCGACTTCGTGCGGCCCGTACCGCTGGGCACCGTGCTGTTCCTGGAAGCCGAGGTCACCGCCGTCGCCGGACGGAAGATCTACTCGACCGCCACCGGGCGCATCGGCGGCCCCGAAGGCCCCGTCGCGGTCCGTGCCGACGCCCTCTTCATCGAGGTGAAGGTCGACCACTTCATCGACAACGGCCGCCCGGAGGAGATCCAGGCCGCCATGAACAACCCGGACCAGATCCGGCGCGCCCGCGCCTTCGAGGTGAACCCCTGATGCCCTCCCGTGAACTGGACGTGCTGATCAGGCGCGTCGACCCCGAGGTGCCGCTGCCCGCGTACGCGCAGCCCGGTGACGCGGGCGCCGACCTGCGGACGACGGAGTCCTGCGAACTGGCCCCCGGCGAGCGGGTGGTCCTGCCCACCGGGGTGTCCATCGCCCTACCGGAGGGGTACGCGGCGTTCGTGCACCCCCGTTCCGGGCTCGCCGCCCGCTGCGGTGTCGCTCTGGTGAATGCCCCGGGGACGGTGGATGCCGGGTACCGTGGAGAGATCAAGGTGATCGTGGTGAATCTCGACCCGCGCGACAGCGTGCGGTTCGAGCGTTTCGACCGGATTGCCCAACTGGTCGTCCAGCAGGTCGAGAAGGTTCGCTTCCAGGAGGTCGCGGAGCTTCCCGAATCGGCGCGGGCCGAGGGGGGCTTCGGGTCCACAGGCGGCCATGCCGCCGTGGGCAGCGGTCCGGGCGTGAGCCCGGGCGAACAAACGGGTGGGAATCGATACGCATCGGTCGTATCCGACCGGGAAGGACAGTGACGTGTTCGGACGTCGCAAGAAGGACAGTGCCGCCGAGGACGCGGCGGGCGCGGACGAGCAGGTCGTCGACGACGTGCACGGTGACGAGCCCGCGGACTCCGCCGACGCCGCGCGGTCGCGCGTGAGGCTCGAGCCCGAGCCCCGCCCCGACGGTCCCTGGGACCTCTCGGAGGTCCGTGAGCCCGGCGAGGGCCGTGTGGACCTCGGTGGGCTCTTCGTGCCGGGCGTCGAGGGCATGGAGCTGCGTGTGGAGGTCGCGGGCGACGCGATCGTCGCGGCCACCGTCGTGCTCCAGGACAGCGCCATCCAGCTGCAGGGCTTCGCCGCCCCCAAGAAGGAGGGCATCTGGGGCGAGGTCCGCGAGGAGATCGCCTCGGGCATCACCCAGCAGGGCGGTGTCATCGACGAGGTCGAGGGCGCGCTCGGCTGGGAGCTGCGCGCCCAGGTGCCGGTGCAGCTGCCGGACGGCACGGGCGGGGTGCAGGTCGTGCGCTTCATCGGCGTCGACGGCCCGCGCTGGTTCCTGCGCGGTGTGATCTCCGGCCAGGGCGCGGTGCAGCCGCAGGCCGCGGGGCTCCTCGAGCAGATCTTCCGGGACACCGTCGTCGTCCGCGGCGAGGGCCCGATGGCGCCGCGCGACCCGATCGTCCTGAAGCTGCCGGACGACGCGCAGATGGTCGCCGAGGGCGTCCAGCAGGATCAGCAGGAAGGCTCGCGCTTCTCGGGCGGCATGGGGCAGCTGCAGCGCGGCCCCGAGATCACCGAGGTGCGCTGATCACTGAGGTGCGTTGATCACCTAGGTGGGCTGATCCTGTAGGTGTGCTGATCACTTAGGTGATCGCCCGGGGCGCAGGCCCCTCAACTGCGCGGTGGCCCGCGATGGTTCCGGTTCGTCCGGACCATTGCGGGCCACATTTGCGTACGCCACCGTGCGGGGCGCGGACGAACGGCCGCTGCCGATGCGGGGCGTCGGGGTGTACGCCGCCGCGGGGCGCGCCCCGGCCAGCTCGACGCGGAGACCGGCCTCGCCGTGATGGAGCTGCTGCGCGCCGTCGTCCGCAGCGAGGGCGTCACCGCCCTCGTCGCCACGCACGACGCGGCACTGCTCGACCTGGCCGACCGGGTCATCGAACTGCGCGACGGCGAGCTCGGCACGCTCTGAGCAGGCCCTCCACCGCCCCCGCCCCGACCCATCAGGGTTGTGTCAAGGACAGTGTCCCCGCACCCCCTCGTCCGTATTGCCGGAATTGTTGGCCGTAAGGTCGACGCTGCGTACACAGCAGTTTCTGCGTACACAGCAGTTTCGGGAAGACAATGAGGCCATGGCACGCGGCAAGCTTCGGATCTACCTCGGTGCGGCACCGGGCGTCGGCAAGACGTACGCGATGCTCTCCGAGGCCCACCGCCGCATCGAGCGCGGCACCGACTGCGTGGTCGCCTTCGTGGAGCACCACGACCGGCCGCGCACCGAGGTGATGCTGCACGGCCTCGAACAGGTGACCCGCAGGGACCTGGAGTACCGCGGCACCGCGTTCACCGAGATGGACGTCGACGCGGTCCTGGAGCGCGCCCCCGAGGTCGCCCTCGTCGACGAACTCGCCCACACCAACGTCCCCGGCTCCCGCAACGCCAAGCGCTGGCAGGACGTCGAGGAGCTCCTCACCGCGGGCATCGACGTCGTATCCACCGTCAACATCCAGCACCTGGAGTCGCTCGGCGACGTCGTCGAGTCGATCACCGGTGTACGGCAGAAGGAGACGGTGCCGGACGAGGTGGTGCGCCGCGCCGACCAGATCGAACTGGTCGACATGTCGCCACAGGCGCTGCGCCGCCGCATGGCGCACGGCAACATCTACAAGTCCGACCGCATCGACGCGTCCCTCTCCAACTACTTCCGGCCCGGCAACCTCACGGCCCTGCGCGAGCTCGCGCTGCTCTGGGTCGCCGACCGCGTCGACGAGTACCTCCAGCAGTACCGCGGCGAGCACAACATCCGCTCCACCTGGCAGGCCCGCGAACGCATCGTCGTCGGCCTGACCGGCGGCCCCGAGGGCCGCACCCTGATCCGCCGCGCGTCCCGCATGGCCGCGAAGGGCTCAGGCAGCGAGATCCTCGCCGTCTACATCGCCCGCAGCGACGGCCTCACCGGCGCGTCCCCCAAGGAACTCGCCGTCCAGCGCACCCTCGTGGAGGACCTCGGCGGCACCTTCCACCACGTCATCGGCGACGACATACCCGCCGCCCTCCTCGACTTCGCCCGCGGCGTCAACGCCACCCAGATCGTCCTCGGCTCCTCGCGCCGCAAGACCTGGCAGTACGTCTTCGGGCCCGGCGTCGGCGCGACCGTCGCCCGCGACTCGGGCCCCGACCTGGACGTGCACATCGTCACGCACGGCGAGGTCGCCAAGGGGCGCGGCCTGCCCGTCGCCCGCGGCGCGCGCCTCGGCAGGTCCCGGGCCATCGGGGGCTGGCTGGTCGGCGTCGCGGGACCCGCAGTCCTGACGGTGCTGCTCACCCACATCGACGCGGACCTCGGCCTGGCCAACGACATGCTGCTGTTCCTGACGCTCACGGTCGCCGCCGCGCTGGTCGGCGGGCTGATCCCGGCGCTCGCCTCGGCGGCCGTCGGCTCGCTGCTCCTCAACTACTACTTCACGCCGCCGCTGCACCTGTGGACGGTCTCCAACAACAAGAACATCGTGGCCATCGCGGTGTTCGTGGGCGTCGCCGTGTCGGTGGCCTCCGTCGTGGACCTCGCGGCCCGCCGCACCCACCAGGCCGCCCGGCTGCGGGCCGAGGCGGAGATACTCTCCTTCCTCGCCGGCAGCGTGCTGCGCGGCGAGACCAGCCTGGAAGCCCTCCTCGAACGCGTCCGCGAGACCTTCGCCATGGAGTCCGTCGCCCTCCTTGAACGGGCGGGCGACACCGACCCGTGGACCTGCGCGGGCAGAGTCGGCGACGGGCGCCCGCTGGAGCGCCCCGAGGACGCCGACGTGGACATGCCCGTCGGCGATCACATGGCGCTCGCCCTCTCCGGCCGGGTCCTGCCCGCCGCGGACCGCCGCGTCCTCGCCGCGTTCGCCGCGCAGGCAGCCGTCGTCCTGGACCGCCAGCGCCTGCAGTCCGAGGCCGACCAGGCCCGCACCCTCGCCGAGGGCAACCGCATCCGCACCGCCCTGCTCGCCGCCGTCAGCCACGACCTGCGCACCCCGCTCGCGGGCATCAAGGCCGCCGTGTCCTCCCTGCGCTCCGACGACGTGGAGTGGTCCGACGAGGACGAGGCGGAACTCCTCGAAGGCATCGAGGCGGGCGCCGACCGCCTGGAACACCTCGTCGGGAACCTCCTCGACATGTCGCGCCTGCAGACCGGCACCGTCACCCCGCTGATCCGCGAGGTCGACCTCGACGAGGTCGTCCCCATGGCGCTCGGCGGCGTCCCCGACGGCACCGCGGAGCTGGACATCCCCGAGACGCTGCCCATGGTCGCCGTCGACAAGGGCCTCCTGGAGCGGGCGGTGGCCAACATCGTCGAGAACGCGGTGAAATACGCACCCGACGAACAGCCCGTCAAGGTCTCCGCCAGCGCCCTCGGCGAGCGGGTCGAGATCCGCGTCGTCGACCGGGGGCCCGGCGTGCCCGACAGTGCCAAAGACCGCATCTTCGCGCCGTTCCAGCGCTACGGTGACGCTCCCCGGGGTGCGGGCGTGGGCCTCGGCCTCGCCGTCGCCCGCGGCTTCGTCGAGGCCATGGGCGGCACGCTCGCCGCCGAGGACACCCCCGGCGGGGGCCTCACCATGGTCCTCACCCTGCGGGCGGCGGCCGGACGTCCGCCGGTCCGCCCCGAGCTGTCGTCCCAGGTCACCTCGTGACCACCGGAAACCACGGAAACAAAGATAGGCAGGTACGCATGACCCGGGTGCTCGTGGTCGACGACGAGCCGCAGATCGTACGCGCCCTCGTGATCAACCTGAAGGCGCGCAAGTACGACGTGGACTCGGCCCCCGACGGCGCCACCGCGCTGCAGGTCGCCGCGGCCCGCCACCCCGACGTGATCGTGCTCGACCTCGGTCTGCCCGACATGGACGGCGTGGAGGTCATCAAGGGCCTGCGCGGCTGGACGCGCGTCCCCATCCTGGTCCTCTCCGCCCGGCACAGCTCGGACGAGAAGGTCGAGGCGCTCGACGCGGGCGCCGACGACTACGTGACCAAGCCCTTCGGCATGGACGAACTCCTCGCCCGGCTGCGCGCCGCCGTACGCAGGGCGGAGCCCACCGGGACGGGCGACGACGACGCGATGGTCGACACCGGTGACTTCTCCGTCGACCTGGCCGCCAAGAAGGTCAACCGCGGCGGCCGCGACGTACGCCTCACTCCCACGGAGTGGCACCTCCTGGAGGTGCTGGTACGCAACACCGGCCGCCTGGTCAGCCAGAAGCAGCTGCTCCAGGAGGTCTGGGGGCCCTCCTACGGGACGGAGACGAACTACCTGCGCGTGTACATGGCGCAGCTGCGCCGCAAGCTGGAGGCGGACCCCGCGCACCCGCGGCACTTCATCACGGAGCCCGGAATGGGATACCGGTTCGAGAAGTGATCCTTCCGAGAGGTGACCGGATTGCTCGCTTCAACGGGGTTCCCGGCGGGTAGTGAGCGGACATGGGCAGCGGATACTGAGCGGACATAAGCACAGATGAGCGCACCCCTTTCCGCTGTGTCGGCGCCCCCCGGTACGCTTCGTGTATGAGTGCTGTTTCTGGTTCCGACAAGCCGGCGGGCCGTTTCCGGCGCATGCTCGACCGGCTCTCCTCCTCCCAGGAGGATCTGGAGTCGGAGGAGCTGCGGGAGGACGCCGAGACAGCGGGCTGCGTCCGTATCGGCGACTGCCGTGACCGCCAGATAGTCACCGTTACTGGTACCTTGCGCACGGTCACTCTGCGCCCACGCGCCGGGGTTCCCGCCCTGGAGGCCGAGCTGTTCGACGGCTCGGCGGCGCTGGACGTGGTGTGGCTCGGCAGGCGCTCCATCGTGGGAATCGAACCGGGGCGCAAGCTGATCGCGTCCGGCCGGATCTCGGAGAGCCGGGGCCGCCGGGTGCTCTTCAACCCGAAGTACGAACTCAGACCCCTCGGACGGGAGTAGCCGGTGACGTCCCTCGACAAGCCGACGGACCACGGGAACGCGCCGACGGACCACGGAAACGCGGGCCAGGACGCAGATTCCCGGGCCGTGACCGAGGCAGCGCTCTTCGAAGCCTTCGGCGGCGTGCGGGGCATGGTGGAGACGGTTCTCCCCGGTCTGCTCTTCGTGACGATCTTCACGATCAACAAGGACCTGCACATGTCGGCCATCGCGGCCCTCGCGGTGTCCGTGGTGCTCGTGGTGGTCCGCCTGGTCATGCGGGACACCGTCAAACACGCCTTCAGCGGTGTCTTCGGGGTCGCCTTCGGCGTGGTCTTCGCGATGATGACCGGCAACGCCAAGGACTTCTACCTGCCGGGCATGCTCTACACCCTCGGCCTCGCCCTGGCGTACATGATCACGACCCTCGCGGGCGTGCCGCTGATCGGCCTGATCCTCGGCCCGGTCTTCAAGGAGAACCTCTCCTGGCGCACCCGCAACCCGGGACGCAAGAAGGCGTACGCGAAGGCCAGTTGGGCCTGGGGCCTGATCCTGCTCGCCAAGTGCGCGATCCTCTTCCCGCTGTACTGGTGGGCGGACACGACGCAGTTCGGCTGGGTCCTCATCGCCCTGAAGATCCCCCCGTTCCTCCTCGCCGTCTACCTGACCTGGGTCTTCCTGGCGAAGGCCCCACCGCCGATCGACGTCTTCGCCGAGATGGAAGCGGCGGAGAAGGCGGAGAAGGAGCGCGAACGGGAACGCCGCGAGGCGTGAGAACACGCCCCGAAGGGGCGGCGTTCAGGGGCGCGGGGAACTGCGCGCCCAGCCACGACGTACCCGCAGCGGACATACGAGATGGGGGGCGCCCGGCAATCGCCGGGCGCCCCCCATCCACGTACAGAGCCCCGGGGCTAGCTCTCGCGCCGCACCGAAAGCAGGTCCTCCAACTGCTCCTCCCGCGCCTGCGCCGCGACGAACAGCAGCTCGTCACCCGCTTCGAGGGAGTCGTCCGCGGTCGGCGCGAGGACGCGCGTACCGCGGATGATCGTGACCAGCGAGGTGTCCTCGGGCCACTGCACGTCGCCGACCTGCGTGCCCGCGAGGGCCGACTCGGGCGGCAGCGTCAGCTCGACGAGGTTCGCGTCGCCGTGGCTGAAGCGCAGCAGCCGTACGAGATCGCCGACGCTCACCGCCTCCTCGACGAGCGCGGACATCAGACGCGGCGTGGAGACCGCGACGTCGACGCCCCAGGACTCGTTGAAGAGCCACTCGTTCTTGGGGTTGTTCACGCGGGCGACGACCCGCGGGACGCCGTACTCCGTCTTGGCGAGCAGCGAGACGACGAGGTTGACCTTGTCGTCGCCGGTCGCGGCGATCACGACGTTGCAGCGCTGCAACGCGGCCTCGTCGAGGGAGGTGATCTCGCAGGCGTCGGCGAGCAGCCACTCGGCCTGCGGGACGCGCTCGACCGAGATGGCGGTCGGCGCCTTGTCGATGAGAAGGACCTCATGGCCGTTCTCCAGGAGCTCCCCGGCGATGGAACGTCCCACCGCACCGGCTCCGGCAATGGCGACCCTCATCAGTGACCGCCCTCCTCGGGGCCTTCGGCGAACGCGGCTTCGACCTTGTCGACCTGGTCGGTGCGCATCATGACGTGCACCAGATCGCCTTCTTGCAGGACCGTCTGCGAGGTCGGCAGGACCGCCTCGCCCAGCCGGGTGAGGAAGGCGACGCGTACGCCGGTCTCCTCCTGGAGCTGGCTGATCTTGTGTCCGATCCACGCGGGCGACGCGTGCACCTCCGCGAGCTGCACCCCGCCGGTGGGGTCGCGCCACAGCGGCTCGGCGCCGGACGGCAGCAGCCTGCGCAGCATCTGGTCGGCGGTCCAGCGGACCGTGGCGACCGTGGGGATGCCGAGGCGCTGGTAGACCTCGGCGCGGCGCGGGTCGTAGATGCGGGCCGCGACGTTCTCGATGCCGAACATCTCGCGGGCCACGCGGGCGGCGATGATGTTCGAGTTGTCGCCGCTGGAGACGGCGGCGAAGGCGCCCGCCTCCTCGATGCCGGCCTCGCGCAGGGTGTCCTGGTCGAAGCCGACGCCGGTCACGCGGCGGCCGCCGAACCCGGCGCCGAGGCGGCGGAAGGCCGTGGGGTCCTGGTCGACGACGGCGACCGTGTGCCCCTGTTGTTCCAGGTTCTGGGCGAGAGCGGAGCCGACTCTCCCGCAGCCCATGATGACGATGTGCACCTGTCCTTTACCCCGCACTCCTGGTCATCCCGCTGACCTGCGAAAACATCGTGCTCACTCATTTCTGTCACTGTGCCGGCAACCACGGGGCAACAGCGTGCGGCGTTGCCAAGAGACGAGCTTAAGCCGCAACGGGTCCCGGGCACTCACCCGCGTACTCAGTCAGGGAGACGCGAAGGGGCCCGCCGGAGACGCGAAGGGGCCCGTCGGAGGTGAGAGGTCAGTCGACGCTGCGCAGCAGGCTCTCGACGTTCTGCAGACGGTGGCCGAGTTCGACGAGCTGGAGGCGGGTCGACTCCTGCTCGGATCTGGCGCGCTCGACGGCCTCGCGATACTCGTGCATCGCCTCGGCGTACTGCCGGTCGCGTTCGCGGTTGCGCTGCGTCTGGAAGTACGCGACGGCGACGATCGCGCCGGCGAGTATCAGGAAGAAGGCGACCGGAATGATCACGTCGTCCATTAAGACCCCTCTGGAGATTGCTGACCGGCCTCGCCGGATTGCCGGCCGGCCTCGTCCGACGCATCCTGCCGGACGGCCGCGAGGATCGTATCCACGTTCAACCGCACGTCGAACGGCGCCAGTTCGAAGTACTTGAGCGCCTTGCCGTCATCGGAGAGTTCCAGGCGGCCGACGACGAGACCGGCCTTCTCCAGACGTTCGAGGTGCATGTAGAGCAGGGGGCGGGAGACGCCGAGTCGCCGCGCCAGTTCGCTGACGTACAGCTGCCCCGGGGCGAGCTCGGTGATGATCCGGATCCGCTGGGCGTGGCCGACGGCGGAGAGGAAGGCGAGCAGCTCTGCGCTGTCCATGATCCGCCTTCGCGCTGGTCCCGAAACCCGTCAAACCCGTCAGCCAAGGCTTACGCATGACGGGAACCACTGTCAATTCCCGCGGGCCCGCCCCGAAGCCCCTCCAGGCGTCCCTCGCACCTCCCTCGTATGACAGTTGACGGCTCACTCCTTCACCTGTCAGTCTCCACTTACACATGAAGCAACGGTAGAGGCCAACAACAGAGGCGGGGGAAGTCATGAGAAAGCGATCGGTCACGGTGCGCGTGGCCCGGTGGAGCGCGCTGCATCCAGGGCGGGCGGTCATCGGCTGGCTGGTGTTCGTGGTGCTCTGCCTGGGGGGCGGAATCGCCGCGGGCATGAACAGCGCGACGGCGGAGGACTTCCGCGTCGGCGAGGCGGGGCGGGCCGAGGCCCTGGCGACCGAGGGCGGCGTGCAGCCGCGGTCGACCGAACACGTACTGATCCGCGACGCGTCGGGCTCGATGAGCAAGCCGGGCCCGCTGGACAAGACGGCCGCCGACGCCGCGGTCAAGGACATCACCGCGCGGATGAAGTCCCTGCCCGAGGTCGCCTCGGTGAAGGCCCCCGTGCCCTCCGCCGACGGACGCGTGCTGCGGATCCCGGTCGAGCTCACCGGGACCGAACAGGACGACCAGGAGCGGGTCCCACCGCTCCAGGAGCAGACGGCCGAGGCGGCGAAGGCGCACCCGGGGCTCGCGATCGAGGAGACCGGCGACGCCTCCGTGAGCAAGGGCGTCGACGACCAGCGCAACAAGGACCTGCAGTTCTCCGAGGCGATCACGCTGCCCATCACGCTGATCACACTGGCCGTGGTCTTCGGCTCGGTCGTCATGGTCGGCGTGCCGCTGCTGCTCGCCGTCACCTCGATCGTGGCGACGATGGGCCTGGCGATGGTGGCGTCGCACCTGCTGCCCGACACGGGCGTCGGAATGAGCATGATCCTGCTGATCGGCATGGCCGTCGGCGTCGACTACACGCTCTTCTACCTCAAGCGCGAACGCGAGGAGCGGGCCCGCGCGGGCGGCCGCCCCACCTCGGAGGCGCTGGTCGAGGCCGCCGCGGCGACGGCCGGCCGCGCGATCGTCGTATCGGGACTGGCGGTGATCGTCTCCACCACCGCGCTCTTCCTGGCCCGTGACGTCATCTTCGACTCGCTCGCGACCGGCACCATCCTGGTCGTCGCCGTGGCGATGGTCAGCTCGGTGACGGTGCTGCCCGCGCTCCTGGTCAAG
Organism: Streptomyces sp. Je 1-369; assembly: GCF_026810505.1. Taxonomy (NCBI): domain Bacteria; kingdom Bacillati; phylum Actinomycetota; class Actinomycetes; order Kitasatosporales; family Streptomycetaceae; genus Streptomyces; species Streptomyces sp. Je 1-369. The sequence goes on from NZ_CP101750.1 coordinate 6,645,329, forward strand.
CTCGGCCGCCGGACGGAACGGCGCGCGGCGAAGCGCGTCGCACGGGGCAAGACGGTCCGGACGTACGGCGAGAAGAAGCCCGGCCGCGCCTGGAACCTCCTGCTCGCCCCCGCCCGCAAGCACCCCGCGCTCACGCTCGGCCTCTCGGTCCTCGTGATGCTCGGGCTGGCGCTCCCCGCGCTGGACATGAACCTGAAGAACCCGGCGCGGGACAGCTTCTCGCGCGACATCCCGGCGATGCGGGGGTACGACAGACTCCTCCAGGCATTCCCGGAGCAGCGGGTGCGGCACGTGGTGGTGGTGCGGGCGGAGGCCTCGCAGGCCGGTGACGTGCGGGAGGCGCTGGGGGCGCTGGAGCGCAGGGCGCAGACGGACCCGCTCTTCGCGCGCCCCGCCGACGTGAGCAGCGCGGCTGACGGGAACTCCTCCGGTGGTCCCCTCCTCCGCTCCTCCGAGGACCGCAGGACCACAACCCTGGAACTCAACGTTCCGCACCCCACGTACTCGAAGAAGGCCGAAGACTCGCTCGACCACCTCCGCCACACCTACCTGCCCGCGACCGTCGGCAGGCTCCCCGGCGTGGAGACGGCCGTCACCGGCGAGGTACCGCGCGGCGTCGACTACGTAGGACACCAGAACGACAAGCTGCCGCTCGTCCTGGGCTTCCTCCTCCTCATGACCTTCGTGATGACGGTCTTCGCGTTCCGCTCGGTCGTCCTCGGACTGCTCGGCGTCGTCCTCAACCTGCTCTCCGTGGGCTCCGCGCTCGGCGTGCTCGTCCTCGTCTTCCAGGGCGACTGGGCGGAGGAACTGCTCTCCTTCGTCTCGCTCGGCGGCATCTCCTCACGCGTACCGCTCTTCCTCTTCGTGATCCTCTTCGGGCTCTCGATGGACTACCAGGTCTTCGTCGTCAGCCGGATCCGCGAAGCGGCCCTGAACGGCGTGCCCACGCGGAAGGCGGTCATCGACGGCATCACGTCGTCCGCCAAGGTCGTCACCAGCGCGGCAATCGTCATGGTCACGGTCTTCGCGAGCTTCGTGATGCTGCACATCCTGGAGATGAAGCAGATGGGCCTCGTCCTCGCGGTGGCCGTCCTGCTCGACGCGTTCGTGATCCGCGTCATGATCCTGCCGGCCGCGCTGCTCCTGCTCGGACGCGCGGCGTGGTGGCCGTCGACGGCGATACGCCGGGCCGAGGCGAGGGCGGCGGAGGCGCGCCGCGGACAGGCGGACCAGGAGCGCACATCCGAGCGCCCCGGAGTGCACTCCGAGGCGCACTCCACCCATCCGGAGGGGCGCAGGATCGCACAAGGCAGATGAGAGGAGCAGTTGGGGGTGGTGGGTGGGCGCGCCCCCATTCGAACGCTTACGATCCTCTCCGTGTCCAAACTGACCGACGTGCCCAAACGGATCCTCATCGGGCGCGCACTGCGCAGTGACCGGCTCGGAGAAACGCTCCTGCCGAAGCGCATCGCACTCCCCGTCTTCGCGTCCGACCCGCTCTCGTCTGTGGCGTACGCGCCGGGAGAGGTCCTCCTGGTCCTCTCCATCGCGGGTGTGTCGGCCTACCACTTCAGCCCCTGGATCGCCGTAGCGGTCGTCGTGCTGATGTTCACCGTGGTGGCGTCCTACCGCCAGAACGTGCGCGAGTACCCGAGTGGTGGTGGCGACTACGAGGTCGCCAACACCAACCTCGGCCCGAGAGCCGGCCTCACCGTCGCGAGCGCCCTGCTCGTCGACTACGTCCTGACCGTGGCCGTGTCGATTTCCTCGGGCATCGAGAACCTCGGGTCCGCGGTGCCGTTCGTGGTCGAGCACAAGGTGCTCTGCGCGGTGGCCGTGATCTTCCTCCTCACCCTGATGAACCTGCGGGGCGTGAAGGAGTCGGGGAAGCTCTTCGCCATCCCGACGTACGTCTTCGTGGCCGGCGTCTTCATCATGATCGCGTGGGGTGCCTTCCGGAGCATCGTCCTCGGCGACACGATGAACTCGCCCACCGCCGACTACGAGATCAAGCCCGAGCACCAGGGCCTGGCGGGCTTCGCCCTCATCTTCCTGCTCCTGCGGGCCTTCTCCTCGGGCTGCGCGGCGCTCACCGGCGTCGAGGCGATCAGCAACGGCGTCCCGGCCTTCCGCAAGCCGAAGTCGAAGAACGCCGCGACGACGCTCGCGCTCATGGGCGGCCTGGCCGTCACCATGTTCTGCGGCATCATCGGCCTCGCCATGGCGACCAACGTGCACATGGCCGAGAAGCCCGCGCACGACCTCATCCACAACGGCGTCCCCGTCGGCAGCGACTACGTCCAGAACCCCGTGATCTCCCAGGTCGCGGAGGCGGTCTTCGGCCACGGCAGCTTCCTCTTCCTGGTCCTGGCGGCCGCCACCGCGCTGGTCCTGTTCCTCGCGGCCAACACCGCGTACAACGGCTTCCCGCTGCTCGGCTCGATCCTCGCCCAGGACCGCTACCTGCCGCGCCAGCTGCACACCCGCGGCGACCGCCTCGCGTTCTCCAACGGCATCGTGCTGCTCGCGGGCGCGGCCGCACTGCTGGTAGTGATCTACGGCGCGGACTCGACCCGCCTGATCCAGCTCTACATCGTCGGCGTCTTCGTCTCCTTCACGCTCAGCCAGATCGGCATGGTCCGGCACTGGAACCGCCACCTGGCGAAGGAGAAGGACCAGACGAAGCGCCGCCACATGATCCGCTCGCGCGCGATCAACACGTTCGGCGCGTTCTTCACGGGCCTCGTCCTGGTGGTCGTCCTCGTCACCAAGTTCACGCACGGCGCGTGGGTCGCGCTGCTCGGCATGTGCATCTTCTACGTGACGATGACGGCGATCCGCCGTCACTACGACCGCGTGGCCGAGGAGATCGCCGCCCCCGAGACCCCGAACGACGACAGCGTGCGCCCCTCGCGGGTCCACTCGATCGTCCTGGTCTCCAAGATCCACCGCCCGACGCTGCGCGCGCTGGCGTACGCGAAGCTGATGCGCTCCAACACGTTGGAGGCCCTCAGCATCAACGTCGACCCGGCGGAGACGAAGGCCCTCAAGGAGGAGTGGGAGCGCCGCGGCATCACGGTCCCCCTGAAGGTCCTCGACTCGCCGTACCGCGAGATCACCCGCCCGATCATCGAGTACGTCAAGAACCTCCGCAGGGAGAGCCCGCGCGACGTCGTCAGCGTGATCATCCCGGAGTACGTGGTGGGCCACTGGTACGAGCACCTGCTCCACAACCAGAGCGCCCTGCGCCTCAAGGGCCGCCTCCTCTTCACCCCGGGAGTCATGGTCACGTCCGTCCCCTACCAGCTGGACTCCTCCGAGGCCGCGAAGAAGCGGGCCCGCAGGCGCTCGGAGTGGAACGCGCCGGGTGCGGTGCGGCGGGGCCCGGTGGAGAAGCCGAGGCGCGCGAAGGAGCAGAACAAGAAGGAACCGAGCAAGAAGGAACCGAGCAAGAAGGCGTAGGGCCCTGGGAGGGCCTTCGGGCTCATGGCGAGCGGCCGGACGACACCCACGTAGACTGGTGGGCTGTAGTCCGGCCGTCGCCCTTTTTCCTTTACGTAGTGGAGTCACCCCGCCATGCAGGCAGAACCGAACAAAACGCAGGCGGGGAACGCGCGGGCGGACGCCGCCGAGTCGGCCGTTTCTTTGATCGGCAAGGAGTACGAGGTAGAGATCGGCCCCGTCGCGCACGGCGGCCACTGCATCGCCCGCACGGCCGAGGGCCAGGTCCTCTTCGTGCGGCACGCGCTGCCCGGCGAGAAGGTCGTCGCGCGCGTGACGGAGGGCGAGGAGGGCGCACGCTTCCTCCGCGCGGACGCGGTGTCGATCCTGGACCCGTCCAAGGACCGCGTGGAGGCCCCCTGCCCCTACGCGGGCCCCGGCCGCTGCGGCGGCTGCGACTGGCAGCACGCGAAGCCGGGCGCACAGCGCCGCCTCAAGGGCGAGGTCATCGCCGAACAGCTCCAGCGCCTCGCCGGACTCACCCCCGAGGAGGCGGGCTGGGACGGCACGGTCATGCCCGCGGAGGGCGACAAGCTCCCGCCCGGCGAGGTCCCGTCCTGGCGCACGCGCGTGCAGTACGCGGTGGACGCGGACGGCAACGCGGGCCTGCGCCGCCACCGCTCGCACGAGGTCGAGCCGATCGAGCACTGCATGATCGCGGCTGAGGGCGTCTCCGAACTCGGCATCGAGGAGCGCGACTGGTCGGGCATGGCGTCGATCGAAGCGATCGCGGCGTCGGGCTCCCAGGACCGTCAGGTGATCCTGGCCCCGAAGCCGGGCGCACGCCTGCCCATCGTCGAACTGGACAAGCCGGTCTCGGTGATGCGAATCGGCGAGAAGGACGGCGGAACGCACCGCGTCCACGGCCGCCCCTTCGTCCGCGAACGCGCCGACGGCCGCACGTACCGGGTGGGCAGCGGCGGCTTCTGGCAGGTCCACCCGAAGGCGGCGGAAACCCTGATGCTGGCCGTCATGCAGGGCCTCACGCCCCGCAAGGGCGACACGGCCCTGGACCTCTACTGCGGCGTGGGCCTCTTCGCCGGCGCCCTCGCGGACCGCGTCGGCGAGAAGGGCGCGGTGCTCGGCATCGAGTCCGGCAAGCGGGCGGTGGAAGACGCCCGCCACAACCTCGCGTCCTTCGACCGCGTCCGCATCGAACAGGGCAAGGTCGACTCGGTCCTCCCGCGCACGGGCATCACGGAAGCCGACCTCATCGTCCTGGACCCGCCCCGCGCGGGCGCGGGCAAGCAGACGGTGAAGCACTTGGCGGGGCTGGGGGCACGACGGATCGCGTACGTGGCGTGCGATCCGGCTGCGCTGGCGCGGGACCTGGGGTATTTCCGGGAGGGTGGGTATCGGGTGCGGACGCTTCGGGCGTTTGATTTGTTTCCTATGACGCATCATGTGGAGTGTGTGGCGATTCTGGAGCCGGTCGCGAAGGGTGCCTGACCTGCAGGTTTATGGTCTGGATGAGAATCTCGACGTGTTTTGGATGCCGCATCAGGTGGAGCACGTTGCCCGGCCTCGAATCCGCTGCCAAGGGCCTCTGGCCTGCGGTTTTATGCATATGCATCACATGTGACGCTCATCCGACGCTCGCTCTGATCAAGTGTCAGCTGACCGGAAGTGCAAGTTGTACGGTTCGGACTGAGCGTTGCTCCGGCGCTGCCGGATGCGCTTGGGCGAAGGGGTGCCGTTCCCTGCGAAACGGATCATCGGTCCGATGTGATGGCGCGTTCTTGCTTTGCGGGGCGCGAGCCTTGGGCGGAGCTCGCGTGCACTGTCGGCCCGACTGGAGGACCTCGACGAGAGGTATCGGGGTCCGTCTGCGGGGCCCGTCAGCAGGTCATACGCGGGTGAATGATGCGTTGCTATCCCTCCGGAATGGCACGGCGCGGACTCAATTGCCATTTGATGCTGCTACGGGTGGGTCGTCGGATGGGCCTCTGTTCTGTACCACCCCTCCATGCGCAATTGCCAGCAATCCAGAAGGCCAGAAGGCCAGAAGGAGTTTGTCCGTTTAGGGTGCGGGGGCTCCCGCGGATGGCTCGAAGAGCGACAACTGTTCGTCGTGCTCGGCCGGTTCCGGCATGCGGGCCAGGCCCGGTGCAGCCGCCACATCCGGGTTTGCGTCTGCCACCTGGTCGGTTTCCGGAGTCGAGTCCTCTTCGGCGCGGGTGGGGAGGACGTACTCCTGAGACAGGCCCGCGAGGTGCAGCGGCAGCGGAAGGCTCAACGCGTCTGGCAGATCGGGAGCCTGCCGCAACTGATGAACGGCCAGTGCCAGGGCCTCGGGCACGTCCCCGTCCTGCGGGTGGCAGCCGATCACGGCGACTTCGACCAGGCCGGGGTTCCAGGCGGCTTCGCCCGTGTCGATGGTCAGTTTTCCTTTGGTATTGACCCGTGGGGCCAGCTTGTCCGCGGCTACAGACAGCTTGAAGGTTTGAGCCTTGGGTGTGGTCGACCAGAAGACACGTGCCTCGCCCGGGGCAGCAGATGGATCGGTCCACAGGTGGGCCGGAAGACCGTTGGCGCTGGTCGGGTCCGGATTCAGGCCCCACCACTGCGCAGTTTCGCGGCCGCGTGCGCTGCGCACCCGTACGATCCGCAGATCCGGATCCAGGCGGCGGGCGGGGGCGTGGCCGCCGCGGAATTTGTCCGCCACCACATTGCCGTCCTGCAGCCAGGTCCAGTGCGAGCGCATGTTTTGGCCGTGCACGAGCAACACGGTGGGGGTGTCTCGAACGGAGCGCAACACCTTCTCCAACCATTCCTCGGCACTCCGACGCTGTTGCGCCCGGTCCGTCCACCAGGACGGGAGACTCGTCGGTTCACCGGTGTTACGCGGGGCAGGCACCGCGTGTCGGGGAACTTCGGCACGGCGGGTGAGTTGCAGCAGCATGACCGGGTACGGCACCCAGGCCCGGGCCTGCTCGTCCCAGCCCTGCACCCGGGCGGTGCCTTCCCCCGACGGCTGAGGTGTGACGAGGACCGCGACGGGAACATGGCTGGCCCAGCGGGTGCGACTGCGCCCGTTCTTGCGCACCATCCAGGTGGCCAAGTACCGCAGCCCTTGCGGAAGTTGTTCGCCGAGGCTGTGCTCGGGATGTACGCGCACGCCCAACTGTCGCAGACCGTCGTCCCATGCTTTGGCAGCACGAAATTCTGCGTTCTTCTCGCTGTTGTAACCCTTGGTCTTCTTCGGTACGGCCATGAACTGCGTCAGTACTTTGGCGTCGGCGCACCCCAGGCGCAGCGCGAACTTCGGATCATGAGCAGGGGAGGAGAAGTCCTTCGCGCGGTCGATTTCCACCAGCGCGAGAGTGGGTACGGGCGAGGCTTGGTCCGATGCGACGAACTCGGCGGTCTGCGTACGACGCACGGCGAGCGCAGTCGTGACGGCTTCACGGGAATGCCGGATCCCGTCGGGAAGGGGCAGGTCGCCGCCGAGGGAACGTGACAGCTTCAGGCACCGCAGACGCACGACGAGCTCAGGCATCTGCCATTCGAGGACCACCGGGCTGGTGTCGTATGTGGACGAAGCGTCGGGGGCGCCGCCGTCGCCCTTCAGGTCCAAGTGCGCAATGAGCGCCGCGACGGTGATGTCGCGCATCGTCGGCGTCTGCCACAGCAGTCGCGCTTCCAGTACGGGAGTCACACCGGCGTCCACCCCGGGGCTGAGGTCGCCCAACGCGAACGCGGCTCCCTTCCGCCGGGCTTCAGCGCGACGAAGATTTGCCTCCGCCTTCTTTGCCGCCTCGGAAGGGTCCTGCCGGGGGTTGGCGGGTGCGCTGCCGGAGAGGCGGGTACGGACGAGAGGTGCGGTGGGGCGAAGCCCCTCGGGCAGTGCCTTCTCGGCCCACTCGGTGATGGCGGAGCGCTGGTGGGACATCAGACCGGCGCCCACCTCGTGCGACCCCATGGCCGTGCTGTACACGACAGCCGCGCGCATGTCGTCCTGGATCCATCCGGCAGGTGCGGCAAGCAGGGCCTGCGCGTCGGGGAACGGGTCGGTGAGGGAGATGTTGCGCAGCATGCCGGCCGGGCCGCCGCCCACCCAGTCGTAGACTCCCTGGAGCCATGCGAGCCGGGCCACGGCGAACCGGTCGCTGAGCGGCGCACCGGGCAGCCAGGGCACGCGCGGTCGCAGCATGACCGTTGTCCTGCGCCCGAAGGGAAGGTGGAGGCGGCCGGACTTCGCACCGACGTGGGTGGCGTACCGCCGGATGTGGGTGTGGAAGTGGAACCGCGGCAGCGGTTCGAAGGGCACCGTGTGGAGGGTGATGTTCAGGACCACCGAGTACCACTCCGTGCCGCGAGTGCCTTCGTGCGGCAGTGCCTGCGACACCAGCTCGGCACCTTGGTCCTGCGGCCCGCGCGGCATCGCCCGGAAACGCAGCCGTCCCGCTCCGAAGTCGTACGGCTCCAGAGAGAGGATCCTCTGGGCCAGCCAGTCGGTGGTCAACTGGAACTGGCCGGGGTCCGGAGCAGCGGTTCCGCCTGTGGTCGTCACGCACTTGAGCAGTTCCACCTCGACGTCCTGTTGCCACTGGGGCGGTTCCTCCTGGAACAGGGCCCGCACCTCGGCGACGCGGGAACGGTGCTCGGGTTCCGGGCGGAGGTCGCGGAGCCAGGCCCCCAACAGGCTCTGGAAGGCCGGATCGGGGAGCGGGGCCGGGGACGAGTGGGGTGCGTACAGCCAGTAGTCCGGTTCCTCGCCCCGGTACTGCGAGGGGCGCGGGCGTACCAGCAGGTCGGGAGCGAAGGTCTGGAGCACTTGGTCCATGCGCCAGGTCGGCACTGTCTCCCATCGCTTCTCACGGCCCGCGCTGCACAGGTCGAGCAAGGCATCTCGCCACTGCTCGGGGAACGGAAGCGCGCGGTAGCGGGCGACGTGGGAGGCATCGGGAGAGGCCGGAAGCCAGCAAGCGGTTCGGACGGAGTTGTAGCGCAGGGCCATGGTGGTTCGCCTTCCGGGGCAGGGGGTACGGCGGGGCTGTTCAGGAGACGTGATGGGTGAGGTCGCGCAATGCCTTGTACAGCGGCGCGTACAGGAGTTGGGCCACGGCAGGGTCGCCGAAGTCGGGAAAGGCGGAGGGATCGGCCGACGGGCCGAAGTAGGGGGCGAGAACATCGCGCAGTCCTGTCAACAGTCCGTCCTGGGAAGGGACTTGCGTCGACAAGGACCCCGGCGAGAGGGCCCGGGCCGTTCGCGGGGCGAATCGCGCGTCGACGAACACCACCCTGGCAGGGACGCCACCTCGGACGAGTCGGCCGATGACCTGCCAGATGGTGACCAGCTGGTCCCATGTGAAGGACTGTTTCTCCCGGTCGGACAGCCGCGAGTAGATGTACCGGCGTGCCAGCAGCCTGCGCCACTCCGCCCGGGCCACATGGCGGAAGGCGAGGCCGGCGGCGTCGAGGTCCTCCGCGTCGGCGGCGAGCTTGCCGAAAGTTCCCTGTTCCAGGCCGGGTTCGTTCCGTACGAAGCGCGAGGCCCAGTCGTTGATGGCGAAGACGGCCAGCGACAGGTCGTCGGGGCGGGGGTGCGGGCGCGCCAGGAACAGTGCGGTCCCGAAGGCGGCGTTGCGCTGGGCGTTGAGGATGTTGTGCCCGCGCTCGACCGCCATCAGGGGGGCCACCAGGATCTCCGCGCTGCAGTCCTCGGCGAAGGACGCCAGATCTCCACGCCTCAGAACGGTCACCGCTCCCTGGCCCGACGCCCGGAGCGTCGACCCCGACGGGCCCACGGCCTGTTCCAGATCCGCGTCGTCGGCTGCGAGAACGCGCACCCTGTCGCGCCATCGGTCCAGGTCGTGCAGCGCCATGGCGACGGTGTTTGCCTCCTTGTAGCTGCCCACGAGCAGGATCGCCCGTCGGCGGCGGTCGTCGGTGACTTTCGCGAGCTCCTGTTCAAGAGGGCTGGGGCCGCCGCCACGTCCCGGAGAGCCGAGCTTCTGCGCCAGCTCGCGCGCCGCTGCTGGGCGTGTCTTGGGGTCCACCGCGGAGAGGCCCATCGGGCGGCCGTTGTCGTCGTACAGGAAGTGCGTGGTGAAGACCGACTCCCCAACGGCCCGCAGTGATCGCTCCGACGGTTTTAGAACGGCGCCCACCGGGGCGAGCACATGGGCACGGGTGGAGGTGCCCGCCCAGCTCGTGCCAGACATCAGCACCACGTGAGGGCCTTTCCGGCCGGCCCCGGGATCGGAGCCCACCTCGGACAGCGAGAGCAGGAGAGCGCGGCCGACACCCGCACAACGGAAGAAGCGCAGCGTGCCGCTGTGCCGACCGTCGTCGTCCCGCTCGCGTTCGTCGGGGAGATACTGGAAGCCCAGCACGTTGCCCATGGGAGCTTCCGGGACCAGCGGGGCGTAGTCGAGGGGAGGCCGGCGGGAGAGTTCGTTGCCGGTCGAATCGAGATGCAGAGCCGCCTCGACCTGCGGCCACAGGAAGACCAGCCGGTCGAGCCGCTGGTTGAGCGCGCTCAGCAGCAGCATGAACTCCAGTCTCCGCGCGGTCAGGTCGAGCCACTGGTCGTCCTCGACGCGTGCCGCCGCCGGGGTACGGGCGAGCATCGGGACCAGCACCGCCACGGCCCGCCCACGGGACGCCGGGGTGGAGAGGGTCGTCAGCACATCGTGTGCGAGCCGGACCAGGTCGTCGGTCTCGTTGGCATAGGGGCCGTCGCCGCCGAGCGGGTCGTCCCGGAACGCGTCGAAGATGTCCGTCAGTTCCTTGCGTAGCGCGTCGGTGACAGGACCGGCCGACTCGGGTTCCGGTGCGTCGTCCTCGTACGCCTCGTACAGTTCCGCCTCGTCCGGGACGCCGTCGGGTGCGCCCGTCGATGTGGCCGGGGCGAACCACTCGCCGAGGAGCTTCTCCTGGAGAGTCCAGGGGCTGAAGTACTCGATGTCCGCCCACTCGCGGAGATCGGCGTCCGAGATCAGCAGCTTGTACAGGCGGTCCGTGGCCGAGTGGGCCACGGTGAGTGAGGCGGACCACCGCTCGATCTCCTGATCGGTGAGCGGCAGCCTGCCCTGCTTGGACAGCTCCTCGATCCGGTGCGTCTGCACCTGGTCGAGCCAGGAGTCGATGCCGGGGGAGACGAGGGTGGCGGAAGGGGCGAAGATCTCGTCCAGTTTCATCTGGACGGAGTCCGCTTCGTCGACGAAGACGATGTCGCTGCGCAGCAGAGCGAGTTCCAGGTGACGGAGCCGTTCGGCACCCAGGTGCCGGGGGACGGCGGACTGCACGAGGCTCGCGGGGTTCGCCACCCAGATCAGGGCGTCCACCAGCTCGCGGGCCGTGTGGTGGCGTGGGCAGGCGTGCCACAGGGGGCAGCCGTGCGGAGCGCCTTTCAGCTCGGCCGACTGCGTTTCGGCACGCCGAGGTGCGGTCTTGCCAGGTTGATAAGGCTCCGGCAGCGCCGGGTCCGTAGCGGGCTGCGGGTCCTGACGCTTTTTCTCCGGATACAGGGACGCGCAGGGGGCATCCGCGTAGCGCAGTGGCTCGGCGGCCTCGGTACCGCGCAGCGCGTTGATCACACACACGGTGCTCAAGTCGTCGAAGCCGGGGGCGTCGTGGTCGAGGATGTTGTCCAAGCCGCGCGCGGCGAGCCTGCGGTGGAGGCGTTGTACGTGGGTCTGCCGGGTCGTCAGACCCAGTACGGGGGCGGCAACGAGCCCCAAGTCCCGCAGGAGCCCGGTCAGCCGCAGTTGTTCCGCGACGTCCCCCACGACCAGAGTGGTACGCAGCCCCTGGCGTGCGCCCCAGACGGCCACTAGGGTCATCAGCGTCGACTTGCCCGCGCCGACCATGCCCGCCAGATGCAACAGTCCTTCGATGCGCAGGGTGTCGGAATCGACGAAGGACAGTCCGTCGCTGCTGCGCGGTGCAAGCCGCAACTCCGTCAGCCGGTCCTCCCAGTACCCCGGGCTCGCGACAGCCATCGCCCGCTCGGTCTCGTCCATCCATCGTGCGGTGTCCAAAAGTTCCGCTCGCTTCACCAGGAGCGGTGCGCCGTCGCCGGGACGCCCGAGGTCGGGCCGGTGTCCGGGAACGGGATCGGCAGCCAGCCCTGCGGGAAGGGTTACCGACGTGGGACGCCGCCAGGCGAGGAAGGTGGCACGGCCGGGCGGGGCGAGCGACAGTTCCTTGCGCGCGAGCGGGGGGAGGGCCGCCAGCGCCATGTCGTACACGGTGAACCGCTCGGAGTCCTCCGGTTCCGTGCGCACGGCGGGCACGCCGCCCTCCAGCGGCACGTCGTACACACGCACCCGCGGCGGCAGTGCACGGTAGGTGTCGAGGGCCTGGTGCCAGGTGCGGCGTCGGCGCAGCGTCCACAGGAGGTGGCGTCCCGCCGTGAGCATGATTTCGTGCTCCTCGGTCACCGCCAGACCTCGGGATCGGGCGAAGGGGTAGCCGCCGAAGAGGACGTAGGCGCCTCGGGGGCATTCGCCGGGCGCGATGTGTTCGAGCAGCCGGAGTGCCAGTTCGACCTGACAGACCAGTGCGGGTCTCGTCCCGGACAGTTCCGCGGGGACGTCACCCCACACTTGGGTGAGCTGTTCGGTCACCTTCTTGTACCAGCCGTCGCGGTCACGCACCCTGGCCTCCCTCGGCTCCGGTCAGCCGGGCGCGGGCGCGCCTGATCAGTGTGGTGTCGGTCAGCAGGGGCAGGGACCGCGCGTGCGGAGGGCGGTTGCGGGCATACGTGGCGAGGTAGTCGGGGCGGTCGGCGACCCGGCTTTGCGGCACCACCCAGAACGCCGCGTCGTACCGGGGCTCCTGGGGCACCGGGCGGGCGGAGCGCCCGAGGAACGCCGGGTGGGCCCAGTCCTTCACGTCGACCGCCCACACCCAGCCGTCGGGAAAGGTGATGTGCAGGTCGTAAGCGTCGAAGGCCGGCCACATGCGCACCCGCAGGCCGAGCCGCACCAAGGCCTTCTCCAGCTCGGCTTCCGCCCTGCCGGGACCGGTGACGAACTGACGCAACGGACGCTCCAACTGGAGCAGTTCACCTGCCTCCTGGCGGGCGATGAGCCGCCCCAGGGGCGGCGCGCCCTGTCGGCGGCAACGGTCCCGCTCGCACCACCACCCGCTCTCCCTCAGCGGCGTGAGCAGGGTGAGGCAGCTGCCGCACGTGGCGTAGGTGTCGCCACGCAGGTAGCTGTCGGGCACGGGCTGGTAGATCCGCTTGACGAGTTCCTTCACCGGGGCGAGGACATGGTCCACGGAGACGGAGAAGGCGTCGGCCGAGGTCAGTACCGGACGGTTCACGAGCAACCGGCGGAACTCTGTGTAAGCGTCCTCCTCGCCGTACTCGCGACACAGCCTGAGCGCCGCCAGGATGATCTCTCGGTCGCGCTGGTCCAGCGCGCTGTCGGGGTACTTGTCCGCCCATTCGTGGCAGAGCTCGGTCGGGCGGGACGACACCGGATCGAGGAGCAGGTCGTCGGGTCCGACCGCCTCGTCGGGAAGTGCCATCGGCCAGTCCGCCACTGGTCGCTCCCGGCACCAGGACATCAGGTCGGGCAGGCTCATCGGTGGGCGTGCACCCCGCTCGAGGCAGGCGAGAACCGTCCCGTCCAGGGCGCGCTGGGCCTCGGGGGGATAGGGCAGCACGAAGGAGTGCAGACCGTCGACCGCGTCGAGGGCGGTGAGTGCGGAGGCGAGCGTGCGCATCAGGGCGACGCCGTCGTGGGCGGCCCAGTCTGCGGCGTACGGAGGAAGGCCGTCCGGCGTGGTCTCGCTCATCCGGCCTTCACCCGGCCCTGCCCGGCTGCACAGTAACGCAGCATCTCGCACGCTTCGCACTGGTCACCGGGCCGGGGCTCGTAGGTCTCGTCGACGGCCCAGGGGGCGGCGAGACGGGAGATCACCTGCCGGGCTTCGGCGACGGTGTCGGGGTCGCCCGGGTCGACTTCCAGGCAGCGTGATCCGTCCGCGTACAGCACTTCGAGCTCGATGAGTGAACGGCGCGGGTCGCCGCCGAGTACTCCGTGGGACATCAGGAGGACCGCCAGGGCGAGTTGCGGGTAGGACTCCAGCAGTGGACGTCCCTCCCACAACGGGCTGCTGGCCGTCTTGGTCTCGTGCCAGATCCAGCCGCCGTGCCGCGTGTACAGCAGGTCGGGGTCCGCCACGATCACCGTGTCCAGTTCGGGGTCGTAGGCCGTCAGGCGCTTCTGCACCTGCACTTCTTCGTCAGGGCCGAGCTCGTCGAGCGGACAGGCCCGTACATGCTCGGCGATCATGGCGAGCGCCGTGGTCTGCTCGTCCGGGCCCAGCTCCGGGAGTTCCTGCGGCAGCGCCGCATCGGCACAAGGGCCCTTGAGATGTTGCTGGTTGAGCCAGGCGTCGACGGCGCGCCCCCGGCGGATCGGCTCGCTCTCCGGTGCGGGCGACTTCAGGTGGAGTACCCGCGTCAGGTGGAAGAAGGAGGGGCAGCAGTCGTACGCGCGAAGGTCAGAAGCGGACACGGAGCGGCGCTTGCGGGGGCGGCGCGGTCCGGGAACGCCGAGCAGGCCGGGGGTCTTCGGCAGCCCCGTACAGCCCGAAAGGGCCTCGCACCGCACGCATTCGGACCCGGGGTTGGTCGCGGTGCCGGTGACGGCGCGGGCGAGGGCCGGCCGGGCATGTGCGACGAACTCTTGTTTTACCCGGGTGGTGTCCCAGTCGGCCAGTACCCCGTACTCGCCGTCGCCGCAGCCCACCCCCATGACGCGGACCCGGTGGGGGAGGGCCGCACTTCCGGGGACCGGGCGGTGTATGTCGCCGAACTCCGCGTGAGAGGGGGTACCGATCGCGAGGACGGAGGCGGCTTCGGCGATTTCCTCGGCGGGCCGGTCGTGCTTGAGGGAGTTGAAGGACGGCAACCACAGCTCCCGCTCACCACCGTTCTTCGAGGCATACCGCCGCCCCCACGCGGTGCGTTCGTAGCGCAGGACGCCGCGTGCGTCGGGTGCCCGCAACTCCTCGCAGGAGGTCCACTCTTCCCGAACCGGCAGCGTGGCCGGGCGCCCGGCCACGCTGCGCTCGGCCTCCGACTGCCGACGTGCTGCGAGGAACGCGTACACCGCCGTGCGAGCCCAACTGACATGTCCAGCGGTGTACTTGCGGATTCGAGAGAGGTCGTCCAGTACGGCCTCCGGAGCCGTGCCGTCGAATTCCACGGAGTCCAGCGCGGCCATCACCGGGCCGAGGGCGAAGTCTTCGACTGGCTTGCGGCGCGACCGCTTCGGTGACTGCTGGATCAACGGCCTGGCCCGTACTGCGGAACCGCGCGGGCAGTCCCGGGGGTCGTTGCGTACGAGCGGCAGAGAGGTGCGGACGAGGCGGGTGTCACCGTCGGTTCCGGGCGGGAGCGGTTGAAGCGTCACGGCGAACCTCTCATGGGGCGCGGGAACGTACTCGACAAGAGAAGCATGCGTCTGTGTACATAGTCAATCCAGTTGATGCATTCTGTTCATGAAACGCTATGGTGTGTCAGGCGGCGCGCAGCGCGCAGGCAGAACGGGGTGAGGTGTGAAAGCCGGGGACGTCCTCGACGACGGGCGCTTCCTGGTCGAGGAGTCCCTCGACCAGGGTGGCATGGGCAGCATTTGGAAGGCCACGGACACCACGACCGGAAGGACGGTCGCGGTCAAGGTCCTCCGGCTGGACGCCTATACGCACGGGCGCCTCAGCCCCGGCGAGCGGGCACGGCGCAACGCCGAGATGCTCAAGCGCTTCGAACGCGAAGGCACGATCCTCGCCGAGCTCGATCACCCCGCGATCCCCCGGCTTCTGCACCGGGGCTACTGGAGCGAAGAGCCGTACCTCGTCATGGAGTACGTCGACGGGCCCACCCTGCGCGAGTTCCTCGACCAGCACCGGCCGCTCCCGCTGGCGGCTGCCTGCGCCATCGCCGTCCAGATCGCCGAAGCCCTCGCCCATGCCCACTCCCACGGAGTGGTCCACCGGGACCTCAAGCCGGGGAACATCGTCCTGAGCCGCGCCGACGGAAGGGTGAGCCTTCTCGACTTCGGCATCGCCTACCTCACGGACCCCGACGCGACGCGTTACACCGCACTCGGCGAGACACCGGGCAGCGCCGGATACATCGCGCCCGAGCAGTTGCGCGGCCTGCGGGAGGTGACCGCCGCGGTGGACCGCTACGCCTTCGGTTGCGTGCTGTTCGAACTGGTCACGGCGCAGTGCCCCTTCGAGGACAAGCCGGACCGCAACAAGAACATCCAGCACCTCGAAGACCTGCCACCCCGCATGCGCTCCATCAACTCCGGTCTGCCGCAGGAACTCGACGACCTCGTCGCGGACCTGCTGAGCAAGATCCCCGGCGACCGCCCTGTCCGCATCGAAGAGGTGTGGGAAGCGCTCCACGGCCTCCTGCCGTCCCCCGGTGACCCTGCTCCCGACCCGGCGCTCGAACCGGACCCGACGCTGCACTACCGCACGGCCGGAGGGCTGCACCCGGTCGCCGCGCCACGACAGCCCTCTGTGGTTCCCCGCCTGAACCGTCGGCGCGGCAGTTGGCTGGGGCGCGGGGAATTCGCCGCGCTCCAGGAAAGGGCCAAGGACGAATTGGAAGCCACCGACGCGGGACCGGTGTGCGCACGCCTGGAGCGTGCCCTGGCCCAGGCTGTGGAGGACTGGGGGATCGCGGATCTCTCGGTCGCAAAAGCCCATCTGACCTGCGCCGATGCCGCTCTCCTCGGCGGACGTGTCCAGCGTGCCGAGTTCTTGTACGGGCAGGTTGCGGGCGCCCCCGCCCGGCATGCGGTCCCCGAACTTCGGGCCCTCATGCTGGAAGCGGAGATCGGGGTGGTGGAATGCCGCATCCCGGATGGGGACGCTTTGCGAGCGGTGGAGGACTGGACCCGGACGGTACGAGAGGTGCTCGAACTGTCCGATCAGGCGGCCTCGCTCCTTGCCCGCTGCCGCGAAGCGGGCCTCGGACTGGTCGATTGGCTCAGGTCCGACCAGATCGACGCCGGCCAGATCGGCGCCGTCACGGAACTCCTCTCGCACCTGCCTGAGTCGTGCTTGCCCGACTGACGCGAATTCACATTCCGGAGAGCCGCCCCTCCGCGATCAAATCGCCCAGCGACCGGCTCAACGTGCCCGCCGCGGAGCTCAGTTCCCGGGCCTCCCGCTCCAACGAAACGGCCTTCCGGTGAACTTCCCCGTACTTCTGCTGCTCGCGCAGGGGCAGGCGGGGCACCTGAAGGCGACGCACGTCGACCCGGGAGGAGGTGGAGGCATGCGTACCCGCCTGGCGGACGTTGGCGGGCGCACCCAGACAACCCGCCAGGAACCAGGGATCGAGCAGTGCTGGGTCAACGCGCAGTGCGTAGAGCTGCGGGCCGAGCACCGAGGGTGCCTCGTCGTCCACGCTCACTCTGAAGTCCCTGGCGAGACCGACGACGATCACGTCCTGCGAAGCCGTCACCGTCAGGGTGCCGTCGGCCTCACCCCGCGCGGCCTCCGCCCGGGGCAACCAGTGACCCGTTTCCTTGGCGAGTACGACAGAGGTGAGTGCGGGAACCGCGTCCTCGGGCCGCTCCCCGCGCAGCACGAGGTGCTCCGGGACGCTCTGACCGGCGAGCACCTTCAGCGCTTCGGCCCGTTCCAGCTCCGCCACCGTCGCGCGCGTACCCGCACCTTCGCCGTTCGAAGGGGTCAGCCCTGACAGGCCGCCCGCCACGTCCCGCAGCTCGCGCAGATGCCTGTCGAACCGGGCCCACCCGTGGCGAAGATCCAGTCCGCTGGCCGCGTCGGAGCGTGGGATGTGCCGGGCGGGCGTGAGATCGACCTCGTCGTCGAGCAGGTCGATGACCGCGACGGCCACGCTGCCCGCAGCGTGCTCCCCGCGCAGCGCGGCCAGCACGCAGTCCCGCACCCGAGCCCAGTCCAACCCCGGCTTGCCCATGTCGGCGGCATCGAGACCGTGTGCGGCGTCCACCAGCAGTAGATCCGAGCTCACGTTTTCCGGGCCGGGAACAGCGAGCACCCACACATGCAGGCCAACGCCGTGCGGCGGCGCAGCCCCCGGCGGCAGTGCGATCACGGCACGCAGCACCCCGGCCTGCAACAGCTTCGCCCGCATCCGCCTCCCCGCCCGACGGGCGGCCACAGCCGGAGGAAGAACCAGCACGGCCGTCCCGCCGGGGGCCAACGCCGCGAGGGCGTGCTGGACCCAGGCCAGTTCCGGCTCGGTACGCGGCGGCAGCCCGTACGTCCAGCGGGTGTCGGTGGCGAGCTCCGCATGCCCCCAGTCCCGCTCGTTCGACGGCGGATTGCACAGCACCAGGTCCGCCCGCACCCCAGCTTGGGCATCCGCACGCAGCGTGTCGGCGACGGTGACGGATGCGGGAAGGCCCGCCATCGCGAGCCGCGCCGCCGCCAACGCCGCGAGTACGGGATCGCGGTCCTGCCCGAAAAGCTGAGGCCCTTCGCCTTCGGACATCGACCGGGCCGATGCCAGGAGCAGGGCCCCGGTCCCGCACGCCGGGTCCAGCACCGTGCGCACGCGGCGGCCATGGGCGGTCGTCACGATGTCGGTCAGCAACGCCGCCATCGGTTCGGGGGTGACCGTCACCTGGCGCACATGCGTTTGCAGCCAACGCTGGTAGAGGAAGTCGAAGGTTGCTTCAGGACCCTCGGAGTCCGCCACCTTCACGGCGCGGTCGAGAAGATCGGCCTGGTGCGTGTCGATGACGGGGAGCAGGCCGGCGAGATCTCCGCCGCGCTGTGGGCTCAGACGCTCACCCACCGCCGCCACCAGATACCCCATCGAGTCGCGCCCTCCCACCGCCTCGAACTCCGGCCACAACCGGTCGAGCGCGCTCAGCGGGGACCTGAGCTTGCCCTCGGCCCGTAGCCACGCCTCGGTCTCGGCCCAGGAGAACTGGGGGCTGACGTCGTTGCCGTCCAACGGGGCGGGGAAACTCTCGTGCCGCCTCCGCCAGTTGCTGACCGCCGCCCGGCCGACCCCCACCATCCGCGCGATGTCCGCGAGGCTCACTGAGGCGTGCGGCCCTCGGGGCTGGGACATCAGGTCCTCCGGAAGTGTCGTGACGTTGTGGATTGACTCAGTTTACAAACGTCATGGCGCCTTCGGCTATCGGGCCGACACCTCGGATGGGAATTCGCTCGCCTGCGGTACGAACTCACTCGCCGCCCCCGCCCAGGAGACATGGAGCGCCTCTCTTGCCCGGGTGCACGCCACGAACAACAGACACCGCTCCCGCAACAGGTCCGACGCGTTCTGCAGGGTGTCGACCGAAGCCGAGGTGACCTCCCGTGCGAACGGCAGCGCACTGGAGGTGACCCCCAGCACCGCCACGCAGCGAAACTCCAGCCCCTTCATCGCGTGCATCGTGGCCAGCCTGACCCCTGCCAGATCCGGACCCGGGTTGTCCCGGACCCTGGCCACCGGGATTCCGGCCGCCGCCAGCCGCTCGTACGCCTTGTCGAGCTGGAGGTTGAAGCGGGCGCAGACGCCGATCGCGGAGGGCCGGATGCCCTGCGCGATCCACTCCTCCACCCGCTCCACCAGCGCCGCCACCTCGTCGTTCTCGCTGGAGTGGTGCTGGGTCCCGGGTCGGCGGCCGTGCAGCAGGGAGCGGTATCCGGTGAGGTCATCCGTGCCTTCACCGCCCAGGTCCTCGACCCGCACCGGGTCGAGAATGCGCGTCGACCACAGCAGGATCTCCTCCGTACTGCGGTAGTTGATCCGCAGCCGGCTCGTTCGTCCGGCCACCGAGATCCCCAGCGACCCCAAGGACACCTTCGAGTCGTAGATCCGCTGGTGGGGGTCCCCGGTGAGGAACAGATCGTCGTTGCCGGGGGCGACGGCCGCGCGCAGCACCCGCCACTGTGCGGGGTGCAGGTCCTGCGCCTCGTCCACCACCACGTGGTCGAAGGCCGGTGCCCGTTCCGCCAGCAGATCGCCCGCGCGCCGGCACACCTGGAGGTACGTGGCGCAGCCGCGCTCGCGCAGCATTGCCTCGAACAGCTCGACGGCGGGCCAGAGCTGCTTCCGACGCGCCGTCGGCAGCATGCTGCCGCGCCCACGTCGCCGGGATGCGCAGTAGGCGTCCAGCGAGCGGAGGTCCTGTCCCAGGAGGACGTGCCGGTACTCCTGCATGAGGAACTGCTGTGTCCAGGGCACACCGAGCTTTTTGATGACGCGTTGCCAGACCTGCTTCTCCTCCTGCTCGCCGACGGCACTGGGTGCCTTGCCGTCGTAACGGGCCACGACGGAGTGCGCGTAGGCGTTGACCGTGGTCACCTCCACCCGCCCGAGCAGCTGTTGATCCCCTTCGAGGAGCAGCGAGAGGTTCTCCCGCAGGCTGGCCGCGAGTGCGTTCGTGTACGTGGTGAGAAGGATGCGCGAGTCGGGCGAGCGCGTCAGAAGGTGTTTGACGCGGTGGAGCGCCACGACCGTCTTTCCCGTCCCCGGGCCGCCCGTGACCTGGACGGGCCCGTTGTACGAGGACCGGTACGCGACCCGGCGCTGTGAAGGGTGGAGGAACACCCGCCACGCCGCGAAGGGTTTCTCCAGGATGTCGGTCAGCTCCTCGGGCCCCGTGACCAGCGTGATCCGGGTCCTGGTGTTGGCGAACACCACCGCGAGGCTGTCCTCCGCCGTCGACACCGGTGCGGCCGGTCGCCGGGCGGTGACGACGTCCCGGTAGACGTCGTCGGGGTCGAAGCCCTCGGCCAGGTACTGGAGCACCTCGAACTGGTCCTCCGGCAGCAGCGTCTCGAACGCCTCCAACTGCGGCTTGTCGATGACGGTACGTACGGCCCGCAGCACCTGGTCGTCGATGCCCAGGTGGCGAAGGGCCGAGTCGGAGTACCGGGCGAAGAGCAGGGAGGGGGCCGTGGCCGCGGCCTTCTCCAGAGCGGGGGTCAGCTGCTCGATGGCCACTACGTTGCGCACTTCGAGGGCGCGCGTCGCCGAGTTCGTCGTGTAGAGCCGCTTGGCCGCCCAGTTGTACGCGACGTCGTGCGCGACTACGTTCACCAGCAGGAAGACATCGCTGCCGTCGTCCGGTGCCAGGACGACTCCGCGCCAGAAGTCGTTGATCCGGATGGTGCGCATGCGCGGGTCACGCGAGTTGTCGACGGACTCCAGATGCAGCCCCTTGTCGGCGTGCAGTTCTGCCACGGTCAGTTGCTGGAACTTCTGCATCGCCTTGCGCACACCGGCTTTGACGGGCTTCTCCAGGACGTCGTAGCTCTCCCAGAAACTGTTGGCGAACGCAAGCTGCGGCACGACGTGAACTCCCCGCTCCGGTATGGCTGTTCAGCGGCCGATCATACGGGCGGGGGCTGTGACCGGCGCATACGGGACGGTCCGCGACCAGCTCATTCGGGAAGGACCGGGGCCATCCGGCGTGCGAGCCCAGCGATGTCGTCGAGGAGCCCGGCCGGTGTCTGGTCCAGATCCAGGGCGTGCTGATGGATCACGACCCTCGCATGCCGCACCTCGTGGGCCGCGTGCACGGCATTGCCCTTCGCGTACACCAGATGCCCCTCCCGCAGTCCGAGAGAGGTGCAGTACGCCAGCATCTGGTAGAGATCGGCGTCGGGGTAGCGGCCGCGCTTCTCCGCCTTGTACTTGGCGTCCGCCACAGCGGCCACCTTTCCGTCCGCCTCGTACAGCACGAAGTCCGGCCTCATGCGGATCGCGTCGGCCACATCGAGGTGGTGCGGGTCCTGGAGTCGCGCGGTACGGCCCGTGCCGCGCAGCGACTCCCGCAGGGCGGTGGTCACGAAGTCCTCGAAGAGCGTGTTCATGTCGAACAGGAAGCCGTTGATGCGCACCTCACCCGGCGCGTGCTCGGCGGACGCCCCGTCCAGTACGACCCGCGCCAGTCGAAGGGCCTGGTGATAACGGGAGTTGAGGCGGTTCGGATGCCACGCGGGCAGCTTCCTGCCCCGTACGACAGGCGTGACGTCCGCCAGCCGCACACGCTGGTGCAGGAGCCTGCGCCGCACGTCCCCCGGCACGCCGGGCAGCCGCAGCAGGCGCTCCACGGCCGTCCGCAGGATGCGGTTCTCCGCGATGTCGGTGTTGAACTCGTCGTACGCCACCTCCACCGGCAGCGTCATCCCAAAGCGCCGCCGGATCTGCTCGGCCTCCCTGATCCGACCTCGTACGACGAGGGCGCTCTGCTCCGTCGGGCGGTACCCCTGCAACAGCCCTTGTCGCAGCGCCCGGTCCACCTGACGCTCCATCGCATGGGCCAGCGTGGGCAGCAGGTCGCGGTGCTCGGCCACCTCCACGTCCTCGTCCCGCCAGTTCCGCTTCGGGTCGAGGCTGTAACCCAGCAGGAAGAAGAGCCGGGCGATCGGCACCTTGGGGGTGACGCGAAGGGTGACCGGCGGCCCACCATCAGGCGTGCCGACGCTGACCGCACCGACCTTGCTGCTCGCCTTCAGCGACCAGACACCCGGTGTGTACGGATCCGGAGCCGCGCTGACCATGTCACCGGCGGCGAGCGCTCGTCCGATGGCGTCGGGCAGCCGCCTGGAGGTGGCCGGGGCGTGTTCGACCAGCTCGATGTCGTCGGAGTCCTCGGAACTCACCCGGTTCACCCCAGTGACGCGCGCAGGGCCGTCAGGCCGTACCGCTTCTCGATGTCGACGTCTTCCCCGTAGTGGTGCTCCTCCAGCAGCGGCAGGATCTTGGTACGCCAGGTGCGCTCAAGACCGCCCTCGCGGTAGACACCGGGCTTCATGAGGTACGAGGGCCCGATCCTGAAGTCCGCCTCATCGATGCGGGAGTTGAGGGCTTCGAGCAGATCCGCAGGCTCGGAACTCTTGCCCTCATTCTCCAGCCACCGCCGCAGCAGCCCGCTCGTCGGCTCGATGCGCGGCGACAGCTCCACGAACGCGAAGCGGCGGCGCATGGCGGCGTCCACGAGGGCGATGGAACGGTCGGCGGTGTTCATGGTGCCGATGATGAAGAGGTTCGGCGGGAGGGAGAAGTCGTCGCCCGAGTAGGGAAGTTGCACGGACTTCCGCCGGTACTCCAGGAGGAAGTACAGCTCGCCGAAGACCTTCGCGAGATTGGCGCGGTTGATCTCGTCGATGATCAGGAAGTACGGGATGTGCCGGTTGCCCTCAAGTGCCGCGAGGTCGGCCAGCTCGCGCAGGGGGCCCGCGTTGATCCGGAAGGCGACTTCCTTGGTCTTCGGGTCCTCCTTCGGCCGGAAGCCCTCGATGAAGTCCTCGTACGCGTACGAAGGGTGGAACTGTACGAGCTTCACCTGCTCGGCGCCGCCGCCCAGGAACTCGGCGATCTTCTGCGCAAGATACGTCTTGCCTGTACCCGGCGGCCCGTACAGCACCAACTGCCGCTCGTCCGCGAGCAGATCGCGCACCTCGCGCAGCCACTCGACTTGGTGCACCAGCAGGTCCTTCGCCAACTCCGCGGTGGGCTCCGGGAGTTCAAGCTCACGGCGCACGGCGATGGCCGCGATCTCAGCGCTGGGGTCCCGCTCTATCTCCGCAGCCTCACGCTCCAGCTCTTCGTCACTCAGCCCGAGCCCCTCGATGTGCGCCTGTACCGTGGCGAGGTCGACGATGTCGTGCTGGATGGACAGCTTCTGCTGAAGCTCTTCCGGCAGCTCGTCGTACTCGAACCCTTCCGGCTGCCACTCCACCGGGCGGCGCAGATTCGACCGCCGGTCATCCGACTCGACCTGGGCGAACTCACCGGTGACAACCCCCACGTACAGTTCTCCGGCGGAGATCGTGCATACGGTATCGCCCGGCTTCATCCGGCAGAGGAAGACGTACAGGTCCTCGACGAGCTGCTGCTTCTGGCTGTACGTCGCAGTGGACTCGTAGTCCTCCTCGACGGCGGTCCGCAGGAAGTCCTTGGTGATCCCCTTGGTGATGCCTTCGGGAGCGGAGGTTTCCGCGCTCGTACGGGCCTTCCGTGCGCTCTCCTCTACGTTCGGCCGCAGCCGGGAGGCGGAGAGAGTGACGAGTCCGTCCGGGAGCCACATGCGCTGGACGAGATCGAGACCGGACACGTTGGAGCCCCGCACCAGCCACGGGCGGTTGGGCCCCGGCCAGCTGCCGGGCATGAAATCGCTCAGCGGGCGGCCGTCCTCGGTCTTCCAGTCGAACCAGCCGTTCGCGCTGCGACCCAGCAGGACGGCCGCGGCTTCGGAGGGCGAGTTGAAAGTGAGGGCGGTCGTGGTCTCCAGGTATTCGGGCAGGCTGACCGACTGGACGATCAGCCCCTGCCGGATCAGCTCCTGGCGCTTGCGGTGCGCGGAAGCCACGCGCTGGGTGAAGGAGTCCACCACGTCAGGCCGCACGGGCTGCCCGGCGAGCACGGCGAACCTCTGGGCGCCGTTCGTCCCGCGCTCGTCGGTCAGCCGGCCGCGGGCTGTCGGCCCGCCGTTCGGCAGTCGGAGCCGGAACTCCGGATAGGTGTCGGACATGGCTTCCTCGGCTCTTCGGGCTGGCACCGCACGGCTGTGGAGCTGTGATCTTCTTCGAGCCTACTGGCCCCTACTGACAGTCGGGCTTGTCGCGGGGCAGCAGCACCTCGCGGGCCCGTGCGTGGAGCCCGGTCAGCCGCCCTGTCCGCTCGTCGAGTTGGAAGACGAACGCCTTGGCCTGGTCGGCGAAGGCGGCGGCGGGCTTGCTCAGGCCCGATCGGGCGATGACCATCAGCCGTTTGGGCACGTCGTCCCCGGCTGCTGCGGCCTCACCGTTGAGTGCCTTCAGAGCAGGCGCGGAGAGGTCCTTCTCCGGACGGTGCAAGACGATGTGGAAGTGCTCCGAGCGGAGGGGGTCCTCGGCGTCGCCCTCGTGGACGTCGGTGAAGCCGAAGGTGCCGAGCTGACCGAGCACGGTCAGGAAGAGGTCCTGGTAACCGAGGCCGTCGGCACTCTCGTCCCGGACGTCTCCCACGTCCTCGATCTCCCAGGCACGGGGGCCGTCTCCGATCAGCTCGGCCAGGTCCTCGACGGACAGGGCTGCCCGGGACACCCCGGGCACGGGAGAGAGGGGACGCCCGAGAGACCCATTGAGGTCGATACGGGTCCAGAGGTCGACCTCGGGGCACCAGAGGTCGACCATCCAGCCGAGGCGCGGCTTGAGGGAGATGCGTACTTCGTGGCCGTCGACTGCGGCGTCGACGTGTGGGGCGGGGTGGCTGGGAGAGACGAGCTCGGGGGCGTAGTAGGGGCCGCGCAGGCTGTACCTGTTTCCTGCGGTCACTCGACGGACTACTACTCCCTGTGCGTCCAGCAGGTCCGCCAGTTCGGTCAGGTCCGAGTGCTCGTTTTCGTGCCAGCGCCAGGGGGACGGGACGGGCGTGCCGGTGAGATGCGCAGTCACATGGGCGTGCACCGCGTCGACGAGCGCTTCCTCCCTGGTTTCCAGCGGCAATACCGAAGTGTCGGCCGCCAGGTCGGGGCCGGTGAGGCCCCACATGATGGTGTACGGGAAACGCACGTGCGAGAGCAGTACGCCACGCTTCCCGTCCAGGTCCACCTTCAGATAGAGCGGTGCCGTCTCGGCGACTTCGATGCGATGCGCGATCTCCGGATGGCGCTCGGCCAAGGCCTGCCCCAAGCCTTGGAAGCGCATGTACGTGCCGAAAGCGGCGAGCATGTCACCGGGCGGGAAGGGCAACGGACACGCTCCAAGACAGGGGGCAGGTGGTGGACGGTAGGCGTGGGGGAGTTGAGGAAGCTTACGCCGGGTGATCATGCCGGGCAACGGACTCGTCGGCCTGCTGGCCGGAAATGCACCCTGCCGCTTCCGGCGTGAGAACGATCTTGGCCCAGACGCTCTTGCCGCTGGGCGGGTAGGGCTCGGTGCCCCATCGGTCGGCCAGCGCGGCGACCAGATAGAGACCGAGGCCGGATTCCTGGGGTGTCTCCGGTTTGCCTGTGGGGAGCGGGAGTTGGTCTCCCCGGGCATCGGTGACCTCGATCCGGAGGGTACGGACCGTCGTGTCCAGCGTGAGGGCCAGCCGAAAGTCGCGGCCCTGTATGCGACCGTGCAGCACCGCGTTGGCGGCGAGTTCGGCGACGATCTGCTCCGCCCGTTCCGTCACGCTCGGTGGTACCGGCCAGGTGCGGAGCTGCTCGGTGGCGAGCAGGCGGGCGAGGCGAGCGCCGCGTCGGGTGGAGGACAGCAGCTGGGTGAAGGCGTGCTGGCTGGCCGGGAGTTGGGGTGTGCTCGTGTTCATGGGGCCACCGTGGCGGGCGTGCGGGGCCCGGTGCCAGGATTTCGCTCCGTACGCTGCGTCAGCGTACGGGGGCGCGGGGTAGACGGTACGCGGAGTCGACCGTCACCCTGGGTGAGTTCGATCGAGGAGCAGCGCAGCGGTACGCGAACGCACCTGGAGGTGGCCGCGCATGACGACGACCCACGACGCGGATGAGCCGGTGGACGACGGCAGTTGGGGGAGCGGGGAACGGGAACCCGATCCGTCGGACAGTCTGCGGACCTTCGGGGCCGTCGTCCAGGCCCTGCGGGAACACGCCGGGCTGGGGAGAGCGGAGTTCGGCGAGCGTATCCGCTTTTCCAAACACACGGTGGAATCGGTGGAGTTGGGGCGGCGGATGACGGACGAGGCGTTCGTGGAGCGGGCGGAGGGGGAAACGGGGAACACGGGGGCGTTGCGGAAGGCGGCTGTCCACCTGACACGCGGGGAGCCGGGGTTGGCGGCTTGGTTCCGGAGGTGGGCGCAGTTGGAGAAGGTGGCGGTGAGCCTGTGCACGTATGAGTGCCGACTGGTGCCGGGGTTGTTGCAGTCGGAGGGGTATGCGCGAGCTGCTTTCGATAACAGCATTCCGCTGCTGACGGACGAGCAGGCGGAGGCGCAGGTCACCGCACGCCTTGACCGCCAGAAGATGCTTCGGACGCGCCCAAGCGTGCCCTTCAGCTTCATCGTGGAGGAATCGCTGTTCCGTCGCAGGCTGGGCGGAGTGGCGGTGACGCGGGGGTTGCTCGACCAAGTACTGGAGGTCACAGCTCCGCGCAATGTAACGCTCCAACTCATGCCCATGGAAGCCGAGTTCCATGCATGCCTGGACGGGCCTGTGCGACTGCTGGAAACTCCGGAGGGCCGACGGCTCGCGTACTCCGAGGGGCAGCAGAACGGGCGCCTGATTGCCGACCCGAAAGAGGTGAGCCTCCTCCAACAGCGCTATGACACACTGCGCTCGCAGGCCCTGAACCCCAAAGACTCGCGGGGTCTGCTGGAGCGACTGCGAGGAGAGCTATGAGTACGACGGAACTCGCCTGGTTCAAGTCCAGCTACAGCGGAACGCAGGGAGACGACTGCGTGGAGGTCGCGGTCACCGAACAGGCCATCCACGTGCGGGACTCCAAGGACCTGGCACGCCCAGCCTTTGCGGTGGGACATGGCGGTTGGTCCCCGTTCGTGCGGTACCTGGCCGAAGGCTGAGCTGCGCAAGGTGCGTGCCCGCCGCAGGGGTCTGCGGCGGGCACGACGTGTTTACGGGGCCGAGTGGCGGGGGCCCTGGCCGGGCGGTGGGGAGAGCGGGGACGTGTAGGTCTCGCCGTCCACGAGGGGGTTCTCCATGGTGAGGCCGCCCTTGGCCATGCGCTCGTACTCGGTCAGGACGAGGCGTTTGGTGCGGTACTCGCCGTACTTGGCGATTTCGTTGTTCTTGAGACCGCCGGAAGCCGACTGGAAGGTCTCCAGGATGTAGTTGGTGTCGTCGGCAGAGATCCCGTACAGATGGAAGAAGTAGGCGTCCAGCTCGGCGCGGAGCTGTGCGCGGCGAGCTTCGTCCCAGCGGAACGGTTGGCCTTCGTCGTCCAGGTCTCGGGCGAGGGGGGTCATGTCGTATGCCGTGTAGACGAGTTCGAGGACGCGGGGGAGGAGAAAAGGAATGTGGGGTTCGAGGGCCGTGGGAGTGGGGACAGGGAGTTGCTTCCACGTGTAGAGCTTCAAGTGGGCGCCATTGACCTTTTGCCGACAAACGAAGTCGAACACCAACGAGGATTGGGCAGCCAATAGACATGTGGTGCGCCGGGCATCCGTTCCAGGGAGCATGAGCGGAAATGTCTCTACTACTGCCGTGCGCGGGAGGATGGCCGGAATGGCAGTGCGTTCATTTGTGGAGGCGGTGACATCACACCAACCGCAAAGCCAACCTCGGTCCCATTGCATCTCATCGAGTCGAGACTGAACTCCGTTAACCTTGGCTTCCCTATTATTGCGTCTCGTTGCAATCTGGCCGTCCTCTTGAATCCAATTGAGCGGCATGGCGAGGCGGTCGGGTCGCTGTAGTTCAGTGGCTGGCAAATAGCTCGGTTGATTCTGGCGGCTGACGGCCGTCTCGCTTTTGATGACATCGGCAGCGCGATGGTTGTAGAAATCGACCATCTTCGCTTCGTACAACGGAAGCATGCGATCCTGGTTGCGAACGAATGTGTTTCCTTCCAGACCCCACCCTTCACGCTCCAATTCCTCCTGTTTGCGGAACAGGTCTGAATCATCGGTTGTGTGAAAGAAGGTTGCTTTGAACCTCATGCGCCATGGGTTGCTACCATCAGGCCCTTCGCTGAGGAGCACCGGAAGACGTTTGTAGATGGCCGTAGTTAGGTCTGCGTCACGGCGAGTGCGAAATACGGGGAGGGTTCCAGTATTAGGATTGAGGAGGGTGAGTTCTTCGGGGCTGAGAGCGAAGACACGGTTGGGATCATCGAGTTCGGTGATGTCGGAGAGAAAGAACCCAAACAGGCCAGCTGATTCGCGAAGCTCGCGCCCGGTGAGAGAGAGCAGGCAGAACTTGTAGCTGGAGTGCACGCTCTCGAACCACTTGCCGCCCTTGGGAAGGGCCGGACTTTTGGGGCGCTTGTTCTCGAAGTCGTACAGCGAGACCAGCGCCCCCCGCCGGGTGAAGTCGGCGAACAGATGCTGGGAGCCAGCCCCGGTGGCGATCGCAGTCGGCAGGATCAGACCGAAACGGCCCTCGGGCGCGGCGACAGTGGCCATACGCTCGGCGAACAGGGTGTCTGTCTGGATCATGGTGATGCCCTTGACTGTCAACCCCTTCGCGCACAGCGGGAACGCAGCTGAGTCACCTGCGAAGTGGAAGGTACCCTTCACCGTACGGCGGGCCTCCCGGTATCGGGCGCCCGCGTCGGGATTTTCGGCCTCCCACTCAACGATCTTCGTGCGCCGCGTAACACCGGAGATTTCGGCAATCTCCGGGCTGACCACGCTGAAGTACTTCTTGTCCTCAAAATCTACCTTGTCCCATGGCGGATTCCCCACCACACACGAAAAGCCTCCGGCCCACCCTGTAGCCGCGTCCACCGCCTCCGCGCCGATGGCAGCTTTCTCCGGAACGCCAAAGACCTCAGGGAACTCCAAGTACCAGTGAAAGAAGCGGTACTGCTCCCGCTGTCGAATGATCTCGTCATGCGTGGACCGAGATACCCCATCCTCCGGGTCCTCAAGTTCCCGGAATACGTCATACGTAATCGGGGGCGGCGCATCCTCACTCTTCACCCAAGTGAAAGCCGCACACCACGCATCCGCCAGATGCAGAGCCCTCAAGTAGGTCGACGAAGTCGACCAGTCCCTGTAAGCGGCCTCCTGTCGGCGCACCTCCGCGAGCGTGTCAGAAGGAGCCGTGGTGATCCGCCGCAGCCCCTGCGCGAAGGCTGTGTTGGAAACCCGCGATTCCGTCTCCGTGCTGAACAGGCCGACATTGCCCTTCCGCTGCAATTCATTACGCAGCATCAGCTTGCGCGCAAAGGCTTCGTCGTCCCCCTCCGTCTTTTTGAACGCCTTGTCGGGAATCCCCTTGGCCATCAGCGCCGGCGTAGCCCCGATCAGTCCGTTCCCCAGCTTGATGTGCGCATCCAGGAACCCCATCGGCATCCCCGGCTCCATCGTCTCCAACCACAGCGAGAACTTGGCCAGTTCCACCGCCATCGGGTTGAGGTCCACTCCGTAGATGCACCGCGGCGCCACCTCGTGCAGCGCGTGCCGCACTGCCTCCAAGGTCGGCTCCGGGTTCCGCTCCCGTACCGCAGCAACCCGCTTCGCGATCCGACGCGCAGCCGCCACCAAGAAGTGACCGGACCCACAAGCCGGGTCGCACACGGTCAGCGCGAGGAGTTCCTCGACGATCAAGTCAGCAGCGGCAGCCTCAGAAGCGCCCCGCTCATCCGCCCTCTCCTGGCCCCGGTCGACCGCAGCCTGAATCACCGGGTCCAGCGTCGAATCGAGCACCGTCTCGATCAGTGCCGCCGGAGTGTAGTAACTCCCCGTCTTCTTGCGGTCGTTGCCCGGCCGGTCCACCAGCTCGAAGGACCGCTCGGACGCGCTGTGACGGGGCACCAACTCCAACAGTGCCTCGTACACCGAGCCCAACTCCTCGGCCCCCATGTGTAGATAGTCCACCGGCCGCCAGCGCGACGAGCCCTCGTCCCGTACCCGTGCCAGATGCCGTACGGCCTCCAGGAAGGGTCGGTTCGCCAACTGAGCACCATGCAGCGGCTTGTCCGCGTCCGTGTCGTTGAACAAGCCGCCCAGGCCGGGCAGCCCCATATCGGGTCGCCCCTCTTCGTCGCCCAGCGCGGTGAGGATCTGCTGGAGCTCCAGGTACTTGTCGAAGTGGGCCGTGCCCTGCCGCCGCAGGGCCTGGTCACGCAGCCGGGCCGTGGAGAAGTACTTGTTGTAGTTGTCGCGGGCCTCCTCGGACGCATCCCGCGCGAACAGCGTGCCCCGGTCCTCCGCCACGAACAGGAAGATCATGCGGTACGCGAGCCGCAGCAGTGCCGTTTGCAGCGCGACGGGGTCCAGATCCTGCCGCAGTGCCGTGTTCTGCGGGTGCCGCAGGAATCCCGTGCCCAGCACGGTCAGCGCCCTCTGCACGCCGTCCCGGAAGTGGTCCAGCGCACGCGTGCCCGACTCGATGGCCGTCGTACGCCAGGTCTCCAGCCAGCACGTCGACGGCGGAGCGCCCTCCGCGACCTCGAACCGCGACGAATGCAGCAGCCGGTACAGCAGGATGAACTCGTTGAAGAGCTCGCCGTCGAAGATCGCTTCCAGGTCGAACTCGACGTACGACGCCGTGGCCAGCGCACTGGAGTCGCGCAGTAGCCGCACCTGGCGGCCGTTGGTCAGCATCCCCCACAGGTGCGCCTCGGTCCGGTTCAGGCACTCCTGGAGCATGGATTGCGGGGGCACCGCTCCCGCGCCCCCGGCCTTCTTGTCCAGGCCCGCATCCCACGCCACCTGATGGATGAGTGTGTGGCGTCTGTGGTGGGAGACCAGGAACTTCTTCTTCTCGTCGGAATCCGCCGGGATTCCGCCCGCCCCCACCGGGTCCAACGCACCGAAGCCCAGCTCGCGCCAGAGCGGGGCCAACCACTCGGTGGCAGCGAGTCCCGTCGGGTCGGCGGTGGGACGGCCCGTGTCCTTGTTCTCGGGCAGGCGCTTGCGCAGTTCGCGCCAGAGCGGCTTCAGGTACTCCCAGCTCCGCTCCGCCTCGGCGTGCACGGAACGGGACGACGGCATACCGTAGTCGGCGGGCTTCGAGCCCGGTACGTCCTTGTTCTCGGAGATACGTACCAGCATGTCGGCCGGCAGCAGTGCGCCCACCGTCTGGACCGACGAGAACACCAGGTTGCGGGTGGTGGCGGACATCAGGCGGACACTCCAGTCGCGGCGGCCGGGGCGGCAGGCAGGTAGACGTAGGCACCGAGGATGTCGGCGGGCTTCTGGACGACGACCGACAGACCGCGCACGATCTCGTCGGACGCCTTGCGCACCCGGCGGTGCGACTCGCGGAGGTCGGCGGCCAGCTCATCGCCATACTTGCCCAAATAGTCCTCGACTTCGGTCAGTTGGGAAAGGATGCGGGACATCGTCCGCTCGCCGAAGTGCCGTTCGGTGTTTTCGGTGGCGCTCGCGTCCAGGAGCTCCAGAGACCGCTCGGGCGTCAGCCACACGGCGTTCTTGGGAGAGCCCTCGAAGGCGACGAGCCGGGCGTCCTCCGCCACCAACTGCTTCTCACCACTGCGCGAGGGCAGCGTGAGGTGGAAGCGGTAGCGGACCAGGAGGAGGGTGGTGCGGGTGGTCACGGCGTCCGTGGTGACCACGCCGCAGCGGCGGGCCGGCCGGGCGCCGTCCGCCTGGGGGTCCAGCGCCGCGTTCAGAACGTGCGAAGCGAGCGCGCCCACGACGGGGTCGGTACGTACGAGAGCCGCCTCGCCGCGTGCCACCGCCGGGTCCGCCCGGAACGGGATCGGGAGGTCCTTCTCGATCACCTCCGAGCCGACCACCGGCGCGAGCGCGTCCCGTAGACCCATCGGCGTACCGCCCACCTGAGCGGTGAAGTCCTCGCCGCCCTCCCGCAGCAGCGCCCCGAGGGCGCGCAGTGACTCCCGTGCGAACGTGTCCACCTCGCCCGTGCTGCCCAGCGCCGCTCGGACGGCGGTGACCTCGCGGGCCACCTCCTCCGGGTGGATGGAGCGCTGTGCGAAGCGGGAGCGCGACGCCTTCTCGCGTTCGGCGGCCGAGTTCCAGTCGCTGTCCAGCTGTGCCGTGTTCACCTTGAACGCGTCCGCGCTGAACAACGTGTCTTGTTCCTCCCTGCCGCGCATCAGCAGCCACTCGACGATCGCGTCCGTGACGCCCGTCGACAGTTCGTCCGGCACCGAGACGGAGATGCCGAGGTCCTTCTTGATCTGGCGGTGCTTCTTGATGAGGACTTCGAGGACCTTGCCGTCGATGCCGTTGTCGTCGCCGTACAGGGTGATGACGCGGACCTCGTCCCGGCGCTGGCCGTACCGGTCGACGCGGCCCTCGCGCTGGTCGTGGCGGGTCGGGTTCCACGCGAGGTCGTAGTGGACGACGGAGTCGAAGTGCTGCTGGAGGTTGACGCCCTCGGAGAGGCAGTCGGTGGCGATCAGGACCCGGCGCGCGGCGGCGTCCTCGCCTGCCTCCGCAGCCAGCTCCTCGATGCGCTCGATGCGCTGCTGCGGGGAGATGGTGCCGGTGACCGCTTTCACCACGGTCTTCGCGCCCAGCGCCCCGCGAATGCCTTTCTCCTTGTCTCCGCCCAGCTGCTCGGCCAGGTACTCGGCCGTCGGGATGAAGCGGCAGAAGACGATCGGGTTGTGGCCGTCCGCGAGCAACCCCTTGAGGTGCTTGATCAGCGCCTTGAGCTTGAGGTCCTGGGTCGGGCCCTCCAACTCCTTCGCGCGTTCGGCCAGTTCCGCGAGACGGGAGTCCTGACCTTCCTCACCGATCTCCGCACCCGGCGCGACGTCCCCGCCCTCCATCGTGTCGCCGTCCGGGGAGTCGCTGGTGCCCTGTGCGCCCAGATCGTCGGCCTCCTTCACGGACGCCGCCACCGCCGTCGCCGAACGTGTGACCAGCGTCTGAGCGGCGGCCCGAGGGGACGACACCAGAGAGCGCAGCATCGCGATCGCCGACCACCAGGCGATGCGGGCCTTCCGCTTGTCCTCGGTGCCCGCCTGCTCCACGCGCTCACCCGCGTAGGCGATGGCGTCGTCCAGCAGGGCCCGGTAGGCAGGGGAGAGCTTGTACGTCTCGTCCTTGAAGTAGCGGTCCGACGGGAACGCCGTCCGCTCCGCCAGCGAATCGTCGCTCAGCCCGTCCTCCTTGGTGAGGTACTGGCGTACGTCGGCCCGCTTGCGCGCCACGAAGTGCTGCGCGAGGAGCTTTCTCCCCGCCTCGGATTCCAGGTTCACCTGTGCCAGCTCCGGCTTCACCAGGCCGAGCAGGTTGCGGAACGCGGACTCCTTGCCGCTGTGCGGCGTCGCCGTCACCAGAACCAGGTGCCGTGTCTCGTCCTTGGCGACCGAGCGCAGCAACTGGTACCGCAACTGGCTCTGCGCGCTCGACGTCACGTCGTCCGCGGTCACACACGTGTGCGCCTCGTCGACGATCACCAGGTCGGGGCAGTTCCGTACGAAGTCGTCCCGGTGACGCGGCGACTTGATGAAGTCCGTCGAGATGATCACGACCGGGTGCTTGTCGAAGAGGGACTGGCCCAGATCCAGTCCACGCTCCAGTCGTGAAACCGTCGAGGACAGCACCAGCTCCGCGTCAATGCCGAACTTGCTGCGCAGCTCCTGCTGCCACTGTTCGGCCAGCGCGGGGGAGCACAGCACCGCGAGCCCCGTCGCCTCGCCCTGCGCCAGGAGCTCGCTCGCGACGAGACCGGCCTCGATCGTCTTGCCGATGCCGACGTCGTCCGAGATCAGCATCCGGACGGTCTTCTGCCGCAGCGCCATCAGGAGGGGTACGAGCTGGTACGCACGCGGCTCCACCGCGATGCCGGCCAGCGACCGGAAGGGGCCCGCGCCGGACCGGAACCCGATCCGCAGCGCCGTACGCAGCAGACCGGCGGCGCGCTGATCACCCAGGTCGCTCGGCTCGGGCGGCGCGAAACGCGCTTCCTCCACCTTCTCGAATGCGGGGAAGACCGCGGCGACGTCGTCGTCCGAGCCTCCCAGCGGGCGCAGGACGAGCAGGTCGGGCTTGCTCTCGGGGAGAACCACCCATTCGCGGCCACGGGAGCGCACCAGCGAGCCCGCGGAGTATGTGTGAGCCATGTGCGTCGTCAAGTCCTCTGGAAGAAAGGTTAGTTGGCGGCGGGGGTGCCGAAGTACCGGGGGTGCTTCGCGGCGATGGCGTCCCAGTCCTCGCCGTGCGGGAAGCGGATGACGTCCCACCGGGCGTCGTAGAGACGCTCCACAGCATCGTCGTCCCGGGAGGCGTCCGCTTCCGTATCCGCCAGGTCCACGAAAACGGCCAGCTGCACGCCCGGCATCCGGTACACGAAGTCCGGAGCGGCGTTCGCCTCGGTGAGGAAGGAACCGGGCTCGTCGGGCAGCCGCAGCCCGCGTGCCTTCGCCCAGCCAAGGAAGTCGCCCCGCTCCATCAGCTCGGCGACGGACGCCTCAAGGGGGGTGGACTCGGTGGGCCCGGATACGGCCGGAGCCTGCTTCAGCAGCCGCCGGTACTGCTCCGAACGCGACTCCCCACGCCCCTCGCGGCGGGTGACCGCTGACGCCAGCCGCACCAGCAGATGGCTCACCGTGTGCCGGTTGATCAGCGCGTGGTTGAGCTGGTTGCCGTACGTCAGCAGACACTCGTAGCAGCCCAGCGCGCACGGCCGTTCAGGGTGCGGGCCACCCATGTCACTGCCGTCGGGTGCGAAGTGGCAGATTTCCAGGGCGCGTTGGGCCGCCTTCGCGACGGCTCCCGCCTCGGCCTGGAGTCGTCGCAGTACGCCCGCGCCGCCCT
This sequence comes from Streptomyces sp. Je 1-369, assembly GCF_026810505.1. NCBI lineage: Bacteria > Bacillati > Actinomycetota > Actinomycetes > Kitasatosporales > Streptomycetaceae > Streptomyces > Streptomyces sp. Je 1-369. The sequence continues at coordinate 6,680,151 of NZ_CP101750.1, forward strand.
CCGCGGCCTCCATGAAGAGGATGCGGTTGCGCGGGCCGTTGTCCGGCGGCAGCAGCTCGCTGGACAGCTCCACGTCCTCCAGCTCGAACGCGGCCTCGATGCCCCGCTCCAGCGCGTACATCAGGGTCAGTGCGATCGGCTCCGGCAGCGCCTCGTCCAGGGTGACCACGAGGATGTTGCGGCGGTCCTCCACGTACGGGATGACGCGCTTCTTGCGGCGCCCCTCGTTGCCGTCCTTGTCGATGCGCGGCAGCTCGCTGGAATCGCCCGAAGCTTCGGCGGCGTCCTTGTCGTTCATCCACCGGCCGTCGGCGAGATCCAGCCAGTAGCCCGCCGGTTCCTCCTTCTTGGTGCGTACCCGGCCGGTGTTGGTGATCCGGACCTCGGCCGAGTCGCCGTACGCGAGAGTGGCGAGCGGCGCGCCTGACGCATCGCTGACCGCGGCATCGAGGCGGCCCTTGCGCAACGGCCCGTGGTCGCGGAAGCGGTAGGACGTCTCCAGCTTGAACCCGGCCCTGCGTCGCTCCTCCTCGTCGGAGGAGATCCGCTCCCGGCGCGTGGTGTACACGGTGTGCAGATGCAGCAGGCCGTACGTCGCCGCGCCGAGCCGCTCGTCGCACATCAGGCAGCGGTCGTCGCGTTCCTTGGGGTCGTGGTGGTAACCGCAGTGACCGCAGCGGGTGGCCTCACTGGTCGCCAGCTCGCCCGAGGAGTCCGGCGGAAGCTGAATGCGGGTGACCTGGTAGCGGGCACCCTCGTGATAGATGAGCGCGCCGGGTCCGAACTCGCGGATGGCGAGGAAGCGGGGCCGCTGGAGGTAGTCCCCGTCACCGCGTCGGCGGCCGACCGTGGGAATGTACGCGGCCAACGGCAGCCGGGGGAAGCTGTAGCCGGGCAGGAAGCCCTCCGATGCCAGGTAGCGGTACGGGTTGAAGTCGGAGAGAACCGACTTGTTGTCGGCGCTCTCGTTCATCAGCAGGTTGAGCTGCGTCTCGGCCTCCCGACGGCGGGAGTTGGCCCGGCGTCGGTCGGTCTCGGTGAGGCTGTAGTCCAGCCGCCGCTTGTTCTGGATGTACTGGTCGTCGAGCGCAGCTCGGAAGAGCTGGCGCCAGCGGTCGAAGGCCTCGTCGAACCGGATCGGAACGGTGCGCACCCGGTCCTGGATCCAGTCGTCGTGCCACCAGGTGGTCTCGGCGAAGTCGGGCAGTAGGGGGCCGAGCACCCGCAGGGCTGCCGCCACCGTCCGACGCTGTGCGGCCTCGTCGAGCGAGGCCTGGTGGATGTCCGGCAGCAGCTCCAGGGCGGGGGAGGGCCGCTCGCCGGTGTCGGGGTACGACACGTCGAGGACATCGGGGATGGACCGGCCGAGCTTCAGACCGGCCTCCGCGATCCAGATGCCCTGGAGGTGGGAGAGGACGAGGTCCTCGTTGGCGAGGTCGAGCCGCGGAGGCGCGACCACGCCCGCGACCATGCGCTCGGACCGGCGGAAGTAGTACTGGTCATGGCTGTTGCCCGTGGAGCAGTACGTCGTGACGAGGGCGGGCTGGCCGCTGCGGCCGGCGCGGCCCGAGCGCTGTGCGTAATTGGCCGGTGTGGGCGGTACGTTGCGCATCATCACTGCGTTCAGCGACGAGATGTCGACGCCCAGCTCCATCGTCGGCGAGCAGTACAGCAGCTTCAACTCCGCCTTGCGGAACGCGCCTTCGCGCTTCTCGCGCTCCTCCGGGGGGACCTGCGCCGTGTGCTCACGCGCGAACAGGCCGGACAGCGTGCCCGCCGCCTCCCGGTAAAGATCGCGGAAGAACGTGTTGACGCGTGGCCCGTCACCGCTCTGGTACGTGCGGGTCAGCGGGTCATGTGTGCCCGTCTCTCCCTTGCCCGCCCGCCAGATGAGCGACTGGGCGGCGACCCGGTAGCCGGTCGGGGCGGGATCGGTGGACCGGTGGAAGCGCCCCGCGCGCTGGGGAGCCTCCGTCGCCTCCTTCACCAGGCCCGCCTTGGCCAGGACCTTCAGCAACTGCTCGATGACCAGCTGGAGATCGGCCGGGTCCATACGGAAGGACTTGTCCGTCCGCCGCAGGTACTTGCCGAACTTGCCGCGCGCCGAAAGGAACAGGCTCGCGCGGTCCATGCCCGGACGGGACGGGTGCGGGTAGGCGATGCCCACCTTGGGCTTGTCCGCGGCGGACAACACCCACGGGTCGATCAGGCGCTCTTCGCTTGCCCGCTGCAACGCGTCGAAGTCGTCGCGGAAGTACGACACGTCGACGGCGAGCGAGCGGCGCATCTCGTCCAGCACCGCCTTCATGATCTCGGCCCGCAGCGCCGGGTCGGCGTCCCGCAGCGCCGGGTGCGTCTGCTCCCACCGGTCCTGCTTGTTGGCGACCCAGCCCAGATCCTCGTAATCGATCGCCAGCAGACCCGTCTGCTCCAGGTTTGGCATGGTGATGCGCCAGCCGCGCTCCAGGTCGAGATAGAGCCGGAAGGCGATCACGTCGCGGAGGGTCTTGGCGGCGTTGCGGGCCAGGGAGGGCGGCAGGTCGTCGTCACCGGCGTAGTCGGCCGGGGTGATGGCCAGCGCGTTGGTCACCGAAGAGGCAAGATCCTCGTGCCGTACGCCCTCGTCCCCGGCGCCGACCGCCGCCCGGTACAGCGCACCGCGCAACTGTGTGATCTGCACGAAGTCGTTGAAGTGGCCCGCCTGGAGCGAGGCGTCCTGCCGGTTGTCGACGAAGGTCAGGAGTTTGCGGGCCTCCTTGCTCAGCGCCTCCTCGGGCACCGACTTCAAGGAGCGCACCACCGAGGCGGAAATCAGTGAGGTCGCGGAGGACCGGCCCTCCTGGTCCAGCGTCGCCAGCTTCGCGAAGTCCCGGCCGCGGGTCTGCTCGTACGTCACCCCGCAGTGCAGGCAGAACAGGAAGGGCGAGGGGATGAACGCCGCCTTGAGCTCACCGCGCCCCTCGTGGCCGAGCGGATCGACGGTGACGGCCCGCGGTACCCGCTCGCGGTAGGTCTTCTTCACCGTCTCCTGGCCCTGGCCGTCCAGCTCCAGCCAGGATTCGGGAAGCCTGCGGTCGTCCACCGCGTACTGGACGCTGGAGGGCCACTCGCGCTCATGGTCCACATACAGATAACCGTCTCCCTGACGGCCACCCGTCGCGGACGTGTCGCGGCGCGCCTCGTAACGCACCTCGCCGTCCTTCTCCGTACGCCAGACCGTCAGATACTCCTGGCCGCACTCCCGGCAGAACGCCAGAGGCATGAGCAACTTGCCTCCGCTGCCCGGCTGTTCGATCTGGTACGAGCGGGTGAGGTGACGGGATCGCTTGTCCTCAAGGGTCACGTACACCGTGTCACCCTTGGAGAGGAACTGGTGCAGTCGGAAAGCGAACAGTGGGCGGTCGGTCACCGGATGGCGGGCCTGCGACCCGGCTTCCAGGGTGGCGCGGATCGCGTCGGCACACGTCTCCTTGTCGACCCCCGACTGCTCGTGCAGTTCCGCGGCCGCGACCTCGATCTGCGCGGGCTGCCTGCGTACCAGAGCCCCTGTGTCCTCGTCCGTGGCCAGACCGAAGCGCGTTTCGATCCAGCGGGCCAAGGGGTCGCGGACCAGATCGTCGTACGCGCGAGGAGCGGCAGGGGAAGCCAGGCGCTCGGCCGGCACCGAGTCCGGTGACGGGCCGGTGGCGCGTACCAGGGTCTCCCCGATGATGTGCTGCGGACGCACCTGCGTCCCGAACAGCAGGCTCGCCACCTGGGCGACGACCTTCTTCTGATCCTCGGCGGTGCCCTCGGTCGACATGGTCGCCGACGTACCGATGCACTGGAGCTGCTCGGAGCCGCAGGCTTCCCGTACCCGGCGGATCAGCAGCGCAACGTCGGCGCCCTGACGGCCCCGGTAGGTGTGGAGCTCGTCGAAGACGAGGAACTCCAGGCCATGGGCCATCTTGATGAGGCTGGCCCGGTCGGTGGGCCGGGTCAGCATCAGCTCCAGCATCACGTAGTTGGTGAGGAGGATGTCCGGCGGGTTGTCGCGGATCTCCTTGCGCTTCTCGTCGTCCTCCTGTCCCGTGTATCGGGCGAAGGTGACGGGCTCTCGGCCCTCGCCGTAACCGTCCCGCAGGAACTTCTTCAGTTCCCCGAGCTGGCTGTTGGCCAGGGCGTTCATGGGATACACGATGATGGCGCGCACCCGCTTCTCGGCCCGAGGACCTTCGGCTTCGCTTTCGCGCAGCACCTTGTCGACGATGGGAACGATGTAGGAGAGCGACTTTCCGGAGCCGGTACCGGTGGTCAGGACGTACGAATCACCGGACTTCGCGGCGTCGATCGCCTCGCGCTGGTGCTGGTGCAGCAGAAGGGGNCGGCCGTTGCAGACGGTGCCGCCCTCGGTCTTGCCTGCCTGGAAGATGCGGGCGCACTCCGGGTGCAGCACGCCCTGGGTGGTCAGCTCGGCGACCGTGCCGCCGCCCTTGAAGAAGGGGTTCAGGGAAAGCCAGGGGTCGGGCCACTGCGACTTCTGGTTGAGGTCCTCCTCGACGAAGGCGCTGACCCGGTCGTCGCGGACGACCGTGCCGCCCTGGGTGAAAGACCGGTAGTCCTTGATGAGCGTGCGGTGGACGCCGAACACGTCCATGGCGGTCCCGGACGCTGTTACCGGGGCGGGCGTGGGCTGTGGCTGGGTGGGCGGGGCTGTTTCGGGCTTCTGGTGCGGGGTGCGCAGGGGCCGGGTCGGGTCCAGGGCGCTCCAGTGCGGGAGGTGCGTGGCGTCGTCAGTCACCAGCGGCAGCAGTGCGCCGCGGACCGCCACCGCGTCGGCGGGGCGGTCAGCGGGGTTCTTGGCGAGCAGCCGGTCCACCAACCGGGCCAGCTCGACGGGGACGTCGCCGCGGATCGCGGCGACGGGGGTCGGGGGCTCGTCGACGTGTTTGCGTGCCAGCTCGAACGGAGACTCGCTGGTGAAGGGCGGAACACCGATGAGCATTTCGAAGAGCACACAGCCGAGGGCGTACAGGTCCGCGGCCTGGGTCACCTGCTTGGCCTCGAACTGCTCGGGAGCCATGTAGCGTGCGGTGCCCACGCTCACCCCGGAGCTGGTCAGCCTGGCCTCGTCGGGGTCGTCGACGATCCGGCCCATGCCGAAGTCAAGGATCTTGACCGTGCCGCCCTGGACGAGCATCACGTTGGCGGGCTTCAGGTCGCGGTGCACGACGTCCGAGGCATGCGCGGCGGCGAGGCCGGACGCGATCTGGGCGCCGATCGCGGCGGCCCAGGAGACGGGCAGGGTTTCCTCTTCGGCGATGAGGTCGCGCAGCGTCTCGCCGTCGAGGTACTCCATCGCGAGGAACGGCATGCCGGTGTCGTCGGTGACGCCTCCGGCGATGAGTCTGGTGAGGTTGGGGTCGCTGAGGCGGCGCATCATGCGTACCTCGCGCGCGAAGCGCTCCACTGCCTTGGGGTCGCAAGCGGTGTCGATCTGCGCACCCGTGCGGCTGCGTAGGATCGTCTTGACGGCGACGGTGCGATCGGAGCTGCCCTCCGGTCCCTGGAGGTCTTCGGCTCGGTGTACCTCGCCCATGCTGCCCTTGCCGATGACGTGCCCGACGCGGAATCTGCCATCGATCAGACCGTGGCTCACTGCCGCTTCTCCATCCTGCTCCGCTGCCCCTCGGAGGGCACTCCGGCCTGCTTGAACTGTTGCGCTTTTCATCGTGTCAGAACGGGGGATGGGATCTGTCTGCCGTGCGCAAGTAACACTCACTCACAATACCTGCGTGTTAACTGAGTCAATGCGGAACTGAAAATCCGATATGTGCGACATGTCCGCGATGTCTTGATCACACGCAATGGCCGGAGGTTAGTTGCTCGGCAGAGCGGGTTCGTGGCGGTGAGCAGCATGGCCCCTGTCGCCTTTGTGTACGCAGTAGGGGCGCGGAGGCGGCGTCGGTGTTCTTGGGGTGCCGCTGGACAAGGCGGCCTATGACCATGGTCGAAGCACCCGAACTCGGCGTAGAAGCAGATGCCTCCGCTGGTCAGGTACAGGGATGTGCTCGCCCCGGCGGCGTCGCCGAGTCGTTCAACGCAACCCGCAGCACCGGAGGCCCTGCAGGGCCTCCGGACGTGGGACGCCGAGCGCGAACCCACCCGGGCCTCTTCCGCTGGCTGCGCCGATAGAACACCGCCCGGCGCCACTCCTGCTTTGGTCACCGCAGCTAGATCGCCTGCGAGTAAGCGCTCCAAGCAACCTCAACTCCGCCGACCGAAGCCCCATAACTGTGTTCAAGATCAGGAGTTGAGGCCCTTTGTGTCTGGAACGCGTGGGGGCGGACGACGCAAGCAGATTTGGGCGTGACGGTTTTCCCTCCGAGTAGGAAGCAGGCGGGCTCTTGGGCGTGACGCTCATTCGACGCTCTGGGTTCCTGCCCCCATGGTGGTGAGGCGAGGAATGGCCTCTGACCAGGGGCTTTATATGAGCGGCCCAGGGTGACACCTTTCCGATGACGCATCATGTTGAGTGCGTGGTGATCTTGGAGCCTGTTGAGAAGGGGCGCTGACCTACCGTCATGAGCGGCACGGTCTTTGGCGGCCCGGATGGCGGATCGGCCTCGGAGTCTTTGGGCGAGTTCGGTGCCCGCCGGTTGTCAGTGTCGTGTGACATCCTCCCCTCCCATGATCGTGGTCAATGGGATTCGTCGAGTGCGCGGTGCTCGCGCGCGACGCCGGACGGACAGGCAACTAACTGATCTGCGTACGGCACTCGATCGCCTCGGATACGACTGGTGGCCGATACCCCTTGGCTTTCGCGTAGCCCTGCGCAAACACGATGCCGCAGGGTGGGGATGGTTCATCAACCTGCAAGCTTTCGTGCTGCTTGCGTGGCTGTTCTTGAGCTTTGAGGCAGTGGCCAACTGGAAGGGAGAGCTCCTCCATGGTCGAGCCACCCTGGCCTTCTATGCCGGAGAGATGGTTCTGGTCGTTGTCGCCGGCCTGACGATGGGCTCGGCACGTGCGACACGACGCAATCGTCTGGCCTGGCTCTGTGCCTGTGCGATCGAGAGTTGCGCTGAAGCGCACAAGCGAGGTGGAGAGCGTCGGAGGGCGGCCTTGATCGAAGCGTCAGCGACCCTCCGGAGGTTGGAGGGCGAGGTACTAGCGGCGTATCGCAGGTGTGGGTCGGTGTCGTGCTTCTCTCCTCCGAACGCGGAGCTGCGCCGCCATGCGGGGAAGGTTGTGGCCAAACTCCGCCTGGTTGAAGCGCAGGTGCATGGCAACCATCCGCAGCAGGCGTTGGAGGAGTTGGCGGGGCTCGTCGCAACGATCGCAGAGCAATACACGAGCAACAGGGTCGGAACCCTACTGCCAGTCGAGTCGGTAGCGGGCCTCGTACCCGTGCGCGACCGTGAGCCGATACTCGTGGGCGTGACCGTCGTGATGGTCGCTGGGGGTGCCGTTGCAGTCTCCTTGCTGAATCTGCCCGATGTGGCTTCAGGGGCTGTGATCGTCGCGGTGGCGATATTGGTGCTGCTCATCCTGTTCGGGCGGCATTGGCACCGGTACCTCCCGGTTGCCGATATGTTCAAACCTGGGCCGTGATCCGCACTGTCGTCGCCGCATGGCCGCCAGTTCCTCAACAGAGCCGCTGGACGTGGTGGCGGGTGAGCACGCACACAGCTGGCCCGAGGAATGATGCGTGGATGTTGTCGAGCCGTTCTCTGTGGATGAGCAGGTGGCGGAAACCGTGGAGCTTCGTCTGGTGCGCTGACAGGGAACTGGACCCCAAGGTTATTCGGTGTTCCAAAATCGCTTGGGTTCTGCCAGAGCGGCGAGTGTGCCGTCGAAGTCGGCCAGTCTTGCCGACAGCGTGGCCGCGGCCAGTCGTTGGGGAGCGCTGCCGAGAACAGCAGTAGTGCGTGGACGAACCCTTGCGGCAGATTGCCGAGCAACTGGCGCTGTGTGACGTCGTACTCTCGGCGAAGAGCCCGGGAGGTCCGCACGCCGAGCGGGTGCGTTCGGACCACCGCATGGCTTCGGTCTCCCGGCCCTCCGCGTGCGCGGCCATCGCCGTGGTGAACCCGCAGAGCAGGAACGCCGCTTCGGCGTCGCCCAGCGGCTGCTCCTGACGCCGGAAGCGGTGGACGTAGCCGTCGTCCGCTGGTTGACGCGTCACTTCCGAGCCGGTGAGCGTGAGGCTGGGGTCGTGAGAGGGCACCCCCCGGGCCAGGGGGAGCAACAGCGCCGCTTCCGGGCTCGGATCGTCCGCTGCGCGCTGCCAGCAGCCGGCACGGTGCAGGCAGCGCGAGCGGGTGTCGCTCAGGATGCGGTCCGCCGACCGTGCCCAGTCGTCGGCGTACTTGGAGGTGTTCAGGGCACGGGCCATGTCGCAGGCCCACGACGCAGGACGCAGCCGCGAGTGCGTCCAATGACGACGCTCCAGCTCCCACAGTCCCGCGTCCGGCTCCCGGCAGCGTTCCGCGACCGCTTGGGCGGGATCCCGGCCGCCGTGACGCCCCGCGAGTCCAGGACACCGTGGCGCTCGGCAGCGGCGAACAGGTTGGAGGGCCTCCCCGAACACGTCCAGCTGGAACTGCCGACCGGCGAGGTTGCCGGTCCGGTCGCCGCCGCCGGGGTAGCCGACGAGAGGCAGGCGACGTTCGGGGGGGGCAGGGGACGGCCACCCACCGGGTAGGCGGGACGCAGTTCCGGACCGTCCTTCAGGAGTCGCTCGGACACGAAGCGCACCGCCCGTTCGAGAAGAGGGTGGGCCCGTGCGCGGCGACCGCGATGCCGGCGTAGCACTGGTCGCGGATCCAGGCGTAGCGGTAGTCGTAGTCACGCCCCGTGTCGGCGCGCTCGGGCAGCGACGTGGTCGCCGCTGCCACCATGCCGCCGGCGGCGCTGGTCAGGCCGTGCAGGACGGCGTACGCCATGCGGGTGTCGCGGGGCGCCGCCGTGTCGACGCAGTCCGGTACGGCTTCCTTCCACCACCCCTCGGTGGCGCCCCACAGGGCGCGGGGTCGAGCGGGTCGTCACCCGGCTCGGTGCCGATGCAGAGGACGAGGTCGTGGACGCCGTTCTCGGGCAGCCGCCAGCCGTGCGTGCAGCCCGCCGCCGGGGCCGGGGCGTGCGTCGTCCGCTCCTGCGAACCGCACGTGCAGGGGGTCGCTCCGTCCTCGCCACACGCCACCGTCGCGGCGGAGCCCGCTCATGGCGTTCCGGCCGTAATCGCCGCGTACGTCGAGATCTACGTCGACCTGGGCGCCACCCCGCACCGCACGGACCTGACGCGACAGCACGACGCGATCGGCCCGTGCGGGAACGGCCAGCGCCTCTCGGCACGAGACGATGCCGTCGGCCGTGACCCACCGGCTGACCCGGATGAGAGTGCCGTCCTCGTAGTACCGGACCTTCCGTCTCTGATCCCGTCGGTGATGTGCCATTGGAAGGACGGCTGCCCCTGGACGTCAGCCCAGAGAGCCGAGCAGGTCGTTGCACGCCTGCTCGCAGCGGCGGCACGCTTCGGCACAGATGCGGCAGTGCTCGTGCTGCTCGGAGTGGCTCGCGCATTCGTCGGCGCAGGCCTTGCAGACGGTGGCGCACGCCTTGAGGAGGGCGCGCGTGACGTTCGCGTCGTAACCCGTGTGGCGGGAGAGCACCGCGGCGGTCGCGGCGCAGACGTCGGCGCAGTCGGCGTCGGTGCGGATGCACTTGGTCAGCTCCGCCACCATCTCCTCCGACAGACAGGCGTCCGCGCACGCGGTGCACACCTGGGCGCAGGCGACGCACTCCTCGATGCACCGGGCGAGCTTGGCGCGGTCCACGCCGCCCAGGTCGGCGGGGTAGGCGGCGAGCATGTCCTTGACCGCGGTGCTCATGCCGACCTCCGGAGGTGACGAAAGTGACGGATGTGGGGCGGCGTTGGCACGGGGCCCGGGCCTGGCGGCTTCGGGGGTACGGGATCCGGTTCCGTGGGAGGCACTGGGGTCGGGGCCGGGCCCGGTTGGGGGCCGGGAGGCGGTGAAGGGGGCGTGGGGGCCGGCGGTACCGGGTCGGGGTGCGTGGGGTCGGGCCTGCCGGGCGGCTGAGGGACGGTCATGGTGGGTTCCTCCTGGAGGGTGGGTCCGGCTGTGGGGTGAGTCCGGCTGTCGGGTGGGTCCGCACGTCGAGCGTGGCGCCGAGGGCACGGGCGACTCCGGCCGCCACCGGTGACCTGGTGCATGCCTCTCTTGCTCGGAGCGGGGCCTCTCTTCCTCGGAGCGGGCCCGCGCCCCTCTTGCCCGTGTTTTCCACCGTAAGGTCGCTATGCCTCGGGCGCGCGGCCTCGCCGTGCCGGGAGGCGGGCCTCAATCACGGGGCGCCACCAGCGTGCGGGTCTCTCTGGCGACCTGTTGGGCCTCTCCGGTCGGTACGACGATGACGGGGACCCGCGAACCGGGCTTGCTGACGACTTCGGGGCGTTCGGCGACCAGCGGCCGTAGGTCACCCGTGAGGCCGAGCGCGGGGAGTCGGGCGCAGACCTCTTCGCGTACTTCTGGCTGGTCCTCGCCGATTTCGCCGGTGAAGACCAGGGCGTCGAGGCGGTCCAGGGAGGCGGCCATCCCGGCGATGCCGCGGCGGCAGTGGTGGGTGAAGACCTCCAGGGCGAGAGCGGCCCGCTCGTCTCCTGCCGCTCGGCCGCGGACCAGGTCGCGCGTATCGCCGGAGGTGCCGGAGAGGCCGAGCAGACCGGACTCGCGGTTCAGGGCGTGCTCGATGTCGCGGGCGGGCACGTGGTGCCGGGTCTGCAGCCACGTCAGGGCACCTGGGTCGACGCTGCCGCTGCGACGGCTCATCACCAGACCCTCCAGCGGAGTGAATCCCATCGTCGTGTCGACGCTGTGCCCCTCGCGCACCGCACACGCGGAGCAGCCGCCGCCGAGGTGGACGATCACGAGGTGCAGCTGTTCGGGGCGGCGGCCCAGGAGAGCGGCGGCCCGATCGAGTGCCCAGGCGTAGGAGAGCCCGTGGAAGCCGTAGCGGCGCAGCCCGTACTCCTCGCGCCAGGCGGCGGGCACCGCGTATGTGCGGGCGGCGGCAGGCATGTCGGCGTGGAAGACGGTGTCGAAGCACGCGACGTGCGGGACGTCCGGCAAGAGCTCGCGCGCCGCGTCCAGCACCGTGAGGGCGGGCGGCACGTGCAGCGGCGCGAGATCGGCCGCCTCGTCGAGGTCGGCGCGGACCTCGTCGTCGACCAAGGTGTGGCCGCGCCGTCGCGGCCCGCCGTGGACGATGCGATGTCCGACGGCGGTGGGGGCCGGCGCGTCGTCCAGTACGTGCCGCAGCGGGCCCGAAACGTCGTCTCCGGGCGGAGAGTCGCTGTGGTGTTCCGCCAGGACTGTGCCGTCCTCGCCGAAGACGGTCAGACGCAGGCTCGACGACCCCGCGTCGGCCACCAGGACCGGACTGTCGCTCTGGGCGCACATATCGCTCCCTTTCCGCATCGCTCGGCGAACGGGTTGACTTGTGACGTCACGGATTCACGTGTGGCGGGCCGGGCATGCGTTCTCTCGTAAATTCACGAGTGCCCGATGAAAGGCGACCGATGACCGAGTACGAACGTTCGCGCACGATGCCCGCCCTGCCGGAGCACGTCTTCGACCAGGCTGCCGAAGTCGATCAGATGGATGCCTGGCTGCCGCGGAACCTGCACATGGATGCCGGGGAACCGCCCGCCGTGAGCGTGCACGAGGACCGCGGCGGCCAGGACGTCTCCGCCCTGCTGCGCTCCCGGCCCGAACAGCTGCGGCTGGAGTGGGGCACCCGCGAGCAGGGCGACTACGCGGGCTGGCTCCAGGTCGCCGGCCTGGACGAGGGCACCAGCGAGGTCACGGTGCACCTGTCGTTCTTCGAGGCGTCGCACGACCCCGGCGAGGAGGCCGTTCACACCGCCCTGGACCAGAGCCTCCAGCGGCTGGAGGAGCAGGTACGGCTGCGTGTCGACAACGCGGCGGGCTGACGGCCGGACCTGACCTGACCTGACCTGCCCCACTCTCAGCCCTGACCCCGACCTGGGCCCTGACCCCGTCCTGGGCCCTGACCCCGACCGGAGCCCTGCCCCGTCCTCAGCCTTTGCCGCCGTTCGGGCGCAGCTGCCGCATGCGTCCGTCGAGCTCGCGCTCGTAGAAGTCGATGAACCCGTCGGGATCGGGCCCGGCGTTCTGCATGACCAGCCGGTCGAAGCCCGCGTCCACGAACTTCTGCGCCACCTCGACGAACCGTGCGGGATCGGTACCGCAGGCGAACTTCTCCAGGATGTCTTCCTCCCTGACGGTCGTCGTCGCGGCGTCGAAGTTGACCGGGTTGGGCAGCTCACTCATGACCTTCCACCCGGTCAGCGCCCAGCGCGACGTCTCCAGGGCGGCCTTCGCGCCGGCGTGCTCGTCGGGAGCCCACGCCATCGGCACCTCCGCGTACCGCGGGCCGTCACCGCCGGCGTCCCGGTACTGCTGGACGATCTCCGGCTTCTCCTCGGTCGCGAACAGGCCGTCGCCCAGCTCCGCGGCGAGCCGCGTCGAGGGCTTGCCGCTCGCGGCCACCGCGATCAGGGGCAGCTTCTCCGGCAGGTCGAACACCCGGGCGTCCGCGAGGCGCAGATGCTTTCCCTCGTAGGACCGGTATCCACCGCTCCACAGCAACCGGATGATCTCCAGCGCTTCCCTGAGCATCTCGTGCCGGATGGCGACGGTGTCCGGGAAGCCGACGCCGGTGACGTGCTCGTTGAGACGTTCGCCCGAGCCGAGGCCGAGCACGAAGCGGCCCTCCGACAGCAGGGCCAGGGTGGCGGCGGCCTGAGCGATGATCGCCGGGTGGTAGCGCACCGTCGGGCACGTCACGCCGGTCGCCAGCTCGATCCGCTCCGTCTTGGCCGCGATGCTGCCGAGTACCGTCCAGGCGAACGGCGAGTGCCCCTGATTGTCCAGCCAGGGGTGGTAGTGATCGCTGATCTCCACGAAGTCAAAACCCGCTCGCTCGGCGAGAACCGCCTGCCGCACCAGTTCCGAGGGGCCGAACGCCTCGGCTGCCAGTTTGTAGCCGATCTTCATGTGCTCCTCGTCTCGTCGCACGTCAGCGCGATGCAGAAGGTGGTCACGACCTGTCCTCCCATTCTTTTCAGCCGTCCCGTTCCACGCATGCCGGAACAGGCGATGGAGGGACAGCGGCACTCATGTGTCGTCCGAACCCCTACCGGTCCGGGCGTCGCCACCCGGCCCGCGCCCCGGCAGCGTTTCCTGCACCTTGGCCTTCAGCTCCTGCACGTCGGCGGGGCGCCGCAGGACGTGGTCGGAGACTTTCGAGGACACGGGACGGGCCTTTCTCCGGAGTACGTCAGGCGTCGTCGAGCTCACCGGTTCGGCGTGCGGCGGCGCGGCGGCGCAGGCGCATCGGCAGCACGTACCAGCAGAAGCCGAACCAGAGCATGACCGTGCCGACGAGCACCTCGGCCAGCACACCGGGGACCACGAGCCGCAGGATCAGCAGGAGCGTGCAGCCGATGGTCAGCGCGAGGAGCACCATGCCGAAGATCATCAGGCGGCTCGCCGCCTCGACCACCTCGTCCTTCATGCGCTGGCCTGACAGGAAGCGGTGGATGGAGACGGGCGCTATCAGCGAGCCTGTCGCTGACGCGCCGAGGACGACGGTGAGCACGTAGACGACCCGGTCGAACGTGTCCAACTCCCGGAACAGGGGGGTGAAGGCCACACTGAGCAGGAATCCGAAGAGGATCTGCACGCCGGTCTGGGCGACCCGGGTCTCCTGAAGGATCTCGTTCCAACGCCGGTTGACCCGTTGACGTGCGTTCTCCGGGGGTTCACCGCCGAGTTCCGCACCGCCGGTGTCCTGGCACCCGCGGCAGGCCGACGCTTCTCCGGCGAACTCGACCGACTGCTCCGTCGTGGACATGGTTTCCTCCTGTTCCAGAGGAACCGGATGCCCCGAGCCGGTCGTACCATGCAGAGCCCGCGCCGATCGTCAGGCCCTGCCGCGCCGATCGTCAGGCGGAACGGCGGCGGACAGGGTGGACGCGCCGCCTTCGTACTCCCACGCCTCGTCCGGGCCCAGTGGCTCGTCGCCCGTCGCGGCGGCGCCGTGACGGGCGTCAGCGGCGATGAGCGCGCTCGCCGTCAGAAGCGGGCCGTCGTGCCCGGACGCGGCGGCCATGAGCCGGGCCGCGGCGTCCGGCTCGGTCTCCGGAGGGATGATCAGCAGGTCCCAGCGCCCGGCGCCGTAGGAGAGCAGCAGCAGCTTGTGGGGGTCGATCTCCGAGGTGAACCAGCCGACCCTGACGATGTGGCCGTCCACGGGGACCCTGCGCGGAATGATCGGCCAGTACTTCGGATTGACGGCGACGCGGGTGATGCGGCCCCACAAGGGGTCCAACACGTCGATCAGCGCGGCCAGTTCGCTCAGCAGGTCCCGGGAGCGTGGCCACCAGGCGCCGTCCAGGAGTCCGCGGGAGGCGCCGTCGTCCTTCAGGGCGACGCGCGCGGCCGGGGCTGCGACGGGCTCGGAGTGCGGCAAGGAGGGGTACAAGGTCGCCGACATGACGCGGACCCGTCTCCGGCCCGCTCGTGCGGCGGTCCGGGGCTCATCTCTCGCCGAGAACGACACGACGTGGAAGTCGATGTGCGAAATGCCCTCGGTAGCGCCCACAGTACTCCGTGCTCCGCCGCGAGGCGGAGCAGCGGTCGGCGGGCGGCATGGGCGGTGACCGGGTGGGGGCGGATCGGCGACGCCTTCCGGTCATTCCCCCGGGCCCGCCCCTGCCTGTCCGCACACACCACCGACCTGGGCAGAAGCGCACCCGTCGGAAACGTGCCCGCCGGTCACGGCAGAACCTGGGCCGGTCCTGAAATGGCAGGATGCGCCCCTCCGCCGCGCGCCCGTCCGCACGGTCGTGGTTACGTGGATCCGGCCGGGCCCGGGACGACTCGACGTACGTGAACCATCGTGCCGCGAGACGAAAGGAATTGGCGCATGCCGGCGTTACCGGCTCTCGCGAGCAAGCTGCTGACCGCCGCCTCCTGGCTGACCAGCCCGCGCACCCCGGACGACTACCTCGGATTGATCGATCCCCTCCTCGGCGCCCGCTTTCCGGTGGCGCGGGTGACGGCTGTGCGTCCGGAGACCTCGGATGCCGCCACGCTCACGCTCCGGCCCGGCCGGGGCCGGTCGGGGCACGTCGCAGGGCAGTACCTTCCGGTCGGCGTGGAGATGGACGGCGTACGGCACTGGCGGACGTACTCCCTCACGTCGGTGCCGGGGCGGAAGGACGGAGTCCTGACGATCACCGTCAAGGCGGCGCCCGGCGGGACGGTCTCCCCGCACCTGGTTCACCGGACGTCTCCGGGAACGGTCCTTCGTCTCGGCCCGGCGCAGGGCGATTTCGTCCTCCCGGAGCGACTTCCGCCCCGCATCCTGTGGGTCACCGCGGGCAGCGGCATCACCCCGGTCATGGGCATGCTGCGCACGCTCGTGCTCCGACGGCCCCCGCACCCCGATGTGGTGCTCGTGCACAGCGCGCCCACGGCCCGTGACAGCATCTTCCGTTCCGAACTGCACGCGTTGCGGCGGGCGTTGCCCTGGCTGGCGTACCACGAGCGGCACACCACGCGCGACGGCAGGCTCGCACCGGAGGATCTGGAACGGCTCTGCCCCGACTGGCGGCGGCGTGAGGCCTGGGCCTGCGGGCCGGCCGCCCTGCTCGACACGGTGGAGAGCCACTGGCACAGGGAGAAGCTCGACGGACAACTCCATGTGGAGCGCTTCCGGCTCACCCCGGTCCTGCCACGGGACCTCGAAGCCGCCTCCCACAACCCGGTGGTCTTCGCCCGGACCGGCAAGGAGGTCACCGCGGACGCGGCCACCCCGCTTCTTGCCGTCGGCGAGTCGGCGGGTGTGGAGATGCGGTACGGATGCCGACGCGGCATCTGCTTCGGCTGTCTCACGCCACTGACGTACGGCCGGGTGCGGGACCTGCGTACCGGCGAACTCCGCGAACCCCACGGCCAGTTGATCCAGACCTGCGTGTCGGCGGCAGCCGGACCGCTGGCCCTCGACGCCTAGCCATCCAAGGAGTCCCCATGACAGAGACCCCGGAGTTCGGCGAGGAGTTCGGTGCCGAGCTCGACCGGATCCGCTCCGAGGTCATCGCCGCGCGCGGTGCCGAAGAGGCCCACTACATCCGTACGGTCATCGCCACCCAGCGCGGCCTGGAGGCGGGCGGCCGGATCGCCCTGGCCGTCTCGCTCCTCCCGCCCGCCTGGGTGGCGGGCACCGTCATGCTCTCCGCCGCCAAGATCCTGGAGAACATGGAGCTCGGCCACAACATCCTGCACGGCCAGTGGGACTGGATGGGCGACCCCGCGATCCACTCGGCCACCTGGGAGTGGGACTTCCTCGCCCCCGCCGAGGCGTGGAAGCACACCCACAACCACCTGCACCACACCTGGACCAACGTCGTCGACCGCGACCGGGACCTCGGATACGTGATCTTCCGGATGAGCGGCGACCAACGCTGGCTCCCGCACCACGCCGCCCAGCCGCTCTACAACTTCGTGCTCGCGCCGCTCTTCGAGTGGGGCATCGCGCTCTACGACCTGGAGCCCGACGCCGTCGCCGCCGGCCGCAAGACGTGGCGCTCCCTCGCCGGCGACCTGACCGGGTTCCTCGGCAAGGCCACCCGCCAGCTCACCAAGGACTACGTGCTCTTCCCGCTGCTCGCGGGCCCCTCGGCCCTGCCCTGCCTGCTGGGCAACCTCACCGCCAACACCGTGCGCAACCTCTGGTCGCACACCATCATCTTCTGCGGCCACTTCCCCGGTGACGTGCGGACCTTCACCGAGGAGTCCGTCGAGGGCGAGACGCGCGGAGAGTGGTACCTGCGGCAGATCCAGGGCTCGGCCAACATCGAGGGAAGCCCGCTCTTCCACGTGCTCAGCGGGAACCTGAGCCACCAGATCGAGCACCACGCCTTCCCCGACCTGCCCAGCAACCGCTACGCCGAGATCGTCCCGCGCGTGCGGGAACTCTGCGAGAAGTACGGCATCCCGTACGTCACCGGACCGCTGTTGCGGCAGTACGGCTCCACCTGGGGACGCATCCTGCGGTTCTCGATTCCGTAGGAGTACGCTGCAAGAGCCGAGGGCACGTCGGGCGTCGTCGGCCCGCTCGGGTCCCGGCCCGCCGCGTGTGAGCCCGGGCGCCCGCATCTCCTTCAGGAGCTCCCGTGACGCTCACTCCCCGGCCCCCGCTCTTCTCACCTCCCGCCGTACGACTGCGCCTGGCGCCCGAGTCGGCGCAGGGCGGCGCGCTCCGGCGCATCAACGGCGTCTGGTGGCCCCACTCGCCCGATCTGGTCTCCGAACTCCCCGGGCTGTTCGCCGAACTTCCGTCCGCCTGGGGGCAGATCACCAGTGTCCTCGTGGACGAGACCGTATGGTCGCCGTTCCCAGGCCGGGTGCGCGTCGCCGACCAAGTGGTGCGCCTGCGCCGGACGACCGCTCAGCGCGCCCCGTCCACCGTCTGCCTCCTGGCCCCCGGCCGTGGCCGGTGGGACCTGCTGGTGGTGCCACCCGCCGCCGCGGACGCGGAGGTCGGGCGACTGATGGAGAGCATGGCCTGCCCTTTGGAGGACCGTTCGGAGGGCCGTTAGTTCCGGAGCTCAACGCCCGGCGACCTGCCCCGTCAACGGGCCCTGCGGGCGCCTGGTCGGGGGAGCGCGGCAGGCACCTCCGGCGGCGGAGCCCCGACGGGAGTCTCGGCCGGGTCGGCCTCGGCCGGTGGCAGGACGTGGTCCTCCCACCAGGCCAGACCCATGATGGTCGCGAGCAGGACGAAGGGGGTCGAGGCCGGAACGATCAGCGCGTACATGAGTACCGCCTGTGGTCGACGTGTGCGACACGGCGGGCAGGGGATCGCTGCCCGGCAGGGAGCGCATCGAGGCCGCGCCGGGATCGTCCGGCACGGCGCGGGTGCGGGAGCGACGGTCACGCTCATGACGCGGTGGTTCCCGCGGAGATGCGCACGGTGCGCCCTTGAAGGGCGCGGGGGCTGTGTGGCGCTGCCGGGGGCCGGGGCGGCACGGTGCACGCTAGCCGCAGGCGCAGGAGTCGACCAGATGTCAAGTTCGCCCTACGCCCGGTGAACGGCGCCCACACCAGCGCCAATTCGCTTCGAATCGGCTCTTTCCGAAGAAGACCGGAGTACGTTGAAAGAAGCGAGGGCCTTCCGTATGCCGATGCATCCGACCGTTCAAGTCCTCGCGGTTCCCGCCAGAGGGGCAGCCCGGGACCCCGGCCGCACCAGTCGTACCGAGGTTCGAGGGCTGAGGTCCCCCATCATGACGCCAGTTTCCGGCAGGCCCGCGACCGCGGTGAACGTCGTGCTGCCGGTCGCGGCACTCGGCGTGCGCCGGCCGACGCCGGACCGGCTCGCCACCCGCCGGTCCCAGGCACCACCCGCTGTCCTTGCGTCACCCCCGTTGACAGGAGCCTCATGGCTACCGTTCAGGAACGTCCGCTTCCCTCCTACCCCCTTCTCCGTCTCTGCCTGGCGCCCGAAGGCGGCCTGCCCCGGGCCATCGACGGGGCGTGGTGGCCGCGGTCGTTCGACGTCGTCTCCGAACTGCCCCAGCTGTTCGTCGGTCTGCCCGCCGCCTGGCGCGACATCCGCAGCGTCACGGTGAAGGGGTCGATGTGGCACGCGATGCCGGGCCGGATGCTCGTGGCCAACCAGGTCGTACGGCTGCACCGGAGTCCGACGGCGTCGGCCCAGCACATGATCGTCCTGCTCAGCCCCGGCCGGGGACGCTGGGACCTGCTGGTCGTGCCCCCGGACACACCGGCGAAAGCGGCGGCACTGATCATGTCGAGTGCCGCGGCCGGCGACCTCACCGCCCCTGCTTCGAACGTTCCCCCGCCGGTACGGCTCTCCGCGGCAGTCGAGGCTCCACCAGTGGGCGGAACAGTCTGCGCACCGGCGGAGTCGACAGCAGGAACACCAGCGTGACGACGCCGACGGTGAGGAGGACCTGACCGGTCACGCCCAGGTCCTTGAGGAGCGGGTACAGGCCCGCTGCCTCGCCCGCGCGGATCAGGAGGCCGTGCAGGAGGTAGGGGTACATGGTGGCGGCGCCGAGAGCGGTGAAGGGGGTACGGCGCCGGGGCACGCAGGCGAAGAACGCGGCCACCAGCACCGCGCTGAGCGCGAAGATGCCGATGCGCACGGCCAGGTACTGCGGCCGGCTCACATCGAGGTCCGTGTACCCGGTGTCCATGGACAGCCAGTGTTCGTCGGGCGCGGGGACCCACAAGTACGCCGCCGCTCCGGCGCAGACGAATGCCACCACGGCGCAGCGGCGGGCCGGCCGCGTCCGCAGGAGGGCGAAGTGCTCCGGGCGCAGGTTCAGGCCGAGGACGAACCAGGGCAGGAACATCAGCACGCGCGGCAGCGCAAGGTCGTAGCCCATCGTGGTGAGGCCCGCCGCGAGGGAGACCAGCACGGCGATCGGCACGGGATGACTGATCGCCCGCCACAGGGGTGTGCTCAGCCGCCAGAGGAACAGGGCTACGAGGAACCAGCAGAGGTAGGTGGGTTCGGTGGGGGTGAAGACGTAGGGCTCGCCCCGTACCGCGCTGTTCGTGGCCGAGTAGGCCAGCTCGAACAGCAGGTAGGGGATCAGCACGCCCTCGATCAGGCGGCGCACCTGGTCCGGGCGGCCGGTGAAGCGCTGTGAGAAGTAGCCGCACAGCAGGATGAACGCCGGCATGTGGAACGTGTACACCACGGTGTGGACCGCTTGGAGCGCGTGCGTGCCGTAGACGATCTGTTCCCAGGAGTGGCCGAGCGCCACCAGCACGATCAGCAGGAACTTCGCGTTGTCGAAGAACGGGTCGCGGGTGTCCTGCGCGCTTCGGGCCGTCAGCAGTGGCGCGGGGGTCGGCATCCGCAGGCGCATCACGCCCTCGACCTCCCCTCCGTCGGGGACCCCACCGGCTGCCAAGGCGCCAGGCGACCTCCGCCACGCCTCGCATGGGTCCAGTACAGGCGGCTGTCGAGACCGAGCATGGTGAGGACGACGCCGCCCGACGACAGCGGAGCGCTCGACGGCGCGCCAGCCAGGAGCACGCCGGTGTGGTTCCACTGCGGCCGGTTCCTCGCGGTGCCCCACGCCGTGGCGACGTCGCCCGTGGCGGTCCTGGCCGAGAGCAGGACGTCGCCCCAGTCGTCGGACGTGGCGCTCACGGGACCGTAACCGCCCGCTCCGCCCAGGTCGGTGACGGACGTCGACGTGTGCGCGGTGGACGACCTGCGCACGCGGCCCGGCTCCGCCGCCGAGTCGGTGAGGGCGTCCGCGTGCAGGCGGGCCGAGCACACGTTCCCGGAGTTCGGGGCGCGGTAGAAGACCCGGACGCCGTCGTCGTCCCGGCGGACCGTCAACGGCAAGGTGGTGGCCGGGAGGCCGGTGGCCAGCGGGCCGCGCACCTCTGCTCCCGGCCCGTCCTGGAGCCAGGCCAGGACGGTGTGCGGAGTGGCGGCGAGGACGTACGCCCGTCCGGCGCGGTCCGTCGCCGCGACCGGGTCGCTGTGCACCGCCTTGCCGCCCAGGGCGCGCCAAGGCGTCCACGTACCGTCCGGCTGCTGGGTGCGTGCGGTCAGCTGGTGGGTGCTGTCGCGCAGGAAGACCGACATCGCGCCGTCGCGGTCCACCACGACCGCGGGGGAGCTGATGTCGTTCGTGCCGACCTCGTCGGACAGCTCCGGGGTGCCGAGCGACTGCCAGGGGCCGAAGGGCTTCCCCGGGGCCTGCTGGACGACGTACCCCACTTCCTTGCCGTATCCGGCCGCCGTTCCGTCGCCGAACAGCGTGCGGGTGCCGAAAACGGCCATCCGTCCGTCGGGGAGAGTCGTCGGGCGTACGCCCGTGTCCATGCCGGTCTCCGGCTGGAACACGGGGCCCCGCCAACCGCGCGCGGTCCACTGCGCGCCCTTGCCGCCCGGGCGGTGCCAGTGCGCGATCCGGCCGTCGAGTACGGCGAAGGCCCACAGGCTGTCGTCCTTGCCCGTCAGCAGCCAGTCGGCGCCGCTGTCGCCTGCGTGGTGGATGCTGTGCGACCAGCGGGGCTTGGGGCTCGCCGCGACCTTGAGGTCACCGCAGCCCGCCGGGTCCTCGCAGGAGTCCTGGGTGGCGTCGTCGCTCCAGGAGTACGTGGCGAGGGTGCGGGCCTTCGACGCGCCGGAAGCGGGGTCCAGTGCCTGGGGCAGGCCGCCGTTGAAGTAGCCCATGTACGTCTGCACGGTGAAGTGGGGGCGCGAAGCGGAGGCGGCGTACCGGGCGAGGGCCTGCTGCACGAAGCGGGCGCCGAAGCGGTGGTCCTGGTGGTCGGAGCACTTGAGGTTGCGGTCGAGGCGGCCCGGCGTCGGGTTCTGCATCCGGACCTGAGTCGGCCGGAACCGCTTGAGGTAGCCGGTCAGGGTCTGGATGAGCTGTTCCTTCGTGTACGAGAAGTCGCGGGTGACCGGACCGCCGTGCGCCAACTGCGAGCCGAGCGCGTCGATGCGGCCCTCCCACAGTCCGTGCAGGCTGTGCGGGCGGTCGCCGGTGATGCTGCCCGCCTCGTGCAGCAGCGTCCACACCAGGTGGATGTGGGGGTAGCCCTGCAACGTGTCGAGCTCCGCCTGCCCGCCGCCCGCCGTCGTAATCATGGTCCGCTGCCAGGGGTGGCCGGGGCGTCCGGTGACCATCTCCGCGTAGGCGGCGCGGATGCCGTTCTGCCGCGCCTTGGCGTACTTGCGCTTGTCGCGCGTCGGGCGGGGCCGGCCCTGGCTCGCGCCTATGCCCATGCCTTTGCCCGCACCCGTGCCCGTGCCCGCCCGAGGACCGTTGACCCCGTTGGACTCACCGGACGTCAGGTAGATCGTGGTCAGCGGCCTGCCGCTGCGCAGCGACTGCCCGACCTCCGGGTTGATGAAGAACAGGTCGTCGTCGGGGTGCGCGACGATCTGCACGATCGCCTCCGTCGTCCGCGGCTGCGGTCCGGAGGCCGCCCACGTGCCCGTCGGGGCCGCCTTGCTCATGTCCGGTGCCTGATGCGGCGTGACGGGTGCTTCGCCGCCGTCACCCTTCGAGCGGACGGCCAGGCCGATGCCGACCCCTACGGGCGCCACGGCACCCAGCACGGTGGCCGTGAGGACGGTGCGACGGGTGGCGCGCGGGCGCGGGAGAATGCGCTTCTCGGGGGGCATGGGTGGTCTTGCCTATCTGCGTCTGACGTACCGGCCACTCGGCTCGTGAGCTGCCGCCGTGAACTCCTTGATCACTGGGGAGGATGACGCGCGGAAGCGGGGGGTTGTCCTCAGTGATCTTCCTCACGGGTGTCCCGCGGGTGTCCTCCGCTCGTCCTGCGGGTGTCCTGCGGGGGCCCGTGCCTGGTCTACGGGTGTTCTCGCGAGTGCGCGCGCCCGCGCCCCGCGCCTCCGGCCAGGTAGCTTCGCCGCGGTGAGCTTCACCGAGAAGCAGGGCCTGGCGTCGATCTCCGACGGGGCGCGGGTGCACTGGACGGCGCTGGAGGACAGCGGGCCGCCGGACGCGGGCGGGGGCGGTGGGCGGCGGGCGCCCGTGGTGCTGCTCCACGGGGGTCCCGGGCTGCCCGGCTATCTGGGCGACGTCGCCGCCATGGTCGCGGACCTCGTGCCCGTGTACCGGTACGACCAGCGCGGGACGGGCCGGTCCCCCTGGCAGGGGCGCCACACCCTCACCCGGCACGTAGGCGATCTCGCCGAGCTCCTCGACGCGTGGGACGCACCCCGGGCCGTGCTGGTCGGCCACTCCTACGGTGCCGATCTCGCCGCCCGGTTCTGTCTCGCGCACCCGGACCGGGCGGCCGCGGCGCTACTGATGTGCGGGCCGTTCCTCGGCGACTGGCGTGCCGGGTACCGGGCCGAGCGGAACCGCCGCATGACCGAAGCGCGGCGGGAGCGGCTCCGCGTGCTGGAGGAGGCGCCGCACCGCACCGAGGAACAGGAGGTCGAGCTGCTCACTCTGGCGTGGTTCACCGACCATTCCGACGCGGAGCGCGGTTGGCGGTGGGCCGAGCAAGGGGCCCGTCGGCGGCGGCCCGTCAACTGGTGCATGAACCGCGAGCTCGGGGCGGCGGGGCGCGCGGATCCCCTCGACGGGCACCTGGACGGGCTGCGGGAACGGCTGCCCGCGCGGACGGAGCTGCTCGGGGGGTGCGACGACCCCAGGCCCCTGTCGGCGCTCGACGCTCTCGCGCGCTCCCTCGGTCTTCCGCTGGCCCGGATCGAAGGTGCCGGTCACGAGCCCTGGCTGGAGCGGCCCGACGCCGTGCGGGCTTGCCTGCGGCGCTTCGTGCGCGCTGCTCCCGGAGAGAGGAACTCACTCCCGTGAGCTCACCCCGCAGCTCTATTGCACATATATTGCAGGTGCGTGAGTTGCGCAGAAGGAGCGTGCAGTGGGCAAGCCAGTGGTGCTGGGCATCGAGTCGTCGTGCGACGAGACCGGTGCGGGGATCGTCCGGGACGGAGAGCTGCTGGCGCACGTGGTGGCGTCGAGCATGGACGAGCACGCGCGGTACGGCGGCGTCGTGCCCGAGATCGCGGCCCGCGCGCACCTGCACGCGTTCAACCCGGTCGTCCGGCAGGCCCTCGACCAGGCAGGTCTGCGGCTGAGCCAACTCGACGCGGTCGCCGTCACCACAGGACCCGGCCTGTCCGGCGCCCTCCAGGTGGGACTCGCCGGCGCCAAGGCCCTCGCCTACTCGGCCGGAGTACCGCTGTACGGCGTGCACCACTTGGCCGGACACGTCGCCGCCGACACCCTGGAGCACGGCCCGCTGCCCGAACCGTGCGTCGTGCTCATCGTCTCCGGCGGGCACACCTCGCTGCTGCTGGTCCGTGACCTGGTGCGCGAGCCGATCCTGCACCTCGGCGACACGCTCGACGACGCGGCGGGGGAGTGCTTCGACAAGGTCGCCCGGATCCTGGGCCTGCCCTACCCGGGCGGGCCCGCCATCGACCGCGCGGCGCGGGACGGCGACCCGCTGGCCGTGACGTTCCCGCGACCGCTGACCCGGCCCGGCGACGATCCGTACGCCTTCTCCTTCTCCGGGCTCAAGACCGCCGCGGCCCGCTGGGTCGAGCGGCACCGCCTCAGGGGCGAGGAACTGCCGGTGGCCGACGGGGCCGCCGCGTTGCAGGAGGCCGTCGCGGACGTACTGACCCGCAAGGCGCTGGCGGCCTGTCGCGCGTACGACGTGAGGACGCTGGTCGTCGTCGGTGGCGTGGCGGCGAACCTCCGGGTCCGCGGGCTCGCGGCGGAGCGGTGCGCGGCCGCCGGGATCGAGCTGCGCGTGCCGCCCATGACGTTGTGCACCGACAACGGCGCGATGATCGCCGCCGTCGGTGACCTGCTGGTCCGCTCCGGCGCCGGGCCCGCGCCGCTGAACGTGTCGATCGACCCGTCGGCACCCCTTCGGTACGCCTCGCTCACCCCGCTGCCGAGCGCATCGGACCGGGCCGCCTGATGGCCGTCACCGTCGGGGCCGTCTCCGCGAGCCGTCTGCTGTCGTACGCGGAAGGCATCCGGAGCGTGTACGTGGACGCCTTCGGAGGTGCGCCCTGGGGGGAAGGGCCCGAGCACGCCGACCACTACCTGCGGCGGCTCGCGTACGACGTCACCCGGGCCGGGTTCACCGCCGCGCTGGCGCTCGACGGGGAGGCCGTACTCGGCTGGGCCACCGCCTGGACGACGCCGACGCCGTTCCCCGCGAGCCGGAGCTACCCGCAGATCTCGGCCGCCCTCGGCGCGGAACGCACGGCCGCGTGGCTGTGCGGGGGGCGCGAGGTGGACGAACTGGCGGTTTCCTCGCGCGCGAGGGGTACTGGAGTGGGCGCCGGGCTGCTGGCCGCGGTGACCGAGGACCGGGCCGACGGCCGCTGCTGGCTGCTGACCTCCGTGGCCGCCGCGCAGGCCCGCGCGTTCTACGTACGGGCGGGCTGGACGCCGGTCACTCACCCCGCGGCGGCGGGCACGGGCGTCGCGGTCCACCTCGGCCCCCGGCACCCGGCCGCCCCCGTCCTCGCTGAGCACCGGCCGAGCACTGGCTGAGCATCTCAGGAACGGGCGTTCAGTTCGTGGCCGTGAGGGGCCCGTACGCGTCGGGACGGCGCGTCGCCAGGAACGGGAAGAGTTCCAGCCAGTCGCGGCGCGCGTCGAGGTCGAGGTCGGCCACCAGCACGGCGGGCTCGTCGCGCGGGGCCTGCGCCAGGACCCGGCCGTAGGGGTCGACGATGAACGAACTCCCGTAGAACGTGAGGCCGTTCTCCGACCCGATCCGGTTCGGCACCACCATGAACGTCGCGTTGGCGATCGCGTTGCCGGTGATGACCTTCTGCCAGATCGGCTGCGTGTCGAAGCCGGGGTGGCCGGGCTCGGAGCCGATGGCGGTCGGGTAGACGAGGACGTCGGCCCCCGCGAGTGAGTAGGCGCGGGCCAGCTCCGGGAACCACTGGTCCCAGCAGGTCGGCAGGCCGAGGTTGGCGTCGTCGACCCGTACCAGCGGGAACGCGTCGTCGCCCGCCGGGCCCTGGCGGAACCAGTGGTCCTCGTAGTAACCCTCCGAGACCGGGATGTGCGTCTTGCGGGTGCGCTGGGCGAGGTTGCCGTCGGGGGCCACGAGGATCGCCGTGTTGTAGCCGAGCCCGTCGTCGTCGCCGGCCGGCGACGGAGCCCGCTCGTACAGCGAGGCGTGCACGTACACCCCGTACTCGCGTGCCGCTTCCGCCGCGAAGGTGAACGTCGGGCCGGTGAGCAGGTCCTCGGGGTCGGCCGGGGCGGGGTGGTCGGCCTTGCGGACGACCGCGAAGTACGGCGACAGCGTCAGCTCCTGGAGGCACACGACCCGCGCGCCCTCCGCCGCCGCGAGACGGATGCCCTCGCGGAGGGCAGCGCGGTGCTCGTCCGGGTCGCGGTGCCAGCGCTGCTGCACGGCGGCCACCCGGAGGGGAGACCGTTCGGCGGGCCGGGTCCTGGTGGGGGACGCGGGCGGGTTGTACGCGGTGATCAGACGCATGACGACTTCCAGGGGAGTAAAGGGGAGGGTACGGGGTGGCGTAGCACGGGGTGAAGAGGAGCCGGAACGTTCCGGCATCGCCCGAATGTAAACCGTGCCGGAACGTTCCGGCAAGAGTCGCCCCCCACTGATCGCCTACGTCTACACTTCGGCCACGTGAATGCCCGTACCGTCACCCTCCTCGACGTCGCCCACGCCGCCGGAGTCTCCAAGAGCACCGCCTCCGACGCCCTGCAAGGCGCGGGCCGGGTCGCGGAGGCCACCCGCGAGCACGTCCGGGAGGTCGCCGCCCGCCTCGGCTACCGGCCCAACAGCGCTGCGCGCAGGCTCCGACGCGCCAGCACCGGCGCCATCGGGCTGCACCTGCCCCAGACGGCGACGCGGCTCGACTACTACATGAACCTCGCCTTCGGGGCCGTCGCCCGCGCCCAGGAGGAAGGGTTCGACGTCGTCCTGCTCGCGCCCGCCACCGGTGCGCACGAACCCCTCGCGTCCCGCGTCGACGGGCTCCTCGTCATCGACCCCGAGATCGGCGACCCCGCCGTGCCGGGACTTCTCGGCGCGGGCATCCCCGTCGTCACCGGCGAGCGCTACCTGGGGTCGGCCCCCGCTCCCAGCGGCGCGGTCATCTGCGACAACTCCGCCTCCCTGACCGCCCTCCTGGACCACGTGCACGCCCGCGGCGCCCGTCGCCCCGCCCTGCTGGCGCCCGCCGACACCTCCGCGTGGGCGGCGGCACTGCACAGCACGGCCGACGTGTGGGGGCGTACGCACGACGTGCCGGTGGAGGTCCGTACGGTCTCCTTCGCCGCGACGCCCCGCGAGGCGGAGGAGGCGACGCTCGCGCTCCTCGCCGCGGCGCCGGAGATCGACGCCGTGATCTGCGCCCCGGACGGCGCGGCGCCGGGAGTCCTCCAAGCGGCAGTCGCCCAGGGCCGCGCCGTGGGCCGCGACTTCTCCGTGGCCGCATGCGTGGACGGAACCGCCATCCGTAGCGCGGCCCCACCCGTCACCGCCGTGGACCTGCGCCCCTCGGCGTACGGCCACGCCTGCGCGGAACTCCTCTGCGACATCCTCGCGGGCCGCACGGACCCGGCGACGGTCCGCACCCACGAGTGGGCTCTGGAGGCCCGCGCCTCCACGCTCGGCCCGGCCGACTGACGCGAGCCGCCCGGAATGCACCCTTACGCGAACGGCGGGACAGTGGGTACGTCGCCCGACGAGGGGCGACGCCGAGAGAACGTGTCGCCGAGGGAGCGAGTTGACGTGGCCAAGGAAAAGAAGCTGAGAAAGGGCGATCAGGTCTCCTGGAAAAGCCATGGGCAGACCGTTCCGGGCAAGGTGAAGAAGAAGATCACGGAGAGTACGGAGGCCGCGGGGCGGCACGTCAACGCCTCCAAGGATGAACCGCAGTACGAAGTCACCAGCGACAGGTCCGGCCGCGACGCCGTCCACAAGCCCGGGGCCCTGCGCAGGAAGGGCGGCGGCTCTTGAGCGGCGAGGGCGGCAGCGACGGGCAGCGGGACGACACCTGCAAGGAGTTCAAGGACGCCGTCAACATGACGCCTCGCGCGCTCAAGGACTGGCTGGCCACGGACGAGTCGAAGAGCGTGGGGCAGTCGGACGGCGGCGGCGAGAGCGTGGGGCACGCGTCCGGGCGCCGCATCATCGAGCTGCTGGAGAAGAAGAAGGCCGATCTCACGGACAGCGACATCGCCCACATGCGTAAAGTCGTCGGATACGTACATCGGCACCTGAAGCAGCGGCCCAGCGGCGACGTCACCGAAACACGGTGGAGATACTCCCTCATGAATTGGGGGCACGACCCGGTGGCGTAGAGGTGCGGCACAGAGGTAAGGCGTAGAGGTGCGGAGCGAGCAGGAAAGAGCATGAGCACCGGCCCCGGTCCTGGCCCCACGGAGCCCGGACAGCAAACCCTTTTCGAATGGTCGGACACCGTCCCCGAGGCCGCCGAGCCCACGCCGGGCCCCGCCTTCCGGGACAGCCCCGAGGCCCGCCGCATGCTCGACGTGCGCGAGGTCTACGCGGAGCCCGCCGCCCTCGACTCCCCGCGCGGTCAGCAGATCATGAGCCGGCTATCGCCGGACGTACGGGTGACCGAGGTCGAAGGGCACTGGCGCATCCCCTCCCTGCACGGCAACGACGGCAACATCGGCCGGTGGGTGCGGATCAAGACGGAGACGCTCGTCCTCGGCGTCAAGCACACGCTCGCCACCCGCCCCAACGGCCGCTCCGCCGACTGGATCGCCCCGGGCGCCTCCAACGGCTGCGCGATGGCCTGCGCCTACTGCTACGTGCCGCGCCGCAAGGGCTTCGCCAACCCCATCACGCTGTTCACCAACATCGAGGCGATCGTCGCCCACGTCCAGCGCCACGTACGGACCCAGGGTCCGAAGACCGAGCCCAACCAGTGCGACCCGCACGCGTGGGTCTACGACATCGGCGAGAACGGTGACTGTTCCGTCGACGCCCTGGTCAGCGACAACACAGCCGACCTCGTCGCCGCGTTCCGGTCCATGCCGACCGCCAAGGCCTCCTTCGCGACCAAGTTCGTCAATCCGGATCTGCTCGCACTCGACCCGCGGGGGCGTACGCGGGTGCGGTTCTCCGTCATGCCAGCCGACGACGCGCGGCTCCTCGACATCCGCACCAGCCCGGTCGCCGAGCGGATCGCCGCGGCCGCCGACTTCCTCGACGCGGGGTACGAGGTCCACTTCAACCTGTCGCCCGTCGTACTGCGCCCAGGATGGCAGCGGGACTGGGCCGAGCTGCTCATCCACCTCGACGACGTCCTGCCCGCCCGCGTGAAGGAGCAGGCTGCCGCCGAGATCATCATGCTGACCCACAACGAAGGGCTGCACGAGGTCAACCTGGGCTGGCACCCCAAGGCCGAAGAGGTGCTCTGGCAGCCGGACGCGCAGGAGACCAAGCGGTCGCAGAACGGGGCCCTCAACGTCCGCTACTCCCAGGACATCAAGCGGCAGGCCCTGGCCCGCCTCCAGCAGCTCGTGGAGGCACACGCGCCCTGGCTGCGGATCCGGTACGCCTTCTGACCACGTCGAAACTGATCGGGAGAGGAGGATCGTTACGTCTCTCACGTACGGGTGAAATGGGGCGTATCGGGACGGAGGGTTGGGGAGTCACTGGGCGGCTCGCGTTGCTCGTCGAGCCGCAGGCAACTCAGCTCACAGGAAAGAGAGTTCACATGCGCCGCTCCGCCGCCGTCATCCTCGGTGCCTTCACGCTGCTGGGGGTCCTCGCGGTGCCCGCCAGTGCCGTGCCGGACCCCGTCACGACCATCGACTGCCTGACCCAGGCGGCGGGTGACGTCACGTCCCTCGTCGACCCGGCGAGCCCCGGTGTCCCCGCGGAGGTGCCGGGCGCGGCGTGCCTCGCTCCGTGACGATCTGAAGCCGAGGCCACCCGGGGGGCGGGGGAGATGGTGTGGGAGGGAGGCGGCCCGGACGGGGTGCCTCCCTCCCAACCCCCTGAACGGCGGTTCAGGTTCTCAGCCGCCCCACCGGTAACCGTCGCCGAAGAGGAGGGTGTGCTCCAGGACGTCCTCCATCGGGTCGTCGATCTGGCCCGTGTTGATCAGCGCGACCACGGGTGCGTTGTGCGAGTTCTCGTGCGTCTCGTCGGCGTGCGCCGTGCCGGAGCACAGGACGGCCGGTGCGGCCGCCACGGCCGCGACCAGAGTCCAGCGGGACATCTTCTGCACCCAATTGCCGTTCACTGCGGCCTCCTTGGAGCGTGTGCTTACGGGCCGTCGATCGCGGCCCGCTCGCCGGGTGTAACCCGGGCACGCTCGGGAGGTCACCGATCGTCACCGACGATCATACGAACGGGTTGTCGCCGTCCGTCGCCCGAATGACCCAATCCCCTTAACCCGTAAGGCTTCTGTATGTTCCGTCACGCTCTGGCTCTCGCTCTCGTCGCCCTCGCCGCTGGTACAGGACCGGCCCTGGCGGCCACCGGCCCGGCCAATCCCGGCCCGCTGCCCCTGCCGCTCCCCGTCACCGACACCGTCGTCAACGAGGGGGTCTCGGTCGAGGGGCCGCTGATCAACAACGTCGGCCTGCCGACCCTGCTGGGACGGTGAATCAGGCGGTCAGGCGCGGAGCTCCGGCGGGATGCCGGTCCAGCGCAGCTCCTCGGGCAGGTGCCGCATGTCGTTGTAGAACACCAGCGAGGCCGGGCGGCCCGGGGTGTAGCGGATGACCGTCAGGGCCGCGTTGCAGTGGTTCAGGCCGAGCCAGCGTGCCGGCGGGGCGTCGAGTGCGGCGCGGACCAGCCATGCCGTCAGGAAGTTGTGCGTGACGAGGAGTTCGTGGCGCGGCTCGTCGCCGGGGAGGGGGCCGGTGAAGCGGGACAGCGCCTCGGCGGCGAGCGCGGGGCCGTTCTCGCGTTCCGCCTCGGGGAACTGTGCCAGGCGCTCCAGCGTCGCGTCGGCCGTCTCGCGGGGCAGCTCCTCCTTGTGCGGGATGTAGGGGATGTAGTCGCCCGCCGGGGCCGAGCGGATCAGCGGGGGGTTGCTGTCGAGCGCTTCGGATATCAGGGTCGCGGTCTGTTCGGCCCGGGGGAGCGGGCCGTGGTGGATCGCCGCGAACGGGATGCCGCGGAGTCGCTCGCCGAGCAGGGCCGCCTGTCGGCGGCCTCCCGGCGTCAGTCCGCTCTCGTCGGGCGTGGCCTCGCCGTGCCGGGTGACGTAGAGGTGGCGAGTGGACGTCTCGTCGGTCGTCGGAGTGATCATGAGGGCAGGGACGCCCCCGCGTTCCCTGCCGGTTCCGTTCGTGCTGCACGGACCTTGCGAAACCGTACGTAAGGTGGCGGGACACCACAGAAGAGGAGCGTGACATGTCCGCCGCCGCACGGAGTTCTTCCGCCCTGCTGGGCCTCGACGCCATCAAGGGTGACCTCGCCGCTCTCTACCGCGACCTGCACGCCCACCCCGAACTGTCCTTCGCCGAGCACCGCACCGCGGCCGAAGTCGCCCGCCGCGTGGAGTCGTACGGGTACGAGGTCACGACCGGCGTCGGGCGCACCGGCGTGGTCGCCGTCCTGGAGAACGGTGCGGGGCCGACCGTCCTGCTGCGCGCGGACTTCGACGGGCTGCCGGTGACCGAGCGCACCGGGCTGCCGTACGCCTCCGTGAACGAGGGCGTGATGCACGCGTGCGGGCACGACATGCACGTCACGTGTCTGCTGGGCGCGCTGAGGCTGCTGGCGGACGCCCGCGCCGACTGGGCGGGCCGGATCGTCGGCGTCTTCCAGCCCGCGGAGGAGGTCGCGAAGGGCGCGCAGGCGATGGTCGGGGACGACTTCTACGCGCGGTTCGGTGTGCCGGACGTCGTGCTCGGGCAGCACGTCGCGCCGCTGCCCGCGGGGATGATCGGCGCGCACCCGGGGCCCGCCTTCGCGGCGACCGACTCCCTGCGCGTGCGGATGTTCGGCAAGGGCGCGCACGGTTCGCGGCCCGAGGCGTCGATCGACCCCGTGGTGATGGCCGCCGCGACGGTGCTGCGGCTGCAGACGATCGTGTCCCGGGAGATCTCGGGCGCCGAGACGGCCGTGGTGACCGTCGGCTCGCTCCAGGCGGGCACGAAGGACAACATCATTCCCGACGAGGCCGAGCTGAAGATCAACATCCGGTCGTACACGCCCGAGGTCCGTACGAAGGTCCTCGCCGCCGTCGAACGCATCGTCAAGGGCGAGGCGGCCACGGCGGGCGCGGAGCGGGAGCCCGAGATCACGGAGATCGACTCGTTCCCCGTGCTCGACAACGACGCCGACGCGGTGGCGAGGACGATGGCCGCAGTCGGCGCGGTGATCGGCGAGAACCGTGTCTTCGATCCCGGACCGGTCACCGGCAGCGAGGACGTCGGGTACTTCGCGACCTCCGCCGACCGCGAAGTGCCCCTCTGCTACTGGCTGTTCGGCGGCGCCGATCCCGCGGAGGTCGCCGTGGCCCAGCAGGCGGGGACCTTCGAGCGGGACATCCCCTCCAACCACTCGCCGTTCTTCGCCCCGGTGATCGAGCCGACCCTCACCACCGGGGTCACGGCGCTGACGGCGGGCGCGCTGGCGTGGCTGGGCGGCCGACCGTCGCGGTGACGGCCGGCCTCAGGGGGCCGACGGGGGCTCAGCCCTCGTCGCCGCCGTCCTCCAGGTTGCCCTCGGTCTCCAGGTACGCCTGCCGCAGCGCTTCCAGCACCGCCGGGTCCGGCTTCGCCCACATG
This sequence comes from Streptomyces sp. Je 1-369, assembly GCF_026810505.1. Lineage (NCBI taxonomy): Bacteria > Bacillati > Actinomycetota > Actinomycetes > Kitasatosporales > Streptomycetaceae > Streptomyces > Streptomyces sp. Je 1-369. Next base: position 6,712,540 of record NZ_CP101750.1, read on the forward strand.
CCGCGCGACTCCGCCTCCAGGAGGCGCTCCGCGATGCCGTGCAGGGCCCACGGGTTGGCCTTCTGGAGGAACTCGCGGTTGGTCGGGTCCAGGACGTACGTCTCGGTGAGCTTGTCGTACATCCAGTCGGCGACGACGCCCGTCGTGGCGTCGTACCCGAACAAGTAGTCCACGGTCGCGGCGAGTTCGAAGGCACCCTTGTAGCCGTGGCGGCGCATCGCCTCGATCCACTTCGGGTTGACCACACGCGCACGGAAGACGCGGCTGGTCTCCTCGACGAGCGTGCGGGTGCGGACCGTCTCGGGGCGGGTCGAGTCGCCGATGTACGCCTCCGGGGCCGTGCCCCGCAGCGCGCGCACGGTCGCCACCATGCCGCCGTGGTACTGGAAGTAGTCGTCCGAGTCCGCGATGTCGTGCTCGCGGGTGTCCGTGTTCTTCGCGGCCACCGCGATGCGCTTGTAGGCCGTCTCCATCTCGGCGCGCGCCGGGCGGCCTTCGAGACCGCGGCCGTACGCGTAACCGCCCCACACCGTGTAGACCTCGGCGAGGTCCGCGTCGGTGCGCCAGTCGCGGGAGTCGATGAGCTGGAGCAGACCCGCGCCGTACGTGCCGGGGCGCGAACCGAAGATGCGGGTGGTGGCCCGGCGCTCGTCGCCGTGCTCGGCGAGGTCGGCCTGGGCGTGGGCGCGCACGTAGTTGCGGTCGGCGGGCTCGTCCAGGGAGGCGGCGAGCCGCACCGCGTCGTCGAGCAGGCCGATCGTGTGCGGGAACGCGTCGCGGAAGAAGCCCGAGATGCGCAGCGTCACGTCGATGCGCGGGCGGCCCAGCTCCTCGTACGGGATGGCCTCGAGGCCCGTCACACGGCGGGACGCGTCGTCCCAGACCGGGCGGATGCCGAGCAGCGCCATCGCTTCGGCGACGTCGTCGCCCGCGGTGCGCATCGCGCTCGTGCCCCACAGGGACAGGCCCACGGAGGTCGGGTACGTGCCGTCGTTGTCCTGCGTGTACCGCTCCACGAGAGAGTCGGCGAGCGCCTGGCCCGTCTCCCACGCCAGGCGGGAGGGGACGGCCTTCGGGTCGACCGAGTAGAAGTTGCGGCCGGTCGGCAGGACGTTGACCAGGCCGCGCAGCGGCGATCCGGACGGGCCCGCGGGGACGAAGCCGCCGTTCAGGGCGTGCACGGCGTGGTCGAGCTCGGCGGTGGTCGCCGCGAGGCGCGGCACGACCTCGCGGGCCGCGAACTCCAGGATCGCGGCGACCTGCTCGCCGTGGTCCGCGGCCACGGAGGCCACGGCCGCCGGGTCCCAGTCCGCGTCGTCCATCGCCTGGACCAGCGCGCGCGCCGTGGCCTCGGCCTCGTCGGCCGTCACACGCGTCGCTGCCGACTCGTCGAGGCCGAGGGCCTCCCGCAGACCCGGCAGCGCGGTCGTGCCGCCCCAGATCTGGCGGGCGCGCAGCACCGCGAGGACGAGGTTGACGCGGTCGGCGCCGGCCGGCGGGTTGCCGAGGACGTGCAGACCGTCGCGGATCTGCATGTCCTTGATCTCGCAGAGCCAGCCGTCGACGTGGAGCAGGAAGTCGTCGAAGCCGTCGTCGTCCGGGCGCTGTTCGAGGCCCAGGTCGTGGTCGAGCTTCGCAGCCTGGATGAGCGTCCAGATCTGCGCGCGGATCGCCGGGAGCTTCGCCGGGTCCATGGAGCTGATCTGCGCGTACTCGTCGAGGAGCTGCTCCAGGCGCGCGATGTCGCCGTAGGAGTCGGCGCGCGCCATCGGCGGCACCAGGTGGTCGATGAGCGTGGCGTGGACGCGGCGCTTGGCCTGCGTGCCCTCGCCCGGGTCGTTGACCAGGAAGGGGTAGACCAGCGGCAGGTCCCCGAGCGCGGCGTCGGGACCGCAGGCCGCCGAGAGGCCCGCGTTCTTGCCGGGCAGCCACTCCAGGTTGCCGTGCTTGCCGAGGTGGATCATCGCGTCCGCGCCGAAGCCGTTGTCGGCGGCGGGCGCCGCGATCCACCGGTACGCCGCCAAGTAGTGGTGCGACGGCGGCAGATCGGGGTCGTGGTAGATCGCGATGGGGTTCTCGCCGAAGCCGCGCGGCGGCTGGATGAGGATGAGCAGGTTCTCGCGGCGCAGCGCCGCGAGGACGATGTCGCCCTCCGGGTCGCCGCCCTGGCCCACGCGGGACCGGTCGAGGAACATCTCGCCGGGCGGCGGGCCCCAGTGCTGCTCGACGGAGTCGCGCAGCTCCTGCGGCAGCGTCGCGTACCACCGTTTGTAGTCGGCGGCGGGGATGCGCACCGGGTTGGCGGCGAGCTGCTCCTCGGTGAGCCAGTCCTGGTCGTGGCCGCCCGCGTCGATGAGCGCGCGGATCAGCTCGTCGCCGTCGCCGGAGACCAGACCGGGGATGTCGGCCTCGGGGCCGAAGTCGTACCCCTCGGCGCGGAGTCGGCGCAGCAGCTCGACGGCGGACGCCGGGGTGTCAAGGCCGACCGCGTTGCCGATGCGGGAGTGCTTCGTCGGGTACGCGGAAAGCACCAGGGCGAGGCGCTTGTCGGCGGCCGGGATGTGCTTGAGGCGTGCGTGGCGTACGGCGATACCGGCGACGCGGGCCGCGCGCTCGGCGTCGGCGACGTACGCGGGAAGGCCGTCCTCGTCGATCTCCTTGAAGGAGAAGGGGACGGTGATGAGGCGGCCGTCGAACTCCGGCACCGCGATCTGGCTCGCGGCGTCGAGCGGCGAGACGCCCTCGTCGTTCTCCTCCCAGGCCGAGCGCGACCCGGTCAGGCAGAGCGCCTGGAGGATCGGCACGTCGAGGCCGGTCAGCGCGCCCGCGTCCCACGACTCGTCGTCACCGCCCGCGGAGGCCTCGGCGGGCTTGGTGCCGCCGGCCGCGAGGACGGTGGTCACGATGGCGTCGGCGGCGCGCAGCTCCTCGATGAGCTCGGGCTCGGGGGCGCGCAGCGACGCCACGTACAGCGGCAGCGCCCGGGCGCCCGCGTCCTCGATCGCGCCGCACAGCGCGTCCACGAACGCGGTGTTGCCGCTCATGTGGTGGGCGCGGTAGTAGAGCACCGCGACGGTCGGACCCTCGACGCCGACGCGGGCGGTGCGCTCCAGCGGGCCCCACGACGGGGCGGGGGCCGGCGGCTCGAAGCCGTGGCCGGTGAGCAGCACGGTGTCGGAGAGGAAGCGGGCCAGCTGCTCCAGGTTCGCGGGACCGCCGTGCGCCAGGTAGGCGTGCGACTCCGCGGCGATGCCGACGGGCACGGTCGAGGAGGCCATGAGCTGGGCGTCGGGTGCCTGTTCGCCGGTGAGCACGACCACGGGGAGGCCGGTGGCGATGAGCTGGTCAAGGCCGTCCTGCCAGGCGCGGACGCCGCCGAGGAGGCGTACGACGACGAGGTCGATGCCGTCGAGCAGCGCGGGGAGCTCCCCGAGGTCGAGGCGGGACGGGTTGGCGAACCGGTAGTCGACCGGGCCTCCCGCCGCGCGGGCGCTGAGCAGGTCGGTGTCGGAGGTCGACAACAGCAGAAGCATGCGGGCGCAGGCCTTCCTCGGGGTGTCCGCGCCCCGGGTGGTCGTATGGACGGCAGGAGTTCCTGGCTCGCCCCACGGGTGGGGCTCACAGTGGCGGGACCGCGCCGGATTCACACCGGGCTTCCTCCCTCGGGTCCTGGTGGACCCACGCCGTCGCTGGCGTCGACGGACTTCGTAGCCCGCCGCCTGCATAGTAAGTCCTGCCCGCGCTCCGCGGTGCGGCCACCTGCCAGGACGGTCCGGCTCGGGAGGCGACCGGCCGGATCCGCGTGGGTATGCTCGCCGCCATGCCGCCCACCCCAGCACCCTCCTCAGACCAGGGCGAATCCCCCATACGTGACCGGGGCGACGCCTGCCCCGGAGCTCTGCGCCTGCACCGCGCCGACGACGGCCTCCTGGCTCGACTCCGGCTGCCCGGCGGGCTTCTGACGGGGCGTCAGGTGGCGGTTCTGGGGGCCGCCGCGGAGCGTTTGGCCGACGGGAATCTCAGCATCACCTCACGCGGCAACGTCGAGCTGCGCGGCCTCGGCGACGCGTGCGGCGGCGAACTCTCCGCGCTGCTCGCGGACGCGGGCCTGCTCCCCTCCGAACGGCACGAACGCGTCCGGAACGTGCTGGCGTCCCCCCTCGCGGGAACCGACGGATTCGGCCGCGCCGACGTCCAGTTGTGGGCCCGCGAGCTGGACGGACTCCTCTGCGCGGAGCAGTGGACGACGGCCCTCTCCGGCCGTTTCCTCTTCGTCCTCGACGACGGTCGGGGGGACGTGGCCGGACTCGGCGGCGATGTGACCTTGATCGCAGAATCGGGCGGGACGGTGGTGGTCGGAGTGGGGGACCTCGCCTTCCGGGTCGCCGGAGCCGACGCCCCGCGTGCGGCGCTCGCCGGGGCGGGAGCGTTTCTCGCCGCGGCGGCCGATGCGGGGAACGGGGCTTGGCGGGTGGGGGAGCTGCCCGTCGGCCGGGCCATCGACCTGGCTGGGGCACTGGAGGGGGCGGGGATCGGGGCGGTGCGGGTCGGGCCGGGGGCTGTGGGCTCGGGTGGTTCGGCGGGGCCGGGGGCTGTGGGCTCGGGTGGTTCGGCGGGCCCGGGTGGTCCGCCGCCGCCCGGTGTCATCGGGCGTGCCGTCTCCGTGCACGCCCCGCTCGGGCGCGTCAGCGTCGGGCAGTGGCGGGCCCTGCTGCCGCTGCCCGCGGACGAGCTCCGCGTCACCCCGTGGCGCGGCTTCGTGCTTCCCGGCTTTGCTGACGAGGGGAGCGCCCGGAAGCGGCTGGGCTCGCTGACCGAGGCCGGGTACCTCACCGACCCCGGCTCGCCCTGGCTCGGCGTCGGCGCCTGCACCGGCCGCCCCGGGTGCGCCAAGTCCCTCGCCGACGTCCGTGCGGACGCGGTGCCGGGCCACGGGTCCCTGCCCGTCCACTGGTCCGGCTGCGCACGGCGGTGCGGGCACCCGCACGGCGACTGGGTCGACGTCCTCGCCACCGGGGACGGCGACTACGAAGTGACGCTGCACACCGGAGGCTCCACCGTCCCCGTCACGGGCGGAACCCTGACCGAAGCGGTCACCACCGCACGTACCACCACGAAACCAACGGCCACGAGATGAGCGAGAGCACAGTGTTCGACTACGAGAAGGACGGCGCGGCGATCTACCGCGAGTCCTTTGCCACCATCCGCGCGGAGGCGGACCTCCAAGGCCTGCCCGCCGACGTCAGCCAGGTCGCGGTCCGGATGATCCACGCCTGCGGAATGGTCGACCTCGTGCGCGACCTCTCGTACAGCCCGCGCGTGATCGCCGACGCCCGCAAGGCGCTGCGCGACGGCGCGCCGATCCTCTGCGACGCGAACATGGTCGCGAGCGGCGTCACGCGCAAGCGGCTGCCCGCCGACAACGACGTGGTCTGCACCCTCGCCGACCCGTCCGTGCCGGACCTCGCCGCGCGGCTCGGCACCACCCGCAGTGCCGCCGCGCTCGAACTCTGGCGCGACCGCCTCGAAGGCGCCGTCGTCGCCATCGGCAACGCGCCCACCGCCCTCTTCCGCCTCCTGGAGATGATCGAGGAGGGCGCGCCCCGACCGGCCGCGATCCTCGGCATCCCGGTCGGCTTCGTCGGCGCGGCCGAGTCGAAGGACGCGCTCGCCGCGCACACCTCCGGCGTGGAGTACCTGGTCGTACGGGGACGTCGCGGTGGCAGCGCGATGGCCGCGGCGGCGATCAACGCGATTGCGAGCGAAGCGGAATGAGCGGCGTGCCCATCTCCACCGACCTGCCCGTGCCCACCGAACAGAGTTCGAAGGGGCAGCTCTACGGCGTCGGGCTGGGCCCCGGCGATCCGTCGCTGATGACCGTGCGCGCCGTGGAGGTCATCGCGTCCGCCGACGTGATCGCGTACCACTCCGCACGGCACGGCCGTTCCATCGCCCGCTCGATCGCGGCCGCGCACCTCCGCGCCGACCACATCGAGGAAGCGCTGGTCTACCCCGTCACCACGGAGAGCACCGACCACCCCGGCGGCTACCGCGGCGCCCTCGACGACTTCTACGAGGAAGCCGCCGCCCGGCTCGCCGTACACCTCGACGCGGGCCGCACCGTCGCCGTGCTCGCCGAGGGCGACCCGCTCTTCTACGGCTCCTACCAGCACATGCACAAGCGCCTCGCGCACCGCTACCCGACCGAGGTCATCCCCGGCGTCACCTCGGTGAGCGCCGCGGCCGCCCGGCTCGGCGAGCCGCTCGTCGAGGCCGAGGAGGTCCTGACGATCCTGCCCGGCACGCTCCCCGAGGAGGAGCTGGCGGCACGCCTCGCGGCGACGGACTCGGCGGTCGTCATGAAGCTCGGCCGAACGTTCGGGAAGGTGCGCGGCGCCCTGGAGCACGCGGGCCGCCTCGACGAGGCGCGCTACGTGGAGCGGGCCACCATGAAGGGCGAGCGCACCGGCAGCCTCGCCGAGGTGGACCCGGAATCGGTGCCGTACTTCTCCGTGGCGGTGCTGCCGAGCCGCGTCGCGCCGCTCACCGGCGGCCCCGCGCCCCGGCCCGCCGAGGAGACCCCCGAGCGCGGCGAGGTCGTCGTCGTCGGCACGGGTCCCGCGGGCCCGCTCTGGCTGACCCCCGAGACGCGCGGCGCGCTCGCCGCCGCCGACGACCTGGTCGGCTACACCACGTACGTCGACCGCGTACCGCACCGCCCCGGGCAGCGCCGCCACGGCTCCGACAACCGCGTGGAGTCCGAACGCGCCGAGTTCGCCCTGGAACTCGCACGGCGCGGGAGGCGCGTCGCCGTCGTCTCGGGCGGCGACCCCGGCGTCTTCGCGATGGCCACGGCCGTCCTTGAGGTCGCCTCGCAGGACCACTTCGCCGACGTACCCGTCCGTGTGCTCCCCGGGGTGACCGCCGCCAACGCCGCGGCGGCCCGTGCGGGCGCGCCGCTCGGCCACGACTACGCGACGATCTCCCTGTCGGACCGCCTCAAGCCGTGGGAGGTCATCGCGGAGCGGCTGGCCGCGGCGGCCGCGGCGGACCTCGTCCTCGCGCTCTACAACCCGGGCTCGCGCAGCCGCACGTGGCAGGTGGGCAAGGCGCGGGAGCTGCTCCTGGAGCACCGGACGCCCGATACGCCGGTCGTCCTCGGCCGGGACATCGGAGGTCCCGAGGAGAGCGTGCGGATCGTACGCCTCGGTGACCTCGACCCGGCGGATGTCGACATGCGTACGCTCCTGATCGTCGGCTCCTCCCAGACCCAGTGGGTGAGGCGGCGCGGGGGCAAGGACCAGATCGTCTGGACGCCGCGGAGATATCCCGAGGGGTGACCCTCGTGTGCGCGCGGGACCCGCGCCCCGTCAGGGGTGCGGGGCTGTGACATGTGCGGCTCCGCCGCGTAGGCGCGACCAGCCACACAGGCCCCGCCCCTAGCCGCGCAGCGTACGCACCCAGGCAACCGCTTCCTCCGGCGTGGCGACGTCGGCGACCCGCTCCGGCCCGGAGGGCCGCCGGACCACTACGACAGGAACCCCCGCCTCGCGCGCAGCGACCAGCTTCGGCGACGTCGCCGCGCCCCCGCTGTCCTTCGTCACCACGACGTCGACGCGGTGGGCGCGCAGGATCTCCCGCTCCCCGTCGAGCGTGAACGGGCCCCGGTCGAGGAGCACCTCCATGCGCGCCGGGAACGGCGGCTCGGGCGCGTCGACGGAACGTACGAGGAACCAGTGAGCGTCCAGGCCGGGGCCCGCGAAGGCGGCGAGTCCCATCCGGCCCGTGGTCAGGAACACTCGCTCGCCGAGGGCAGGCAGCGCCCGCGCCGCCTCGTCGAGGGAGCCGACCGGGTGCCAGTCGTCGCCCTCTTCCGCGACCCAGCCGGGCCGGCGCAGAGCGAGCAGGGGAACATGGGCACCGGCGGCAGCCTCCGCCGCGTTGAACGAGATCGTCCCGGCGAAAGGATGGGTGGCGTCGATGAGCGCGTCCACGTGGTGCTGCCGCAGCCACGCCGCAAGACCCTCTGCCCCGCCGAAGCCGCCGACGCGCACCTCGCCCGGCGGCAGCCTGGGCGCCGCGACCCGCCCCGCCAGGGAACTGGTCACCCGCACCCCCGCCTCGTCCGCGAGGAGCTCCGCCAGACGGCGGCCCTCGGTCGTTCCCCCCAGAATCAGTACGTGCACGGAGTTCGGTTTCCTTCATGAGTGAGGCAGCTAAGGCCACGGGCGGGCGCAGCGCCCAACTCAAGCACACCGGTCTGCGGTCCGGCTGGACGACCGGCGCCTGTGCGACGGCCGCCACGACGGCCGCGTACACGGCGCTGCTCACCGGCGACTTCCCGGACCCGGTGACCATCACGCTGCCCAAGGGCCAGACGCCCGCGTTCGCCCTCGCCGCCGAGGAACTCGGCACCTCCCATGCCATGGTTGGCATCGTGAAGGACGCGGGCGACGACCCGGACGTCACCCACGGCGCCCTGGTGCGGTCCACGGTGCGGCGGCTGCACGCCGGTGCGGGCGTCGTCTTCAAGGCGGGCCCGGGTGTCGGTACCGTCACGCGGCCCGGGCTGCCTCTGGACGTCGGCGAGCCGGCGGTGAACCCCGTACCGCGGCAGATGATGCGGGACCACGTGGCGGAGGTCGCGGCCCGCGCCGGGACCACGCCCGACGTGGAGATCATCCTCTCCGTGGACCACGGCGAGGAGATCGCCCGCTCCACCTGGAACCCGCGCCTCGGCATCCTCGGCGGCCTGTCCATCCTCGGGACGACCGGCATCGTCGTGCCCTACTCCTGCTCGGCGTGGATCGACTCGATCCGGCGGGGCGTGGACGTGGCGCGGGCGGCGGGGCGCACGCACGTCGCCGGGTGCACGGGGTCGACGTCGGAGAAGACGGTCGTCGCCGAGTACGGGCTGCCGGAGGACGCGCTGCTCGACATGGGGGACTTCGCGGGCGCGGTCCTCAAGTACGTACGCAGGCATCCCGTCGACCGCCTCACCATCTGCGGCGGCTTCGCCAAACTCTCCAAACTCGCGGCGGGCCACCTGGACCTGCACTCGGCCCGCTCCCAGGTCGACAAGGGCTTCCTGGCCCGCCTCGCCCGCCGTGGCGGCGCCTCCGAGGAGCTCGCCGCGCAGGTCGCGGACGCCAACACGGGCCTGGCCGCACTTCAGTTGTGCGCGGCGGCCGGCGTACCGCTCGGCGACCTGGTCGCGGAGACGGCACGCGACGAGGCGCTCGGGGTGCTGCGGGGTGCCCCGGTCATGGTGGACGTCATCTGCATCGACCGGGCGGGGACCGTGGTGGGGCGCAGCGCCCTCAAGTGAGGGCGTCCGTGCCTCTTGGGACGGAGGAAGCCGTCAGCAGGTGTGACGGTCGCGGTCCGCCGAGTACAGGTGACTGTCGCGGAACTGCGAGGCCCCGAGCGTCCGCCCCACCATGATGACGGCGGTCCGCACGATGCCCGCCTCCTTCACCTGCCCGGCGATGGACTCCAGCGTGCCGCGCAGGATCACCTCGTCGGGGCGGCTGGCGAGGGCGACCACGGCGGTGGGGCAGTCGGCGCCGTAGTGGGGCAGGAGTTCCTCCACCACGCGGTCGACGTATCCGGCGGCCAGGTGCAGGACGATCAGCGCGCCGCTGCGGCCGAGCGTGGCCAGGTCCTCGCCCTCCGGCATGGCCGTCGCCCGCTGGGCGATGCGCGTGAGGATGACGGTCTGGCCGACGGTCGGCACGGTCAGCTCCCGCTTCAGCGCGGCCGCCGCCGCGGCGAACGCGGGGACGCCCGGCACCACTTCGTACGGCACTCCGGCCGCGTCGAGCCGCCGCATCTGCTCGGCGACCGCGCTGAACACGGACGGGTCGCCCGAGTGCAGCCGCGCCACGTCGAGCCCCTGCTCGTGCGCGCGCACCAGCTCGGCGGTGATCTCGTCGAGGTTGAGCTGCGCGGTGTCCACGAGCTGCGCGCCGTCCGGGCACTCCGCGAGCAGTTCGCGCGGCACCAGGCTGCCCGCGTACAGGCAGACCTGGCAGGCGGCGATCCGCCGCGCGCCGCGGACCGTGATGAGGTCGGCGGCGCCGGGTCCCGCGCCGATGAAGTACACGGTCATCTCTCGTCAACTCCTGCTGTTCTGTGCCTGGGCGGGGACCGCGGCGGTGGTGGTCGTGAGCGGTTTGGTGACGGACCACTGGGTGACCGGCATGGCCTGCCGCCACCCTGTGAAGCCGCCCACGGGGACGGCCTGCGCGACCGCGAGCCGTACGAGCTCGCCGCCGTGGCGCCGGTACCACTCGGTGAGCAGCGCCTCCGACTCCAGCGTGACGGTGTTGGCGACGAGGCGGCCGCCGGGCGGCAGCGCCGCCCACCCCGCGTCGAGGAGGCCGGGCGCGGTGAGGCCGCCGCCGATGAACACGGCGTCGGGCGTGGGGAGTCCGGCGAGCGCGACCGGTGCGGCGCCGGTGACGACGCGCAGACCCGGTACGCCGAGCCGCTCGGCGTTGCGGGTGATCCGCTCCGCGCGCACGGAGTTCTTCTCGATGGTGACGGCACGGCACGAGGGGTGCGCCCGCAGCCACTCCACGGCGATGGAACCGGAGCCGCCGCCGACGTCCCAGAGCAGTTCGCCGGGTGCGGGCGCGAGCGCGGCGAGCGTGGCGGCGCGTACGTACCGCTTGGTGAGCTGCCCGTCGCTGTCGTACGCGGCGTCCGGCAGGCCCGGCACGACACCGAGCCGCAGCGCGTCGGGGGAGCGGCGGCACTCGACGGCGACGACGTTCAGCGCGGCGCCGGGCGCGTGCGACCAGGTGTCGGCGACACCGTCGTACGAGGACTCGCCCTCGGCGCCGAGCTGTTCGAGGACGCGCAGCCGGCTCGGGCCGAAGCCGCGCTCCCGCAGCAGGGCGGCGACCTCGGCGGGCGTGTCGGCGTTCGCGCTGAGCACGAGGACGCGGCGCCCGTCGTGCAGCGCGGCGGCGAGCCGTGCGGCGGGGCGGCCGACGAGCGTGACGACCTCGGTGTCCTCGACGGGCCAGCCGAGGCGCGCGCAGGCGAGGGAGACGGAGGACGGGTGCGGGAGCACGTGCAGGGCGGCGGCGCCGAGCTCCTCGGCGAGGGCGCGTCCTATGCCGTAGAACATGGGGTCGCCGCTGGCGAGGACGGCGGTGCGGCGCCCGGCGTGGGCGGCGAGCAGGCCGGGTACGGCGGGCCGTAGCGGGGAGGGCCAGGGCACGCGCTCGCCGGGGCACTCCTCGGCGGGCAGCAGCTCCAGCTGGCGGGGGCCGCCGATGACGACGTCGGCTTCCGTGAGGGCCGCGCGTGACGCGGCGGGGAGCCCGTCCCAGCCGTCGGCCCCGATCCCGACGACGGCGACGGCCGGTATGCCTGTGGGGGGTGCGGGGGTCACTGCTGGTACCTGACCTCGGGGTTTGGGAAGGGACTGCGCAGCCGCACTCTACTGGGGACCCGGGGCCGTCCCCTTATCGGCGGCCGCTCATGGCGCTTCCTACCGCCGCGCCCTGGTAGTTAGCTTAGGCTAAGCTAACTACCTTATGGATCTTGCCAGAGAACCCGACACGAAGGGGACGGCGACGGGCGCGCGCACCGGGCCGACCACCGACTCCGGCGCGCCCAGCCCCACCTTCCAGGCCCTGAGCCCTACCTTCCAGGCCCTGAGCCCCATCCTCCAGGACCTGGCCCGCCGCGTCTCGGCCGCCACCGATGACGAGCTCCCCGCTCTCCTCGACGCGTTCTGGAGGGACGTCGAGGCGCGTGGCGGCACCCCGCTGGTCGAACCCGTCGAAGGCGACCCCCTGTACCGCGCCGTCACGTTCCTGTGGCGCGGGCACCGGGCCACCCGCCAGGTCCTGCTGCTCGCCAACCGGCTCGTCGACCGCGAGCACCTCGCCGACGCCCTGCTGACCCCGCTGACCGGCACGGACGTCTGGCACCGCACCCTCCGCCTGCGCGCCGACCACCGCGGCTCGTACCGCCTCGCCGCCGACCTCTCGCCCGGCGACCTCCCCGCCGACCCCGGGACCCGTCAGCTCCGGCTCCGCGCCCTGGCGCCGCACGCGGCCCACGACCCCCGCAACCCGCACCGCATCGGCGACCGCTGGGGGCAGCCGGACAGCTCCGTGTTCGCCCTGCCCGACGCACCCGCCCAGCCCTGGACCGCGCGGCGCGACGGCATCCCACGAGGCCGTGTCGAACGCCACCGGCTGCCCGCGGGCGCGCTCGGCACCGAACGCGACGTCTGGACGTACCTGCCACCGGGCGGCCCGAAGCCCGACAGCCCCGTCGTCGTCCTGTGCGACGGCGACATGTGGTTCGGACGGCTCGCGCTCGAGGACACCCTGGACGCCCTGGCCGCCGACCGCGCCGTACCGCCACCCGTCGTCCTCGCCCCCGACGCCGTCGACCGGCTCACCCGCTGGCACGACCTCACCGCACGCGACGACTACGTCACATTCCTCGCCGACGAGGTACTGCCCCGGGCGGCCGAACGCCTGTCCCTCACCCTGAAACCGGCCCGCACCGCCGTCGCGGGCCAGAGCCTCGGCGGACTCACCTCCCTGTACGCGGCGCTGCGCAGGCCCGAACGGTTCGGCGCCGTCCTCGCCCAGTCCCCGTCACTGTGGTGGCGGCCCGGGCTGCCGCACGGCGTACCGAAACTGTCGCCCGCCGACGAGACGCCCTGGCTCGCCGAGCGCTTCGCCACCGACACGCCGCCGCGCCCGCCCCTCCGCGTCCATCTCGACGTCGGACTGCACGAGGGCGCGATGGTTGATCACAGTCGGTGCATGTACGAGACGCTGGCCGCCCGCGGCAACCTCGTTTCCCTCAGGGAGTACAACGGCGGCCATGACTACGCCTGTTGGCGCGGCGGAATCGCGGAAGGCCTGGTCAACCTGCTCGGCCGCGCGGGCACAGCCCGACCGCCGTCGTAGCCCCGCAATGCCCGCTACTGAGGCGGCCATCCGTGTCGCTGTTGGGCTGAACGGGTGACTTGGCGTAAGAATTGGCCGGTGCAGAGAACAAGTGCGAGCCAGGACGGGGTGGAAAAGTGAGCAGCAGTCAGCGCCACGACGTCACCGATGAACAGTGGGAAGGGCTCGCCCAGGTCGTACCGCTGCGCAGCCGCAACGAATGGCCTTCCTGGCCGGGGCACCGCGCGCTGCCCGACGCGGAGACAGAGACGCGCCGCCGCTTCGTGGTCATGCGGGTCAACGTCTTCGCGGACGCCCGAGAGGTCGCCGAGACCGTGATGGCGCAGATCCCGGTCCTGCTGGACCTGACCGGCGCCGAGACGGACGTCGCCAAGCGCGTCCTGGACTTCAGCAGCGGCGTCGTCCTCGGACTGAACTGCGGGATGCACCGGGTCGACAAGAACGTCTTCCTCCTGGCGCCGCCCGGCACGGAGGTCCAGGGCCTGGTGGACGCGGTCTCGCAGCCTTGAGGCCCGGGTACGGCCGTGCGGAGCACCAGCACGGCCGTACGCGGCTCCCAAAGGGCGGGCGGTAGCCGCTCGGTGGGCAACCCGGGGACTCTTCCACGGGAATCCCCCGATCGTAGGAAGGTCGGTCGGGCGTAACGGTTCGCCGTGCGCACGGCCGCCTACCTTCCGGTCATGACGGTGCATTCCCGAAAGCCGGCCGCCGAGCCATCGGCGGCCCAGGACCGGCCGCAGGTCACCCAACTGCGCCTGTACGCCTTCGCAGGGCACCGCGCCGCGGTGCTCCCCCTCGGCCCGATGACGCTGCTCACGGGCCCGAGCGGCAGCGGAAAGTCCAGCGCACTGATCGCCTACGAGGCGCTGGCACGGCTCTGCGCGGGGGCGGAACTGCCCGACGTCTTCGCCGACCCCGTGGCGTGCGTGCCCGAGCGCGCCCGCGCCGACGGTCAGCGGCGGCGCGGCTTCCGCATCGGCTGCACGGTCGACGGGCCCGCGGGGTCCGTCCGGCTCGACCTCGCCGTGCAGGCCGAGCCCGAACTGCGCGTCGTGGGCGAGCGGCTGACCCGCGGCGACCTCGTCCTACTGGAGACCGCGCTGCGCGACCCGGGCCGCCGCGTGGTGCAGGCCGCCTGGCACACAGCGGGCGCGACCCCCGTGACACGCGCCCCCATGCCGGACGACCGGCTCGGTACGGCGCTCGTGCCGCTGCGCGTCGCGGGCAAGACCGACGGGCAGCGCCTCGTGCTCGCGGCGGCGGAGCAGGTCGTGGTCGCGCTGCGCTCGGCGTACGTGTGCGACCCGCGGCCCAGCCGCATGCGCGCCCCCGTCCCCGCCGGACTCCTCGGCTCCGGCCGCCTCCTGGGAGGCTGCGACAACCTCGCCGAAGTCCTGTGGCGCACCCGCGCCGAGTGCGCGGCACGCCACGCGCTGCTGGTCTCGGCCGTACGGTCCGGGTGCGCGGGGCCGGTCGCGGACGTCGTCGCCGAAGAGGTGGAGGACGGCGCGGTGCACGCCTACATCGACCGGGGCGGCGGTGTGCGCACGCCGCTCGGGCGGCTCGGCGACGGCGAGTTGAGGTACGTGGCCCTGGCGCTGGTCCTGCTGACCGGTACCGGCGTGCTCGCCGTCGACCCGGTCGCGGAGGTGCCGCAGGCGTACCAGAGCCTGACGATCCTCGCCGACGGCCTCGACCGGCGCCTCGACGCACGACAGGCGCGGACCCTCGGGAATCTGGCGGCGCGCACCTGCGGGCGCGGGCACATCCGGCTGGTGGGAGCGGTGGGGGACGCGTCCTGGGCGGCGGAGGCGGGCGCCTCGGTGGTAGACCTGGTGCCGTGAAGGAACGACTTGACGTGGCGGTACTGCAGCGCAGGCTGGCCGAGTTCGCGGCGGCGCGCGACTGGGAGCAGTACCACACCCCTAAGAACCTGGCCGCGGCGCTGAGCGTGGAGGCCTCCGAACTGGTCGAGATCTTCCAGTGGTTGACCCCCGAGGAGTCGGCCCGGGTGATGCGGGACCCGGACACGGCGCCCCGCGTGGCGGACGAGGTGGCCGACGTCCTCGCGTATCTGCTGCAGTTCTGCGAGGTGCTGGGGATCGACGCGCTGGCCGCGCTCGCGGCGAAGATCGAACGGAACGAAGAGCGCTTTCCGGTGCCGGAAGGTCCCTGAATCCCACCGGTGGCCGCCCCCGGGATTCCCCGGCCCGACAATTTCGTCACTCTCCGGAGTGGATGGCTTGTCCAAACTCGACTGTGTGTCCACAGATTTCCGTCCTGCCCTGGCTTTTCACCCGGATGGGCCTCACTCTGGGTAGTGGACAGGGGAGTTCGGGCAATCGTGCGGTGGGTGCGCGCGGGATGGAGGGGCCGGGATGAACGCGATGCGGCTCATCGAGGCGAACCGCCGCGCTCTGGCGTGCAGTCAGGAGCCCGGGGACATCGTCGTGGAGGTCTGGCAGTCACAGGCACTCGCACAGGCGATCGGCAACCACCTCGCGGTCGCGGGACCTCCCGAGTTACGGGGCGAGGCGCTGGGCCTGAGCGAAGTCGGCGGCAGAGCCTGCGGGGTGCTCGACGCCCCAAGGCTCGGCATGGAGGACATACGGGCGGCACGGCTGACGGGGACAGGAGACGCGCACGAGGTCCTGCTCGGGCTCGGCAGGCTCCTCGGGGAGGTCGGCATCGCGCTGGTGGGTGTGGCCATGGGGGCCGAGGACGAGGGGGTGTACTGGCAGTGCATGGAGGCGATCGACGCGGCCGACGAGTCCAGGGACCGCGTGCTGGAGATGCTGCGCAGACTCGCGGTGCGGGAACAGTGCCTGCCCGAGCCGGACTCGGCGGCGGGCCCGGCGTGAGAAGGCCCCCGGCCGACCCCGCAGAGGGGCGGGGCCGCGGAGGCGGCAGAGATCGCGGGGGAGACCCGGTGTGGTCAGGAGCGGCCGCGTTCGTGGTCGCCCGGCCAGCGGATGCCCAGGGGAGGGGTGCCAGGGGTGGGCGACTCGGAGGGCGCAGCGGAACCGGCGGAGGTGGCGGACCCGGCGGAGGTGGCGGATGCGGAGGTGGTGGAGCCGGTGGGCGTCGCGGACCCGGCAGGCGTCGCGGACTGCTGCAGTTCGGCATCGAGCTGGGTCAGATCCGCGTTGAGTGCGGCCATCAGCTCCTCCATCTGCTGCAACAGGCCCTTGGGTGGCTGCTGCCGGCCCGGCACGGACGCACCGTGTGCGGCCTCTCGGGCGGGCGCGGGGGCGGGCGCGGCCTCCTGGTCGGGCACGGCTTCCTGGGACATGGCGGCCTCCTCGGCCCTCGCCCTCCCGAAGGGGACGGGCAGTTGACGCGGACGGTGCCCCGGCAGCGGGCACCGGCGCGGGGGCCGGGCGGTCCGGCTCCGCCCGAGCCAACGATGATCCGTCGGACGTGGTCACTGGGCGCGGGCCCGCGCCGCCGCCGAGTTGACGGTTTTTCACCCGACCGGGTCGGTGGGGGACCGGCGGGACCGGCGGGGTTGCCCGGCGTTCGGGCGTGCAGGATGGGGGCATGGATCTTCGAATCTTCACCGAGCCCCAGCAAGGGGCCACCTACGACACCCTGCTCACCGTCGCCAAGGCCACCGAGGACCTCGGTTTTGACGCCTTCTTCCGCTCGGACCATTACCTTCGCATGGGTTCCTCCGACGGCCTGCCGGGCCCCACGGACGCATGGATCACGCTCGCCGGGCTCGCCAGGGAGACCAAGCGGATCAGGCTGGGCACGCTGATGACGGCCGGCACGTTCCGGCTGCCCGGCGTGCTCGCGATCCAGGTGGCGCAGGTGGACCAGATGTCGGGCGGCCGGGTCGAACTGGGGCTCGGTGCGGGCTGGTTCGAGGACGAGCACAAGGCGTACGGCATTCCGTTCCCCAAGGAGAAGTTCGCCCGCCTCGAGGAGCAGCTGGAGATCGTCACGGGCCTGTGGGGCACGGAGGTCGGCCAGACCTTCAGCCACGACGGCAAGCACTATCAGCTCACTGATTCCCCGGCCCTGCCCAAGCCCGCGCAGACCAAGGTGCCGGTCCTGATCGGCGGCCACGGCGCGACCCGCACGCCGCGGCTCGCCGCGCAGTTCGCCGACGAGTTCAACATCCCCTTCGCCTCGGTCGAGGACAGTGAGCGGCAGTTCGGCCGGGTCCGCGCGGCCGCCGAGCAGGCCGGGCGCAAGGGCAGCGACCTGGTGTACTCCAGCGCGCTGGTGGTGTGTGTCGGCAAGGACGACGCGGAGGTCGCCCGGCGTGCGGCGGTGATCGGCCGCGACGTGGACGAGCTGAAGGCGAATGGCCTCGCGGGTTCTCCCGCGGAGGTCGTCGACAAGATCGGGCGGTACGAGGCGATCGGCGCGAGCCGCATCTACCTCCAGTGCCTGGACCTGGCCGACCTGGACCACCTGGAGATCATTTCCTCGCAGGTGCAGTCGCAGCTGTCATAGGCGACAGGTCGGCCCTGGACGTGGCCGCCGGGCTCACCCCTCCGGTGCCCGGCGGCCACTTTGCGTGGTGCGGACAGGTGCGGACAGGTGCGAGGAGCGGGTTCGGCAGGGCGTGCGAGGTCTGTGCACCGGAGGCGGGCCGGATAAACCTATTGGGGGCCAAGATCGCTACAAAGGGGTAACTGAGCAACAGATCCAGGCGAGTTGGGCGAACCGGCGGTTAGCGTTCCCAACGGAACCGGGCACCTCCCGGATTCGCCCATGTTCTCCGCATGTCTCCGCATGCCTCCTCACGTCGTAAAGGAGAGCTCGCCCCGATGACCGTTGAGACCAGCCCGGATGAGCGGCTGGAGCCTGCTCCGCGGACCAGCCTGAGCACCGAGGCCGCCCGCAACCTCACCACCACGACCAAGTCCGCCCCCCAGATGCAGGAGATCACCTCACGGTGGCTGCTGCGGATGCTGCCGTGGGTGGAGACCAAGGGCGGCACCTACCGGGTGAACCGGCGGCTGACCTACACCGTCGGCGATGGGTGCATCGAGTTCCTGCAGGACGGTGCCGACGTACGGGTGGTGCCACGGGAGCTCGGCGAGCTGGCCCTGCTGCGCGGCTTCGACGACGTCGACGTGCTGTCGGCGATCGCCGACCGGTTCGAGCAGCGCGACTTCCGCGCGGGTGAGGTGCTGGTCGAGCGTGGCGCCCCCGCCGAGCACATCCACCTGATCGCCCACGGGCGGATCAACCAGACGTCCATCGGCAAGTACGGCGACGAGGTGGCCGTCGCCGTCCTCGCGGACGGCGGCCGGTTCGGTGAGGACGCACTCCTCGACGACGGTGCGCGGTGGGGCTTCACCGCCACGGCCGCGACCTCCGGCACGCTGCTGACCCTGTCCCGCTCCGACTTCGCCGCCCTCACGTCGTCCGCGCCGAGCCTCCGTGCGCACGTGGCGGAGTTCGCGTCGCGGTCCGTGCCGCGGCAGACGCGGCACGGCGAGGCCGAGATCGCGATGTCGTCGGGGCACGTCGGCGAGGCGAAGCTGCCGGGCGCCTTCGTCGACTACGAAGCGCATCCCAGGGAGTACGAACTCTCCGTCGCGCAGACCGTTCTGCGGGTCCACACGAGGGTCGCCGACCTCTACAACGGACCGATGAACCAGACCGAGGAACAGCTGAGGCTCACCATCGAGGCGCTGCGCGAGCGCCAGGAGCACGAGCTGATCAACAACCGTGAGTTCGGTCTGCTCCACAACGCGGCCTTCAAGCAGAGGATCCAGCCCCACTCCGGCGCGCCCACGCCGGACGACCTCGACGATCTGCTCTGCCGTCGGCGCGGCACCAAGTTCTTCCTGGCCCACCCCAGGACCATCGCGGCCATCGGCTGGGGCTTCAACGCCTACGGGGTCTATCCGGACAACGTCGACCTGGGCGGCCAACAGGTTCCCGCCTGGCGTGGGGTACCGATTCTGCCCTGCAACAAGATCCCCATCACCGAGGACAACACCAGCTCGATCCTCGCGATGCGTACGGGCGAGGACAACCAGGGCGTGATCGGCCTGCACCAGACCGGGCTGCCGGAGGAGTACGAGCCGGGCCTGTCGGTGCGCTTCATGGGCATGAGCGAGCAGGCGATCATCTCGTACCTGGTCACGGCGTACTACTCGGCCGCCGTCCTGCTGCCCGACGCGCTGGGCGTCCTGGAGAACGTGCAGATCGGCCGCAGGCGCGACTAGGGCCGGTGTCGGAAGTCCCGCCTGCCCTCCCGGTGGTTCGCCCGGTTCGCACGTCATCACATGAAGGAGCTACGGATGCCCGATCCCGGGCTGCCCACCCTGCACCCGAACCCCGCCCTCGAAAGGATTCTGCGCGGCCCGAGCGGCCTGGGTACGGCGGGGCTGTACCTGGGCGAGAAACCGGTCGAGGCCGTGAGCTCGGTGGGACCGGCTGCCTTGGTGGAACCGGTCGACCTGGCGGAATCGGTCGCGTCGGCGGAATCGGTCGCGTCGGCGGACGCGGTCGAACTGCCCGGCCCGGTCGAAGCGGCCGAACTGCCTGAACCGGCCGAGGGGACGCCCATTCCGGGGCTCTATCACCATGCCGTGCCGGAGCCCGATCCGGCGCGGGTGGCCGAGGTCAGCCGGCGGATCAAGGCATGGGCCGTGGACGAGGTGCAGGCGTTCCCGCCGGAGTGGGAGGACCAGTTCGACGGGTTCTCCGTCGGGCGCTACATGGTCGCCTGCCACCCCGACGCCCCCTCCATCGACCACCTGATGCTCGCCACCCGGCTGATGGTCGCCGAGAACGCGGTCGACGACTGCTACTGCGAGGACCACGGCGGCTCGCCCGTCGGGCTCGGCAGCCGCCTGCTGCTGGCCCACACGGCCCTCGACGACCTGCACACCACCCAGGAGTACGAACCGGCGTGGCGGGAGTCGCTCACGGCGGACGCGCCGCGCCGCGCCTACCGCTCCGCCATGGCGTACTTCCTCCAGCACGCCTCGCCCTCCCAGGCCGACCGCTTCCGGCACGACATGGCCCGTCTGCACCTGGGCTATCTCGCCGAGGCCGCCTGGTCCGAGACGGACCACGTGCCCGAGGTGTGGGAGTACCTGGCGATGCGCCAGTTCAACAACTTCCGCCCTTGCCCCACCATCACCGACACCGTCGGTGGCTATGAACTGCCGGCCGACCTCCACGCGTTGGCGGCCATGCAGCGGGTCATCGCCCTCGCGGGCAACGCCACCACCGTGGTGAACGACCTGTACTCGTACACCAAAGAACTCGACAGCCCCGGCCGTCATCTGAACCTGCCCGTAGTGATCGCCGAACGGGAAGGCCTCTCCGACCGGGACGCCTACCTGAAGGGGGTCGAGGTCCACAACGACCTGATGCACGCCTTCGAGGCGGAAGCCGCCGCCCTGGCCGCGGCCTGCCCCGTCCCGAGCGTGCTGCGCTTCCTGCGGGGAGTGGCCGTGTGGGTCGACGGCAACCACTACTGGCACCGCACCAACACCTACCGATACCGCCTGCCCGACTTCTGGTAAGAGGAGCCGACACCACTGTGACCAGCACTGAACTCGCCAACGGCACGTCCCTGTCCATCCCCGCTCCGGCGTCCCCCTACCAAGGGGACATCGCCCGCTACTGGGACGGGGAGGCCAGGCCGGTGAATCTGCGCCTGGGCGACGTCGACGGGCTCTACCACCACCACTACGGCGTCGGGGACGTCGACCAGCAAGCGCTGGGGGACACCGCCGACAGCGGGTACGAGAAGCGGCTGATCGCCGAGCTGCACCGCCTGGAGTCGGCGCAGACCGACGTGCTCCTGGACCAGCTCGGGCCCGTCGGGCGTGACGACACGGTCGTGGACGCCGGGTGCGGGCGCGGCGGCTCGTTGGTCATGGCCCACCAGCGGTTCGGCTGCCGGGCCGAGGGGGTCACGCTCTCCGCCAAGCAGGCCGACTTCGCCAACCGGCGCGCCCGCGAACTCGGCATGGAGGACTACGTCCACGCCCGCGTCTGCAACATGCTCGACACGCCGTTCGAGACGGGCCAGGCCAAGGCGTCGTGGAACAACGAGTCCAGCATGTACGTCGATCTGAACGACCTCTTCGCCGAGCACTCCCGCGTTCTCGCGCCCGGCGGTCGCTATGTGACCATCACCGGCTGCTGGAACCCGCGGTACGGGCAGCCCTCGAAGTGGGTCTCCCAGATCAACGCGCACTTCGAGTGCAACATCCACTCCCGTAGGGAGTACCTGAAGGCGATGGCCGACAACCGCCTCGTACCGCAGGCCATCGTCGACCTGACGGACGCGACGCTGCCCTACTGGGAGCTGCGGGCGACGTCGTCGCTGGTCACCGGCATCGAGGAAGCGTTCATCAACTCGTACAGGGACGGCTCGTTCCAGTACGTGCTGATCGCGGCCGACCGCGTCTGACCCGGGGGGCGATGCGAGGTCCGGGGCCGTCCGTCCAGGACGACCCCGGGCCTTCTACTGTCCGCCCGTGGAGCGGCCGAAGAACTCCAGCTCGGCGATGGCCACCTGGCGCTTCTCGCCCGTGCCGTACGCGGAGCGCAGGATCAGCCGTGCCTTCACCGCGTCCCGTACGCGTACGTCGAGCTTCTGCACGCCGCCGTCGTTGATCCGGCGGTGCATCACGTGCTCCTTGCCCGCCGAGTCGTTGACCACGATGTCGAACTCCATCGGCCGCGCCTGCTCGGCGGCCTGCGCGCTCCGCGGCGACGTGCCCGGCGTGATCAGGAGGTTGAGCAGGTCGGTGGGCTGGCCGAAGTCGGCCTGCAGCCACTGGCCCGCCGAGTCGCCCGAGTAGCCGGTGCCCCACCAGGTGTTGCTGTAGCCGTCGAAGGCGAGCTTCGCGGCCTGCTTGGGGGCGGCGTGCGAGGCGCTGGAGGCGGTGGGGTGGACGGGGACCCGCTTGGCGAAGTGGTCCTGCACGGCCCGCGCGGCCGGTGGCCCGCCGAAGATACCGCCCGCCACCAGGCCGACGACCACCGCGATGCCCACGGCCCGCGCGATCCAGCGGGTGCGGTCGCGGTGGAGGCGGGGGCGCTGTCCCGCGTACGGGCCCTCGGCGATCGGGGCGGCGTGGTCCTTGAGCGGGTTCGCGCAGCTGCGGCAGAAGTGGCGGCGGGGGGCGTTGGGCGTCCCGCAGCTCGGGCACGGCGCCCCCGACTCGGGCTCGACGGGCACGGCGGCCTGCCGTACGCGCGGCCGCGCCGCCTCGGGCCTGCCCGGCAGCACGCTGCCCGGCGTCTCCGGGGCCACGGGCTCGGAGCCCTCGGGCACGGGCACGAGCAGGGACCGGATGGCGGTGTCGGAGGGCCGGGACGGCCCGGCCGACGGCTCCGCGGGGCCGTTGGAGGCGCCGGTGGAGGGGAGCGGGACGGTGGTGTCGGTCGATCCGGCACCGGCACCGGCACCGGCGCCCGCGCCCGCGCCGGACCCGGCGGGGGGAGCGACACGGGGATCGACGCGGGGGTCGGCCGGGGTCTGCGGCGCGGGGGAGCCGCCCGCGGCGGGAGCGGTGCCGGGGCGGGCGGGGCCCGGGGCGCCCGCCGGGGTGTCCCAGCGCAGGAAGGCCCCGCACGAGTCGCAGAAGGACTGGCCGTGCTGGCGGGCCGGGGTGCCGCACTCGGGGCACGGGGTCGTGTTGGCGGGGGAGTTCTGCATGTCGTCCGTCTCGGGCTGGTCGGGCATGTCTAGGTCCCTTCAGGGAAAGGCGTGGCTGTCACCTCGGCCGTGAAGGGGAGGTGTGCTGGGCGGGCCGCCGCGACGACGGCCCGCAGGCGGTGCGCGTCCACGGATGCGGGATCGTGGACGCGCAAGGTGACGTGCAGGGCGGGACGCGGGGCGCCGGGGAACGGGCCCAGTGGGCGTGCGGACCAGGCCGCGCCGCCGCTCTCGGCGATCTCCGGGCGTACGCCGAAGGCGAGTTCCACGGCGGCGGCGAGGCCGCGGCGGGTGCCGCGGACACGGTGCAGGTCGACGGCGGAGGCGACGGCGTGGCGGCGCGTGGCCAGCGGCTCGGTGCCGTCGAGCTCCGTACCGACCCAGTCCGTCAGCCAGTCGAGGAAGTCCGACGGCGTCAGGGACGGCGTGAAGTACGCCTCCAGGCTGTCCAGGACGGCGAAGACGGGCGCGAGGACGACGTCGAGGCCGGAGACGAAGCGCAGGATGAAGTCGTCGTCGGCGAAGACGGCGGGCAGCTGGTCCCCGATGGGATGCGCGGACCCGAGCCCCGGCAGGGACCCCCGCCTGGACTCGTAGCCATCACCGTCATCGTCACCGTTTCCGTCGCCTCCGTCACCGGGCCCGGAACCGTCGCCACCGCCTCCGGTCCCGCCTGCCCCACCGGCCGCTCCCGCCGCGTGCCCCGCCTGCGAGGCAGGGGCGTTGGTGACCCCGGACTTCACCCAGGAGGCACGCATGCCGCCCGAGGTGACGGAGGCGCCCGGC
Organism: Streptomyces sp. Je 1-369; assembly: GCF_026810505.1. Lineage (NCBI taxonomy): Bacteria > Bacillati > Actinomycetota > Actinomycetes > Kitasatosporales > Streptomycetaceae > Streptomyces > Streptomyces sp. Je 1-369. Next base: position 6,735,928 of record NZ_CP101750.1, read on the forward strand.
GCGCTCTTCGCCGCGTGACCGGTACCGCTGCTGGGGCTCGGGGTGGCGTACGGGTTCGGCTCGGAGGTGTGGATCGGGGTGGCGTACGGGTTGGGTGCGGAAGCGTGGCCCGGGTCGGAGTAGGGGTTCGCCGGGCCGAAACCGGGGGTGGGGGCGGGAGCCGCTTCGGGGGTGCCCTCGGGCTCCGGGGTGGTGTGCGCGTGGTTCTCGTCGTTCGTCATCGTGCCTCGATGACGCGGACTCGGTGGTCGAAGGGGAACAGGAGGGCGGAGGGCGCCAGTTCGATGCGGTCCGTGGCGTCGCCCCTGCGGCCCGTCAGGGGGTCGGCGGGGTGGAGCAAGACCTCGTCGACGAGTTCCACGCCCGGTACCCGCTGGAGCGCGGCGAAGATCTCGCCGGCGCGCAGCGGGCGCCCGAACGGCCAGCCCTCGCGGTGGGCGCCGCCGGTCAGCGGGTCGAGGTAGGCGTAGAGCGCGTCGAGCGCCTCGGAGCGGACGCGTTCGGCCTGCGCCGCACGGAAGGAGTGGAGCGTGGCGACCACGGTGACGCCCTGGTAGTAGGGCGGGCCGACCGAGAGGCGGGTGCCGAGCGGGCGGCGGTCGTCGAGGAACGAAGTGACGCGGGAGAGGAGTTCCTCACCGGGCACCAGCTGCTCGAAGCGGAGCCGCCCGCCGCGGTCCGGCACCGCCTGCGGTACGACGAGGACCCGCACCGCGTTCTCCCCGGCCTCCGCGGAGTCCGCGGCCAGGCAGTGGATGCGCGCCGTCTCGGGCGCGGCCCGCCGGGCCAGCTCCTCGTAGTCGCGCGCCGTCACCGCCCGCTCCTGCGCGCGCAGCGCGATCGGCGCGCGGACCTTCGCCTCCTCGACCGTCTCGCCGTCGACTCCGCCGCGCGCCGCCTCGCGGTTCTCCACGCGGGCGACGTACGGAATGGAGCTGCGCAGGACCTGGATGGCGCCGCGGGCCACGTTGCCGGTCCGGCCCCCGCCCGTGCGGTAGCGGGTGGCGCGGATCGCGGCACCCTTCTGGGGGACGGCGCCGAACTGCCGCAGGGAGCCGTCCGGTTCGCGTACCGCGGGGCCGAACGCGATCTCGCCCGTCCCCGCGTCCAGCGTGACGTGCGGGTCGTACGGGCCCGAAGAGGCGAAGTCGTCGACGACCTGCCACTCGGCCCAGCCCGACCCCTCGCCGTCGGAGACCTCGAGGACCAGCGGCGGCCGGTCGGCGACGACCGGGGCCTGGGCAAGCCGGACGCGCTGTCCGGGCACGCCCGTGGAGTCGCCGAGGAGCTCGTCGCGTATGACGTCCGCGTGCGCGACGCCCGTCGTGCCGCCGATGGTGAACGCGGTCGCGGACCGCACGGTCGGCGACGCGCTGTAGAACGGCTGGCCCTTCGCCGCCTCGGTCACCCGGCAGCGCAGCCAGCCCGCGTCCTGCCGCCCGATGCGGGAGACGATGTGCCCGGCCGGGATGTGCAGCACGACGTCGCCGGGCCGGTTGAGGCCACCGGTGGAGTCCTCGTCCACCTCGCACTCGGTCCAGCCGTCCGCGGTCCACGCCTCCCACACCAGCGGCGGCTGCCGCGGGTCGACGCCCACGCCGTCCACCCGGCTGTCGAGCTGCAGCACCGCCGCACACCGCGGCACCGCGGCGCTGAGCCCGAAGAGCAGCGTGTCGCCGGGCCGCGGCGACTCCGCGAAGACCGCCACGTCACGGCCGCCGAAGATGTCCTGCCCGCAGTCCTGCGGCGTGCTGCCGTCCTCCTGGCGCAGCACGGCCGACAGCTCGCAGGGCACCACGGTCAGATCCGCCTCGGTGGCGAAGGCCACCGCTTCCTCGGTCTCGGTGCGGCTGGTCGCCACCTCCGTACCGGCGGGCAGGACCACCGGCTCGGCCTGGGGCGCGGACAGCCAGAACGTGACGTCCGCGCGGGCCGCGGAGGGCGGGAAGAGGGTGACGCCGAGCAGGTCGAGGAAGGCCAGGTGGTTCTTCTCCGGCACGCGGTTGAGCCGGTACACGATCTGGTCGGCCATGTGCGCGACGGCCTCGACGAGGGTGACGCCCGGGTCGGAGACGTTGTGATCGGTCCACTCCGGGCAGCGCTGCTGGATGTAGCGCTTGGCGTCGTCGACGAACTGCTGGAAGCGCCGGTCGTCGAGGTGGGGTGCGGGCAGGGCCATCGGACTTCAGACTCCGCTCTCTGATTCCGTGGACGGGATCACGTAGAAGGGAAAGACGAGACTGCGCGGATTGTTGGTGCCGCGCACGGTGTAGCTCACGTCGATGAACAGGACGGAAGGCTCGTCGGGCGCCGGACTGACCTCGACGTCCAGGACGTCGATGCGCGGCTCCCAGCGGTCGAGCGAGGACCGCACCTCGTACCGGATCCGCCCCGCCGTCGCCTCGTTGACCGGCGCGAACACCATGTCGTGCACGGCGCAGCCGAACTCCGGCCGCATCGGGCGCTCGCCCGGCGCGGTGGCGAGCACGAGACGGATCGACTCCTCGATCTCGCGCTCGCGCCGGGCCAGCGCGATGCCGCCGCCCGCGTTGATGCGCAGCGGAAACGTCCAGCCCGCACCGACGAACTGCTCACTCATGATCAGTGGCCCCCTCGACCCTGGACTCGACCCTAGAAAGGAATGCCATTGCGCAGCACGGCGGGAGCGGTCAGCGCGACGGTCGCAGGCGACGTGATGGCCGCTGCAGCGCCCGCGTTGACGGCCACCGCGCCCGCGGCGGTCACGGAGACCGCGCCGACCGCGTTCACGGCGACGGCGCCCGCCGACTTGAGGCTGACGACGCCGGTCGCGTTGATGTCCGCCATGCCGCCCGCGTTGACGCCGAACTTCGCACCGGCCTTGATGTCGACCGCGCCGCCCGCGCTCATCGTCAGCGAGCCGCCCGCGGTCAACGACAGGTTGCCGCCCGCCCTGATGCTCACGTTGCGGGTCCCCGAGATCGACACCGTGCCGTCGCTGCGGATGGTCACGCTGGTCCGCGCCTCGTCCATGTGGACGGTGAGGCGGCCGTTGCCGGTCTGGAGCCGGATGCCGCTCTTCATGCGGGACTTGGCGTCCACGAGCTCCATGATGTGGCCGCTGCGCGAGGAGACGGACCGCCAGTTGACCCGGCCGCTCGTCGGGTCGATCGGCTGCAGCCCGTCCGTGTTGGGCGTCGGCTTGTCCCGGCCGTTGTACAACCCGGCGAGAACGTACGGGTGTTCCAAGGACCCCCGGTCGAAGGCGACCAGCACCTCGTCGCCCACCTCGGGCAGCATCAGACCACCGCCCCGGACCCCGCCCAGCTGCGCGACGCGGCACCAGTCGCTTTCGTACGTCTCCGAAAGCCACGGGAAACGCAGCTTGACCCGGTGCATCTTCAGCGGGTCCTTCGCATTGCTGACCAGCGCCATCGCGACGCCCGGCATCGGCGGCGCGGCGTCCGCGCCGCCCGAGGCGAGACCGTACAGCGAACGGAACTGGCGCCCCGAGACCGTCAGCCACGTCGTGAACGGCCGCCCGGACTCGAAGAGATGCCGCACCCCGGTCGCCGTGTACTTCCCCTCGAAGGGGAACCCGGCTCCCTTCAGCGCCACGGGCCGCCCCGGCCGCAGGTCGGGGTTGCCGGTGACGGCGACCTCGATCTCGGCGAACGACCCCGCCACGTCGTCCGCGAGCGCCCGGGCGGCGTGCGTGACCTGGGCCTGCGTCGTGTACGGCCACCCCGTCTCCGTCAGCTCCGCCTTCCCGAACGGCTGCGAAAGCTGCGCGGGCGTGATGTCGGCGACGATGTCCTTGCTGCGGACCGCCGGGGACTGCGCGGACAGGGCCCGCTTCGCCCGCATGTCCCACCCCCGCACCCCGGCCGTGGCGACCTGCCCCGCCGCGGTCACCGCGACCCGGCTGTGCAGCGCGTTGTGCCCGAATTCGAGGACGTACGGGCTCTGCGCGGCCGGTGTCGAGTCGGACGGCGCCCCGGCCGCCGGCGCGAGCTTGGCGAAGCACAGCTTCCCGTCCTCGTCGAAGGACAGATGGGTGTCGTTCTCCTGCGCGAGCCGGGAGAGGAAGTCCCAGTCGGTGATGTTCGGCTGGGTCGCCAGTTCGTACACCGTCGGCGTCGACTCGATCTTCCCGAGCTTCACCTTGTTGGCGGCGGCGACGCGGCGCACGATGTCGGACGCCGTCATGTTCGGGAAGCCATGCACACGGCGGTTGCGCAGCAGCCGGTGCCCCGGGTCGTAGCCGCGCACGACGAGCTGCTTGCCGCCGCCGTCCGAGTCGACCTCCAGGGCGGTGACCTCACCGGTCAGCATCGGCTTGCCGCGCACACCGTCCGTGAACGGGCACAGCACCGCCTTGGCGCCCACCTTGATCTGCGGGAACTTCTCCAGGATGTCCCCGCCCTCGTCGGCGAAGGTCAGCTGGAAGGCGGACGGCACGTTCACACTGGCGTCCACCCAGCCCTCGACGAGCAGCACGGCGAGCTTGTCGGGCAGGACGGACCCGCCGATCTCGGCGTGCAGGACGCTCGTGTACGTCTTCTCACTCATCAGGACTCCACGTGCGCGGGGACGGTGACGGGGCCGGGCCGGGCCTCGTCGGCGGCGGGCAGCAGTAGCTCGGTGCCGGGCCGCAGCCGCATCGGGTCGTCGATGTCGTTGGCCTCGGCGATCAGCCGCCAGCGGGTGGCGTCCCCGTACTCCCGCCACGCCAGCGACGCCAGCGAATCACCGGCCACCGTGCGGTGCACACGGCGCGCGGAGAGCGCGCCGGACGTCGGGTTCTGCCCCTTGGTGGGCATCGACACCTCGGTCAGCGCGAGCGAACACGTGGCGCGGATGGGTTCACCGGTCGGATTGAAGAGGGTGTAGGAGGCGCTGACGTTCGTCACGTACGCCACGAACTGCACGGTGTTGAACGACCCCCACGAGAACCGTACCCACGGCGGCGACGGCCGCTTGGAGGTGACGCTCTGCGGGGTCACCTCGCAGCACGAGAGGAGCATCTCGACCTGCTTCTGCACCTTCCCGGAGTTGGGGGTGCCGGAGGAGTCGAGGAAGACCTCCAGCTGGAGGGTGGCCGGGGCGGCGCCGGTGAACTTCGGCGGGGCGCCCCGGGTGTACGCGACGGCACGCTGCGTACGCCACTCGGCGGACCGCGCCATCTGGAGCTGCGTCGGGTTGAACTGGAACTCCACCTCACCGATCCGCCCGCCCATCGACCCGCCGAGGTCGGTGGGCGGCTGGTGGATGGCGAGCGCGGCGCGGACCAGGCTCGCGCCTGCCTTGCCGCCGGTGGGCGCGGCCATCTCAGGCACCTCCCGCGTCGGTGAACCCGTGGTGCGCGATCTCCAGCGTCTCCGTCGCCACGGCGGGGCTGTCCGGACTCAGGCTCGGCCCCTGCCAGCGCACGGGCAGCACCTCGACGAGCCCCCACTGCGCGACGATCGAACCGTCCGCGCGCAGCGCCGCGATCTGCGCGGTGGGCCGCGAGATCCCGGTCGCGATGGACGAGATCCAGGCGGCCACGCGGGCCGTGTCGGCGGTCAGGGGCCGGGTGAGCCGGATGGTGGAGAAGGTCACGCGGGTCGGCAGCTGCCAGACGAACCCGTTGTTGCCGCCCTCCTGCCGCTGCTCCACCTCCACCTCGGAGGAGAGCCCGTCGCACCCGTTGAACAGGCCGAGGTCCTGGCCGTCGATGGTGAGCTTGAAGAAGACGGTGGAGCCGGGGTCCTTGGGCGAGGGCATGGGTTCTCTTTGCTGTGGTGGCGGGTGGCGGGTGGCGGAGGGCTTAGGGCTTAGGGCTTAGGGCTGGTGTGGTCTGTTGTTGTCGGCTAGCGGCCGTGGTCGCGGAGCCTGCCCACGCGCTCGCGGTCGCTGCGCAACTCCGCGCGGAGCAGCCGCGACAACGGAGCGAGGAGCCGCCGCGCGAGGTCGTCGAGGTCGGCGGGGGCTGCGGCTTCGGAGTCGGGGCCGGGGTTGGTGTGCTCGGCCTGGGCCGGGGTGGCCGGTTTGGTCTCCGCCGGGGCTGGGCGGGGGGCCGGGGCGGGTTGCAGGGGGACGGAAACCTGCTGTTGGGGCTGGGGTCGTTGGGGTTGCGGCTCGGGCTGGGTGGGCGCGGCACGTCGTTGGACGGAGGGCGCCGGGATGGGCGCGGTACGTACGAGGGGTGGGGCGGGGGTGGGGGTGGGACGGGGCGGCGTAGGGGCGGCCGGTTTTGCGAGGGGTACGACGACGGGGGCGACGCCGCTGTTGGGCGGGTGCGGGTGCGGGTGCGTGGCGGCGTGGGGTGCGGGGCTTGTCGACTTTTGCAGGGGCACGGGGGTGGGTGCCGCCTTGGGGGCGGCCCCCGTTGCGGGGGTGTGCGGCGTGCTGGTGGTGGTGTGCGGCGTCAGGCCCCGGGCGGGGGAGAGGGGGTACTGAGCCGCTGCGGGCCGGTAACTGCCGGGGGCGACGCGACGGTTGATCGGGACGACGGGGAGGGGGCGGGGTTGTGGCTGGGCGTGCTTCGGTACCGGTGCGGGGTCGCTGCTTGCCGCGGGGGCGGGACCACTTGTCATCGGCTTCGGGGCAGGCGTCGTCGGTGCGCTGCTCGTCGGAGTCTGCTGCGAGTGGGTCTGGGGCGAACGGGCGGGGCCCGCGAGTGGTGCGGTCCCGCTGCTCGCCGACGTCTGGACCGGGGGCACGGGTGCGCCTATCGCGGTGCGGCGGGGGTGGGGCTGGTCGCTATGGGTGGGGGAGGGGGTGTCGGTCGTCGGCGGTCCGCTGAGAGGGCGCGGGTGGTTCTGGGATGCCGGGGCAGGAGCGGGGGCCGGTGTGGGCGCGGCGTTCGCTTGCCGTTGGGCGGGGGGCACGGGTGCGCCGATTGCGGTGCGGCGGGGGCGGCCGCTTGCCGTGGGCGGAGTGGGTGCGGACCCGGCTGACCGTTGGACAGGGGGCACAGGTGTGCCGGTGCTGGTGGGGTGGGGGTGGTTCTGGGGGCCGACGGTGGGCGTGGGAGTGGTGGGTGGTGTGGGTGCGGCGTTCGCTGACCGTTGCACGGGGGGCACGGGTGCGCCGATTGCGGTGCGGCGCGGGCGGGGCTGACCACTCGCCGTGCGCGTGGGTTCAGGTGCGGCGCCGGCGTTCGTCGGCTTGTGGGCGGGTGCCGCGGGGGTGGACGTCGGCGTCGGCCTCGGTGCGGGGCCGGGGGACGTCGACCTCTGGGCAGGGGCCGTCGGGCCGTTGACCGGGGCGGGGTCGGGGTGGCTCTGACCCGGTGTGGTGGGGGTGGGTGCGGCGGTCGTCGGCCGCTGGGCCGGAGGCGTCGGCGCGTCCGTCGCCGGTGTGGTGCGGGGGCGCTTCTGGACGGGTGCCGTGGGGGTGGTTCCCGCGCTCGTCGGCTTTTGCGCAGGGGCCGTTGGGCCCTGGGCCGGGGTGGGGCTGGAGCTCGTTGACCTCTGGGCAGGGGGGAGCGGTCCGTCGACCGGACTGCGGTTGCTCGCCGTGGGGGCGGGCGTGGACTTGGGTGCGGGGCCGTTGGTCGCTGTCCGCTGGACGGGGGCGTTCTGCGGTGCGGGCGCGTTGGTCGTGGTGTCGTGCGGAGGGCTCTTCGGGGCCGGGGCCGGGGTGCTTGCCGCGGCGGCGGGCGTGGACTTGGGTGCCGTCCGCTGGGCGGGGGTCTCGTGCGGGTGGGCCTTGGGCGCCGGGCTGCTGGCTGTGGGTGCGGGGCCGTTGGTCGCTGTCCGCTGGACGGGGGCGTTCTGCGGTGCGGGCGCGTTGGCCGTGGTCTCGTGCGGAGGGCTCTTCGGGGCCGGGGCCGGGGTGCTTGCCGCGGCGGCGGGCGTGGACTTGGGTGCCGTCCGCTGGGCGGGGGTCTCGTGCGGGTGGGCCGTGGGCGCCGGGCTGCTGGCTGCGGGTGCGGCGCCGTTGGTCGCTGTCCGCTGGACAGCGGCCTCGGGTGGGCGGCCCTTCGGTGCCGAGCTGCTCGTCGCGGGTGCGGGGCTGTTGTTCGGCGTCTGCTGGGCAGGGGGCACGGACGGGTGACTCTTCGGTGCCGGGTCGCCTGCCGTGGGCGCGGGTGTCGTCCGCTGGGCGGGGGTCTCGTGCGGGCGGGCCTTTGGTGCCGGGGTGCTCGTCGCGGGTGCGGGGCCGTTGTTCGGCGTCCGCTGGGCGGGGGCCTCGGACGGGTGGTCCTTGGGCGCCGGGGTGCTCGCCGCGGGGGCTGCCGTGCGCTCGGGGCCGTTGGTGGCCGTCCGCTGGACCGGGGGCTGGTGCGGGGTGCTCTGCGGTGCGGGCGCGTTCGTCGCGGCCTCGTGCGCGCGGCTCTTCGGCGTCGGGGTGCTCGCCTTGGGAGTGGGCACGTTGTCGGCCGTGCGGTGACCGGGAATCTCGTGCGGGGCGGGCCGCGACGCGGGCGCGTCCGGTGCGGCGTCCTGCGCACGGTTCTTCGGCGTCGGGGCGTTCGCTGCGGGGGCGGGTGCCGGGGTGACGGGCGCCGTGCGTTGGGCCGGGGGCTCAGGCGGGGCACTCTGCGGTGCCGCCGGTGCGGGGGCACCGGAAGGCGTGCCCGGACCGGCCTGCGCGCGCTGGACCCGGCGTATGCGAGGCCGTCGCTGTACGGGCTCAACGGGGGAATTCGCCCGTACAGCGACGGGGTCCGTGGCCGCTGACGCGGCATGCGATCCCGGGTCGGCAGGGGGAACCGGCCCGGGGGCATCGGTGGGCGGCGCGGTGGAGCTCGGCGGCGCCGTACGTGCCGCCCCGACAGGGAACAACTGCCGCTGTGGCACCACGCCCGGCGCCGCCGACACCAGCGGAGAGCGTCGGGTCGTACGCGACGGCTGCACCACCGGTACGGCAGGGCCACCCGGCGAGCTGCTCGCCGCCGGAGCAGGCAGCGCCCGCGCGGCGGCGGACCGCTGCACCGGCGCCGTGGCGGAGGAAGTCGCGGCCCCGCCCGCACCGAGGGGCGCGGCCTGCTCCTCCGTACCGGCAGTACTCGGATCACTCATCCCCCGTACCGGCAGACGGAGCGAAGGCAGGTCGAGGTCGCCCGGTCGGCCCGCCACCGGCGTCAGGACGTCGTGCAGCACACCGCCGGGCGCGGAGGCACGTACCGCATGCCCCAGCTCGCCGCCGAAGGACGGGTTCTGGTGGGTGGCGAGCATCGCGCCGAAACCCTGCTCGGCGACGGTCCGCGGCGTCGCGAGAACACGCTGGACGGGCGGCACGGAGGCCCACCCGCCACCACTGCCGCGGACCTCGGCACCGGAGCCGCTTTCGGGACCGACACCGGCCTCAGCACTCGAAGCGACTCCAACACCCGAAGCGACCTCGGCCGAAGCGCCCTCGGAGCCGCCCGGCGTACCCTCGCCCCGCGAACCCCGCCGCCACTTGAACAAGCCCATCACTTACCTCGACTCACCGACCGGTCGCCTTCGCCTCCGCCTGCTCCACCAATGTGGCGGTCCGCCCCACGTACGCGCGCCGGTCCGCGTGTTCGAGGTCGAGGATGTCGTCCATGCCCCAGTGGAAGTGGTAGGCGAGGTACGCGACTTCCTCCTCGATGCGGTCGGCCGCGTACGTCACGATTCCCCCAGGCGGCTCCCGGCCAGCTCCACCTCGAAGGACTCCGAGCAGTGCGGGCAGGCCACCGCCGCGCGGGTGTGGCCCTCCGCGTTGATCTGCCGGTAGAAGTCCTGGAGGAAGGCGAGGTCGGAGGCGAACATGTTCTCCACCGTGCCGTCGTGGACCGAGCCGAGCGTGCCGAGCCGGGTGATGACCCGGCCCAGCAGTACGACGGACAGGTAGGCGGGGTTCTCGCGCACCCGCACGTCCCGCAGCGGCACCAGTTCGTCACGTGCCGTCGCGAGCCGCATCGCGCCGTTGCGGTGCACGGTGCCGGACTCGTCCACGAAACCGCGCGGCAACTCGAACTCGAATTCCGTACGCAGTGGTTCGCGGACGCCCGTCACCGCGCCGGGCACCGTGCCCGCGCCCGCAGCCGTCCCCGCCGGACCCTCGCGCCGCATTATTCGATGACCAGCTCTTCGAAGACGATGGTGACCTGCTCGGTCAGCGCGGCGGCGTCGCCGGCCTTGACCCCGCTGGTCTCCACCTTGCTGCACCAGGCGTTGCGCAGGTTGTACCGCTTCACCGGGTTGTTCTGGTAATCCATCATCATGATCGTCGCGTTCTTGCGCGCCGAGCCCATGTCGCCCGCGATGGACTTGTTGATCCACTCGCTGAAGACGGGGCTCTGCGTCATGCCGCGGGTGACCGTGCACTCGCCGGCCTTCTTCACGCCGGGCATCTTCTTCACGACGGGCTTGCCGTCGGCCGAGACCTGCTGGTACTCGATGACGTCCTGCTCCATCGAGAGGCCGCTGACCTCCTGGAGGTATTCGACCATGACACCGTCGATCTGCAGGCCGAAATTGTGGGTGGTGAGGGCGTCACCGGGCTGAAGGGACAAGGGGGTTCACTCCTGAAGTGCCTGGATTGATCGTTCTTAGGTGGCGTACTGGCGTACCGGCGTACCGGCTTACTGCTCGGCTCGGACTACTCCTCCAGCTCGCCGCCCCCGCCGGAGAACTGCGCGAGCCGGAACACCACGAACTCGGCGGGCTTGACCGGCGCGATGCCGATCTCGCAGACGACCCGGCCGAGGTCGACCGACTCCGGAGGGTTGGTCTCCGCGTCGCACTTCACGTAGAAGGCGTCCTCGGGACGCGCGCCGAAGAGGGCACCCGAACGCCACTCGTTGACGAGGAACGCCGAGACGTTGCGGCGGATACGCGCCCACAGGGCGTGGTCGTTCGGCTCGAACACCACCCACTGGGTGCCGATGAGGATCGACTCTTCGAGGTAGTTGAAGTAGCGGCGCACGTTCAGGTAGCGCCACGCCGGGTCGGACGCCATCGTGCGCGCGCCCCACACGCGGATGCCGCGGCCCGGGAACGCGCGGATGCAGTTCACACCGATCGGGTTGAGCAGGTCCTGCTCACCGCGGGTGATCTGCAGCTCCAGGTCGACCGCGCCGCGCACGATCTCGTTGGCCGGCGCCTTGTGCACACCGCGCTCGGCGTCGTTGCGCGCCCAGATGCCCGCCATGTGGCCGGACGGCGGCACGACCACCGACTGACCGGACGCCGGGTCGAAGGACTTGATCCAGGGGTAGTAGAGGGCGGCGTAGCGCGAGTCGTAGCCGGCCAGCTCCTGGCGCCACTGCCGGACCTGGCGGGCGTTCAGCGACGGCGGCGGGTCGATGATGGCCATCCGGTCGCCCATCAGCTCACAGTGCGAGATGAGGCCGAGCTGGACCGCCTTGACCTGCTCCTCGTCGATGATGCCCTGCTGGTAGGCGGCCATCAGGTCGGGCACCGCGACCATGTTGATCTCGTCGAGGGCCTCCAGGCCGCCGAAGCCGGTGCGGTCCGAGGAGTCGCCGATGAACTGGGCGGTCTCGATGCGCGACACCTGGCCGTTCGAGGCGGGCACGGCGGGGGTGGCGGGCGTCGGCGGGGCCAGCGTCACGGTCTGCGCGTCGGGCTTGGCGAGCTGCCCGCCGGCCGTGGAGGCCTCCTCCAGGGCGATCGTCTTGGACCGCTGCCTGACCTGCGTGACCACGTAGTTGCGGGCGGTCTTCTTCGCGCTGACGTCGAAGTTCTCGACGACCTTGTCGCCGTCCTTGACGATCAGCTTGAAGCGGTCGGCGGCGCCCTCGCCCTCGCCGTCCTGCACCTCGACGGTCAGCGCGCCGCCGTCCGTGGTGCCCGCCGTGATCGCCGACACCGTGAACGCGCCGAGCGCCACGGGCTCGCCCGCGGTGAGCTCCTTGGGGGCCTGCGCCTGCGTCTGCTGCGCGGGGGCCTGCTGCTGCGGCTCGGTCGCGTCAGTGCCGCCGACGCGCACGACGTACGCGGCGCTGCCGCCGTTGTTGAAGAACCCGTACACGGAGTGCGCCAGGTAGTACCCGTCCGTGAACTCGCCGAACGCGGCCACATACTGCGACCAGTTGGTCACCAGCGTCGGCTCGTTGAGCGGTCCCCGCGGTGCAAGGCCGACGAAGGCCGCGACGGAGGTGCCGACGCCTTCGATGGGACGCGAACCGCTGGCGACTTCCTCGATGTAGACGCCGGGGGACAGGTAGTTGGGCATGCTGCTGTGCTCCAAGGCTCGAGGGGTGGCGAGGGTGTGGCGGGCGGACCGGCGATGCGCCGGTGCGGCTGCCGCTCGTTCCCCCTGTGTGCCGGCCGTGTGCCGGTCCCCGCTGGTTCGTACCTTGTCGACGGTGCCTCACGCGCGGGCCGGTGCGTAGAGACGGAAGGACGTCAGTGAGGGCAGATGCCGCTGCCCGTTCAGCCGTCGGGCGGACGCGGCCGACCTGAGTGTTCGCGGTGGCGGCCGGAGCTACCCGGCCGGTGCGGGGCGCGTTGCCCGTCCGATCATCGGCCCGGGGGCGGAGGGCAGTCCGGGGCGGTCGAGGGCAGGGTTGGCGGGAGGGGTGTGGGGGCGTTCCGTGCGGGGTAAGGCCGAATGTGAATGGTCGGTGGCGCATATGCCCCGCCCCGGGTGCCCGGCACGTCAACACCTGGTCAACAAGGTGTCGCAAGTGACCCGCACGAGTCGGGGGACTCTCGGGGCTGACGTAACGTTTGGTGCGTACGGCCATCCGTGGCGCGTACGAACGGGCACTTCGCGGTGCGTCACAGGGCAAGGGGTACGGGCTGACAATGCGGGGCGACGCGGGCGGCCGCACGGGCCGGGACGGCGGGAGCGGGGCCGACCGGGCCGACCGGGGTGACCTGGGCGGGCCGTTGTGGTTCCAGGTCCTCGGGCCGGTGCGGGCCTGGCGCGACGGGCAGGCCCTGACGCTCGGATCGCCGCAGCAGCGTGCGACGCTGGCCGCGCTGCTGCTGCGCGGTGGCCGGCCGGTGTCGGCTGCGGAGCTGGTGGACGCGCTGTGGGACGAGTCGCCGCCGCCGCGCGCGATCGGCACGCTGCGTACGTACGTGTCCCGGCTGCGCGGCCTCCTCGAACCGGACCGGCGTGCTCGCGAGCCCGCGCGGATCCTGGTGTCGGCGGGCGACGGCTACGCCCTGCGCGTGCCGCGCGGCGCGCTCGACGCGAGCGAGCTGGAGGACCACGTCGCCGCGGCGCGTTCGCTGCGCGGTGCGGGTGAACTCGCGGACGCCTACGCCGAGTTGACGGCTGCGCTCGCGCTCTCCGACGGGGCGCCGCTGGCCGGACTGCCTGGGCCGTACGCGCGGCGTCAGCGGGACCGGCTCACCGAGCTCTCCGTCACCGCGCAGGAGGAGTTCTTCGCCTGCGCGCTCGAACTCGGCTGCCACGGCGAGACGATCGCTCCCCTCAGCGTCTTCGCCGCCGAACACCCACTGCGCGAGCGCGCCCAGGCCCTGCTCATGCTCGCCCTGCACCGGGGCGGCCGCCGTGCGGACGCGCTCGCGGCGTACGACACGACGCGCCGCACGCTCGCGAGGGAACTCGGCGTCGACCCGGGCAAGGAACTCGCCACGCTCCACACCGCGCTCCTCCAGGGCACACCCCTGCCCCCCGCGGCCCTCCCGTGGCCCGGCGCCGGGCCCTCCGCGCATATGGCGCGGCCCGGTACGGCGATCGGCGCGGCGTCGGGCGTGGCATCCGGGGCGGTGTCTGGCGGGGCGGTTTCTGGCGGGGCGCCTGGTGAGGCGGTGTCTGGCGGGGCGCCTGGTGGGGTACCTGGTGGGGCGCTCGGCACGGCAACCGGCGCCGTGCCCGACGGGCAGACCGACGGGGCCCGGGGCAGGGCAACCGGCCCGGGGGCCGGAGGGGTATCCGGTGTGGCACCGGGTGCGGTGTCCGGCATGGCGCTGGGTGCGGTGTCCGGCTGGGCAGGCGGTGCGGTGTCCGGTGTGGCGCCGGGTGCGGTGTCCGGCTCGGCCACCGGGGCGGTGTCCGGCGTGGCGCCGGGTGCGATGCCCGGCCCGGCCACCGGGGCGGTGTCCGGCATGGCGCCGGGTGCGGTGTCCGGCTGGGCAGGCGGGGCGGTGTCCGGTGTGGCGCCGGGTGCGGTGTCCGGCTCGGCCACCGGGGCGTTGCCCGGCATGGCACCGGGTGCGGTGCCCGGCTGGGGAGGCGGGGCGGTGTCCGGCTCGGCCACCGAGGCGGTGTCCGGTGTGGCGCCGGGTGTGGTGTCCGGCTCGGCGACCGGCGCGTTGCCCGGCGTGGCGCCGGGTGCGATGCCCGGCCCGGCCACCGGGGCGTTGCCCGGCATGGCACCGGGTGCGGTGTCCGGCTCGGCAGGCGGGGCGGTGTCCGGCATGGCGCCGGGTCCGGTGTCCGGCCCGGCACCCGCCGCGCTTCCCCACACGGCACCCGTCACGCCGCCCCCCACGCCCCCCGGCGCAGAACCCCGTCTCGAAGCCCTCACCCCCATACCCGTCACCCCGCCCACATCCTCATCACCCACATCCTCATCACCCACATCCCCATCACCCACATCCCCATCACCCACACCCACACCCCCATCACCCCCACCCCTGACCGACCCCGCAGACCTGACCGCCCGCCCCCTCCCCCTGAACACCCCCACCCCCCTGCACGGAGCCGTCCCCAGCCCCGTCCGTACCGTCGCCGATCGCCTCACCCCCGCGCAGCTCCTCCCCGACGTGCCCGACTTCGCGGGGCGGGAGGTCGAGGCGCGGTTGTTGGCCGAGACGCTGCGGTCCGCCGCCTCCGGCAGCACGATGGCCGTGGCCACGCTCACCGGGCTCGGCGGCGTCGGCAAGACCGCGCTCGCCGTGCACGTCGCCCACGCCTTACGGGACGAGTTCCCCGACGGGCAGCTCTACGTCGACCTGCGCGGCGCCGACGCCGCGCCCGGCGTCGACAGCGGCAGCGCGCTCACCGGGTTCCTGCGCGCGCTCGGCATCCCCGAGAGCGCCGTCCCCGACGGGCTCGACCAGCAGACCGCCCTCTACCGCTCGCTCCTCGCGGGACGCCGCGTTCTCGTGTTCCTCGACAACGCGCGCGACACCGCGCAGGTGCGCCCGCTGCTGCCCGGCGCGCCCGGCTGCGCCGTCCTGGTGACCAGCCGCTCGCGGACCATCACCCTGCCCGGCGCGCGCCTCGTCGACGTCGAGGCGATGGACGAGCGACAGGCGCTCGGCCTGCTCAACGCCATGCTCGGCGCGGAGCGCGTGGCCGCGGAACGGGACGCCGCACGCGAACTCGTCGCCGTCTGCGGCGGGCTGCCCCTCGCCGTCCGTATCGCCGCCGCCCGCCTGGCCGCACGGCCGGGACGCCCCATGGCCGACCTGGTGGCACGGCTGCGCGACGAGCGACGCAGGCTGGACGAGCTGCGGGTGGACGACCTGGGCGTCGAGGCCACCTTCCGGCTCGGGTACGAGGCCTTGGAGCCTGGCCTCGCCCGTGCCTTCCGCATGGTCTCGCTCTGCTACATGCCGTCCTTCTGCCGCGGTGCCGCGGGCGCCCTGCTCGGCGTCGACGAGGAGGAGGCGGAGCGCGCGGTGGAACGGCTGGTCGACGCGGGTCTCATGGAGCTGCACGGCGAGGACCGCTACCGCTTCCACGACCTGGTGCGGCTCTTCGCGCGCCGCCAGTGCGAGCTGCGCGAGAGCGCGGCGGAACGCGCCGCCGCCCGCCTGCGCTTCCTCGACTACGTCCTGGCCACCGTCATCACCGCGATCCGCCGTACGAAGCCGCACAGCGTGCTCCCCGAGCTGCTGCACCGGCCCGCGTCCGCGGGCAAGGCGCTGCCCGACGAGGCCGCCGCGCACGACTGGCTGGTCGTCGCACACTCCCGGCTGTGCGACGCGGCGGAGAACGCGCTGCGACACGTACCGGACGAGGCGGAGGAGTCGGAGGAGCCGGAGGAAGCCCCTGGTGAGGGCGGGTCCAATGCGCCCCACGCGCCCCACCCGGCCAACACCCCCACCCCACCCGGCCTCCGCCCCGTCGTCGACCTCCTCACCGCCTGGTCCCACCTCGTCGCGGGCACCGCTCGCCACCGCGACCTGGAGCCGCTCGCCGAACTCGCCCTGCGCACGGCCCGTCGGCACGGCGACGACCGGTCGGCCGCCCGCGCGCTGCGGCTGCTCGGTGCCCCGCACTACGGCACCGAGACATACGGCCGCGCCGAGCACGCGCTCCGCGAGAGCCTGCACCTGGCCGCGGGCTGCGGCGACCTCCTCGTCGGTGCCGAGGGCAGCCACGAGCTGGCCATCGTCCTCATGGGCACGGGCCGGTTCGCGATGGCCCTTGAGCAACTGCGCCTGGCGTACGCGAGATTCGGCGCGCTCGGCGGGCACGACGACCGGATCCGCATCCTGTCGCACATGGCCCGCGCGTACGTCGCGCTGGGCCGCCGCCCGGCGGCGGACACCGCGATCGACGAGGCGGTGCGGCAGGCCCGGCGCTCGGGCAGCACGCACACGCTCGCGCACGTCCTCTACCAGGCGGGCTGCGCGCTGCTCGCGGACGGCAGGGCGGACGCGGGGGCGGAGCAGTTGCGCGAGGCGCAGCGGCTGCACGGCAGGGCCCGCAACCCGCGCTGGGAGGCGCTGTGCTGGGCCCGTCTCGCCTACTGCGAGCTGGCGCAGGGCAGACCCGGCGAGGCCATCCGCTGCGCGGACGCGGCGCTCGCCGTCGAGGGCGAACTCGGCGACGCGTTCTGCCACGCGCTGGCGATGGCCGCGCGCGGGCGGGCGCTGCTCGCCCTCGGCGACCTCGAACGGGCCAGAGCCGCCCTGCGGATCGCACACCGCGTCATGGAACGGCGCGGCGCTCTGGAGGCCGACGAGATCGCCGCCCTGCTGTCCAAGTGGCGCCCACGCGCGGCGATCCACGGCCCGGTGCTCTCCGCGCACGGCTGAGAGCACAGGGCCGCGCGGCTCCCGTCCGCGAGGGCAGCCGGGCCTGCCCTTGACGTCGCCCTTTCGTACAAGGAGAGAGCCGGAGGCGGGCTCTACCGTGCCCGTATGACGTGGTGGAACTCCCTTGACCCGGCCGCGGTGACCGTTGACCCCGGTGGCCGGGCGACCGTGCGGCTTCGCGTACGCAATACGGGAGACACCGTCGAGGAGTACCGCCTCGGGGTCGTCGGCGCCGCCGCCGGCTGGTCCCGTGTCGAGCCCGACGTGCTGCGGCTCTACCCCGGCAGCGAGGGCACCGCCGAGATCTCCTTCGCGCCGCCCCGCTCGCCCGACGCGGCCGCGGGACCCACGCCGTTCGGCATCCGCGTCGAGCCCCGGGAGAACCCCGAGGCCCGGGACGTGGTCGAGGGGCAGGTCACCGTCGCGCCCTTCACGGAGATCCGCGCCGAACTCCTGCCGCCCACCATCGCCGGACGCTTCCGCGGCCGCGCCTCCGTCGCCGTGGACAACCTCGGCAACACCCCGCTGACGGCGGCCCTCACCCTCCGCGACGACGCGGGGCGCCTCGCCTTCGAGGTCGACCCCACCGCCGTACAAGTGGCGCCGGGGCGTGCCGCGTTCGCGAACCTGACCATCCGGCCGCAGCAGGTGCTGTGGACGGGGACCGGACAGGCGCATCCGCTCACCGTCTCCGTGCGCCGTTCGGGCGACGAGCAGGGGCACGAACTGCCGGGCAGCTTCGATCAGCGGCCGGTCCTGCCCCGCAGGCTGCTCGCAGTCGGCGGCGTGCTCGCGGCGCTCGCCGTCGCGTCCGTCGTGGCGTGGCTGACCTACGCGCCCGACTTCGACGGCTCGGCGCGCGAGAACCAGGCGGCCGCCGCGCCCGCCGCCGTCCCGCAGGGCGGCGAGAAGGACAGACTCGACGACGCTCCGCCGCCTCCGAAGGAGAAGGCGGACGGCGGCGGCCGGGGCGGCACGGACTCGGGTTCGGGCGGCGCCGGTGGCGGTGGCGGAGCAAGCGGTGGCGGCTCCGGCGACGGCGGCTCTTCGGGCGGCGGCAGCAGTAAGAAGGAAGACGGTGGTGGCGGCGGTGGTGGCGGTGGCGAGGAGACGGTGTCGGACGGCGGCAGCCGCAAGGCACGCACCGGACCACCCTGGCGCCGCGGCTACGCGCCGGACGTCGTCGTCGAGTACGCACAGCGCCGCCTCGCCGCCCTCGGTTCGAAGAATCCCTGCACGCTGACCGGCCACTGGACGCCCGGCGTCATCGACTCCAACACAGAGGCAAAACTCATCTGTTACCAGAAGGCCGTGGTCCGCACCGGCCAGAACTCCGGGAACAACACCGCTCAGATCTTCGAGACGGACGACGTGGGCACGCTGGGCCGTGCCACCCTCACCTCGCTGTGGGCGCAGGGCATCCGGCCCGACGCCGTGCGCTCCGGCGCCGACAGCTGGGAGGTCGTACAGCTCCAGGCGGCGTTCTGGTGGGCCTCGCAGGCCGGCATCAGCGACAAGGACCTGGACCGCGACCGGGCGTACGCCGAGCACGGCGTCGCCTACTTCAAGAACGGCCGTAGCGCACCCACCACGGCCAGGTACAACACCAACACGGCGGCTCACATCAAGGAATACCAGGCCTCTGTCGGCCTCCCGGCGACCGGCAAGGCCGACAGCGCGACCCTGCGGGCCCTGGTCGGCGGCAGCGTCCACCACCCCGGCGTGACGGGGCGGTGAGCGGCATGTGGACCTCTCTCGAACCCGCGGCGACCTCAGTCGAGCCCGGCTCCACCGCGAGCGTGCGGCTGCGCGTGCGCAACACCGGCGACACCGTCGAGGAGTACCGCCTCCAGGTGGTCGGCGCGACGGCGGGCTGGGCCCGCGTGCAGCCCGACGTCCTGCGGCTGTACCCGGGCGCGGAGGGCACTGCCCAGGTGGAGTTCGCCCCGCCCCGCACCTCCGACGCGCAGGCGGGCCCGACCCCGTTCGGCGTCCGGGTGCAGCCCCGCGAGACCCCGCACACCGTGGACGTCGCGGAGGGCCGGATCACGGTCGGCCCGTTCGCCGAACTCCGTACGGAACTGCTCCCGTTGGTCGTACGCGGCCGACTGCGCGCCAAGGCGTCCGTGGCCGTCGACAACCTCGGCAACCAGCAGCTCACGGCGTCCTTCTCGGGCCGTGAGAACGGCGAGGAGGTCGAGGTCGAGTCGGAGCCCGGATCGGTCCAGGTCGCGCCGGGCCGCGCCGCGTTCGCCGACCTCAGCATCAAGCCCGGCTCGGTGAGCTGGGTCGGCGGCACCGTCAAGCGCCCGTTCACGGTGTCCGTGCTGCGGGCCGGGGTGCCGGAGCCGGTGGAACTGCGCGGCACGTACGTCCAGCCGTCGTTCATCCCGCGCTGGGCGATGGCCGTGCTCTCGGTGCTCTTCGCGCTGGGACTCGCGTTCGCCGTGATGTGGTTCAACCACAAGCCGGCCATGTCGACGCAGGCCAAGGAGAAGGCCGGCGAGCAGCGGGAGCTGCCGCAGAGCGACGGCATGAAGAAGGCGCCGAGCCCGTCGCCGAGCCCCTCCAAGGAGAAGGAGGAGCCGAAGGCGCCCGCGAACGAGGCCAAGCCGCCGGAGTCCGGCGGTGGCGGTGGTGGCGGCGGACCGAAGGACGACAAGCCGAAGGGCCCCAAGCTGCGCACGATCCGCAGCGCGGAGGGCAGCGGCTGGTACCTGGAGACCAAGCGGGGCGCGAAGGCGGACGGCACGTACGTCGGCCAGAGCCCGGAGCTGACGGACGAGTTCGGCAAGAACCAGAAGTGGATCCTGCACCACTATCCGGAGACCGACACGTACTCCCTGGAGGCGGCGAACGCCCCCGGCGCGATCATGGACCTGAAGGTCGGCACGAACATCGTGCAGATCTTCCACGCGCCCCCGGAGAACATCAAGAGCGGTCAGCTCCCCGACAACCAGAAGTGGAAGCTGGAGAGCCAGCCCGACGGCCTCACCCACATCGTCGGGGTCGGCAACGGCGAGTGCGTGGTCGACATGCAGAACGACACGAGCGCGATCACCTGGAAGTGCGACGACCGCAAGAGCATGGGCTGGACGATCTCGGACTGGCCGGAGTAACACTGGCCGGAGTAACCCTGGCCGAAGTCCCCCCTGGGCCAGTCCGGGATCGTCGTCGGTCAGCGTTGCCAGGGCAGGGACGTACCCGGTTCCAGACGGCCCATCTTGCGGTACTCGCGGCGGGCACCGGCCCGGACGTCCGCACCGGACACCGGGCCGCCGTGGCCCGCCGCCTGATACGCGGCGGTCACGGCGGCCGACCGGATCGCGCCGCCGGACAGCTCGAACTCCTTGGCGCAGGCCGCGAGCTCGTCGTCCAGGTCGTCGGCGCAGGGCGTTCCCGTCAGGCACGTACGCCACAGGGCGAGCCGCTGCTCGACGTCGGGGAACGGAAAGTCGACCACCAGGTCGAGGCGGCGCGTGAACGCGTCGTCGATGTTGGCCCGCAGGTTCGTGGTCAGCACCGCGATCCCGTCGAACGCCTCGAGGCGCTGCAACAGATACGCGCTCTCCAGGTTCGCGTACCGGTCGTGCGAACTCTTGACCTCCGAGCGCTTGCCGAAGACCGCGTCGGCCTCGTCGAAGAGCAGCACCGCGTCCGTACGGTCGGCCTCCACGAAGATCCGCTCCAGGTTCTTCTCCGTCTCGCCGATGTACTTGTCGACGACTGCCGACAGGTCCACCACGTACAGGTCCAGGCCGAGTTCCCCGGCGACGACCTCCGCCGACAGCGTCTTGCCCGTGCCGGAGTCCCCGGCGAACAGCGCGATGACACCGCGCCCGCGCCCGCCGCCCGTGCGCAGCCGCCACTCACCGAGCACCTTGTCGCGGTGCCGGGCGCGCAGCGTCAGCTCGTTGAGCATGGCGAGGGGCTCGTCCGGGAGCACGAGGTCCGCGAAGCCGACCTCGGGCCTGATCCGCCGGGCATGCTTGTCGAGCAGCGGCGCGGACTGGAGCCGGGCACTGCGCTGCAGGTGCGCCACGGTCGGCGCGGTCCCGTCGAACGCGGCCAGTTCGGCGGCGTCGCGGGCGGCGCGCCGGATCTGCGTCACGCTGAGGCGGTACGGCGCGACGGCCTCGCCGAGGTCGAAGTCCGGCTCGAAGCCCGACTCGACGTCCGGCTCGACGTCAGGCTCGTACGCGGGGGAGTACCTGGCGAGTTCGGTGTGCCACGTACGGGCCGCGTCGACGGCGTCCTGCGGCGCGTCGAGTACGAGCAGCCCGGCGTCGGGCGCCCACCCCGGGTCGTACGGCTCGCTCCCGAAGAACACGACCGGCACGTCACTGGTCACCAGGGACCGCACGAGGGGGCCGGGTCCGTCGGGCAGTGGCCCGACGACGAGCGCGGCCCGCCGCAGCCGCGCCTCACGGACCAGCGCGACCGCCGCGGCATCACTCGCCGTGCCCGACGTGCCCGACGGCCGGTACCGCAGCACCGTCCGTCCGGCCGCCCGCAGTGCCTCCGCCACCGGTTCGGCAGCGGTGCCCTCCCTGCGCTCGCGCAGATGCACGCGGAGCGGCCGCTCGGCGGCGAGGGCGGCGACGCGGAGGGCGAGCGGATGCGCGGAGCCGGCGTCGGCGGTGCCCCCGTCGTCCTCCGCTGCCAGCAACTCGACGTCGTGGTCGACGAGATCGGGGTCGAGCGCGTCGTCGCCGAGCAGCTGCGCCACCACCCGCTCCGGCACGCGCAGGGCCCGCCCGGGCAGCGGCCGGTCCTCCTCCTCCACGACGATCAGGCCCCCGGCACGCAGCGGTGACCGGGGGTGGAAGCGGCGCCGGGCGAGCGGGTCGTGCGGTCCCGTGCCGGAGAGGTCCAGCGCGAGCGTGACGGTGGCGCGGCGGCGACCGACGTCGTCGTTGAGGTACCCGTACAGCGGCTCGAAGCGGCGGTCGACGTCGGGGGCGAGGGCGGCGAGCAGGATGTGCTGGTCGAGCACGCTGAGCCCGAACTCCCGGGCCACTTCCTCCAACGGGTCGGACCCAGCGTCTCCGGCCCCGCCCTCCACACCACCCTCCGCACCACCATCCGCCGCACCTGCCACGGCCGCCATGCCGCCCGCCGCGGGCAGGGGAGTGGTGGCCAGCCGGAAGGCCGTCTCGGGCGTCACGTACATCCCGCGGAGCGGATCCGCGGCCGTGGGGTCGTCGGCGGAGCGCCGCTCGACCAGCTCGGCGACTCGCCCGCGCAGGGCTTCGAGCCGCGCGACCATGACGTTCCGCGCGCTCACTCGCCCGCCTCCGGAGCGTGGTCGTCGCGACGCTTCCGCATCATCCGGGGCCGGGAGTCGCCCGGCTCCCCGTCGAGACCGCGGACACCCACGACCGCGCCCTCGGTGACCGGCGGCGCCACGTCGTACGTGGGCGAGACCGGGAACGGCACGGTGATCACCACGTCCAGGGACGGCTTGAGCTCACCGCCGAGCGCGGACCAGATGTCGGCGATGGAGCGCGCCTCCGGCGGCGGCACGGCGACGGACAGCGGCAGCGTGGCGCCCAGCGCGGCGAGCGCGTCGGGCAGCCGGTCCGGCGGCAGCAGCTCGTGCCGGAGGAGCGTGCCGAGGGCCGCGGAGAGCAGCCGGTGCTCGTCCTCGGGGCGGTTGGTCCAGGCGGTGAGCAGGTAGGAGAGCCGGAACCAGCGGGGCGGCTGCCGCCTGCGCAGCACGATGCCGTCAGGACCGCGTTCGGCGTAGGCGCCGCGCTCGCGGCGGGCGACGTCCTCGCGGATGTCGTACAGGTACGAGTTGAGCGTGGGCGCGTTGCGCCGCGCCGCCCAGTCGCGGGTCGGCGCCTCGAAGACGACCTCGCCGGTCCCCTCCGGAAGCGCCTCGCGCAGCAGCGCGCGGAGGGCCTCGTCGACTTCGTGGATCACGGTCGCGCTCCCCGTATGGATGTGAGGACCCGGACCGGTCGCCGCGTCGGCTGCCGCCGCGCTGACTGTCGACGCATGAGATGTCGCCGCATTTAGATGTACCCCTCCCGCAGCGCGTACGCGACGGCATGCGCGCGGTTCTGCAGCTGCAGGCGCGTCATCAGCGCGTGCAGGACGTTCTTGACGGTGCGTTCGGAGTAGGCGAGCTTCTCCGATATCTGCTTGGTGTCGAGCCCCTCCGCGATCAGCCGTACCACGTCCACCTCGCGGGGTGCCATGCCCAGCGTCGGTACGAGGGTGCCGGCGGCGGACGGGGTGCCGTCGAGCGCGGAGAGCCGGAGGCGGCCCAGCTGGGCCATGAGCCGGTTGATGAGGTCGGGCGGCAGCTCGCCCTCGCCGCGCGCCGCGCTGTGCACGGCCCGCAGCAGCTTCTGCGGGGTGGCCTGGTGGCGCCAGAGGATGGCCCGCACGCCGTACTCGACGACCGCGAGGAGCTCCGGCTCGCGCAGCTCGCTGGCGATGAGGACGACCCGCTGTTCCGTGGACCTGGCGAGGCGGCGCAGCTCGCTGCCCGCCGGGTCGTCGAGGCGGTCGACGAGCATGACCGCGACGCGTTCGGTCGTGGTGGCCGTCGATCCGCCGGGGGATGCGGGGGCGGAGGCGGGGGTGGAGCCGTCCGGGGACCGGTCCACCAGCTCCACGGTGGGCTGGTGCCTCAGATGGCTGATGACCCCGGCCCGGCTGAGGGGGTCGGTGGCATGCACGGCCACCGAGATACGTGTATCCGACACTGAAATTCCCTGTCTTCCCCCGAATAGCGACGGGCACAGGGTGGCCGGAACCGATCAACAAATGATTGCCGTTGAATCAACGGGGTTGTTTACGAGCGCGTGAGTGAACGCTGCGGGACTGGGGACTTGGTGTGCAGGGCCGGTACGGCGGCGTCCCCCGGGGGACCGCGCCGGCCCAGGTTTCCCTGGTTCGGCCATGAGCCAGGGAAACCGAGCCCGGCCCCGGGCGGCGCGGCGCGCGGCCGTTCACCACGCACCCGAGAACCCGACCACGCCCGGTCACCTGCCGGGCAGCGCAAACTCCGTGGCCACAGCGTGGCCGCGCGACGATACTCGTGTTGTGTTCTTGACGATCTCCACCACCGGCACCGAGCAGACCCCCGCCACCGACCTCGGCTTCCTGCTGCACAAGCATCCCGACAAACGGCATACGCGCAGCGTGTCCCACGGGACCGCGCACGTCCTCTTTCCCGAGGCGACCGTCGAGCGGTGCAGCGCCGCGCTGCTTCTCGAGGTCGACCCCGTCGCGCTCGTGCGGCGGGGGAAGGGGAAGGGGCGGGGCGGGGCTCCTGACGCGGCTCTTGGGCAGTATGTGAACGATCGGCCCTATGCCGCCTCGTCGTTGCTCGCCGTGGCGCTGAGTGCCGTGTTCTCCAGTGCCATGCGTGGCGTGTGCGCCGCGCGGCCCGAGCGGGTCGCGCAGCCGTTGCCGCTCCGCGTGGAGGTGCCCGCCCTGCCCGCCCGTGGCGGTGCCGAGCTGGTGCGGGCGCTCTTCGCACCGCTCGGGTGGGCCGTGACCGTGACGCCCGTGCCGTTGGACGTGCGGTTTCCCGAGTGGGGGGACTCGCGGTACGTGGGGCTCGTACTCGAAGCGGCCGACGGGACGTTGACGCTGGGCGAGGCGCTGCGGCACCTGTACGTGCTGCTGCCCGTCCTCGACGACGCCAAGCACTACTGGGTCTCGCCCGACGAGGTCGACAAGCTGTTGCGGGCCGGGGAGGGGTGGCTCGCCGGGCATCCGGAGCGGGACGTCATCACCGATCGCTATCTGGCGCGGCGGTGGTCCCTGACACGGGACGCCAAGGAGCGGCTCGAACTCGTGCGGCTCGCCGACGCCGACGACTCGGACGTCGACGACATCGACAACGCCGTCGACGAAGGCACCGACACCGAGGAGCAGCCGGTGCCGCTCGCCGTGCGGCGCCGCGAGGCCATCCTCGCGGAGCTCGCCGACGCCGGTGCCGGGCGGGTGCTCGATCTCGGTTGCGGGCAGGGGCAGTTGGTGCAGGCCCTGCTCAAGGATGTCCGGTTCAGCGAGATCGTCGGGGTCGACGTGTCCGTGCGTGCGCTGACCGTCGCCTCCCGGCGGCTCAAGCTCGACCGCCTCGGGGAGCGCCAGGCCGGCCGCGTCCAGCTCATGCAGGGCTCCCTCGCGTACACCGACAAGCGGCTCAAGGGGTACGACGCGGCCGTGCTCAGCGAGGTCATCGAGCACCTCGACGAGGCGCGGCTTCCCGCCCTGGAGTACGCCGTGTTCGGCTCCGCACGTCCCCGCACCGTCCTCGTGACGACGCCGAACGTCGAGTACAACGTCCGCTGGGAGTCGCTCCCCGCCGGCCACGTCCGCCACGGCGACCACCGCTTCGAGTGGACGCGGGAGGAGTTCGCGGGGTGGGCCCACCGAGTCGCCGAACGCCACGGCTACGACGTCCGGTTCGTGCCCGTCGGCGACGACGACCCCGAGGTGGGTCCGCCCACGCAGATGGCCGTGTTCAGCCAGGCGGCCAAGGTGGCCGACGCAGCCGAGAAGGACCAGGTCGCATGACGAACGACAACCGCACCACCGTCGCCGACGCCACACGCGCTCTCGCCGTCACCGACCTCTCCCTCGTCGTCCTGATCGGCGCCACCGGCTCCGGCAAGTCCACCTTCGCGCGCACGCACTTCAAGGAAACCGAGGTCATATCCAGCGACTTCTGCCGCGGGCTCGTCGCCGACGACGAGAACGACCAGAGCGCGAGCCGCGACGCCTTCGACGTGCTGCACTACATCGCGGGCAAGCGCCTGGCCGCGGGCCGCCGTACCGTCATCGACGCGACCAGCGTGCAGAGCGACAGCCGCAAGCAGCTGATCGAGCTGGCCAGGCAGTACGACGTGCTGCCCATCGCCATCGTGCTCGACGTGCCCGAGGACGTCTGCGCCGCCCGCAACGCCGCCCGCGCCGACCGGGCGGACCTGCCGCGCCGCGTCATCCAGCGTCACCAGCGCGAACTGCGGCGCTCCCTGCGCCACCTGGAGCGCGAGGGCTTCCGGAAGGTGCACGTCCTGCGCGGGACGGCGGAGATCGAGGCCGCCACCGTCGTCACCGAGAAGCGGTACAACGACCTCACCCACCTCACGGGCCCCTTCGACATCGTCGGCGACATCCACGGCTGCGCCGCCGAGCTGGAGACCCTGCTCGGCAAGCTCGGATACGTGGACGGCGTGCACCCCGAGGGCCGTACCGCCGTGTTCGTCGGCGACCTCGTCGACCGCGGCCCGGACACGCCGGGCGTGCTGCGGCGCGTCATGTCGATGGTCGAGGCGGGCACCGCTCTCTGCGTGCCCGGCAACCACGAGAACAAGCTCGGCCGCCACCTCAAGGGCCGCGGCGTCCAGCACACCCACGGACTCGCCGAGACCGTCGAGCAGCTGTCGGCCGAGAGCGAGGAGTTCCGCACGCGGGTGCGGGAGTTCATCGACGGCCTCGTCTCGCACTACGTCCTGGACGGCGGCCGGCTCGTCGTCTGCCACGCCGGTCTGCCCGAGAAGTACCACGGCCGCACCTCCGGCCGGGTCCGCTCCCACGCCCTGTACGGCGACACGACCGGCGAGACCGACGAGTTCGGCCTGCCGGTGCGCTACCCGTGGGCCGAGGAGTACCGGGGCAAGGCCGCGGTGGTCTACGGCCACACCCCCGTACCCACCGCTACCTGGCTCAACAACACCATCTGCCTGGACACCGGCGCCGTCTTCGGCGGCAGGCTGACCGCGCTGCGCTGGCCGGAGCGCGAACTCGTCGACGTACCGGCGGAGCGGGTCTGGTACGAGCCGTCCAAGCCGCTGCGCACCGAGGCGCCCGGCGGCCACGACGGGCGGCCGCTCGACCTGAACGACGTGCACGGCCGCCGCGTGGTCGAGACCCGGCACGTGGGCCGCGTCGCCGTACGCGAGGAGAACGCCGCCGCCGCCCTGGAGGTCATGAGCCGCTTCGCCGCCGACCCGCGCCTCCTCCCGTACCTGCCGCCGACGATGGCACCGACGGCCACGTCCCGCCGTGAGGGCTACCTGGAACACCCGGAGGAGGCGTTCGCCGCGTACGCCGACGACGGCGTCGCCCGCGTCGTGTGCGAGGAGAAGCACATGGGGTCGCGCGCGGTGGTCCTGGTCTGCCGCGACGCGGACGTGGCCCGCGAGCGGTTCGGGGTGGGCGACAGCGCCACTGGTGGAGGGCCCACCGGTTCCCTCTGCACCCGCACCGGCCGCCCCTTCTTCGACGACCCCGCCGTCACCGAGGAGATCCTCGGCCGCGTGCGCGACGCCGTCACCGAGGCAGGGCTGTGGGAGGAGCTCGCGACGGACTGGCTGCTGTTCGACGCGGAGCTGATGCCGTGGTCGCTGAAGGCGTCGGGGCTGCTCCGCACGCAGTACGCCGCCGTGGGCGCCGCCTCCGGAGCCGTCTTCCCCGGCGCGATCGCCGCTCTGGAAGCGGCGACGGCGCGCGGCGTCGACGCGGGCGAACTCCTGACGCGGCAGCGGGAACGCGCCGCGGACGCCGCCGCGTTCACCGACGCCTACCGCCGCTACTGCTGGTCGACCGAGGGCCTGGAGGGCGTGCGCCTCGCGCCGTTCCAGATCCTCGCCGTCCAGGGCCGCAGCCTCGCCGGGCTCCCGCACGACGAACAGCTGGCCCTGATCGACCGCATGGTGGAGCACGACGGCAGCCAGGGCTCCGACCTGCTGCAGACGACCCGCCGCCTGTACGTCGACACGGGCGACCCGGAGTCGGTGCGGGCGGGCGTCGACTGGTGGCTGGAGATGACCAGTCGCGGCGGCGAAGGCATGGTCGTCAAGCCGGTCGAGGCGCTGGTCAGGAACGCGCAGGGCCGCCTCGTCCAGCCCGGCATCAAGTGCCGCGGCCGCGAGTACCTGCGGATCGTCTACGGCCCGGAGTACACACGTCCGGAGAACCTGGCGAAGCTGCGCGACCGCTTCCTCGGCCACAAGCGGTCGCTCGCCGTCCGCGAGTACGCGCTCGGCCTCGAGGCGCTGGACCGGCTCGCGGACGGCGAGCCGCTGTGGCGGGTGCACGAGGCGGTGTTCGCGGTCCTGGCGCTGGAGTCGGAGCCGGTGGACCCCCGGCTCTAGAGCCGGGGCGGGGGGCGTCGCGGGCCCCGCTGCTTTGGCCAACGACGCGCGTCGGCCGTCCGGCCGGGGAAAGATGGACCCCATGGGATTCCATGTCGACTCCGAGGCCGGGCGGCTGCGCCGCGTCATACTGCACCGCCCCGATCTGGAGCTCAAGCGGCTGACTCCGAGCAACAAGGACGCCCTGCTCTTCGACGACGTCCTGTGGGTGCGCAGGGCCCGTCAGGAGCACGACGGGTTCGCGGACGTGCTGCGCGACCGGGGGGTGGCGGTCCATCTCTTCGGCGACCTGCTGACCGAGACCCTGGACGTGCCCGCGGCCCGCCTCCTCGTCCTGGACCGCGTCTTCGACGAGAAGGAGTACGGTCCGCTCGCCACCGACCACTTGCGGGCGGCGTTCGAGACCCTGCCCTCGACCGAGCTCGCCGAGGCGCTGGTCGGCGGGATGACGAAGCGGGAGTTCCTGGAGCGCCACGCCGAGCCGACGTCCGTCCGCTTCCACTGCATGGACCTGGACGACTTCCTCCTCGGCCCGCTGCCCAACCACCTCTTCACCCGCGACACCTCCGCCTGGATCTACGACGGCGTCTCCATCAACGCGATGCGCTGGCCCGCGCGGCAGCGCGAGACCGTGCACTTCGAGGCGATCTACCGGCACCATCCGCTGTTCCGCGGCGAGGACTTCAACGTCTGGTCGCGCGGCCAGGCCGACTACCCCTCGACCATCGAGGGCGGCGACGTCCTGGTCATCGGCAAGGGTGCGGTGCTGATCGGCATGAGCGAGCGCACCACGCCGCAGGCCGTCGAGATGCTCGCGCACAAGCTGTTCGCGGCGGGCTCGGCGCAGACCATCGTGGCCCTCGACATGCCGAAGCGGCGCGCGTTCATGCACCTCGACACGGTGATGACGATGGTCGACGGCGACACGTTCACGCAGTACGCGGGCCTCGGCATGCTCCGCTCGTACACGATCGAGCCGGGCGTGGGGGAGCGGGAGTTGAAGGTCACCGACCATCCGCCGGAGCACATGCACCGCGCCATCGCCGCCGCGCTCGGGCTCGACGGCATCCGGGTCCTCACGGCCACGCAGGACGTGCACGCGGCCGAGCGCGAGCAGTGGGACGACGGCTGCAACGTCCTCGCGGTGGAGCCGGGCGTCGTGGTGGCGTACGAGAGGAACTCGACGACCAACACGCACCTGCGCAAGCAGGGCATCGAGGTGATCGAGATCCTGGGGAGCGAGCTGGGGCGCGGCCGGGGCGGGCCGCGCTGCATGAGCTGTCCGGTGCAGCGGGATCCGGTGCCGGGGCTGTAGCTCCTGCAGAGGGCCTCGCCGGTCACCAGGGCCTGACCGACCCCCGGCCGAGGGTCTGTATATAAATGTGGAGCGTCGTATATAGTTTCAACAGTCACCGTCTTTCGTACGCCCATCCGCATTCCTGGAGCGCCTCATGGCCACAGACCTCACCGGCCGCCACTTCCTCAAGGAGCTGGACTTCACCGCCGACGAGTTCCGCGGCCTGCTCGAGCTGGCCGCCGAGCTGAAGGCGGCCAAGAAGGCCGGGGCCGAGACGCAGCGGCTGCGGGGCAGGAACATCGCGCTGATCTTCGAGAAGAACTCGACGCGGACGCGCTGCGCCTTCGAGGTGGCCGCCGCCGACCAGGGCGCCTCGACGGTGTACATCGACCCCGCGGGCTCGCACATCGGCAAGAAGGAGTCCTCCAAGGACACCGCGCGGGTGCTGGGCCGCATGTTCGATGCCATCGAGTTCCGCGGGGACGCGCAGGACACGGTCGAGACGCTCGCCGCCCACGCGGGCGTGCCCGTCTACAACGGCCTGACCGACGACTGGCACCCCACTCAGATGCTCGCCGACGTGCTCACGATGACCGAGCACAGCGCCAAGCCCCTCACCGGCATCGCCTTCGCCTACCTCGGCGACGCCCGCTTCAACATGGGCAACTCGTACCTGATCACCGGCGCCCTGCTCGGCATGGACGTACGCATCGTCGCCCCCGAGGCGTACTGGCCCGCCCCGGAGATCCGCGCGCGGGCCCAGGAGCTGGCGAGGGCCAGCGGGGCCCGTCTGACGCTCACCGAGGATGTCGTGGAGGGCGTACGGGGGGCGGACTTCGTCGGCACCGACGTCTGGGTGTCGATGGGGGAGCCGCAGGAGGTGTGGGCCGAGCGCATAGCCGCCCTCGTGCCCTACGCGGTGACGATGGACGTCCTGCGCGCCACGGACAATCCGGACGTAAAGTTCTTGCACTGCCTGCCCGCCTTCCACGACCTCGGCACGAAGGTCGGACGCGAGGTCCACGAGACGTACGGCCTGGAGTCCCTGGAGGTCACGGACGAGGTCTTCGAGTCGGAGCACTCCGTGGTCTTCGACGAGGCGGAGAACCGCATGCACACGATCAAGGCGGTCCTGGTGGCGACGCTCACCTGAGCCCCCACGGCTTGAGCAACACCGGCACCACGCACCACGCACCACCAGAATCGAGAACCACCCCATGAGCCCCACTCGCACCAACGGGCTTCGCATCAAGTCCCCCGATCAGCTCGTCGCCGAATCGGGAGCGGACCTGGAGGGCCACGGCCTGCGGCGCACCATGGGGCTCTTCCAGCTCGTGTGCTTCGGCGTCGGCGCGATCGTCGGCACCGGCATCTTCGTCGGCCTTTCGGACTCCGTCGCCGAGGCGGGCCCCGCCGTCGCGATCTCCTACGTGCTCGCGGCCGTGACCTGCATCTTCACCGCGTTCTCGTTCGCCGAGCTGGGGGGTGCGATCCCGGTGTCGGGCAGCTCGTACTCCTTCGCGTACGCCTCACTGGGCGAGCGCACCGCATTCCTCGTGGGCTGGTGTCTGCTCCTGGAGTACGGCGTGTCGGTCTCCGCCGTCGCGGTCGGCTGGAGCCAGTACCTGAACGAGCTGCTGCACAGCCTCACCGGCTGGGAGCTGCCCGCCGCGCTGTCCGCGGGGCCCGGCGAGGGCGGCGCGGTGAACCTGCCCGCCGTCGTCGTCATCCTGCTCGCCGCCGTGCTCCTGGTGCGAGGCATCCGCGAGAGCGCCGGGGCCACGGCCGCCATGGCGGTCCTGAAGATCGGCATCCTGCTGCTCTTCCTGGCGATCGCGTTCAGTGCGTTCGAGGACGGCAACCTCACCCCCTTCGCGGGCGCGGGCGCCTCCGGCATCACCGCGGGCGCCTCGCTCGCCTTCTTCTCCTTCATCGGCTTCGACGCGGTCACGACGGCGGGCGAGGAGGTCAGGAACCCGCGGCGGAACATTCCGCTCGCCATCCTGATCTGCATCGGCGTCGTCACCCTGCTCTACGTCGCCGTGGCGCTCGCGGCCATCGGTGCCCTCGGCTCGGACGCCGTTGCCGACAGGCCCGCCGCGCTCTCGCTCATCGTCAACCAGGTCACCGACTCGGCCCTCGGCGGCGGCATCATCGCCTTCGGCGCGGTCGTCGCCATCGCCTCCGTGGTGCTCGCCGTGATGTACGGCCAGACCCGCATCCTGATGTCGATGTCCCGCGACGGCCTCATGCCGCGCGTCTTCGAACGCGTCTCGCCGCGGACCGGGACCCCCGTCGCCAACACGTGGATCGTCGCGGCGGTCGTCGCCGTGCCCGCCGCTTTCTCCTCGCTCGACGTCGTCGTCAACCTGACCACCATCGGCACGCTGGCCATCATGGTCGTGGTGAACGTCGCAGTGATCGCGCTGCGCCGTTCCGCACCGGACCTCCGGCGCACCTTCCGGGTGCCGTTCCACCCGGTCAGCCCGGTCCTCGGCGTCGGCTTCTGCCTCTATCTGATCTGGGGCACGGGCTGGACGACGTGGGTTCAGTTCGCCGTGTTCGTCGCGGTGGGCGCGGTGGTCTACGCGCTGTACGGGCGCGGGCACTCGCGGCTCGGGCGGGGCGAGGTGCCGACCGTCAGCACGCGTGCGGGGGCCTCGTAGGAAGCGTGAACCAGACCGCCTTCCCCGACGCGGTGGAGCGGTGGCCGCAGGACGAGCTGAGGGTGCGGATCAGGAGCAGGCCGCGCCCGTGCTCCTGCCAGGGGTCGGGCTCGACGTGCGGGCCGGGGGCGGTGAGGTCGCCGGGCGGCAGCGGGTTCGAGTCGTGCACCTCGACCTGACAGCCCGACGGCAGCAGCTCGATCACCAGCTCTATGGGGTCCTGTCCGCCGGTGTGCTCGACGGCGTTGGCGACCAGCTCCGCGGTGAGGAGCTCGGCGGTGTCGGTGTCGGGGGACGACTCGATGTCGGTGAGGGCGGTGCGGACCAGGGCACGCGCGACCGGCACGGCTGCCGTCGTGTGCGGCAGGGCGATGCGCCAGGAGGCGGGGGAGGAAGGCTCGTGCAAGGCGGGTCCGTTCAGGGCAGCAGGTGGCGGTCCTGCTTTCAACCGTACGAATCTTAAGCGCCAAGTCGACAGGGGCGACCGTCGGGCATTCCCGGGACGTCCGACCCTGTGGGGTCCCGTGGTGTCCGGGAGGTCGCATATCGCGCACTCGTGACGACAGTCACGGAACGGTGATAGCTTCGAGAGGTAGCCCCTGCCCGTGCACTCCAGCCCCAGGCCGAGGAGGCCGCACCTGATGAGTCCCTTCACCGGCTCCGCGACCCGCACCCCCGACTGGCGGCACCTGCGCCTCGCCGTCGACGAGGGCGTCGCCACGGTCACCCTCGCCCGCCCCGACAAGCTCAACGCGCTCACCTTCGGTGCCTACGCCGACCTGCGCGACCTCCTCGCCGAGCTCTCCCGCGACAAGTCCGTGCGCGCTCTCGTGCTCGGCGGCGAGGGCCGCGGCTTCTGCTCGGGCGGCGACGTCGACGAGATCATCGGCGCCACGCTCGCCATGGACACGGCCCAGCTCCTCGACTTCAACCGCATGACGGGCCAGGTCGTCCGCGCCATCAGGGAGTGCCCCTTCCCCGTGGTCGCCGCCGTGCACGGGGTGGCGGCGGGCGCCGGCGCGGTGCTCGCCCTCGCCTCGGACTTCCGCGTCGCCGACCCCTCCGCGCGCTTCTCCTTCCTCTTCACCCGGGTCGGCCTCTCCGGCGGCGACATGGGCGCGGCCTACCTCCTGCCGCGCGTCGTCGGACTCGGCCACGCCACACGGCTGCTCATGCTGGGTGAGCCGGTGCGCGCCCCCGAGGCCGAACGGATCGGCCTCATCAGCGAGCTGACGGACGAGGGCGGGGCGGCGGAGGCCGCGCGGTCCCTGGCCCGCCGCCTCGCCGAAGGACCGGCCCTCGCGTACGCGCAGACGAAGGCGCTCCTCACCTCGGAGCTCGACATGCCGCTTGCCGCGTCCATCGAACTGGACGCGTCGACCCAGGCGCTCCTGATGAACGGCGAGGACTACGCGGAGTTCCACGCGGCGTTCACGGAGAAGCGCCCGCCGAAGTGGCAGGGACGGTGACCATGGGAATCCCTGCCGCACCCTCCGCCGCGGGGCGGGCCCGCCGCATCGCCGTCATCGGCGGCGGCCCCGGCGGGCTCTACGCCGCCGCGCTGCTCAAGCGCCTCGACCCCGGCCGCGAGGTCACCGTCTGGGAGCGCAACGCGCCCGACGACACCTTCGGCTTCGGCGTCGTCCTCTCCGACGAGACGCTCGGCGGCATCGAACACGCCGACCCCGCCGTCTACGCAGCCCTTCAGGCGGAGTTCGTACGCTGGGACGACATCGACATCGTGCACCGCGACCGGCGGCACACGTCCGGCGGCCACGGATTCGCGGCGCTCGGCAGGCGCAGGCTCCTGGAGATCCTGCACGACCGCTGCCGGGACCTCGGCATCGAGCTGCGCTTCCGTACGGAGGCCCCGCCCGCCTCCGCACTCTCCTCCCAGTACGACCTGGTCGTCGCCGCCGACGGTGTCCACAGCCTCACCCGCGAGGCGCACGCCGACGTCTTCGAACCGACCCTGACCAGCCACCACTGCCGCTACATCTGGCTCGCCGCGGACTTCGCCCTCGACGCGTTCCGCTTCGAGATCGCCGAGACGGAACACGGCGTGATGCAGCTGCACGGATACCCGTACTCCGCTTCGGGAACGGGTGCCTCCACCGTCATCGTCGAGATGCGCGAAGAGGTGTGGGAGGCCGCCGGGTTCGCGGAACTCGACGAGCACGAGTCCACGGAACGCTGCGCCAAGATCTTCACGGAGGCGCTCGGCGGCCGCCCGCTGCGCGGCAACAACTCCTCCTGGATCAACTTCCGCACGGTCACCAACACCCGCTGGTCGTACGGCAACACAGTCCTGCTCGGCGACGCCGCGCACACCGCGCACTTCTCCATCGGCTCCGGCACGAAGCTCGCCGTCGAGGACGCGCTCGCGCTCGCCGCGTGCCTGGAGGAGCAGCCCGACGTCCCGGCCGCGCTCCGGGCGTACGAGGAGGAGCGCCGTCCCGTCGTCGCCTCCACGCAGCGAGCGGCCCGCGCCAGCCTCCAGTGGTTCGAGCGGCTCTCCGACTACCTGGACCAGCCCCCGCGCCAGTTCGCGTTCAACCTCCTCACCCGCAGCCGCCGCGTCACCCACGACAACCTGCGCCTGCGCGACGCGGACTTCACCCGCGCCGTCGAGCGTGACTTCGGCTGCCCGGACGGTACGCCGCCGATGTTCACGCCCTTCCGGCTCCGCGACCTGACCCTGCGCAACCGTGTCGTCGTCTCCCCGATGGACATGTACTCCGCCGTGGACGGCGTGCCCGGCGACTTCCACCTGGTCCACCTGGGCGCGCGGGCGCTCGGCGGCGCGGGCCTGGTCATGACCGAGATGGTGTGCGTCAGCGAGCGCGGCCGCATCACGCCGGGCTGCGCGGGGCTGTACACCGACGAGCAGGCGGACGCGTGGCGCCGCGTCACGGACTTCGTCCACGCGCAGGCGCCCGGCGCGGCGATCGGCCTGCAGCTCGGCCACTC
The DNA here is from genome assembly GCF_026810505.1 of Streptomyces sp. Je 1-369. Classification (NCBI taxonomy): domain Bacteria; kingdom Bacillati; phylum Actinomycetota; class Actinomycetes; order Kitasatosporales; family Streptomycetaceae; genus Streptomyces; species Streptomyces sp. Je 1-369. The sequence continues at coordinate 6,770,864 of NZ_CP101750.1, forward strand.
CGGCCGCAAGGGCTCAACCAAGCGGATGTGGGAGGGCATCGACGATCCGCTGCCCGACGGCAACTGGCCGCTCGACGCGGCGTCGCCGCTGCCGTACAAGCGGGGCAGCCAGGTTCCTCGCGAACTCTCGCGGGCGGGTCTGACGGAGATCCGCGAACAGTTCGTGGCGGCGGCCCGCCGGGCCGACCGCGCGGGCTTCGACCTCCTCGAACTCCACGCCGCGCACGGCTACTTGCTGTCGGGCTTCCTCTCCCCGCTCACGAACCTCCGCACGGACGCGTACGGGGGCGACCTGCCGGGCCGTCTCCGCTACCCCCTGGAGGTCTTCGACACGGTGCGTGCGGTGTGGCCCGCCGCCAGGCCGATGACGGTCCGGATCTCCGCGACGGACTGGGCGGACGGCGGCACGACGGCCGAGGACGCGGTCGAGATCGCGCGGGCGTTCGCGGCGCACGGGGCCGATGCGGTCGACGTCTCCACGGGGCAGGTCGTGGCGGACGAACGCCCGGAGTTCGGCCGCTCGTACCAGACTCCGTACGCGGACCGCATCCGGAGTGTGACGGGCGTCCCGGTGATCACCGTGGGCGCGGTGTCCTCCTGGGACGACGTGAATTCCCTGCTCCTGGCGGGCCGCGCGGACCTGTGTGCGTTGGCCCGCCCGCACCTCTACGACCCCCACTGGACGCTGCACGCGGCGGCGGAGCAGGGTTACGCGGGCGCGGGGGCGGCATGGCCGCTCCAGTACGGTGCGGGGAGCCGCCGCCCTCGGACAGGCCGCGCGGACGCCCCCAAGCAGAGACTCCAGCTGCCCGTGTGAGGCCCCCGCCGTCCCTCGGATGCCGGGGGGGGGGGGGGCTCAGCGTGCCGTCGTGATTCTGATCTCGGCCGCCGTGCCCTCGCCTCGCAGCCTCAGCGTGCCCGGGCCCGTCCGGCGTACGCAGTCCAGGCGGGCGAGTGGGGTGTCCCTGCTGTCCGGGGCGGCCAGGGTGAGCCCCTCCGTGACCGGCATGAGCAGGAGGGTCTCGTCCGTCCCGCAGACCGGCTCCGCCCCACCCGCCGCGGTGACGTCGACGATGCGTACCCGTGCCGTCGCTCGGCCCCTTCGCGTCATCACGTTCAAGTTGCGTACCGCGCCCGCCGGGAGGTGGCAGTCCGTCGGCGCGTCGCCCGGGAAGGCGAAGGGAGTCAGGGGGGTGACGTGGTGCGGGGTGCCCTGCACCGTCAAAGTCATGGCGTGCGTGCCGTCCGCCTCGACCGGGGTGATCACGCGGTCGGTGTCGGGGAAGAGGGAGAAGGGGCCGTCTCCGGCCACGTCCGCCACGCTCACCCGCCAGGCCGCGCCCTCCGCGACCTCCCTGGTCGTACCGCCGCCGTTCTTCCACGGCACGCTGCGGTACTCGCTCCGGCGCAGCACTTGTTCGTCCACCGGCCCAGTCTATGCGGGGTGCACGAACCGGGCGCCGGCCTCCCTCAGGCGTTCGTCCAGGGCCGCGAACACCGCCGCCGAGCGGGCGCCCGGCCAGTCCGAGGGCAGGAGGCCGGCGGGGAGGCCCGGGTCGGCGTAGGGGAGTTGGCGCCAGGAGTCCAGGGCGAGGAGGTGGTCCCGGTACGCCTCCTCGGGGGAGCCAGGGGCGTCACGGGACTCCCACGCGCGGAGTACCGGCTCGTGGCGGTCCAGGAACGCCTCGTGCTGCTTGGCCAGGGCCGCCAGGTCCCACCAGCGTGCGACCGCCTCCGGTGTCGGCGTGAAGCCCAGGTGTTCGCCGCGGAACAGGTCGACGTACGGGGCGAGTCCGAGGCGGGTCAGGGTGTGCCTGGTCTCCGGGTAGAGGTGGGCCGGGGCGATCCAGACGCCCGGCGCCGCCGTGCCGAAGCCGAGGCCCGCGAGGTGCGAGCGCAGCACGTGGCGCTTGGCGCGTTCCGCCTCGGGGACGGAGAAGACCGCGAGGACCCAGCCCGTCCCGCGGTCGGCCCCCGCGCCGTAGATGCGGCGGTCGCCGTCCTCCAGGAGCTGACGGGCGTCGGGCGAGAGCGCGTACCCGGCCGCGCCCCCCTCCGTGCGTCCGGGCACGAGCAGGCCGCGCCGCTTCAGCCGGGACACCGACGACCGCACCGACGGCGCGTCGACGCCGACCGGCGCGAGGAGGCGCACCAGATCGGCGACCGGGACGGGGCCGGGCGCGGCCCGGCCGTGGGCGCCGTAGAACGTGACGATCAGGGACCGTGGAGTGTGCTGCTCGGACACGTGATCACTCTACGGGCCCGGGACCGCCCGGTATCCGGCCGCGCAGCCGGAAGCGCTGGAGCTTGCCCGTCGCGGTGCGCGGGAGCGCCTCCAGGAAGATGATCTCCCGCGGGCATTTGTAGGGCACGAGTTCCCCCTTCACGAACTCCCGCAGCCGGTCCGCGTCGGCCGCCGCGCCCGCGCGGAGCACCACGTACGCCACGGCGACCTGCCCGCGCAGCTCGTCGGGGCGGCCCACCACCGCCGTCTCCGCCACGTCGGGGTGGCGGAGCAGGGCATCCTCGACCTCGGGGCCCGCGATGTTGTACCCGGCGGAGATGATCATGTCGTCCGCGCGGGCGACGTACCGGAAGTAGCCGTCGGCGTCCCTGACGTAGGTGTCGCCGGTGATGTTCCAGCCGTGCCGCACGTACTGGAGCTGCCGCTCGTCGGAGAGGTAGCGGCAGCCGACCGGGCCGCGGACCGCGAGCAGTCCGGGCTCGCCGTCCGGCAGCGGTGCCCCGGAATCGTCGACCACGCGCGCGTGCCACCCGGGGACGGGGAGCCCGGTCGTGCCGGGACGTATCGCGTCGTCGGCGGCGGAGATGAAGATGTGCAGCAGCTCGGTCGCGCCGATGCCGTTGATGATGCGGTGCCCGGTGCGTTGTTGCCAGCTCTGCCAGGTCGCCGCGGGCAGGTTCTCACCCGCGGACACGCAGCGCCGCAGCGAGGAGACATCGTGTACGTCGTGCGCGTCGAGCTCGTCCAGCATCGTGCGGTACGCGGTCGGGGCGGTGAAGAGCACGCTGATCCCGTGCCGCCCGATCGCGGGCAACAGCTGCTTGGGACCCGCCTGTTCGAGCAGTACGGACGACGCGCCGAAGCGCAGCGGGAAGATGACGAGTCCGCCGAGGCCGAAGGTGAAGCCCAGTGGCGGGCTGCCCGCGAACACGTCGTCCGGCGTCGGCCTCAGGACGTGCCGCGCGAACGTGTCCGCGATGGCGAGCACGTCGCGGTGGAAGTGCATGCAGCCCTTGGGGCGGCCCGTCGTGCCGGAGGTGAACGCGATGAGCGCGACGTCGTCGGCCGCCGTGTCCACCGCTTCGTAGCGGTCGGGTTGCCGGGCGGCGCGCGCGAGGAGGTCGTCGGGGCCCTCGCCGCCGTACGTGGTGACGTTCAGGCCCGGCACACCGGCCTTGATCAGGTCGTCGACCGCCCGTACGTCGCAGAGCGCGTGCCGCACCTCGGCGATCTCGCACATGGTGGCGAGCTCCTGCGCGCGCTGCTGGGCGAGGACGGTCACGGCGATCGCGCCCGCCTTCATCACCGCGAGCCAGCAGGCGGCGAGCCACGGCGTGGTGGGCCCGCGCAGCAGGACGCGCTGCCCGGGCCGGACGTCGAGGTCGGCGGTCAGCGCGTGCGCGATCCGGTCGACGTGCCGCCGCAGCGCGCCGTACGTCCAGGTGTCGCCGGACGCGGCGTGGAAGGCGGGACGGTCCGCGCCGAACCGCTCGGCCGACCGGTCCAGGAGCTCCGCGCCGCAGTTGAGGCGGTCGGGGTAGTGGAGTTCGGGGCGGTCGTGGACCAGTGCGGGCCACTGCGCGCGCGGCGGGAGGTGGTCCCGGGCGAACGTGTCGACGTGGCCGGACGGTGTCGGCCCCGGGTTGGCTGGATTGCCGGTCGGTTCCATGGCGGCTCTGCCCCCTTGCCTGCCGGACGGGCGCTGTGGTGGGCTCGCTCCATGAGCGTATCGTGATGGTGACGACAGTCAACGGTGCGCGATAAAGGAGGGGACCGGGATGACGGCATTCTCGCTCGATCCTGAACAAACCGCCCGTTGCGCGGAGCTGCGGACGCTGGCCGCCGAGCGCCTGCGCCCCCTGGCGGAGAAGGGTGAGCCCGGCCACGTGAACCGGCCACTGGTCGCGGCGCTCGGCGAACTGGGCCTGCTTGGCTGCCTGTTCGAGGGGCGAGGTGCCGGTGCGACTCCTCCCGGCAAGGAGACCGGCGCCCTCGGCCTCTGCCTCATGCGGGAGTCCCTCGCCTACGCCTGCACGGAGGCCGAGACCGCCCTCGCCCTCCAGGGCCTCGGCGCCCACCCCGTGCACGCCCACGGCTCGCCCGAGCAGCGGGAACGGTGGCTGCCGCCCGTCCGCGCCGGGCACGCCGTCGCCGCCTTCGCGCTCTCCGAGCCGGGCGCGGGCTCGGACGCGGCGGCCCTCAGCCTCGCGGCGGAACCCGACGGCTCGGGCGGCTGGCGCCTCACCGGCGAGAAGTGCTGGATCTCCAACGCGCCCGAGGCCGACTTCTACAGCGTCTTCGCCCGTACGTCGCCCGGGGCGGGGTCCCGCGGCGTCACCGCGTTCCTGGTCCCCGCCGACCGCGCGGGCCTTACCGGCACCCCCCTGGAGATGCTCTCGCCGCACCCCATCGGCGCCCTCGCCTTCGACGGCGTACGGGTCGGCACGGAGGACGTGCTCGGGGAGGTCGACCGCGGCTTCCGGGTCGCCATGACGACGCTCAACCGGTTCCGGCCGAGCGTCGGCGCGTTCGCGGTCGGCATGGCGCAGTCCGCGCTCGACGCGACGCTGGCCCACACGGCGGAACGGACCGCGTTCGGCGGTCCGTTGAAGGATCTGCAGTCGGTCGGCCACCAGGTCGCCGAGATGGCGACGCGCACGGAGGCGGCCCGTCTGATGGTCTACGCGGCAGCGGCGGCGTACGACAGCGAGGGACCGCGAAGCCCCGGCATCGCCCGGCGCGCCGCGATGGCGAAGCTCATCGCCACCGAGACCGCGCAGTACGTGGTCGACGCGGCGGTCCAGCTGCACGGCGCCCGTGCGCTGCGCCGCGGCCACCTCCTCGAACACCTCTACCGCGAGGTGCGCGCGCCCCGCATCTACGAGGGCGCGAGCGAGGTCCAGCGCACGATCATCGCCAAGGAGCTGTACGCCAAGGAGCCGCACACTCAGCAGCCGCACACCCGCATGGATGTCCACGAGGAGGAACCGCCCGCATGAGCGACAGCGACCTGCACCGCGTCAACCCCGCCGAACTCGCCCCGGCCACGGGCTTCTCGCACGCCGTCACCGCGACAGGCTCCCGCCTGGTCTTCCTCGCCGGGCAGACCGCGCTGGACAGCGAGGGCGAGGTCACCGGCTCGACCCTGCCCGAGCAGTTCGAGCGGGCCCTCGCCAACCTCCTGACCGCCCTGCGCCACGCGGGCGGCACCCCGGCCGACCTCGCGCGCGTCACGGTCTACGCCACGGACGTCGCCGACTACCGCGCCCGCGCCCGCGAACTGGGCCACATCTGGAAGCGGTTGGCGGGCCGCGACTATCCGGCCATGGCGGTGGTGGGCGTCGTACGGCTGTGGGACGAGGAGGCCTTGGTGGAACTCGACGGAACGGCCGTGCTCGCCTGACCGCGCACGTTCCGCACCTCCCGCACCTTTCTGGCACGTCGGCGGGCCGAGGCGAGGGCCTGCTCCAGGGAGCGGGTGCCGGTGATCACGCACAGCGTGTACGTGACGTCGTCGAGCTGTCGGCGCAGCGCGGGGTCGACAGCCGCGCTGTCGGCCTTGGCGTGGAGGGATTCGTAGCGCTCGACGAGGTCAGCGAGGACGGAGGGGTGTGCCTGCAGCATGAACGTACTCCTGGACAGATGTCGGTGGGGGTATTCGTGGGGGTACTGGTGGGGGGATCTGATGCCCCTGTTACCCCCGGTTTCCGGCGTCATGCACCGGTCCCTTTCCTGAAAGGCGGAATGCCTGCTACCGGGTGCAACGGGCGGATCACGGGGTACCCGGCGACGACCGCGGCCACCGGGGTCGTGGACGACGGAACGTCCGAGAGTTCCGCAGGAGGGGTTACCACGTGCGTACGCGAAGGGTTTCGGGTGTCATCGGGGTTACGGTGCTCGCGGCGGCGCTGCTGTCGAGCTGCGGCGACAGCGACGACGGAGGAGGCTCCGACAAGCCGTTCGCCAAGGACAGCGCCGATCAGATCGCTTCCAAGGCGGTGGCGGCCACCAAGGACGCGGACTCCATGCGCATCAAGGGCGACATGCGGCAGGACGGCAAGCCGGTGAGCCTGGACATCGCGGTCGACCAGGAGAAGAACTGCGAGGGCACGATCGGCACCGGCGGCTCGAAGGCCGAGGTGCGCCACACGAACGGCACGCTGTACATGCGCGGCAACGAGCAGTACTGGAAGACGGCGCTGAAGGGCCAGCCGGGTGCGGAGAAGGCGATCTCCAAGGTCGCCGACAAGTGGGTCAAGATGCCCGCCGACGACGCGTCCACCGCCGGCATGTGCGACAAGCAGGGCCTGGTCGCGTCGATGGACGAGAACAAGTCCGAGCGCAAGGGCATGAAGAAGGGCGGGACGACGTCCGTCGACGGCAAGGACGCGATCGCCCTGACGAAGAAGGGCTCCGGCGGCGAGACGAACACGATGTACGTCGCCACGGAGGGCAAGCCGTACATCCTCCGGGTCTCCACGAAGGGCGGCGACGCCCCCAACGACGCCACGTTCGGCGACTACGGCAAGCCGGTGAGCCCGAAGGTCCCGGACAAGGGCGAGACGGTCGATATGAAGGAACTCGCCGCGTCCGGCGGTTAGTTGAAGTATCCGGGCCCAGTGGCCCTTGTTGCCCGAGCGGGGGCGTGACGGCCCAGCGCCGTGGCGCCCCCGTCGGCGTGCCGTCGCCGCCACGCGCGATCGCGGCTCCTCCGGGACCTCGGCCCGGAGGAGCCGCGTCCGCGGGTCAGATGTCCCGGAACGTCTCGATCTGCGCGCCCACCGAGTTCAGGCGCTCCGCCAGGTCCTCGTAGCCGCGGTTGATCACGTACACGTTGCGCAGCACCGACGTGCCCTCGGCCGCCATCATCGCGAGCAGGACGACGACGGCGGGGCGCAGGGCGGGCGGGCACATCATCTCCGCGGCGCGCCAGCGCGTCGGGCCCTCGACCAGGACGCGGTGCGGGTCCAGGAGCTGGAGGCGGCCGCCGAGGCGGTTGAGGTCCGTGAGGTAGATCGCGCGGTTGTCGTAGACCCAGTCGTGGATCAGCGTCTTGCCCTGCGCCGCCGCCGCGATGGCCGCGAAGAAGGGAACGTTGTCGATGTTCAGGCCGGGGAACGGCATCGGGTGGATCTTGTCGATCGGCGCCTCCAGCTTGGAGGGGCGGACCGTGAGGTCGATGAGGCGCGTCCGGCCGTTGTCGGCCGGGTACTCCGCGCTGCGGTCGTGGTCGAGGCCCATCTCCTCCAGGACCGCGAGCTCGATCTCCAGGAACTCGATCGGCACCCGGCGCACCGTCAGCTCCGACTCCGTGACGACCGCGGCGGCCAGCAGGCTCATCGCCTCGACCGGGTCCTCGGAGGGGGAGTAGTCGACGTCGACGTCGATGGTGGGGACGCCGTGCACGGTCAGTGTGGTCGTGCCGATGCCCTCCACCTCGACGCCGAGCGCCTCCAGGAAGAAGCACAGGTCCTGGACCATGTAGTTCGAGGACGCGTTGCGGATGACGGTCGTGCCCGCGCCGCGTGCCGCGGCGAGCAGCGCGTTCTCGGTGACCGTGTCCCCGCGCTCGGTGAGGACGATGGGGCGGTCGGGGGAGACGTCGCGGGCGACCGTCGCGTGGTACAGCCCCTCGGTCGCCGCGATCTCCAGACCGAACCTGCGCAGCGCGATCATGTGTGGCTCGATCGTACGGGTGCCCAGGTCGCAGCCGCCCGCGTACGGCAGCTTGAAGTGGTCCATGCGGTGCAGCAGCGGGCCGAGGAACATGATGATCGAGCGGGTGCGGCGGGCCGCCTCCGCGTCGATGGCGTCCATCTCCAGCTTGGCGGGCGGCACGATCTCCAGGTCGACGCCGTCGTTGATCCAACGGGTGCGTACGCCGATGGAGTTGAGGACCTCCAGGAGGCGGTAGACCTCCTCGATGCGGGCCACGCGGCGCAGCACCGTACGTCCCTTGTTCAGGAGGGACGCACAGAGCAGCGCCACGCACGCGTTCTTGCTCGTCTTGACGTCGATGGCGCCGGAGAGCCGACGGCCGCCGACAACTCGCAGATGCATGGGGCCCGCGTACCCGAGGGAGACGATTTCACTGTCGAGTGCCTCGCCGATTCGGGCGATCATCTCAAGGCTGATGTTCTGGTTGCCGCGCTCGATGCGGTTCACGGCGCTCTGGCTGGTGCTGAGCGCCTCGGCGAGTTGCGTCTGCGTCCAGCCCCGGTGCTGGCGGGCGTCGCGGATGAGCTTGCCGATGCGTACGAGGTAGTCGTCTGCCATGAGTTGTACGTTATCTCAGATATGAGATGACGCACGCGCTGGGGTAGGCCATCTGAGGTTCGGCCGTAAGAGGGGCCTTTTCCCGGTGCACGGGTGCACCCGGGAGCTCAGCCGCAGCCGCACGAGGCGTGCCGACCGTGCACCGACGCGTACGCCGTGGGCCGGGGCCCCGCCGCCGCCCGCGTCACTCGGGCGGCGGCCGCGCGTCCTGCCGACGACTGTGCGTCGTGCACCACTGTGCCTCCGACCAGCGTCATGCGCACCTCGGACGAACTGATATCGGCCACCGGACTCCGCGTCACATCGCGGTCGAGCAGCACCAGATCGGCCGCTTTTCCCCTCTCCACGGTGCCCGTGAGGCGGTCCGAGCGGAGTTGACGTGCGGTGCCCAAGGTGTGCATGAGCAGGGACGACGTACGGCCGAGACCTTCCTCCGCGCGGTACAGGTCGCCCTCACCGTCCATGCCCTCGCGGTCGATCGCGGTGCGGATCTGGTTCCAGACCTGCAGAGGGTCGACCGGCCAGTCCGAGCCACCCGCGAGCGCCGCGCGCCGGTCCTGGAGGCTGCGCGCCGGGTACTGCCAACGGTGGCGCCGGGCGCCGATGTAGGGCAGCAGCGCGTCCATCGTCCAGGTGTTGCGGGCCGCCCACTGGAGCTGCATGCAGGCGACGACGCCGAGCGCGGCGAACCGCGGCAGATCGGCGGGGTCGACCAGTTGGAGGTGGGCCGTGGTGTTGCGGAGATCACGGCGGCCGGTCTTCCGCAGGGCGTACGCGTACCCGTCGAGGGACGTGCGCACGGCGCGGTCTCCGATGGCGTGCGCGTGCATCTGCCAGCCCTCGGCGTTGAAAGCGGCGCTGAGGCGTCCGTACTCCGCCGACGACACGTACAGATCGCCGCGGTGGTCGGTGGGCCTGCCGTCCTTGTCGAGGTACGGCTCCAGGAGCGCGGCGGTCTGCGCCGGGTACTCGATGACGCCGTCGAGGAACACCTTGACCGTCCCGAAGCGCAGTCCGCGTACGTCCGCGAACTCCGCCCGCAGCTTCTTCGCGTACGAGACCGCAGCGGCCGGATCCTTCGTCATGTCGGTCTCGATGCGCACGGCGGGCACGATGCGCTGGAGCAGCCGGTCCGACTCGGCGAGCCGCTGATACAGCTTCAGCTCACCACGCCCCACGACGGCTTCCATGAACGTGGTGACCCCGGACGCGGCGGCCTCGGCGAGGGTTTTCGCGGCGGCATCCGCCAACCGGGTCTCGTCGGGCTCGGGGATGTGCCGGGAGACGAGCGGCTGGGCGTCGTCCTTGAGCACGCCGGTCGGCTTGCCGTCCGTACCCTTCACGATTCTGCCGCCGACCGGGTCGGGCGTGGACGCGGTGATCTTCGCGATGTCCAGGGCGCGCTGATTGGCCCACAGGTTGTGGCCGTCGCCGCCGCGCAGCGCGATCGGGCGGCGCGTCGGCAGCGCGTCGAGCATCGTGTGGTGCGGGGCGGTGCCGTGGGGCAGCAGCCCGACCGGATTCCAGTCCTCCACGACGAGCCACCCGTCGGGCTCTTGCTCCGCCGAGTCCTTGAGGAACCCCGTCAGCGTCTTCCGCAGCTCCGCGACGGTCTGCTCGGCGCCCGCGAGCGAGGGCCGCAGCGACCGGCTCGCGGCGTCCATCGGGTGGGCGTGCCCGTCGTGGATGCCGCTCATGACGGTGCCGCCCGCCGCGTCCACGACGTCGGTGTCCCGCCCGACGTACCGCTTGACGTCGGTGTCCGAACCGACGGCGAGTATCCGCCCGTCCCGGCCGACGGCCACGGCTTCGTGCCGGGTGGTGGCGGCGTGGACGGAGGTGCCGGTGAAGACCCGGGCGTTGTGGACGACGAGGGCGGCGGAGCGGCGACGGGAGGCGGGGGAGGCGGGGGAGGCCGCGGCGGCGGGGCCGGCCGCGGTGACGAGCCCGGCGGCTCCTGCGGCTCCCGCGGCTCCCGCGGCGGCGAGGAGACCCCTTCGCGAGAGGAAGGAAGTCTGCTGGGCGGAAGCTTCGTACGACTGGGACACGACCACACACACTCCAAGGCGTAGCGAGACCGATGAGGAAGGTGGACGGAACCCTCGACGAGTAATCCGTTAACCAGAACCCGCCCCGGACGACGGATTCCGTACGATGTGCCGCGTGCCAGGGCCGACACTCGCCGACATAGCCCGCGCCGCGGAGGTCTCGCACGCCCTCAACGGCACCGGCAGGGTCGGCGACGCCACCCGCCGCAGGGTCCGCGAGACGGCCACCCGCCTCGGCTACGGCACGCCGGGCCCGCCCCGCACCCGCACGCTCGGCATCGCGGTCACCACGTTCCCCGCAGCCTGGAACTACACGGACATCGCCTACTTCTCCCGCGCCGTCACCGCGGCCACCTCCGCCGCCCACGCCCGCGGCTACGCCCTGATCACCCTCCCCGCCGACCGCGCCGCCGACGACGCCTGGCACCACCTCGCCGTCGACGGCATGCTGATCATGGACAGCCCGCGGGGTGACCCGATGGTCCGCGCGTTGCGCGCCCGCGGCATCCCGCTCGTCTTCGACGGCGCCCCCGGCGACCCGCGCCCCGGCGACCACTGGGTCGACAACGACCACGAGTCGACCGTCCGCGAGGTGCTCGACCACCTCTCGGCGTCCGGCGCCCGCCGCGTAGCGCTCCAGTCCGGCAGCGGCGACGAGCACTACGCGCGCGCGGTGACGGCGGCGTACGAACGCTGGTGCGCGGACCACTCCACGCCCCCTCTGGTCATCCCCTTCGACGAGACCGACGACGAAGGCCACGCGTTCGACCCCCTGCTACAGGACGGCGAGGACGGCGAAGGCCGCGTCGACGCCGTCTACGCCGCGTACGACCCCGGCGGCCGCCAGCTCCTCGCCGCCGCGGCCCGCCACGGCCTGCGCGTCCCCGACGACCTGCGCGTGGTCTGCGCGAGCGAGGACCCGGCCTACGCGGAGACGACCCCACCCGTGACGACGGTGACCCTCGCCCCGGACCAGATGGCCCACGCCGCCGTCGCGGTCCTCGTCGCCCTGATCGAGGACGACGGCACGGCACCTCGGGGCCCGGTGTCGATCCCGGCCGGTCTGATCGTGCGCGCGTCATCGGCCACGCGCCCGGCTCAACCGGCCTGAGGCGTGGCCCCCGCCAGGACCGTGCCGACGACCCGCCCGACCTCCGCAGCCGGGGGCGCGACACCATCACGCCCCGCGAACAGCAGATGCCCGCTCCCGATGACGGTGAACGCGAGCGCGTCGGTGTCGCAGTCCGCGACGAGCCTGCCGAGGCCGCGCTCCGCCGCGAGGTAGCCGGCGAGCACGGAACCGGCCTCCGTCAGGAGGGGGATGCCGACCGGCGTGGTCCGCCGCAACCGCGCCCGCAGCGCGTCCCGCGAGGTGACCAGGCCGAGAACGCCCAGCGCAAGCGGCCCGAACAGGTCCGTCAGCGCGGCGGCGACGTTTCCGCTGACGGTGCCCGTCCCCGCGACCCCGCGCAGCGCCGCGCCTCGCGCCTCCACCGCGGCGATACGGTCGCGCACCAGCTCGGCGAGGAAGTCGTCGAAGTCGTCGAAGTGCCGGTGCAGGACCCCCTTCGCGCAGCCCGCCTCCGTGGTGACCGCACGGCTGGTCAGCGCGTTCGGCCCGTCCCGGACCAGGACGCGTTCGGCGGCGGCGAACAGCTGCTCGCGCACGTCGCGGATGGCCACCCCTGTGGGCACGTCGGTTCCGCCTCTCTGCCGTACCGCCCCACCCGACCCTTGACGAGTGGGCGCGTGCCCACTCAAGGTGGGCGCATGCCCACTATCCCCGAGAGTGAGCCGCACCGGCACCGTCGGACGGCAGAATCCTTCGGCACGGACGCCGAACGCTACGACCGGGCCCGCCCCCGCTACCCCGACGCGCTCATCCGCCGCATCGTCGCGACCGCCCCGGGCCCCGCGCGCCAAGACGTGCGAGACGTCCTCGATGTCGGCTGCGGTACCGGCATCGTCGCCCGGCAGCTGCACGCGGCAGGGTGCGCGGTGCTTGGCGTCGAGCCCGACGAGCGGATGGCGGACCTGGCGCGGCGGCTCGGCACGGAGGTCGAGCCCGGGACCTTCGAGGGCTGGGACCCGGCGGGCCGGACGTTCGACGCGGTGGTCGCGGGGCAGGCCTGGCACTGGGTCGACCCGGTCGCGGGGGCGGCGAAGGCGGCACGGGTCCTGCGTCCCGGCGGCGTCCTCGCGGCGTTCTGGAACGTGCACGAGCCGCCGCCCGTCGTGGCGGACGCGTTCGCCGACGCGTTCCACAGGGTGGCGCCCGACGCGCCGTTCGACGTCCGCGCGAAGCCGAGTCCGGCCCCGCTGCTCGACACGGCGGCCGACGGCATTCGCGCCGCGCACGCCTTCGACGACCCCGAGCGCTGGACCTGCGCGTGGCAGTGGACGTACACCCGCGATGCCTGGCTGGACCAGCTCCCGACTCAGGGCGCGCTCACCCGGCTCCCCGCGGAGGCGCGGTCCGAGGTGCTCGGGGCGGTCGGCGCCGCCGTCGACACGCTGGGCGGCAGCTTCACCATGCGCTATACGACGGTGGCACTCATCGCCACCGCCCGGACTGCGGGCGCCCCGTGACACAGGGCATGCGGGCGCGCCTCGTCGGACCGAGGGGTCATGTACTAGAGTTATCTCGACATCGAGATATCTGCCGAGGCGCACCAGAAGCCGCCACTCGGTAAGGGTTACCTAACTAAGCCTTACCTTAGCGGACCGACGAGGAGTCGTGGCGGCAGGATGTACGGAACGCGCGAAAAAATCTGAAGGAGACTGTCGTGTCGGCGAACAGCTTCGACGCCCGCAGCACGCTGCGCGTGGGCGACGAGTCGTACGAGATCTTCAAGCTGGACAAGGTCGAGGGCTCCGCACGCCTTCCCTACAGCCTGAAGGTGCTGCTGGAGAACCTGCTCCGTACCGAGGACGGCGCGAACATCACCGCCGACCACATCCGCGCGCTCGGCGACTGGGACTCGCAGGCCCAGCCCGCGCAGGAGATCCAGTTCACGCCCGCCCGCGTGATCATGCAGGACTTCACCGGCGTCCCCTGCGTCGTGGACCTCGCCACCATGCGTGAGGCCGTGAAGGAGCTCGGCGGCGACCCGGCGAAGATCAACCCGCTGGCCCCGGCCGAGCTGGTCATCGATCACTCCGTCATCGCCGACAAGTTCGGTACGGCGGACGCCTTCGGCCAGAACGTCGAGCTGGAGTACGGCCGCAACAAGGAGCGCTACCAGTTCCTGCGCTGGGGCCAGACCGCGTTCGACGAGTTCAAGGTCGTCCCGCCGGGCACCGGCATCGTCCACCAGGTCAACATCGAGCACCTGGCCCGCACGGTCATGGTCCGCAACGGCCAGGCGTACCCCGACACCCTCGTCGGCACCGACTCGCACACCACGATGGTCAACGGCCTGGGCGTCCTGGGCTGGGGCGTCGGCGGCATCGAGGCCGAGGCCGCGATGCTGGGCCAGCCGGTCTCCATGCTGATCCCGCGCGTCGTCGGCTTCAAGCTGACCGGCGAGCTGAAGGCGGGCACGACCGCCACGGACCTCGTCCTCACGATCACCGAGATGCTGCGCAAGCACGGCGTCGTCGGCAAGTTCGTCGAGTTCTACGGCGAGGGTGTGGCGGCCACGAGCCTCGCCAACCGCGCCACCATCGGCAACATGTCGCCGGAGTTCGGCTCCACCGCCGCGATCTTCCCGATCGACGACGAGACGCTGAAGTACCTGCGTCTGACCGGCCGTGACGAGCAGCAGGTCGCGCTCGTCGAGGCGTACGCCAAGGAGCAGGGTCTCTGGCTCGACCCGGCCGCCGAGCCCGACTTCTCCGAGAAGCTCGAGCTCGACCTCTCCACGGTCGTGCCGTCGATCGCCGGTCCGAAGCGTCCGCAGGACCGCATCGTCCTCGCCAATGCCTCGGAGCAGTTCAAGATCGACGTCCGTAACTACGTCGACTCGGTCGACGAGGCGGGCAAGGAGTCCTTCCCGGCCTCCGACGCCCCGGCCACCACGAACGGCGTCCCGTCGAACCCGGTCCTGGTGACCGCCCCCGACGGCTCGACGTACGAGCTGGACCACGGCGCGGTGACGGTCGCGGCCATCACCTCCTGCACCAACACCTCGAACCCGTACGTGATGGTCGCCGCCGCGCTCGTCGCGAAGAAGGCCGTCGAGAAGGGCCTGACCCGCAAGCCCTGGGTCAAGACCACCCTCGCCCCGGGCTCCAAGGTCGTCACCGACTACTTCGACAAGGCGGGGCTCACCCCCTACCTCGACAAGGTCGGCTTCAACCTCGTCGGCTACGGCTGCACCACCTGCATCGGCAACTCGGGCCCGCTCCCCGACGAGGTCTCGAAGGCCGTCAACGACCACGACCTGGCCGTGACGTCCGTCCTCTCCGGCAACCGGAACTTCGAGGGCCGCATCAACCCCGACGTCAAGATGAACTACCTGGCGTCCCCGCCGCTGGTCGTCGCGTACGCCCTCGCCGGCTCGATGAAGATCGACATCACCACCGAGGCCCTGGGTGCCGACCAGGACGGCAACCCGGTCTTCCTCAAGGACGTCTGGCCCACCGAGGCCGAGGTCAACGACGTCGTGGCGAACGCCATCGGCGAGGACATGTTCAACAAGTCCTACCAGGACGTCTTCGCGGGCGACGCCCAGTGGCAGGCGCTGTCGATCCCGACCGGCAACACCTTCGAGTGGGACAGCGAGTCCACCTACGTCCGCAAGCCCCCGTACTTCGAGGGCATGGCGCACGAGCCGTCCCCCGTCGAGGACATCACGGGCGCCCGCGTCCTCGCCAAGCTCGGCGACTCGGTGACGACGGACCACATCTCGCCCGCCGGTGCGATCAAGGCCGACACCCCGGCCGGCAAGTACCTGACGGAGCACGGCGTGCAGCGCCGCGACTTCAACTCGTACGGCTCGCGCCGAGGCAACCACGAGGTCATGATTCGCGGCACGTTCGCGAACATCCGCCTGCGCAACCAGCTCGCGCCGGGCACCGAGGGCGGCTTCACGCGTGACTTCACGCAGGCCGACGGCCCGGTCTCGTTCATCTACGACGCCTCGCGCAACTACATCGAGCAGGGCACCCCGCTCGTCATCCTGGGCGGCAAGGAGTACGGCTCCGGCTCGTCCCGTGACTGGGCCGCCAAGGGCACCGCGCTCCTCGGCGTCAAGGCCGTCATCACCGAGTCGTACGAGCGCATCCACCGCTCGAACCTCATCGGCATGGGCGTCCTGCCGCTCCAGTTCCCGGAGGGCCAGACCGCCTCGTCCCTCGGCCTGACCGGCGAGGAGACCTTCTCCTTCACCGGCGTGACCGAGCTGAACAACGGCACGACCCCCCGCACGGTCAAGGTCACCACCGACACGGGTGTCGAGTTCGACGCGGTCGTCCGCATCGACACCCCCGGTGAGGCGGACTACTACCGCAACGGCGGCATCATGCAGTACGTGCTGCGCAGCCTGATCCGCAAGTAGTCCGGCGGGCAGGACAGGGCACGGCAGGCAGTTGAGGGCCGTACCCCCGGACGCGTTCCGGGGGTACGGCCCTCGCCACGTTCTTACGTCAGCGGTGCCGACGAGCCCGAGCGCATGACGTGGTCGACGTGGATCAGGCGGGCGAGGAACCGGCCGTTCTCCACGTTCGCCTCGACGCCCACGGGCGCGAGCGAGTTCCCGTCCGGGAGCCCGGCGTAGTACAGGCCGGGGAGCGCGCCGAGGAGGCCCTTCCGCTGGACGGGGGCGCCGTCGGCGTCGAGGACGCGGCGCGGCAGGATGCCGTAGTCCGGCCCGAAGCCGGTGCACCAGATGATGGTGCCGATGGCGTGGTGCGCCAGGTCGAGGGTCTCCCCGAAGGCGGTCACGGCGTCCAGCGGCATCGCGGGCGCCGGATGCTCCTCCGGTGCCGCGAAGCCCCGCTCCCGGATCTCCGTGTCGATGAGGTCGATGGCCCGCCGGAACGACCGCGCGGACTCCTCCGCCGTGGCGACGACGTTCTCCTTGAGCAGGAGCCGACCGCCGTCCGCCGCGCGTACCGAGCCGACCAGGGTCACGCCCTTCGCGGCCAGCGTGCCGAGGTTCAGGTCGTCGCTCTTGTCCTGCACCGCGGTGACCGGCAGGCCGGGCAGGACCGGCCCGCCGTCGCCGCTCGCCGCGCCGAACTCCGCGTACAGGGAGGGGATCGCGCCCAGCCACTCCTGAATGCCCCGGCCGCGGTGCCGGCGGGGCCACGCGCGATGACGGCCGACCGCGAGGAACGTGCGCCGCCCGGAGTCCACCAGTTCGTCGGCGATCTGCTGGCCGCTGATGCCCGCGCCGACCACCAGGACGGCACCGTCCGGCAGGGACCGGGGGTTGCGGTAGTCGCGGGAGTGGATCCGGTGCACGGCCGGGTCGACGTCGGCGGCCAGGGCGGGGGTGCGGGGAGCCGCGTAACCGCCCACCGCGGCGACGAGGTTGCGGGATTCGACGATGTCACCGGAGGCCAGGTGTGTCCTGAACCGTACGTCGTCGTGCTCGGAAACGTCCGGCAGGCACTCGACTCGTTGGACAGCCGTGTGCTCCCGCACTTGGAGCTGCCGTTCCGCCACGTAACGGCGCAGGACGCGGGCCAGTTCGGGGCCGGACGGGCAGCCGTAGGGGTCGTCACCCTCGTACTCCAGACCGGGGAACCGGACCGACCGGTTTCCGCTGCCCACGAGCAGGCTGTCCCACCGTTCGTGGGCCCAGGCCTGACCGATCTCGCCCCGCTCCAGGACGAGCGCGTCCCGCCCCCGCTCCTGGAGGGCCCCGGCCACTCCGCACCCTTGCTGCCCGGCACCGACGACGACGGTCTCCACGTACTCCACTGCTACTGCTGCCATGAACCGGCCCTTCCCTTCACTTAGGTTTACCTAAGTGAGACCTTGCCTCCTCAAGTCGCCTTGATGTCAACTGGGTTCATGGCGCGACGCGGCAAGGTCCTCATCGGTGAAGCGGCGGCTCTGTACGGACTGGCGCCGTCGACGGTGCGGTGGTGGGAGCGGGAAGGGGTGCTCGATCCGCCCGCGCGCGAGGGCGGCAAGCGGCTCTACGACGACACAGGACTGCGCCGCATCGGCCTCGCGTATCTGTGCTGCGTGGTCGGGCGAATGCCGCTGAACCAGGCCGCGGTGGTGACTTCGGGGGAGGCCACGCGCGACGCCTGGCAGTCCGCGGTCGAAGGTCAGTTGGCGCGAGTCGAGCGGCAGATCGCCCAACTGGAGGCGGCCCGGGGGTACCTCCGCCACGCGCTGGGCTGCACGGACGACGACATCGCGGGGGAGTGCCCGGTCCTGGACGCGGAGTTGGCCGCGCACACGCCGCGCGGCCGCTACCCGGACGCCGACCTCGTCACGGCGGCCCGCGAGGCCCACGCGCCCGACGCGCTCGACGCGTCCTACGCTCCGCGTGACGAAAAGGCGGCGGACCGCGCTGAGGGTGACGAAAATCCGGGGAGCTGCCCCGTCTGTCAGGGGCCGGTCGCACTACCCTCGCGCGGCCGCCCCCCGACGTACTGCTCACCCGCCTGCCGACAACGCGCCTACCGCTCACGTCGCCGCGCGTGAAGGGTCAACTCAGCGGAATGCTCTTCACGGCGGACAGCAGCGGGATGAGGACGTAGTCGCCGTTGCCCGCACCGCAGACCGGCCGTGTGTCGACGGTGTCGGAGATGTTCGTGCCCGTCGTGTAGCGCTTGTCCGGGGCCGGTACGACGCTCGTCATGTGACTCTTGAGCCGCTCTGAGTAGTACACGCACTGGTGCAGGTTGAGGCGGCTGCCCGTGGTCAGGTCCAGGGGCAGGGAGCCCGAGAGGCCGGGGTTGGGCACGTGGTTGCCGTTGCCAGGACCGCAGGTCGGAGAGGTCTCCTTACTGTTCGAGACCTTGGTGCCGGTGGAGTAGCGCCCGTCGCCGCTCGGCGTCACCAGGGTGGTGAAGCGGTCGGTGCTCGCGCTCCGGTAGTAGTCGCACTGCTGGAGGTTGAGGTAGCGCCCGGCGCCGAGGTTCAGCGCCTCGACGCCGTGCAGGATCGGCACGGGTACGTGATTGCCGTTCCCCGCGCCGCAGGCCGCCGTGGTGTCGGCGGTGGCGGAGTGCTTCGTGCCGGTGGAGTAGCGTCCGTCGCCGCTCGGCGTCACGAAGGTGTTGAAGTGGTCGTCGAGGCTGCTCGCGTAGTACGCGCACTGGTGCAGGTTGAGATAGCCGGAGGCGCCCCGTGTCGCCCCTGCTGTCTCCCCGCCCGGCGTCGCCCCCGCTGCCTGCGCGCCCGTGTTCCCCGTGCCCATGGCGGCCACCATGCCCACCGCCACGGCGAGCACCGGGCGCCACAGGCGGCGGCTGGTCCGTCGCTTCATGTCGTGGTTCTCCTCTCCCTGCGCGGAGCGCTCAGGGCGCGCCCCGCACCTCGGACCACGAAGGTCCCAGGAGGAACGCGGGGCCGGGTACCCCCAGATCTGGGGATACCCGGCCCGCGAGGACTGTGCCTACGGTTGCGGCCACCCGCCGTACGGCACGGTGATGAGCTCCATCGCGTGCCCCGCGGGGTCCAGGAAGTACACGCCACGACCGCCGTCGTTACGGTTGAACTCGCCCGGCTGCTTCTGCTGCGGGTCGGCCCAGTGCTCGATGCCGCGCGCACCGATCTTGTCGTAAGCCGCGTCGAACTCCGCCTCGGAGACGAGGAAGGCGTAGTGCTGCGGGGTGATCGACCCGGCGGGAACGGTGGCGAAGTCGAGGGTGACCGAATTGCTGAGGACGACCGCGATGAACGGTCCCCATTCCGCACCGATTTCGAGGCCCAACAGCTCCGCGAAGAACTCGGCGGACTCCCGGTTGTCCCGGGCATGGACGATCGTGTGATTCAACTGAACTGACAAGGAATGCCTCCACAAGGCATCTCCCGACACCTCCATGCCTCACCCAGCCGGTGACCGACACGCGATGTCGCCGTGGATCATAGACACGACGCCCTCACGCTGTCGATTCGTCTCGCCGCACGAACCGTGCACGAGCGGCCTCGTGAGCGACGCGCAGCAGCCGCACCACCGTGTCCGTCGTCCTCTCGCCGGGATTCACGACGCAGATCCAGCCGAGCGCGCCGTACACCGGATGCGGCATCACACGGTCGACGGCCGCGTGGTCACGAGGGCGGGTGATGCTGCGCGGCTCCTCTCCGGTGAGCTCACGGAACGTCGCGCGGTCGACACGGACGTTCACGCGCCAACGGCCCGGAGGGTCCAGGTCGGAGGCGGTGTCGTCCGGGTAGTTCTTGGTGACGACTGTCCCGTAGGGCTGCACGTTCTCGGGCATGCGGCCGCCGGGGGAGTAGTAGAAGAACGCGTCTCCCCACGCGAGCTCGGGGAAGTCGCCTCCCGGCCCCGGGACGAGCACGAGCGCGCCGTCGAGTTCGTCCCGCACGGCCGCGATGATCTGTTCCATACTCATGGTTCAAGCATCACCTTCAAGTGCTTATGTGGGGTTGGCCGTGGACGGGACCGCGAGCGGTCGGCGAGCGGAGCGGCTGAGGACAGTCGATGTCGCCCGCGAGTCGGGTTACTCGGTGCAGCAGGTTCGCGACCTGGAGCGGCTGGGAGTCATCCCGCCGGCCGCTCGGTCGAGCAACGGCTATCGCTCGTACACGGCAGCCCACGTGCACGCTCTGCACGCCTATCGCGGACTCGCGGGTGCGGTCGGGCCCGTCGAGGCCCGGCAGAT
The DNA here is from genome assembly GCF_026810505.1 of Streptomyces sp. Je 1-369. Lineage (NCBI taxonomy): Bacteria > Bacillati > Actinomycetota > Actinomycetes > Kitasatosporales > Streptomycetaceae > Streptomyces > Streptomyces sp. Je 1-369. Next base: position 6,791,189 of record NZ_CP101750.1, read on the forward strand.
GCTCGCGGAGCTGCGGACGGAGACGATCGCCGTGGCGGCCGCGGCGATCAGCGCGGTGCACGTGCGGCTCGCGCGCGAACGGGACGAAGCTCTCCGTGCCCAACAGGCGTTGCGCGCGATCCAGGGTGAGACGAACACGCCCGGGTTCGAGGGGGAGAGCGACACGATGACGATCACGCAGCTGGCCGCGGCGCTCGACGTACGCCCCTCGTCCCTGCGGTTCTGGGAGCAGGAAGGACTCGTCAGCCCCGAGCGAGTGACATCACTGCGAGCACGTCGATACGGGCTTCCGGCGATCAGGGAGGCCCGGATCGTCGCCGCTCTCCGCGCCAGCGGATACGGCATTCCCGCGGTGCGCGACATCATGGGCTCCCTGCACCGGCTCGACGGCCCGGGAGAGACCCGGCGCATCCTGCAACAACGTCTCGACCGGATCGCCACGCGGACCGTGGCGCTGCTCCGAGCGGGCGCGGACCTGGCAGCCGTCGTGACGTCCGACCAGGAACCGCCGAGCACCCGGTAGGCCGGACCGCCCCGCGAGCGAGCCCCCCAGGTCTGGACTTGTCCGCGCAGTCTCTCTACGCTCAGCCGCACCACGCACTGAGAGCGCTCTCAATAGTTCAACTCTGGTACACCGCACCCTCGTTGGAACCATGAGAGGACACCCCCGTGAGACGCAAGACCAGCGCACGCCTCGGCCTGTCCGCCTTCCTCCTCGCGGCCGCCTGTGCCGGTACCGGGCTCGCCCCCACTGCCACCGCGACCGCCGATTCCCCCGACACACCCCTCGCCTCCGACGGCCTCCTCAAAGCCATGCAGCGCGACCTCGGACTGTCGCCCGCCGAAGCCCGCGAGCGGCTCGTCGACGAGAAGCGCGCCGTCAAGGTCGAGCGCGCGGCGAAGAAGGCGGCCGGGGGCGCGTACGGCGGGGCCTGGTTCGATGCCGGGCGGGGGCGGCTGACCGTTGCCGTGACCGAGCGTTCCGCCGTCGCGGAGGTACGTGACACCGGCGCCGACGTCCGCGTCGTCGAGCACAGTGCCGCCGCGCTCGACGCCGCCAAGGCGCGAGTCGACAAGTTCAAGGCGCCGGTTGGCGTGGCCAGTTGGCGGGTCGACGCCAAGACCAACCGTGTCGTCGTCGACGTCGTCGAAGGCCACCGTGCCGACAACGATGTCACCGACTTCCTCCGCCGTGCCCGCGCCACCGCCCCCCTGCGCGTGGACACCGTCCAGGAGGCCCCGAGCACCTTCGCCGCCGGAACCGTCGGCGGTGACCCGTACTACACCGGCAACGTCCGCTGTTCCATCGGCTTCTCCGTGCACGGCGGCTTCGTCACCGCGGGGCACTGCGGCAAGGCGGGCGCGGGCGTGCGCGGCTGGGACGGGTCCAACATCGGGTCCTTCCAGGGGTCCTCGTTCCCCGACAACGACTACGCGTGGGTGTCCGTCGGCAACGGGTGGTGGACCGTGCCCGTCGTGCTCGGCTGGGGTGCCATCCCCGACCGGCTCGTCAAGGGGTCGGCGGAGGCGCCGGTCGGGTCGTCGATCTGCCGTTCCGGTTCCACCACGAAATGGCACTGCGGGAATCTCCTCGCCAAGAACGAGACCGTCAACTACTCGGGCGGTGCCGTCGTCCACCAGCTGACCAAGACCAGCGTCTGTGCCGAGGGCGGTGACTCGGGCGGCTCGTTCATCAGCGGCGACCAGGCCCAGGGCGTGACGTCCGGCGGCTGGGGCAACTGCGGCAGCGGTGGCGAGACGTGGTTCCAGCCGGTGAACGAGATCCTTCAGCGGTACGGGCTGCGGCTGCACACCGCGTGACCCGAGGTGCGCCCGGCGCGGGAGAAACCGCCGGGCGCACCGGCCCCGTTACCGTGCGGGCCGGATCGACAACCGGTGGCGGAACTCGTCGCGCGGGTCGTACTTCGCCTTCACCCGTTGCAGTCGCGGGTAGTTGTCCTTGTAGTAGAGCGTGTACCAAGGCACGCCCGACGTGTTCTGCTCCGGGTCCGCCAGGTCGGCGTCCGGGTAGTTGATGAACGCGCCGTCGCTGACCGCCCCCGGCACGGGGACTCCGCCGCTGTCGGCGTACACCCCCCGGTACAGCGAGCGCACCCACTCCGTCTCCCGCGCCCCGTCCTGCGTCTCCGCGTCCCAGCCCGCCATGTACACGGCCTTCAGGATCGAGTCGCGCTGCGCGACGGCCGTGGCGTCGGGCGCGACCTTGCGGGCGGCGCCCCCGTACGCGACGAGCCACAGCGTGCCGCTGATGCGCGCGGCGGGATCGTCGGACGGTCTGAGGTGTTCGTGCAGTACGTCGAGTTGCCGGTCCGTGTACGTCTTTCGCAGGTACGCGCTCTTGACCTTGAACGGCGAGGACCTCGTGTCGGTGATGGACGTCAGCGCGTTCAGCCACGACAGCGGAGGCCTGCGGATCGCGGGCTCGGCGCCCACGCCACGTCCGACGGCGGCGATGTAGTCGTCCACGAGCCGCTGCGCGCCCGGCACGGCCGCGTCGATCACACCGGCCAGGACGGCGCCGGAGCCCGCCGCCTGGGTGGTGTTGACCATCAGCACGCTGAAGAGGTTCGCGTACGGCGAGCCGGGGTCGCTGTTCCGTTCGCACCACTGCCCGTGGTTGCGCATGAGGGTCTTGAAGTCCCGCGCGTCGAGGTCCTTCCAGCTCCACCCGGCCCGGAAGGCGAGGAAGGCGGCGGGGGCCTTGGGCAGCAGCTCGGTCGGGTCGTCGCCGTGGGCACCCGGGGTGCGGAACCAGTACCGCGTCACGATGCCGAAGTTGCCGCCGCCCGCGCCGGTGTGCGCCCACCACAGGTCGTGGTGCGGGTCGTCCGGGTCGCGTCCCGCGATGACGGCTCGCGCGGTGCCGTCCTTGTCGACGACCACGACTTCGAGAGCGTGCAGGTGGTCCACGGAGACACCGTCGCGCCGCGACATCACGCCGTAGCCGCCACCGACGACGTGCCCGCCGATGCCGACCTCGGCGGTCGCGCCCGCCGGGATCGTCACGCCCCAGCCGATGAACAGCTCCCGGTACACCTCGGCGAGCTGCGCGCCGGGCTCCACGCAGAAGGCCCGCCGCTCGGCGTCGTAGGAGATCTCGCGCATCGGCGACATGTCGATGACGGCCTTGATGTCCGGGTGGTCGACGAAGTCCTCGAAGCAGTGACCGCCGCTGCGTACGGCGATGCGCTTGCCCTCGCGTACGGCGCGCTGGACGGCGTCGACGACCTCGGCGGTGGAGTGGACGACGCGGAAGTAGTCGGGCTTGCCGATGAAGCGGGCGTTGCAGCCGCGCTGGGTGAGGGAGAGGTAGCGGGGATCGTCGGGGCCGATGGGGGCGGTGGGGGTGGTGGGGGCGGTGGGTGCCCCGGCCCCGGTCCCCGAGGTCGGCCTCCCGTCGACGGCTCCGGCCGTCCCGGCGGCCCCCACAGCCATGGCCGCGCTCCCGGCCGCGGTGGCCGCGAGCACGTGTCTGCGACTGGGAGCGGCCGTGCTTCTTACTGGGTTCTCCGGCTCCGCCATGCGTTGTCCCCCGTCGGGTGAGTGGTGTGAGGCGCGCGAGGCGCGGTCGATAGCTCCACCATCACGGCGGGTGTGACCCCCGTCATCCACCGTTCGTCCAAGGGGCACGTGCTCTCCAGGGTGCAGACGTACCCCTTAGGGGTGGGCCTGTGGATGGAGCCGTTTTCGGTCAGAGCACGTCGCGCAGCCCCGACCCGTCACGCAGTGGCCTAGAACGACGCCACTACGTAGCGTTACGATGGCTTATGGTCGCCGGTCTGATTGTGGACGCCAACGGGTTCGAGCTGGTCGTCGATGGCCAACGGGTCGGTCCCCGTCGGTTGTTGCAGACTTCTGACGTCGATCTGCTCGATGCGGTCGCGGGCCACTATGTGGATGCCGTGCGCAACGGCTCCAAGGACCAGGCGCTGTTGGCGGTGGGACGCGAGTTGTATCGGTGGCTGGATGGCGACCTCGGCCAGCTGACGCGCCTGCTCGACGAGGCGTCGGCGCCGCTGGTGTTCGAGATACGCGCGCCCGCGAGGCCATCCGCAGCCGCGTGGGCGCTGCTGCGGGCCCCGTACGAGTTGCTGGCCGGTCCCGAGGGCGGGTTCCTGGCCGAGGCACCGAAGCTGTTCGCCGTGGCGCGTCGGCTCGGTCACCCGAGCCCGGCGCAGCCCCTGGACGGGTACCGGCTCGGGGTGGCGTTCATGGCCTCGGCGCCCAGGGGGCAGCACGAACTGGATTACGAGGCCGAGGAGATGGCCATCCTCGCCGCCGCCGGAGGGACGAATCTCGATCTCGTCGTCGAGGACTCCGGCAATCCCGAGCATCTCGGCCTGCGTCTGTCCGAGCTCGGTGGGATGCCGGTGGTACATCTGTCGTGTCACGGGTTGCACAACTGGCGCCCGGGGCCCGCCGGGCCCGCCACCCCGGTCCTGCTGATGGAGGACGATCTCGGGGACGGGTCTCCGACGAGCGCGGACGCGCTGGTGGGCCTGCTGACCCCTCGACCACGGCTGGCGTTCGTGTCGGCGTGCCTGACCGCCACCGGTGCCGACGTGGCGGGGCATGTTCCCGCCGGCGCCGGTCACCGCGGTGGTCCGGCGGCCGACCCGGGCGTGCCGGTGGCGCACTCGATGGCCACGGGTCTGGTGGCCGCCGGGATTCCCGCGGTCATCGGCTGGGACGGCTCGGTCAGCGACCGGGCCGCCACTCGTTTTGCCGGACGCCTGTACCGGCAGCTCAGCCGCCGTGTCGAGGTGACAGAGGCCGTCGCCGACGCCCGCCGCCATCTGCTGTCCTGTCCCGATGAGCGTCAGCGCGCCGACTGGCACCTGGCGCGGCTGTGGCTGGGGCCGACTGGCGGCGGCCCGGTGGTCGGGGGAACCCGTAAACGCCAGATGGTGCCCGCACACCATGGGACCAAGACATTCCTCGACCGCAAGCACCAACTACGGGTCGCCGCCGCGGAGATGTTCGTCGGCCGCCGCCCGGAGATCCAGCAGACGCTGCGTGCCCTGCGCGGCGGGCGGAAGGCCGGGGTACTGCTCCACGGGCAGGGCCGGTTGGGCAAGTCGAGCCTGGCCGCGCGGATCGCCGACCGTCACCCCAGCCGGGCCGTCGCCGTCGTGTTCGGTGACTACACCCCGACGGCGATCCTCGATGCCATCGCCGACGCCGTCGCCGCCAACCCCGATGCCCGCACCCTCATCGAGGCGCGACGCGCCGAGGTCCGCGATCAGCCGGACCGCCTCAAACCGCTGCTGATCGATCTGATGGCCCGACCGTTGGCCCAGGAACTCGACGACGTCCGCAAGCCTCTCCTGCTGATCATCGACGATCTCGAACAGATCCTGACCGCCAACCCTGACGGCCCGCACCGGCTGGACCCCGAGCACGCCACCGTGCTCGCCGACGTACTCTCCGCCTTCGACCCGTCCATGACCGACAGCCGTGTGCTGGTCACCAGCCGCTACACGTTCGCGCTCGGCGGGCTGGAGGCGAGGCTGGAACCGGTCCAGTTGCAGCCACTGTCACCGGCGGCCCAGCGCAAGCTCCAACGCCGTCAGCAGGACCTCGCTCCGGTCGAGTACCGGACGCAGCGTGCCGACCTGGCCCAGCGGGCCTTGGACGTCAGTTGCGGCAACCCCGGGCTGCAGGACCTCATCGGGCTGCGCCTGGTCTACAGCGACCAGGTCGACGAGGCCCGCGCCGAGTCGGCCGTCGCCGACATGGAGGCCTACCTCAACCAGGGCGACCCCCCGACCGACAACGCCGACATCGGCGATTTCCTGGCGAACCTGGCCCTCGACGCTCTCCTCGACCAGGCCGGTCCCGCCCACCGCGACCTGTTACGGGCCTGCACCCTTTTCACCATCCCGGTCCCGCACCCCGTCATCGACGTCCTCGCCGCCGCTGTCGGCGGATCGGCGACCCGCCTGTGCGGCCTCGGGCTCCTCGACGCCTTCCCCGACCAGCACCGCCCCGACCTCCCGGCCCTGGCCGTCAACACCCTCGCGGCGGGACGCCTGAGCCCCCTCACCTCCGAGGAGCAGGCGGCCCTCGCCACCGTGGCCGCCGAACCGCTGTACGCCCAGTGGGGCGGCGCCACACCCCAACCCACCCGCAGCCGCGACCTGGACCTGCAGCTGACTCAACTGGCTTTGGTCGCCGACAACCCGGCCATCACCGCCGACTGCGCCGCCGAGGCCGTATCCGCGCTGCGGCAGGGGCCCGCGTCCATCGCCGCCGAACTCGGCCGCCACGCGATCACCCTCCTCGACCGCCATAACCACGAGGTTCCCGTCACCCTTCTACGGACCGTCGCCGACGCGGCCGTGACCAGCGGCGACGGCGACCAAGCCGACACCCTGCTCCACCGTGCCGTCCAGCAGACCGGGACCAGCGACGTGCAGACCAACCCGGCCGCCCACGGCGCACTCCTCTACGACCAGGCCGACCGCCTGCTCACCCGCGGTGAGGTCGCCCAGGCCGAGGACCTGCTCCACCAGGCCCGCCAGCTGTTCGCAGACGCCGGTGACTCCCGCGAGGTCGCGGTCGTTTGGGGAGGGATCGCGGACATCCTCCTGCGGCGGGGTGAGGTCGACGAAGCATTGCGGATCCGCCACGAGGTCACCCTGCCGGTATACGAGCGGATCGGCGACACCCGTGGGGTCGCGGTCACCTGGGGCCGCATCTCCGACATCCTTGAGCGGCGGGGTGAGGTCGACGAAGCACTGCGGATCCGCCGCGAGGTGGAACTGCCGGTGTATGAGCGGATCGGCGACACCCGTGGGGTCGCGGTCGCCTGGGGAAGGATCGCGGACATCCTTGAGCGGCGGGGTGAGGTCGACGAAGGACTGCGGATCCTCCGCGAGGTGGAACTGCCGGTGTATGAGCGGATCGGCGACACCCGTGGGGTCGCGGTCGCCTGGGGAAGGATCGCGGACATCCTCCTACGGCGGGGTGAGGTCGACGAAGCACTGCGGATCCACCGCGAGGTGGAACTGCCGGTGTATGAGCGAATCGGTGACACTCGGTCGGTCGCGGTCACCTGGGGCCAGATCGCGGACATCCTCCTACGGCGGGGTGAGGTCGACGAAGCACTGCGGATCCGCCACGAGGTGGAACTGCCGGTGTACGACCAGATCGGCGACACCCGTGAGGTCGCGGTCACCTGGGGCCGAATCTCCGACATCCTTGAGCAGCGGGGTGAGGTCGACGAAGCACTGCGGATCCTCCGCGAGGTGGAACTGCCGGTGTATGAGCGGATCGGCGACACCCGCTCGGCTGCGGTCACCTGGGGGAGGATCGCGGACATCCTTGAGCAGTGGGGTGAGGTCGACGAAGCACTGCGGATCCGCCGCGAGGTCACCCTGCCGGTGTACGAGCAGATTGGTGACACCCGGTTGGCCGCGGTCACCTGGGGAAGGATCGCCGACGTCCTTGAGCAGCGGGGCGAGGCTGACGAAGCACTCGAACTGCAGCTCAAGCGTCTGGAAGTCAATGAGCAGCTCGGGGACATGGACGGCATCGCGGCAGCCAATTGGGACCTTGCGCGAATCGATCTGAGTCGTCAGGATCTCAGCGCGGCGGCGCCGAGGCTGTCCACCTCGTTTCAGCTCTGCCTGCAGCTTCAACGGCCGGATGCCATCGCGGTCGTTGGGTCCACCTGGGGGCAACTTCTTCTGGCCGCGGGTGAACGCGGACAGGCCCGACAGGTGTTCCAGACAAGCCGGGCCGCTGCCGCCAAGATCGGTATGTCGGATGTAGTCGACGAGCTCGATGAGTTACTGGATGCCACCGACGACGGAAACGAGGAATCGTGATCATCGAGTTTGTCGGAGCGGACGCCGAAGCCGCCGGGAAGAGCGTCGCCGAGTTGACCGCCAGGTGGGGCTACCCAGCCGTACCCGCTTCGGCAGCGGAACCGGCGACCGATCCGGACAACAAGGTCGTCGACCCTGTTGCGGTGGCGGCCCTGGTCATGTCCATCCCCTCAGCCATGCTCGCGGTCGCGGACATCGCCGACCGTATCCACAAACGGCGTCGCGCCGGCGATCTCATCGAACGCGCCCAGCAACTCAGGGCTCAGCAGGCGACGGCACGACTGGTGCGCGAAGACCGCACCGTCGACCTCGCCACTCTCACTCCCGACCAGCTTCTGGACCTCATCGCCGACGAGGATTCTGCGACCTGAACCCAGCCCGGCTCAGCGCCTGCGGTCCGCGATGGTGCGGAGTGCCTCACGTGCTGCCTCGCTCGCGAGGCCCTTCGTCCGGCAGTACGTGAGGACGTGCGCGTCGGCCTCCGCCGTGCCCAGCGCCGCGAGACCGCGCAGGGCGATGCCGTCGTGGCCGGGGCGGGCCGTGGCGAGCACCGACGCCAAGGGCGCGACGCAGTCGGGGGAGCGGCGGGCGGCCAGGGCTTCAGTTGCTGGCGGGCGGACGTCTGCGGTCTCCGGTGAGACCGCAAGACCGGCCAGTGCCGCCACCGCCACAGCCCCCGGGCACCCGGCGAGCGCCGCGACCAGTTCGTGTCCGACATTCCGCCGGAACCGCGACGGCTCCGCGAGCGAGGCCAGAACGTGCGTTCCTGGGGCGCCGATCCGCCCCAGGGCCCGCACGGCGCCCCGCGCCACATCACGGCTGGCGTCCCCCGCCGCGAGCTCCCCGAGCATGTCGGCGGCCTCGGCCACGGGGAACCGGCCCAAGGCCTGCGCCGCCTGCACCCGCACCGGCTCCAGCGGGTCGCGGGCGGCGGCCAGCAGCACCGGCAGCGACTCGCGCGCGCCGATCAGCCCGAGCGCGTGCACGGCGCGGGCCCGGAGCGTGCCGGGCTCCTCGCCGTCGCCCGCGAGAGAAGCGAGGCGGTCGGCGGCGGGCCCGTGCCGCAGGGCGCCGAGCGCGTCGGCGGCGGCCGACCGTATGTCCCTGGGGTCCTCCGCGTCGAGCGCGGCGAGGAGCAGCGGTGCCGCGTCGGCGCACTCAAGGAGACCCAGCGCCACAGCCGCGCTCCGGCGCCGGTCCCGGCCCCCGGGCGACCCGTCGGCCAGCGCCGCGAGCAACTCCCGTACGGGCGGCGGCGTGGGGAGGGTGGACAGGGCCCGCGCGACCGCGTCACCGATCCGCGCGTCGCCGAGTGCGGCGAGGAGCGCGTCGGCCGCCTCCTCGCCCCCGAGGGCGCCGAGCGCGGAGGCCGCCGCCCTGCGCACCGCCGGTACCGACTCCTCGCCGAGCAGCTCGATCAGCGTCGGCAGGTCCCGGTAGTCCTGCGCCGGGCCGAAGAGGTCGGGCCGTTCCTGGATGAGCGCGCAGACCGTGACGGCGGAGCAGTCCGGGGCGCGACGGGCGGCCGCGTGCCGCGGTGTGGTGTTCATGAGGTCGGCCCGCAGTTCGTCCCGGCCGTTTCGCGTCCTGGCCAGGAGCGCGGCCGCGGGGCGCGCGGTCGACGCGTCCGGATCGCGCAGCGCGCGCCGCAGCATGACCTCGGCGGACAGACCGGCCGGTGGCGGCCAGGAGTCCTCGGGGATCTCGGCGAGCGCCAGGACCGCCGCCCTGCGCAGCCGCGGTGAGGTGCCTCTCGAATGCACCAGGTACAGCAGGGCCGGTCCGGTACGAGGGTCGCGCATCGCCCCCAGGGCCTCCACAGTGTGCTGCTCGGCGCCGGGCAGCAGCGCCCAGAGCGCGGCCATCAGCGCGGGCACGGCCTCGGGCGGGCGCAGCCGGGCCACCACTTCGACGACCACGCGGGGAGGTTTCGGATCACCGAGCCGGTGGACGAGTTCGCGGACCGCCTCGGGTCCGCCGATCGCGCCCAGGTCCTCGTACATCCGGATCGCCCGCGCCCCATCGCCCGGCGCACCGCGCCGCACCTGCCCGAGGATCACCGGCAGGGCGCGGCGGTCCCGCAGTTCCGCGAGGGCGGACAAGGCGTGCAGGTGCAGCCAGCGAGGGTATTCGTCCGGCCGGTCCACGCAGTCGAAGAGGGCGTCGGCCGCGTCCCGTCCGCCGATGTCCCTCAGCAGATCGACGGCCCACACGTAGTACGGGGAAGGGCCGGAGCGCATGACCTCGACCAGGCCCGCGATGTCGCGGGCCAGCCGCATTCCGACTATGTCCGGCGCCACGTCATACCTCCCGGCGCGGGTCCTCGTCCGCCATCGCCACGTACAACGGCGTGCCCACGACGATCTCGACCTCCCGGCCGTCCCGGCCGGTGGCCGTGCCGTGCAGCAGTCGCCGCGCGAGGAACTCGCCGTAGACCGGCGGCACGCTCAACGCCTCGGCGAATTCCAGGACTTGACGCGCCGCCTGCTCCTCGTGGGCCGGGACGTCCGACCTCGCCGCACGGTGGTGACGTGGCCAGTCCTCCGGCGTGTCCCGCAGTAGCCGGAACAGTGACGGCAGCATCGAGTGGGAGGCCCGGATCGTGTCCGGAGCGGTGCGCTGGCCGAGCAGGTGGTGCGCCGAACCGATCAGCGCGACGACGGTGTCGCCGTCGCGGCCCGTCATGAAGGTTGGTCCTTCGGGGGACCCGTATCCGGCGATCCGTAGCTCCAGGTCGCCCCGGAACCAGGGCCTCGGCTCCGTCATCCAACTGACGTCGAACTCCCGCTCCAGGTACGCCTCGACGATGTCCAGCCGGTCGTACGCGGTCACGTCGGCGCGCGGCGACTGAACGGCGACGCTCAACACCTTGAGGTCGACCTTCGCCTCGACGGCGAGGCGTTTCAGGAGCTTCGGCGGGATCTGCTCGTACAGCATGTCCAGCTTGGTGCCGGAGACGTAGAGGTAGTACCTCACGTGGCGTCAGGGGAGTTGCAGGAAGGCGGTCCAGGTCTCCGGGGCGACGGTGAAGTGCGGGCCGTCGGGGTTCTTGGAGTCGCGGATGTGGGTGGCGGTGGGGTGGGTGGCGACCTCGACGCATTGGCCGCCTTCATCGCTGCTGTAGCTCGACTTCTGCCAGTCGTAGGCGACTTCGAGGCACTGGCCGCCCTCGCCGCTGCTGTAACTGGACTTGAACCACTCAAGCGCGGTGCTGCCGCTCATTGCTCTCCTAGCAGTCGCTCCAACAGGCTCGTGGAGTCCTCGGAGTTGAGAGCCTGTGTTCGCAGCATCGCATATTTCTGGGTGAGGATCGCCACCTCGTGCGGATCAGCGATCAGTTGGCTTCCACGCTGTGTCTCGGTGTAGGCGAGCCGCTGATGTTCAGGAGTCTCCAGCAGGACGAATGGTCCTTCGAGGCCAGCGTGTGTGGTGCGCCCCAGCGGCAGGATTTGCAGAGCCAAGCCTGGGAGCCTGGCGTTCTCACACAAGTGCCTGAGCTGCTCGGCGTACACGTTGTTACCGCCCAACTGATCTCGAAGAGCCGCTTCCCAGATCACGAAGCTGGTGGTCGGCGGCACCCTGCGATGCAGGATGGTCTGGCGCTCGATGCGCGTCGTGACGAACTGCTCGATCTCGTCCTCGTCGTGCACTGGGACACGACTGCGGAACACCGCCCGCGCGTAACCTTCAGTCTGCAATTGCCCAGGCACGAGCAGGCTCTCGTACACGGAGATGGCGATCGCCTCCCGCTCACAGTCCAGATACTCCTCCGCCCACCTCGGAACCAGATCCACCTCCGGCATGTTCTCCACGGCCGTCTGCAACGTCCGATTCGTGCCGAGGAAGTCATCCAACCGCACCGCCAGGTCCATCTTCAGCGGACGCCGCCCCTGCTCGACGGAGGCGATCAGTTCCTCGCTGATGGCCAACTGCTCGGCCAGCGACCGCTGGGTGTACCCCGCCGCCTCCCTGTGAACGGCGAGCAGCGCCCCCACCAACCGCATGGCCGACGCATTCCTGCGTGGACGTCGATTCGGTCGGCTCATGCGGACCAACTCCCCAGCTCGTACATCCCAGGCGTACGCATTCACGCACTGCTTCATCATGGCCACGGAGTGTGACTGTCGTCACGTGAACCGAGAAAGTTTCTACCGGCGACAAGGCTGGTCCGTCCCCGCAGCCCGTGCCTTCGCTGCCGCCGCCCTCGCGGACTGGGGAGTGCGCGGAGAGCGCGCGGACGACATCACGCTCTGTGTGAGCGAGCTGGCGACGAACGCGTTGCTGCACGGCGTCCCGCCGGGGCGGGGATTCCGGCTGAGATTGACCTTCTGCCCGCAGGACGGCGTGGTCCGAGCCGCCGTACACGACAGCGGCACCGGCCGCCCCCGGCTCGACCTCGAAGACGACCGGGACGACCGGGACGACGACGAGTCCGGGCGGGGGCTCCTGCTCGTCGCCGCGCTGGCGGACAAGTGGGGGGTCGAGGAACAGGACCCCGGCAAGGAGGTGTGGTGCGAGTTCGGGATGCCCCTCGCGTCAGCCCTTCTTGTTGCGGTCGAACCAGATCGTGGCGACGGTGGGGACGAGGCCCGCCCAGAACAGGGCCTGCGGCACGGTCCGTTCGGTCCACGGGATCTCCGCGATGAGGAGCGTGCAGAGCATGGCCCACGCGGCCTGGGCGAGGACGATGCGGGGCCACACGCGGCGGCGGATCAGGGAGCGGATGTTGATGCGGACGCCCGCGCGCAGCCGCCGGTACCGGAGGAGGGCGCCCACCGCCCAGAGCGCGGACATCGGGACGAGGAACCAGAGGCGCTGGCCGAGCGACACCGGTAGGTCGCGGGGGGTCTCGCCCTCGGTGACGAAGAGGTCGAGGCCGGCGGCCGCGATGACGCCGAGGCAGAGCAGGGCGATCCAGCGGATGCCGCGCAGCATGCGGTACGACGCGTCGTCGAGGCCGTCCCGCATCGGACGGGAGTCCGGGGCGGCGGCCAGCGCGTCCGCGTAGAGGGTGGCGGCTTCGGCGGGCTTGACGCCCGGCGCGGCGGCCGCCTTCTGGGTCTGGCGGGCGAGCGCGTACGGATGGTTCGGGTCGAGGCGGAGGATCGCGTGGTCCAGCTGATCGGCGACCGTGCCGTTGCCGGCCAGGTCGGCTATCTGCCAGGCGACTTCGTGCGCGTAGACCTCTTCGGGACCGAGGCGCAGCGCCTCCATGGCGATGTCGCCCGCCTCCCTGAGAGGGTCCTGCATCTGCGCCGCCGTGATCGTGCCGCCGCCCGCCCGGCTGATGCGGACGAGACGGATGCGCCAGACGACGTCGGCGAGGAGGGCGTACGAATACCAGTAGTCGGGGGCGAGGCGTATCGCCTCACGCAGTACGCCCTCGGACTCCTGCCAGCGGGTGCCGCCGACGCCGCGCAGCGCGTGGGCACGCATGATGAGGCCGCCGACGTCCTCGGGGTCGATGGCGAGGGCGCGGTCGGTGGCCGTCAGGGCCTTCTCGTGCTGCTCGGAACGTACGAAGCAGAGGGCGAGTTTGGCCCAGGCCCGGATGTCGTCGGGGTCCTCGACGAGGCGCTGCCCGAGCAGGGCCTCCGCCTCGTCGTACCGCTTGAGCTCGATGAGCCCGTCGGCCCGCTCCACGGCGGGGTGCACAGTGCCGGTGCTCACAGCTTCCGCTTCTTCTTGAGGTAGGTGACCAGGTCGTCGTACATGCCGCCCTCGTTGGCGAACATCGCCACGTTGCGGGCGGAGGCGAACCACGGGTCGCTGGAGGGCGGGACGGCGGCGGCCGCCGCCGTCAGGTCCTGCATGCCGATCATGCGGACGGTGCCGGTGCGCGCGGAGTCGAGCAGGGCGCGCTCGGCGGCGGCCTCGCAGAGGTGGGCGAGGTCGGCGCCGGAGAGGCCGTCGGTGGCCTTCGCGAGCTTGCGCAGGTCGATGTTGGCGACGGGGCGGTCGCGGAGGTGGTAGCGGAGGATGGCCTCGCGGGCGGGGGCGTCGGGCGGCAGGACGAGGATCGTACGGTCGAGGCGGCCGGGGCGGCGCAGCGCGTTGTCCACGTCCCAGGGGACGTTGGTGGCGGCCAGTACGAACACGCCTTCGTTGGCGTCCGCGTCGATGCCGTCGAGCTCGGTGAGGAGCTGGTTGACGGTGTTGCGCATGCCGCTGTGCGCGGTGCGGCTGCGCTTGGCGCCGAGGGCGTCGAGCTCGTCGAGGAAGAGGACGCAGGGGGCCTGGCGGCGGGCCGTCTCGAAGACCTCGTGCATGTTGCGCTCGGAGTTGCCCATCCACATGTCGAGCACGTCGTTGATGGAGATGGAGAGGAAGTTGGCGCCGAGTTCGCCCGCGACGGCACGGGCGATGAAGGTCTTGCCGCAGCCGGGCGGGCCGTACAGGAGGAGGCCGCCGCGCAGGCTCTTGCCGTACAGCTTGCGCAGCTCCGGGTTGCGCAGGGGCGCGAGGAACGCGGCCTCCAGGCGGTCCTTGACGTCCTGCATGCCGCCGACGTCGGCGAGCCGCACGCCGTCGGGCGCCTCGACCTCCCAGGCGGAGGCGTCACCGGGGTCGCCGCTGCCGTCGGCGGTCTGCGGCGCCTCAGCCGCCTTCGGGGTCTGCGGAGTCTCGACGAAGCGGGGCGGGACGACGTCGCCGACCTGGTCCTCGGCGGCCTTCCAGTTGAACCCGGCCGGGGGTGCCGGTGACTCGGCAGGCGGTTGCGGTGTCTGCGGCGCCCCCATCGCCCGGACCATCAACTCCCGCGCCCGCGCGTCACCCGGCGCGTGCTGAAGGGCTACGGCGGCCTCGGCGACCGCCTCGTCGTGCTGCCCGCCCGCGATGAGGAGTTCCGCCAAGTGGAGCCGCAACGGCACGTCGTCGGGCGCACCCGCGACGGCTGTGCGCAGGCTCTGGATCAAGGGGGAGTGATCGGGCATGGGACGAGGATACGGGGGGTGTACGAGTGGTGTTCGAGTGCGCGGAATTCGCCGTCAGCGCACCTTGTCAACCTGTGGTCGCGGTCCCATGCCCTTCGCCTTGGTCGGGGTTCCGTCCGGAGCGAACGACTGGTGGAAGGTGAAGGCGTGCGGCGCTGAGCCGTGCTCGTTGAGGTGTTCCAGCCTGGTGACGCCGTCCTGCCAGGTGGGTATCTCGCCGTCGGGGACCCACCAGAACACGTAATTCGCGTGCCCTGTCCTCTCGAACCAGTCGTAACGCCTGTTGAGCGCCTCCCGGTGCAGGCCGGTGTAGATGGCGTCGACGACGGGGCGCAGGTCGGTCCAGAGGGAGAGGGTCGTGGCCAGGGCGGTGGTCTCCGGCGTACGGCCCTTGTCGTACCAGGCCGGTACGGCGAACTCTCCCCACACACCCCAGTCCGCCCCGAAGAGCATGCCCCGGTCGGTGCCCGCCGGCTCGGCGTGCGCGAGGTATCCGGGGTGCTTACTGATCTTCTCGTAGACACCCGCGCCGATGTCGTAGAAGTCGCGCGTGAGAGGTCCGGTGTCGGCGAGAGGCGACTTCAGGGCGCCGAATGTGTACAGAGCAAGCTGGGGCATGCGGATCTCCCTCTGAGTGATGTCCCGTGCGGCCGTGGGCGGTCGCCGAGGACCAGGTGAAGGTAGCCGCCGCCGTGAGTCTTGTCGAAGTTGCGTTTTCGCTGTCCAAGTGGCTTCCCCGCACCGGAATTTGCGGATCCTGCGGGTCCGCCCGCTGCTCCTGACGTGCGTCAGGAGCAGCGGGCGGGCTTACTGCGGCGCAGGTTCGGACCGGCTCAGCCGAGCAGTTCCACCTCCGCGAGCGTCACCGCACCGTCACCGCCCTTCGGGACCAGGCGGTAGTGCCCGTACGCGCCCGGGTGGGCGATCGTGAACGCCCGGGTCTGCTGGGCCCACGCGAAGGACTCGGACGTGCGCTTGTCCAGGTCCCGCCACTTCTCACCGTCGGCGGAGCCCTGAAGCACCCAGCCGCGCGGCGCCTTCGCCTTGTCGGCGGGGGACGTCAGCGTGTACTGGACCGCCTTCGTCTTCGCGGACACCGGCAGGGGCACCGCCGCATCCGAGGTCGCCTCCGTCGCCGACGAGTCGTCGAAGAGCGCGCCCTCACCCTCGATGGCGTCCTTCCTCGGCGACGGCACCTTGTCGTCCTTCGTGATCGACGCGGGCTGCGCGTTCTTGCCGCTGCCCCACGCCGACGGCTTCGGGCCCATGTCGAACTCCAGGACCCCGCCACGGGCGACGACGTCGTGCGGGAGCGCGGTCGACTTCCACGTCTTGCCGTTGACCTTCAGGCCCTGCACGTAGACGTTCTTCGCGCTGTTCCTCGGCGCCTTGACGACCAGGTCGCGGCCGTTGTCGAGGTGCAGGGTCATCTTCGTGAACTGCGGCGACCCGATGGCGTACTCTCCGCTGCCCATGACCAGGGGGTAGAAGCCGAGCGACGAGAAGAGGTACCAGCCGGACTGCTCGCCGTTGTCCTCGTCCCCGTGGTAGCCCTGCCCGATCTCGCTGCCCGTGTAGAGGCGGGAGAGGACCTCGCGGACCTTCTCCTGCGTCTTCCACGGCTGCCCGGCCGCGTCGTACATGTACGCGGCGTGGTGCGCGACCTGGTTGGAGTGGCCGTACATCCCCATGCGTACGTCACGCGCCTCCGTCATCTCGTGGATGACGCCTCCGTAGGAGCCCGCGAACTCGGCGGATCCCGTCTCCGGAGTGGCGAAATACGTGTCGAGCTTCTCGCCGAGACCCTTGCGGCCGCCGTACAGGTTCGCGAGACCGCGCGAGTCCTGCGGCGCGGTGAAGGCATACCCCCAGGCGTTGGTCTCCGTGTAATCGTGGCCCCACACGCGTGGGTCGAACTTCTCCGAAGGCACGCGCCAGACGCCCTTGGTGTCCTTGCCCTGGAAGAAGCCGGGGTCGGTGCCCGCACCCGCGGCCTTGCCGTCGAAGAGGTTCACGTAGTCACGGGCACGGTTGAGGAAGTACTCCGACTCCTCCTTGTAGTGCTTCTTACCCGTCTTCTTGTAGAGGGCCGCTCCCATCCGGGAGATCCCGTAGTCATTGAGGTAGCCCTCCAGAGCCCACGACAGGCCCTCGTGGGTCTCACTGGGCGTGTAACCGAGGAACGGCGACGTCTTCATGCCCTTGCGGCCGACGCCCGACGTCGGCGGGACCACGGACGCGTTCTTCAGCGCGGCGTCGTACGCGGCCTCCGCGTCGAACTTCACGCCCTTGGTGTACGCGTCGGCGAACGCCACGTCGGACGACGTGCCGGTCATCAGGTCGGCGGCACCGGGCGACGACCAGCGCGAGGTCCAGCCACCGTCCTTGTAGTGCTGCACGAAGCCGTCGACCAGCTCACCCGCCTTCTTCGGGGTGAGGAGGGAGTAAGCGGGCCACGTCGTGCGGTACGTGTCCCAGAAGCCGTTGTTCACGTACGGCTTGCCCTCTACGATCTTCGCGCCGGTGTGGGTGGGCGTGTCGGGCCCGGTCTGGGGCGAGAAGGGGGAGGCGTACTTGTACGTGGGCTTGCCGCCCTTCTCCCCGACCTTCTCGAAGCCGGAGTTGGGGTACAGGTAGAGGCGGTACAGGGAGGAGTAGAGGCTCGTGCGCTGGCCCTCGCTCGCGCCCTCGACCTCCACCTTGCCGAGGATGTCGTCCCACTGCTTCTGCGCGCGGTTCCTGACGCGGTCGAAGGACGTGCCCGCCGGTATCTCGTCGGCGAGGTTCGCCTTCGCCTGGTCCAGGCTGATGAGGGACGTCGCGAGCCGCAGGTTGACCGTGCGGTCCTTGCCGGGCTTGAAGCGCAGATAGCCCGTGACGTCGCCGCCACCACCGCCCTCCAGCTTGCCGCCGGCGGTGGCGGGGGCGTCGAAGGTGCCGTAGACGAAGAGGCGGGTGGCACCGGCGGAGAGCCCGGACTTGACGTCCGAGAAGCCGGAGACGATGCCCTTCTCCTTGTCGAGGGTGAGACCGCCCTTCTCCGAGACGTTGTCGAAGACGACGCTCGCGTCGTCACCGGGATAGGTGAACCGCATCATCGCCGCGTGGTCCGTCGGCGCCATCTCGGCCTTCAGGCCGTTCTCGAACGTCACGCCGTAGTAGTGCGGGCGCGCCGTCTCCTTCTCGTGCCGGAAGGGCAGCGCGCGCTTGGTGCGGGACGCGCTCGGGGTGTCCTTGTCGACGGACGGCATCATCTGGAACGTCTGCCGGTCGCCCATCCACGGGCTCGGCTCGTGGCTCGCGCTGAACGCCTGCATGGTCGGCAGGTTGTCGTCGTTGTTGCCGCGTGCGTAGTCGTACAGCCAGCTCAGGGAGCCCGCGTTGGTCACCGGCGTCCAGAAGTTGAAGCCGTGCGGGACCGCGGTGGCGGGGAAGTTGTTGCCGCGCGAGAAGCCGCCGCTGGAGTTGGTGCCGCGCCGCGTGTCGGCGTAGTCCGAGAGGTGCGCCTTCGGCTTCGCCGGGGCCTTCTCCTTCAGGGACACGTCATCGACCCAGCCGCGGAACTTCGCGGGCCCCTTCGGGGAGTCGTACGCGACGAGCACGCGGTCGACGGTCTTGCCGCGCGCGACCTGCCCGATGCGCGAGGCGACGTTGTTCCACTGATTGACGTAGAGGACCTTGGAGTTGCCCTGCCCCTGCGGAGTCAACGGGAACCCGTGCTGGTCGACGGCCTTGAGCTCGCTCAGATACGTCCCGTCCGTGAAGGCGAGGTCGACGGAGACGTTGGTGGCGGCGTAGTCGAGGTCGCCCTCGGCCATGGAGGGAAAGACGCGGTACCCGAGCTCGGTGTCGCGCTCGACCTTCACGTTGACGTCGAAGACCTTGTTGTACGAGTAGCCGCGGCCGTCCGCCTTGTGGCTGCCCGCGTAGCGCAGCGCGTGCTTTCCGGTGAATCCGGCGCGGGACTTGGCGGTGGGGGAGCCGCTGGGGCCGCGGTCCACCAGGCTCAGCATGTCCTCGGGGCCGGGCGACTGCGTACCGCCGACGGACAGCTGCACGTCGGCGAGTTGCAGGGCGTCGGAGGCGCCGTTGTTGGCGGTGACGTCGAGGCGGAAGTGGGAGTAGGCCTTCGCGTCGTCGGGCTTGGCGAAGTCGTACTTCTTCGTCTTGTGCCGCCCGTCGAACGCCTCCCCCTTCCGCTCGTCGAGGACCGTCCACGTCCTGCCGTCGGTGGACCCCTTCAGGGTCCAGTCCTTGGGGTCGCGCTCGGCGTGGTCGTTGGCGGACGTCAGCGCGTACGTCACGACCTTCGCGGGCTCGTCCAGGTCGAACTCGGCCCAGCCGTCCTTCGCGAACGTCAGCCATTTGCTGGTCGCCTCGCCGTCGACGAGGTTCGCGGCGACCTCGCCGGACCCGGCGTTCTCGCCGCTGGCCCGCACCTCGGTGACATGGTCGTTCACGCTGCCGGGCAGCCCGGAACTGAACTCGCCGTTCACCCCGGCGGACTTCTTCTTCCCGCCCGAATCCGTCTCGACGGTGCTCAGCCAGTCCGGCAGGGCCTGGCCCTCCTCGAAGGACGAGGAGAACTCCCGGTCGGTCCGGGGCGGCCGCTCGGGCTCGGCGACGGCGGCCCCCTGTGCCGCCACGACGAGCGCGATCGCGAGCGTGCCGGCGGCCACGGCCGAGCGGGGCCCTTGGCCGGGCGCGGTCGGACGGTGGTGTCTCAGGTGTCTGAGGTGCGTGACGTGTCTGAAACGAGGTCTGCGTGCCGAGTTGCTTGTCGTACTACGTGCCGAGTGCGGCATCCCCGGGCCCCTCCTTGCGAGTTGGACAACGTTGTCACGGTCGCTGCGCAAGGTCTAGTAGGGCGGCAAGTGGTTCGTGGTGTCAAGGCTGTTGGTGGGGACCCCGATGGTGTAGGGGTGAACGGTGTCGAGTTGAACGCGCGTCCGGCCGGTGGGCTGCTCGTGGCGACCACTGATTTCGGGTGGGGAAGTGTGGGGAAGCTGCGGCTGATCCTGGATGAACTCGACGGCGTCGACCTCGTGGTGGACGACGCGTCCGACACGGCCCGGCTCGCCGCGCAGGTCATCGGCGGGCGCCATCGGTTCGTTCACGGTGCGGGCGGTGCCTCGCCGGGCGCCGCGCTGGTCGTCAACGACCCCGCCTCCGCAGACAGGATCGCCCGCTCCGGCACGCCGGTGGTCTACGTCGACAGCCTGCCGTACCTGTGGACGGTTGACGCGGAGGTCCCCGTCGCGGCCACGGTGTACTGCGCCCAGCGCAGCCTCGCGCGGGAGTTGCCGCCGACCAGCCCGCTGCGGGGGAGGGCGGACGTGCGGTGGGTGGAGCCGATCGTGCCGCCACCCCGGCGCCGAACCGGCGGTGCCGGGGCAGTGATCAACGTAGGCGGACTGCACAGTCACCTGGTGGGTGGCGCGTCCGACGCCTACCTGCGCGCGGTCGTGGTGCCACTGGTCGGTGCGCTGCGGCGGGGCGGACGTCGGATCGCGGCGGTGTGCGGCAACCTGCCCCCGTGGGTGCGTACGGAACTGGCCGCCGTACTGCCGCGGGGGGTTCACGTCGGGCCTCTGCGTGCCTACGAGTTCGAGGCGGCGCTGCTGCGGGCGGACGCGCTGTTCACGTCACCCGGCAGTACGACGATCCTCCAGGCGGCCTCACTGGGGCTGCCGACGGTACTGCTGCCGCCGCAGAACCTCAGCCAGATCCTCAACGCGGAGATCTTCGGGGCGCCGGGACGCGGTGTCATTCCCTGGCCGGAGTCGGTGATCGACCGCGATCTGGTCGACGCGTTGCGGCCGGAGGGTGAGGACGCCGTACTGGGATACGTCTACCGGCGGATCGGCGAACGGTGCGGCGATCCGGCGGTGCGGGCCCTGCTGGTGGAGCGGTTCCGTGCCCTCGTGGAGCTCCCCACCGCCGCCGTTCCGGACGGCCTCTCACCCCGACTCCGGGAACTCGGGCACGGAGGCGCGCGTCAGGTGGCCCGGATCATCCGGCGGACGCTCCGGTCGTGCGCCGCGCGAGGCCGTCGAGGATGAGGGCGAGGCCCGCCTCGAACGCCGCGTCGGGGTCGATGACGGGAACGCCGGGCGGCAGGTCTTCCCCCGGGCCGAGGCCCGGGGCCGCGTCCGCCTGTTCCTCCAGTACGCAGCCGACCGTGTACCGGCCGGCGGCCGGCATCGCCAGCCGCGCGTCCTGCTCGGCATCCCCGAACTGGTCGCGCGGTTCGCCAAGGAGGACCGCGGGGGCGACTGGAAGCTGCCCGCTTACGCGGACGTGCTCGCGCCCGCGCCCGCCGCGTGATCCGTCGTGGTGCTGACGTGGCGTTCGGCGAGCAGCCGCCCGCGGTGGGCGCGGCGGCGGACCGCGGTGACGGCGGCGATGGCCGTGCCGATGAGGATGCCGAGGGCCGGGAGTGCGACGGCCGCGATCAGGCCGACCACCATCGTGACGTAGCCTCCGCGGTCCCCGATGGCGTACCGGGACGGCCCCTCGGACGAGCAGGTGATCTCGTAATCGCCCGGCTGCGACACCTCGATCGTGTGGAGCGGGTTCCACGTCTCGTGGCGGGTGAGGAACACGTCGATGTCCGGGTCGGTCAGACGGGGGTCGCCCGGACCGGAGATGCCGCACTTCTGGGCGGGGGACGGGCCCCGCTCCGCGATCCAGATCGCTTGGTCGCTGCCCGGGTCGAGCCGCAGCGTGACCGTGTCGCCGTCGGAGAACCGGCGGCCCTCGTCCACGGCGTCGAGCGCGCCGGTGAAGCGGTACACGCCGATGGCCACGCCCAGCATGATCAGCGCGACGGCCGTCGCGGCCGCGGTGACGTACCAGTGACGGCCGGGGCGGAGTTCGTTCGCCGGTATGAGGGGTGGTGGCGGGGGCGGGGCCTGTCGCATCGGCCCACTGTAGAACGCGTGTGCGGGTCGGCCTCACGGGATCTGCGTGAGCCACTTCCCCTCGCGCATGATGACCCTCCCGCGCAGCTCCGGCTCGCCGCGCCAGGCCCGTACGGTCCGCGGGGCCACACGTATGTAGAGGAAGGGGCCCTCCTCACCCCGCGGGTCCCACCCGAACTTGTCGGCGAACGCCTGCGCCGCGGCCTCGGGCACCCTCTGGTCGGGGAAGCACTCCGCCTCCCCCTGGAGGAGCACCACGTCGACGGTGTCCGGCAGCGACAGACGCACGCGCGGCTCCGCGCGGACGTTCCGTGCCGTCGCGGACGTGGAGCCGGTGCACATCCACACCGCCCGCCCGTCCCACAGGAACCACAGCGGCACTTGGTGCGGCCCGTGATCCGGGTGTGCCGTCGACACCCATACGTCCCGCTCGGCGGCGAGCCGGTCCAGCGTGTCGCGCGTACGCGCCGCCGTCGGGCGGCGGTCAGCGATCTCTGTGGTCTCCATGACGTCGACCCTAGTCAGGCGGCCCCGCGGCACGCCCGCGGCGCAGGACCTGTTCCACAGCGAGCTCGGCGACGAAGGCTTTTCTCCGGGCGGTGGCCGACGCAAGATCGATGCGTGCCTGGACCGCCATGCGGTCGGCCCGGTCGCGCATGTCCTCGGCCAACTGCCGCATCTCCCGGGACCGGATGACCGCGGCGCGGGCCGACAGGCGAACGTCCTGCGCGTGCAGGGCCCTGCTCGCTTGGTTCTCGTGGCTGGGCCAACCGATCATCGTCGCTCCAACGTCAAAGAGGCGGGCCGCGCAGGCGCCTGCGGTGCTCTGCGTCTCCCCGGGCCGCGGTGGTGCAAACGGGTCTGTGGGCCACCACGGTACGGTCACTGGCTGCGGCTTCTCCTCCCGGCCGCTCCTGTCACCCGTTCACCCGGACACGGGCGGACGACCGGCTCCCGGCCCACGCGGGCCCCCTCACCCCTGCCACTCGGGTGACCCGAGGGAAAGTCCATGGAAACCGGCGCGAAAGTCCACGGGTTCCGGCGGTGATGTGCGAGAGGTTCGGACGGGGATCATCACCGGCCCCGACCCGGGGTCGTCACAGGTCCCAACCAGGGATCGTCGCAGGTCTCAACTCGGAAAAGGCTGCAGCCCAAAGACGTATTCGATCTTGCCCACCCGGCTGCGAGTGGACTATACCTGTCCGCGTCTGCCCGGCCGTCCGACCCGGCCGCAGGCCCGGGGGTGTGGGGGCGGGGGCGCGTCGAACGTCAACTGCCTTTCCCCGTCCGAGAACCCGGCGCACGAGCCCAGCTTCACACCAACGCGGTGCCGGGGAGGGTCCGGTTCACCGCCTGAGTCCTGGAGAAGGCGAGGACTTGAGCATGGGATCCACCAGCGTCAACCGTCGTGATGTCATGAAGAGGGCAGCGGCCGCCGGGCTGCTCGCGGTGCCGGCCGTGGGGGCGCTCAGCTCGTGCGCCAGCGGAGGCGGCGAGGAGAACAAGGCCGAAAAGGGCGACAAGAGCAAGAAGAACCCGCTCGGCGTGAAGGAGGACGCCGGACTCACCGTCTACGTCTTCAACGGGGGGTACGGGGACAAGTACGCCCAGTTCGTCACGGACATGTACGCCAAGAAGTACCCCGAGTCCGATCCGAACCAGAAGCCCACCGAGAAGATCGCCACCCAGGTCCAACCGAAGATCGTCCGCGGCAAGCCCACCGCCGACGTCGTCAACAACTCCGGCGCCGACCAGATGAACCCCGGCAAACTCGTCCACAACAAGCAGGTCGCCGACCTCAGCGAGGTGCTCGACGCGCCGTCGTGGGACGACCCGGACGTCACCGTGCGCGAGACCCTCGTACCGGTCGTCGAGCAGATGGGCCGCTTCGGCGGCCGCGAGTGCTATCAGCTCAACATCTCGCTGACCGTGTACGGCAACTGGTACTCGAAGAAGCTGTTGGAGGACGGGCTCGACTCCTCGTATCCCAAGACCTGGGACGAGATGCTCGCCGTCTGCAAGAAGGCCAAGGCCAAGGGCATCCACGGCTGGAGCTACCCGGGCGGCCACCCGCGCTACATGTTCTTCAGCATGTACGCCATGTTCGCCCAGCGCGGCGGCCGCGACGTCACCACGGCCATGGACTATCTGGAGCCGAACGCCTGGAAACACGAGGCGGTCAAGGAGGTCTTCGAGGCCTGGGAGGAGCTCGTCGCCAAGAAGTACGTGCTCACCGGCTTCGACGGCAACGAGGCCCACACCGAGATGCAGACCGCGTGGACGAAGGAAGGCAAGTGCGTCTTCGTGCCCAACGGCTCCTGGGTGGAGAACGAGGCCAGGGACACCACGCCGAAGGACTTCGCGATGACGGTCGGCGCGACCCCGTCGCTCGACTCCGGCGACAAGATGCCGTTCGGCACGCTCTACTCCCCGGCCGGTGAGCCGTACATCGTCCCGGCCAAGGCCAAGAACCGGCAGGGCGGCCTGGAGTGGCTGCGGATGATGTACAGCAAGGAAGCCGCGCTCAACCTCTTCAACGAGATCGGCTCCATGCCCGTCGTCAAGGGCGCCATCGACGGGCAGAAGCTGCCCTCGGGCACGGCGAGCGCCCAGGCGGCGATCAAGGCGGCCGGCGAGAACATCGTCATCCCCCAGTTCATGGACTGGTACAACGAGCTGTTCCGCGAGGACTTCAACAACATGATCCACAAGTTCATGCAGGGCCAGATCGGGCCCAAGCAGGCGATGGACACCATGCAGAAGGCCTCCGACCGGATCATGCAGGACCCCGACATCACCAAGGTCAAGAAGGCCTGAGCCGTGGCCTGACGGACGTCGACGTCCAGACGGCCCGGGGTCCTCGCCGGCCCCGGGCCCCGGCACGTAACCGAGCACGTGTAGGCATGGGAAAGAGCGGGCGGGGCTGATCAGCGTGAAGACCGATACCCGGGTGGACCAGACGCCACCTCCGAAGAAGCAGGCCGACCGCAAGCCCCCACCGGGCCCACCGAATCTGCTGCTGTTCGTCGTGGCGGCACTGCTGCCACCCCGCTTCACCCCCGAACGCGTCCGCTACGACCGGCGCTACCGCACCCTCGACAAGTACCGCTTCGTCGTGGGCTTCCTGGCCGTGCCACTCGCGTTCTACGCGCTGTTCGTGATCTCGCCGTTCCTCCAGGCGATCTACTACTCGTTCACCGACTGGTCCGGCGGGCCCGTCGCGCACTTCGTCGGGTTCGACAACTACGAGAAGATGTGGAACGACGAGCGGTTCTGGGACTCGCTGCAGGTGAGCGTCCTGCTGCTGGTCATCGCGCCCGTCGTGACCCTCGTCCTCGGCATGTTCTTCGCCTACATGATCACCTCGGGCGGGCGGCACCGCAGGGGACGGGCCATCGCGGGCGTCGCGGGCTCGTCGGTCTACAAGGTCGTCTACTTCTTCCCGCAGGTCCTGTCCGTCGCCATCATCGCCGTGGTGTGGGGGCGCGTCTTCAACACCAACAGCGGCCTGATCAACGGCGGCCTCGACAAGGCCGGCGTCGACGGACCCGCCTGGCTCGGCGGCGACGAGACCCTCGGCCTGATCTCCCTGCTCACCGTGATCAGCTGGAGTTTCATCGGCTTCTACGTCGTGCTGTTCTCCGCGGCGATGGGCGCCATCCCCAAGGACGTCTACGAGGCCGCGCTCCTCGACGGCGCCGGCCGCGCCCGCACCTTCTTCAACGTCACGCTTCCGCTGATCCGGGACACGGTGCGCACCGGCTGGATCTACATGGGCATCCAGGCGCTCGACACCTTCGCGATCTGCCTGGTCATGGTGCCGCCGCACGTCCTGAAGGTGACCCCGGTCTTCCTCTACGAACGGTTCAGGGACGGCCAGTACGGCTACGCCACCGCCATCGGCGTCGTCCTTCTCTTCCTCAGCATGGCGTTCTCCCTGATCGTCATGCGGGTCGGGAACCGCGACCGGATCGAATACTGAGACCGCCACTGAGACCGCGGGAGTCACTGCATCATGACCACGACCACCACCACCGCCGCTCAGCCGCAGCCCCAGAAGGTGCCGTCCTCCGCGGTCCGCCGCGAGAAGGAGACGGGCGGCGCCCTCAACGTCTTCTCGCACGCCTTCCTGATCCTGTGGGTCGTCCTCGCCGCCGGACCGCTGATCTGGGTCGCCCTCACCGCGTTCCGGCCCTCCGCCGAGATCCTCAGCGACCCGATGGGCTGGCCCGCCTCCTTCCACTGGGAGAACTTCTCCAACGCGTGGAGCAAGGCCAACATCGGGCAGTACACCATCAACTCGCTGATCATCCTCGCCGGTTCGCTGACCGGCACGATGCTCCTCGGCTCGATGGCGGCCTACGTCATCGCCCGCTTCACCTTCCCCGGCAACCGCGTCATCTTCATGCTGTTCGCGGGCGGCATGATGTTCCCGGTCATCCTCGCCCTGGTGCCGCTCTTCGCCGTGATGGAGAACTTCGGCCTCCTCGACACCCGGCCCGGGCTGATGATCGCGTACATCGCGTACTCGCTGCCCTTCACCATCTTCTTCCTGACCTCCTTCTTCCGTACGCTGCCCACCGGCGTGCAGGAGGCGGCGATGGTCGACGGGGCCTCCCACACCCGTACGTTCTTCCAGATCATGCTGCCCATGGCCAAGCCCGGCCTCGTCAGCATCGGGATCTTCAACTTCCTCGGCCAGTGGAACCAGTACCTGCTTCCGCTGCTGCTCAACAACGAGGACGAGCAGAGCTACGTACTGCCGCAGGGACTCGCCTCACTGGCCGTCTCGCAGGGCTACCGGGGCGACTGGGGCGCCCTCTTCGCGGGCCTGACCATCGCCATGGTCCCGGTGCTCGTCGTCTACGCCGTCTTCCAGCGACAGGTACAGGCCGGTCTGACCGCGGGGGCCATCAAGTGACCTGGTAGGGCGGGTGATTTCAGGTTGGCCACGAAAGTGGTCTAGGCCTGTCGAGGCGAATCCGAGCCTGAGTAGTGTCGGCGCGACGGCGCCGCGGGGGGCGACTGGACGCGCTCAAGTCGACACCGATGTCGAAGGGTTGAAAACAGCATGAGGAACCGAATAGTCGCCACCGGTGCGGCAACGCTCGCCATGGCTCTGGGACTTACCGCCTGCAGCGGTGACAGCGACAGTGGGGACAGCAAGACGATCAAGCTCGTCGCCGCCGACTACGGCGACAAGGCCTCCAACGCCTCCAAGGTGTACTGGGCCGAGGTCAAGAAGGAATTCGAGAAGGCCAACGACGGCTACAAGGTCGATGTCCAGGTCATCAACTGGAACGAGATCGACAAGACCGTCAAGAACATGATCCAGGCGGGCGACGAGCCCGACCTGCTGCAGACCGGCGGTTACGCGGACAAGGTCGCCGACGACCTGCTCTACAAGGCGGACGACGTCCTCTCGCGCGAGACCCGTGACAACCTCATCCCGTCCTTCGCCAAGGCCGGCGAGGTCGACGGCACCCAGTACGGCATCCCGTGGGTCTCCTCCAGCCGCGTGATGTTCTACAACAAGGCCGTCTTCAAGAAGGCCGGCGTCAAGAACCCGCCCAAGACGTGGGACGAACTCGCCGCCGCCGCAAAGAAGATCAAGGACAAGAAGGCCGCCGACACCCCCTACGCCCTGCCGCTCGGCCCCGAGGAGACCCAGGGCGAGTCGATGATGTGGGAGCTCGGCAACGGCGGCGGCTACACCGACGCCGACGGCAAGTACACCCTCGACAGCGCCAAGAACGTCGAGACCTTCGAGTGGCTCAAGACCAAGCTGGTCAAGCCCGGCCTGACCTACCCCAACCCGGCCTCCACCGACCGCAAGACCGCCTTCGCGGACTTCGCGGCGGGCAAGGTCGGCATGCTCAACGGCCACCCGAGCCTGATCCAGATGGCCAAGGAGGGCAAGATCGACTACGGAGTCGTGCCCATCCCCGGCAAGACGGGACCGCTGAACGGCACCCTCGGCGTCGCCGACTGGATGATGGCGTTCAAGGACGGCGGCGCGGAGAAGGAGGGCGTGAAGAAGTTCCTGGACTTCACGTACTCCAAGAAGATGCTGGCGTTCGACGAGATGTACAACCTCATGCCGGTCACCAAGGACGCCCTCAAGCAGATGACCGACAGCGGCAAGCACAAGGACCTGGAGCCCTTCTTCCAGGTGCTGCCGAACGCCAAGTTCTACCCGCTCGGCGACACCAGCTGGGACGTCGTCTCCGCCGAGATGAAGAAGACCGGCGGCAAGGCCGTCTCCGACGACCCGAAGCAGATCCTCAGCGACCTGCAGAAGAAGGCGGAGTCGGCGGCGGCCGACGCCAAGTAGCGGCCGACGCCGAGTAAAGGAGTTTCCGTGTCGCTCAAAGCCCCTTCGCCCCCGGCCGACACCGGCCGGGGGCGGGGCGGGCGCGCACCCAGGCCGGTGAGCCGCCGCAGCGGCCTGGCCCGGCTCGGTCCGCTGCCCTGGATAGCGCCCGTCATCCTGCTGATCCTCGCCGTGGTCGTCTGGCCCGTCGTCGAGCTGGTCCGCACCTCGTTCCTCAACATCTCCATCTCCGGCAAGGTGCGCGGCAGCGCCGGGACCGACAAGTTCAAGAAGCTCTTCGAGGAGAGCGACTTCAGTGCCGTCCTCCTCTGGACGGTGCTGTGGACGGTCGTCGTCGTCACCGTCACGATGCTGTTCTCGCTCGCCCTCGCCCAGCTGTTCAACCAGAAGTTCCCCGGCCGCCGCTATGCCCGCTGGGCCCTCATCGCCCCGTGGGCCGCGTCCGTCCTGATGACCGCCATCGGCTTCAAGTGGATGCTCAACCAGACCGCGGGCGTCCTCAACACCCTCATGCTCGACCTGGGGCTCATCGACAGCTCCAAGGACTGGCTGGGCAGGCCGGAGACCGCCTGGCCGTGGATGATGGGCGTCGCGGTCTTCGTGTCGCTGCCCTTCACCACGTACACGCTCCTGGCCGGACTGCAGACCATCCCGCAGGACGTCTACGAAGCGTCGCGCATCGACGGCGCGAGCCCCTGGCAGACCTACCGGCACATCACCCTGCCGATGCTGCGGCCCGCCTTCCTCGTCGGCGTCGTCATCAACCTCATCAACGTCTTCAACTCCTTCCCGATCATCTGGGCCATGACCCAGGGCGGGCCGGGCTACGACACCTCCACGTCGATGGTGTTCATGTACAAGCTGAAGGAGACCGACATCGGTGAGTCCGCGGCCATGTCGGTCGTCAACTTCCTGATGGTCGTGGTGCTCGTGCTGATCTTCCTGAAGGTCAGCCGGTGGAACGAGGAGGACTGATGGCCACCGCGACGGCGACCCGCCCCGCGCCCCGGAAGGACGACGCGCCGAAGAAGGCGAAGCGCACCTTCCGGCCCCGCACCCTGGTCATCACGGCCTGCGCGTGGCTCCTGGCCGCGATCTTCCTCGCGCCGTACCTGGAGATGATCGTCACCGCGCTCCGCCCCAAGGACGAGCTGCGGGACCGCACGTACCTGCCCCAGGACCTGGAGTGGGCCAACTTCATCGACGTCTGGAAGGAGTCCGAGCTCGGCCAGAACCTCCAGGTCACCCTGCTCGTCGCGGGCGGCGCCACCCTGCTCGTCCTGCTCGTCTCGCTGCCCGCCGCGTACTACACGGCCCGCATGCGCTACCGCGGCCGCAAGGTCTTCCTGCTCCTGGTCCTTGTCACCCAGATGTTCCAGCCCACGGCGCTCCTGGTCGGCCTGTACCGCGAGTTCCACCAGCTCGACATGCTCAACTCCGTCTGGACGCTGATCCTCACCAACGCGGCGTTCAACCTCGCCTTCGCGGTGTGGATCCTGACGGCCTACATCAGCTCCATCCCCGCGGAGCTCGAAGAGGCCGCCATGGTGGACGGCACCAGCCGCTTCGGCGCCATGATCAAGGTGACGCTGCCGCTGGCGCTGCCCGGCGTCGTGACGGCCGTGATCTTCACGTTCATCACGTCCTGGAACGAGTTCGTGATGGGCCTGACCCTCACCACCGAGCCGGACAAGCAGCCCCTGACGGTCGGCATCAACAACTTCATCGGCAACTACACGGTGCAGTGGAACTACCTGTTCGCGGCGTCCGTGGTCGCCATCGTGCCGGTCATCGTGCTGTTCGCGATCATCGAACGGCATGTGGTGTCGGGGCTCACGGCGGGGTCCGTGAAGTAGTCGAGGCATACGCGGAACGGCCGCCCAGCTGCTCCTGGACGGCCGTTCTTCGTTTGGCGCATCCGGGCGTGCTCCCGACGGCCCTCGCGTTCAGTACTTGGGCGTACGCCGTCTCCCACAGCACTGCGGGAAAGACGGGTTCGACCACGTATGGGCAAGCCCACACGCCAGGGTCCCGATTTCCGTCAACGACTTGACTGCGACAGCTCCTTCAGCGGAGTTTGGAGTTCACAACTTGTACATGGCCCGGTACCCGTTTCCGAGACCGGCGTCACGGGGGGCCACGTGCCGCCCGAATGAGGGCAAAGGGTGAGAGTCAATGGAGACTCCGGGGTCGCAGTCGTCTCTGCACCGGGCCAATCTGGAGCGGGTCGTGCGCGCCGTGCGCCTCGCCGGGTCGCTCACGCAGGCCGAGATCGCGAGGACGACGGGTCTGTCGGCCGCGACGGTCTCCAACATCGTCCGCGAGCTCAAGGACGGCGGAACGGTCGAGGTCACGCCCACCTCGGCGGGGGGCAGGCGGGCCCGCAGCGTCTCGCTCAGCGGTGACGCGGGCATCGTCATCGGCGTCGACTTCGGCCACACGCACCTGCGCGTCGCGGTCGGCAACCTCGCCCACCAGGTCCTCGCCGAAGAGTCCGAGCCGCTGGACGTCGACGCGTCCGCCGCGCAGGGCTTCGACCGGGCCGAGCAGCTCGTCAGCAGGCTGATCGAGGCCACCGGAGTGGACCGTACGAAGATCGCGGGCGTCGGGCTCGGCGTGCCGGGACCCATCGACGTGGAGTCCGGCACCCTCGGCTCGACGTCGATCCTGCCGGGCTGGACCGGCACCAAGCCCGCCGAGGAGCTGGGCGGCCGCCTCGGTGTGCCCGTGCACGTCGACAACGACGCCAACCTGGGCGCGCTCGGCGAGCTGGTCTGGGGCAGCGGCCGCGGCGTCAAGGACCTCGCGTACATCAAGGTCGCGAGCGGCGTCGGCGCGGGCCTCGTGATCAGCGGCCGCATCTACCGCGGCCCCGGCGGCACCGCGGGGGAGATCGGGCACATCACGCTCGACGAGTCGGGCCCCGTCTGCCGCTGCGGCAACCGCGGCTGTCTGGAGACCTTCACCGCCGCCCGCTACGTCCTGCCGCTGCTCACCTCCAGCCACGGCACCGACCTGACCATGGAGCGCGTGGTCGGCCTGGCGCGCGAGGGCGACCCGGGGTGCCGGCGCGTGATCGCCGACGTCGGGCGGCACATCGGCAGCGGCGTCGCGAACCTCTGCAACCTCCTCAACCCCTCCCGTGTCGTGCTCGGCGGCGACCTCGCGGAGGCGGGCGAGCTGGTGCTCGGACCGATCAGGGAGTCGGTCGGACGGTATGCGATCCCGAGCGCCGCGCGTCAGCTGTCCGTGCTGCCCGGTGCGCTCGGCGGTCGCGCCGAAGTGCTCGGCGCGCTGGCCCTCGCACTCAGCGAGATGGGCGATTCAACCCTTTTGGACGGGTCGCTGTCCGCGGGTGCACCTGCCTTCACTTAGATAACGCATGGCACCGTTGTCATCTCGTTAAGGATTTACTCCTTGACGCTGGTGTGGCGGCCGAGTTGACTTCGAGCCACCTCGGCCGCAACGACGCGGCCTCGTCAGGGAGGCACCCCACCATGAACGCAATGACGCGTCGCGTCGTCATAGGCACGGCCGCGGTTTCGATGGCACTCGCCATGACCGCGTGCGGCAAGGCAGGCGACGGCGACGACAAGGGCAGCGGCGACAACAAGACCATCGGTCTGCTGCTCCCCGAGAACAAGACCACGCGCTACGAGACCTTCGACCGTCCTTTCATGGAGGACAAGATCGAAGAGCTCTGCTCGGACTGCAAGGTCAAGTACAACAACGCGGCCCAGGACATCGAGACCCAGAAGAAGCAGTTCGACGCCCTCATCACCCAGGGCGTCAAGGTCATCATCCTGGACGCGGTGGACTACAAGTCGACCAAGTCCTGGGTCAAGCAGGCCGACAAGCAGGGCGTGAAGGTCGTCGCGTACGACCGCCTCGCCGAGGGTCCGCTCGCCGCCTACGTCTCGTACGACAACGAGAAGATCGGCCGCCTCCAGGGCGGGGCCATGGTCAAGGCGCTCGGCTCCGACGCCAAGGACGCCAACGTCGTCATGATCAACGGCTCGCCGACCGACCCGAACGCCCCCTTCTTCAAGAAGGGCGCCCACTCGGTGCTCGACAAGAAGGTCAAGAAGATCGTCTACGAGCAGGACATCCCGGACTGGTCGCCGGACGAGGCGAACCGCAAGATGGCCTCCGCGATCGACAAGCTCGGCAAGGACGGCATCCAGGGCGTCTACGCCGCCAACGACGGCATGGCGGGCGGCGTGATCACCGCCCTCAAGCAGCGCGGCATCAAGGTCCCCGTCGGCGGCCAGGACGCCGAACTCGCGGGCGTGCAGCGCATGCTGAGCGGCGACCAGGACTACACGATCTACAAGCAGATCAAGCCGGAGGCCGAGACCACCGCCGAGATCGCCGTCCGCCTGCTCCAGGGCAAGGACATCGACGCGATCACCGACCGCAAGGTCGACTCGCTCAGCGGTGACTTCAAGGGCATCCCGGCCAAGCTCTACGACGCGCAGGCGATCACCAAGAACGAGGTCGCGGACACGATCGTCAAGGACAAGGTCTACAAGGTCAGCGAGATCTGCACCGCCCAGTACAAGAAGGCGTGCGACGCCGCGGGTATCAAGTAACTCCCGCTTGCGGTAAATCCGTTCCTGCGAGACGAGGCCCACGGGCGGCGTGAGAGCGCTTCCCGGCCCCCGTACGGAACGGCTTCCAGTACCGGTCAGGTGCCCGCCCCATCACACCGCCCCGCAAACGGGGGGCGGGCACCCGACCTGCCCTTGCTGCACCACCATTCCCCGCCGGTCAGGCGGCGAAGGAGATGATTCACGTGTCCGCTACGCCCGTGCTGGCGTTGCGCGGGGTCTCCAAGCGGTTCGGCGCCGTCCAGGCGCTCACGGACGTAGACCTCGAGATCCACACCGGTGAGGTGGTCGCCCTCGTCGGCGACAACGGCGCCGGCAAGTCCACTCTCGTCAAGACGATCTCGGGCGTTCACCCGATCGACGACGGGACCATCGAGTGGGAGGGCAGGGCGGTCCGCATCGGACGCCCGCACGACGCCCAGAACCTCGGCGTGGCCACCGTCTACCAGGACCTGGCCCTCTGCGACAACCTCGACGTCGTCGCCAACCTGTTCCTCGGCAGCGAACTGAAGACGGCCTCCGTCCTCGATGAGATCAAGATGGAGAAGCGGGCCAAGCAGCTCCTCGACACCCTCTCCATCCGCATCCCCAGCGTCCGCATCCCGGTCGCGGCGCTCTCCGGCGGCCAGCGCCAGGTCGTCGCCATCGCCCGCGCGCTGGTCGGCGACCCCAAGGTCGTCATCCTCGACGAGCCGACCGCGGCGCTCGGCGTCGAGCAGACCGCCCAGGTCCTCGACCTGGTCGAGCGGCTGCGCGAGCGCGGCCACGGAGTCATCCTCATCAGCCACAACATGGCCGACGTGAAGGCCGTCGCCGACCGTGTCGCGGTGCTGCGGCTCGGCCGCAACAACGGCACCTTCACCGTCGCCGACACCACCAACGAAGAGATCATCGCCGCCATCACCGGCGCCACGGACAACGCCGTGACCCGCCGCAGGGCGCGTACGGCCACGGCGACCAAGGAGGACGCAAAGTGAGCGACCTCGCCAAGACCCCCAAGGCCCCCGCCGACGCGCCGCCCGAGGCCCAGCCCTCGGCCGCGCCGTCCCCCGCGGTCGACCCGCGCCTCCTCGTCCGCGAGGAGGGCCTGGCAGGCTACTGGACCGAGTTCAAGCGCAAGATGCGCGGCGGCGAGCTCGGCTCGCTGCCCGTCGTCATCGGCCTGATCGTCATCGCGATCATCTTCCAGCTGAAGAACGAGCACTTCCTGGACGCGAGCAGCCTCGCGAACA
Organism: Streptomyces sp. Je 1-369; assembly: GCF_026810505.1. Lineage (NCBI taxonomy): Bacteria > Bacillati > Actinomycetota > Actinomycetes > Kitasatosporales > Streptomycetaceae > Streptomyces > Streptomyces sp. Je 1-369. The sequence continues at coordinate 6,825,076 of NZ_CP101750.1, forward strand.
TCGCCGTCTTCACCTCCGGCCTCGGCATCATGGCCGTCGGCATCGTCTTCGTCCTGCTGCTCGGCGAGATCGACCTGTCGGTCGGCTCGGTGGCCGGCATGGGCGCGGCCGTATGGGCCGTGCTGAGCGTCACGCACGAGCTGAACGACTGGCTCTCGGTCCTCATCGCCATTCTGTCCGGGCTGGTCATCGGCTGTCTGCACGGGTTCTTTTTCGCCAAGATCGGCGTGCCCGCCTTCGTGGTCACCCTCGCGGGCTTCCTCGGCTGGAGCGGTCTGCAGATCTGGCTGATGGGCGGCGAGGGCAGCATCAACACGCCCGAAGGCAGTGTCGTCGAGGACCTGACCGGGCACTTCTTCGCCGAGAAGGGCGCGGCGTACGGTCTCGCGGCCGTCGCGATCATCGCGTACGCCGGTTCCCTGCTCCTCGACAGCAAGCGCCGCAAGACCGCCGGGCTCCCGTCCCGGCCGGTCAGCGAGATCGTCCTGCGCACGGTCGTCGTGGCCGTCCTCGCGGGCGGCGCGGCGTACGAGCTGAACGAGCCGGAGGGCGCCCGCGGCCTGCCGCTGGCCCTGGTGCTCTTCCTCGCCGTCCTGGTGATCGCGGACTTCGTGGCCCGGCGCACCACCTTCGGCCGCCAGGTCTTCGCGGTCGGCGGCAACGCGGAGGCCGCGCGGCGCGCGGGCATCAACGTGGACCGCGTCCGGATCATCGTCTTCGGCATCTCCGGCATGCTCGCCGCCTTCGGCGGCCTCTTCATCGCCAGCCTCTCGGGCGGCGCCACGAAGAGCCTGGGCGGCGGCAACACGCTGATGATGGTGATCGCGGCGGCGGTCATCGGCGGCACGAGCCTCTTCGGCGGCCGCGGCAAGGTGTGGTCCGCGCTGCTCGGCATGCTGGTGATCCAGTCGATCCAGCAGGGCCTGAACATGCTCGGCATGGCCAGCGAGATCCAGTACATGATCACCGGTGCGGTCCTCCTGGCCGCGGTGGTCATCGACTCCGTCTCGCGCCGCACGCAGAAGAGCGCGGGTCGCGCCTAGTCACTCACCGGACGCACCACTACGGGAACGTTTGTCCCGTAGTGGTGCGTCTGTTTGTGTGACGGGTAAAACGCCTCCCGGACGCGTGCGCCAGCCGCGGAACATTAGACTCGACAGACCCGGCAACGCTCGAACAGCACATCTCAGCTCTACTGCAAGGAGGCACGGGTGCCGCTGCTGACCCGCATCACGGGACCGCGCGATCTGGACCGTCTCAGCCCGGAGGAGCTGAACCAGCTGGCCGGAGAGATCCGCAGCTTCCTCGTCGATGCCGTCGCCAAGACCGGCGGCCACCTCGGGCCGAACCTCGGCGTGGTCGAGCTCACCATCGCCCTGCACCGCGTCTTCGAGTCCCCGCAGGACAAGGTCCTCTTCGACACCGGCCACCAGAGCTACGTGCACAAGCTGCTCACCGGCCGCCAGGACTTCGCCAAGCTGCGCAGCAAGGGCGGCCTCTCCGGCTACCCCTCGCGCGCCGAGTCCGACCACGACGTGATCGAGAACAGCCACGCCTCCACCGTCCTCGGCTGGGCCGACGGCCTCGCCAAGGCCAACGAGGTCCGCGGCAAGGACGACCACGTCGTCGCCGTCATCGGTGACGGCGCGCTGACCGGCGGCATGGCCTGGGAGGCGCTGAACAACATCGCCGCCGCCAAGGACCGCCCCCTGGTCATCGTCGTCAACGACAACGAGCGGTCCTACGCGCCGACGATCGGTGGCCTCGCCAACCATCTGGCGACGCTGCGCACCACCGACGGCTACGAGCGGTTCCTGGCCCGCGGCAAGGACTTCCTGGAGCGCACGCCCGTCGTCGGCAAGCCGCTCTACGAAACCCTGCACGGCGCCAAGAAGGGCCTGAAGGACTTCATCGCCCCGCAGGGCATGTTCGAGGACCTCGGCCTGAAGTACGTCGGCCCGATCGACGGCCACGACATCGAGGCCCTGGAGTCCGCCCTGCAGCGCGCCAAGCGCTTCGGCGGCCCGGTCATCGTGCACTGCCTCACCGAGAAGGGCCGCGGCTACCAGCCCGCCGAGCAGGACGAGGCCGACCACTTCCACGGCATCGGCCCCATCCACCCCGACACGGGCCTGCCCATCGCCGCCTCCGGCATGGACTGGACCTCCGTCTTCGGCGAGGAGATGGTCAAGCTCGGCCGGGAGCGCGAGGACATCGTCGCGATCACCGCGGCCATGCTGCAGCCGGTCGGCCTGAAGCGGTTCGCCGACGAGTTCCCCGACCGGGTCTACGACGTGGGCATCGCCGAGCAGCACGCCGCCGTCTCCGCCGCGGGCCTGGCCAGCGGCGGCCTGCACCCCGTCTTCGCGGTGTACGCGACCTTCCTCAACCGCGCCTTCGACCAGCTCCTCATGGACGTGGCGCTGCACAAGTGCGGCGTCACCTTCGTCCTGGACCGGGCCGGAGTCACCGGCACGGACGGCGCCTCGCACAACGGCATGTGGGACATGTCGATCCTCCAGTGCGTGCCGACGCTGCGGATCGCCGCGCCGCGCGACGCCGACCAGGTCCGCCTCCAGCTGCGCGAGGCCGTCGAGGTCGACGACGCCCCGACCGTCGTGCGGTACTCGAAGGGCGCCGTCGGCCCCGCGGTCAAGGCCGTCGACACGGTCGGCGGCATGGACGTACTGCGCAAGGCGGGCACGAAGAAGCCGGACGTCCTGCTCGTCTCCGTCGGCGCGCTCGCACCCATGTGCCTGGAGATCGCCGACCTCCTGAACAAGCAGGGCATCACCACGACCGTGGTCGACCCGCGCTGGGTCAAGCCGGTCGACGAGGCCATGGCGCCGCTCGCCGAGCAGCACCGCGTCGTCGTCACGGTCGAGGACAACTCCCGCGCGGGCGGTGTCGGCTCGGCCATCGCGCAGTCCCTGCGCGACGCGGGCGTCGACGTGCCGCTGCGCGACTTCGGCATCCCGCCGCGCTTCCTCGACCACGCGTCCCGCAAGGAGATCATGGCGGAGATCGGCCTGACCGCCCCGGACATCTCCCGTCAGGTGACGGGCCTGGTCGCCAAGCTCGACGGACGGTACGAGCGGCACACCGCGGCCGCGGTGGACTCCGTGGATTCCGTGGAGCCCGCCCGCGACTGAGTGTCGACACGCACCGCCGAAGGGCCGGTCACACCACCCTGTACGGGTGGTGGAACCGGCCCATTCGCGTGAATGGGCCCGTCCCGGCGCTTATGGGGTACCCGGCCTCTCGATCATGTCGGGGACGACAAGCGTGGGAGGTACGCCCGTGAGCAGCACCCTCTTCAGGACGAAGAGCGTCGAGCAGTCCATCAAGGACACCGAGGAACCGGAGCACGCGCTCAAGAAGTCGCTGTCCGCCCTCGACCTCACGGTCTTCGGCGTCGGCGTCATCATCGGCACCGGCATCTTCGTACTGACCGGAAAGATCGCCAAGGAGACGGCGGGGCCCTCGGTCGCACTCGCCTTCGTCGTCGCCGGGCTCGTCTGCGCCCTCGCGGCGCTCTGCTACGCCGAGTTCGCGTCGACCGTGCCGGTCGCAGGATCCGCGTACACCTTCTCGTACGCCTCACTCGGCGAATTCCCGGCCTGGATCATCGGCTGGGACCTGATCCTGGAGCTCGCGCTCGGCTGCGCGGTGGTCGCGGTCGGCTGGTCCGGATATCTGCGCTCGCTCCTCGACACCGCGGGCATGCACCTGCCGCAGGCACTGAGCGGGACACACGAGGGACAGTTCGGCTTCGACCTGCTCGCCGCCGTCCTCGTGCTCGTCCTCACGGGCATCCTGGTCGCCGGAATGAAGCTTTCCTCACGGGTCACCAACGTCATCGTCGCCGTCAAGGTCACCGTGGTGCTCCTGGTCATCGTCGTCGGCGCGTTCCTCGTCACGGGCGCCAACTACGACCCGTTCGTCCCGCCCACCGAGCACGTCGAGGGCGGCGGCGGCATCACCGCGCCGCTGGTCCAGCTGCTCTTCGGCTTCACGCCCTCGCACTTCGGCGTCATGGGCATCTTCACCGCGGCCGCCGTGGTCTTCTTCGCGTTCATCGGCTTCGACATCGTCGCGACCGCCGCCGAGGAGACCCGCAACCCGCAGCGCGACGTGCCCCGCGGCATCCTCGGCTCGCTGCTCATCTGCACGATCCTGTACGTCGCCGTCTCCGTCGTCGTCACCGGTATGCAGAAGTACACCGACCTCTCCACCGACGCACCGCTCGCGGACGCCTTCAAGGCCGTCGGGCACCCCTTCTGGTCCGGCGTGATCAGCTTCGGCGCGGCCGTCGGACTCACCTCCGTCTGCATGATCCTGCTGCTCGGCCAGACCCGCGTGTTCTTCGCCATGAGCCGCGACGGCCTGCTCCCGCAGTCGTTCTCCAAGGTCCACCCGAAGTTCGGCACCCCCTACCGCTCGACGATCCTGCTCGGCGCGATCGTCGCCGTCGTCGCCGGGTTCACCTCCATCGACGAGCTCGCCGAACTGGTCAACATCGGCACCCTGTTCGCCTTCGTCGTGGTCGCCCTCGGCGTCATCCTGCTCCGCAAGCAGCGCCCCGACCTGCCGCGCGCCTTCCGCACCCCGCTGGTCCCGCTCGTGCCGATCCTGTCGGTCCTCGCGTCGTTCTGGCTGATGCTGAACCTGCCGGCGGAGACCTGGCTGCGGTTCGGCGTCTGGATGGTCCTCGGCGTCGTCGTCTACTTCGTGTACGGGCGCTCGCACAGCCGTCTCCACCAGCGTGACCCGCACGCGAACGACGCACGGTAGACACCCCGTATGGTCGCGCCGCCCTCGGCGTCACCGCGCTCCGTACGCCACCTCCGGGTGCCGGGCCCGCGAGAGGAGTACGTCGCCGAAGGCGGTGTCCGGCGCCCCGGCCCCTACTGGGCCCGCCTGCTGCCGCCGCTCGCCGCCCTCGCGTGCGTGACGCGGCTGCCCTCCTTCCGGTGGCCGCTGTGGAACCCCGACGAGGGGTACCTCGCCGTGCAGGCGCAGATACTGGCGCACGGCGGTGCGCTCTACGAAACCGTCGTCGACCGCAAGCCGCCGCTCGTCCCCTGGCTGTACGCGGGCGCCTTCGCGCTCTTCGGCGACGGCTCGCTCCTCCCGCTCAAGGTGCTCGCGGTCGCCGCGCAGCTCCTGACGGCGGTGCTTCTGGTCTCGTTGGCCAGGCGCCGCTGGGGGGACGGAGCGGGGCGCACGGCCGGCGTGCTGTACCTCCTGATCTCCATCGGCCTCAACCCCGAGGACACCCAGGCCGCCGCCTTCGAAGTCTTCATGCTGCCGTGCACGGCCGCCGCCATGTGGTGCGCCGACCGGCGCCGCTGGGGAGCCGCAGGCGCCGCGGTGGCCTGCGCGTTCCTCGCCAAGCAGACCGGGGGAGCGGTGCTGCTCCCGGTCTGCTGGCTGCTGTGGCGGGCCGGGGCGCACCGCCGCGACACGGTGCGCCTGACAGCCGGACTCGGCGTGCCCGTCCTCGCCGCGGCCCTCCTGACGACCCCCACGGGCTTCGTCTTCTGGACGGTGACGGGCTCGGGGGCCTACGCCTCCTTCACCGGCTCCGAACTCCACGTACTGGGGCGGGGATTGGTCAACGCGGCGATCCTCACGTCGGCCTGCGCGGGGATCGTCGCGCCCGTCGTACGCGTCCTGCGCATCGCCCGCACCGGCGCCCCCGAACTCTGGCTCTGGCTCGCCTCGTCCGTGGCCGCCGTACTGCTCGGCTTCCACTTCTTCGGCCACTACTACCTGCAACTCATGCCGCCGCTCGCCCTCTTGGGCACGGCAGCGCTGCAGATCCTGCCGCGCGAGCGCACGGTCCGCGCCATCGTCGTCTCCGCGTGCGCGTGCGCCGTGTTCCTGGGGTGGGGCCTGCTCGCGCCGCGCCCCGAACTGGCCCACGCCACACGTCTCGCGGAGACCGTCAGGGCGCACACCGCGCCGGACGACCGCGTGCTGTTCTGGGGCATACACCCCGAGGCGTACTGGCTCGCCGACCGCGCCCCCGCGAGCCGCTACCTCACGGCCGGACTGCTCACCAACTACAGCGGCGGCAGGAACGGGCCCCAGGTGGGCGAGAAGTACGCGGTCGACGGCGCCTGGCCGGTCTTCCGCGAGGAGCTGCGCAGCCACCCCCCGGCCGTCGTCGTCGACGACTCACAGGGCAAGCGGTTCTCCCCGGACCGCGTCCCGGCACTGCGCCGGTTCCTCGCGGTCGGGTACGAGCCGGTGCTGCGGACGGGGGGAGCGGTGGTGTACGTACGGGTGGCGGGCTAGTCGCCCGGCGGGGCTCAGGGGCGTACGGTCCGGGGGCCCGCGCACTCGGCGCCCGTCTCGCCCACCCTGCGGCGCAGCTCACGGTCGGCCGTGACGACCAGACACGGGCGGCCCGCGGCGCTCGCGGCCACCTCCACGATCCGGTCGTCGCCGCTGCCGGACGCGCTCTCCACACGTACGCCCGGCACGGACTCCACGCCGCGCGCGGCGCCCTCCACGACCAGGACGACCTCCAGCGGCCCCGGATGCCCGGGCAGGCCCTCCTCAGCGTACCGGACGAGGGAGTCCCGCAGCCGCTCGGCGGCCCCCCGGCGGTCGTGCCACCACCCGTCGGGCACGGATCCGACGACGTTCGCGGCATCGACGACGACGAGAGTATTCATGCGGCAAACGTAAACTAATGGGCAGAACACCGTGCGTCCGTGAACGTGGAAGGGTTGGCGCCGAGTCATGCCGTCGAGGTCAAGCAGCACCGGTGCGCCGGAGACCGCCCGCTGGCTGCTGCGCGGCCGTGACGGCCGTCTCACCGCCTACGCCCGCGCCGAGGGAGGCCTCCTGCGCTGGACGGAGGCCAGGCCCTGCGGACCCGACTGGGAGGGCCCCGACTTCTTCGAGGCGCCCGACCTGACGTACCTCACGCTCGCCCAGGGCGCCGACGGATACGTGCACTTCGTCGGCCGCCGCGAGCGGCGCGACGCCGAGGGGAAGCCGCTCGTCGAGGTCGTGCACTCCATCCAGTACCAGTCGGGGCGGCCCCTCATGGACTGGCGCTCGCTCGGCAACCCGCACACCAAGCTCGTCGAGCGCGCCCCGCACCTCGGGGTGCCCGCCGCCGCGGTCGACGCCGCGGGCACCGTCCACGTCTTCGTGCGGGACGCGGTGGGCAGCGTCCGGATGCGCCGCGAGGGCAAGGGCGGCAAGTGGGAGGGGTGGAAGGACTTCAAGGTCCGCGACACCCTGGACGGCATGACCGCGGTCGCCACGTCGACGGGCCGCGTCGAGGTCCTCGCGCCCTCGGGCAAGGCCACGCTGCGCTGGGCCCAGGAGCAGCAGGGCGGTGAGCCGGTGCGTGTCGACGACATCCCGCTCGTCCCGGCCCCCGGCTCCGGTACGGCCCTGGAAACCGGCCCCGACCGCCTCACGTACTACGCGGCCGACTCCCTCGGCGACGGCGTCCTCGCCCACCGCCCGGCCGACGGCGGCCCCGCGCTGCCCCTCGGCGGCAACCCCGGCACCGGCCCCACGGCCGCCGTCCGCACGACCATAGACGGCTACGACTGCACGGTCATCGCCCACCGCGCGAGCACCGGCCGCCCCGCGCTCGCCGCGTTCCCCACGGAGGACGAGGGGGCGGGCCTGTGGTGGGCGGAGACCGGCGAACCGTGCCTGGGTGCACCCGCGCTCGCGCTCGACGCGCGGGGCCGCGTGGTCATGGCGGCGATCGGGCTCGACGGGACGTTGCGGATCGCCCGGCAGAAGGCGGAGGCGGGTCTCGCGCTGGGGGCGTGGGGGCGGGTGTGAGCGGCGTAGGTGCGCAAACGGCAGTGGGCCGTACGGGAGTTGTCCCGTACGGCCCACTGCCGTCGCTGTGCGGTGTTACGCCGGTACGCTCGCCACGCCCTGCGCCAGGAACCGCTTCCCGTTCACCCGCTCGCTGACGCCCTCACGGTCCAGGTACGGCGTGATGCCGCCCAGGTGGAAGGGCCAGCCCGCGCCGGTGATCAGGCAGAGGTCGATGTCCTGGGCCTCGGCGACGACGCCCTCGTCGAGCATGAGCCCGATCTCCTGCGCCACCGCGTCGAGCACGCGGTCCCGCACCTGCTCCTCGGTCAGGACGGAGTCGCCCTGCTTCAGGAGCGCGGCGACCTCGGGGTCGAGCTCCGGCCTACCGGAGTCGTACACGTAGAAGCCGCGCTTGCCCGCCTTGACGACGGCCGCGAGGTTCGGGGAGACCGTGAAGCGCTCCGGGAAGGCGCGGTTCAGGGTCTCGGACACGTGCAGACCGATGGCCGGACCGACGAGCTCCAGGAGCACCAGCGGCGACATCGGCAGACCGAGCGGCTCGACGCCCTTCTCGGCGACGGCGACCGGGGTGCCCTCGTCGATGACGTTCTGGATCTCGCCCATGAAGCGCGTGAGGATGCGGTTCACGACGAACGCCGGGGCGTCCTTCACGAGCACCGCGGTCTTCTTCAGCTTCTTGGCGACACCGAAGGCCGTGGCCAGCGACGCGTCGTCCGTCCGCTCGCCGCGCACGATCTCGAGGAGCGGCAGGATCGCGACCGGGTTGAAGAAGTGGAAGCCGACGACCCGCTCGGGGTGCTTCAGCTTCGACGCCATCTCGGAGACCGAGAGCGAGGAGGTGTTGGTGGCGAGGATGGCGTGCGCCGGAGCGACGGCCTCGACCTCGGCGAACACCTGCTGCTTGACGCCGATCTCCTCGAAGACGGCCTCGATGACGAAGTCGGCGTCCGAGAAGCCCTCGGCCTTGTCCAGGACACCGGAGACGAGCGCCTTCAGGCGGTTGGCCTTGTCCTGGTTGATACGGCCCTTGAGGAGCAGCTTGTCGATCTCCTCGTGGACATAGCCCACGCCCTTGTCGATGCGCTCCTGGTCGATGTCGGTCAGCACGACCGGCACCTCGAGGCGGCGCAGGAAGAGCAGCGCGAGCTGCGAGGCCATCAGACCGGCGCCGACGACGCCGACCTTGGTGACCGGACGCGCGAGGTTCTTGTCCGGGGCGCCCGCAGGCCGCTTGCCGCGCTTCTGCACGAGGTTGAACGAGTAGATGCCCGCGCGCAGTTCACCGCCCATGATGAGGTCGGCGAGCGCGGTGTCCTCGGCGTCGAAGCCCGCCTGCAGGTCGCCGTTCTTGGCGGCCTCGATGATCTCCAGGGCGCGGTAGGCGGCCGGAGCGGCGCCGTGCACCTTGGAGTCGGCGATGGCACGGCCGCGCGCGACGGCGGCGTCCCAGCCCTCGCCGCGGTCGATCTCGGGGCGGACGACCTCGGTCTTGCCGTTGAGGACGGACGCCGTCCAGATCAGCGACTGCTCCAGGAAGTCCGCGCCCTCGAAGAGCGCGTCGGCGATGCCGAGCTCGAAGACCTGCTTGCCCTTGAGCTGACGGTTCTGGTTCAGCGAGTTCTCGATGATGACCGAGACGGCCTTGTCGGCGCCGATCAGGTTCGGGAGCAGCGCGCAGCCGCCCCAGCCCGGGACCAGGCCGAGGAAGACCTCGGGCAGCGAGAACGCGGGCAGCGCCTTGGAGACGGTGCGGTACGAGCAGTGCAGACCGACCTCGACGCCACCGCCCATCGCGGCACCGTTGTAGTACGCGAAGGTCGGCACGGCGAGCCCGGAGAGCCGCTTGAAGACCTCGTGCCCGCCCTTGCCGATGGCGAGCGCGTCGTCGTGCTTCTTCAGCAGCTCGACGCCCTTGAGGTCGGCGCCGACGGCGAAGATGAACGGCTTGCCGGTGATGCCGACGCCGACGATCGTGCCCTCGGAGGCCTCCTTCTCGACCTGGTCGATCGCCGTGTTCAGGTTGGCGAGGGACTGCGGCCCGAAGGTGGTCGGCTTGGTGTGGTCGAAGCCGTTGTCGAGGGTGATCAGCGCGAAGCGCCCGGCACCGTGGGGGAGGTCGAGGTGGCGTACGTGCGCCTGCGTGACGACCTCGTCGGGGAACAGCTCGGCCGCACCCTTCAGGAGCTCGGTGGTCGTGGTGCTCATGCTTCGCCTCCGGCGTCCTTGTGGTGGGGGTTCTCCCAGATGACCGTCGCGCCCATGCCGAAGCCGACGCACATGGTCGTGAGGCCGTAGCGGACCTCCGGCTGCTCCTCGAACTGCCGCGCCAGCTGCGTCATCAGACGTACGCCGGAGGAGGCGAGGGGGTGGCCGAACGCGATGGCGCCGCCGTACTGGTTCACGCGCGCGTCGTCGTCCGCGATGCCGTAGTGCTCCAGGAAGGCGAGCACCTGCACGGCGAAGGCCTCGTTGACCTCGAAGAGACCGATGTCGCCGATCGTCAGCCCCGCCTGGGCGAGGGCCTTCTCGGTCGCCGGGATCGGGCCGTAGCCCATGACCTCGGGCTCGACGCCCGCGAAGGAGTACGAGACCAGCCGCATCTTGACCGGCAGGCCGTTCTCCCGAGCGAACTCCTCGGAGGCGATGAGGGAGGCGGTGGCACCGTCGTTGAGACCGGCGGCGTTGCCCGCGGTGACGCGTCCGTGCGTACGGAACGGCGTCTTGAGGCTCGCGAGGCTCTCCAGGGTCGTCCCCGGACGCATCGGCTCGTCGGCGGTGGCGAGGCCCCAGCCGGTCTCACCGGCCTCCTCGTTCGTGCGCCGTACGGAGATCGGCACGAGGTCGGCCTGGATCTTGCCGTCGGCGTACGCCTTGGCGGCCTTCTCCTGCGAGCGCACGGCGTATTCGTCGGCGCGCTGCTTGGTGATGCTCGGGTAGCGGTCGTGCAGGTTCTCGGCGGTCATGCCCATGAACAGGGCGGACTCGTCGACGAGCTTCTCGCTCACGAACCGCGGGTTGGGGTCGACGCCCTCGCCCATGGGGTGGCGGCCCATGTGCTCGACACCACCGGCGACGGCGATGTCGTACGCACCGAAGGCCACGCTGCCCGCGACGGACGTCACGGCGGTCAGCGCGCCGGCGCACATGCGGTCGATGGAGTAACCGGGCACGGACTGCGGGAGCCCGGCGAGGATGCCGGCGGTGCGGCCGATCGTCAGACCCTGGTCGCCGATCTGCGTGGTCGCGGCGATGGCGACCTCGTCGATCTTGGCGGGGTCGAGGTCCGGGTTGCGGCGCAGCAGCTCCCGGATGGCCTTCACGACGAGGTCATCGGCACGGGTCTCGTGGTAGATGCCCTTCGGGCCCGCCTTGCCGAACGGGGTGCGGACGCCGTCCACGAAGACGACGTCCCTGACGGTACGAGGCACGATGGCTCTCCTCCAGGGTGCGGTTGCGCCACACCTGCGGCGCGCTTCCTCCGTCCACCCTACTTGTCGGTAACTACGTGGCCAAGGGCGACCTCGGCGAGGCAAAGGTCACACTCGCGGCGGGGCTCCCCCGCACGCCCTCGCCGCCCGCTCGTGCGGGGGCGTACGTGCCGGAGGGCGGTGTGAGGCGGCGTCCGGCGTGGAGTCAGGAGAGGGCCGCCACCAGCGGTGGGGTCACCTGCGTGATCTGCCAGGCTCGCGCCCCGTGTGACGCGAGTGCCGCCGCAACCGACGTCTCGTCGACCTGCGTCGGCGGCTCCCAGCACACCCGCCGCACCGTGTCCGGGGTGATCAGGTTCTCCTGGGGCATGTTGAGTTGCTCGGCGAGGGAGGAGATCGCCGCGCGAGCGGCGGAGAGGCGCGCCGCCGCCGCCGGGTCGCGGTCCGCCCAGGAGCGGGGAGGCGGCGGGCCGCTCACCGTCTGGCCGGGCTGGGGGAGGTCCGCGTCGGGGAGCGCCTTCGCGCGGTCCACCGCCGCCTGCCACTGCTCCAGCTGCCGCCGCCCCATCCGGTGCCCGAACCCGGTCAGGCCCGCCAGCGCGTGCGCGTTCGGCGGCAGCCCGAGCGCCGCCTCCACGATCGCCCCGTCGCTGAGCACCTTGCCCGGCGACACGTCACGCCGCTGGGCCACCTTGTCGCGGGCGGTCCAGAGTTCCCGTACGACCGCCATCTGACGGCGTCGGCGGACCTTGTGCATGCCGGACGTACGGCGCCAGGGGTCCTTGCGGGGCGGCGCGGGCGGCGCGGACGCGATCGCGTCGAACTCCTCGCGGGCCCACTCCAGCTTGCCCTGTCGGTCGAGTTCCTTCTCCAGCGCGTCGCGCAGGTCGACGAGGAGCTCCACGTCGAGTGCCGCGTACCGCAGCCAGGGCTCGGGGAGCGGCCGGGTCGACCAGTCGACCGCGGAGTGCCCCTTCTCCAGGACGTAGCCGAGCACGCTCTCCACCATCGCGCCGAGACCCACGCGCGGGAAACCGGCGAGGCGTCCCGCGAGCTCCGTGTCGAAGATGCGGGACGGGACCATGCCTATTTCGCGCAGGCACGGCAGGTCCTGCGTGGCCGCGTGCAGGACCCACTCCGCGTCGCCGATGGCCTCGCCGAGCCCGGACAGGTCGGGGCAGGCGACGGGGTCGATGAGCGCGGTGCCCGCGCCCTCGCGGCGGAGCTGGACGAGATAGGCCCGCTGTCCGTACCGGTAGCCGGACGCGCGCTCGGCGTCGACGGCGACGGGGCCGGTGCCACCGGCGTACGCGGCGATCATCTCCGCGAGGGCGTCCTCGTCGGCGATCACCGCCGGAATGCCGTCGCGGGGCTCGAGCAACGGGGTCGGCGCCGTTTCGACGTCGTCCGGAGGAGCGCCTCCGGTGGTTCGCAGTGAGTTGTCTGCTGCGGTCTCTTGGGCGTCGGTCACCTGTCAAGGGTATCTGTGTATGGACAGCGCCCGTCGACGGAACGTTCCGTCGACGGGCGCTCGGGGGGTGTAAATCAGTCAGTGGATGATGCCGGTGCGCAGCGCGACCGCCACCATCCCGGCCCGGTCACCCGTGCCGAGCTTGCGCGCGATCCGGGCGAGGTGGCTCTTCACGGTCAGGGCGGACAGGCCCATCGAGACGCCGATGGCCTTGTTGGACTGGCCCTCCGCGACCAGGCGCAGCACCTCGACCTCACGGCCGGACAGCTCTCGGTAGCCGCCGGGGTGGCTCGGGGTGCCCGGAGGGCGACGGTGCATGCGGGCGGCGGCCGAACCGATGGGGGCCGCGCCGGGGCGGGTGGGGAGTCCGACGTTCGTACGGGTGCCGGTGACGACGTAGCCCTTGACGCCGCCCGCGAGGGCGTTGCGCACGGCACCGATGTCGTCGGCGGCGGAGAGGGCGAGGCCGTTGGGCCAGCCCGCGGCACGGGTTTCGGAGAGGAGCGTCAGGCCGGAGCCGTCGGGGAGGTGGACATCAGCGACGCAGATGTCCCGGGGGTTGCCGATGCGGGGACGAGCCTCCGCGATGGACGAGGCCTCGATGACGTCGCGTACACCGAGTGCCCACAGGTGGCGGGTGACGGTGGAACGGACGCGGGGGTCGGCCACGACGACCATGGCGGTCGGCTTGTTCGGGCGGTAGGCGACCAGGCTTGCGGGCTGCTCGAGGAGAACGGACACCAGGCCTCCTGGATGGGGGGACGGGAGGGGCCGGCTCGGGGATGAAGCCGGGACGAACCGTGCTTTCAAGGTCACAAACCTCTTCGGCAGCAATCCTTGTCGCCTTTAGGGAATGATCACGATTTGGTGAGCAATAATTCGGGCAATTCGGACACGCACTCGATCATCCGAAGATCAAACCGAACACGCCCACGTTCGAGTGACCCCTCGCGAGGCAAACCCCGGTACAAGACGAACCCCGCGGCGCGGGCCGCGGGGTAGGGGAGTGAATGTTCGAGGAAGGATCGAGCGGGTGTTCGTCAGCGAGGCAGGGGGCCCCGCCGTTGCGGCAGTGACACAACGGAGCCGTCGCCCGACCCGCCCGGACCGGACGACCCGCCCGGCCCCGCCGATCCGCCGGACCCGTCCGCCCCCACCGGCGGCAGCCCCGCGACCTGGCAGAGCAGATCGCACCACGCCGCCAGATGCGCCCCCGTGTCCGGCACCCCGCCACCGCCCTCCCGCGGCGTCCACGACGCCCGGATCTCGATCTGCGAGGCGGGCGGCCGCTCCGAGAGCCCTCCGAAGTAGTGCGAGCCGGCGCGCGTCACCGTGCCGCTCGCCTCGCCCGCCGAGAGCCCCCGCGCACTCAGCGCCCCGGTCAGCCACGACCAGCAGACCTCCGGCAGCAGCGGATCCGCCGCCATCTCCGGTTCGAGCTCCGCCCGTACGAGCGTGACGAGCCGGAAAGTGCCCTGCCACGCGTCGTGCCCCGCCGGATCGTGGAGCAGTACGAGTCTGCCGTCGGCGAGGTCCTCCTCACCGTCCACGACCGCCGCCTCCAGCGCGTACGCGTGCGGCGCGAGCCGTTGCGGCGGCCGCGTCGGATCGATCTCGATCTCCGGCCGCAGCCGTGCCCCCCGCAGCGCGTCGACCGCCGCGCGGAAGGGCAACGGAGTCGAATCCGCCACCTTTCCCTCCGAACCGTCCATCTCGCCAGCGCCGTCCGACCGTTGTCCCTGAGCCGCAGCCATGCGGGGAAGGTTAAGGGGAACGGCGCCTTCGCGCAGGGAGAGACACCCGTCGGGGGGTTCCCGGTCAACGTGCGAGACTTTCCGCGTGAGTGCCAATGACAGCCGTGGCCCCGAGGGCCGGCAGAACACAGCGACGTACGACTCCCCCTTCATGAAGGCGTGCAGGCGCGAGGCAGTGCCGCACACGCCGGTCTGGTTCATGCGGCAGGCGGGGCGCTCACTTCCCGAGTACCGCAAGGTCCGCGAGGGCACGGCCATGCTGGAGTCCTGCATGCGCCCCGACCTCGTCACCGAGATCACGCTGCAGCCCGTGCGCCGCCACAACGTCGACGCCGCCATCTACTTCAGCGACATCGTCGTCCCGCTCAAGGCCATCGGCATCGACCTCGACATCAAGCCGGGCGTCGGTCCCGTCGTCGAGAAGCCGATCCGTACGCGCGCCGACCTCGCTCAGCTGCGGGACCTCACGCCCGACGACGTCCACTACGTCACCGAGGCGATGGGGATGCTGACGGCCGAGCTCGGCTCGACGCCGCTCATCGGGTTCGCCGGTGCGCCTTTCACTCTCGCGAGCTACCTCGTGGAGGGCGGTCCGAGCCGTAACCACGAGCACACCAAGGCGCTGATGTACGGCGACCCGCAGCTCTGGGCCGACCTGCTCGACCGCCTCGCGGAGATCACCGCCGCCTTCCTGAAGGTGCAGATCGAGGCGGGTGCGAGCGCCGTGCAGCTCTTCGACTCGTGGGTGGGCGCGCTGGCGCCCGCCGACTACCGCCGCTCGGTGATGCCCGCCTCGGCGAAGGTCTTCGACGCGGTCGCCTCGTACGGCGTGCCGCGCATCCACTTCGGTGTCGGCACCGGCGAGCTCCTCGGTCTCATGGGTGAGGCGGGCGCCGATGTCGTGGGCGCGGACTGGCGGGTGCCGGTGGACGAAGCCGCGCGCCGCGTCGGGCCCGGCAAGGCGATCCAGGGCAACCTGGACCCGGCCGTCCTCTTCTCCACGCGGGAGGCCGTCGAGCGGAAGGCGGACGAGGTCCTCGCCGCTGCGAGCGGTCTGGAGGGGCACATCTTCAACCTCGGGCACGGCGTCCTGCCCACGACCGACCCTGAGGCGCTGACCCGCCTCGTGGAGTACGTGCACACGCGCACGGCCGTCTGAACGGCGGACGTCTGAAAGATGTCTGAAAAGGGTCCCTGTCCGATCGGGCAGGGACCCTTCTCGCGGTCCCGGGGGTCCTAACTCTCCGACCGCACCGCCGCCACCGCCTTGCGCGCCGCCACCAGGACCGGGTCCCACACCGGGGAGAACGGCGGCGCGTACCCGAGGTCGAGCGCCGTCATCTGCTCCACCGTCATCTGCGCCGTCAGCGCGACGGCCGCCACGTCGACGCGCTTGCCCGCGCCCTCGCGGCCGACGATCTGGACGCCGAGGAGCCGCCCCGTGCGCCGCTCGGCGATCATCTTCACCTTCATCGGCGCGGCCCCCGGGTAGTAACCGGCCCGGCTCGTCGACTCGATGGTCACCGTCACGAAGCGGAAGCCCGCGGCCAGCGCGTCCTTCTCGCGCAGACCGGTACGGGCGATCTCCAGGTCGCAGACCTTGCTGACCGCCGTGCCGACGACGCCGGGGAACGTCGCGTAGCCCCCGCCCGCGTTGGAGCCGATGACCTGCCCGTGCTTGTTGGCGTGCGTGCCGAGCGCGATGTGCCGCTCGCGCCCCGACACCAGGTCGAGGACCTCCACGCAGTCGCCGCCCGCCCAGATGTCGTCATGGCCGCGCACCCGCATCGCCAGGTCGGTCAGGAGTCCGCCGTACGCGCCGAGCGGCAGACCCGCCTCACGCGCGAGCTTCGTCTCCGGACGTACGCCGATGCCGAGCACCACCACGTCCGCCGGGTACTCGGCGTCCGCCGTCACCACCGCCCCGGCCCGCCCGTCGTCGTCCGTCAGGATCTCGGTGACCTCGGCGCCGTTCACCATGGCGATGCCCATGCCCGTCATCGCGTCGTGCACGAGGCAGCCCATGTCCGGGTCGAGCGTCGCCATCGGCTCCTTGCCGCGGTTGACGACCGTCACCTCGTAGCCGCGGTTGACGAGGGCCTCCGCCATCTCGACGCCGATGTAGCCCGCGCCGATCACCACGGCGCGGCGGCCCGGCGTCCGGGCCAGCGTGTCGAGCAGGGCCTGGCCGTCGTCCAAGGTCTGCACACCGTGCACGTTGGGCGCGTCGATGCCGGGGAGCGCCGGGCGCAGGGGGCGCGCGCCGGTGGCGATGACGAGCTTGTCGTACGCCGTCCAGTACTCCTCGCCCGCCTCCGGATCCCGGGCCAGGACGCGGCGGCCCGGGACGTCGATCCGCACCACCTCCGTGCGCATCCGCAGATCGATCTCCCGCTCACGGTGCTGCTCGGGCGTCCGCGCGATCAGATCGTCCCGCTCGCCGACGTCGCCGCCCACCCAGTAGGGGATGCCGCAGGCGGAGTACGACGTGAAGTGGCCGCGTTCGAACGCGACGATCTCCAGTTCGTCGGGGCCCTTGAGCCTGCGCGCCTGCGACGCGGCGGACATGCCCGCCGCGTCGCCCCCGATGATCACCAGTCGCTCTCGTGTACTGCTCGTGCCGCTCATGGGCACACGCTACGGCGGGGTCGCCGCGCGCTCAGTCCTCGCCCTGTCCGTCGCCCGCGGCCCGGCGCATCCACCGGGGACGTACGACGCGCAGCCACAGCAGCGCGAGCAGCGCCACGACCGCCGCGAACGGCAGGACCGCCGCGAGGACGATCGCGACCCAGCGCAGCGCGGTCACGAACGCGTCCCAGCCGCCCCCGAGCGCGTCCCCGAACGACGGGTCGTCGTCCTGCGCGTCCGCCGTCGCCCCGTTCTCGGTGAGCGAGAGGGTGATCGTGGCCAGGCTCGTCCGGTCCTTCAGCGACGCCTGCTGGGCGAGCAGCGCCTCCAGGTCGGCCTGGCGGGTGCTCAACTCCCCCTCCAGGGTGACCACATCGCTGAGCTTGGTCGCCCTGTCCATCAGCTCCCGCACGCGCGCCACGCTCGCCCGCTGCGACTTGACGCGGCTCTCCACGTCGACGACCTGATCGGTGACGTCCTGGGCCTTCGCGTCCTTGCCGAGGAGCTTGCCGGTGCCTTCGAGGGCGGTGAGGACGTCCTCGTACTTGTCCTGCGGCACGCGCAGCACGACACGGGAGCGCTCGCGTCCCTCGCCGTCGCGCGAGGTGCTCTCGTTCCCCACGATGCCCCCGGCGTCCTCGGCCGCCTCGCGGGCCTCGTCCAGCGCCTCGGGCACATCGTCGACGCGGACGGTGAGCTTCGCGGTGCGGATGATGTGGGTGTCGGTGAGCTTGGGCTGCTCGCGGTCGGCCTTGCTGCCCGCGGCGCCCTTCCCGTTGCCCTCGGCCTGGAGACCCGCGGCCTTGTCGCTGCCCCCGGCACCGGAGTCGCTGCTGTCGTCCCCCGCGTTCGTGCACCCCGTGAGCGCGAGCGCGATCGCCAGCAGGAGACCGGCGAAGACCTGGATCGTGCGGTGCTGAGCGGACTTGCTGGACGCGCGCATCGGCGTACCCCCCGAGGAACGGTGACTGATGCTCCTACGACGGAGGAGCGGGGCACAACGATGGTTGCCGTGCGGTCCCGATGAGGTCACGGTGGGGACTCGCCGGTCGCGAGGACGGGGTCTGAGAGAGTGGAGGCATGCGCGCAACGGACACAGGTACGGGTAACGGTCACGCCGTCGTCATCGGAGGCGGGATCGCCGGACTGGCCGCCGCGCACCGGCTGCTCACCGCCGACCCGGACCGCAGGGTGACCGTCCTGGAGGCCTCCGACCGGCTCGGCGGCAAGCTCCACGCCGGGGAGATCGCCGGGGTCCGCGTCGACCTCGGCGCCGAGTCGCTGCTCGCCCGCCGCCCCGAGGCCGTCGCCCTCGCCCGCGAGGTGGGCCTCGCCGACCGCCTCCAGCCGCCCGCCACCGCGACCGCCGCGATCTGGACCCGCGGCGCCCTGCGCCCCATGCCCAAGGGCCACGTCATGGGCGTACCCGGCGACGCGTCCGCCCTCGCGGGTGTCCTCTCCGAAGAGGGCCTGCGCCGCATCGCACGGGACGGCGAACTGCCGCCCACCGAAGTCGGCGACGACGTCGCCGTCGGCGAGTACGTCGCCGCGCGCCTCGGCAGGGAAGTCGTCGACCGGCTCGTGGAACCGCTGCTCGGCGGGGTCTACGCGGGCGACGCGTACCGCATCTCGATGCGCTCGGCCGTCCCCCAGCTCTTCGAGGCCGCCCGCACGCACACCTCCCTCACGGAGGGCGTCCGCGCCATCCAGGCGCGCGCGGCGAAGAACCAGCAGACAGGGCCCGTCTTCATGGGCATCGAGGGCGGCGTCGGACAGCTGCCGCTCGCCGTCGCCGACGCGGTGCGCGCGCGGGGCGGCGAGATCCGCACGGGCACACCGGTCACCGAGCTGCGGCGCACCCCGACGGGCTGGCAGGTCGGCACCGAGGAGCAGGTCATCGACGCGGACGCCGTGGTCGTCGCCGTGCCCGCGCACTCCGCCGCCGCGCTCCTCGGCGTCGAGGCCCCCGCCGCCGCTGCCGAGCTCGCCACGGTCGAGTACGCCTCCATGGCGCTGATGACCCTCGCGTACCGGCGCAGCGAAACCGACCTCCCTGAAGGGAGCGGTTTTCTCGTCCCGCCGGTCGACGGGCACACCATCAAGGCGTCCACGTTCGCGTCGCGCAAGTGGGGCTGGATCGACGACGAGGACCCCGACCTGCTCGTCCTTCGGACGTCGGTGGGGCGGTACGGCGAGACGGAGATCCTGCGGCGCGACGACGCCGAGCTCATCGAACTCTCCCGGCGTGACCTGCGCGCCGCCACCGGCCTGGACGCCGAGCCCGTCGCCACTCGCGTCACCCGCTGGCACGACGGCCTGCCGCAGTATCCCGTCGGGCACCACGCGCGCGTGGCCCGTATCCGCGAGCACGTGGCCAAGCTGCCGGGACTCGCCGTGTGCGGAGCGGCGTACGACGGCGTCGGCATCCCCGCCTGCATCGCGAGCGCCCATGCCGCCGTCGACCAGCTGGGCGGCGACCGGGCCGGTGTGGAGGAGCTCACCCGCAACCCGGTGCAGAGTCTGCACGGCGGCGGAGGAGAATAGGGTCATGAGTGACGACGCCCCCGCCAAGACGCCCAACGCGGGCAAGAAGGCCAAGGACCTCAACGAGGTCATCCGCTACACCCTGTGGTCCGTCTTCAAGCTGCGCGACGTGCTGCCCGAGCAGCGCGCGGGCTACGCCGAAGAGGTCCAGGACCTGTTCGACCAGCTCGCCGCCAAGGACGTCACCGTCCGCGGCACCTACGACGTCTCCGGTCTGCGCGCCGACGCCGACCTGATGATCTGGTGGCACGCCGAGACCGCCGACGAGCTGCAGGAGGCCTACAACCTCTTCCGCCGCACCAAGCTCGGCCGCGCCCTCGAACCGGTCTGGTCGAACATGGCGCTGCACCGCCCCGCCGAGTTCAACAAGTCGCACATCCCGGCCTTCCTCGCCGACGAGACGCCGCGCAACTACATCAGCGTCTACCCCTTCGTGCGCTCCTACGACTGGTACCTGCTGCCCGACGAGGACCGTCGCCGCATGCTCAAGGACCACGGCATGATGGCCCGCGGCTACCCCGACGTGCGCGCCAACACGGTCGCCTCGTTCTCCCTGGGCGACTACGAGTGGCTCCTCGCCTTCGAGGCCGACGAGCTGTACCGCATCGTCGACCTCATGCGTCACCTGCGCGCCTCCGAGGCCCGCATGCACGTACGCGAAGAGGTCCCGTTCTACACGGGCCGCCGCAAGTCGGTGGCGGAGCTCGTGGCGGGTCTCGCCTAGGTAATTCGGTTGCCGCGCCTGTCCGGTGCGGGTTTCATCGAGAGGTCGAAGCCACGGACAGAAAGACGGTGAGTGTATGCCCAGGGCCCTGCGGAACAGCTCGGAGTCATCCCCTTCCGCAACGCTCAGGAGTCATCCTCACCATGTCCCGCAACACCTCTCGGCGGGCCCGCACTGAAGCGCGCGCCCAGTCCTTCCGCTGCCTTCAGTGCGGTCTCGACGTCCCGATGACCGCACCGGGCACCGACCACCGCAATCACTGCCCGAACTGCCTGTGGAGCCGTCACCTCGACGACACCCCGGGCGACCGGGCCGCCGACTGCGGTGCCCGGATGGAACCCCTCGCCATCTCCGTCCGCGGAGACGGCGAATGGGTCCTCGTCCACCGCTGCACCCACTGCGGCGTCCTGCACGCCAACCGCACGGCCGGTGACGACAACGCGCTGCCGCTGACGCGGCTCGCGGTGCGTCCGCTCGCCCAGCCGCCGTTCCCGTTGGAGCGCCTGGCCGCGCTGTGAACGGCTGGGGCAGGCCCTAGCGTTCCCTGGGAAGTTCCGCCGCCCGCACAGCGGTCGACGGACGGGGCTCCTTGTGCGGTGCGCACGACGCCGCGCGCCGTACGGGGAGCCTGCCCTCCAGGAGGTAGGCGTTCAGGTGGTCGTTGACGCACTTGTTGGGGCCGCCCGCGATGCCGTGCGTGCCGGCGGCGCGTTCGGTGACCAGGGCCGAGCCCGACAGTCTGCGGTTCAGCTCCTGGGCGCCCTCGTACGGCGTCGCCGCGTCGCGTTCGGCGGCCAGGATCAGCGTCGGCGGCAGCGCGCCCGCGGGCGTGCCCACGTCGAGGGGCTGCTGCCGGGGCGCCTCCCAGTAGGCGCACGGCAGGTTCATCCACGCGTTGTCCCACGTCTCGAAGGGCGCCACGCGCGCGAGCTCCGAGTTGTCGCGGTCCCAGGTCGCGAAGTCCGTGGGCCAGGGCGCGTCGTTGCACTCGACAGCCGTATAGACCGCGTTGCCGTTCTCGCTCTGGGCGGCGCCGCGAGGCTCGGGCGCGGCCTGCTCGATGAGCGGCTTCGGGTCGCCCTTCAGGTACGCGGAGAGGGCCGCCGCACGCATCGGCCAGTAGTCGTCGTAGTACCCGGCCTGGAGGAACGCGGATTGCAGCTGCCCGGGGCCGACCTTGCCGCCCGCGGGCTTGCGGGCCAGCGCGGCGTCCGCCTTCTCGTAGCTGCGCAGGACGTCGTCGGCCGTCCTGCCCAGGTGGTACGTCTTGTCGTGCTTGGCCACCCAGGTGCGGAAGTCCGCCCACCGCCGCTCGAACGCCAGCGACTGGTCGAGGTTGTTGCGGTACCAGACCTGCTCGGGGTCGGGGTTGACCGCCGAGTCGAAGACCATGCGGCGCACGTGCGACGGGTACAGCGTCGCGTAGACCGCCCCGAAGTACGTGCCGTACGACGCCCCCATGAACGTCAGCTTCTTCTCGCCGAGCGCCGCCCGCAGCACGTCCAGGTCGCGTGCGTTGTTCAGCGTGGTGAAGTGGCGTACGCCGGGGTTGCGTTGCACACACCCCCGCGCGTACGCCTTGGCGCGCGCGATCCGCTCCTGCTTGTACGCGTGGTCGGGGTGCGTGGGCGCCTGGGAGGGCGCGTGCGAGAAGTCCTTCGGGTCCTGGCAGGAGAGGGGCGCGGACCTGTCGACCCCGCGCGGCGCGTAGCCGACCAGGTCGTACGCCGCCGCGATGCGCTTCCACTCGGGCATGACGCCCACCAGCGGGAAGTACGTGCCCGACGCGCCGGGGCCGCCCGGGTTGTAGACCAGCGCGCCCTGGCGTGCGACCGCCTTGCCCGCTCTCTTCTTCGTGGCCTTCGTGCGGCTGACGGTCAGCTTGATGCGCTTGCCGTCGGGGTGGGCGTAGTCGAGCGGCACGGTGACGGTGCCGCACCGGACGGACGGGGGGAGGCCCTCAGCCTTGGCACAGGTGCCCCAGTGGATCCCGGCGGCCTCGGCGCGCTGGGCGGCGACGGCGACGCCGTGCGCCTCGGGGGAGGGAGGGGTGCCGGTCGCGCTGCCCGCGGGGGCGGCGACGAGGGCGGTCAGGACCAGGGACCCGGCGGTTCCGTACCGGGCGGCGGCTGCTCTCATCGCGCTTGTCTATCTTGTGGTATTTGGCTATGTAAAGCACCTGTGCGCAGGTGTCGTGGCAATGGCCCCTGTTGGGCCCGGACCGCTCACTTGCGCGGCCGGTGCGGCCGGTGCGAGAACGCCGCCCGCAGCCCCGGGTCCCCCGTGGCGCGGACCCCGCGCACGGCGACGGCCGTGAGCTCCTCGCCGCCCGCGGGCACCGCCCCGAGGAGCCGCTGGCCCGCGGGGGACGCCCACCGCGTGTACGGATGCACCTCGACGCGCGCGATGACCAGGCAGGCCGTGCAGAGCAGCAGCGGCAGCGCGAACCAGACCGCGACCGGCACCTGACCGTTCGACGCCGGACCGGACGGCACCGGGCCCTGCGCGGGCATCAGCACCGCCACGGTGCCCAGGGCGAGTACGACGCCCGTCGCCGCCCACACCTGCCGCACGGCCGCCGCGACCCCCGCCCCCAGGCCGTCCGGGACGGCCAGCCCCGCCGCGACGAGCCGGTCCGCGAGCGCCCGCACCGGGTGGGCGGCCGCGGCACCAAGCCGTATCGGCGCTATCGGCGACTGCCCGGCAGGACCGATCGCGCCGAGCACCGAACGCTCCATGTCGTCGCGGCCGACAGGGTCGACGACGGTCGCCCAGCCGGTGTGCGCGATCAGCAGCCGACGCGCCCTGGCCATCGCGACGAGCGTCACGTCGGCGACGCGGGACGGGCCTCCGGAGAGGAACGCCGTCTCGTACAGGGTGAGTTCGTGCCCGCGGCTCGCGGACCGCTCCTGGGCGGCGGCGCGGCTCGTGGCGAGACAGAGCCGACCACAGGACAGACCGGCCGCGGCGCAGGCGAGGAGGAGCAGAGGGACCCAGAACATGGCGGTTTTCTATGCGAAGGCGCCGCGATACGCCATGGCGTTTCCAGTATGTGGACACGGGGTGACGGGTGGGTAACGTTCCGTTTCCGTCGGTCAGTCGGTCCCGGGCTTGGGCCGGGACGCCGCGGGCGGCAGTGGGAACGTGGGCGACGGGGTGACCGGATTCGCGGAGCCGGGGGCGTCCGTGGGGCCCGGCGGGGCCGGTGAGCGGGTCGCGGGGGCGTCGGGGCCGGTGCTCGCCGCGTCCCGGGCGAGGCCCTCGAAGTCGACGAGGCCGGTCTCCTCCAGGACCGTGATGTGGTCGAGGACGGTCGTGTTCGTGTCGTCGGCCAGCGTGCGCACCAGCGAGTTGCGGGTGTTCGCGCGCACGTCGGCGACGACGGAGAACACCTTGCCGTGCGCGCGGCGCAGGATGTTCGCGAACTCCTCGTTGTACGTCTCCCCGCGGGCACCGCTCAACTCCGCCAGCCAGTCGCGCTGTTGCGCGTTCGGCTGGCTCGGCAGTTCCAGGTCGAGCCGGGTGGCGACCTCGCGTACGCGCGCGTCGAGGAACGTGTGGCCGTCCACGAGGTGCTTGCCCGCGGTCCGCACGGCCTTCGTGGTGCCGCGCTCCTCGGCCTGCTGCCCGGCGGGCAGCTCCCACAGGCCCGCGAGGCGGACTTTGGTGATGAAGTCCCGGTCCAGGGCGGAGAGCGGCCCGAAGTCGGTGGACACGGTGTCGGTGTCGAGCAGGTCGAGCGGGGTGCCCGAGCGGTCCTCGTAGGACCAGAGGGGGAAGAGCAGGGCGGCCACGGTCGCGACGAGTCCCGCGACGATGAGGCCGGTGCCGTTGATGGTTCGTAATCGCATGGTGCCTCCTGGTGCGGCACCGCACGTTAGTGCGCCGGGGGAGGGGCGCGGCCCGATACGGCCGGGAGTACGTCACCTGCCGTACCGGCCCCATGAGCCGTTGAGCGCGGCGTGCGCCCCCGGAAGGAGTCAGGACTGGGCGGACGGTGGTGAGGCGGGCGGTGCTGACATGGAGGGTGGTCACGCGGGCGGCCCGTTCAGGACGACCCGCCTCCGCCGCCCCCGCAGGACGAGCCCCCACCGCCCCCGCCGCAGGAGGATCCACCGCCCCCGCCCCCGCCGCACGACGAGCCGCCGCCCGAGCAGGAGGGGCCGCCACTGCCCGAGCAGGCGAAGCCACCGCTGTCGTCGCCCGCGTCCAAACCGCACCAGGCCGGTGTGCCGCCACCCTGTGCGTTCCACGCGGGCGCGTTCCGGTGCCCGGACCTGCCGGGGTCGGCGGGGACGGCGGGCGGGACGGGGAGCCGGGCCGCCGCGATCAGCTGGGAGCGGATGTCCGGGTGGGCCCGCGAGAGGCCGCGCGTCGCCACCTGGTGCGCGGCGCCGGGCAGATGGCGCGTCGAGGCGACGTACTGCCGCAGCGCGTACCGTCCCGCCACCGTGAGCTGCTTCGAAGTGACCCCGCGACAGATCACGCCGCTCACGATGCCGAACAGGGCGCCGGGCAGCAGGACCAGGATGTCGACGAGGGGTGACCCCGAACCGCCCGGCAGCGCGAGGCTGTCGGCGGACAACAGCAGAGCCGCGACAGCGCAACCCACGAACCCGAAGAAGGTCAGGACGATCTGCCTCCCGGCCCGGACGCGCCACTTCCGCCGGCGTCCCGGCCGCACCAGAAGACCCCGGCGGGCCAGCCCCTCACCCGTCTCCTGCACCGGCAGGCTGCGCATCACGGCCATCCGCAGCCGGTGCAGCGCACCGCTCGGCGCCGCGGCGTGGGCGTCGATGACCGCCTGCTCGGCGGCGTTCCTGCCGACGGACCCGGTGATCCCGACGACGCCGGGGCCCGCGACGACCAGGCGGCCGTCCTCGTGCAGACCCGCGATCAGCGCGTCCGCGGCGCGGGCGGGACCGCCGGCGAGGAAGGCGGCCTCCAGCGTTCCGCGTACGTGGACACCGTGCTCGGCGTCGAGCGGCCGCCTCCCCCGGTACGGGGAACCGGTGCGGCGGGCCGCCGCCACACCCCGGATCAGCTCGACGGCGGCGAGCGAGACCACGACCGTGTACACCATCGCCACGATGGTCATGGCGTCACCGCCTCAACAGGGCCCGGCGGGTGGCCCGCAGCAGTCGCGCCGCGGGGCGCCGCGACAGCGGGGCGGGCCCCGAACGCTCCAGCCACCAGTCGCGCAACCTCCGCCGGGCGTCCGCGTCCTCGGGGCGTCCCGCGAGCATCAGGTGCCAGGCGAAGTCCAGCGCGTCGTGCCGGTAGCCGCCGGTCATGGGCCGCGTCCTCGCGTACGCGAGGAACTCGCCGCGGTACGCCGCGCCGAGGATCTCCGGCAGCTCCGGCGCGACCTTCGCGACGACGTCGGCCCGCTTGGCGGCCAGGGCGTGGCTCTGCACCTTCAGCCGCGCGTGGTCGAAGCCCTCGGGCGCCGGGGTGCCCGCGACGAGCGCGGAGAGGAGGGCGGCCTCGGCGACGGCGGTGCGCTGACGGGCGGCGTCGGAGGCGGCAGGAACGTCACGGCGCTCGCCGAGGACGTCCACGACGGCATCGCCGGACGTCTTCACCGTCGTACGAATGGCATCCAACTCCCGCTCCAGCCCGCCCGGTTCAGGAAAGTTCTCATCCCGTTCCAGCAGGACCCCGGGCGGGGAAACACGCGACGCGAGGTCGGCGAGGACCGCGAGCACCGGCTCCGGCACGGGGTGCGCGTGACTGTCGTGCCAGACGCCGTCCCGCTCGAAACCGCCCGCCACATGGACGTACGCGATGGCCTCGACCGGCAGTTCATCGAGTGCCTTGCCCGGGTCCTCACCGCGGTTGACGTGATTGGTGTGGAGGTTGGCGACATCGATGAGGAGCCGTACGCCGGTGCGCTCGACCAGCTCGTACAGGAACTGCCCCTCCGTCATCTCCTCGCCCGGCCAGGAGACCAGCGCCGCGATGTTCTCCACGGCGAGCGGCACGGGCAGCGCGTCCTGCGCGATCCGAACGTTCTCGCAGAGGACATCCAGCGCGTCGCGCGTGCGCGGCACCGGCAGCAGGTGCCCGGCTTCGAGCGGTTGCGTCGCGGTGAGGGCGCCGCCCGCCCGTACGTACGCGATGTGCTCGGTCACCAGCGGCGCCCCGAGAGCCTCGACCCGCTCGGCCAGCGCCGTGAGCCGCCCCTCGTCGGGACGTTCCGCGCCACCGAGACCCAGCGAGACACCGTGCGGCACGACGGTCACACCGCGCTCGCGCAGCCGCAGCAGAGAGTCGGGCAGATGCCCGGGACACACGTTCTCCGCGACGACCTCGACCCAGTCGATGCCGGGCATGTCCTCCACGGCGCCCGCGATCTCGGGCCGCCAGCCGATCCCCGTTCCCAGCCGCTTCCCCAGCTGCCCCATATCAGCTCCCCCTTCGTCCCCCGTTGCCAGGACCATGGCCCCGGCCGGGTGGATCGAACCCTCGGGAGGAGACGTTCAGAGCTACATTTGAGGTTCCGGCCGACCGGTGTCGACCTCCCCGGGCGGCCCCGGCGAGGGCCTCGACGTGGTGGAGACATCGCCGCTCGGCCCGGCGGGCGCGGGCGCCGGGGGAACGGCTCCGGAGGGTGGGGGAGGGCCGGTGGGGCTGGCGGTCGCGGTCGCCGCGGCACCGTTCGCGATCCCGTCGAAGTCGACGAGCCCGGTGGCCTCCAGCATCGTGATGTGGTCGAGGACGGTCTGGTTGGAGTCCGTGGCGAGCTGCCGGATCAGGGAGTTGCGGGTGCTGTCGCGGACCTGCGCGATGACGCTGAAGACCTTCCCGTGCGAGACGCGCAGCAGGTTGGCGAACTTCCGCTGGTACGTTTCGCCGCTCGCCGCCGACAGTTCGTCCAGCCACCCCTGCTGCTGATCGGTGGGCTGGTTGGGCAGCTCGACGCTCAGCTGCGCGGCCACGGCGCGCGTCCGCTTGTCGAGGTCGGTGTGCCCGACGATGAGGTGGTCGCCCGCCTCCTTGACGGCCTCGGTCGGCGCACGCTCGACGGCCTGCTGCCCCGCGGGTATCTCCCACAGCCCGGCGAGCCGCACCTTCACGAGCAGGTCCCGGTCGGCCGCGGAGAGCGGCCCCCACTGCGTGGCCACGGACCCGGCGGCCAGATTGGCGGGCCCGGTGCCGGACCGGTCGGCGTAGGACCACACGGGGAACGCGATGGCCCCCAGTGTGGCGACGAGTGCCGCGATGATCAGAGCCGTGCCGTTGACGCGCCGCAAGGTGCCTCCCGTGGTGCTCCCGTGTCGCCGGTGGTACCGGGGAGTACGGAAGATACGGGTGGGGTGTTCAATCGCGCGAGATGTCGGTCAGGACTGGTGCCCGCGACGCAGGGCCGGGTGGTCGGCCACCACCGTGCATGAACCCGGGGTGATCTCGGTGAAGCCCGCGTCGCGGACCACCGGGAGGCCGCTCGTCGTGAGGGCGCGCCAGCGGGACGCGTCGGCGGTGCGGACCGAGAGGGGGAAGCCCGCGTCGCGCCAGGCCGCGCGGTCCTCGGGGGACAGTTCCCACCAGGCCAGCTGCGCGCCGTGCCCGGCCTGCGCCATGGACTTGCCCGCCGACATGTCGACCTCGGGGCTCATCCACAGGACGGGGTACGCCGGATCGGCCCCGGCCGGGGGCTCCGGGTCGTCGAGCTCCGTGCCCGACACCTGGAGGCGTGCCAGGTCCTTGGGCCAGCCGTCGAGGGGCACCGGCGGGTAGACCCGCACCTCCGCCGACTTGCCGGTGACCGTGATGCCCGGCAGCGCCTCGGCCCTGCGCCACTCCGCGCCGCGCGCCCTGCGCACCACCTTGCGGATCCGGGCGTCCTGCCAGTCGTGCATCGCCTGCGCCCACGGGCCTTCACCGAGGGACCGCTCGTCGCTCAGGATGGTCAGGACGGCGCGGGCCGCGGTCTCCAGGGCGTCCGTGCGGGCCGGGGGAGCGGCGCGCTCGATGTGGGCGACCAGCGGCAGCACGAACTGCGGGGCCTCGTCGCGGGCGTCCTGTGGTGCGGGGGTCGTCGGTTCTTCGCTGCTCACGTCCGCCAGTCTGCCAGCCGGGTGCCGCGGCCCGTGCGCGAGGATGACCCCATGGAACGTGATCTTGCGGTGCGGCTCGACGGGGTGGGCCGCCGCTACGGCGTGGGCGGCACGTGGGTGCTGCGCGGTGTCGACCTCGGCATACGGACGGGCTCCCTGATACGCGTCGATGGGGCCAACGGCACGGGGAAGTCAACCCTGTTGCGGCTGCTCGCCGGCATCGACGCGCCCTCCGAGGGGCGGGTGTCCGGGCGCCCGCGCACGGCGTTCGTCCCCGAGAGATTCCCCGCCGCCCTGCCGTTCACCGCCCTCGGCTACCTCACGCACATGGGCCGCGTGCACGGCCTCGGGGCCGGGGCGGCGCGGCGGCGCGCGACCGAGTGGCTGGAGCTGTTCGGCGCCGCCGCATACGGGCGTACGCCGTTGTCGGAGCTCTCCAAGGGCAGCAGCCAGAAGGTCGCCGTGGCGCAGGCGCTGCTGGCCGAGCCCGATCTGCTGGTCCTCGACGAGGCGTGGACGGGCCTGGACGCGCCCGCCCGCTCCGCCCTCGACCGCGCGGTGGCCGACCGTACGGCGGCGGGCGGTTCCGTGGTCTTCGTCGACCACGACCCGCGCCGGCTCCGGGGGGTGGCGGACGAGACGTACGCGGTGGTCGGCACGGCGCTGGATCGCCGTACGGCGGAGGACACTTCCGCTTCGGACCCGGATGACTGGGACGGGCCTCTCGTTCTGGTCGAGGTTCAAGGGCCGCCCGGTGCGGAGCTGCCGGAGTCGGTGGGGGCCGCGGCTGTGCAGACCCTCGCTGATACGGCCGACGGCACGTTGCGGTTGCGTGTGGCCCAGCCGCACTCGGATCGTGTCCTGCGGGAGCTGCTGGTGGCGCGGCCGCCCTGGCATGTGGTGGCGGTGAGCGCGGTGTCCGAAGTGGGCCAGGGGGAAGCGCGGGGCGCAGGTCGTGGCGAAGGGCGCGGTGAGGAGCTGTGACGACTGCGATGCCCTCTCGGTCCCCTCGGTCCCCTCGGTCCCCTCGGTCCCCTCTGTCCTCCCTCTCCCCTCTGCCTGCTCTGCTGCGGTACCAGACCGCCCTGCTCGTCCGCTCCCAGCGCTGGCTTCCCCCGGTGATCCTCTACGCCGTCTTCCTCGGCATCGGCGTACAGGGCGGCCAGCCGATCCTGGACTCGCTCGCGTACGCCGCCGGGGCCCTGTTGCCCGTGGCCGCCTGGCTGGTGCGGATCTGCGTGTCCAACGAGCCGCCCGCCGCCCGGAGTTGTTCCGCCGCGGCCGCGGGGCCCGGGCGCGCGCATCTCGCCTCGCTGCTCGCCGGGTTCCTCGCGTCGTCCGCGCTCGGCGGTGCGGCGGCACTCGTCGTGACGGTCATCAGTGACGCGGCGAGCACGAACTCGCGGGTGCCGGTGCCGCGGCTCTCCGCCGGGGTGACGGGGCTGCTGGCGATGCTGGTCAGCGCGTCGCTCGGCACGGCGCTCGGGGCGCTGGCCAACTGGCCGCTGCTGCGTTCCGCGGGGCGGGCCGTGCCCGCGATGCTGCTCGGCGCGCTGCTCCTGCTCGTCACCACGGGTTCCCCGGCGAAGTCGGTCCTCACCGACCTGACCACGGGTTCGCGGGAGGGCACGGTGCCGCTGCCACTGGGTGCGCTCGCGGGGGCGCTCGCCGTCGCGGCGGCCGCGATGTGGGGGGCGTGCGCGCTCAGTTCGCGGCGGGGGTGAGTCGGGGTGGTGCCGTCACCCCGAGCAGGCCGCCCGCTCCGCCTCCCGCCACTCGCACACGGGGCAGAGGGTGATGCCCTTGTGGGACTCGGGGTACTCCGTCGGCGCCCGGCACAACACGCATTCAGCGAGGGCTTCCGCCGTGCCGGTCGCGGGCGTACCGGTCTCGGGCGTGCTGGTCTCGGGCCTCCCGGTCTCGGGCCTCCCGGTCTCCGTGCCGCTGTCCTCGCTCTCGGCCTCATCCGTCATGCCGCCACCCTAGCCACGCGTCCCAGCACCTCCCGCCGCCCTGATCTGCTCCGACACCCGGACGAAGCGGTAGCCGCGTTCCCGTAGCTTCGGGATGACCGTGCGCAGGGCGCGTTCCGTCGCGGGGGCCGCGCTGCGGGTGCAGTGCATGACGACGACCGAGCCGGGCCGCACCCCGTCCAGCACCTGCCGCGCCACCGCCGAGGGGTCCGTCGCGAAGGCGTCGCCGCTGACCACGTCCCACTGGACGGCGGTGACGCCGCCGGGGGCGAGGGCGCGCAGGGCCCGCCGGTCGTAGCAGCCGCCGGGGAAGCGGAAGTACGGGACGGGGTGCTCGACCCCCGCCGCGCGGAACGCGGTGAACGCGCGCTCCATGTCGGCACGCATGCGGGCCGCTGGAACGGTCGGCAGTCCGTAGCAGCGGCCGGTGAAGGCATGGTGGCTGTACGAGTGGTTGGCGACCTCGAAGAGCGGGTCGCGTCCGATGGCCTTGGCCTGCGCCGGGTACTCCTCGGCCCACCGCCCCGTCATGAAGAACGTCGCGGGCACCTTGAGCCGCCGCAACGTGGCGACCAGCGCGGGGTTGTCGAACCGTTCACCGGCCGCCGCGCGCGGCCCCTGGTCCGCGGTCATGTCGGCGTCGAAGGTGAGGGCGACGGTGCGGCCGCGGGCCCGGGGCCCGTTCTCGAACACGGGCGTCAGGCCGGACGGGCCGGGCGCCAGCGTGGGCGGGGCGGACGGCAGGGGGGCGGCGGCGCTCGCCGGGGGGCGGGCGGGACGGTCCGCGTCACCGGGCGACGTGGCGGTGTCACCGGCGCATCCGGCGAGGGCGGCGGTCAGGGTGCCGAGGGCGCAGAGCGCGGCGCATCTCCGTACGAGAGTGATCACCCGTTGAACATATATGTATGAATGTAGTAAATCGGACTAAGGGGTGGCCCGGGGGCGGGTATCGCCACCCGTCCGGGCTCGTCGCACGTCCCGGCACGTCCCGGCCGCACGTCCCCGCCGTCGTGCGTGGCGTTTACAGCCAGCCGTCCAGCGATCCCATGAACCCCTCGAAGTCGTCCCGGTGAATCGTGTGCCCCGCCCCCCGCACCGTGCGCACCTCGAACCCGCGCCGCGCCAGCTCCTCCTTGAGTGCGTCGGAGACGACGGCGCTCGGGTCCGCCACCTGTACGAGCGAGGGCACGGCCGGCGCGGCCGGGGTGTGGTCGACCGCGCCCGCGCCGGATATCGAGAGCGCGGTGTCCGGGTCCCAGACGGCCAGCGTGGCCATCTCGACGTCCACGTCGGCCGCCCCCCAGCGCGGGTTGAACTTCGCGAGGACGTCGCGCGGTATGTGCCGGAACTCCACGAACAGCGCGGGGTCGATCACGCCCTCGCCGCCGAGCGCCCACGCCGGATCGGAGTACACGGTCCGCGCGGGCGCGAGCCGCTCCGCCGCGAGGGACAGGGCGAGCCCGCCGAGCGAGTGCCCGATCGCCAGCTCCGCGCCGACAGGCAGCGTGTCGACGAGGTCGTCCGCGAAGATCTCCGCCCCGTACTCGCCGCGTCCGCTCGCGCCGTGACCGCGCAGGTCGACGCCGATCACCCGGTACCCCTTGTCGGCGAGGGCGGGACCCACGCGCCGCCAGGTGCGGTGGTCCGACATGATCCCGTGGACCAGGACGGCGACGCGGTCGCCGGATCCCCACTCGTGGGTGTGCAGCTTCATGGTGGCGGTGCCTCTCTCGTGCGCGGCCGGGCAGTTGTTCCCGGATCCTCTACAGATCTTGTACGTGGGCTGTTCCGCTCCCGTGTCCGGCCCCCGCGACGGATGTTTTGAAGCGACTGATTCAGAATGTGCTAGCGTCCGGCCTTGTTCGTTCGTTCTGGAGCACTTGCTTCAAAAAAGGGGGCCGCCTCCATGCCGCTCGCGGTGTACATAATCGGGCTGGGCATCTTCACCCAAGGAACCTCGGAGTTCATGCTGTCCGGCCTCCTGCCGGGCATGGCCGACGACCTGGGGGTCTCCATCCCCGACGCCGGGCTGCTCATCTCGGCGTTCGCGATCGGCATGGTCGTCGGCGCCCCGCTGCTCGCCGTAGCCACCCTCCGGTGGCCGCGGCGCACGGCGCTCGTCTCGTTGCAGGCGGCCTTCGTCGCGGCGCACGTCGTCGGCGCGCTCGCGCCCGGCTACGCCGTCCTGTTCGTGACCCGCGTGATCGGCGCCCTCGCGTACGCCGGGTACTGGGGCGTCGCCGTCGCCACCGCGGTGGCGCTCGTCCCCGCGGACGCCAAGGCACGGGCGGTCGCCGTGGTCGCGGGCGGGCTGACGCTCGCCACCATCGTCGGCGTCCCCGCGGGCACGCTGCTCAGCCAGGTCTCCGACTGGCGCGCCGCGTTCTGGGCGGTGGCGGCGGCCACGGCGGTCAGCGCCGTCTGCACGCTGCTCTTCGTCCCGGGCGGCAGGGGCGGCAGAGTCAGCAGGGGGGACCGGGACGGCCGGGGTGCGGGCGAGCAGCCCTCCGTCGGGGCCGAGCTGCGCGCCATGGCGCGACCGCAACTGTGGCTCTCGTACGCTGTGACCGCCTTCGCCTTCGGCGCCGTCATCGTCACCTTCAGCTATCTGGCGGCCCTGCTCACCGAGGTGACCGGGGTCCCCGAAGGGTGGGTGCCCGCCGTCCTCGCGCTGTTCGGCGTCGGCGGGATGGCGGGCATCGTGATCGGTGGACGCACCGGCCAGACGCGGCCCCTCGGCACGCTCGGCGCGGGGCTCGGCGCCCTCGCCGTCTTCTCCGCGCTGCTCGCGCTGACGGCACACGTCACGGCCGTGGTGATCGCCCTGGTCCTCCTGCTCGGCTTCGTCGGCTACGTCACCAACCCCGCCCTGCAGTCACGGGTGTTCGCCCTCGCGCCGGGCGCGCCCACGCTGGTCGGCGCGACCAACACGGCCGCGTTCAACGTCGGCAACACGGTCGCCCCGCTCCTCGGCGGCCTGGCCATCGACGCCGGGCACGGTTACGCCTCCGTGGCCTGGGTCGGTGCGGTGCTGGCCGCCGTGGGTGCGGCGGGCGTGCTGTGGGCGGCGACTCTGCAGCGGGCGGAGCGGGAACGGGTGGAGCGGGAGCAGGCGGAGGACCCGTTTTGTATGTGTGTTCCAAAACGTCTACCGTAGGCCCATGGCGAGACCCCGAGAGTTCGATGAGGACCGCGTCGTCACCGCGGCCATGGAGACGTTCTGGCGCCACGGGTACGAAGCGACCTCGACGCGCGATCTGTGCGACAGCACGGGGCTCGGCCCCTCCAGCCTCTACAACACCTTCGGTGGGAAGCGGCAGCTCTACCTCCGTGCCCTGCGGCGCTACCACGACACCGCCACCGCGGAACAGGTCGAGATCCTGCGCGGCGACGGGCCCGCCAAGGAGCGGCTGCGCGCCATGATGATGCACGCCGTCGACGCCGACCTCGACGAGACGGGGACGCGCGGCTGCTTCGCCGTCAACGCCGCCATGGAGGCCGCCGGGTTCGACCCGGAGGTCAGGGAAGCGGTGCGGCGCAGCTTCGACCGGGTCGAGGACGAGCTGTGCGCGGTCGTCGAGGCGGGGCGCGGCGCGGGGGAGATCCGCGCCACGGGTGACGCCAGGGTCGTGGCCCGCCGGGTCCAGAGCACGTACTACGGCCTCCGTGTCCTCAGCCGCGTACAGGACGACCGCGAGGTGCTCCTCGCCACGGTGGACGGCGCGCTCGCCGACCTGTGACTGCGTGCGTGCGCGCGCATGCGGCCCGCTGACGCTCCGCTCACGCGCTTCGCGTTGCCGTTTATCGGACGTTGATCGGGCGGGTCGATGCTTCTTCGCAGGTTCATGTCCGGCATGGACCGACGGAAACGACCGGAGGTATGCACATGAAGGTTGTCCGCTCCCTCAAGAAGAAGATCACCGGCGAGAAGAGCCTCAAGGCGTACGCCTGGTACCACTGGTACTAGGCCGACCCTGCTCTCGACCGTAGGGACGTAATGCGCCGTTGAGGTCCGCGCCCGGCGTGCCGCGAACCGGCCGCCGGGCCCGGGCCTCCCGCTCTGGGAGACCCCCGATGTCCATTTCCGGCACCGACCGGCTCGCGCGGACCACCGTCTTCACGCCGCGACTCGACGCCCTGCTGCGCGACCACCGCGGCCAGGACGTGTTCCGCCTGGACGACGACACCGTCGGCGTCGCCGGGCCCGCGATCACCGACCAGATCCTCGCCGCACGGCCCGCCACCGAGCGTGAACGCCCCACCTTCAAGCCGCTGCACGGGCGTTCCATCCCGCGCACCGAGGCCGCCACGGTCATGCAGGCCATCGGCCGTGACGTGCGGGCGGCGCTGAAGAAACCCGTGCCCGGCCGGCTCGACCTCTCCGGGGAGTGGCCGCACGTCGGCCACGTGTACCTGCGCGATCTGATCCTCGGCGCCGACCCGTACCGGCTGCGCATCCTCATGGACCGCACGCTGGAGCTGACGCCCAAGCTGACGTGGACGGTCATCGCGACCGGCGCCGCCCTGCCCGGCAGGCTCCGCCCCGGCGCGCCCGTCACCAGCATCGCGAGCCTCACCGCGAACGCCACGACCTACAGCGACCGCCGCTACGCCATGGGCCTGTACCGGCGCGCGGCCGCCCCCGTCTGCTTCACGGTCTCCACGCTCGTCGCCAACGCGTACTGGCTCGGGGCGCCCTTCGACGACGCGACACCCAACGAGCACATCCTGTACGAGTCCATGCGGCTGCTCCCGCCGTCCTGGAACATCCTGCGCAACGCGTCCCCCGAGTACACCGCCCTCGACGACCGCATCGGCACCGGCGACGACGTCCTGCTCCTGCCCCTGCTCAGCCACCGCGATCCGGAACTCTGGGACGATCCCGACGTGTTCCGCGCCGACCGGTGGGCCACCCTGGACCCCGACGACCACCCCGGCTACCTCCCGTTCGGCCACGTCTCCGAACGCTGCTGGGGCCGTCACATGGTGATGCCCCTGGCCGGCATGCTCCTCGACGTCCTGCGCGCCGAGGGCGCGACGGTCGACCCCCGCCAGACCACGGCGAAGGTTCCGCTCGCGGGTCTGCTCGGTGTCGACAAGGTGCGGCTCGTGCGGGCGGGCCGAGCGTAGGAGTGTGAGCAACACCGCACTCCGGGGCGCCAGTTGTGCACTGGCGCCCGACCGGCGTGACAGGGCATGGTGGGAGTTCGGACGCAGGGAGTGATGAGCATGGCTGCGAACTACCGGCGCATGAGCGCCCGTTCTCACGGGAAGTGACCCCGGTCGCCGGGGCCGGCCCCGGACGCAGCCCTGCCACTGACCCACGTCGGACGCGTCTCCGTCGGCCACTCGGCATCCCGGATCCCGGATCCCCTGACCGGATCATCGGATCCCGACCTTCACCCGCTCCGGCCTGCCGACGGAGGAACCGCCATGACCACCATCCTCATCGAACTCGCCGCGGGAACCCCTGAGTTCCTGCTCGCCGCTGTCGTCGTGATCGCCGTGACGTTCCTGGCCGCCCTCGCCATCGCGGTCCGGGGCACGGCCCCCGAGGAACGCGAGGCCGTCCTGCGTGCCTTCGCCCAGATCCTGCCGATACGACGAAGATAGGGGCCGGGTGAACGTGCGGGCCGGCCGACGAGAACTGCGTTCACGCGACGTATCCCCAGGCGTAATCGCAGCTGCTTGGATGTGCGGGCCCGCAGCAATCATCCCCGCCCCCAAGGAGTCTCCGTGTCGTACGCAGTGCTGCGCAGGACCCGTGCCGCCGCCATCGCCTCCGTGCTCGCCGGCGCCACGCTCGTCGGCGTCGCCCCCGCCGCGAGCGCGTCCGCCGCGTCCGCCGCTCCGGCCCCGCTCAAGGTGCTCACGTACAACACCTTCCTGTTCAGCAAGACGCTCTACCCGAACTGGGGCCAGGACCACCGGGCGAAGGCGATACCGGCTGCGGACTTCTTCCAAGGGCAGGATGTCGTCGTGCTCCAGGAGGCGTTCGACAACACGTCGTCCGACGCGCTGAAGGCGAACGCGGTGGGCCGCTATCCGCACCAGACCCCCGTGATGGGGCGCGGGAAGAGCGGGTGGGACGCCACCGGCGGCGCGTACTCCTCCGTGACGCCGGAGGACGGGGGCGTGACGGTGCTGAGCAAGTGGCCGATCGTGCGCAAGGAGCAGTACGTCTACAAGGACGCCTGCGGGTCCGACGCGTACTCCAACAAGGGCTTCGTCTACGCCGTGCTGGACGTGGACGGCACGAAGACGCATGTCGTCGGCACCCACGCCCAGTCCACCGACCCCGGCTGCGGCAGCGGGGAGGCCGCGGCGACCCGCGCGAAGCAGTTCAAGGAGATGGACGCCTTCTTGGACGCCAAGAACATCCCCGCCGCCGAACAGGTCATCGTGGCGGGCGACTTCAACGTCGACTCGCGCAGCGCCGAGTACACCTCGATGCTCACCGACGCGGCCCTCGCCCCCGCCGAGAGCCGCACCGGCCACCCGTACTCCTTCGACACCCGGGACAACTCGATCGCCGCCGAGCGCTACCCGGACGACCCCCGCGAGGACCTGGACCACATCCTGCACCGCAAGGGCCACGCCCGCCCCGCCACGTGGCACAACCACGTGATCAAGGAGCAGAGCACGCCCTGGACGGTTTCCAGCTGGGGCAAGAAGTACACGTACACGAACCTGTCGGACCACTACCCCGTGATTGGTTCCTAGGGGCCGTCTCCAGAGGTGATCAAGGGTGGAGGACGTGACCAGGCTGCGCGGCCTGAGGTCGCAAGCGCATGCACGCTGATCCGCTGATCCGCTGATCTGCTGATCCGCGAGCTTCCGACGAGCATCGAGCGCGAGGCAATTTCCGTGGCCGCGGCCTGTTCGGGACTCCTGCAGTGGCGTGCCCGGGGGTCACGATGAGCCATGGAAGAAGCCCGATTAGTTCTTGCCTACTGCAAGGCACTCGCTTGGCCTGTGGCTTTCCTGGTGGTGACGTACATCTTCCGCCGCGAAGTGAAGGGGCTGCTACGTCGCCTGAAGACCCTCAGTGCTGTCGGAGTTGATGCAGAGTTCTCAGAGGCCGTTGAGCAAGCCAGCGCGGCAGCAGAGGCTGTGGTGCGTCAGAGTGCCCCCGCGGTTGAGGGGCCCGCGGTGTCGGACGCGGACGCGCCGCCGGATGCGACCATCAGTCAATTTGCCTGGGTAACTGGCATGGCTTACGAAAACCCGGACGCCGCAGTGTTGGCGGCCTGGCGCCTGGTGGAGCGCAAACTCTCCGAGATGATGCCCGAACACGGAGATCTTGATCAGCGTGAGAGTCTCTTCGCTCTGCTGACCACGGGAAATCATTTGCTCCCCGGCGACATCGCCACAGCACTGCTCCGGTTGAAGAGCGTGCGTAATAAGGTGAGCCATACCACCGACCAACGCCGCCTGCCCAGTCCTGAAGCCGCGGCCAGCTACGTCGACAGCTGCCGAGCAATGGTGCGGTGGCTCAATCACTACCAACAGAGCCCGGCCTGGAAAGCCTTGCGTGAAACGTCTTCGCCTCCTGCCGACCGATAGCCTGTCAGGGCTCACGAGTTGCGCCCATGCCACGGTAGGTGGTGGCCCGGCTCCATCGCGCGGGGCGATCATGTTTCCATGGCCGCCCGTACGGAGCCGGGGCCGTCGGTGATGTGTCGCCGTGCGCGTTACCTGTGCCAGGGGCCCGTCACCGCGAACGTCGTGCCGGGTGTGTAGCAGTTCACGTACATCGTGTCGTGGTCGGGGGAGAACGTGACGCCCGCGAACTCGCCCCACTCGGGCTCCTCCGGGGTGCCAGTGTTCTGGCGGTTGCGGGCCATCGCGTAGACCTCGCCGCCGCGGGTGAGGCCGTACACGTGCTGGGCGCCGTTGCCGTCCTCGCACACCATCAGGCCGCCGCTCGGCGCGAGGCAGATGTTGTCGGGGGACTCGCCGGGCAGCTGGATGTCGGTGCTCGGGCCGAAGACGATGACGAGGGTGAGGCGGCGCCGCGACGGGTCGTACCGCCAGATCTGGCCGAAGTGGTCGCCCGCCGAGCCCTCCGCGCTGTGGGCGAACGACGAGACGAAGTAGACGGACGAGCCGCCCCAGTAGCAGCCCTCCAGCTTCTGGGCATGGGTGATGCCCTTCTTGCCGAAGTCCTGGAGGCGGATGGGGGTTTCGGTGGCCAGCGGGTCAGGGACGTCGACCCACTCGACCCCGTCGAAGCGGGCGCCCGTCTCCTGGACGGCGGACAGGTCGGGCACACCGGGCACCCGCATGGCCTGGAGTCTGCCGCCCGCGCGCAGCGAACCGCGGCCGCCCTCGGGCTTCTTGGGCAGGAAGCGGTAGAACAGGCCGAAGGGCTTCTGGAAGGCGTCCTCGGTCTCGTAGACGACGCCGCGCTTCGGGTCGACGGCGATGGCCTCGTGCTGGAAACGGCCCATCGCGGTCAGCGGCACCGCGCCGGTGCGGTGCGGATCCACCGGGTCGACCTCGAAGATGTAACCGTGGTCCTTGGTGTAGCCGTTCGTGCCGGCCCTGTCCTCGGTCTCCTCGCAGGTCAGCCAGGTGCCCCACGGGGTCGGCCCGCCCGCGCAGTTGACGGCCGTCCCGGCGATCGCGACACGCTCGCCGAGGACGTTGTTCCCGCGGTCGAGCGAGAGCGTCGTACAGCCGCCCTTGGCCATCGGGTCGTAGGTCAGGCCTTTGACGGTCGGCACGCCGATCTTGCCGGTGACGCGGTTCTCGTGGTTGCGCACGAGATGGACCCCGCCGTTCTTGCCCCGAGAACCCCGGGCAAAAGCGGCCATGCCGTCGTGGTTGCTGGGCACCTTGCCCTCGCCGGACCGCAGTTCGTCGCCCTCGCGGGAGAGAACCTTGTAGCGGAAACCTCTGGGCAGGTCGAGCAGACCCTTGGGATCGGGGACGAGAGGGCCGTAACCGGCCTTCCCGTGTGCGGCGGCGGTGCCCGCGAAGAGTTCGGAGAGCGCGCCGGTGAAGGCGATTCCGGCACCCACGGCACCGGAACGGGCGAGCACCTGACGTCGAGTGGCAGACATGATGGGCAACCTCCTGCTGGCGGACAGGAATGTGACCGGATGTGTGTACCACGCGCTCTGGTGCACGGGAACCACGCGCGTAGCTTCCGTTTCGCGTGCCGTCCCGTGTCCCCGTGAAAACGGGGACTGCCCGTGGGGGGCTACGCGTAGGGAGCTACGCGTCCACGAGTCCCTTGGCGTCCCGAGCGAGCGCCGTGAGCCGCGAGATGGCACGGAAGTACTTCTTCCGGTACCCGCCGTTGAGCATGTCCTCGCTGAAGAGCCGGTCGAAGGGCACACCGGAGGCGAGCACCGGCACCTCTCGGTCGTACAGCCGGTCGGCGAGCACCACAAGGCGCAGAGCGGTCGACTGGTCCGGCACCGGCGTCACGTCGGTCAGGCAGACGGCGCCCAGCTCGTCGGTCAGCGCGCCGTACCGGCTCGGGTGGACCTTGGAGAGGTGTTCGAGCAGGTGCGGGAAGTCGTCGAGCGAGGCGCGGTCGGTCGCGTACGCCGCCTTGGTGACCTGCTCCTCCGAGTACGGTGAGGGCGCTTCCGGAAGCCCCCGGTGGCGGTAGTCCTCGCCGTCGATCCGCAACGCCTTGAAGTGGGACGACAGGCCCTGGATCTCGCGCATGAAGTCCGTCGCCGCGAACCGGCCCTCGCCGAGCTTGCCCGGCAGCGTGTTCGAGGTCGCGGCGAGCGCCACGCCCTCCCCGACGAGCTTGGAGAGCAGCGAGGAGACCAGGACCGTGTCGCCCGGGTCGTCGAGCTCGAATTCGTCGATGCAGAGCAGCCGGTGCCCGCCGAGGGTGCGCACGGTCTGCTGGAAGCCGAGCGCGCCGACCAGGTTCGTGAGCTCGACGAACGTGCCGAACGCCTTCTGCTCGGGCGCCGCGGGCGTCGCGTGCCAGAGGGAGGCGAGGAGGTGGGTCTTGCCGACGCCGTAGCCACCGTCGAGGTAGACGCCGCGGGGGCCCGCGGGGGCGGCCGCCTTCTTCTGGAACCAGCGGCGCTTGCCCGCCCCGCTCGCGTGCGCCCCGCCGAGTCCCGCCGCGAAGCCGCTCAGGACGCGGACCGCCTCGGTCTGGCTCGGCTGGTTCGGGTCCGGGATGTACGTGTCGAAGCGGGCGGCTTCGAAGCGCGGCGGCGGCACCATCTCGGCGACCAGACGGTCGGCGGGGACGTGCGGCTCGCGGGCGCACAGCGACAGCGGAGCCACTTCGGCTATGGGGTGGCGCCCGGAGGCGGCGGTGGAGGACGACACGGTTATTCAGTTTAGGGGGCGTGCAAGACTGCGGACATGCGACGCCTGTTCCCTGTGACCGACCAGACAGCCGACGTGACCGACCAGAAAGCCGAGCGGCAAGCCGACGAGCAGGCCGACGAGAAGGCCGACCAGCAGGCCGACCGGACACACGACCGGACGCCCCATCGCACGGGTGACACGGCCGACCGGGAGTGGAGCCTCGACGAGCTGGCCGAGGCCTACGCCTACCCGGCGGGGGAGGCGACCTGGCTGCGCGCCAACATGGTGTCCACCCTCGACGGCGCGGCCCACCACGACGGCCGCTCCCACCCGATCTCCGGCGACACCGACATGCGGATCTTCGGCACCTTGCGCGGCCTCGCGGACGCCGTGATCGTCGGCGCCGAGACCGTCCGCAAGGAGGGCTACCGCCCGGCGAAGGCGCGTGAGGTCTTCGCGCGGCACCGGGCCGCCGCCGGACAGACGGAGGCGCCCGCCATCGCGGTGGTCAGCGCGTCGCTCGACCTGGACTTCTCGGTTCCGCTCTTCACCTCGCCCGTGACGCCCACGCTCCTCGTGACCGGGGCCTCCGCACCGGCCGACCGCGTCGCGGCGGCGGAGCGTGCGGGCGCCGTCGTGGTGGTCGCCGGTGAGGGCGCGTCCGTGGAGCCGGAGCGGGTGGCGCCCGCCCTGGCCGAGCGCGGCCTCACCCGGCTGCTCACGGAGGGCGGGCCCCGGCTGCTCGGCCAGTTCGTGGCCGCGGAGGCGCTGGACGAGCTCTGTCTGACGGTGTCGCCGATGCTCACCGCGGGGGACGCGCAGCGGATCGCGGGCGGGTCCGCCCTGACGGTCCCCGACCGATTCGTACTGACGTCCGTATTGGAGGAGGCCGGGTTCCTCTTCACCCGATACCGTCGAAGCTGACAATCAGCGGAATCAGCCGTTCCGTTTGGCTTCGGCTGGGCACACTAGATCTCGCAGACCCCGTGCGGCCACGGGGCAGGATGGTTTCCGCAAGGGCCTCTCAGGAGGGCCCACGGATGAGAAGGGCGCCTGGCGTGTTCACAAGCGTATTGATGATCGAGAAGGCCCTGACGTCCGCCGACGTGGAGTTCGTCACCACGCTGCACGGGGACGAGCCCATCACCTTCCACGTGCTGCTCCAGCCCCGGGGCGACCAGGCGGACCGGCTGCTGCGCGCCATCGACGACGTCGCCCTCGGCGAACTCGACGAGGCGGCGCGCGAGGGCGACACCCCGGAGGGGCAGGAGGCGGCGGGCTTCGGCGAGCGGGCGTTGCAGGTCTCGCTGACGGCACTGCGGGCGGCGGGCTGCGCGGCACAGGGGCAGCTCATCGAGAACCATCCGCTGGACGCACTCAAGGCACTGGTCGCCGAGGCCGGGGCCGACGAGGTGATCGTCCTGACCGACCCGCACTACGTGGAGGAGTTCTTCCACCGCGACTGGGCCTCCCGGGCCCGCCACAAGGTGGGCGTCCCCGTCCTGAAGCTGTTCTCGCACAGCCTGGCGGACGACAACTAGCGCGAGACCGGCGAGGGGCCCGGGTGCCTCGGGCGTCGTGTGTCACGGGAGGCAATAGGCTGGGGCCTTCTCAGTCGTCGTACCACCAGGGGAGACACACGCATGGCACCCGGCCTGCCCCAGTCCATGGCCGACATGGACCGACCGCACTTCATCGGCATCGGCGGCGCCGGGATGTCGGGCATCGCGAAGATCCTCGCCCAGCGCGGCTCCCGGGTCGCGGGCAGTGACGCCCGGGAGTCCGCCACCGCCGAGGCGCTGCGCGCGCTCGGCGCCACGGTCCACATCGGCCACGACGCCGCGCACCTCGCACCCGACGCGACCTGCGTCGTCGTCTCCTCCGCCATCCGTGAGGACAACCCCGAGCTGGCCCGCGCCGCCGAGCTCGGCATCCCCGTCGTGCACCGCTCGGACGCCCTGGCCGGCCTCATGGAGGGCCTGCGCCCCATCGCCGTCGCGGGCACCCACGGCAAGACCACGACGACGTCGATGCTCGCCGTCACCCTCGCCACCCTCGGCCTCGACCCGTCGTACGCGATCGGCGGCGACCTCGACGTGCCGGGCTCCAACGCGCTGCACGGCAAGGGCGACATCTTCGTCGCCGAGGCGGATGAAAGCGACCGCAGCTTCCACAAGTACGCCCCCGAGGTCGCCATCGTCCTCAACGTGGAGCTCGACCACCACGCCAACTACGCGTCGATGGACGAGATCTACGAATCCTTCGAGATCTTCGCGGGCAAGGTCGTCCCCGGCGGCACCCTCGTCATCTCGGCGGACCAGCAGGGCGCCGTCGAGCTGACCCAGCGCGTCCGCGACCTCGGCGAGCTCAAGGTCGTCACGTACGGCGAGTCCGAAGACGCCGACCTGCGCATCCACAAGATCACGGCCCGCGGTCTGACCAGCGAGGTCACCGTCCTCCTGGACGGCAAGCTGCTGACCTTCACGGTCTCCGTGCCCGGCCGCCACTACGCGAACAACGCCGTCGCGGCCCTCGCCGCGGGCATCGCCCTCGGCATCCCGTCCCGCAACTTGGCCGGCGCCCTGAAGTCGTACACCGGCGTCAAGCGCCGCCTCCAGCTCAAGGGCGAGGCCGCGGGCGTCCAGGTCATCGACTCCTACGCCCACCACCCCACCGAGATGACGGCCGACCTGGAGGCGATGCGCTCCGCCGCTGACGACTCCCGCATCCTCGTCCTCTTCCAGCCCCACCTCTTCTCGCGCACCCAGGAACTGGGCACCGAGATGGGCCAGGCCCTCGCCCTCGCCGACTCCTCCGTGGTCCTCGACATCTACCCGGCCCGCGAGGACCCGATCCCCGGCATCACCAGCGCCCTGATCGTCGACGCCGCGCGTGAGGCGGGCGCCGAGGTCGCGGCCGTCCACGACAAGGCGGAGGCCGTCCGCGCGATCGCGGGAATGGCGAAGCCCGGCGATCTCGTTCTCACCATGGGAGCGGGCGACGTCACGGACCTCGGCCCGCAGATCCTGGCCGAGCTGTCGAAGTAAGTCGAAGTTGAGGGGAAGGCACCCATGTCGTACGACGTCGAGAAGCCCGACGAGCAGTGGCGGGCGGAGCTGACCCCTTCGGAGTACGCGGTACTGCGCCGGGCCGGCACGGAACCCGCCTTCGTCGGTGAGTACACGGACACCAAGACCGAGGGCGTCTACTCCTGCCGTGCCTGCGGCGCGGAGCTGTTCACCTCGACGGAGAAGTTCGAGTCGCACTGCGGCTGGCCGAGCTTCTTCGACCCCA
The DNA here is from genome assembly GCF_026810505.1 of Streptomyces sp. Je 1-369. Classification (NCBI taxonomy): domain Bacteria; kingdom Bacillati; phylum Actinomycetota; class Actinomycetes; order Kitasatosporales; family Streptomycetaceae; genus Streptomyces; species Streptomyces sp. Je 1-369. The sequence goes on from NZ_CP101750.1 coordinate 6,869,075, forward strand.
AGGACACCGACGCGGTCGAGCTGCTCCAGGACACCTCGCACGGAATGGTCCGCACCGAGGTCCGCTGCGCCCGCTGCGGCTCGCACCTGGGCCACGTCTTCGAGGGCGAGGGCTACGCCACCCCGACGGACCAGCGGTACTGCATCAACAGCATCTCGCTGCGGCTGACGCCGAGCGAGGGCTGAGGCGGGGAGAGGGCTGAGGAAGGGCGAAGGGGGCGGCGCGCTCCAGGGGCGCGCCGCCCCCTCGGCGTCTTAGAACGTCAGCTTCCAGCTGTTGATGTACCCCGTGTCCTGGGACGCGACGTCCTGGGCGCGGAGCTTCCATGCGCCGTTGGCCGTCTCGCTCGACGCGTTCACCGTGTACGTGGCGATGATGTTGTCCGCCGAGTCGTTGCTGCTCGAGTTCTTCAGGCGGTACGCCGTGCCGTCCGGCGCCACCAGGTCGAGGACCACGTCACCGCGCCAGGTGTGCCGCACGTCGACGTCCACCTTGAGGGTGGCGGGGGCGTTGCCGGTGCGTCCCGCGACGTTGACCGTGGAGGTCACCGCGGCGCCGTTGTCCGGGATGGTGACGTCGGTCGTGTTCTCGTACACGTCGCCGGGCGGCACCGTGGTGCCCGCGCCGAGGGTCCAGATCGCGTGCGCGATGGCGTCGCTGTTGCGGTCGAGCGCCGTGTCGTTGATGTTCGACGTGGAGTCGCAGGACGAGTGGTAGCAGCGGTCGAAGGCCTGGCCCGCCGTGCCGCCCCACTTCTGGGCCTGCGCACTGGACTTGGAGCGCTCGGCGCCGGTGAACAGACCGCCGACCGGGATGCCGACGTTGGCGAACGGCGCGTGGTCGGAGCGTCCGTCGCCCTCGGTCTCGATCTCCGTCGGGACGCCGAGACCCGCGTAGTAGTCCTTGAACGTCTTCTCGATCGTCGGGTCGTCGTCGTAGACGAAGTAGCCCGGGTTCGGCGAGCCGATCATGTCGAAGTTCAGATAGCCGCTGACCTTTGAACGGTCCGCGGCGGGCAGGTTGTTGACGTAGTACCGCGAGCCGACCATGCCCAGCTCCTCGGCGCCCCACCAGGCGAACCGCAGGTGCTTCGTCGGCTGGAGCTGCGCGCGCGACACGGCGAGCGCGGTCTCCAGGATGCCGGCCGACCCCGAGCCGTTGTCGTTGATGCCCGCACCCGACGAGACGCTGTCGAGGTGCGCGCCCGCCATCAGGACCTGGTTGGCGTCCCCGCCCGGCCAGTCGGCGATCAGGTTGTACCCGGTGGCGCCGCTGGACGTGAACTGCTGGATGCGGGTGGTGAATCCGGCCGCGTCCAGCTTGCCCTTCACATAGTCGAGTGAGGCCTTGTAACCGGCGCGCCCGTGGGCTCGGTTGCCGCCGTTGGCCGAGGCTATGGACTGGAGCTGGGAGAGGTGCGCCTTGACGTTGGCGAGCGGGATGTCGGGCGCCGCGAGGGTGGGCGTGGGGGCGGCGGCCGAGGGGGTGGCGGTGGCGAGCAGGCCGCCGATGGCCAGGGTGGCGGCACCGACGGCCGCACGTCTGAACAGGTTCATGTGTGGGGCTCCGTATTCCGAACAGCGTGAGGGACGGAACGTGCGAGGCGCCCTGCGACGCGGGTGCCGCGGGGCGCCTTTTGGAGCTGAGCGTGCTGTGCGTGCTGTGCGTTGCCTGATGTTGAGGGGCGGACGACCGACGGTCAAGGGCGGAAACCGGTCACATGACGGTCAGCCACGTCCGTATACCGGACGACTCTCCGGCGGCGCGGCTCCGTCGACAGCCGTCAGAAGAAGACGCCGCACCTCAGCAGCACGTTCGCGTACGGCCGCGCCTCACCGGTCCTGACCACCAGACGGGCGCCCGCCGAGAGCCCCTTGAGCTCCTCGTGCGGGACGAGGGCGAGGGACGGGAGGCTCTCGCGCAGGAGTCGAGCGGTCGGCGCATTCGCCTCGCGTACTTCCAGCGCCGCCGTCCCGCCCTCCACCACCAGCTCGTCGAGGAGCCCGTCGAGTACCTCCGCGAAGGACGGGACCCCGGCGCGGAACGCCAGGTCCACCACGCGCGGGCCCGCCGGGACCGGCATGCCCGCGTCGCAGACGAGCACGGTGTCACCATGGCCCAACTCGGCCAGCGCGCCCGCGAGATGACGGTTCAGGATGCCCGACCTCTTCACCGGGACGGGCCCTCCTCCTCCGGAACGGCCTCGGCGAGCTCCGCCGCGGTCGGGTAGGAGTCCTGCGCGCCCTTGCGGGTGACCGCGGCCGAACCCACCCGCACCGCGTACGCGGCCGCCGTCGGCAGGTCCTCGCCGAGGCCGAGACGCCAGCCGAGCGCGGCGGTGAAGGCGTCGCCCGCGCCGGTCGTGTCCACCGCGTCGACCTTCGGGCTCGGGACCCGTACGGCGCTCTCCGCCGAGCCCTCCGCAGTGAGCGCACCCTCGGCGCCCAGCGTGATCACGACCGAGCGCGGGCCAAGGGCGAGCAGCCCGCGCGCCCACTCCTCGGGGGAGTCACCCGCGTCGTCGCCGAGGATGACGCGGGCCTCGTGCTCGTTCACCACCAGCGGGTCGCACGCCGCGAGGACCTCGTCGGGCAGCGGGGCGGGCGGCGACGGGTTGAGGACGAAACGGGAGCCGGGGCGCAGGGTGCGTACCACCTCGGCGACCGTCTCCAGCGGGATCTCCAGCTGGCTGGAGACCACCCGCGACGCGGCGAGGAGGCTGCCCGCCGCGCGGATGTCCTCGGGGGTGAGGCGCCCGTTGGCGCCGGGGGAGACCACGATGCTGTTGTCGCCCGACGGGTCGACCGTGATCAGCGCGACACCGGTGGGCGCGCCGCCCACCAGGACGCCGACGGTGTCCACGCCTGCCGCCCGCTGCGCGTCCAGCAGAAGCCTGCCGTGGGCGTCGTCGCCGACCCGGGCGAGCAGCGCGGTGCGGGCGCCGAGGCGGGCCGCGGCGACCGCCTGGTTGCCGCCCTTGCCGCCGGGGTGGACGGCCAGGTCGGAACCGAGGACCGTCTCGCCGGGCGCGGGGCGGCGCTCCACGCCGACCACCAGATCGGCGTTGGCGGAGCCCACGACCAGCAGCTCGTAGTCGTCGTTCATGGGTGCTTGTTCCTGCTTTCGTACGATGAGGTGCCGATGTGACGGTACTCGGATTGTCGCCGGTCGTTGGTCAGCGGCCGTCCGTCAGGAGAAGTCCTTCACGTTCTTCGACGTGACGACCTTCACCGGCACCTTCACCGTCCCCTGGACCTTCTTGCCCTGCGAGGCCCGCACCGCGTTGCGCACGGCGATCTTCCCGAGCTCCCTGGGCTGCTGCGCCACGGACGCGTACAGCGTGCCCGCCTCGACCGCCTTCAGCCCGTCCGGGGTGCCGTCGAAGCCGACGACGGGGACGGACTTGCCCGCCTTGTCGCCGAGTGCCTTGACCGCGCCGAGCGCCATCTCGTCGTTCTCGGCGAAGACGCCGGTCACGCCCTTGTTGGACTGCATGAGGTTCGTCATGACGTCCAGGCCCTTCGTGCGGTCGAAGTCCGCGGGCTGCTCGGCGACGACGTCGATGCCCGGGTACGCCTTGATGCCCTCGGCGAAGCCCTGGCCGCGCTCGCGACTGGCGGAGGTGCCGGGCGTGCCCTGGAGGACGACGACCTTGCCCTTGCCGCCCAGCTTCTCGGCGAGCGTCTTCGCCGCCAGCCTGCCGCCCGCGACGTTGTCGGAGGCGACGAGCGCCGCGGTCTCCGCCTTGTTCACGCCCCGGTCGGCCGCGACCACCGGGATGTCCTGCTTGTTGGCGCCCCGCACGGCGGGTCCCGCCGCGTCGGAGTCCACCGGGTTGAGGATGATCGACTCCACGCCCTCGCCGGTGAAGTTCTGCAGCTGGTTGGTCTGCTGCGACGCGTCGTTCTGCGCGTCGGTGACCGTCAGGTCGACGCCCGCCTTGTCGGCCTCGGCCTGCGCGCCCTCCTTCATCTGCACGAAGAAGGGGTTGTTGAGGGTGGAGAGCGACATGCCGATCTTCGTGCTCGTGCCGGACGAGCCCGAGTTGAAGAACGAGACGGCGCCGACGACGGCGGCCACGACCACGGCGGCGACCGCGTACTTCACCGCCTGCGGCCCCTTTCCTCGTATCCCTCCCGAGGCACCCGACGACGCTCCCGGCGTCGCCCCGGCCCGCCGCCGCAGCGTGTCCAGGAGGACCGCGAGCGCGATGACGACGCCGATGACGACCTGCTGCCAGAACGCGGAGACGGAGAGGAGGTTGAGGCCGTTGCGCAGCACGGCGAGGATCAGCGCGCCGATGAGCGTGCCGGACGCCTTGCCGACGCCGCCCGCGAGGCTGGCGCCGCCGATGACGACCGCGGCGATGGCGTCGAGCTCGTAGCCCTGCGCGGCCTGCGGCTGCGCGGAGACGAGGCGGGACGCGAGCACGACGCCCGCGACGGCCGCGAAGAGGCCGGAGAGCGCGTAGATGACGAGCTTCTGCCGCTTGACGCGCAGCCCGGAGAGGCGGGCGGCCTCTTCGTTGCCGCCGATCGCGTACATGGAGCGGCCGATGAACGTACGTCCGAGGACCAGCGCCGTGACCAGGCCCATCGCGACCATCACGATCACCGGGACCGGCAGCCGGCCGCCGATGGTGTCACCGAGGTGCGAGACGGAGTCGGGGAACGCGATCGGGCTGCCCTGCGAGATCACCAGGGAGAGGCCGCGGGCCACCGACAGCATCGCGAGCGTCGCGATGAACGGCGGGAGCTTCCCGTACGAGACGAGCAGGCCGTTGACGAATCCGCAGGCCATGCCGGTGGCGACGGCGAGAACGACCGCCAGCCACACCGGGAGGCCCTGTGAGGTCGCGGTCCAGGCGAGGACGGTGGCCGACAGCGCGGCCACCGAGCCTACCGACAGGTCGATGCCCGCCGAGACGATGACGAAGGTGACACCGAACGCGAGGATCGCGGTGACCGCGGCCTGCACGCCTACGTTGAGCAGATTCTGCGTGGTGAGGAAGTCGCCGGAGAGCAGCGACATCGCCACGAGGAGGACGATCAGGGCGCTCAGCGCGCCGTTGTCGAGCAGGACGCGGCGGAGCGAGGCCGTGCCACCCGCGTCGCGCTTCAGGGTTTCAGTGGCCACGGGAGCCCTCCGCCTCTTCCTTGTTCCGTACCGCTTCGTCGTTCTGTTCTGTCTCGTCGTTCTGTACTGCTGCTTCGTGTTGTGTCGCCGCGGTGCTGACGGCGAGTGCCATGACGGCGTCCTGCGTGGCCTCTTCGGCCGTGAGTTCACCGGCGATCCGGCCCTGCGCCATGACGAGGACCCGGTCGCTCATGCCGAGCACCTCGGGCAGGTCGCTGGAGATCATCAGGACCGCGTGCCCGGAGGCCGTCAGCTCGTTGATGAGCTGGTAGATCTCGACCTTCGCGCCCACGTCGATGCCGCGCGTCGGCTCGTCGAGGATGAGGACCCGGATGTCGGCGAGCAGCCACTTGCCGATGACGACCTTCTGCTGGTTGCCGCCGGACAGCGTGCGGACGTGCTGGCCGAGCCCGGCCATGCGCACGCCCAGCTGCTCGGCGATCCGCGCGGCCGCCCGCTCCTGGCCCTTGAGGTCCACGAGCCCGGCGCGCGTCGCCGAACGCAGCGTCACCAGGCCGAGGTTCTCCCGCACGGAGGCGTCGAGGACGAGCCCCTGCCCCTTGCGGTCCTCGGGGACCAGGCCGATGCCCGCGACCATCGCCGCGTTCACGTCGTGCCGGGGCAGCCGCTCGCCGCGTACGTCGACGGAGCCGCCGTCGTACGGATCGGCGCCGAAGACCGCGCGCGCCACCTCGGTGCGGCCCGCGCCGACGAGACCCGCGAGGCCGACGACCTCGCCGGCCCGCACCTCGAAGCTGACGTCGTGGAAGACGCCGTCGCGGGTCAGGCCGTCCACGCGGAGCAACGGCGGCCGGGTCCCAGACTCGGAGTCGGAGTCGGTGTCGGTGTCGGGGCGTTCGCGCGGGTACTGCTGCTCGATGTTGCGGCCCACCATGAGGCGTACGAGCTCGTCCTCGTCGGTCGACGCGGGCACCTGGTCGACGCTGCGGCCGTCGCGCAGGACGGTGACGCGGTCACCGAGGGCGGCGATCTCCTCCAGGTGGTGGGTGATGAAGACGATGCCGACGCCGTCCTCGCGCAGGGAGCGCACGATGGCGAAGAGCTTGTCGACCTCATCGGAGGTGAGGACGGCGGTCGGCTCGTCCATGATGAGCACCCGCGCGTCCAGGCTCAGCGCCTTGGCGATCTCGACCATCTGGAGCCGGGCGATGCCCAGTTCGCGCACCTTGGCGCGCGGCGAGACGCTGACGCCGACCCGCTGGAGCAGCTCCTCCGCGTCGGCCTCCATCTTCTTCCGGTCGACCAGGCCGAAGCGGCGCGGCTGCCGTCCCAGGAAGATGTTCTCGGCGACGGTCAGGTCGGGAACGAGGTTGAACTCCTGGTAGATCGTGGCGATGCCGAGCCGCTCGGCGTCCTGCGCGCCGTTGATGCGGACCTCGCGCCCCTCGGCGAAGATCCGCCCGCTGTCGGGGCGGTAGGCGCCGGAGAGCATCTTGATGAGGGTGCTCTTGCCCGCGCCGTTCTCGCCGAGCAGGACGTGCACCTCGCCGCGGCGCAGGTCGAAGTCGACGGAGTCGAGCGCGACGACGCCGGGGAACGTCTTGCGTATCGACTCGATGCGCAGCAACTCGTCCTGGTCGCTCACGGATTGCTCCTTCGTGCGGGGGTGTTCTCGCCGCGGTCGCCGGGGGCGTCTCCGCGACCTGCGATGTCCTCGCCGCAGGAACGGCGGACGACGAGACGGGCGGGCAGGGTCACGGACCGCGGGCTCCTGCCCTCGATCCGGTCGATCAGCGCGTGCACGGCGGCCCGGCCGAGGTCGGCGGTCGGCTGGGCGATCGCGGTGATCGGCGGATCGGTGTGCACGAACCACGGGATGTCGTCGAACGCGGCGAGCCCGATGTCGTCCGGGACGCGCAGGCCGTGGGCGCGGAGGGCGTCGAGGGCGCCGAGGGCCATCAGGTTGTCGGCGGCGAAGACGACCTCGGGCGGCTCGGGCAGGGCGAGGAAGCGTTCGGTGGCGCGGCGGCCGCTGTCCGCCTGGAAGTCGCCCTGGCCGATGTAGGCGTCGGGCAGCGCGATGCCGTGCTCGCGCAGCGCCTCGCGGAAGGCCTCGACGCGCTCGCTGCCGGTGGTGGTGGCCGCCGGGCCCGCGATGATGGCGAGCCTGCGGTGACCGAGTCCGTGCAGGTGGGCGACGAGGTCACGGACGGCCTGCCGCCCGTCGGAGCGGACGACGGGGACGTCCACGCCGGGGATCCACCGGTCCACGAAGACCATCGGGGTGCCGGCGCGCACGGCGTCGAGCATCAGCGGGGAGCCGCCGTCGGTGGGGGAGACGAGCAGCCCGTCGATCCGCCGGTCGAGCAGGGTCCGTACGTGGTGGTCCTGGAGCTCGGGGCGTTCGTCGGCGTTGCCGATGATCACGCTGTAGCCGAGGGCGCGGGCGGCCTCCTCGACGGACCGGGCCAGCTCCGTGAAGTACGGGTTCAGGACGTCGCTGATGACCAGGCCGAGGGTGCGGGTCTGGTCGGTGCGCAGGGACCGGGCGACGGCGTTGGGCCGGTAACCGAGCGCCTCGACGGCGGCGAGGACCCGGGTGCGGGACGCGGGGCTGACGGAAGGGTGGCCGTTCAGCACGCGCGACACGGTGGCGACGGACACGCCGGCCTCGGCCGCGACGTCCTTGATGCCCACCGAGCTCGGACTCATCGTCGGTCCACCTCCTTGTGGAATCGATTACACGGAGGATTGGAAACGATTACACGGGGGCGTGACAAGGGGTGGGCGGGGCGGGATGGGCGAGTGAGATCCGATCGTGATGATCGGGGGTTCGGGTGTCGGCTCGGGTGTCTCGACTCGGGGTGTGCCGGCTCGGGTGTGCCGTCCGGTGGCGGGAGGCCGGGTCAGTCCTGCCGGAACGGGACCGTCAGCCAAGGGCTGTCCGGGTCCGTGGTCAGGGCGCGGTGCGCGCGGAGTACGTCCGTGTACCAGGAGCCGAACGACTCCTCGTCGAAGTGCAGGCAGCGGCCCAGGACGTAGCCCGCGGAGAACGTCTCCCAGGAGGTGTACGAGGAGCGGGCGGCCTCGGAGGCACGTTCCAGGGACTTGATCATTTCCGCGTGCGTGGCGTACCGCGCGCCCCTGCCCCAGCGGGCCATCTTCGAGGCGCGCCCGATGTCCCACGCCGCGACCGTGCCCACGTGGCCGTCGGGCGGCAGGAGTTCGTCCGCGCGGAACCGCGCCTCGTAGCGGAGCACCTTGCCGACCAGGCCCCGCAGATGCGCCACGAACTGGTCGAGTTCGGGGTCCTCGCCGGGCCGGTGCGGCTCGCCGGGGCCGCCGGACTCCACCACGCGGTGCCGGAGCGCCGCCTCGACCTGGTCGCGCCAGAGCTCCGGGTCGACCCGGGGGCCGTGCCGCCGGGCCAGTACGGTGCGGGCGTCGAGGACGAAGTCCCAGTACCAGGGGCTGACGTCACCAGTGAGCAGCCGCTCCTGGAGGGACAGCCAGTCGTCGCGGTCGTGCACGCCCCACCACTCCTCCAGGCGGCCGGTCTCGTTGTGGTGTCCCGCGCCGTGCCAGTCGACGGTGTTCCAGGCGTCACCGTTGGTGAAGCACAGGTGTGCCCCGCACGCCAGGCCGTGCAGGAGCGGGCTGCCGGGCTCGGGTGCGCCCGTGCGCCGGGTGTCGATGCGGTTCCCGAGGCTGTCGGCGCGGTGGTACGTGTCGTGCAGCTCCGACCAGACCTCACGCTCGTCGTCGGTGGTCAGGTAGAACTGCTGGCACGGCGTGGCCGCGTTCACCACGAGCAGGTCGACGTCGTCGGGGCAGCCGTGGGCGAGCGAGTCCAGCGTGACGTACTCGTAGACGACGGCGGGGTGCGGGCGGGGCAGCACGCCCGCCGTGTAGACCTGCGCGACCTTCCTGCCGTCCGGCAGGTCGACGGTGAGCAACTCGCTCTCGGTGTCCCCGCGTTGCGTCCCGGTGACCGACACCGGGCGGTACAGGCCCTCGACGGCTATCGCCCGCAGATAGCCGTACGCGTCGTCCGCCTGGCACAGCTCGTACAGGTGCTCCTCCAGGTCGGCGGGCGCCTGCCAGGGGCTGCCGTCCTCGGGGGCCGGGAAGTCGGGGAAGACCTCGTCGTGGAGCTCGGCGTCGAGGGTGTACGCGCTGTCGGGGGCGGCGTGGTCGTCGTGCATGGGTCTTGTTTCTCCGCTCGGGCGCTGCGCTGGTTCTCGCGATCTCGCACCCTACGTGGGCGCCTCGACCCGTACCGACTTCAGGCCGTTGATGAAGTGCGAGACCAGCCGACGCGGCGGAGCGGCGAGGCGCAGGGTAGGCAGGGCGCGGGTCACCTCCTCGTGGAACACGCGCAGTTGCAGCCGGGCGAAGTGGGCGCCGAGGCAGACGTGCGGGCCGTCGCCGAACGCCACGTGCGGGTTGGGGGAACGGGTGAGGTCGAGGCGGTGCGGGTCGGTGAAGACGCGCTCGTCGTGGTGGGCGGAGGCGTGGAACACGACGACCTTGTCCCCGGCCGCGATGCGTGTCCCCGCCAGCTCGGTGTCACGGGCCGCCGTACGCCGGAAACTGAGCACCGGCGGGTGGCGGCGCAGGAGTTCGTCGACGGCGGGCCCGACGCCGAACGTCCCGGCGCGCAGCCGCTCGTACTCGCCGGGGCTCTCCGCGAGCGCGAGCAGCCCGCCGGGTGCGGCGCTGCGCACGGTGTCGTTGCCCGCGACGGTGAGGAGGAAGAAGAACATCTCCAGTTCGGGCGCGGTGAGTTCGGGGTCGTGGGCGAGTGTCGTGAGGACGTCGTCGCCGGGGTGCTCGCGTTTGTGCGCGGCCAGCGTGCGCGCGTACGCGAACATGTCGCGCAGCATCGCCGGGGAGCGCGGGTTGACCGGCTCACCGTCGGGGCAGAGCACGGGTGGGGGTGCTTCGTCCGGGTCCTGGTAGCCGATGACGCGCTGCGTCCAGTGCAGGAGGAGGTCGCGGTCGGTGGCGGGTACGCCGAGCAGGTCGGCGAGGTTGAGCAGGGCGTAGTCGTCGGTGACGGCGGTGACGACGTCGAAGGTGCCATCACCGGCGCGGGCCTGCTCCAGGGCGGCGGCGATGAGCGTACGGGCCCGGTCGCGCACCCTCGCCTCGAAGCGTTCGACGAGGCGCGGGGTGAAGGCGCGGCTGACCAGTCCGCGCAGCCTGCCGTGGTCGGTGGGCCCGCGCGCGCCCGCCCCGGCGTGGGCGGCGGTGGCGCTCGCGGGGTCCTGGTTGAGCATCATGCGCCGGATGAACGGCAGGTCGTCCGGGGCGGGGTCACGGATCTGGGTGGCGCCCAGGTATGAGGAGTACGTCGCCGCGTCCTTGAGTACGCGCACGACGTCCGCGTGCCGGGTGACGGCCCAGAACCCCGGGCCCGCGGGCCACCCGAGCACCGCGGGCTCGTCCTGCCATGCGACGGGATGGTGGTCGCGCAGGATCCGGTAGCGGTCGTGGGGGACGCCGTCCGCGTAGAGGCGGGGGTCGAAGACGTCGGGGACGGGGGGTGGGGGCGTGAGGGGCGGGGTCGTGCGGGGTGGGGCGCTGCCGTGCGGGCTCATGCGGTGCCGTGGCCGTGGTTGCCGTGGACGTCTGGACCGTCGTGGCCCTCGTGGCTTTCGTGACTGCCGAGGCCGCCGTGGTTGCCGTGGCTGCCTTGACCGGTGTTGCCGCCGTGACCTCCGTGGCTGCCGGGGCCTCGGTGGCCACGGTGCTCGTGGTCGCCCGTGAGGCCGTCCTCGCCCGCGTACCCTCCCTCGCCCGCGTACCCTTCCTCGCTCGTGAACTCGTCCTCGCCGGTGAAGCCCTCCGCTGCGTCGCTCACGTCGCCCTCCGCGCGCAGGAAGTCCTCGACCGTGCGGATGAGTTCGAGGGGCACCTCGTCCATCGCGTAGTGCCCGGCCCCCGGCAGCTCCGCCAGTTCGCCCTGGGGGTACGAGCGCAGCCAGGTGCGGCGCATGAGGTCCGCGGAGAGCGCGGGGTCGAGCGCCCCGGTGACCGCGAGCGCCGCCACGGGCGAACCCTCGACCTCCGTGTGGAAGTCGTCGCCCGCCCAGGAGTCCAGCCAGGCGCGGAACGCCTTCGCGTCGCTGACCGCGAGGGACCGGCGCACCATCCGGTCGAGCCAGGCCCGGGGGCGTACGCCACCCGTGGTGATGTCGATGATGGTGCGGCGGCTCTCCGGGGCATGTGCGGCCGAGGCGAACAACTCCCATTGGTCGGGTGGAAGTTGGAGACCCGAAGCGGGTACGGGGGACACGCCCACCAGGCGGCGCACCCGGTGCGGCGCCACGGCGAGCACGCGTTGGGCGACGCTGCCGCCCATGGAGTGACCGATCAGCGAGAACCGCTCCCAGCCGAGGTGGTCGGCCAGGTCGAGGATGTCGGTGGCGGCCTCGCCGGTGGTGTACGCGCCGGCCGTGTCCTTGGCCTCGCCGTACCCGCGCAGGTCCACCGCCGCGTACGTGAACGCGGCGGCGTCGAGGTCCGCGAGCACCGGATCGTACGCCGACCGGTCCGCGAACCAGCCGTGGACCGCGATCACCTTGTGCGGGCCTTCGCCGAGCAGGGTGTGGGGGAGCAGGAATGGGTTCACAACGACTCCGATCGCCGACGGGGTCCGGGGCGGCACCGGGCGGTGCGGGACGTGACCACGGTGTCCCCGCGCCGCGGTGTCGCGCAAGGGTGCGCGCGTCGTCCGTTCCCGTGTTCGACCAGGTGCGGGGGTGTGCGTGCCGAGGCGGGGGTGAACTTGGCGGACGGCCTGCGGTGCGGTGCCGCGGTTGGTCAGAATGTGGCATGGCCATCCGTCGCCTCAGCTACCGGCTCGGCCAGGAGCCGGACACCGGAGCCGTCAGCCTTGTCCCGTCTGACATGGACTCCGCTCAACTCTGCGCGCACGAAGGGAAGTTGCGTGGCGCCGTTACGCGCGTCATCGGCGTGCCGCCCGCCGGGGATGCGGGGTCCGAGCTGAGCTACAGCCTGCTTCCGGACGGGGGGCGGCTCCTGTGTGCGGCCCTCCCGGGGCAGCGGGTCGAAGCGCTGCATCTGAGCGCGGACACGCCCGGGCCCGGGCCCGTGTGGCCCATCGACACGTGGCGCTCCGCGTCGTGGGCGGGGGAGGGAGGCGAGTCCTTGGGCCCGGGCTTCGTCGAGTCCGAACTCCCGGTTCCCGAGGCCCACTTCGACGGTGGACTCCTCGTCGCGTTCGCCCGGGCGCGCGCCGACCGTGTCGCGCCCTTCCTCGCCGACGTGCGCCGCCTCTTCGAGGACCCCGCCGGGCGGCAGATCGTCCTGGTCGAGGACGACTCCGGGACCGTGGCCCACTGGATCGCCCTCGCCTGCGCCTCGCTCCCCGAGGCGTACGTTTCGGCGCTGACGTTCACCACCTGGACCGGCGACCCGCGTCGCGCCCCGCACCGGATCATCGGCATCGGCCCCGACGCGGAGTTCGACCGGTCCGACGACGCGGTGGTGGAGTACCTGTACCGCGTCCACGACGGCACGGGCGGCGGCCCCGAGAGCCCGCCCACGGAACCGGACGCCTGGGCCCGGCTGACGGCCGAGCGCTGGCTCACCGGGAACCCACCGCGGCCCCCGCGCGGGACGGTGACGGGGCCCGAGGGCCCCTTCGCCCTCATCCCGCTGGTCGCGGGGGTGCTGACGGGGGCCGCAGGTGGTGGGGGTGAGGGCGCTGTTGGGGGTGCGCGCCGTGCTGGGGGTGCGGGCAGTGCTGGGTGCGTTGAGGTGTCTGGGGGTGCCGGGGGCGCTGAGGCCCCCGCAAGCGCCGGAAACCCCGCAAACGCCGGAGCCCCCGCTACTGCCCACCATGCCGAGCTCGCCGGGCTGCACGGCATCACCGGCGACACCCTGCGCTCCGTTCTCGACGCCTTCGCCCAGTCCGTGGCCCGGGGGGAAGCCGACGCCCGTACCCTCGGGGAGCTCGACCGGCTCTGTCGGGGGCTCGACGGGGAGCAGGCCCTCGCGGCGCGACCCCTCGCCCTCGCCCTCGTCAAGCAGCGGCTCGACGCCTCACGGGGGAGTGGCACGCTCCCCGATCTCGCCGCCTTCGAAGGGCTGCCGCTCGGGCAGGAGGCCTGGCGGGAGCTGCGTGAGGAGTACGGCGACCGCGCCGACGACGCCCTGCGCGCCCGGCTCCACGGCCCCGTCACCACCTGGACGGAGCCGCTGCGCCTCGCCCTCGCCGTGGGCGCCGACGGCGGGCCCGGGCTCGCCGAGGCCATGGACCGCCTCGCGGACGCCCTGCTCCACCCGGAGCGGCGCGACTGCGCGCAGGCCGTCCAGGTGCTGTCCGAGCTCGACCACCTCGCCTTCACCCGTCGCGTGCTCCGGCTCCTCCTCGTGGGGTTCACCGAGCGGAAACTGGACCGCCTGCGCGCCCTCGCCGACTCGCCCCAGGGCGACTGGCTGCGGCGCAACATCGACGACGCGCCGCTCACCGTCCGCCTCGCCGCGGCCGCCGCGCAGTGGAGCGGCCCACCGGACCGGCTGCGCGGCGTCGAGCTCTTCGAGCGGCTCACCGGACTCCTCTCCAACCGGCGAGTCGAGGACGTGAAGACGCTCAACCTGCTGTGGCGCATGGTGTGGCGCAACGACCCGCCGGACCGCGCCGAACAGCCCCGGGTGGCCCGCGCCTGCACCCCGCGCCTCATCATCGAGGCGGACCTCGGCCGCCGCATCATGGGGTGGCTCAAGGAGCCGGACCACTGCGACCGCGAACTCGTCGACTTCGCGCGGGAGATGTACAGGGATCCCAAGCTCGGCGCCCAGGACCGTGACGCCGCGGAACTCCTCGTCATCGCCCAGGATCTCGCCGACGGGCGGATCGCCGTCAGCCGGGCCTCCGTCGCGCGGCTCAGGGAGCTCGGGCGCAAGGTGTCGCCGCTCGGCATGGTCCTGCGGAAGGGCATCGACGAACGGGTGGGCCGGGCCCTCGCCGGGACCAACCCGCTCGACGTGTGCGAGTCCCACTGCCTGCAGATCCTCGTCGCCGCGGGCCCCGACCTCCTCGGCGCCTACCGTGCCCACCTCCTCGAGGAGGGGACGCGCGACCGACTCGACCGTGAGCTGCCCGGCAACCCCGCCGAACTGGCGGCCTACTTCCACGTCTGGCGGCCCCGCCGACGGCACGGCGTCACCACCGACTGGCGGGACGTCGCCGCCGAACTGCTCGACCAGGTCCTCGCGCCCGTCCTCGCGCATCTGGACGACCACCGCCTCGGCCAGATCGCCACCGTCCTGCAACGGGAGGGCCAGGGCGTACAGGAATGGACGGCGTGGCGGCACCGGGTCGCCCAGGAGCAGAGCTGACCGATGACCACTTCCCCGACCGTTCCCACGAAAGGACCAGCGTGAGCGACACCAGCGAGACCGTCGTCGTCGACAACTTCCCCGGCGGCAGTATGGCGAGCCGCCCCGTGCACTTCATCTGGATGCTCGACTGCTCGGGCTCCATGGGCGTGAACGGCAAGATCGGCGAGCTGAACTTCGCCATCCGTGAAGCCATCCCGGAGATGCAGCAGGCCGCCCAGTCCAACCCCGCCGCGTCCCTGCTGGTGCGCGCCATCACCTTCGCCAGCGGAGCCAGCTGGCACGTCGGCGAGCCCACCCCCGTCGACCGGTTCTCCTGGGAGGACGTGCACATCTACGGCGGCACGGACATGGGCGCCGCGTTCAAGCTGGCGGCCGGCGCGCTGCAGACCCCGCCGATGCCGCAGCGCGCCCTGCCCCCCGTCCTCGCCCTCGCCTCCGACGGGCAGCCCACCGACGACTGGCGGGCCGGGCTGCGCGCCATCGACAGCACCCCGTGGGGCAAGCGTGCCGTGCGCGTCGCGGTGGCCATCGGTGACGACGCGGACAAGAGCATGCTCAAGGAGTTCCTCGGCAACCCCGAACTGGAGCCCTTGCAGGCGAAGAACCCGCGCCAGCTCGCCGCCGCCATCCGCTGGATGTCCACCGCCGTCGTCAAGGACGCCTCCACCCCGAAGGTCGACGACGGCGCGAAGCCCGCGACGCCGATCGATGTACCGTCGATGACCAAGGGCGAAGACGACATCTGGTGACCGGGCCGGAGACGACGACCGGGCTCGACCGCCCCACCGCGCCCCCCGGTCCGTGGACGCTGCTCAACGGCGCGGTCAAGGGAGTGGCCAAGAAGTACAGCCAGGACCGCAGCGCGGCCCTGCCCGTCGCGGACGGCCGTGCGGTCGTCCTCGCGGTGGCCGACGGGCACGGCAGTGCCGCGCACTTCCGCAGCGACCTCGGGGCGTACTGGGCGGTCGAGGAGTTCACGGCGTGCGCGGCGGCGTTCGCACGCGAGGCCGCACGGGTCGGCGACGACGCGGCGGGCTGGCCCGCCCTGCGCGAGGAGGCGCGCCGCCTGCCGCAGCGGGTGGCCCACCTGTGGCACGAGCGCGCCCTGTTCCACGACGCCAACTCGCCCGCACACGGCGTACGTCCACACCCGCCCGCCGACCGCAAGGGGCACGGTGAACGCGTCGACGTACCGGACCTCGCCGCCTACGGAAGCACCCTCATCGGCGCCGTACTGACCGAACACACCCTGTTTTGCTGGCAGTTGGGTGACGGCGACATCGTGCTCGTCGACGCCGGAGGCACCCCGCACACCCCGCTCTCCACCGGCCCCGACATGGGCGACGAGACGGACTCGCTCTGCGAGCCCGAGCCCTGGCGCAAGATGCGGGCGCACTGGCAGCCGTTCACCGGCGGTGCGCCGCCGTGCGTACTGCTGTCCACCGACGGGCTCTCCAAAAGCTTCGCCGACCACCAGGGCTTCCTCGACTTCGCCACCGGTCTCGGCGAGCGCGCCGCCGACCAGGGCGTGGCGGCGGTCCAGGCGCAACTGCCGGACTGGCTGGCGCGGGCCGCCAAGTACTCCGGCGACGACACGACGCTCGTGGGCGCCATAGCGGCACCCGCACACACGTAGAACCAGACGCACGGGCAGAGAGGAACAGAATGGTGAACGGCATGCTCGCCGCCGGAAAGACCCTGGTGGCCGAGTCGGGGGAGAAGCTCAAGGTCGCCGAGCTCTTCGGCTCCGGCGGCCAGGGCGAGGTCTACCGCGTCCAGACGCCCACCGGGGACCGCGCGGTCAAGTGGTACTACCCCCAGCTCGCCGACGCCCGGCAGCGGGAGATCCTCGAAGGGCTCATCGCCAAGGGCTGGGACGACCCCCGCTTCCTGTGGCCCTGCTCCATCGTGATGGACCCCGAGGGCAAGCAGCCCGGCTTCGGCTACCTCATGGACGTACGCCCCGCGCGCTTCTGCGACCTGCCCGCCCTCTTCCGCCGCGACCCGTCGGTGGCGTCCGCGACGATGCGGACCCTCGTCACCGTGGCCCTGCACACCGTCGAGGCCTACCGCGCCCTGCACTCCCGCGGCATCGCCTACCGCGACATCAACTGGGGCAACATCTTCTTCGACCCGCGCACCGGCGACGTCCTCGTCTGCGACAACGACAACGCCGTCGTCGAGGGCGCCGAGGCCGCCGTCGCGGGCACCATGGACTTCATGGCGCCCGAACTGGTCCGCGGCGACAAGGGCAAGGAACCCGGCACCCAGAGCGACCTGCACTCCCTGGCCGTGCTGCTCTTCCTGCTCCTCATGAACGACCACCCGTTCAACGGCGCCCTCGCCCTCAGCATCCGCTGCATGGACGAGGCCGCCAAGCGCCGCCTCTACGGCACCGACCCGGTCTTCGTGTACGACCCCACCGACCTCCGCAACCGCCCCGTGCCCGGCGAGCAGCCGACCGTCGAGGCGACGTGGGGAGCACTGCCGCAGATCCTGCGGGACCTGTTCGTCCAGACGTTCACGGACGGCCTGCGCAACCCCGCGCTGCGGGTGCGCGAGTCGCAGTGGCGCGACGCGCTCAGCCAGGTCCTCGACGCCATCACGCAGTGCGGCGCGTGCGGCAAGCAGAACCTCACGCAGCCCGACGGCGCGCCCCCCACCTGCTGGAAGTGCCGCACCGTCCTCACGCTGCCGCCCCGCCTCGAACTCGTCACCGGCACAGGGACCCTGCGCACCAGGCGCGGCATCCGGCTCGCCCCGAGCGCCCGCGTCTACGCCCACCACCTGCGGGACGATCCCGAACGCCACGACTTCTCCGCCGTGGTCGGCGAGGTCACCGAACACCCGCAGCAACGCGGCCGTTTCGGCCTCACCAACCGCACCAAGTCGGTGTGGACGGCCCGGAAGGACGACGGGACGGTGCGTGATGTGGAGCCGGGCAAGACGATCGCGCTCCGGTCGGGACTGCTGATCGAGTTCGGCGGGGGGACGGAGGCGGTGGTCAAGGAGTAGCGGGGCCCGGCCGGGGCCCGACCGGGCGCCCGGCCGGACTCGTTCAGGCCCACCATCGGCGCCAGCGCCGCAACAGCGTGCCCCAGCGGGTCGGTGGGGGCGGCGGCGGGGGAAGCGGGGGCAGGGGTGCGGCGGGCAGGGTCGCGCGGGCCGGGCTCGGGTCGATCGACACGGCGTCGGGGCGGGGGAGCGGCGTCACGGTGATGGCGCACTCCCGCGACGACACGGGCAGGTCGACGGGGTGCCCCGCCCGGTGCGCGCTGCGCGCGACGCGCCGCTCGCCGCCGCGCCGCCCGTCGGTCCACGCGGCGCACACCAGGACCGCGGGCTCGGGCCAGTCGAAGCGCAGCTCGGCGCGGTCCGCGCCGACGCGCCGTACACGCAACTCCCTTATGGCGGCGGGGTGTTCGATGACGACGCTCGGTCCTGAAACGGCCCGCCCGTCCAGCACGCTCACCGCGGTGACGCGCATCCGCCGCTCGGGTTCCGGTGTCAGCTCGACGTGGGACTCGGCGCCGACCGCCGTCGCCGGGATCCGGTCCACGCCGCGCACGACATGGGAGACGTCCGTGCCCGGCGCGACCGGGGCCGTCGTCCACGGCAGCAGCAGGCCGTCGCCGAGCTCGGGCGGCCGCCACGCGATCGTCACGCGCCAGCCGTCCGCGTGCCGCCGCACGCTGAGCTCCTCCACCGGCGACGGCCACTGCTCGGCGCGGGCCGTGACGGTCACGCCGCGGGACCACACGAGGTCGCCGTCCGGATCGCGGTAGCCGCAGCGGACTTCGTACGTGTACGTCCCCGGGGCGAGTGGTGCGTCCAGTACCCCGTCGTGCTCGCAGGGGACCCGGACCAGCGACGACTCGCCCCAGCCGCCGGTCTCCGCCCCCGTACCGGACCGCGTCACCCGCACCTCGGCCGCCGCCGGATCGGACCGCCACCGCAGCCGCAGCCCGCCCGGCACGGCGGTGCAGCGCAGCTCCGTCACCACCGGTGTGAGCAGCACCGGAGCGGTGACGCGCGGCACTCCCGCGATGCGGTCCCGGCCCTGGTTCCGGCCCCGGTCCCGCTGCATGGGGACGACGGCGTACCGCAGCGGGCGGCCGACGGGGGCGTCCGGGTCGACGGACGCGGGGTGGGGCTCGCCGGGAGCGGTCTCCGCGGCCAGGTCGGGGGCGCCGTCCGGGAAGCGAAGGACGCGGTACGCGATTCCGGCCCGACGCTCGGGGGCGCACCAGGACAGGCGTACGGCACGGTCGTCGGGGACGGCCGTCACCGCGGAGTCCACCGGGGTGGCGGGGTCGTCGGCGATGAGCGCGGCGACGCGCAGCAGGCCCGTCTGCGCCGCCGGGTCGTCCCTGGCGAGGCGGAGCGCGCCCAGCCAGGCGTCGGCCGCGGTGCGCAGCGCGCCGGTGGCCTCGGCGTCGGCACCCTCGGCGGTCAGGCGGCCGACCTCGGCGGACCGGTCGCGGATGCCGTCGACGAGCGCGGCGAGGCGGTGGTCGTCGGGGCCGTCGGCGTACGCGGAAGCACGCGGGAGTTGGGCCGCGAGCCGCTCCGCCTCGCGCAACCGCACGTCCGGCCAGACGTCGTTGAGGGTCTCGGCGGCGTGCCGTGCCGGGCCGGTCGGGGGGAAGCCTGCCGCGACGGCGGAGGCGAGCAGCCCCGCCTCGCCGCGGTGCACGCCCAGCGCGACGGCCTCGGCCTCACCGGGGCGCTCGCCGCCGTCCCGCAGCAGACAGCACACCTCCCACAGGACCAGCCGCCGCAGCCCCTGCGCATCGTCCCGGATCAGGGTCTCCAGGGTGTCCACGACGGCGGCCGCGGAGTCGGCGCGCGGATCGGACGAGGACAGCCACCTGCCGCGCGCCTGTTGGACGTACGGCAGGTCGACGCGGTGCCAGATGCCGCCGCGGCCCGGGAACCAGAGCCCGTCGAGGACACGGAAGCCGTCGTCCGTGGCGGCCCTGGGGAGGGTGCCGAAGACGGCGTCGTGTGCGGGGGCGGGTTCGGGTGCGCGCAGGGCGTCGGCCGCGTGCCGGAACCCCAACCCGGTCACCCCGTCCCGTAGTTGGAGGTACCCCCGCATGCCGGGGCAGCGCGGCAGAGCCGGGAGCGGCGGCCGGGCGCCGGTTGCCTTCGGGTGCTCGCCGGGGCGCAGGACGGCCATCGCTCAGCCGCCCGGCGCGGTGTAGAAGTAGACGCGGACCACGGCGGTCTCCGCGCGCTTGCCGAGGGCGTGGTAGTCGTCGGTCGCCGTCTTCTTGGTGAACATCTCCGGGCGGGCCTTGCCGAGCAGACCGTTGACGCGGTGGGCGTAGACCGTGCCGTTCGAGCTTCCGCCGAAGGTGAGGACGAGCGCGGCCTCGCGGCCCGACCACTTGCGGGTGTCCTTCGCGATCTGCTTCACGAGGTCACCCTTCTTCCGCCCCGCCACCTCGAACTCCTGAGGGTGACGGTCCACGGCGCGCGGCCCCGTGGGAGTGGGCGGCTCGGTGGCCCCGGTCTTCGACGGCACGGGGGCGGGCCGGTCGTCCGCCTTGGGGTCGGGCCGGTCGGCCATCGACACGAGGGCGAGTACGAGGAGCAGATCGGCGAAGAGCCACCCCGCGAGCACGACGACCCCGGGCCGCCCTCCGCGCCGCCTCCGCTGCTCCCGCCCGCGACTCACGCACCCCCTCCACTCCGCGGCCGGGGCGGCGGCAACCGCGTGGTCGGCGCGTCGAGGGGGGCGTCCTGTCCAGGGGCGCTTCCCGGGGGAGTGACGGCGGGGGTGTGCGGGGCGGGTCCCGCGCCGTTCGCCCCGTTCACGGAGCCGTACCCAGCACTTGCCGGTGCCGGTGCCGGTGCCGGTGCCGGTGCCGGAGTCGGTACCGGAAGTGTCCCCGTCAGGGCGGCCATCCTCGCGTCCAGGCGGGCCGCCGCGTCCTGCCAGTGGGCCGCTGCCGCGTCCCAGCGTTCCGTGGCCTCGCGCATGCCGTCCACCGCGTCGCCCGTGCGGCCCGCGCTCGTCACCAGGGCCTGCGACGCCAGTTCCGTCGCCTTCGCCACCGACTCGGACTTCGTCACGAGTGACTGCTGGGCCGCGACCAGCGCCTTCAGGGACGCCTCGACCGTGTCGCCCGCCGTCTTGACGTGATCGACGATGCCGCGCGCCGCCTGCGCGTTGGCGCGGCCCGCCTTCGCGGTCTCCTCCGTGCCGGTGCGCAGCGTCGTGTTGATGCGGTCCGCCGCGTCGCCGAGCTTCGGCACCTCCTTCGTGAGGGACTGCGCCGCCAGCCTGAGCGCGTCCGTGGCCTGGTTCACCGACGCCGTCGCGCCGGTCAGCGCGTTGTGGCTGCGCTCCGCCTTGGTCGTCAGCTGCTGCATCTTCAGCGCGGCCTTCGTCAGCTCCGCCGTGAACTGCTGCGGCGACGCGCTGCGGTACGACGCGAGCAGCATCTGCGTGCGCGTGAGGACCGCCGCCAGCTCGGCGAGGAGCCGGTCCTGCTCCACCTCCCGTGCGTCCTCCGCGCGCTCCGTGCGCACCCGCACGCGCGCGTGCCACACGGAGAGCCCCACGAGCAGGGCGATCAGGATGACCGCCATCAGGGCCACGTTCTCGAAGCGCCCGAACGACGACAGGTGCCCGCCGAACCCGGACTGCCAGAGCTGGAGGAAGGGGCGCGTGGCCTGCTCGGGATTGTCGTCGGCCAGCTCTCCGTACGCCCGCACCGCCTCCCGCAGGCCGAACCAGGTGATCAGCAGGGGGATGAAGACCAGGATGCCGAGCGCGGCCTCCAGCAGGCGGTCGTGCCGGCCCGACGTCCGGTCGACGGTCGCACGGACGCTCTCGGGTCGTACGTAGGCCTGGACGAGGTCGATCTCCGCCCACCGGTCGAGCTGGTTCGACGCGCCCAAATCCTGGTGCAGCACGGTCAGTTCGGCCGAGCGCGGCGCGAGCGCGGGCAGGGCCGCCAGCCGCCGCAACTCCTTGACGATCAAGGCTTTGTCGAGCAGTTGTGCGGGCGTCAAACGGGTCCCTCCCTGACTTGCGGGATGCTTCACGGGGGCGGTTCGAGTGACCTCTGTCCGAGGACGTCGCCCCTGCCGCGCCGGTTCCTCCCGCCACGGTTCAATCGCCGTAACAGCGCATCCGCCTCGGCGTGTTCAGGGTCCCACGTGAGGCACTTCCCGAGGGCCTCAATCGCCTCATCCCGTTCCCCGCGCCGGTCCAGCTCGACGGCGTGCCGGAACGTGCGCTCGGCGAGCAGTCCGCGTACGCGGACGTTCGTCGGATCGTGGTTGTACGCACAGTTGAGCCACTGCTCCGCGTCCGCGAAGTGCTCGGGCGCCATGTCCGCCATCGCGGCCGCGCAGTGCACGTCGATCATCGCGTCCAGCATGTCGGCGCCGGCCGGCCGGGTCGCCGCGTCCTGCCAGGCGATGTGTGAGGCCTGCACGGCGTGGTCGTACCGGCCGAGCGAGAGCAGGGCCCGGGCGCGGGCGATCTGGCGCTGCGACGTGTAGTCGAACACGGGGGCGGGGGCGCGGGCCGGGCTCGTCGCGGGGGGAGGCGCGTGGCCGGTCGAGGGTCCGGGCGCGGACGACGACAACCGCTGCCCCGAAGCCGAAGCCGAAGCCGGACCCGGACCCGGACCCGAAGCCGGACCCGAAGCCGGAGTCGGACCCGAACCCGAACCCGGGCCCGGGCCCGGACCCGAAGCCGGAGTCGGACCCGAACCCGAACCCGAACCCGAACCCGGAGCCGAACCCGGACCCGAACCCGGAAACGAACCCGAACCCGAACCCGGACCCGGACCCGGAAACGAACCCGAACCCGAACCCGGAGCCGGAAACGAACCCGGACCCGGAGCCGAACCCGGAGCCGGAAACGAACCCGGACCCGGACCCGAACCCGCGACCGGCCCCGGCCCCCGCCCCGGCCCCCGCCCCGGACCCGCGACCGGCCCCGAAGGCACAGGCCGTTCCGGCGTCCCCCGCCGCGTCAACCCGTCGAGCAGCTCCCGTGCCTCCGCGATGATCCCGCGCAGCACCGCGGCCGCCTCTTCCTCCCGGCCCTCCCGCACGAGCCGCCGCGCCCCTTCCACGTCCCGCGCCCCGGCCCCCTGCCCCTCCGCCCCCACCAGCGTCGCCGTGAGCGGAGGCGCGTCGGAGAGGGTGTCGTGGGTCGCGGCGGCCGGTTCCAGCGGGCCCTCCTCCAAGGCGGCGGGGCCCGAGGACGCCGCCCCGCCCGCAAGCCGCACCGCGTGCTTCAGCGCGCCGAGCGCGAGCAGCTCGGGCGGCGCCTGCACGGTCTCCCCGCCGATGAGCGCGGAGACCCGCGAACGCACCTGCTCCATACGGGTGTTGCCGCCCACGAGAAGCAGCGTGTCGACGTCCGTCGGCGTCATGCCCGACTGGTCGAGCAGCGCCCGCGCCCGGTCGAGCGTGCGCCCCACGTGCCGCTCCAGATACGCGTCAAGGTCGGGCCGCGCGAACCGCACCCACAGCGCGGGCCCGGCCCCCAGCTCCAGATCGAGCACCGCCGCCTCGGGGCCGTCCGGCACCCCGAGCGCCTCCCGCGCCTCCTGCCCCCGCGCGCGAAGCCCCTGCCACACGGCCGCGTCGACCCCGTGGACCGATCCCGCGCCACGGTGTCTGCGCAGCAGCCGGACCGCCGACGACAGCGCCTCCGCGTCGAACGCACGCCCTCCCGACGTCGCCCCGCCCTCGTAGCCGAGCGACCGGAAGTGCCCGCGGACGCTGCGGACCAGGCCGATCTCGAACCCTTCGTACCCCATGCCGTAGATCAGGCACGTGCCGCTGTCCCGCTCCGTCATGTGGCCGATGACCGCGGCCATGGAGTCGCTGACGAGCCGTGTCGGGTCGAGCCCCGCCTCGCGTGCCGCGTCGCGCAGCGCCGCCCGCTGGGCCGACCCGAAGCGCGCGGGCACGCTGATCACCGTCTGCGCCACCCGGCCCCGCGCCGCCGCCTCCACGCGTTCGCGTACGGACCGCAGCAGTTGTACGACGACGCGGTCCGCGTCGACCGGTTTGCCGCCGACGTGCACCGGACGTCCGCTGCCGAGCCTGCTCTTGAGGCTCGGGAACGTCACCGGGAGTTCGCCCGTGTCGGCCTGCTCGCACAGCAGCCACGGCCCGTCGCCCCACTCCGCGTCGAGGCGACGCCCCGGCCCGTCCGGCGGCGCGTAGAGCGCGCGGATGCCCGTGGCGCCGAAGTCGATGCCGAGGCTGACGGGAGCAGGAGCCTCCCGTACGGGCCGTGCCTGTGTCATCAGCCCGCCGTCTCTTCGGCGAAGCGGAGGATGCCCTCGTAGTCGGGGCGGTCGGGGAGCGTCGGCACGGCCCGCTCGGACTGGGCGACCGCCACCAGGTTCACGAGGTTGCGCGCCTGCTGGGCGGTGCCGACGCTGTTGCCCTGCCGGTGCGCCTGCTTCACGTACTCGACCGCTTCGTTGATCCGCCGGACGGTCTCCGGCGGCGCGCCCTCCGAGGCCAGCTCGGCCTGCCGGAACTGGCTGGCGAGGCCGCACTGCCGGTACATGTCGTCGAGCAGCAGTTCGGTGAGCCGCTTGTACTCGCCGCTGTCGCCCATCGCGGCCGCCCGCTGCGCCTGCTCGATGTCGCGGCGCACCTTCATCGCCTGCACGGGCTCGATGTAGGGCCCGTACCGCTTCAGGAAGTGGTCGGCCTCCCGCTCCGCGTACCCCAGCTGTTCGCGCAGCGCCGCGCTGTCGAGGACCTCGACGGGCTCGGGGGGCGGCGTGCGCGGCTTCTCCCGGTTCGGGGTCGCCTCCAGGACCATGTCCGTGCCGCGCACGGAGATCTTCACGGTGATGATGCGGTCCGCCGAGTAGTTGAAGGAGACGTCCACCTGGCGGTTGATCTCGATCTCCTGCGGCAGCTCGAACTCGACGACGCCCTGCTCGTGGTTCTCGCTCGCCACCTTGCTGTCGCCCTCGTAGACCGGCACGCGGATGCGGCGGCTGTCGGTGGCGTGGAAGGTGCGCTGACGCGGCTCGGAGAGCGGGTAGGGCGAGCCCGCCTCGATGATCTCGACGAACACGTCGCGCTGGCTGCCCTTGATCGCCGCGATGCCCATCGCCATCGGCGTCGACTCGTACAGCCCCGTGTCGCCCTTGGAGCGCCCGTCGGCGAGGCCGCGGCCGCACTGCGCACAGGCGTCCGCCCCGTACTCGTTGACCTTCGCGCACTCCGGGTCCGAGCACTCCACGCCGCGCAGCGTCTCGGCGAGCACGCCCGCACCGAACGCGACGCACTCCATGGGGTTGATGTTCCTGCGGACCTTGTCGGCGCCGAAGAACGCCTCGACGGCCTCGTACACGGGACGGGTGAGGGTGCCGCCGCCCACCAGCAGGACGTCGG
This sequence comes from Streptomyces sp. Je 1-369, assembly GCF_026810505.1. Taxonomy (NCBI): domain Bacteria; kingdom Bacillati; phylum Actinomycetota; class Actinomycetes; order Kitasatosporales; family Streptomycetaceae; genus Streptomyces; species Streptomyces sp. Je 1-369. The sequence goes on from NZ_CP101750.1 coordinate 6,893,948, forward strand.
AGATGTCGTCGGTGGAGAGTTCGTAGCGGCCCAGGGACTCCTGGACGAGGTTCATGGTCCGGGCGACCAGCGGCGCGATCATCCCCTGGAACTCGCCGCGCGTCAGCTTCATCTCGACGTCGAGGACGCCGTTCTCGCTGCTGTACGCGGCCGGGATCACGATGTACGTCTCCGGCAGGTCGTTCAGCTCCCGCTTGGCGCGCTCGGCGGCCTTCCTAGCCTGGAACAGGAACGCCTTGTCGTCCGCCGGGTCCACGTGGTGCTGCTCGCGCATCCACGTGATGATCCGCTCCACGATCGCCAGGTCGAAGTCGTCCCCGCCCAGCCAGATGTCGCCCGCCGACCGCAGGACCTGGAACTGGCTCCTGCCCTCCTGGTCCTTGACCGCGTTGAGGATCGAGATGTCGAAGGTGCCGCCGCCCAGGTCGTAGACGAGCACCCGGCTGCGGGCGCCGCCCGGCTTGTGCAGACCGAAGGCGACCGCGGCCGCCGTCGGCTCGTCGACGATCTTCTTGACGACGAGTCCCGCCTGCTCGGCGGCCTCACGCGTGGCGGCCCGCTGGGCGTCGCGGAAGTACGCGGGCACGGTGATCACGGCGTGCGTCACGGGCTCGCCGAGGACGCGCGAGGCGTCCCTGACCAGCTTGTCCAGGATGACGCTCGAGATCTCCGCCGGGGTGCGGGCCCGCCCGCCGAGCAGCACGTGCGCGCGCGGGTCCTCGTCGGGCCCCGCCACGATCTCGTAGCTCATCCGTTTGCGCGCCCGCACCACCGACCCGTCGGCGAAGTCGCGCCCCATCAGGCGCTTCACGGAGACGATGGTCTCCTTGGGCTGCCTGATCGCCCAGTTCAGCGCGTCCTCACCGACCAGCGGCTGGTCCGTGCCGTCGCGGCGCACGACCCCGACGACGGACGGCGTGAGCCGCTCGCCCTTGCTGTTGGTGAGCACGGCGATGTCCGCGCGATGCGGATCGTGGGCGGCCACCGCGCTGTTCGTGGTGCCGAGGTCGATGCCGATCGCCTTCATTCCCGTACCGTCCCTTGCTCAGTGCCGCCGTCGACGGCGACGACCACCCGGGCGGCGCGCAGCACTTGCCCCCGGTATCGATACCCGCGCTGCACGATCTCAAGGACCTCGTCGCCGTCCGCTCCGGGCGGCGCGGCGCGGACGGCCTCCACGTGGTGCGTGGCCGGTTCGGCGCGCTCGCCGACGCGCCCCACCCGTTCGAGCCCCTCCTCGGCGAGGTCCCTCTCCAGCTGCCCGGCGATCAGCGCCAGGCTCCCGCGGTACGTGTCCACGTCGCTCGCCGCACCGTCGGCGAGGAGCCGGTCGAAGGAGTCGAGGGCGTCGGCGCAGCGCAGCAGCAGCCGCTCGGTGAGCGCGCGGTGGACGGAGTCGCGGGCGGCCAGGTCGCGGGCGTGCTCGTAGGCGAGCCGGGCGGCCGCGTCAGACATCGAACCGGATCAGGTCGACGAGGTCCTCCGGGTGGGCCGTCGGGTTCCCCCGGGGCGGGTCCGGCTCGGCGGCGAGCGCGCGGTCGATGTCCTCGACGGCCACGGGGAGTTCGGCGGCGAGGTCGACGTCGTAGAGCAGCAGATCGACGAGGAGCCTGCGGCGTACGCTGCGCAGCTCGTCCCACGCCTGCTGGGTGACCGGCGTCATCAGGTGCCGGGCGAGGAGTTCGAAGGACACGTCCTGCATGTCCTTGTGGGACGTCCAGGGGGTGACGCCGGCCGGGGCGAGCAACTCGTAGGGCTCGGAGGGCTCGGAGGGCTTGGAGGGCTCGTAGGGGGAAGGGTGGGAGGGGTCTGCCCCGTTCGCGGAAGAGTCCTTGATCACGCGACGCTGCCTCCTGCTCGGTTCTCTTCGTCGAGTTCGTTCTCGCGGGGCTCGGCTCCGGGGGTGAGTTCGGCGAGCCAGTGGTTCACCGCACCGAGCAGGGCCTGTCTGATGCGGCTGTCGGTGGGTTCCGCGCGGGTGGCGCGGATCAGGTGGTGCAGCGCCCACAGGATGTCGCCGTCGCGCAGCGCGCGTTCCGCCCGGAGCGTCAACTCGGCTGCCCAGGAAGCGAGATCGCCCTCGTCGGGCGGGGGCTCCCGGCCGTCGCTGCGGATCAGGGCGCCCATGCCCTCGACGCCGAGGTGCCGGGTGAGCAGCTTCTCCATCTCGTCGAGCGCCTCGGCGAGCGTCTCGCGGTACCGGTGCGTCAGCGCCTGGCCCAGGCCCACGTCCAGCAGGCCGAGCGCGTCGTGGAGCAGCTTCAGGCGCGCGGGCACGTCGTACGTCCGCTCGTCGAGCGTGAACACGAAGGCGCGGGCGAGGTTGTCGCGGGCGTGGCTCGACTCCGGGTTGAGGGCCAGGGCCCGGCGCAGATCGGTCTCGGCGCCGTGCATGTCGGAGCGCATGCCGTGCTTGGTGCGGGTGTAGCCGCGCCACACGCCGCGCATGGACAGCAACGCCGAAAGCTTCGCGTTCAGTTGACTGAGCAGCTCGCGGTCGAGCGGGTGCAGCGCGGCGATCACGGACTCGACGAGCGTGACGGCCTCGTCGAGGCAGCCGCCGAGCTGTACGCCCTCCTCATCGGTCAGCGCCTCGACGCGGCCGAGGACGGTACGGATGACGGCCTTCTTGGAGCGGGCCTGCATCCCGGCGTTCCGGGACACCTTCACCAGCTCGCCCCAGTGGGCCAGCGCCTCGTCGAGTCCGCCGTCGCCGCGCGTCAAAGCCGTCCTGGCGAGCGCGAGACGGACGTGCACGGCGAGCTCGGCGCCGTCCTGGAGGAGCCGGGCGTGCCGCCTGGGGAGGCGTACGTAGGCGGGGTTGCGGCGCAGGAAGTCCTGGCAGTGGCCGCACTCCCGGGTGTGCGCGGCCTGCTCGGCGGGCCCGGTGCAGTCGTCCGGCAGCGTGGTCAGGGTGGGAAGGACCGGGAGCGCGCGCAAGGCCGCCTCGAACTTCCGCACTTCCGAGAGGGTGAAGCTCCGTGCCAACTCCGAGAAGGCCCAGCGCAGTTCCCGTACGGGGTACTCGCCTGGGTCCTTGCCCTGCTGGGCGGCGGCGTCGAGCGTGGCGGCGAGCTCGGCGAGCGGCTCTTGCAGGCACAGCAGCCGCAGATACCGCGGCCCGCACGCCAGCGTGGCGCCTGAGCCGGGCACGGAGGGCAACCCGCCCACGTCCTTCAGGACGCGCGCGCCACCGAGCTCGGATTCGAGCAGGGCGGCCAAGGCCTGATAGGCAGCGGCCTGTTGAGGCCGATCCTGCTCGGTGTGCCGCTGTTCGTAGGCCGACAGCTGCGCGAACAGATGCTGGCTGAGCTCCCACCGCAGCGACGCCATGTCGTCGTGCGTCAGGTCGCGTTCATAGGCGGTCGCGCGCTCGGCCCGCCAGCCGTCCCAGTACTCGTCGTCGCTGAGCAGCGTCGCCCAGTACGCGAGCGCCGACTCCCAGGCGTGCACCGCGTGTTCCCACGCCCCGCTCTGCTCCAGCTCCTGCGCCTGCCACAGCCGCGCCACGGCCAGCCCGTGCACCACCGCCATGTCGCCGGGCGCCTCCTTCAGGCGCCGTTCCCACTCAGCGGCGGCGGCTTCCCGGTCCCGCGCGAGGAGCAGCAGCAGCGGGGCGTCCTGCGGGGAACGCGCGCACAGGGCGTCCAGAAGCCCCGGGCCCTCGTCCGGCGAGAGCGCGGAGAGGGCGTCGCGCAGGGCGTCGGGGGAGTACCAGCGGTAGAGCAGCGCGTCCAACTGGAGCCGCCGCCCCGGCAACCGCAGCCGCTCCAGGGCGACACGCTCGTGCCAGGACATGGTGCCGCGTTCGAGGAGGGCGTACGAGGCGTTCTTGACGACGTCCATGGAGGCGCCGGGATCGACACCGGCGTCGCGCAGAGCGAGGTACGGAAACGCCTGGTCGCGCACGGCGAAGGGATCGGCGACCAACGGAGCACCGGTCAGCCCGTCCGCCCAGGGAAGCAGCCCGATGAGCCGCCGCAGCCGACGACACCGCACATCGGCCCGGTCCAGCACACCGCCGGGTTTTTCGTGCGGGGTGGTGGGCTGTACGTCGGCGGGGTCGAGCGCGCCGCAGGCCTTCTCGTGTGGCGTGGCGGGCTGCACGTCGGCCCGGTCCAGTGGCCCGCCCGCCTTCTCGTGCGGGGTGGCGGGATGGTTGTCGGCCGGGTCGAGCGCGCCGGGTGCCTTTGTGTGCGGGGTGGCGGGCGGTACGTCGGCGGGGTCGAGCGCGCCGCCCGACTTCTCGTGTGGCGTGGCGGGTCGAACGTCGGCTCGGTCCAGCGCGCTGCCCGCCCTCTCGTACGCGGCGACAGCGGCGCTCCACCTCCCCGACGCCTCCAGCAACCTGCCCTCCGCGTATGCGAGATGCGCGTCGGCGTCCCGGTGGCCCCCGCACTGCCGGAACGCGTCGGCGGCGCGTTGCCACTCCTGGTGCGCGTCGGCGAGGCGGCCGCGGGCGTACGCGGCGACGGCGGGCGCGTCACGGTGCGCCCCGAGCGCGTCGGCCTCGGCGGCCGCGCACGCCCAGTCCCCCTCGGCCTCGGCGGCCCGCACGCGCGCGTACCGCCCACGCACGGCGACGTCGTCAAGACCCGGCACGTCCTCCAGCCCCTCGTACGCCTCGACGACGCGACGCCAGTCCTCGCCCCCCTCAGCCGCGCCCTCGTCGACCCGGGCCCGCACATAACGCAGCCGGACATCGACGTCGGCCCACGCGTCGGTCCCGCTCCCGAGCAGCCGATAGACGTCGGCGGCCTCCTGCCACCGCTCGTGCTGCTCGTGGGTGCGGGCGAGGGCGTAGTGGTAGAGGGGAGCGGCGTCGGGGTCGGGCCCTGTCGCCTTTTCGGGCGGCGGAGTGCCGTCGGGGAACGCCCGGCCGTAGACCGCGCAGGCCGCGGCCCAGTCGCCGTTCTCCTCCGCGCGGCGGCCCTCGGCCTTGCGGCGGAGCGCGGCCACCGCACCCTCGCGCGCCGCGTCCGGTACGCCGGTGAGGAGGCTGAGGACCGCCGCCCAGTCGCCGCGCGAATCCGCGGCCACGCGTGCGCGCGCGTAGAGGCGCCGGACGCCGACCTCCCCGTCCGCGTAGCCGTCGGGCAGCCGCCCGAACCCGTCGATGACGCCGTCCCACTCGCCCCGCACGTCGGCCGCGCGCCCCCGCGCGTACAGCACCCGCTCACTCACGTCCCCGAGCCCGGCGGGCAGCCCGACGAACACCGCGAGCGCGTCGTCCCACAGCCCGCGTGCCTCGCAGAGCCGCCCCTGAGCGTACGCACAGAGGTCACCGGAGTCGGCGGGAACGCCGCCAGCACTCCCAGCCAAGCCCCCACCCACGCCCCCACTCCCACCCCCCTCACACTCCCCGAACGCCTCCGCAGCCGACGCCCACTCGCCCGCCGCAGCCGCCAGGCGGCCCTCCGCGTAGCGCCTGAGCGCGTGCGTGGCGTGGAAGTCGGGTGGGAGTGGGGACAGATGGGTGAGTACGGTCGGCCAGTCGCCTGCTGCCGTGGCCGCCAAGGCCGCCTCGTACACCTCACGGCGCAGGTCGCCCAGCCACGGTTCCGTGTCCCATCCCCGCGCGGCAGCCGCGGACAGTGCCGTCAGGGCCTCGACGGTGCGGCCCGCGTCCGCCGCGCCGCGGCCCCGCGCGAACAGGAGGCGTACCGCACTGTCGAGGAAGCCGTTCGCCGCCGCGTAGGCCTCCGCCGCCGTGTCCCAGTCGCCCGCCGCGTCCGCGGCGCGGCCGGAGCAGTACACCTGCCAGGCGCGGCAGTCGGGCCCGGCCTGCGCGAAGGCGTCCCGCGCCACCGCCCACGCCCCGTCCTCCGCCGCCGCGCGCCCCCGCGCGTACGCCGCCCGCCCCGCCGCGTCGTCGAGGTCCGCGCACACCGCGTACGCCGCCTCGGCCGCCGGCCAGTCCTCCCGTGCCTCGGCGGCCCTGCCGGCCACGTACGAGGACCGGGCAAGGGCCGTGCCGTGGCCGGGGCGGAGCGCGAGGACCGCTGCGTAGCCGTCGGCCGCCGCGGTCCAGTCGCCCGCTTCCCGGGCCCGCTCCGCCGCCTCGCAGACGCGGGCCACATGCAGCTCGTCCCGCGCCGCCGCGAGCCGTTCCGTGACGTCCCGCAGCCCGCCGGGCCGCACGGCGAGCACTTCCTCGTACCGGTCGATGGCCGTGGCCCAGTCCGCCCCCGCCTCCGCCGCGCGCGCCTCGTCGACGAGCGAGACGAGCCCGCGCAGCCCGGCGACCTCCGCCACCAGAGCGCCGGGCAACGGGCCGGGCAGCAGCTCGCGCACCACGTCGAGCTGCGCTTCCGCGCCCGCCGCGTCCCGCTCACCGGCGAGCAACGCGCACAGCTTCTCCAGCCCGGGCCAGGCCAGTTCGAACGCCGCCTCCGCCCGCATCCGGCGCCGCTCATCGGCGTAACTCTGCGTCGGCGTACGCAGAATGCGCTGCACCTGCGCCCAGTTTCCCAGGTCGCGCTGGAAACGCGCCGCGCCGATGAGCGCCGCGGAGCCGACATGCCCGACGAAGCTCTGGAAGGTCCGCAGCGCGTCCTCGCCCTCGCGCAGCGGATCCGCGACGGCCTCCCCGCCCGCCCCGAACTCGTCGTCCCGCACCTCACGCGCCTTGAACAGCCAGCCCTGACGGCACCCCTCGTGCAGGAACAGCGCGGGGGTCGCCCACTCCACCGCCGTGTGCTCCGGCTGGTGCGAGATCCGCAGCCGCGCGGCGGCCACCGCCTCGTCGACGGTCCTGTTCGCCGCGATGCCCTTCAGGAGCTCGGGCCCGAACGCGCCCGCCGACACATCGCTCACCCGCCCCCGCATCGCCACCACGGCGGGCACACCCCCGCCGATCAGCGCCTGCGCGATCCCGGAGAAGGGTTCGAGGTGCGAACTGTCCGCACCGGCGCAGAGGTTGAGAGCCACGAATCTGAGCCGCTGCGCCTTCAGGAGGATCGCGGCGAGCAGGTCCGCCGGGACGCGGTCGATGTCCCCGTTCTCCGTCTCCAGGGCCACCACACCCTTGCCGATCTCCCGGTCGTACGCTCCGTGCGCGATCACCAGGACGGCCATGGGCAGTTCGGAGTGGACGCCCAGCGCGTACTCCACGCTCGCGCGCGTCGCGTGCTCCACCACCGCGGTATGGACGGCCACTTCGGGCAGGTCGTTGCGGATCGCGGCGACCTCCGCGGCGGTCCGCAGCGGCTGCAGTCCGCGAGGAGACGCGCACACCACCAGGAGCCGGATCACGCTCGGCTCGTCCGCCGGTTCGGGCAGCCGTTGCCCCAAGGGCCCGCCCGCGAGCGAACGCACCAGCGAATACCCGTGGTTGAGGGCGAGCGACTGCTGCGGGCTGCCGGGCGGCGCGCAGAGCGACTCCAGGGGGAGGTCGCGCAGCTCGGGCGGCAGGTCGAAGCGGAGCCGCAGCCCGCGCGCGGGACGCATCCCCTGGGCACGGTCGAGCGCGGTGTCGACGCACGCCCCCACGCGACCGCCCACCGCGTCCTCACCGGACACGTCCGCGCGCTCGCCCTCCTCCACCGGCGCCGGGTCCCCGAACAGCAACCGGAACACGCCGCGCCCGAGCGCGCGCAGCTGCGCGACGGTGTGCTGCTCGCCCATCGGCGCGTACCCGAGCTCCGCCGCGATCAGCCGGTCCCACTGCTCCCGGAAAGCCTCGGGCTCCCCGTCGACCGCCATCACCTCGGCCGCGCACGCGGGCCCGCCCGCGGTCACCAGGTAGCGGGGGCCGCCGACGCGGCGGACCCGGATGCGCAGTTCCTCGTAGCCGAGCACGGGCGTCACTGCTCGCTCTCGTCGGGCTGCCACATGACGTGGTTGAGGTCGGCGACCGCGGCTTCCCGCTGTTCCTCGAGGTCCGGGTCGTCCGGGAAGTGCATGAGAGCGGCGGTGAGTTGATCGACGGCTTCGTGCAGCGTGTCCCGCGCGCCCGACAGACTGCCGGAGCTCCAGCGGGCCGCGGCGAGCCCGCGCAGCACGATGCCGAGGCTGACCTGCGCCCGCAGCAGATGCGGGTTGAACGCCACGGAGCGGCGCAGGTCGGCGGCGGGCCGGTCGAGCAGCGCCTCCTCGTCATTGGCGACGGAGATCCCGCGATCGGCGAGCACACGCGCCAACTGCCCCTCCAGCCGCCCACGTTCGTTCGCGCCGATCACCGAACGTGTGGCGTCGAGCGTGGACACGGCGAGGCTCAGCCGCCCGTCGCGGTGCGCCGCGCGGGCCGCGCCGAGCGCCATGTCGACGATGGCGGTCTGCGTCTCGCGGTACCGGTCGATCTCCCTGCTGTGCACCAGGGCCCGGCGCCAGTACGCGGCGGCCGCGCCGAAGTCGGGCCGGGCGGACGTCATTTCGGACCGGCCCATGCTGAGCCGCGCCTCCAGGGCGAGTCCGCGCGCGTCGAGGGAGAGGCGGAGGTGCTTGTCCGGCACCCCGGCGTACCCGGGATTCAGCTCGTCGAAGCGCCCGCAAGCCGGTTCGCACACGGCCGCGGCTCCTGGCCCGCCGCGGGCCCGGCAGCCGGGACAGCGCAGCTCGGAGAGGGCGGCGAGGGCGTCGGCGGCTTTGTCCTGCCCCAGGAGGAGCTGTGCGAAGCCGAGCTCGGAGAAGGCGTAGGTGAGGGAGGCGTACGCGGAGGACAGGGCCTGCACGCCGCCATTGGACTGGGCCCGCGCGCCGGTGAACGACTGCTCCCGCGTGTCGGCGAGGGTCCGATCCCGTGCGTCGGCGTTGGACTGGTCCCGCGCGTCGGCGAACGACTGCTCCCGCGTGTCGGCGAAGGACCGATCCCGTGCGTCGGCGTTGGACTGCTCCCGCGCGTCGGCGAACGACCGCTCCCACGCGGCCGCGAACGCGCCGAACTCCGCCGACCTGCCGAGGTCCGCGATGCGCAGCGGCCCGCAGAACAGCGCCGCCCCGCCACCCCCCGACGACGGAAAGCCGCCGACGGCCGCGAGCAGCTTCGCCGCGTCGGCCTCACGCTGGAGCAGCGGTCCGGGCGCGACACGGGTGCCCGCGTCGTCGGGCATGCGCCGTTCGAGCACCTCGCGCAGCCCGGCGCGGAGCACGGGCACGAGGGAGGGCTCGACGGTGACGCCGTACCGCCGGGAAGCGGAGCTCAGGACGTGCGCCCAGAACCCGGCGTCGTGCAGCAGCGCGGCCCATGCGGCGATGCACCGCTCCCACCGTGAACCACGGTGATCGGTCGGCGAGTTGAGGAGGCAGATCGCGAGAGTGTGGGTGACCCGGTGGTCGGCCGGGTCGTCCCGGACGGCGTCGTCCAACAGAGCGACGGCGGCCGCCCGGCGCCCACCGCGCATCAGGGCGACGGCGTACAGCGGGGAGGAAGGCCAGGGCCCTGGCCCGAGCCACCGCGCGGCGGCGAGCAGCTCCCCGGCCCGCCGCCACCCTTCGTCGCCCCGCGCCGCGAAGCCTCCGTGCGGGGCGAGGGGAGCGAGCGCGGCGAGGGCCGCCCTGCGGAGCCGCAGCGCCACTTCGCGTGCGGTACGGCCCGAGAGTACGGCGAACAGCCAGCGGGCCTCGTCGTCGAGGGACCCGGCGAGCGCTGCGGCCCGCAGGTCGTCGAGAGCGGCGTCCGCGTGGCCCGCGCGGGCGTGCACGTAGGCGCGCTGGACGAGGCTGCGGCCGTGCGGGACCGCGCAGGCGAGGGAGGCGGTGAGGTGGCGCTCCGCCGCCGCGAAGTCGCCGCGGTGCGCGGCCGCGCAGCCCAGCCAGTGCAACGGTCCCGCCGCCGAGGGGCGCAACGCGTGCGCCCGCTCGAACTCGACCTCGGCGCCCTCGCTTTCCCCCCGGGCGAGCCGCGCTCGCCCTGCCCCGGTCCACGCCCGCGCAGCGAGGCGCGCGACGCCTTCGGGAAGGACATCGGCCGCCTGGCCCCCGGTGCCCAGGCCACCCGTGAGGGCCGCGGCGTCCAGGGCCCCCGTGCCCCCGGCGTCGGGGCCAGCCGTGTGGGCTGAGGTGTCCGAGGCCCCCGTGCTCCCGGCGTCCGGGCTACCCGTGGGGGCCACGGCGTCCAGGACCCGCGTGCTCCCGGCGTCCGGGCTACCCGTGGGGGCCGCGGCGTCCAGGACCCGCATGCCCCCGGCATCGAGGCCAGCCGTGTGGGCTGAGGCGTCACAGAATCCCACGTTCCCGGCGTCCGGGCCACCCGCGTCGCCCCCAGCGTCCGAGACCCCCGCGCCCCCGACATCGAGGCCACCCCCATCGCCCCCGATGTCCAGGCCGCCCGCATCACCCCCCGCCCCGCCGTCCACCACTCCCGCGAGCCGCAGCGCCTGCCTGAAGCAGGCCTCGGCCGTGCCCGTATCGCCCCGCTCCAGGGCCGATTCGCCCTCGGCGCAGGCCTGTTCGGCGCGGGCGACCCGGGCGGCCCGGGCAGCCTGGGATGCCTGGGAAAGGTCCGCTTTCGTGGTGTGCGTCGTCACAGTCGGCCCCCGATTCCGGTCCGTGGCGGCCGGGTCAGCCGGTGGCCTCGTCGAGGACCGAACGCCAGCGGGCCCGGTCGCGGTCGTAGTGCAGCGGTCCCACCGAGAACTCCGTGAGGTCGAGCGCGGTGAGCTGCTCGTACGCCTCGGCGGGGAGGTCCGGCTCCAGCACGATGTCGAGGCCGGTGGTCGCGTCCTGCAGCACGATCGGCCGCGCGGCACCCTCCTCACGGGCCTCCCGGGAGAGCCGTGCGTCCCGTTGCCCCGGCAGGGCGGAGTCACGAGGCGACGCGGGGCGCGCAGTCCTCCGTACGACACCCCTGAACGCGTCGTACGCGTCCTTGACCGCCTCCGCCCCGAGGCCGGTGAGGAACGCCTGGAGGGGCAGCGAGGCGAGGACGATCCAGGGGACGTCGACGGCGCCGCGGTGGTCGACGGTGTGCCGGACACGGACCGGTGGCGCGCCGAGTCCTTCGAAGGCGGCGACCAGCTCGCGGCGGAGTTCGTCGGGGACCTCGCGGTCCAGGAGCAGCTCCGCTCGCAGCGGCGCATCGGTCATGGACGTGCTTCCTTCCGACGGCGTCGTCGGCAGCCTAGAGGCGTGAACGGTGCGCACGCGGGGAAACCCGTGATTCGCAGGCACGGAACCTGTGGCACGGTGCGAGCGGCCGGGCCCGCCCTTCGCATGTCCTTTCCACTTTCGAAGGCGAAGTGGCCCCGGTTCACGCGATGGTGCGATCATCGGGCGCCGCACGGATGCCGCCAGGGGGCCCCGGGTAGGGCCGGGCACATGACGCAACCGTTCGAACTGCCGCACTTCTACATGCCGTACGCCGCGAGGCTCAACCCACACCTGGAGGAGGCCCGCGCGCACTCCACGCGCTGGGCGCGGGACATGGGCATGCTGGAGGGCAGCGGCGTCTGGGAGCAGAGCGACCTCGACGCGCACGACTACGGCCTGTTGTGCGCGTACACCCACCCCGACTGCGACGGCCCCGCCCTGTCGCTGATCACGGACTGGTACGTGTGGGTGTTCTTCTTCGACGACCACTTCCTGGACATGTACAAACGCACCCAGGACAGGTCCGCGGGCAAGGCGCACCTGGACCGCCTGCCCCTCTTCATGCCCATGGACCTGTCGGCCGCCGTGCCCGAGCCGCGCAACCCGGTCGAGGCGGGCCTCGCCGACCTGTGGGCGCGCACCGTGCCCGCCATGTCCAAGGACTGGCGGCGCCGCTTCGCGGAGTCGACGGAGCACCTGCTCGACGAGTCGATGTGGGAGCTTTCCAACATCAACGAGGGGCGGATCGCGAACCCCGTCGAGTACATCGAAATGCGCCGCAAGGTAGGCGGTGCCCCCTGGTCCGCGGGCCTCATCGAGTACGCGACGGCGGAGGTGCCCGCGTCGGTCGCGGGGACGAGGCCGCTGCGCGTCCTCATGGAGACGTTCGCCGACGCCGTCCACTTGCGGAACGACCTCTTCTCGTACCAGCGCGAGGTCCAGGACGAGGGCGAGCTCAGCAATGGAGTGCTCGTTCTGGAGACCTTCTTCGACTGCACCACCCAGGAGGCGGCCGACACGGTCAACGACGTGTTGACCTCGCGGCTGCACCAGTTCGAGCACACGGCGGTCACCGAAGTGCCCGCCGTCGCTGTGGCGAAAGGTCTCTCCTCGTCCGAGGTGGCGGCCGTCGCCGCGTACACGAGAGGGCTACAGGACTGGCAGTCGGGCGGCCACGAGTGGCATCTGCGCTCCAGCCGGTACATGAACGAAGGTGCGGTCGGCAGCTCACCGCTCGGCGGTCGCACGAGCCCCACCGATCCCACCGGAGTCGCCAGTCTCGCCGGTCCCACCGGTCTCGGGACCTCGGGGACCCACGTCGCGGCGCTGCTATCCGCCGCGGGCGCGGAACGGACGCGGTCCTTCACCCACGTGCCCTTCCAGAAGGTGGGCCCCTCCCGCATCCCCGACCTGTACATGCCGTTCCCGCTGCGGCTCAACCCCGGACTCGACACCGCGCGGCAGCGCATCACCGGGTGGTCGCACGAAATGGGCCTCCTGGAGGAGGGTGTCTGGGACGAGGACAAGCTCGCCGCGTACGACCTTCCGCTGTGCGCCGCGGGACTCGACCCGGACGGCACGCAGCAGGCACTCGACCTCAGCACACAGTGGCTCGTGTGGGGCACCTACGGCGACGACTACTACCCCCTCGTCTACGGCAACCGCCGCGACCTCGCCGCCGCGAAGCTCTGCACCGAACGCCTCTCCGCCTGCATGACGCTCGCCGGCGAGCCCGCTCCGGTGCCCGTGAACGCCATGGAGCGTGGCCTCGTCGACCTGTGGGCGCGCACGACCCGCGACATGACCGACCGGCAGCGCAGGGTGCTGCGCGACGCCGTCGACGTCATGACGGAGAGCTGGGTGTGGGAGATCTTCAACCAGCTGCACCACCGCGTCCCCGACCCGGTCGACTACCTGGAGATGCGCCGCGCCACGTTCGGCGCCGACCTGACGATGGGCCTGTGCCGGATGGGCCACGGCCCCGCCGTACCGCCCGCGCTCTACCGCAGCGGTCCCGTCCGCTCCCTGGAGAACGCCGCCGTCGACTACGCCATGCTCGTGAACGACATCTTCTCGTACCAGAAGGAGATCGAGTACGAGGGCGAGTTCCACAACGGCATCCTCGTCGTGCAGAACTTCTTCGGCTGCGACTACCCGTCGGCACTGCGCGTTATCCACGACCTGACGACACAGCGGCTGCGCCAGTTCGAGCATGTCAGCACCCACGAATTCCCCACTCTGTACGAGGACTTCGGGCTGTCCCGCGAGGGCCGCGCGGCCATGGACGGCTACGTCGCCGACCTGAAGAACTGGATGGCGGGCATCCTCAACTGGCACCACCGCTGCCACCGCTACGGCGCGCAGGACCTGGCAGGGCGCGCGCACGGCTTCCTGCCCGATCGTGCGCCCCGCGGCGCACCGACAAGCCCCCTTCGGATGGTTTCATCCGGAATGCAGGATTCGTGGAACTTCGGTGGTGCGCCGGGAGTCTTCTGAAGTGAAGGCGGCCGCCGAGCGGCCGCGAAACGGGGGATGGACACGGGGGGTGTTCGATCTTGACCGACATCATTGAACGCAGCACGGAACAGTCGGCGGGCGCGGAAGCCGTTGGTGCGGAAAGCATCGGCGCGGAAGTCGTCGGTGAGGGGCTTGCGGGGAGGGTTCAGGCCCTTGCCAACGGTGAACTGGCGCCGTTCGTGGCGCCGTTGACCGTCCCGCCGGTCCTGCGGCCCGGCTCCGCCGACGTGCGGGAGGAGACCGAGATCGCGTTGCGGCCGACGTGGGTGCGCCTGCACCCACAGCTTCCGCCGACCCTGATGTGGGGGTATGACGGCTCGGTGCCGGGACCCACCATCGAGGTGCGGCGCGGGCAGCGGATCCGTATCGCCTGGACCAACCGCATTCCGGAGGGCGAGTATCCCGTCACGGCCGTCGAGGCCCCGCGCGGAGACCCGCAGAAGGACCCGCTGCCCAGCACCCAGCCGGGCCGCGGGGGCATCGAGCCGAACAAGGACGTGGCGGCACTGCCCGCCTGGTCGGTGACGCACCTGCACGGCGCGCAGACGGGCGGCGGCAACGACGGCTGGGCGGACAACGCGGTGGGGTTCGGAGACGCCCAGCTCTCCGAGTATCCGAACGACCACCAGGCAGTGCAGTGGTGGTATCACGACCACGCCATGAACATCACGCGCTGGAACGTCATGGCGGGGCTGTACGGCACGTACCTGGTCCGGGACGACGAGGAGGACGCGCTGCAACTGCCCTGCGGCGAGCGGGAGATACCGCTGCTCATCGCCGACAGGAACCTGGACACGGACGAGGGCGACGGGCGGCTGAACGGCCGCCTCCTGCACAAGACCACCATCGTCGACCCGAAGAACGCGGAGACGGGCAAGCCGGTCACCCTGCCCTTCTCGGGTCCCTACACGACGGTCAACGGCCGCATCTGGCCGTACGCGGACGTGGACGCGGCCTGGTACCGGTTCCGCCTGGTCAACGCGTCGAACGCGCGTATCTACGACCTGGTGCTCGTCGACGAGGACAACAACCCTGTGCGGGGCGTACTGCACCAGATCGGCAGCGACGGCGGGCTCCTGCCGCGCCCCGTGCCGGTCGACTTCGAAGGGGCGCTGCCCACGCTCACCGTCGCCCCGGCCGAGCGCATGGACCTGCTCATCGACTTCAGGGAGCTCGCCGGGCAGCGGCTGCGGCTGGTCAACAAGGGGCGGGCGCAGGCGCCCGGCGTGCCCGACGTGGCGAACGACGTGCGCTATCCGCAGGTCATGGAGTTCCGGGTGGGCGAGTGCGCCGAACCGGATACGTTCGAACTGCCGGAGGTCCTCTCGGGCTCCTTCCGCCCGCTCACGCACGACATCGCGCACGGCCACCGGCTGATCGTGCTGACCCCGCCCGCCACCAAGGGAGGCGGCGGCCACCCGGAGATCTGGGAGATGGCCGAGGTCGAGAAGCCCGGTGACATCCAGGTGCCGACCGAGGGGGTCATCCAGCTGCGCGGGGGCGACGGCAAGGTCAAGACGTACCGGAGGACCGCCCGCACGTTCAACGACGGCCTCGGCATCACCATCGCCGAGGGCAGCCACGAACAGTGGACGTTCCTGAACCTCGCCGCGAACCCGCCGGTGCTCCACCCGATGCACATCCACCTGGCGGACTTCCAGCTCCTCGGCAGGGACGCCTGCGACGTCTCGGGCTTTGACGTCACCATCGGCGGCACCCTCGCGCCCATAGCCGTCGACCCGCAGCGCCCTGTCCCGCCGGCCCCGAACGAGCGCGGCTGGAAGGACGTCTTCCGGGTGCCCGGCGGGCAGATGCTGCGCGTCATGGGCAAGTTCGACGGGGCGTACGGCCGCTTCATGTACCACTGCCACTTCCTGGAGCACGAGGACATGGGCATGATGCGGCCCTTCGTGGTGATGCCCAAGGAGGCGTTGAAGTTCGACCACGGCGCGGGGCACGGGGGTGGTCACGGAGACCACGACGGCTAGGCCTGCGTCGGCGGGCGGCCCGTAACGATCAGGCGGTCACGCCCGCGTGCAGGGCAGCGGCTCGCGCCAGGGCCCGCACGATCGGGTGCGGCCGCGAGCCGTCGCCGGCCAGCTCGGGCTGGAAGAGGGAGGCCAGGAAGAAGGGGTGGCCGGGGAGTTCGGCCATCCGTACCTGGCCGTCCTCGTCCTCGCCGGAGAAGCGCAGCCCGTGGGCCCGCAGTGTGTCGAGGTGGGCGGTGGGGCCGTACGAGCAGTGGTAGCGCTCGATCGACTTGCGGGCGCCGACGACGGACTCGGCGAGCGAGCCCTCCGCGATGGTCACCGTGCCCTCGTGGCCGACCAGCGAGCAGGCCAGCGGGGTGAGGAGCAGGTCGTCGGCGTCGGGATCGTTCTCGGCGTGCGCGACGTGGGTGAGCCCGCAGACGTTCCGCGCGTACTCCAGGAGCGTGTGCTGGAAGCCGCCGCACGTGCCGAGGAAGGGCACGCCGTCCTCGCGCGCCGTGCGGATCGCGGCGAGCGCGCCGGCCTCGCTGCGGTAGGGGCTGCCGGGCACCATCCACACGGCGTCGAAGCCGCGCACGGCGTCCGGCTCCTCGGCGTCCTCGGTCGGGATCCAGTACGCGTCGAGGACGAGGCGGTCCTCGGCGGCGAGGGCGTCCAGGAGGAGCGGGATCCGGGTGTGGGAGGTGACGTTGGGGGAGCGGTCGCCGACGAGGGCGAGGCGGGCGGTGCGGGCGGTGGGGGCGGTCAAGGGCGCGGAGCCCGTGGTGGCTGCGGTCATGCGGCCCATCCTGGGTGGGGTCCTCGGTTCACGTCCAACGACGAAATCTGCACGCTCCATAAGCGTCCCTGATGCAGGAAGAGCCCCCTGACGACGGCGACGACGGCAGGAAGAGCCCCCTGGCGCCGGGCAGGGAAGCAACCCTGATGGCCGGGGCCCCGGTGAGCTGGAGGATCCTTGCGGGCATGGACCCGCACCTCCTGCGCACGTACGTGACGGTGGCCCGCCTCGCCTCCTTCTCCGAGGCGGCCCGCGAGCTCGGCTACACCCAGTCCGCCGTCTCCCAGCACATCGCCGCCCTAGAGCAGGACCTCGGCGCGGTCCTGCTCACGCGCCGGCCGGTGACCCCCACCCCGGCGGGCGCCCGCCTCCTGGAGCACGCGGGCCCGCTGCTGCTCCGGCTGGACGCGGCCCGCGCGGAAGTCGTCCGCATGGCGGCCGCGCCCGAGCAGGGGCTGACGCTCGCGGCCACGTCGACCGCACTGACGCCACGTACGGTCCGGGCGCTCCCCGCGGCGGGCGTCACCCTCGCGGTGCTGCCGCGCGACGAGGTCCCCGCGGCGGTCGCGACCGGCGCCGCCGACCTCGGGCTCGTCGACGGTCTCGCCGCGCCCAGTGACCCGCTGCGCCTGCCGGATGTCGCCCCGCTGGGCGTACGCGGCCTCGCGGAGGAACCCGTCGCCGTACTCCTCGCCGAGGACCACCCGCTGGCCCGCCGCAGAGGCCTGCGCCTCGGCGACCTCGTGGACGCCCGCTGGATCGACGCGCCGGACACGGGGTTGCCGCTGGCCCAACTCCGCGCCGCGTCCGGCACGTCGGGCTTCCGCCCCGCCCTGCGCTACGACGGCACGGACCTGCGTACCCTCACCGCGCTCGTCGCCGCGGGACACGGCCTCGCCCTGTTGCCGCAGTGGGCGGCGGAGGCGCGGGGCACCGTCGCCGTACCCCTGACGACACCTCGCGTAGTCCACCGCACGGAACTCCTCCACACCGGCACGCCGAGCGGCCCCGCGCGCACGCTGACCGCACAGCTGGACATCACCCGTTCGTGAAGCGTCGATGCGGCCTCACTCCGGGTAGAGCTGTGGCCGGAGGCGAGCCATGGATCAGACCACGTTGCGTCCCAAGCCGATGCCGGGCCGGAACTCCGGCCAAGGCCCCGACGAGAGTCCCGACGACGGCTCTGGTGCTGGGGCTGGTGCCGGTCGGGACTCGGACCGGAGCTCCGGCCAGGACCCGGACCGAGGCACGGGCCGAGACGCTGCCTGGGGCCCGGGCGAGGATCTCACTGGGACCCGTGGCCGGGATCGGGGGCTTGGCCAGGGCGAGGCTGCGGGCTGGAGTCCGGACGAGAATCCTGGCCCGGAGCCTGGTTGGCATGCGGGCTCGGGCGAACGTCTCGGCGGGAACCGTAACCAGGGCCAGGGCCCGGACCAGAGCCCTGGCATTGACGCCGGTCGGAGTCCGGGCGGGCGTCTTGGCGGGGGCGGGAGCGGGATCTGGAATCAGGGCCACGGGGGTGGCCGCGGGCATGAGGCCGACGGGAGTTGGGGCGGGAGCCCCGGTCAGAGCCCCGGCCAGGGCCCTGACCAGAGCCCTGGCATTGACGCCGGTTGGAGTCCGGGCGGGCGTCTTGGCGGGAGCGGGAGTGGGAGCGGGATCCGGAATCAGGGCCAGGGGCGTGGCCGCGGGCATGAGACCGACGGGAGTTGGGGCGAGAGCCCCGGCCAGAGCCCCGGCCAGGGCCCTGACCAGGACCCGGGCCAGAGCCCCGGCATGGACGCCGGTTGGAGTCCGGGCGGGCGTCTTGGCGGAAGCGGGGGCGGGAGCGGGAGCCGGGGTCAGGGCCGGGGGCGTGGGACTGGGCGGGATGCCGGGCGGAGTCCGGGCGCGAGTTCCGGGCGTGGTGTCGGCCCGGATTCACGGCGGGGTCCTGTGCAAGATGCGGGGCAGAGCCCCGGTCGGCACGCCGCCAGGGGTCCTGGTGAGGCCCCCGGCACGGGGCCACGTACCAGCCGGGGCCGGGGCCAGGGTTCGGAGCCGGGGCGGGGGCGTCCGGCCCGCGCCAGACGTCTCCGTTGGCTGCCCACGCCCCGAAAGGCCCGCCGCCCGCACGCCGCCCGGCGTCGCGGCAGGCGGTTGACGACGCTGCTGTCCGGGGTGGTCTGCGCGGCCGCCCTCGTACTCTCGGGCATCGGCATCGGAACCGTGGGCGCCACTGTCATCGGTATGAGCAAGCTCGCCGGGATGCGGAAGGCGGCACCCGGCGGGTCCGCGGGGCCCGCCGGGCCGGGGGCCGCCGCCCCCGGTTCCGTCGCACCGCTGACCGGCCCGGAACAGCACGCCCCCAGCCCCGGCGGCCACCTCCCCCCACACCCTCCCGCCACCGCCCTCGGCATCGAAGCCGTCGACGCCCCCCAGCGCGCGGGCGCCCTGCTCGTCGGCGTGCACGTGTCAGGGCCCGGGCATGCCGCAGGCCTCGTGCGCGGCGACACCGTGCTCGTGGTCGGCGGGACCCGGATCGACTCGGCCACCGAGCTCGCGGCCGTGGTCGGGGCGGCGCGGCCCGGCAGGACCGTGACTCTGACGGTGCGCCACGCGGGCGGCGCGCGCCAGGTCCTGGCGGCGCGACCCGGCGTCGTGACCTGACCCGGGTTCGCGGTCGCGCGCGGCGAGGGGCAGGATCTCTGGCGTAGACAACAGGAGGTCCACATGAGCAGCGCGCCCGCGCCCTTCACCGCCGACGACTACCGCGCACGTATGGAGCGGGCCGCCGCCACGGCCGCGGACGCGGGCCTGGCGGGGCTGCTCGTCGCCCCGGGACCCGACCTCGTGTGGCTCACCGGCTACCGGCCGACCGCGGACACCGAGCGCCTGACGCTCCTCGTGCTCGCGGCAGGACAGGACCCCGTCCTCGTCGTGCCGACGCTGGAAGCCCCGGACGCCGCGCGCGCCGTCGGCGTCTCCGCGCTCACCCTGCGGGACTGGACCGACGGCAAGGACCCGTACGCCGTCACCGCGCCCCTCTTGGACGTATCGGGCCGCTTCGGAGTGAGCGACAACGCCTGGGCGATGCACCTGCTCGGCTTCCAGCAGACGCTGCCCGACACCTCCTACGTATCGCTCACCCAGGCGCTGCCGATGCTCCGCGCGGTCAAGGACGAGGCCGAGCTCGAGCGCCTGGCGGCGGCGGGCGCGGCGGCCGACGCGGCGTACGAGGAGATCCAGAAGGTGTCCTTCGCGGGCCGCAGGGAGACGGACGTCGCCGCCGACCTCGCGGACCTGCTGCGGCGGTTCGGGCACTCCCAGGTGGACTTCACCGTCGTCGGATCGGGCCCGAACGGCGCCAACCCGCACCACGAGGCGGGCGACCGCGTCATCGAGCGGGGCGACATGGTCGTCCTCGACTTCGGCGGGCTGCTGCACGGCTACGGCTCGGACACCTCCCGTACCGTCCACGTCGGGGAGCCGACCGCCGAGGAGCAGCGCGTCCACGACGTGGTGCGCGAGGCGCAGGCGGTCGGCTGCGCGGCGGTGCGGCCCGGCGCGGCCTGCCAGGACATCGACCGCGCGGCCCGCGACGTGATCACCGAGTTCGGCTACGGCGAGTACTTCATCCATCGCACCGGACACGGCATCGGCGTCACCACCCACGAACCGCCCTACATGATCGAGGGCGAGGAGCGGCCGCTCGTGCCCGGCATGTGCTTCTCCGTGGAGCCCGGTATCTACCTGCCCGGCCGCTTCGGAGTGCGCATCGAGGACATCGTGACGGTCACCGAGGACGGCGGGCGGCGGCTCAACACCACCGCCCGCGAGATGGCCATCGTCGACTGACGCCCGCTCGGCCGACGCGCAGGACGCACAGCCGCCCGAAGGGGGCGCGACGTCACGCGGTCGCCAGGATCACGCATGATTCCGCGGGCAGCCGCACCACCCCGTCCGCGTCGGGCGCCTCGATCGGCTCCCACGCGGCGACCACGCGCGCGTGGCGCCCGTCCAGCGGCACGGTGACGGGCTCCCTGCCGAAGTTCACGGCGATCCGCAGATCCCCGCGGCGGAACGCGAACCAGCGGGCCGCCTCGTCGTACACGACCCGCACCGCCGCCAGGTCGGGGTCCGTCAGGTCGCCGCGGGCGCGCCGCAGGGCGATCAGCTCGCGGTGCCAGGCGAGGAGCCGCGCGTGGTGGCCCGCCGCGGGCTCGGACCAGTCCAGGCACGAGCGGTCGCGGGTCCCGTGGTCCTGGGGGTCGGGGATGTCCTCCGCGGCCCACCCGTGCGCCGCGAACTCCCTGCGCCTGCCCCGGCGCACGGCCTCGGCGAGCTCGGGGTCCGGGTGGTCGGTGAAGAACTGCCAGGGTGTCGTGGCGCCCCACTCCTCGCCCATGAACAGCATCGGCGTGAAAGGGCTCGTCAGGGTGAGCGCGGCCGCGCAGGCGAGGAGGCCGGGGGAGAGGGAAGCCGAAAGACGGTCCCCCTGGGCGCGGTTGCCGATCTGGTCGTGGGTCTGCGCGTAGGCGAGGAAGCGGTACGCGGGAGTCCGCGCGCGGTCCACGGGGCGTCCGTGCGCGCGGCCGCGGAACGTCGAGTACGTCCCGTCGTGGAAGAACCCGTGCGTCAGCGTCTTGGCGAGCGCGGCCAGCGGGGCGCGCGCGAAGTCTTCGTAGTAACCCTGCGCCTCACCCGTGAGCGTGGTGTGCAGCGCGTGGTGGAAGTCATCGTTCCACTGCGCCTGGAGGCCGAGCCCGCCCCGCGCGCGCGGGGTGACGATCCGCGGGTCGCCCAGGTCCGACTCGGCGATCAGGGACAGCGGCCGGTCGAGCTCGGCGGCCAAGGAGTCCACGGCGACGGAGAGTTCCTCCAGGAAGTGGCACGCGCGCGTGTCCACCAGCGCGTGCACCGCGTCGAGGCGGAGGCCGTCGATGCGGTAGTCGCGCAGCCAGGCCAGGGCGCTGCTGGTCAGGTACGCGCGCACCTCGTCCGAGCCGGGGGCGTCCAGGTTGACGGCGGCGCCCCACGGCGTCTGGTGCGTGTCGGTGAAGTACGGCCCGAACGCGGGCAGGTAGTTGCCGGACGGGCCGAGGTGGTTGTGGACGACGTCCAGGACGACGCCGAGGCCGTGCGCGTGCGCCGCGTCGACAAATCGTTTCAGCGCCTCGGGTCCGCCGTACGGCTCGTGCACCGCCCAGAGCGACACCCCGTCGTACCCCCAGCCGTACTGCCCGGGGAAGGGGCACAGCGGCATCAGCTCCACGTGCGTGATGCCGAGCTCCGCGAGGTGCCCGAGCCGGTCCGTCGCCGCGTCGAGCGTCCCCTCGCGCGTGTACGTCCCCACGTGCAGCTCGTACAGGACCGCGTCCCGCACGCCGCGCCCCGCCCAGGGCGTGCGCCACGCGTACCGGTCGTGGTCGACGACCGCGCTGAGCCCGTCGGGTCCCTCCGGCTGGCGGCGCGAGCGCGGGTCGGGCAGGACAGGGCCACCGTCCACCGAGAAGCCGTAACGGGTGCCGTCCTCGGCCGCCGCTTCCCCCGTCCACCACCCCGCGCGGTCCCCGTCGCGCTCCAGCGCGCGCGTGGTGCCCGCGCATTCCAGTACGACCTGCTCGGCCTCCG
Organism: Streptomyces sp. Je 1-369; assembly: GCF_026810505.1. Lineage (NCBI taxonomy): Bacteria > Bacillati > Actinomycetota > Actinomycetes > Kitasatosporales > Streptomycetaceae > Streptomyces > Streptomyces sp. Je 1-369. Next base: position 6,915,875 of record NZ_CP101750.1, read on the forward strand.
GCGCCCACACTTCGAACCTCACCGACGGTTCTCCCTCGTCCGCTGTCCGTCACACCGTGTGTCCCATGGTGCGTCAGAAACCCGCGGTCCGTAGGGGGATCCGCCCGGGACGCGACCGAAGGGCGCTCGATTCCCCCGTTCTGGACACCCGGGCCGCGAGTGACGGACAATTCCCTGGTGACATCCTCTTTCGAGTTCTCCACGTACCCCGCGCGGGTGACGGACGCGGAGCGCGACCGGGCGCTGGACGCACTCAAGGAGGGTGCGGCCGTCGGCAGGCTCTCGCACGACACGTTCCTGCGGCGCATGGAGCTCGTGCTCGCCGCGAGGCGGCCCGACGAACTGGCCGCCCTCACCGACGACCTGCGGACCGAGGGCCGCTGGTCGCGCATGGTGCTCGGCGGCGTGGGCGCGGTCTCCGGGTTCACGATGAAGCTGCGCAGGGCCTGGCAGGCCGAGCGCCTGCCGAAGCTGCTGCTGCCCTCGCCCGACAGCGCCTTTCCGCTGCGGATCGGCCGCGACCCCGCCAACGGCCTGCGGCTGAGCCACGACACGGTGTCCCGGGTCCACGCCGAGCTGCGGCGGCAGGGCGGCGTGTGGGTGCTGCGCGACCTCGGCTCGACCAACGGCACGTCCGTGAACGGCCGCAGGGTGACCGGTGCGGCGATCGTCCAGGACGGCGACTCGGTGAGCTTCGGCCGGATGGCGTTCCGCCTCTCGACGAGCTGAGGACCGCTCGCGGGCGTACGCGGTCAGTCCGGCGCGCGGTCGCCGTCGGCCTGCACGCGCGCGTGCCACGCGGCCGCGACCGTGGCGCGCGCCTGGTGCTCCACCTGGTGCTCCAGCGGCACCCAGCGCGCTCTGAACCGGTCGGCGAACGCCTCGCTCCACTGCGTCACGAGCAGCTCCAGGCGCGGCGCCGCCCGGTCGCCCGCCTCGTCTAGGACCCGCAGCAGCATCGCCGCGGCCCGCAGCGGCAGGCGCCTGCCGAAGGCGTCGACACTCCCGATGTACGCCCTGGAGGTGGCCGCGGGCGGCAGCCGCCGCCAGTCGTCGGCGAGCCCGGGCACCAGGGCGAGCGCCCACCGCGCGGCCCGCAGCAGCGGCCCGTCGAGGCCGCCGCCACCGTCTTGGGACAGCCGCGGCAGGGCGTCGGCAAGGATGTCCTCGACCAGCCGCGCGTCCCGTCGCAGTCGGCCCGCGAGCGCCCGCATCGCCCGGGCGGGCGCCGGATGCGCCTCCACCTCGTCGACGAGGTCGCCGGCCCACATCGGGACCTCGATGATCGCGGTCCGCCCGCCGTAGCGGTGGGTGCGGTGCCAGGTGGTGCGCCGGGCGTCCTCCGGCAGGCTCGGATACGCCGCGTCCGTGCCGGGGCCCGGCAGCACGTGGACCCCCGGACCGGACACCGGCCAGCCCGCGGCGTCCGACGCCCCCGTCTCCACCGGAATGTGCAGCTCCGCGGCCGACTTGGCGAACGGCTCCGCGAGGCCGGGGATGTCCTTCGTGAGCTGTATCCAGCTGCCGCCCAGGTCGGTGCAGTGCAGGGACACTTGTAAGTAGGGGCGCAGTTCGTCGATGACGGCGGTCAGGGCGCGGGTCTCCGGTGGCAGCCGGTCGGGCGACAGGACGGAGGGTGACCACTCCGGCTGCTCGGGGCCCGCCGGGCGGTAGAAGTGCCGGTGGTAGTCGAGGAGGGTGCGCGGGGCGGGCGTGCGGTGCAGGCTCGCGCCGTCCGGGTCCGCGCAGAGCAGGAAGTGCCATGAGGTGTCGCCGCGCAGGTGCGGGTCGCGCAGGGCCCGTTCGGCGAGGTGCAGCAGCGTGGCACCGCCGGTCGGCTCGTTGGCGTGCGCGCCCGCGACGACGAGGACGGCACGTGGGCGGTGTCCTACGGAGAGCAGGTACAGCGGCCGTCCCGCCCGCGAGGCCCCCACTTCGCGCAGGGAGGCCAGTTCGGGCCGGTGAGCTGCCAACTGACGCGCGGAAAAGACGAGTTCAGGAACGTTCGGGTAGTGCTGCACCGCCAGTTGGCCCCCTGTCCGGTTCACCCCTGAGGCCATCGCAGTACCCCATGCCCCCAGGAGACGTGTCAAGGACGCGTCCACCGGGTCGGCGAGACGGCGGAGCTCACTCGAACGGGCGTACGCGGACTGCGGCGGAGGCCGCGAAGTGATCCTCTGGAACACACCCGCGCGGCCGCTCGCCGCGCCGACGCACAGGTGGGAGCCCCGCGGTGCGCTGCCCTCCCGTCCCGCCGGACGGCCCGATAACCCCACCGGACACACGTTCCGCCCTGCGCGTGCCGTCCGTGGTGAGCGCCGGCTCCGCCCCGGCCGCCGTCCGCCCCCTGCCGTATGTGTCGTGTGCTCCTACGGAGGCCAGGCCGCGGCCGCCTCGTGCGGCGCCGCCCAGTCTCGTGTCGCCCGGTGTCGCGAGCGACCCGTACCCCGTGTTCCGGGTGCTGCGGGAGAGTTTTCCGCTGGTGCGGGACGAGCTGCTCGGGGCGTGGGTCGTGAGCCGGTACGGGGACGTGTGCGGGGCGCTCGGGCAGGAGGGGCTCGTCGCGGTGCCGCCGGGGCGGACCCTCACGCACATGGAGGGCGACACGCACCGCGCCCACCGCGCCCTGGTCGAACCCGCGCTGCGGGGCCGCGCCGTCGCCGCCCTGGCCGCGGGCGCCTCGCGCACCGCCTACGTCCTGGCCCGCCGCATCGCCGCCCGCGAGGAGGCCGACCTCTTCGCCGAGTTCTGCCAGTGGCTGCCGACCGCCGCCGTCATGGCGGCCCTGGGGCTGCCCTACGAAGACACCGCCCGCGTACAGCAGTGGTGCCGCGGCGGCCTCACCCACCTCGGCGGCCACCACCACGAACTGGACGCCTGTCTGCGCCCGCACCTGGCCGGGCGCAGGGCCCGCCCCGGCGCCGACCTGCTCTCCGTGCTGTGCCGCGCCGAGGTCGACGGCAGGCCGCTGTCCGACGACGCGGTGTGCGGACTCGTCGGCTCGCTGCTCGGCGGGGGCGGAGAGGCCACCGCGCTCGCGTTCGCCTCGTGCCTCGCCAACCTCCTCGACGACCCGGACCAGCTCGCCCTGGTCCGCGAACGGCGCGCACTCATCCCCGCCGCCTGGGCCGAGTCCCTGCGCCGCGACCCGCCCGCCCCCGTCGTGCTGCGCCGCGCGGTCCGCCCGGTCACCGTGGCCGGCGCACCCCTGCCGACGGGCGCGGTCGTCGCGTGCCTGGTCGGCGCGGCGAACCGGGACCCCGCCCGGTTCGCCCGCCCGGACCGCTACGACATCCTCCGCGCGGACCCCGGCCGCCTCGCCTTCGGCACCGGCCGCCACGCCTGCCCCGGCACCGAACTCGCCGCCCGCACCGCCGAGTACGGGCTGCGCGCCCTGCTCGACGCCCTGCCGGGACTGCGCTGGGCGCCCGGGTTCAGACCGGCTCCCCGGGGGCTGCTGACCCGCGGTCCGCGGACTCTCCTCGTACGTCCACGGTAGGAGCCTCACCGGCCTCACAGGCTTCGGAGGCACGCACGAGGAGCGCCACCGGCGACGCGGCGAAGAGCTCGTCCACGCGCGCGTGCCCCTCGAACTCCCGCCCCGGAGCCAGCAGATCGGTCCACCGGCCCGCCGGGAGCGCGAGCTCCGTCCCGCGCCAGCCGCCCGCGTCCGCGAGCCGCAGCGACAGCCGCGTCACGGCGGTCACGATCTCCCCGGAGCGGACGAACGCCACACAGTGCGCGGCGCCAGGCCCCTCGGCGGCCAGCGGCTCGTACGTCGCCGCGCCCCCGCACAGCTCGGGCCGCCGCCCCCGCAGCCGCAGCGCCGTCGCGGTGAGCGCCAGCTTCTCCTCCGAGAGGTCCCAGCGGTCCCGCTGCGAGTCGAGCCGCTCAAGGACGTGCGGCTGGAAGCGGGCGGGCCGCCGGTTGTCCGGATCGACCAGCGCGCGGTACTCGCCCTCCGTGCCCTGGTAGACGTCGGGCACCCCGGGCATCGTCAGGTGCAGCAGCGCCGCCCCCAGGACGTTCGCCCGCACATGGGAGTCCATCTCGCGCGCGAAGGACGCCACCGCGTACAGCGGCGGCCCGCAAGGACCCGCCTCCACGAACGCGGCCACCGCCTTCTCGTACGCCTCGTTCTGCTCGGTCCAGCTCGTGTGCAGGCCCGCCTCGCGCACATGCTTCAGGAGGGCGTTCTGCAGCCGCTGGTCGTACGGGAACCCGAAGCCGACGGCCGTCTGCCAAGCGGCCCAGGCCAGTTGGGGGTCGGGCGCGCCCGTGCCGCCCATCCGCGAGGTCTGCTCGGTGACCTCGGCGAGGAGGTCGGCCCACCGGTCCGGGCACTGCGTCAGGACCGAGATGCCCGCCCGTACGTCCGCGCTGCGCTTGGTGTCGTGGGTCGTCAGGACCGTGCCCGAGTAGGGCCAGTCGCGCTGCACGCGCGCGCAGTACGCGTGGAACTCCTCCACGGGCACCGCGGGCCGCTCGGGGGCGCCGCCCACCTCCGCCGCCGAGAGCAGCGGCGCGTGCCGGTAGAACGCGGTGTCCTCGACGGCCTTGGCGCGCAGCGCGGACGCGGTCTGCGCGAACCGGGCACGGAACTCCTCCATGGCGCCGGCGGCCTCCACGGCCTCTCCGACCGCCCGGACGCGCCCCAGCGCCAAGTCCCGCACGACATCGACCGCCCGGGCCTCCTCGGGCACGCCGAAGGCCGCCCTGGCCTCTTCGGCGGCACGCTCGGTGAGGACGGATTCGGGTGTGTCGCCCCCGGAGACGTACGGCCGGTAGACGGGAAGCCGTACGAGCAGCTCTCTGAGGGCGGTGCGCAGCGTCCACGGCGCGTGGTCGCGCAGCGCGGGGACGGCTGCGCAGATCGCCCCTGCCGCGCGCGTGAGGCGGTCCACCTCGGCCGCCAGTTCGCGCGTGACGACCTTGTACGCGGCCCTGCGGACCGTCGCGTCCCAGTCGCCGCCCCGGTCGGCGGGCGCCGCCGCGAAGCGCCGGTACTGGCCGAGGAGTTCACCGGCGCCCGCGGGGTCGGCGAGGACGCCGTCGATGTGCCGCAGCGCGTCGTAACCGGTGGTGCCCGCCACGGGCCAGGCGGCGGGCAGGCGCTCGCCGTCGGCGAGGATCTTCTCTACGACGGTCCACCGCCCGCCGGTCGCCTCGTGCAGCCTCTGGAGGTACGCCCCGGGGTCCGCGAGGCCGTCCGGATGGTCGATCCGCAGCCCGTCGACGACCCCCTCGCGCAGCAGCCGCAGGATCTTCCCGTGCGTCGCATCGAAGACGCCCGGGTCCTCGACGCGCACCCCGATGAGATCGGAAATGGTGAAGAACCGCCGGTAGTTGAGCTCGGTACGGGCCAGCCGCCACCAGGACAGGCGATACCACTGCGCGTCCAGGAGCTGCGGGAGCGGCAGCGCCGCCGTGCCCTCCCTGAGGGGGAACGCGTGTTCGTGATAGCGCAGTACGTCGCCGTCGACCCGCAGCTGTCCGAGCTCCTCGCCGAGCCTGCCGCCGAGGAACGGCAGCAGGACGCGCCCGCCGCCCGCGTCCCAGTCGATGTCGAACCAGTGCGCGTAGGGCGAGCGGGGGCCCTCGCGCAGCACCTCCCACAGGGCGTGGTTGTGCCGCGGCACCGCCGCCATGTGGTTCGGCACGATGTCCACGACCAGACCGAGTCCGGACTGCCGGGCCGTGCGGGACAGGGACCGCAGCCCGTCCTCGCCGCCCAGCTCGTCCCGCACGCGCGCGTGGTCCACGACGTCATAGCCGTGCGTGGACCCGGGCACCGCCTCCAGGACCGGTGACAGGTGCAGATGCGAGACACCGAGCGAGGCCAGATGGGGGACGGCCGCCTCGGCGGCCGCGAAGGGGAAGTCGGGCTGCAGCTGCAACCGGTACGTGGCGGTGGGCGGCGGCGGTACCGCGGGGCCGGGGCGCTCCGGCGTCATGCGCGTCATGCGAACGTACGTACCCGCTCGGAAGGCTTTCGTGTCATCGACTCATGCGTGTCGGGACCACGGCGTCGTTAGCGTCGGACGATGGCTGAGAACACACGGGACGCGTACCGCACAGTGCTCGGGATGACCGGGGCACTGCTCCCCGTCGTCTCGTTCCTCGGCAGACTTCCCGTGGCGATGATCCAGTTCGGCAGTGTGCTGCTGGTGACCGAGACCAGCGGATCGCTGGCCACCGGCGGGATCGTCGCCTGCGCGCTCGCGCTCGGCCAGGTGACCCTGGGCCCGTTCGTCGGGCGCCTCGCGGACCGGCGCGGCCAGCGCTCCGTGGTCCTCGCCTTCTCCCTCGTCAACGCCGTGGCCATCGCGGCGTACACCCTGGGCGCCGTCGCCGACCTGCCCACACCGGTCCTCGCCGCCCTCGGCGCACTGGCGGGCGCGACGATCCCGGGGATCGGCCCGCTGGCGAGGGCCCGCGTCGTCCCGCTGGTCCGCGCCAAGGGCGGCGACGACCGGCTCGCCGGGACGGTGCTGTCCCTGGAGAGCACCATGGACGAGCTGTCCTTCGTCCTGGGCCCCGCCCTGGTGGGCCTCGCGTCCGTCGCGGGCCACCCGGCGTACGCCTTCGGCCTCGCCTCGCTCCTGGTCGCAGGCTGCGGCACGGCCTTCGCCCTGCACCCGACGGGACGTACGCCCGGAGCGGCCCCCGAAAGCCCCACACGCGCGCGTGGCGGACGCCCGCGCCTTCCACGTTCCGTGTACGTGGTGCGGGTGGGGCTGCTGTTCCTGGGGGTGCTGCTCGGCGCCTGCGGTGCGGGCATCACCGCGCTCACCGACGAGCTGGGCCGCCCCGGGCAGGCGGGTCTCGTGTACGCGGCGATGGGAGTCATGAGCGCGGTGGTCGGCCTCTCCATGGCCGCGCTGCCCGAGCGCTTCGGGCTGGTCGCACGCTGGCGCGTCGCGACGGCCGCCGCGGCGCTCCTTTCCCTGCCCCTGGTGTGGACGGACAGCCTGGCGGGCCTCTACGTAGTGGTCACTCTGTTCGGCGCGATCTACGCCCCGAACCTCATCACCGGCTTCGCGCTGACCGAGCGGGCCGTGCCGCAGCAGCGGCTCGCCGAAGGCATGACGTTCGCGGCGAGCGCGTTCGTCGGGGGCCAGGCGGTGACACTCGCGGTGGCCGGACGCCTCGCGGAGTCGCACGGCGCGGGGGCGGCGTTCGCCCTCGGCAGCGGGGCCGCGGCGGTCGCGTTCGTGATCGCCCTGATCGCCCGCCACGAACCGCACCGCCCCGACCCGTCGCGCCACCCCTATGAGGCGCCCCGCACGGCCACCGCCACCGTCACGCCGGACGCTGCAGCACCGTAAGGCTCCGGTCGGCCAGCGTGAGCCGGTCGCCCGCCCGCACCTTCGGCCCCGGTTCCGGCGGCACCCCGTCCGCGTGCGCCGTGTCGATCACCAGCTGCCACTGGCGGCCGTGGTTGACCGGCACCACGAATTCGATCGCCTCGGGGGACGCGTTGAACAGGAGCAGGAACGAGTCGTCGGCGATCCGCTCCCCGCGCGGCCCCGGCTCCGAGATGGCGTTGCCGTTCAGGAACACGCTGAGCGCCCGGGCCTGCGACGAGTCCCAGTCCGGCTGCTCCATCTCGTCCCCCTCCGGGGTGAACCAGGCGATGTCGGACAGTTCGTCGTGCGTGCCCTGGACCGGCCTGCCGTGGAAGAACCGGCGCCTGCGGAAGACCGGATGGTCGCGCCGGAGCATCGCCATCGTGCGGGTGAAGGTGAGGAGCGAGTTCTCGCCGTCCGGCCAGCGCACCCACGCCAGCTCGTTGTCCTGGCAGTACGCGTTGTTGTTGCCGTCCTGCGTGCGCGCGAACTCGTCGCCGTGGCTGAGCATCGGCACGCCCTGGGACAGCATCAGCGTGGCGGTGAAGTTCCGCATCTGCCGCGCGCGCAGCGCCAGGATGTCCGGATCGTCCGTCCCGCCCTCGGCGCCGCAGTTCCAGGAGCGGTTGTGACTCTCGCCGTCCTGGTTGTCCTCGCCGTTGGCGTGGTTGTGCTTCTCGTTGTACGAGACGAGGTCGTGCAGGGTGAAACCGTCGTGGCAGGTGGTGAAGTTGATGGACGCGAGGGGGCGCCGCCCGTCGTCCTGGTAGAGGTCGGACGAGCCGGTGAGCCGGGACGCGAACTCCGCGAGGGTGCGCTGCTCGCCGCGCCACAGATCGCGCACCGTGTCCCGGTACATGCCGTTCCACTCGGTCCACAGGGGCGGGAAGTTGCCCACCTGATAGCCGCCCTCGCCGACGTCCCAGGGTTCGGCGATCAGCTTGACCTGGCTGACCACAGGGTCCTGCTGTACGAGGTCGAAGAAGGACGACAGCCGGTCCACCTCGTGGAACTGGCGTGCCAGCGTCGCCGCGAGGTCGAAGCGGAAGCCGTCCACGTGCATGTCCGTGACCCAGTGCCGCAGCGAATCCATGATCATCTGGAGGACGTGCGGTGAGCGCATCAGGAGTGAGTTGCCGGTCCCCGTGGTGTCCATGTAGTACCGGGAGTCGTCCGTGAGGCGGTAGTACGAGGCGTTGTCGAGGCCCTTGTAGGAGAGCGTCGGGCCCAGGTGGTTGCCCTCGGCGGTGTGGTTGTAGACGACGTCGAGGATCACCTCGATGTCCGCCTCGTGGAGGGCCTTCACGGCCTGCTTGAACTCCAGGACCTGCTCGCCGCGGTCGCCCCAGGAGGCGTACGCGTTGTGCGGGGCGAAGAAGCCGATGGTGTTGTAGCCCCAGTAGTTGTTGAGGCCCATGTCCACCAGGCGGTGGTCGTTCACGAACTGGTGGACCGGCATCAGCTCCAGGGCGGTGACGCCGAGTCCGGTGAGGTGCTCGATGATCGCCGGGTGCCCCAGCGCCGCGTACGAGCCGCGGAACTCCTCCGGGAGGTCCGGGTGCAGCATGGTGAGGCCCTTGACGTGCGCTTCGTAGAGCACCGTTTCGTGGTACGGGGTACGCGGGGGCCGGTCGTCGCCCCAGTCGAAGTAGGGGTTGACCACGACCGACGTCATCATGTGCGGCGCCGAGTCCATGTCGTTGCGCTCGTCGGGCTCTTCGAAGTGGTAGCCGTACACCTCCTCCCCCCAGTCGATGCGCCCGCTCACCGCGCGCGCGTACGGATCGAGGAGCAGCTTGGCGGAGTTGCACCGGTGCCCCTGCTCCGGTGCGTACGGTCCGTGCACCCGGAAGCCGTACCGCTGGCCCGGCATGATGCCGGGCAGGTACGCGTGCCGCACGAACGCGTCGGACTCGCGCAGCTCGACGGCGGTCTCCGAACCGTCGTCGTGCAGCAGACACAGCTCCACTCGCTCTGCGGCCTCGGAGAAGACCGCGAAATTCGTGCCCGCTCCGTCGTACGTGGCACCTAAGGGATACGCCTGCCCAGGCCAGACCTGCATGTATGCGACTCTTCCACTCACGCCCCCTCAAGACGGGGCCACTTCGGCCAGAGTGTGCCCGAAAGTGGGGCAACCACCCTGGAGTTGTACCCGTCTAACCGTCTGACCACATACTCGGCATGCCCATGAATGGGGCGCCAGGGGAGTAGGGGGAGTAGTGCGAGAGATAGTCAGACGCCACCTGGGGAAGGTGGTGGCCGGCACGACGGTCGCGGTCGCCGCGGCAGCCGTGCTGGTGGGCGTCAATCTGTCGGGGTCCGAGGCGGGCGGGTCGGGGGACCGCCAGGCCAACGCGGCGGCGGCGAAGCAGGACGCCGTGGCGAAGGACGGCGTCGTGGAGGCGGCGCCCGAGGAGGGCGCGAAGGGAGTCGGCAGCGACCCGCTGACCGACGAGGAGATCGAGCGGGCCGAGAAGGCCTCGGTGTCGGGGCAGATGCGCTCCAGCGCCCGGGACGTCGAGGGAGACCGCGGACCGCAGCTGCTGTCCACCAACCTCAGCGAGCCGGACCCGAACGGCGGCGACGCCCCGCGCAGCGCGGAAGTCGTGTACTACGACTACAAGAAGGACACCGTCATCACCAAGACGGTCGACCTGGAGACCGGCAAGGTGGCCGACACGGTCACCACCAAGAACGTGCAGCCGCCGCCCAGCCAGGAAGAGCTGGCCGAGGGCGCCAGGCTCCTGATCGCCGACCCGCTCGGCAAGGGCCTGAAGAAGGACTTCAAGCACGCCACGGGCAAGGCGCTCACCAGCCCCGACCAGCTGCAGCTGAGCGGCATGGTCTTCCGCAAGGAGACGGTGAAGCGCGTGCCGTCCAGCCTCGGCGAGTGCGGCAAGAACCGGTGCCTCCAGGTCGTCACCAAGGTCAAGAGCGGCCCGTGGATCGACACCAGGGCCCTCGTCGTCGACCTGAGCACCCGCACGGTGGGCCGCCTCGGCTGATCCCGGCCACCCGCTCACGACACCACACGCCACCTTCTCCTCGGACGAGGGAGTCCACTTCACCATGCACGTCAACAGACTTTCGCGCGCCCGAAAGAGGGCCACGATGGCCCTCGCGGTCTCCGCGCTCGTCGGCGGCGCCGTCACCGTCGCCGGACCCGCGACCGCGGCTCCGCGGGCCCCTCAGGCGCCGACCGCCGCGGCCGACTGCAGCGACGCCTACAAGATCGAGCAGACCGTCGACGGCGGCACGACCTGGCGCATGTGCTGGCACTACAACACGCTCTCCGGCCTGATCCTCGACAAGATCAGCTACCAGCCGAAGGGCGAGGCGAAGCCCATCCCGGTCCTCACCAGCGCCCGCCTCGCCCAGGTCCACGTCCCCTACGACGACGGCCAGGCCGAGTACGACGACGTCACCGGCACCGACTTCGGCCAGGCCCTGCAGAACCTCAACCCCGGCGAGTGCCCCGGCGGCACCATCAAGACCGTCAAGGTCCCGCACCGGGGCAACGTGAAGGGGCTGTGCACCACCACGCGCGCGCGTGGGCACGCGTACCGCCTCAACGACGACGCGAGCACCGGCGGCACCGGCAAGACCTACACGAGCCAGGGCAAGGACCTGCTCGTGTACACCGTGAACAAGGCCTCCTGGTACGAGTACATAACCGAGTGGCGGTTCTCCTCGGACGGCACCATCACCTCCAACGTCGGCGCCACCGGCAGCCTCTCGCCGTACGACTACGACGGCGGCGACAGCCGCGGCTGGCCCATCGGCAAGGGCGACCAGGCCAAGGCCGAGAGCCACGCCCACAACGTCTTCTGGCGCCTCAACTTCGGCCTGGACGGCTCCCCGAAGGCCAAGGTCGAGCAGTACGACTCCAAGGTCACCCCGCCCACCGGCGACGGCAGCCCCACCACGAAGACCACCCGCACCAAGGTCACCAAGGAGCTCGCCGGTGACCGCGCGGACATGCGCTGGTGGCGTGTGGTCAGCAACACCGGCAAGAACAAGGACGGCCACCCGCGCTCGTACGAGATCGTGCCCGGCCCCAGCACCAAGCACGCGGGCCGCGAGTTCACCAAGCACGACGTGTACTTCACCCAGTACAAGAAGTGCGAGCAGTACGCGAGCAACAACCCGGGCTGCCCCAACGGCACCCCGGACAGCGTCGACAAGTGGGTGAACGGCCAGGCCATGGACCACCCCGTCACCTGGGTCCACGTCGGCTTCCACCACATCGCGCGTGACGAGGACCAGCAGCCGATGCCGGTCCACTGGCAGGGCTTCTCGCTGGCCGCGCGCGACGTCACCGCCATGAGCCCGCTCACTCCGCAGGACCTCGCCAACCAGAACGGTCAGCCGCCGGTCGGCCGTTGAGAAACTGCCCGGGCGATCGGGCTGCACCGCCCGCCGCTCCCGGAGTACCCTTCCTTGATCGTTGACCGGGGGAGTGTTCGCGGGAGCGGAAGGCGGTGCGCGGGTGAGCTCGGGCGGGCGGGAGCTGCCCCCTGGTGACGACAGTCACGAGGGGAGCTCCGCGGACGTACCCCCTGGAGCGGTGTCCCTGGCCCGGCCGATGGAGATGGGATCTCAGATCGGACCGGAACTGGACTGGGACGCCGACGCCTGGCGCGAGGTCCGTACGCGCGCGCAGCGCGCGGGACGGGCCTACATCTGGCTGAACCTGGTGGAGCAGCGGCTGCGCGCGGTCGTGGCCGCTGTTCTGCGTCCCGTCTACGAACCCGTCCACGCCGACGACTGGGTCGTCGCCGCGGCGGGCCCGGCCGGGCAGGAGTGGGTGCAGCGGGCCGTCGCCGTGCGCGAGGTGAGCCGCCGCAAGGGCTATCTGCTCGACCCCGCCGACGACAACGTCCTCAGCTTCCTGACGCTGCCGCAGCTGCGCGAGCTGATGGTGCAGCACTGGCCGTGCTTCGAGCCCTACTTCGACGACCGGCGCGACGTCGAGCTGGCCCTCGACGAGCTGGAGGTCACGCGGAACGTCGTCTCCCGCAACCGCGCTCTCTCCGAGACGGTCCTCGCCCAGGCCGAGCGCGCCTCCGCCCGCCTCCTGGACATACTCGGCTCGGGCACCGACACGCCCTCCGCGCGCCGCCTGCCCGTCGACGCCGTCGAGGACCTGGTCGGCGACCGGTACGCGGACGTGGTGGCCGTGCACTCGGACCGGGTGCGGCTCATGCGCAGATTCCCCGCCGAGGACATGTTCGGCGGCGCCCGCCGGCTCGACGCGATCGGGATCGGGCTCAACATCCTCGTGCAGAACTTCTCCGGGCGGCGCCTGGTCGGGCTCGCCGAGTCCGGCTGCCGGACGCGTCTGCTCTTCCTCAACCCCGCCAGCAGCGCCGTCAAGCGCCGGGAGCGCGAACTCGGGATAAAGAAGGGCGAGTTGAGCCGGTCCGTCGAGATGAACATCCTGCACATGCGCCGGGTCAGGGCGCGGCTCAAGGACCCCGGCGCCTTCGAGATCCAGGTCTTCGACGAGACGCCGCGCTTCACCGCCTATCTGGTCGACGGGGACGGTGCGGACGGCATCGGGGTCGTCCAGTCGTATCTGCGCAGGACCCGCGGGATGGAGGCGCCGGTGCTCGTGCTGCGGGGCGGCAGCAGGGTGGTCAAGTCGGGCGATCCGGGCGAGGGCGGTCTTTTCGCTACATACCGCGAGGAGTTCGAGGTGGCCTGGGCGGACTCGCGTCCGGTCTCCTGACTCCGCCCCGCGGATTGTCAGTGGCGCATGGGATCGTGGTGGTCACTGGGGGAAAGCACCACGAAGAAGGGGGCGGCCATGGGCTGGCACCAGGAGCTGCTGATCGGTTTCGACCTGGAGACGACAGGGACGGATCCGGACGAGGCGCGCATCGTCACCGGCGCGGTGATCGAGGTCAAGGCGGGCGAGACGCTGGGGCGCCGCACCTGGCTCGCGGACCCGGGGGTTCCGATCCCGGCGGACGCGGTGGCCGTGCACGGCATCACGAATGAGCGGGCGGCTGCCGAGGGCAGGCCCGCAGCCGAGGTCGCGGAAGCGCTCGCCGACGTCCTCACGTCGTACTGGCTTTCGGGCGTCCCGGTCGTCGCGTACAACGCGGTCTTCGATCTGAGCCTGCTCTCCGCGGAGCTTCGCAGGCACGGCCTTCGGTCCCTGCGCGAGCGGCTCGGCGGTATCGCCCCCGGCCCGGTGATCGACCCGTACACGATCGACCGCTCCGTCGATCGCTACCGCAGGGGCAAGCGGAACCTGGAGGCGGTCTGCACGGAGTACGGGGTGCGGCTCGAGTCCGCCCACGACGCCGCGGCCGACGCCCAGGCGGCCGCCCGCCTCGCCTGCGCGATAGCCGACCGCCACCCGAAGGTCGCGTCCCTCGGCCCCGCGGACCTGCACCGCAGCCAGATCGGGTGGTACGCGGAATGGGCGGCGGACTTCCAGAACTTCCTGCGCAAGAAGGGCAACGCGGACGCGGTCGTGGACGGGGTGTGGCCTCTCCGCGCGGAGAGCTGACCGCTCGGAAGGCGACCGTTCAGAAGGGGTACCAGCGGACTTCCGCGTCCCCGTCCCTGAGCGACGCCACCCGCCTGCGGAACTCGGCGAGCGCCTTCGGGTTGGACGGCGCGTGCTGCGCGACCCACGCGCAGCTGGCCGTCTCCCGGGCGCCGCGCAGCACGGCGCACCCCTCCCACTCCCGCACGTCCCAGCCGTACGTGGACACGAACCCGTCGTACGCCTCAGGCGCGAGCCCGTACCGGTCGCGGGAGAGCGCCATGACGACCAGATCGTGCTCCCGCAGATCGAAGGAGAAGGTCTCCAGGTCCACGAGGACCGGACCGTCCGGACCGACCAGGACATTGCGGGGCAGCGCGTCCCCGTGGATGGGCCCCGGCGCGAGCCGGGGCGTCAGTGACGCGGCGGCCGCCGCGAAGCCGTCCCTGCGCTCGCGCAGATAGTCCGCGTCGGACGGATCGACCGCGTCACCCGCGAGCCGCAGCCACCGCTCCACACCACCGAGCAGTTCACGGCGGGGGAGTTCGAAGGAGGGGGATTCCAGATCGTGCACGCGACGGATCAGCGCGGCGAGATCGCGCGGCTCCGCGGGGCGCACCGCCTCCGGCAGCCGGTGCCAGAGCGTCACCGGATGGCCGTCCACCAGCCGCGCCTCGGGCTCGGCGGCCCGGACGGCCGGCACACCCGCCTGCTCCAGCCAGCGGGCGACCGCCGACTCGCGCCGCGCCCTGGCGAGCAGCTCGGGAGCCGCGCGACCCACCTTGACGACCAGCTCGCCCACGGCGAACACCGCGTTCTCGCCGAGGGCGAGCAGCCGGGCCCCGCCCGCCGGAACCGGCAGATCCGCCGCGTCCAGTACGTCCCGCGCCCGCGCTTCGTCCATCCCGTGCCTCCCGCACCTGTTGCCCCGTTCGCCCGACAGTCTCGCATTCGCACAGGCCAACCGGCGTGCGAGGGCGCGCAGCTGCTTGACGTATCAAGATCACATCAGCACGATGACGGAGGCCGCCGGGGCGGCCGGACCCGCACAAGCCGCCCGAAGGAGCCGATCCCGTGACATTGGCGACCGCAACGAAGCGGTCAGCGAGAGGCAAGCCGGGACGCGGAGTCGCGGACCACGGCGCGTGGTTCCTCGTGCTGCCCGCGCTCATCCCGATCCTCGTCCTCAGCGTCGGCCCTCTTCTCTACGGCATCGCGCTGGCCTTCACCGACTCCCAGTCGGGCCGCACCGAACCCACCCAGTGGGTCGGCGCCCTCAACTTCCAGGACCTGCTGCACGACACGCTGTTCTGGGACTCGTTCCGGATCGGCCTGCTCTGGGCGTTCGGCGTCACCGTGCCGCAGTTCTTCCTCGCGCTCGGCCTCGCCCTCCTGCTCAACCAGCCGCTGCGGATGCGCTGGCTCGCGCGGGCGCTGGCGATCATCCCGTGGGCGATGCCCGAGGTGGTCGTCGGCATCATGTGGCGGCTCGTCTACCACCCGGACGCGGGCGTGCTCAACCAGACGCTCTCCAACCTCGGCCTCGGGGACGGCAAGGACTGGCTGACGGGCACGGCCACCGCGCTCTTCGCCGTCATCGTCGTCGGCATCTGGGCCGGCATGCCGCAGACCACCGTCGCGCTGCTCGCCGGACTGCAGAACACCCCGCGCGAACTGCACGAGGCCGCCGCGATGGACGGCGCGGGCGCCTGGCGCCGCTTCCGCACGGTCACCTGGCCGGCGATCAAACCGATCGCCCTCGCCATCACCGCGCTGAACTTCATCTGGAACTTCAACTCGTTCGCCCTGGTCTACGTCCTCACGCAGGGCGGCCCCGGCGGCCGCACCCGCCTCCCCATGCTCTTCGCCTACGAAGAAGCCTTCCGCTACGGCCAGTTCGGCTACGCGGCGGCCATGGGATGCGTGATGGTCGCGGTGATCTCCGTCATCCTCGCCGTCTACCTCGTGGGTCGTCTGAAGGGAGGCGACGAAGCATGATGCGTACGAACAAGTCGGCGCGCGCCGCACAGTACGTGGCACTCGCCGCCTACCTGGTCTTCCTCGCCTTCCCGTTCCTCTGGCTGATCTCCACGGCCTTCAAGCCCGCACAGGAACTGGGCAGCCTGCACCCCACCTGGATCCCCAAGGACCCGACGCTCGACAACTTCCGGCAGGCTTTCGACGAGCAGCCGCTGCTCAGGGCCGCGGGCAACTCCCTCATCGCGGCGCTCAGCGCGGCCCTGATCGCGGTCGTCATCGCGACACCGATGGCGTACGTCATGGCCAGGCACCGCAACCGTGTCGCGAAGGCGGCCACCGGCTGGGTGGTGATCAGCCAGGCGTTCCCGTTCGTCCTGATCATCATCCCGCTCTTCCTGATCCTGAAGAACCTGCACCTGATCAACTCGCTCCTCGGCCTGATCATGGTCTACGTGGTGTGGTCGCTGCCGTTCGCGCTGTGGATGCTCGTCGGGTACGTCCGCGCGGTCCCCACCGAGCTGGAGGAGGCCGCCGCCGTGGACGGCGCGAGCAAGGTGCGCACCTTCGTCTCGGTCGTCGCGCCGCTGCTCGCGCCCGGCATCGTCGCCACCGCGATGTTCGCCTTCATCACCGCATGGAACGAGTTCTTCTTCGCGCTCGTCCTGCTCAAGACCCCGGAGAAGCAGACGTTGCCGGTCATCCTCAACCGCTTCATCGGCACGGAGGGCGTCGCCGACCTCGGCCCGCTCGCGGCGGCGGCGTTCCTCGCGACCATCCCCTCGCTCGTCATCTTCGCGATCATCCAGAAGCGGATCACGGGCGGCATGCTGGCGGGGGCGGTGAAGGCCTGATGCGCAAGGCACCGCGTACGGCGTTCCGCACGGCACCACGTACGGCGTTCCGCACGGCACCCCGCCTGGCCGCCGCCGTCGCCGCCCTCACGCTGCTGCTCGCAGGATGCAGCGGCGACTCCGGGGACGACGACGGGAAGATCACCCTCCAGTTCCAGTCCCTCGCCTGGCAGAAGGAGTCCGTCGACGCCAACAAGGCGCTCGTCGAGGAGTGGAACGCCACCCACCCCGACGTCAAGGTCGAGTACATCCAGGGCAGTTGGGACAGCGTCCACGACCAGCTGCTCACGTCCTTCGAAGGCGGTGAGGCGCCGGACATCATCCACGACGCGTCGGACGACCTCGCCGACTTCGCGTACGGCGGGTATCTCGCCGACATCGGCGACCTCCTGCCCGAGCGCCTCAAGGCGGACATCCCGCAGCGCAGCTGGGAGACGGCGACCTTCGACGGGAAGGTCTACGGAGTGCCGTTCCTCCAGGAGCCGCGCGTCCTGATCGCCAACGCGAAGTGGCTGAAGAAGTCCGGCGTGCGCATCCCGACGCCCGAGAAGCCGTGGAGCTGGCCGGAGTTCCGGAAGATCACCAAGGAGCTCGGCGACGGCACCGACGGGAAGTACGGCGTCGCCTGGCCGCTGAAGGAGCCGGTCTCCGCCACGCTCAACCTTTCCCTGTCGACCGGCGGACAGATGTTCCACCGGGGCGCGGACGGCAAGGTCGACGTCCGCTTCGACGCGCCCGACCAGGTCATGCCCCGCACGGTCCACGACCAGGTCAACGTCGACAAGAGCGCGTCCGGTACGACCCTCGGCATGGGCGGCTCCGACACCCTGCCCGGCTTCTTCGGCGGCAAGTACGCGATGGTCCCGCTCGGCTTCTCGTACCGGCAGCAGATCGTCCAGCAGGCCCCGAAGGGCTTCGAATGGCAGGTGCTGCCCGCCCCGGCGGGCGAGGGAGGGCTCGCGCAGGGCGTCAGTCCGCAGACCCTGTCCGTCTCCGAGGACAGCGCGCACAAGAAGGAGGCGGCCGAATTCATCGACTTCTTCCTCCAGCCCGACAACATGGTGAAGCTCGCGCGCGGCGACTGGATGCTGCCGACCGGCGAGGAAGCGCTGAAGGACCCGGCCCTGCGCACGGAGAAGAACGGCTGGTCCTCGGGCACGGCCCTTTCCAAGGAGTTGCGCCCGGCGCCCGCCCAGTCCGTGCGCGGCTACCCCGAGTGGAAGGACAAGGTCGCGACCCCGGCGCTCCAGGAGTACTACAGCGGGGCGATCGACCTCGACGAACTGGAGAAGCGGCTGGTGAAGGACGGGAACCTGGTGCTGGCGCGGTACCAGCGCTAGCGGACGCGAGGGCGCGCGCCGGGGCAGGCGGGACGTGCGACACAGGCCTAGCGCCCCGCGCCCGGCTGCCCTGCCCGTACGAGGCCCGACTCGTACGCCGCGATGACCGCCTGCGCGCGGTCGCGGACGCCGAGCTTGGCGAAGATGCCGGTGGCGTGGTTCTTCACGGTCTGCACGCCGATGGCCATCTGCTGCGCGATCTCGGCGTTGTCGAGCCCCGCGGCGATCAGCCGCAGCACCTCCACCTCGCGCGGCGTGAGCCCGGAGATGTCGGCGCCGGGCGGGGCAGGCACCGGGGCCGGGGCGACGAACGTGGCGAGCAGCCGGGTCAGGAGCCGCGGGGCGACGACGGCCTCGCCGCGGTGGACGGTGCGCAGCGCGGCCACGAGCTCCTCGGGGGAGACGTCCTTGGGCAGGAACCCCGACGCGCCCGCCCGCAGGGCGCCGACCACGTGCTCGTCCATGTCGAACGTGCTGAGCGCGAGGACCCGGCAGCGGGGCAGCTCGGCGCTCAGGCGCTCGGTGGCCCGCACCCCGTCGAGCACCGGCATGCGGATGTCCATCAGGACGACGTCCGGGCGGAGTTCGTGGGCCGCCGCGACGGCCTGCTCGCCGTCGTCCACCTCGCCGATGACCTCGATGGCGGGGTCGGAGCGCAGAATCAGGGACAGACCGCGGCGTACGAGGGGCTGGTCGTCCGCGATGAGTACGGTGATCCGCGCGGGCGCGGGCTCGGGCTCGGGCGTGGGCTCGGGCTCGGGCGTGGGCGTGGGCTCGGGCGTGGGCTCGGGCTCGGGCTCGGGCGTGGGCGTGGGCTCGGGCGTGGGCTCGGGCGGGGTGGCAGAGGTCATCGGGGCGTCCCGTCCTTCTCGTCTTTCTCGTCTTTCTCGTCTTTCGAGTTCATGTCGTACGTGTCGGCGGGCAGCGGCACTTCCGCGGTCACCGCGAACCCGCCTTCCGCGCGGTTGCCCACGTGCAGGGAACCGTCGTGCAGGGCGATGCGTTCCCGCATGCCGAGCAGACCGTATCCGCCGCCGGTGCGGCTCGTGCCCGGGTCCCCGCCTCCGGCGCCGTCGTCGGTCACCTCGACCGTGACCCGGTCCGGGCGGTAGCCGAGCCGCACCGTCGCGCGGGCGGGCCCCGCGTGTTTGCGGGCGTTGGTCAACGCCTCCTGGACGATGCGGTAGAGCGTGAGGCCGACGGTCATCGGCAGGGGCCTCGGCCGTCCGGTGACGTGGAGTTCGGTCGGCAGGCCCGCCCCGACCGAGTCGGCGACCAGCCGCTCGATGTCGTTCACCCCGGGCTGCGGTTCCGACGGCGTCTCCTCCGGGGTCTCGGTGCTGCGCAGGACGCCGAGGAGCTGCCGCATCTCGTGCAGGGCCGTGCGGCCCGACTCCTCCAGGGTGACCAGCGCCTCGCGCGCCGTCTCCGGATCGCGGTCCAGGGTCGACCTGGCCCCGCCGGACATCAGGTACATGGTGGTGATGTGGTGGGCGACGATGTCGTGGAGCTCCCGCGCGATGCGGCGCCGTTCCTCGGTCACCGCACGGTCGGCGAGCAGCCGGCGGTTGATGTCCAGCTGCTGCTTCCACTGCCGCACGGCCAGGCCTATGGCGACGAGGAGGCAGGGCGTGACCAGTACGTCGACGATGCCCACCCCCAGGAAGGCCTGGTCGTTGTTGACGTACCGCATGATCTGCACGGGCGCGGCGGCGACGACGGAGAGCGCCACGGCGCGCCGGTCGCTGTATCGGGCCACGGTGTAGAGGGCCACCGCCACGGCGGCGCCGTAGCTGTTCGACATCGCCTCGCCGAAGTCCACGACGAGGCCCAGGTTGACGGCCAGCTGCACGGCGAGGACCGCGCCGAGCACGGGCACGGGGTGATGGCGCCGGAAGAGCAGCGGGACCACGGAGACGCAGATCAGCAGGACGCCCACGACGGTGACGCGCGCGCCGGTCCCCTCCTCGCCGGGGGCCAGGTAGGCCAGTACGTCGAGCGTCACCGCGAGGACGGCGACGACCACGTCGCCCACGGCCGGGCGCGCGCTCTCCGCGGGCGGTACCGGAGGGAAGAAGTCGCGTCCCATCCGGGCGCCTCCACTGATGAACTCGTCGAACCGAACGAACCGAACGAACCGAACGAACCGAACGAACCGAACGAACCGAACGAACCGAATGAACCGAATGAACCGAGCCGAGCCGCCTTGAGCCGACCGAAACGGCCGGTCCGGGGCATCTCTTTTCCGCTCCATTACATCCCGGCCCGCCGGGCGGTGAATCGGGGCGGGGTCGGTTCTTGCACCCAGTACCGGAGTACTGGGTGGGACGGGACGCCGGACCCGGGTCCCGGGTGCGTACCCTTCCGGCGGCCGACGTCTTCAAGTGGCCCCGCGTGATGACCTTTTGGCATGATCCGGAAGCTGACCTCTTTCTCCACCCGACATCGATGGATGACGGTCGTCCTATGGACCGTTCTCGGGACGGCGCTCTCGTTCGTGGGCGGCGCGATGATGTACGACGTCACCGACTCGCAGGCCGGGGACTTCCTGCCCAAGAAGTACGACTCGGCGGTGGCGCTGCGCATCGCGGAGGAGGATTTCGGCACCAAGCCCGACCCCAACGCGCTGACCGTGCTGGTCGCAAGGGACGACGCCGGGAAGCTCACCCCCGCCGACCAGCGGCGGATCGTCGGCACGGCGGCCGATCTGGGGCGGGAGCGGGTCGTCGGGCCGAAGCCCGAGCCGCTGATGAAGGACCACTCCCAGACACCGCGCGTGTCGCCGGGCGCCATGGCACCGGACAGGAGTTTCCGGCTCCTCACGGTGTCCCTCGACGGGAATCCGAATGATCCCGGGCTGCAGTCCGTCTACAAGGAATTCCGCGACCACGCGGAGAACGCTTTCGCGAAGGCGGACCTGCGCGTCGGATTCACCGGCGGAATCGCCTCGACGGTGGACAACACGGACGCCGAGGAAACCACCGGGAAAGTCGTCTCCGGTCTGACGATGGGCCTCATCGTCCTCCTGAACGTGCTGGTGTTCCGCAGTGTGGCGGCCGCGATCGTGCCGCTGATCGCGGTGGCGCTGATCGGTGGTGTCGCCTCGGGTGCCGTCGTCGGCGCGGCGAAGCTCTTCGGCATCGACCTCGACGCGTCCACTCCCTCCCTGATCGGTGTCGTACTCCTCGGAATCGGCATCGACTACTTCCTCTTCCTGCTGTTCCGGTTCCGGGAGCAGCTGCGGAACCGGCCCGGCCAGGACGCCCGGGAGGCCGCGGCCGAGACGACCGGGCGGGTGGGCGGCGCGATCACGTCCGCGGCCCTGACGATCGTGGCGGCCTTCGCGACGCTGGGCCTCGCGAGCTTCGGCCAGTTCCGGGTCCTCGGGCCCGCGATCGCGATCTCCGTACTCGTGATGCTCCTCGCGAGCCTCACCCTCATGCCCGCCCTCCTCGCCCTGTTCGGGCGCCGCATGTTCTGGCCCGCACGCGCCTGGAAGAAGGAGCGCACCGGCGGGATCGCCGCCCGCCTCGGCATCGCCGTGAGCAGCCGCCCGCTGCGGTACGCCCTCGGCAGCCTGGTGCTGCTCGGCGTGCTCGGTGCCGGGGCGGTCGGCATCAAGATGAGCTACGACCAGCAGGGACTGCACGAGACCGCAGCCGTGCGGACCGCCGAACAGATCTCCCGCAGCCTCCCCGCCGGAGTCTCCGACCCGCACAGCGTCTACGTACGCAGCACGAACGGCACCGCCATCGAGGCGCGTTCACTCACCGGCATGACCCGCTCCCTCGCCAAGGCGGAGGGCGTCGGCGAGGTCGGCGAGCCGGTCCTGAACAAGGACCGCACGGCCGCGCGGGTCGACCTGTTCCTCAGCGTCGAGTCCGACACGCAGAAGGCCCGCGACCTGGTCTCCGGGCCGGTCAGGGAGACGGCGGCGCGTACGGCTCCCGAGGGCACCGAGGCGTACGTCACGGGGACGGCGGCCGTCTTCTCCGACATCGCGACGGCCGTGGAGAAGGACCTGCGCCTGGTGTTCCCGGTCGCGGCCCTGCTGATCGCCGTCATCCTCTTCCTGCTGCTGCGCTCCCTGCTCGCGCCGGTCGTCCTGATGATCGCCGTGGGACTCGGCTTCGTGGCGACGCTCGGCGCCAGCACGCTGCTCTTCCAGCACGGACTCGACCGGCCCGGGGTCTCGTTCACCCTGCCCCTCGTGCTGTTCCTCTTCGTCGTCGCCCTCGGCACCGACTACAACATCCTGATCACCGACCGGATCAGGGAGGAAATGGAGAAGCCGGTTCCGGCCCGGCACGCGGTGGCGGAGGCGGTGCGGCACACCGCGCCCGCCATCGCCACGGCCGGAATCGTGCTCGCCGGGTCCTTCGCCAGCCTCGCCGCGAGCCCCGCCACGCAGGAGATCGGCTTCGCCACGGGCCTCGGCATCATCCTCTCCTCGCTCGTGCTCTCCCTCGTCCTGGTGCCCGCGCTCGCCGCGGTCCTCGGCCGCGGACTGTGGTGGCCCCGCAGGTCGCGCCGGACGCCGGAACACGCGCACCAGCCGCAGCACCACCACCCCTACGTAAACCAGCAGCAGTACGCGGCCGCCCCGACGCGTTTCGCCCAGCAAGCCCAGCAAGCCCAGCAAAGACGCATATGAACGCCGCACCCCGCGCCGCCC
Organism: Streptomyces sp. Je 1-369; assembly: GCF_026810505.1. Taxonomy (NCBI): domain Bacteria; kingdom Bacillati; phylum Actinomycetota; class Actinomycetes; order Kitasatosporales; family Streptomycetaceae; genus Streptomyces; species Streptomyces sp. Je 1-369. The sequence continues at coordinate 6,938,569 of NZ_CP101750.1, forward strand.
TGTCCGCCGTCGCCGCCACCCTCAACGGACTGGACCGTGCGGCTGGTGGAAGGCGAAGCCGAGCGAGCCGAGCACCAGGATCTCCAACGCCTGCTGACCGGCGAGCTGCCGCCCGAGGACTACACCTGCCCGCGCGGTCAGCGGCAGGGCCGCCGTTGAGTCAGACCGCGACCGACTCCTCCATCTCCTCTTCCTGCTCCTCTTCCCGGGCCTCGGCGGCGGCAGGGGTCGCCGCCGGCCGTCGGCTTCGCTCCCACAGGGCGGCGACGCCGACGGTCAGCAGGCCGAGCACGAGCCATCCGGCCAGCGTCCACACGTGTTGACCAAGGCCGTGGCCGCCGAAGTAGAGGTGGCTGCGGATGCCCTCGACGAAGCCCGCGCCGTTCCAGAACGCGTGCAGGGAGCCGAAGAAGCCGTTCTGCAGCTCGGGCCTGAAGAGCCCGCCGGACGTCGTGAAGTTGAGCATCACGAAGAGCACCATCATCGCCAGCGTCGTCCAGCGCTTCAGGAACGTGTGCAGGCCGATGCCGATGAAGAGGATGCCCGCCGCGTACAGCCAGGCCATGGCCCACACGCCCCACAGGCCCTGGTGCACCAGGTGGAAGATCGGGCCCGCGAGCGCCGCGCCGATCAGACTGACGGCGAAGGAGACACCCACGACGAGCCCCGCGCGGGCCCGCATCCGCAGGCCCGCGCCCGCCGCGCCGAGAACGGCGACCGACGCGTACGAGCCGATGCTCACGGCGACGAGCAGGAAGAAGAGGCCCTGGCCCGTGGGGTCGTCCTCGACGGGCGGTGCCACGTCGGTGACCTTCAGCGGCAGACCCTGCTGCGCGGCGACGGGCGTGAAGAGCTTCTGGGCCGCCGTGGCGCTCATGTCGGATCCGGCGGTGGCCACGATCAGCTCGGGCGACTTCGCGTCGGGAACGTAGGCGCCTGCGATGTCGAGGGACTTGAGCGCGTCGACCGCCTGCTCGCGGTCGGCGAACGTGCGTACGTCCAGGGCGTCGCCCGCCTTGTCCCCGATGTGCCGCGCGAGGGCCTGCGTCTGCTGGCCGGAGCCGACGACGGCGACCGGCATGTCGTTCGGCTCGGGCGTCACGAACGCGCCCATGTACGCCAGGCCCATGCCGAGGCACATCAACAGGGGCGTGACCAGGTGGAGGAGGACGTGGCGCAGGGCGTCGCGCAGTCGGGGGGCGGGTTCCGCGGTGGCGGACATGGGAGGGCTCCGGGGGTAGTTGGGCAGCTGGCGCCGAGTTAGTTGGTATATACAACTCTCTACGATGTTGTACTCTACAACCATTCGTGGAGAGGGAGAAATCGTGAGCGATCGAGACGGGGACGAGCCCGGAGTCCGGGACGCGTCCATCGAGGTCATCCAGCGGGAGATGACCGCGTTCGCCCGGCGGGCGCGCGCCACCGCCGCACGCATGCACCCCGAACTCTCGCTCGTGTCCTTCACGTTGCTGAGCCACCTGGAGCACCAGGGCGGCTGCCGAGCCACGGACCTCGCCGCGTACTACACGCTCGACAAGTCGACCATCAGCAGGCAGGTGGGGGCGCTGGAGAAGGCCGGACTCGTCGAGCGGCGGCCCGATCCGGCCGACCAGCGGGTGCACGTGCTGCACCTCACCGAGCAGGGCGACGAGGTGCTCGCGCAGGTCGGTGAGGCGCGGCGGGTCGCCTTCCGGGGGCGGCTCGCGGGGTGGAGCGGGGCGGATCTGGCGCGGTTCGCCGACTATCTGCTCCGTTACAACGAGGAAGACCCTGAGTGACGAGGGGGCCCCGAACCGCGAGGGAGACCCCGAATGACGAGGAAGTCCCCGGCGAAAGGTTGCACGAGACGTCTCGTCTCGTTTAATGTTCCGGCATGACCTCATCCCGGCCCGCCCACATCGCCATGTTCTCGATCGCCGCCCACGGGCACGTCAACCCGAGCCTCGAAGTGATCCGTGAGCTGGTCGCGCGCGGCCACCGCGTCACGTATGCCATTCCGCACGCCTTCGCGGAGAAGGTCGCCGAGACCGGCGCCGAGCCCCGGCCCTACACCTCGACGCTGCCCTCCCCGGACGCCGACCCCGAGGCATGGGGCACCGAGCTCATCGACAACATCGAACCGTTCCTCGCCGACGCGATCACCGTCCTGCCCGAGCTGGCCCGCGCCTATGAGGGCGACGAGCCCGACCTCGTCCTGTACGACATCACCTCCTATCCGGCTCGCGTCCTCGCCCGCCGCTGGGGCGTCCCCGAGATCTCGCTCTCGCCGAACCTCGTCGCCTGGGACGGTTACGAGGAGGAGGTCGCCGAGCCGATGTACGCGGAACTGAAGGAGACCGCGCGGGGCAAGGCGTACTACGAGCGCTTCCATGCCTGGCTGGCGGAGAACGGCATCGCCCAGGACCCCGACCCCTTCGTCGGACGCCCGCCGCGCTCACTCGTACTGATCCCGAAGGCGCTCCAGCCGCACGCCGACCGGGTCGACGAGAGCGTGCACACGTTCGTCGGCGCCTGCCAGGGCGACCGGGCGGCGCAGGGGGAGTGGGAGCGGCCCGACGGCGCCGAGAAGGTGCTGCTCGTCTCGCTCGGCTCGGCCTTCACCAAGCAGCCCGGCTTCTACCGCGCGTGCGTCGAGGCCTTCGGGGACCTGCCCGGGTGGCACGTGGTGCTCCAGGTCGGCCGGCACGTCGACCCGGGCGAGCTCGGTGAGCTGCCCGGGAACGTGGAGGTGCACGCGTGGGTGCCGCAGCTCGCGATCCTCAAGAAGGCCGACGCTTTCATCACGCACGCCGGGGCGGGCGGCAGCCAGGAAGGCCTCGCCACCGCGACGCCGATGGTGGCCGTGCCGCAGGCCGTCGACCAGTTCGGCAACGCCGACATGCTCCAGGGGCTCGGCGTCGCCCGGCACCTCCCGATGGAGGAGGCCACCGCCGAGGCGCTGCGCGAGGCCGTCCTCGCGCTGGTGGAGGACCCCGAGGTGGCCCGTAGGCTCGGGGAGATCCAGGGCGGGATGGCCGCCGAGGGCGGTACGAAGCAGGCGGCGGACCTCATCGAGGCGGAACTGCCGAAGAGCCTCCGGTCGTAGCCGTGAGTTGCCTCTTCGGGCAGTGAAGGGGCTGTCCACGAGGGCATACGTAACGCTCCGTGACGCGATTGGGTAACAGAGCGGTCATTGGGTAACGCTCAGGTAACGCGCCACCATGCTGGAAGGGCCATTGACTCACCCTGAAAGGTTGACCGTTACCCCCGGCCAAAGGTTGTACACGTCAGATCTTGTCTCTTACCCGAACCACTTCCTAGCGTGAGATGAACTTTCGCCGAACGCCAGGAAGTTGAACCCCCATGCGTCGAGACATACCGCCCCTCGCCGAGGTGCGCCGCATCACCGAGAAGAAGCGCGACGCGTGGTGGACCGTGATGCTGGTCGATCCGGTCGCCACGCCGCTCGTGCGGTTCACCGCGATGCGGACGCGCGTCACGCCCAACCAGATCACCTGGGGGGCGTTCATCCTCGGCCTCGGGTCGGCGGCGTGCTTCGCGTTCGGCGACTGGAAGTGGCTCGCTCTCGGCGCGGTCATCTACCACTTCAGCTTCATCTTCGACTGCATGGACGGCAAGCTCGCCCGGCTCACCGGGCAGGGCTCCGTCTTCGGCGCCTGGCTGGACTTCGTCTTCGACCGCATCCGCGTGATGGTCTGCGGTGTGGCGCTCATGTGGGGCCAGTACGACCGCACCGGCGACACCTTCTACATCTGGCTCGCCCTCGCCGTCGTCGCCCTCGACACCCTGCGCTACATCAACTCGCTGGAGATCTTCAAGATCCGGCACACCATGCGCAAGCAGATCAAGGCGCGCGTGCGGGCCGCGCGGCGCGCGCAGAACGAGGCGGAGCTCGCCTTCATGGAGGACCTGCTGCGGGAGAACCCCTCGGCGGACATCGAGCAGGACCTACAGCGGGCCGCGGGCGAGGCGGTGGGCTACGCGCCGCAGCCGTCGGACGGGACCACTGGTGCCGAGGTGGACGCGGACGCGGACGCGGAGGCGACGCCGAAGCCCAAGGCCCAGGTGATCGACCTGCACCAGGAGTTCCGGCAGAAGTTCCCCGCCTATCTGCGGGTGCGCTCCTTCCTGTTGCGCCACCGGATTCGCGCGCACCTGGTGAGCGGAATCGAATTCCAGATGGGCGTCTTCATGATCGGCCCGCTCTTCGACGCGGTGATGCCGGTGACGATCGTCTCCGGCGCGCTGCTGCTGGTCTTCGAACTCGCCATCATCTACAAGCTGCTCCTGTCGACGCGTGACTTCACGCGGACCATCGACTCGTTCGAGGAGCAGAAAGTCGTCACCGCGGCTTAATTCTCGACAGCGCGACAGCGCGACAACCGACGCCGGGCGGGCTGGACTCTCCAGCCCGCCCGGCGTTGCTCATGTGGCGCAAAGTGCCTTCTGTTACCGCGAGTTGGGGGCATTGTGGACCGGGATGTCCGTTCCGCCGCTACAAAGCCGGTTTGTTATTACAGAACCTTGTTGAACAAGTCACAGCTGTATGAAGGTATTGATCTGCGCGCGTCAATCGGACAGTGTTTCGTCCCAACACCCGGAGATCTTCCGGGCCGCAAGGGCTGTCGCAACGAACTTGTTGTCACGGCAGTGCCTTGGGCGACAGCTGAATAAAACCCCCCACATCCCCCCACACAGCACTGAGGAGACGCCTCTTCATGGCAACTCACAAGCGTGCCCGCACGATGAAGCTCACCGCCGCGATAGCCACCGCCGCCACCGCGGTCGGTGTCACCGTCTTCGCGACCTCCTTCGCCGGCGCGGCCACCCCCGCCGAGGGCAAGGTGTACGGCCTCGACGCCAAGGGCGCCGTCGCCGGCAGCTACATCGTGATGCTCGACGAGAAGGCCGACAAGGGCGCCAAGTCCGACCTCGCCGAGGAGTACGGCGGCGAGCTGAAGCGCAACTACTCCTCCGCGATCAACGGCTTCTCCGCCAAGGGCCTGACCGAGACCGAGGCCAAGCGCCTCGCCGCCGACCCGACCGTCGGCAAGGTCGTCCAGTCGAAGAAGTTCACCATCGACGCCACCCAGGACAACCCGCCGTCGTGGGGCCTGGACCGCATCGACCAGGCGGACACCGCCGCGGACAAGAAGTACACCTACCCCGACGCCGCAGGTGAGGGCGCGACCGCGTACGTCATCGACACCGGCGTCCGCGTCAGCCACAAGGACTTCGGCGGCCGTGCCACCTCCGGCTTCGACGCCATCGACAACGACGACAACGCCGACGACGGCAACGGCCACGGCACGCACGTCGCCGGCACCATCGCCGGTGACGCCCACGGCGTCGCCAAGAAGGCGAAGATCGTCGCCGTCCGCGTCCTGGACGACCAGGGCTCCGGCACCACCGAGCAGGTCGTCGCCGGCATCGACTGGGTCACCAAGAACCACAAGGGGCCCTCGGTCGCCAACATGAGCCTCGGCGGCGGCGCGGATGAAGCGCTCGACGCGGCCGTCCAGAAGGCGATCGACGCCGGTGTCACGTTCGCGGTAGCCGCCGGCAACGAGTCGACCGACGCCTCGCAGGGCTCCCCGTCCCGCGTGAAGGACGCCATCACAGTGGCCTCCTCCACCAAGGACGACGAGCAGTCGGACTTCTCCAACTACGGCTCCGTCGTGGACATCTACGCCCCGGGCTCGGACATCACGTCCGCCTGGAACACCGGTGACGACGCCACCAACACGATCTCCGGTACGTCCATGGCCACCCCGCACGTCGTCGGCGCCGCCGCCGTCTACGTCGCCGCCCACCCGGACGCCAAGCCCGCGGACGTCGCCAAGGCACTGACCGACGGCGCCACCCCGGACAAGATCTCCAACCCGAGCGAGGGCACGCCCAACAAGCTCCTGAAGGTCGTCGAGTAGATCTCGCCGCCCCGCTGAGCCGCGGCCGTCGTGCCCACCCCCACGGGGCACGGCGGCCGCTTCACCGTGCACGTTCGGCATATCGTGTGCGCATGGCGACCAGGACCTACGCGGCGCTGCTGCGCGGCATCAACGTGAGCGGCCACAAGAAGGTGCCGATGGCCGAACTCCGCACGCTCCTCGCAGGGCTCGGACACGGCGGCGTACGGACACACCTGCAGAGCGGCAACGCGGTCTTCACGGCGGAACACGGCGACGAGGAGTCACTGGCCGCCGCCCTGCGCGCCGCGATCGAGGAGCACTTCGGCTTCGCCGTCGACGTCCTCGTCCGCGACCACGCCTACCTGAAGGCGGTGGTGGACGCCTGTCCGTTCCCCGCGGCCGACCTCGAAGCGAAGCAGCTGCACGTCACGTACTTCTCCGGCCCGGTGGACCCGGACCGTTTCGCTTCCCTCGATCAACCGGCGTACCTGCCGGAGGAGTTCAGGCTCGGCGACCGCGCCCTTTATCTCTACGCCCCCGACGGCCTCGGCCGCTCCAAGCTCGGAGAGGTGCTTTCGCGGCCCCGCCTGACCAAGGGCCTCATCGCCACCTCCCGCAACTGGAACACGGTCACCCGCCTGGAGGAGATGACCCGTGCCTGACTCCGTGTCCGGCCGCACCCCCGCCGTCGAGGCCGCCATCGAGGGCGAACTGCGGCTCCTCGACCCCGATGTGCGCGTCTCGCCCGAGCTCTTCGGGGCGCTGCTGCACCCGGAGTTCACCGAGTTCGGCGCCTCGGGCACGCGCTGGGACCGTACGTCGATCGTCCGGGTCCTCACGGTGGCCAAGGATCCCGGCGCCGCAGCCGTCACGACCTCCCGCATGCGGGGCGTCCAGCTCGCCGACGACCTCGTGCACCTGACCTTCGACACGAACAGCGGCGGCCGCCGGGCCCACCGCAGCTCCCTGTGGCGGCGCACGGACAGCGGCTGGCAGCTCTGGTTCCACCAGGCCACCCCGTTCAGCGACTGAATGGCCCGCCCGGGCGGCACGCGAATGGCCCACGAGCGGGGGCCACTGGCTGGATAGTGTCGGGACATGACGAAGCCCCACGCCCCGAACCGCGTCGACTTCTACTTCGACCCTGCCTGCCCGTTCGCCTGGATCACCTCACGCTGGATCCTGGAGGTCGAACGCCACCGCGACCTCGACGTCCGCTTCCACGTGATGAGCCTCTACTTCCACAACGAGGGCAACGAACTCCCCGACTGGTACCGCGACCTGGTCGACCGCTCCCTCACCCTCACCCGGATCGCCGCGGCCGCCGCCGAACAGCACGGCGAGGAGGTCCTCCGCGACCTCTACACCGCCTTCGGCACCCGGGTCCACCAGGAGAAGAACGAGGACTTCGACGAGGTCGCCGGGCAGGCCCTCGCCGAGCTTGGGCTCCCGGCCGCCCTCGCGGACGCGGCGCGCGACGCCTCGTACGACGCGGTGCTGCGCCGCAGCCACGACGCCGGCAAGGACCCGGAGGCCGACGGCTACGTCGGTACGCCGACGATCCACGTCGACGGCACGGTCTGGTTCGGGCCCGTGCTGCGCGCGATTCCGCGCGGTGAGGAGGCCGCGCGGCTCTTCGACAGCTTCCGCGTCCTCGCGGGCCACCCGGACCTGTTCGAACTGAAGCGCACCCGCACCGGGGGCCTCGACTTCTCCTGAGGGTCGTCGGAAGCCTCAGCCGCGCCGGGAGACGAGGTGCAGGGTGACCCGGCCGTCCTCCTCGGGGATCTCGCGGGCCTGTACGTAGCCGAGGCGGGCGAGGACGGAGAGGGAGGGGGCGTTTCCGGCGTCGACCGTCGCGTGGACCTCGGCCAGGCCCAGCGTCTCGTGCCCGTACGAGGTGAGGAGCCGGGCCAGTTCCGTGCCGAGTCCGTCGCCCCAGGCGTCCCTGGCCAGGCCGTAGACGATCTCGGTGCCGTCGAGCCAGGTCTCCGGCGACGGCTTGACCTCGGCGTGGCCGACGTAACGCCCTTCGTACCGGACCGCCCAGACGGGGAAACGGTCCTCCGCGTAGATGAGGGTCAGGATCCGGCCGAACAGGGCGTGGTCCTCCGCCGCGCTCTGCACACCGTCCCCGAACCAGCGCCCCACGGCCTCGTCCTGAAAGAGCGCGACGAAGTCCGCCTCGTCGGTGGCGACGTAGGGGGAGAGGGAGAGCCGTTCGGAGCGCAGTTCGGGCGTCATCCGCGTGAGGTTATGGGCGCCGGTCCGACGCGGCAAGCGAATTCGGGCCCGGCCCGCCACCAGCCGCCCGCGGCGGCCCGGTGGGGCCTCAGCCCGCCACCCGTGGCAGTCCGATCGGGTTCGGGAACGGCAGGACGTCCGAGTCCAGGATGCGGCGGGATGCCGGTTCCAGTGCGGCGAGGAGTGCGTCCGCCTCGCCCCTCGCCAGGGGGCGGAGCAGACGGGACGCGAGGCGGTCCGTGTCCTCCTCTATCAACTCCCGTTTCGTCACCCCGTGTTCGGTGGCGCGGCCGGTCGTGTCGAGCAGGCCCAGAACTCGCATCCGGTCCACCGAGACCGCCCACTCCTCCTCCGTCCAGCCCCGGTCCTGCCGGATGCCGGCCGTCTCCACCCGGTCCGTCGCCGCCGCGAGGACCAGGCTCTCGCGGGCGTCGAGGCCGTGGTCGGCGAGGACCGCGACGTGTGCGTCGCCCCGGAACTCGCGTACGCAGGTGGCCAGTTGCCAGAGTCGCTCGACCGGATCCGAGCGGTGCGCCAGGTCACGGTTGGCGGCGAACAATGGGCGGGCCAGCGACGGCGCGTCCTCCACCATCGCCATCAGCGGCTCGTTGACCTTGGCGGCCAAGGCCTCGATGGTCGGCACCAGTTGGCGCAGCGCGGCGGCCGTGACGCGGGCGCGCTCCTCGACGACCCGGTCCGGCGACGCGTACTCCCACGCCGACGGCAGGGCCCGCGCCACCATGTTCGGCGCGAAGACACCGAGTGCCGCCGTGGCCACCCCGGGGCCGACCCGCCCCATCGGCGCGGTACGGGCCGCGAAGTACCCCATCCAGAAGCCCTTGAGGCCCACGGCCCTGCCGAGGCCGCGGCAGCGTTCCTCGAAGTAGACCACCGCGTGCAGGGGTTCGGTGCGCAGCCACAGCGTGTGGGATCGGCTCGGGGTCATGAACCCACAAGCTAGGCCAGAGCGGGAATCCGCGCCAGGGGAGCAACAGGGCACGTGCCGGGCGCATACGCCTCGTCGTAGCGCCGCACCAGCAGACGCGCCACTTCCGGAGCCGGACCGAGGACGTCGGCCAGCACGTCGGCGTCGGCGGCGCCCCGCGCGATCCGGTCCGGCAGGAAGCCGGGCGCCAGGACGTAGGGCGCGACGGCGACCCGCCGCACCCCCGCCACGTCCCGCAGCGCGCGCACGGCGTCCTCCGTGCGCGGCAGGGAGGCGGAGGCGAACGCAGGCCGCACGGCGCACCAACCGGTACGCCGCCACTCCCGCGCGATTTCAGCGATCACTGCGATCGCCTCCGGGTCGGACGACCCCGCCGAGGCCAGCACGACCCCGGTCGAGGACTTGTCGGCGGGGTCGAGCCCCGCCTCGTACAGCCGCCGCTCCAGAGCCGAGACGAGCAGCGGCGAAGGGCCGAGAACCGCCGCCTGCCGGATGCGCAGCGCGGCGGGCGCCTCCCGCAGCACCGCCGGGATGTCCGTCTTCGCGTGGAACGCGCGGGTCAGGAGCAGTGGCTGGGCCACCACGTCCCGCACGCCCTCCGCCGCGAGCCGCTCCAGGACGCCGGAGACGGTCGGGGTGTCGAAGTCGAGAAAGCCTGTTTCCACCCGCAGCCCCGGGCGCAGCGACCGTACCCGGCGCATCAGCGCGCGCACGGTCGCGGCGTGCCGCGGGTCACGGCTGCCGTGGGCGACGACGAGAAGGACGGGACGGTGCACGGTGGTTCAGCTCCTCGCGAGAAGGCCGCGGCTGCGCAGGACGCGCCGCTCCAGCGGGCTGAAGATCAGCAGGTCGATGGCGATGCCGACGACGAGGATGAGGAAGATGGCGAGGAAGACCATGGACATGGAGCTGGCGTTGCGGCCGTTCTCCAGGAGGACGCCGAGGCCGACGCCGAGGTCGGGCGAGGACGCGATGATCTCGGCGGCCATCAGCGACCGCCAGGAGAACGCCCAGCCCTGCTTGAGGCCCGCGAGATAGCCGGGAAGGGCCGCGGGGAGCACGATGTGCCAGGTGTGCCGCAGGCCCGTCGCGCCGAGGGTGCGGCCCGCGCGCAGGAACAGCGGCGGCACCTGGTCGACGCCCGACACGAGCCCGTTGGCGATGGACGGCACGGCGCCGAGCAGGATCACCGCGTACATCATCGAGTTGTCGAGGCCCAGCCAGATCACCGCCGGCGGCACCCACGCCACCGAGGGCAGCGACTGCAGGCCGGACAGGATCGGGCCGATCGCCGCCCGGATGAACCGGACCCGCGCCACGATCAGGCCCAGCGGTGTGCCGATGACCAGGGCGAACAGGAAGCCGAGCAGACCGCGCGAGACGGACGTCCAGATGTAGTCGAGCAGGGTGCCCTGGAGCCACGCCTCGCGCACCTCGTCCCACACCGCGGACGGCGGGGGCAGCTTGGTGGGGTCGTCGACGATGTCGAAGGAGACGAGCGCCTGCCACACGAGCAGCACCAGCAGCACCGCGGTGAGCGGCGGCACCACCTTCTGCACCAGGACCTGGCGCACGGGCGTGCGGGTGGGGCCCGCGTGCGACTCCAGCGCGTCGAGGCCCGCCTCCAGACCGGCGAGGTCCTGGCTGTCGCCGGACTCCTTGACCGGGCCGGTCGAAGTGTCAGTGCTGGCCATGGCGGCGGATCTCCCCACGCAGTTGTTCGGTGATCTCGACGGACAGTTCCGCCACGGCGGTGTCCTCGATGCGGCGCGGGTGCGGGATGTCGACCCGCCACTCGTGCGCCACCCGGCCGGGGCGCGACGAGAGGAGCACGACACGCTGGGCGAGGCGCACGGCCTCGCGCACGTTGTGCGTGACGAAGAGGACGGAGACGTTCGTCTCGCGCCAGATGCGGGTCAGCTCGTCGTGCAGGACGTCCCGAGTGATCGCGTCGAGCGCCGCGAACGGCTCGTCCATCAGCAGGAGCCTGCTGTCCTGGGCGAGCGCGCGGGCCAGCGCGACGCGCTGGCGCATGCCGCCGGACAGCTCGTGCACCCGCTTGCCGTACGCGCCCTGCAGCCGGACGAGCCCGAGGAGCTCCTCCGCCTTCGGGCGGCGGTCCGCCTTCGGCACGCCGCGCAGCTTCAGGGCGAGTTCGATGTTCTTGCCCGCGGTCAGCCACGGGAACAGCGCGTGCTCCTGGAACATCAGGGCGGGGCGGCCGTCCGTCGCGATGGTGCCCGCGGACGGCTCGTCGAGCCCGGCGACCAGGTTGAGCAGCGTCGACTTGCCGCAGCCCGAGGCTCCCAGGAGAGTGACGAACTCGCCCGGCGCGACATCGAGCGTGATGTCGTCCAGGACCAGCTGGGGTCCGGCGGGGCCGCCGAACGACTTCGAGACGTGCTCGATCCGTGCGGCGTGCTCGGCCGTGGTGCGGGTGTCCTCCGCGGCCTTGGCGAGGGTCGTGGCCATGATCGTCACCTCCTGGGAACTGGGAACGTCGTCTGCCGGGTTACTTGACGCCGAGCCCGGCGTCGTCGACCGGGGACTCGCCCGCGGCCTTGAGGACCTTGTTCAGCGGGCGGAGGTCGTAGATGCCCTTGAGGTCGGGCTTCTCCAGGAGACCGGCCTTGACCGCGTGGTCCGCCTCGGCTTCGAGGGTCGCGGCCAGCGGGTCGTCGGTCGTCCGGATCGACTTCCACGCCGGGTCGAGCACCTCGGCGGGCAGCGGCTTCCCGGCGTCCGCCTTGAGCCGCGCGTTCGCGGCGGCCTTGGCCTTCTCCGGGTTCTTCGCGATCCACGCGTTGGTCTTCACGGCACCGCGCAGCACGGCCTCGACGACCTTCGGGTGCTCCTTGAGGAACTCCTGCCGCACGATGATGTTGGTGATCACGAACTTCTTGTCCGGCCACAGGTCGGACTCGTCGAGCAGCACCTTGCCGCCCTCGGCGACCAGCTTGGACGCGGTCGGCTCCGGTACCCACGCGCCGTCCAGGGAGCCGGACTTGTAGGCGTCCGGGGTGACCTTGTTGTCACTGCGGACCACCGAAACGTCGCCCTTGCCGCTCTGCGCGTCGACCTTCCAGCCCTGCTCGGCGATCCAGTTGAGGAAGGCCACGTCCTGGGTGTTGCCGAGCTGCGGCGTCGCGATCTTCTTGCCCTTGACGTCGTCCAGGGACTTGATCTTCTTCGGGTTCACGACGAGCTTCACGCCGCCGGACGCCGAGCCGCCGATGATGCGCAGGTTCTTGCCCTGCGACTTGGTGTAGCCGTTGATGGCGGGAGACGGGCCGATCCAGCCGATGTCGATCGAGCCCGCGTTCAGCGCCTCGATCTCCGAGGGGCCCGCGTTGAACTGCGCGTACTTGGCCTCGGTGCCGCCGAGCTCCTTCTGGAACAGGCCCTCCTGGTTGCCGACCAGGGCGGTGGCGTGGGTGAGGTTCGGGAAGTACCCGATCTTCACGCTGTCCAGGTCATCGATCTTCTTCGCACCCTCGGCGACCTTCGACTCGCCGCTCTCGTCGGAGGCCTCGGAGCCGTAGCCGCAGGCGCCGAGCGCCAGGGCGAGGAGGGGCAGCGCCGCGAGGGCGGCGAGTCGGGTACGTGGAGCAGGCACGGGAGGTGTTCCCCTCGTCGGCCCGGGCGCACGCCGTCAGGTCGTGGCCGGGAGATCGGCAGGTCTTCGTCTGTGGGGTGGCCGCGCACGGAGCGCGGGTGTTGCGGGTGCTGCGGATACGGGGAGGACGGGGGCGCACACGCGGTGCGCGCGCCCCGTGCCCGCCGGAGGCGTCACGCCGCACATCGCGCGACTCCGCCCTGCCCGCTGCCGAGGGCGCCGCTGCCGATGCGGCCGCCCTCCTTCGCGAACGTCGCGTATACGTCGACGTAGGTCATGTCAGAAGTCCCAGCCCTCTTCGTCCGCGGCGGCACCGGCCTGCGCGGCCTCGTCGGCGGGCGTGGCGAACGCGTCGCCCGCCATGCCCGCCGCGAGCGTCGTGCCGTCCGACGGGTCGATGAGGAGGAAGGACCCGGTGCGGCGCGAGTCCGCGTACGAGTCGAGCGCGAGCGGCTCAGCCGTGCGGATCTTGACCCGGCCGATGTCGTTGGCGACGAGGCGGCCGGGCTCCGGGTGCTGGGAGAGGTCGTCGAGGGTGAGCCGCGACGGGATCTCCTTGACGATCGCCTTGACCGTGCGGGTGGTGTGCTTGAGCAGCACCCGCTGGCCGACCGAGAGCGCGGCGTCCGCGACGTGGCAGACGGTCGCCTCGACGTCCTGCGTGGTCGCGGGGGCGTCGCCGCTCGGCACGATCAGATCGCCGCGCGAGATGTCGATGTCGTCCTCGAGGAGCAGCGTGACGGACTGCGGCGTCCACGCCACGTCCACCGGCTGCCCCAGCAGGTCGATCCCGGTGACCTTCGAGGTCCGCCCGGACGGCAGCACCGTCACGGACTCGCCGACCCGGAAGGCACCGGCCGCGATCTGGCCCGCGTAGCCGCGGTAGTCGGGGTGCTCGGCGGTCTGCGGACGGATCACGTACTGCACGGGCAGCCGCGCGTGGCAGGTGGCGAGGTCGTGGCTGACCGGGACCGTCTCCAGGTGCTCCAGGACGGTGGGGCCGCCGTACCAGTCCATGTTGGAGGACGGTTCCACGACGTTGTCCCCGGCGAGCGCCGAGATCGGGATGGCGGTGATCTCCGGTACGCCCAGTTCGCCGGCGTACGCGGTGAACTCCTCGGCGATCTTCGCGAAGACCGTCTCCTCGTACGCGACGAGGTCCATCTTGTTCACGGCGAGGACGACGTGCGGCACGCGGAGCAGCGCGGCCACCGCGGCGTGCCTGCGGGTCTGCTCGATGACGCCGTTGCGGGCGTCGACGAGGACCACGGCGAGGTCGGCCGTGGAGGCGCCGGTGACCATGTTGCGGGTGTACTGCACGTGGCCGGGGGTGTCGGCGAGGATGAACCGGCGCCGGGCCGTCGCGAAGTAGCGGTAGGCGACGTCGATGGTGATGCCCTGCTCGCGTTCGGCGCGCAGGCCGTCGGTGAGCAGCGCCAGGTCGGGGGCGTCGGCGCCGCGGCTGGCCGAGGCGCGCTCGACGGCCTCCAGCTGGTCGGTGAGGACCGACTTGGAGTCGTGGAGGAGGCGGCCCACCAGGGTGGACTTGCCGTCGTCGACGGAACCGGCGGTGGCGAACCGCAGCAGGGTGGTGGCCGACAACTGCTCGGTGGAGAGCGGCTTGACCGGCTCGGTGGTGCTGTTGCTCATGGTTAGAAGTACCCCTCGCGCTTGCGGTCTTCCATCGCGGCCTCGGACATCTTGTCGTCGGCGCGGGTCGCGCCGCGCTCGGTGAGGCGGGACGCGGCGATCTCGGTGATGACGGCGTCCAGCGTGGTCGCGTCGGAGTCGACGGCGCCGGTGCAGGACATGTCGCCGACCGTGCGGTACCGCACGAGCCGCTTCTCGACCGTCTCGCTCTCCTTGGGGCCGCCCCACTCGCCCGCGGTCAGCCACATCCCCGCCCGCTGGAACACCTCACGCTCGTGCGCGAAGTAGATCCCGGGCAGTTCGATGTGCTCGCGGGCGATGTACTGCCACACGTCCAGCTCGGTCCAGTTGGAGAGCGGGAACACCCGGACGTGCTCGCCCGGCGCGTGGCGGCCGTTGTAGAGCTGCCACAGCTCGGGGCGCTGGCGGCGCGGGTCCCACTGCGAGAACTCGTCCCGCAGGGAGAACACGCGCTCCTTCGCCCGCGCCTTCTCCTCGTCGCGGCGCCCGCCGCCGAAGACCGCGTCGAACCGTTCCTGAGCGATCTTCTCCGTCAGCGGGACCGTCTGGAGCGGGTTACGCGTCCCGTCAGGACGCTCCTTCAGCACACCGCGGTCGATGTAGTCCTGCACCGAGGCGACGTGCAGGCGCAGGCCGTGCTCGGCGACGACGCGGTCGCGGTACTCGAGGACCTCCGGGAAATTGTGCCCGGTGTCGACGTGCAGCAGCGAGAAGGGGATCGCCGCGGGGGCGAACGCCTTCAGCGCCAGGTGCAGCATCAGGATGGAGTCCTTGCCGCCGGAGAACAGGATCACCGGGTTCTCGAACTCGCCCGCCACCTCGCGGAAGATGTGGACGGCCTCGGACTCCAGGGCGTCCAGGTGGCTGAGCGCGTACGGGCTGTCGGTGCCCTCGTCGGTCACTGTGGCGACGGTCGTCATGCGAGACCCCTTTCGCTGAGCAGCGCGTGAACCGCCGCCGCTGACTCCTGCACGGTCTGGTCCTGCGACTCGATGCGCAGATCGGGCGACTCCGGCGCCTCGTAGGGGTCGTCGACCCCGGTGAGCCCGGAGATCTCGCCCGCGGCCTGCTTCGCGTACAGGCCCTTCACATCGCGTACGGAGCAGACCTCGACCGGCGTGGCGACGTGCACCTCCAGGTACGCGGTGCCCCCGGCCTGGTGGCGCTTGCGCACGGCCTCGCGGCTGTCGGCGAACGGCGCGATCACCGGCACCAGGGCCAGCACGCCGTTGCGGGCGAGGAGTTCGGCGACGAAGCCGATGCGCTGCACGTTGGTGTGCCGGTCCTCGCGGCTGAAGCCGAGGCCCGCCGAGAGGAACTCGCGGATCTCGTCGCCGTCGAGGACCTCCACGCGGCGGCCGTCGGCGCGCAGCCGGCCCGCCAGTTCGTACGCGATGGTGGTCTTTCCGGCGCTGGGCAGGCCGGTGAGCCAGACGGTGGCTCCGGTCGTCACGTGGTTCTCCCGGGTCTGTTGCGTCTGCGTCTGCGTCTGCGACTGTGTCCGCGTCCGCGTCCGCTGCTGCGTCTGCGGCGCGGTCATCAGTGGATCCCGCACTCGGTCTTGGCGTTGCCCGCCCAGCGGCCTGCGCGGGCGTCCTCGCCCTCCAGGAGGCGGCGGGTGCAGGGGGCGCAGCCCACCGAGCCGTAGCCGTCCATCAGGAGCGGGTTGGTGAGGACGCCGTGCTCGGTGACGTACGCGTCGACGTCGTCCTGGGTCCAGCGGGCGATCGGCGAGATCTTGACCTTGCCGCGCTTCTCGTCCCAGCCGACGACCGGGGTGTTCGCGCGGTTCGGCGCGTCGTCGCGGCGCAGCCCGGTGGCCCACGCGACGTACCCGGCGAGGCCCTCCTCCAGGGGCTGCACCTTGCGCAGCTTGCAGCACAGGTCGGGGTTGCGGTCGTGGAGCTTCGCGCCGTACACCGAGTCCTGTTCGGCCACGGACTGACGGGGCGTCAAGGTAATGACGTTGACGTCCATGACGGCCTCGACGGCGTCGCGGGTGCCGATGGTCTCCGGGAAGTGGTAGCCGGTGTCCAGGAACACCACGTCGACGCCGGGCCTGGCGCGCGAGGCGAGGTGGGCGACGACCGCGTCCTCCATCGAGGAGGTCACGCAGAAGCGTGCCCCGAAGGTGTCGGCGGCCCACTGGAGGATCTCCAGGGCGGAGGCGTCCTCCAGGTCGCGCCCGGCCTGCTCGGCGAGTGCCTTCAACTCGTCGTCCGTACGCGCCTTCTGGTCCTGAGCAGTCGTCATATCTGGTTCTCTCCACTGCTGGTGTGCTGAACGCCCCGGGCGAGCAGCCCGAGGAACTTCAGCTGAAAGGCCCGGTTGCAGGCTCCGCATTCCCACGCGCCGTGTCCGGCCTCGTGGGGGCGCAGGTCCTCGTCGCCGCAGTAGGGGCAGTGGAACGGGGCGGCACGCTCGCTCACTTGAGGGCCTCCTCGGGGGCGCGGGTGGTCCACGTGGCGAAGCGCTCGCCGTCCTCGCGCTGCTCCTGGAAGCGCTTGAGGACCCGCTCGATGTAGTCGGGGAGCTCGGTGGCGGTGACCTTCAGGCCGCGGACCTTGCGGCCGAAGCCGGCGTCGAGCCCGAGGGCGCCGCCCAGGTGCACCTGGTAGCCCTCGACCTGGTTGCCCGCGTCGTCGAGCATGAGCTGGCCCTTGAGGCCGATGTCGGCGACCTGGATGCGGGCGCAGGCGTTGGGGCAGCCGTTGATGTTGATGGTGATCGGCTCGTCGAACTCCGGGATGCGGCGCTCCAGTTCGTCGATGAGCGAGGCGCCGCGCGCCTTGGTCTCGACGATGGCGAGCTTGCAGAACTCGATGCCGGTGCAGGCCATCGTGCCGCGCCGGAACGGCGAGGCGTTGACCCGCAGGTCGAGCGCTTCGAGTGCGGAGACGAGCGAGTCGACCTGGTCCTGCTCGACGTCGAGCACGATCATCTTCTGCTCGGCGGTGGTGCGCAGCCGGCCCGAACCGTGCGCCTCGGCGACCTCGGCGATCTTCGTGAGGGTGGTGCCGTCGACGCGGCCGACGCGCGGGGCGAAGCCGACGTAGAAGCGTCCGTCCTGCTGGCGGTGGACGCCGAGGTGGTCGCGCCAGGTTCCGGCGGGCTGCTCGGGGGCGGGCCCGTCGGCCAGCTTCCGCCGCAGGTACTCGTCCTCCAGGACCTGCCGGAACTTCTCCGGGCCCCAGTCGGCGACGAGGAACTTCAGGCGGGCGCGGTTGCGCAGACGCCGGTAGCCGTAGTCGCGGAAGATGCCGATGACGCCGCCGAACACGTCCGGCACGTCGTCGAGCGGGACCCAGGCGCCCAGGCGCACGCCGAGCTTGGGGTTGGTGGAGAGGCCGCCGCCGACCCAGAGGTCGAAGCCGGGGCCGTGCTCGGGGTGGTGCACGCCGACGAAGGCGACGTCGTTGATCTCGTGGGCGACGTCGAGCTGCGGCGATCCGGAGATCGCCGTCTTGAACTTTCGCGGCAGGTTCGAGAACTCGGGGTTGCCGATGAAGCGGCGCTGGATCTCGTCGATGGCGGGGGAGCCGTCGATGATCTCGTTCTCGGCGACGCCCGCCACGGGGGAGCCGAGGATGACGCGGGGCGTGTCACCGCACGCCTCGGTGGTCGAGAGGCCGACGGCTTCGAGCCTGCGCCAGATCTCGGGCACGTCCTCGATGCGGATCCAGTGGTACTGGATGTTCTGGCGGTCGGTGAGGTCGGCGGTGCCGCGGGCGAACTCCTGGGACACCTCGCCGATCACGCGCAGCTGCTCGGTGGTCAGCCGCCCGCCGTCGACGCGGACGCGGAGCATGAAGTACTCGTCGTCCAGCTCCTCCGGCGCAAGGACCGCGGTCTTGCCGCCGTCGATCCCGGGCTTGCGCTGGGTGTAAAGGCCCCACCAGCGCATACGGCCGCGGAGGTCGTTCGGGTCGATGGAGTCGAAGCCACGCTTCGAGTAGATCGTCTCAATACGTGTCCGCACATTGAGACCGTCGTCGTCCTTCTTGAACTGCTCGTTCCCGTTGAGCGGCGTGAAGTGACCGACGGCCCACTGACCCTCGCCGCGGTGACGGCTCACCTTGCGGCGGGGCGTTGCTGGGGCAGGCTTCTCTGGCGTGGCGGCCATGGCGGTACGTCCTTCGGGGCGGCGATTCAGAAGGGGTCGGCGCGTAGCGCCGTCGTTGAGGGGTGGCGGTCGGGTGACGGGAGGGAGGCTCTGACCTGCGGGTATGGCACACGTCCGCAGATGTTGGGGCACATGCGGGGACGTGCGCGCGGCGCTGCGCAGGGAGGGGGTTCAGTGGATGGGGAGCGGCTGTGCTGAGGCGATCAGCAAGCCGGACACATGGCGCTGGACATGCGGCCGAGGTCGACGTGACGTCGACTCACCAAGGCGTTTCCAGTGCGATCCATGCCGGAAGCGTGTCACGGGACTTTCGGCCCAGTCCAGCATTATCCAAAATGCGGACACCCTTGTCCCGTATCGTGGACAAGGGTGTCGTCGGTCACAGCGGCCCGCGCTGGATTCAGTCGCGGTCGGCCCCCGGCCACGGCCCCGGCGTCGGCACGTCCGCCTCGTCCTCGATCTTCGTGTCGAAGAGCCGGAACCCGCGCCGCCGGTAGTTGTCCATGGCGTGCTCCCCGTCCTTGGAGCACGTGTGCAGCCAGACCCGCTCGGTCGGCGCGAGCCCCGGCCACCGCTCGGCCAGGTCCCAGGCGCGCGCGACGGCGTACGACAGGAGGTGGCCGCCGATGCGGCGCCCCCGGAAGGCGGGGATCAGCCCGAAGTAGACGATCTCGACGACGCCCTCCGCCGCGTCCCCGTTCTCGCCGCGCGCCGCCAGCTCCACGTACCCGGCCGGCGTCCCCTTCTCGTACGCGACCCACGTCTCCACACCCGGCCGGTCAAGGAGCTTCTGCCACTCCGCGTACGTGAGGGAGAGCCGGTCGGACCAGCGGATGTCCCCGCCGACGGACGCGTACAGGAACCGGCTGAACTCGGGCGAGGGAACCTCGGCGCGCACGATCCGGACGTCCCCGTCGGGCGCGGCGGCCGGGCGCAGGTCGGCCGGCGACGTCTGTTCGAGGGACCAGGTGGTGACAGTGATGCTCATGGGGCTCAGAGAATCATGTGCCGCGTCCGAGGGTCCACGTCGGCCTCAGGGCTCCGTGAGCCGCCGCGCCGCCCGGACCGCGGGCGCCATCGAGTACGGCAGGAGGTCCGCGGGACGCTCCGGCATGATCACGTCGACGTCCACGTCCTCGTGGAAGCGGTACGGGCGGTGGGCGAGCAGCCCGCCCAGATAGCGCCGCACCCGGGAGAGCTCGGCGCGCACCGTCACCGTGCGCGCCGGATCGCCGAACATGTCCTCGGCGAGCCCCGAGGCGGTGCGTCCCGTGCGGTACGTACAGAGGAGGAAGAGGAGCTCGGCGTGGCGCGGGCTCAGGTCGTGCGTCCAGTCGTGGGCGCCGCCCAGCACCGAAAGCGTCCAGCGGCGCGGACTGCTCACGTCCAGGACGAGGCGGGTCGCGGCGACCGGCCGCGGCACGTCACCCGGGTTCTCCACCCGCAGCAGCCACCCGCCGGGCAGCGGCTCCACCAGACACGAGCCCAGCGACGGCAGCCAGGCGCGGCCCGCGCCGAAGGACTTGGGGAGCGTGAGGCGGTCCGCCGGGGGCATGCCCGTCACCGCGGCCGTCCAGCCGTGCACGTCCACCGCGACCGCCCGCCCTTCGAGCCGCGCGAGCACCGGCGCCGCCACCGCGCGCAGCCGGTCCAGCGACGTCACGTGCCGGTCCCGCAGCCGCGCCTCGCCGAGCTTGGCGACCGCCTCGACCAGGGCGAGCGTCGCCGGATGGAGGGTCTGCAACGGGCCGCTGACGTCGACCACACCGAGGAGCCTGCCGTCGCGCGGATCGGTCAGCGGGGCGCCCGTACACGTCCACGGGTGGTGGGTCCGCACGAAGTGCTCGGCGGAGAACACCTGCACGGGGCGGCGCACCACCAGCGGCGTCCCGATGCCGTTCGTGCCCACGACGCTCTCGCCCCAGTCCGCCCCCGGCTCGAACCCGAGCGAGTCCGCCTTGCGCAGCACCGCCGCGCTGCCCTCGCGCCACAGCACGCGCCCGTCCGCGTCGCTCACGACCATGATGTGCTGCGCCGCGTCCGCCACGGAGACCAGCGCGTCGCGCAGCACGGGCAGGATCTCCAGGAGCGGCGAGGCGCGGCGGCGCTCCTCGAGCTCCTCCTCGCTCAGCAGCCGGGCCCGGACGTCGCGGTCCGGGTCGACCCCGCCGAGCAGCATCCGCCCCCAGGAGTCGCCGATCACCGGACGCGGCAGAATCCTCGGCCGCTGCCCGGACAGCGTGGCGTCCCGGACCCCCTTCAGAACGTGCGCGGCGTGCGCGAGGTCCATGGCGGAGATGTGCGCGAGGTCGATCGTCGACGGGGCTTTCATGACCACTGGGTCCTTTCCGGCCAGACCAGTGCATGCGGAAGCATCCCTTTATCGTGCCCCCTGCGCGGCCTCCCCGGGTGCCGCATCGTCGATGAACCGGGAGGGCGACTCGTCGAGTTGCAACCTCCTGCAACCCTGGCCAACGGCCGGACGGGGCCCGAATCTGGACAACAACGCCGCCCGTGCGGTGTTCATGCTCCTCAAGGGGCCTGAGTGACGGGGGTGGTGCCGTGTCGGCGCAGCACCACCCCCGTACCAGCTGAGGACTTCCGGCTCTCCAGATGCCGGGAGTGACCTCCTAGACGCCGGGAGCGGCCCGCTCCACCACCGCCGCCAGATCGAGACTGTGCGGCAGCGTGCCGAACGCCGCGCCCCAGTCCCCGCCGAGCCGCGAGGCGCAGAACGCGTCGGCGACCTCGGGCGGCGCGTACCGCACCAGCAGCGATCCCTGGAGCACCAGCGCCATCCGCTCCACGAGCCGTCGCCCGCGCCCCTCGATGCCCTCCAGATCGGCCAGCTCGGTCAGCAGATCCTTGATGGCGGCGTCCAGACGGTGGTCCGCGCCGCGCGCCGTGCCGACCTCCTGGAGGAACGCGTTGAGGGCCAGCGGCTCGCGCTGCAGCGCCCGCAGCACGTCCAGCGCCTGGACGTTCCCCGACCCCTCCCAGATGGAGTTGAGCGGCGCCTCGCGCAGCAGCCGCGGCATGCCGGACTCCTCCACGTAGCCGTTGCCGCCCAGGCATTCGAGGGCCTCGCCCGCCAGCGGCGTGCAGCGCTTGGTCACCCAGTACTTCGCCGCCGGCACCGCGAGCCGCAGGAACGCCTGCTCCTGCTCGCTCCCGTCGTCGTAGGCCGCCGCGAGCCGCATGGCCAGCGTCGTGGCCGCCTCCGACTCCAGCGCCAGATCGGCCAGTACGTTGCGCATGAGCGGCTTGTCGACGAGCTTGCCGCCGAACGCCTCCCGGTACGTGGCGTGGTGCACCGCCTGCGCGACGGCCTGCCGCATCAGCGCCGCGGAGCCGATCACACAGTCGAGGCGCGTCGCCGCCACCATCTCGATGATGGTGCGCACCCCGCGCCCCTCGTCCCCGACCCGCCGCGCCCACGTCCCGTCGAACTCGACCTCGCTCGACGCGTTGGACTTGTTGCCCAGCTTGTCCTTGAGCCGCTGGATGGCGAAAACGTTCCGTGCGCCGTCCTCGAGGACCCGTGGCACCAGGAAGCACGTCAGTCCCTGCTCGGCCTGCGCGAGCACCAGGAACCCGTCCGACATGGGCGCCGAGCAGAACCATTTGTGCCCCGTGAGCGTGTACGTCCCGTCCTCGGCGAGGGCCTGCGCGCGCGTCGTGTTGGCCCGTACGTCGCTGCCGCCCTGCTTCTCCGTCATCCCCATCCCGAAGATCGCACCGGCCTTCTGGGACGCCGGACGCAGCCCGTGGTCGTACACGGTCGAGGTGAGCCGCGGCTCCCACTCGGCGGCCAGCGCCGGGTCGGCGCGGAGCGCGGGCACCGCGGCGTGCGTCATCGAGACCGGGCAGCCGTGGCCCCCCTCGACCTGCGTCCACACCAGGAACCCGGCGGCCCGGCGCAGATGCCCGCCCGGCCGCGTCCAGGCCGCGGTCAGGCCCGAGGAGACCGCCTTGCCGAGCAGCCGGTGCCACGCCGGATGGAACTCCACCTCGTCGACCCGGTGGCCGTACCGGTCATGGGTGTGCAGAACCGGAGGATTCGCGTTCGCCTGGTCTCCCCACTTCTGTGCCTGGGCGGAACCCGCGGCCCGGCCGAGCAACGAGAGCTCGTCGCGGACGGAATCGAGGAGCGCCGGATCGAGGTGCCGCTCGACGCCCTCCACGAGGGCCCGGTCGGACGTGAACAGGTCATATCCGACCAGGGGCGGAGCCTGGTTGGTCACTGTGTGGGTGCTGGCTGCCATGCCGCTACGGTAAGGAGGTGCACCAGGCAAAAGAAACACCCGGGCGGCCGTCGGGCCGCTGGAACCGGGCCCGCGCTCTCTACCGGAACGTCTCCATGCGCAGGACCGCCTGGCTGCTGCTCAAGGACACCGTCAACTCGTGCATCGAGTACCGCATCCTGGGGCTCGCGGCCGAGGCGGCCTTCTTCACGCTGCTCTCCGTCCCGCCGCTGCTGCTGAGCCTCATCGGCCTGCTCGCGTACGTGGACCGGTGGACCGGCGCGGACACGATCGCCAGCGTGCAGAACAACATCCTGGAGGCGTCCCGCACGGTCCTCTCCGACCGGGGCGTCCACCAGATCGCGGAACCGATACTGGACGACGTGATGCGGGTCAGCCGCCCCGACGTCATCTCCATCGGCTTCCTCTTCGCCCTGTGGTCGGGATCGCGCGCCGTGAACGTCTTCATCGACACGATCACGGTGATGTACGGCCTCGACGGTGCGCGCGGCATCGTCAAGACCCGGATGCTCGCGTTCGGCCTGTTCATCGTGGCGTTGCTCATCGGGTCGGTGGCGCTGCCGCTGATGGTGGCGGGCCCGGACGCGGTGGTGAAACTGTTGCCGGGCTCGACGACGGTCGTCCAGATCCTCTACTGGCCGGTCGTCGTCATCCTCTCCGTCGTCTTCCTCACGACGCTGTATCACGTGTCAGTGCCGGTGCGTTCGCCGTGGGTGGAGGACATGCCGGGCGCGCTGATCGCCCTCGCCATGTGGGTCCTCGGCAGCTTCCTGCTCCGCATCTACCTCACCAGCACGGTGGAGGGCCCCACCATCTACGGCTCCCTCGCCGCGCCCGTCGCCGTGCTGCTGTGGATCGGCGTCTCGGCGTTCGCGGTCCTGGTCGGCGCCGCGGTCAACGCGGCGATCGACCGGGTCTGGCCGTCCGTCGCCACGGCCGCGGCACGCGCCGCCAACGACCGCATAAGGGAGGCGCAGGCCGCCGAGGTCGTGGCGCGGGCGGCCGCGGCGCGGGAGGCGATGACGGACCCCGACGACCCGGACGACCCCGAGATGCCGTCCGAGTTCCCCGAGCGCTGGTCGCGTTTCCTGCCGCCGGACGACGTGTCGTCGCGGCTGCGGACGCCCGCGAAGCAGCCGAAGCACGCGAAACGGAACGGGACCGGGTCCGAGGACAACAGCCCCTCCGGCGATTGAGGAGCGGGGCCCGGGGCAGCGCCCCGGGACTCCCGCCCCGGAGGACGTGAGGTCAGCACTTCCAGGTGCCCGCCTCCGCCTGCTCCCTGGCGAAGTCGGCGAAATCCCTCGGGTCCCGGTCCAGCACCTCCCGCACCCCCTCGGAGAGCCTCGCGTTGCGCCCGTCGAGGTTCGTCTCGAACAGCTCGACCAGGAACTCCACTTCCTCGGCGGGCACCCCGAACCCGGCGAGCGCCGCCCCGTACTCGCGGGCGGACACCGGTACGTACGTCAGCTCGCGCCCGGCCGCCGCCGCGACCTCCGCCACCGCCTGCCGGAACGACAGGAGCCGGGGCCCGGTGAGGTCGAGGATGCGGCCCGTGAACCGGTCGCCGCCGGTCAGCGCGGCCACCACCACGTCCCCGATGTCCCGTGCGTCGATGAACGGTTCGAGCACCTCACCGGCGGGGAACACCAGCTCGCCGCCCCGCAGCCCGTCGAGCAGCGGGCCCTCGCTGAGGTTCTGCGCGAACCAACTGGCCCGTACGACGGTCCACTCGGCCCCCGAGTCCCGTACCGCCCGCTCGGTCGCGTGCGCCTGGTCCTCGCCCCGCGCCGACAGCAGCGTCAGCCGCCGTACGCCCGCCGCCACCGCCTCGCGGGCGAACGCGCCGACCGTCTCGGCGGCGCCGGGCGCGCCCACGTCCGGCAGGTACGCGAGGTGCGCGGCGTCCGCGCCGCGCAGGGCGTCCGCCCACGTCGACCGGTCCGTCCAGTCGAACCGCACCGCGCCGGACCGCGAGGCGGCCCGCACGGTGAGCCCGGCGGCTTCGGCGGACTCCACGACCCGGCGCCCCACGCGCCCGGTGGCCCCGGTCACCAGAACCGTCATGCCCGTGTCCGTCGTGTCCGTCGTGTTCATTGCGTTCGTCGTGTTCGTCGTGTTCGTCGTCATGCGCATCAGTCAACCGCCGGGCCTGCGGGGGAACCATCGCCGAGGAGCTCACGGCCATACGCGTACGTCTACGCTTCCGGCATGGACGTACTCGCCGGACTGCTCGAAGGACCGCGCGCCCGAGGGGCCTTCATGATCCGCGCGCTCTTCGACCCGCCCTGGTCCGTCCGCATCGCGGACGAGGCGCCCCTGTCCGTCATGGTCATGGTGCGCGGCGACGCCTGGATCACCCCCGCGGACGGCTCGCCCGCACAGCTCATCCGCCCCGGCGACCTCGCGATCGCCCGCGGCCCCGACTACTACACGTGCGCCGGGGAGCCCGCCACCGCGCCGTTCGCCGAGATCCAGCCGGGACAGCGCTGCGTACCCCTCGACGGCGCCCCCGTAGCCCGCTACCGCGACCTCGGCCCGCGCGCCTGGGGCGAGCGCCGCGACGGCTCCGTGGAGATGCTGATCGGCACCTACCAGATGCGGGGCGAGATCACCGGCCGGCTCCTCGACGCGCTGCCGCCGCTGCTCGTGCTGCCCGGCGAGGTGTGGGAGTGCCCGCTCACCCCGCTCGTCGCGGACGAGATCGGCAAGGACGAGCCGGGCCAGGCGGTCGTCCTCGACCGGCTCCTCGACCTGCTCCTGATCGCCGCCCTGCGTGCCTGGTTCTCCCGCCCGGAGGCTGCGGCGCCCGCCTGGTACCGCGCGATGGGCGACCCGGTCGTCGGCCGGGCCCTGCGCCTGCTCCAGGACGACCCGGCCCACCCCTGGACGATCGCGGATCTCGCGGCGAAGACGGGCGTCTCACGGGCCGCGCTGGCCCGGCGGTTCGCGGAGCTCGTGGGCGAGCCCCCGATGACGTACCTGACGAACTGGCGCCTCGCGCTCGCCGCGGACCTGCTGCGCGACACGGAGCTGACGATCGGCTCCATAGCCCGCCGCATCGGCTACGGCAGCGCGTTCGCCCTGTCCGGCGCGTTCAAGCGGGTGTACGGGGTCAGTCCGCAGGAGCACCGGGGGAGCGCGGCGTAATCTGGGTCCCGTGGCCCCAGTAAACGTGGCGTCCCGCGACTACCGGGAGCGACCGTCCCGGCTGGCCGGTGCGGTCGTCTGGACCCGGGTCGCCTCGGGCGGGGCCGGTGACGCCCGGCCCG
Source organism: Streptomyces sp. Je 1-369 (assembly GCF_026810505.1). Classification (NCBI taxonomy): domain Bacteria; kingdom Bacillati; phylum Actinomycetota; class Actinomycetes; order Kitasatosporales; family Streptomycetaceae; genus Streptomyces; species Streptomyces sp. Je 1-369. Next base: position 6,964,615 of record NZ_CP101750.1, read on the forward strand.
TGCTGCCCGACGGGTGCATGGACCTGCTGTGGACCGAGGGCAGGCTGTTCGTCGCCGGGCCCGACACCCGGGCGTACGTCCCACAGGTCCTGGAAGCCGGTCGGCGGTTCGTCGGCATTCGCTTCCGTCCCGGGACCGCGCCCGCCTTCTTCGGCGTACCCGCCCACGAACTGCGGGACCAGCGGGAGGAGTTGGCGGGGCTGTGGGGCGCCGGTGCGGCGCGACGGCTCACCGAGCGGGTGGACGACGCGGCGGATCCGACGGCCGCCCTGGAGGCCGTCGCCATGGAGCGTGCCGCCCGCGCCGAACCGCCCGATCCACTGCTCGCCCACATCGTCGCCTCCCTGGACGCGGGCCACTCGGTCGCGCGCACCGCGGCGGACGCGGGCGTCAACGCCCGCCAGCTGCACCGACGTTCCCTGCCCGCCTTCGGCTACGGACCCAAGACGCTGGCCCGGGTGCTTCGGCTGCAACGGGCGCTCGCGCTGGCCCGCGACGGTATGGCGTACGCGGACACCGCGGCCGTGGCCGGGTTCGCCGACCAGGCCCATCTGGCGCGTGATGTGCGGGAGTTGACGGGGAAGCCGCTCGGTACGCTACTCCGCGGCGGACCCTAGCGGCGCGAACAGGTCGACACCGTTGCCGTCCGGGTCGAGCACGACGGCGTACCGCTGGCCCCAGGGCGCGTCGAACGGCTTGAGCTCGCTCCCGTACCCGGCGCCCGTCATGCCCTCGTACACCGCGTCGACCCCGTCCGGCGTCCCGCAGTGGAACGCGAGGCCGATCCGGCCCGCGCCCGCGGGCGGCTGCCAGTCCGGGTGGAAGGACCGCACCGTCGCCTCCGTGTCGAAGGCGACGCGCAGCCCACCGGGGAGCGCCGCCTCCACGTGCGGCAGGCTCTCGGCTCCAGCGGGGAACTCCAGGCCGAGACGGCGGTAGAAGGCGAGCGAGGCGGCCAGGTCGGAGACGACGAGGCCGATCAGGTCGAAGCGGGGCGTGGGTGCTGTCGCAGTGGGTGACTTCGGTGTGCTGGTCATGTCCGCAGCGTAGGCAGGGGCCGGGCGAGGGGTCTTGAAGGAAACGGACACGGTGCTGCCCTTCCGCGGTCACTGCCGAGGGGCGTGCGTACGCAGCCAGCCGTTCACCTCAGCCGTCCACCTCAGCCGTCCACCACCGCCGAGAACACGCAGCTCAGGGACGACGGCCGAGGTGTGGCGCGGAGCTCGTACTGCGGCAGGACGCCCGGCCCGCACGACTGTGTGCCGATGCCGTGCCGGTCGATGTCGAGGTTGACCCAGACCGTGTCCCCGGGGACGAGGTCGGTGCGGTGGCGGGCGGCGTCGAGCTGTTCGGTGGTCCAGCGGCGGGCGGTGAACGCGGGCGCGCCGTCGCTCTCCACGCGGAGGCCGCCGACCTCGGCCCAGCGGACGGCCGGACGTGCCCCGTTCTCCTGCGGGCGCACGTACGGCGTCTGCAGGGCGTCGACGTCCGAATCCCAGACGCCGATCAGCGAGGCGGCCGCGGTGTCGGGGTAGGCCTCGCCGGGCCCGCCGCCGAACCACCGCACCCGGCCCGCCGCCCACGCCTCCGGCAGCCCGAAGCGGATGCCGAGGCGCGGCAGCGGCACGGGCCACTCGCCCTCCGGCGTCACCGACATCCGCAGCAGCAGCTTGGGGCCGTTCGACGCCCAGTGGTACTCCGTGCGCAGCGCCAGGTCGCCCGCCGCCGGCGCCACCCGGGTGCGCACGGTGAGGCCCTGGCCGGTCGACTCGACCGCGTCGACGCGGTGTTGCACGCGGTGCAGGCCCAGCGTGCGCCAGCGGTCGGCGAGGGACGGTTCGGGGAGCCAGGGCATGCCGTTGTCGTTGTCGGTGGGGGCCCGCCACACGTCGAGGCGCGGGCCGGTGATCTCCCGGTCGTGGAAGGCGAGGAGCGTGCCGGTGCGGGCGTCGAAGGTGGCGGCGCCGAGCGTGATGTGCCGTCCGTCCGCGTCCGCGGTGGGCGTCGCGCCGCCGGGCACGGGCAGGATCATGCCGTACTCGACGGGCAGTTGGCCCCATGCCACCACATGCCCCTTCGCCGCCCACGCCGTGTCCTCGGCAAGCGAGGCGCGTACCGTCCACTGCGTCTCGGCGTCGGGGTCCCGGCGCGGCGGGGGCGGCAGCGCGACCTCGGTGCGCTCGCCCGGACCGGCCTGCGGGACCGCCAGGGTGCCTTCGGCGACGGTCGTGCCGTCCTTCTCGTACGACCAGGTGAAGGCGAGGTGGGAGAGGTCGGCGAAGTCGTGGAGGTTGGTGACGGTGACCGTGCCGGAGGGGCCGTCGCCCTCGATGCGGACCGGTTCGATCACCTTCTTGTACTCGACGAGTCCGGGGGACGGCGTACGGTCGGGGAAGACGAGGCCGTCGCAGACGAAGTTCCCGTCGTGCAGCTCCTCGCCGAAGTCGCCGCCGTACGCGTACTCGTACGCGGGGTGCGCGATGCCGTGGTCGATCCACTCCCAGACGAAGCCGCCCTGCAGCCGGTCGTACGTCTCGAACAGCTGCTGGTACTCGCTGAGTCCGCCGGGGCCGTTGCCCATGGCGTGCGCGTACTCGCAGAGGATGAAGGGGAGGCGTCGGCGCCGCTCGGGGCCCTCGTCCTCGCCCCGGCCGATGCGTTCGACCTCGGCGTGGTCGGCGTACATCCGTGAGTAGACGTCCGTGTCCGCGCAGGACCGGTCGCCCTCGTAGTGGAGGAGGCGGCTGTCGTCGCGCGAGCGGATCCAGTCGGCCATCGCGGTCAGGCCGCGTCCGGTGCCGCACTCGTTGCCGAGCGACCACAGGACGACCGAGGGGTGGTTCTTGTCGCGCTCGACCATGCGGGCCGCGCGGTCCAGGAGCGCGGGCGTCCACCGGTCGTCGTCGGCCGGGTTGGCGCGCCAGCCGACGGCGCCGAAGCCGTGGGTCTCCAGGTCGCACTCGTCGACGACCCACAGGCCGAGCTCGTCGCAGAGGTCGAGGAAGGCGGGGTGGGGCGGATAGTGGCTGGTTCGGACGGCGTTGATGTTGTGACGCTTCATCAGGAGCACGTCGGCGCGCATCGTTTCGAGGTCGACGGTCCGGCCCGTCTCCGGGTGGAACTCGTGACGGTTCACGCCCCGGAAGAGGACGGGGCTGCCGTTGACCCTGATGGTGCCGTCCTCGACGGTGACCGTGCGGAAGCCGACGCGCAGCGGGATGCTTTCGCCGGGTGTGGCCAGCGTCGCGTCGTACAGGCGTGGCGTCTCGGCCGTCCACGGCTCCACGGCGGCGGCGACCTCCTCGCCGGTCGCCGCGTCGATGCCCAACTCGGGTACGGTGACGCGCCCTTGGACGTCCGAGTCGACCCGCAGCGTGCCGGTGCCCGTGCTGTGGTCGTACGCGGCGTGGACGAAGAAGTCGCGGGCGCAGCCCTCGGGCCGGTGCAGGAGCGTCACGTCGCGGAAGATGCCCGGCAGCCACCACTGGTCCTGGTCCTCCAGGTACGAACCGGCGGACCACTGGTGGACGCGGACCGCGAGGACGTTGCCCGCCCGGCGCAGCAGCTCGCCGACGGCAAACTCGTGGGGGAGCCGGGAGCCCTTGAAGTCGCCGAGCTCCGTGCCGTTCAGCCAGACCCGGACGCAGGACTCCACGCCGTCGAAGCGGAGGACGGCGGTGCCGTCCGTCGGCCAGCCGTCGGGCAGGTCGAAGGTGCGCAGGTGGTCGCCGGTGGGGTTCTCGGTGGGGACGCGCGGCGGGTCGAGCGGGAACGGGTAGAGCATGTTGGTGTAGCGGGGCGCGCCGTGGCCCTGCAGCACCCAATGGCCGGGCACCGCGATCTCGTCCCAGGCCGCACTGTCGTACCCGTCGGTGGCGAAGGTGTCGTCCTCGGTGTGAGCGGTGGGGGAGAGGCGGAAGCGCCAGGGGCCGTTGAGGGAGAGGGCGGTGGCGTCCGACGTCGCGTACCACGCGCGGGGCGGCAGACAGCCGTTGCCGGGGGACACGTCCTCGTGGTGGGGAAGCTCCATGGGTTCCATCAGACCGTGCGGGGGCGGGGGCCCGCCATCCTCCAGGGGTGGGAGTCGTTGGATTCTTGGGGGCGGGCTTGGACGGGTGGTGCGGGCATTGCGTATATCGTCGGAAGAGGGACTTGGAACAACGGATATCGTCAAAGTGTGGTCACCTGTGCGCGATATCGGTAACTTCTCACGGCATGAACAATCATCCTGAGCAGCACGGGGACGCCCCTCCCGTCCCGCCTGCCCCGTCCGCGGTACTCCCCGCGACCCTGCCCGTCACCGACCGCACCCGCCACCGCCGCCTGCGCGAGCAGGGCAGCCTGGACCGCGCCGATCTGGAAGCGGTCCTCGACGCGGGCTTCGTCTGCCACCTGGGCGTCGTCGTCGACGGCCACCCGATGGTCGTGCCCACCGTCTACGGCCGCGACGACACCCACCTCTACCTGCACGGCTCCGTCGCCAGCCGCAGCCTCGCCGCCGACCCCGAGGCGCCGGTCTGCGTCACCGTCACCCACATCGACGGGCTGATCCTCGCCCGCTCGGTGTTCGAGCACGGGGTCAGCTACCGCAGCGCGATGATCCACGGCGTCCCGCGCGTGGTGACCGACCCGGAGGAGAAGCTGCGCGGCCTGCGCCTGCTCACCGAGCACGCGACACCGGGCCAGTGGGAGTACGCACGCCGCCCGAGCCGCAAGGAGCTCGCCGCGACGACACTGCTGGCCCTCTCCCTGGCGGAGGCCTCGGTCAAGGCCGCGGCGGGCCCGCCGGACGACGGCACGGGTCCCGACGCGGAGCTCGGCATCTGGGCGGGCAACCTGCCGCTGACGGCGACGTGGGGAGCGCCGGTGCCGGACCCGCTGCTGCCCGCGGGCATCGAAGCGCCGCGGCACATCGCGGAGCGGGGCGGGACGCGGCTGGGGTGAGTCCCGCCCCGCCCCGGCGCTACGGACGCAGCTTCGGCGCCTCGCAGCCGTGGGCCCGTGCCGAGCGCCGGGCGAACTCCTCCAGCGCCGTGCGTTCGTACGCCAGGTCGGCCGCCGACGGCTTCGCGCGGTGCTTGTCGTACGTAGGCGACCTGTCCTCGCGCCACGCCCCCTCGTCCCGGACCGTGAACAGCGCCGGGCCGCTCCCGTCCCGGCAGACCGCGCTCGCCCAGCGCCCGCCGCCCACCAGCCGTCCGGCCGCAGCGTCCCCGGGGCCGGGCTTCTCCGAGTACTCCCCGTGGCGTCGCTCGTAGTCGAGGCGTTCGGAGTCCGCGTACGGGCCGTAGGACGCGACGAGGTGGTAGCGGGGCGCCTCGTCCGACGACCGGGGGCCCGGCAGTTCCGGCCGCTCGCCCGCTACGACGCACACCTCGACGGGGCTGCCGGAGCTCGCGCTCTCCCAGGCCCGCGAGAGCTGCCCGCCCCGGCCGGGGACGCCTCGGCACGTCCCGGACGCGTCGGCGAGCCGCACGCTTTCGTCGGCGTTCACCGGGAGCGCGACCGTGCGCGGGGGCTCGCCCAGCCGGGCGTCGCAGCCCCACTTCCCGGACGCCTTCGCCGCCGTCCCCGTGGCAACCCGCGCGAAGGCGGCGCGGCGGCGCGGGTCGTCCAGCGTGACGTCCTCGTCCTTCGCGTCGACGGTGACGAGGAGACCGCCGCGGTCGCGGGCGCACTCCAGGAGCGTCACCACGGTGGCGCCGTGGCGGTCGGACCGGTCCGTGTCGCCCTCGGACTCGGCGGTCGTGAACAAGCCGCGCCAGCCACCGCCGAGCCCGGCGGGCGGAAGCTCGGCCGCGGGGCGCGGATACCGCCGGTCCCTGCCGCCCTCGCGTACGGAGGCGCGGTCCACTCCGAAGTCGGCGTCGCGCCGTCGCGGCACGCTCTGCACGGTGACCTGGACCTCGGCCTCGTTCGTGTTGTCGCCCGCGACGGGCACGCCGTCGCCGGTCACGGTGCAGGTGACCGTGCGGCCCTCGTCGCGGGCACGGTCCGAGTCCTCCGCGGCCAGCAGCACGTCCACCCGGCCGGGCCCCTTCTCGAACGGCCCGTCCCCGAGCACGTCCCGCACCTCGCGCGAGGGCAGTACGCCGTCGCACGCCTCGTCCAGGACTTGCTGTGCGGCGCGGTGCTCGCGCGGGCCGCCCCACCAGTAGTAGCCCCCCGCGATCAGGGCCAGGGCGACGAGCGCCCCGCAGGACGACAGGACGGCGCGCCCCGTCCTCGTACGCCACGTCAGTCGCGCTCGCGCCACTCCGCCACCTCTCCCACGATCTTCGTCCCGCGGCAGTGCGAACGCTTGGGCCAGCCGTCGGGCGCCGACAGGTAGCGGTCGAGGACCGTGCGCACGTGCCGCGAGAGGCGCCGCTGGTCCTTCGGTTCGAGGACGACCTTCCCGTCCTCGACGCCGTAGTCGAAGTCGAACGCGGGAGTCACCGACACGCGGTGGTACGTCGGTCCCGCCACGCACTCGGAGCGGGCCCACAGGGCGAGTTGCGGGTCATCGCCCAACTGTTCGACCGTGAGGGGCTTGTCGTGCGCCGCCGGGGCCTTGGGGTCGGGCACCTGGAGTTCATCGGCGTAGTCCTCGTACGCGCCGGCCGCGAGCACGCCCGACCAGCTCTCCGCGCCCGCCGCCTTGACCGTGAGGTGGCTCGGGGAGCCCGCCGTGTCGTCCCACCGGCCGCCGCACGCGCCGACCCGCCGGTTGTACACCTTGTCGTTCCCGTCGAAGGTCCAGCCGCCCGGGGTCGACCCGAGCCCCTTCGGGGAGAGCCAGGCGCAGAGCTCGGGCGCCTTCGCCGGGGCGGCGCCGGGCTCGGTGCGCAACGGCTCGCTGCCGCAGCCCTCCTTGCGCGCCACCCAGTTGCCGACCTTCGCGGCCGTCCGGGCGACGGCGAGCCGCTCGGCCTCCGGGACGCCGTTCACGTCCGCCCCCTCCGTGTCGGACGGCAGGTCCACCGACACGAGCAGGTCCCGCGCCGCGCGGCCCCGCCCGCGCAGTCCCTTCGGGCAGTCGAGGAGCAGCGCCGCCTCCGCCACCGCGCCGCCGAACCGTTCCGCGGTGCCCACACCGCCCGTCGCGCCCGGCGGCAGGGGCAGGCCGAAGTCGCCCGTCACGGAGGCGGGGGACGTGCGGTCGGGGACCGCCTCGGCCCGCACCCGTGCGCGTACGTCCGCTTCCGTGGCTCCGCCGCCGTCGCCCCAGGCCAGCGTGCAGTTCAGCAGGGCACGGCTCTCCTGCCCGGGCCGCAGCAGCGTCCCGTACGCGTCGAGGACGCCCCGCGTGTCGTCCGGCACGGAGGCGTACATCTCCTCGCGGAGCAGGCCCGCGCAGCCGCGCGTCACCAGCTCGCGGTTGGCGTCGAGCCGGTCCTCCCGCTCCTCGGCCCGCGCCACGGCGAACCAGGTCACCGACGACGCGGTCAGCAGCGTCGCCGCCAGCGCGGCCACCAGCCAGGTGCGCCGTCGGATACGCGGCGCGCCCTTCTCGGGCATGGCGCTCCCCCTCCCCCGTACACGGCACCAAGATCGAGAGGGACGCTATCAACCGGCCGGGACACGCAGGGGGCGGGGACCCTCGCGGGCGGGACACGCGGGGGGCGGGGACCCTTGTCGCCGGTCGGACCGTCTGCTTGACTCCGCACGCCCCCGAACGCACGCCTGCACGCGCCACTGTTGGAGGCTGCCATGGAGATCACCCGTAGACGCGCGTTGTCCGTCCTGTCGGCCGCCGGCCTGATGGCGGTGATCCCCACGGGCCCGGCGACCGCCGCCGCGGCCGCGGCAGGGCGTGCCCGGCTCCTCGCCAATACCGTCGCGGTGTTCGCCGGAACCGCCGAGGCCAACGCACGCCCGGAGAACGCCGCGAAGCTCGCCGCCATGGAGAGGACCGCGCGGGCCGACCTGAAGGCGATGGACGACGCGCGGGAGGGCGAGCTCTTCGCCGGGCTCGTGCTCGGCACCGACGAGGCCAACCTCAACACCGCCTACCGCAAGCTGTACGAGATCGCCCTCGCCACCCGCACCCCGGGCCTCCCCGCCGACCTGTACGGCAGTACGCCTGTGCAGCACCGGGTGCTCGACGGCCTCGCCCGGCTGCACGAGCGCTACTACGGCGACCAGTCCAAGGGGTACTACGGCAACTGGTTCCACTGGGAGATCGGGATCTCCCAGCACGTCAGCAAGACCCTCGTCCTGCTCGCCGACGCCCTCCCCGCCCACCGCCCCGACCTGCTGCCCGCCTACGTCGCCTCCATGGACGCCTACCTGCGCAACGGCACCGGCGGCGACGTCGACCTCGACTCGCGCTTCCACACCGGCGCCAACCTCGCCGACATCACCACCAACCGGATCCTCCAGGGCGCCCTCCTGGGCGAGGCGGGCGAGGCGCGGATCCGCAAGGCGCTCACCGACCAGCTCACGGTCTTCGCCACCATCGACCCGTACCACCTCAACCACCAGGTCACGGACGGGCATTACGCCGACGGCTCCTTCATCCAGCACTCGTCCGTCGCCTACACCGGCTCGTACGGCAAGGGCCTGCTCACCCGCGTCGTACAGACCCTCAAGATCCTCGACGGCACGGGCTTCGCCCACGGCGAGGAGCTCGTGCCGACCGTGTACGGGTGGGTGCGGAATGGTTTCGCCCCGCTGATATTCGAGGGCTGGATGATGGAGATCGTCAAGGGCCGCGCCGTCTCGCGCCCCGACTCCGGCTACACCGACGTGGCCGTGGTCGTCGAAGCCGTCGTCGACCTCTCCTCCCTCGCGTCCGGCGCCGTGGCCACCGCCCTGAAGAGCTACGTCAAACACGTCAGGGCCACCTCGCGCGCCCCCCTCGACCCGGCCCGCTTCGTGTCGCCCGTCAGCGTCGTGCGGTACGCCGACATCCTCGACGACGCCTCCGTGCCACCCGCCGACCTCAACCCCGCCGCGCGGAGCGTCGCGTTCAACGCCATGGACAAGACGGTGCACCGCAGGCCGGGCTACGCCTTCGCGCTCGCGCGGAGCTCCGAGCGCATCAGCAAGTACGAGTACATGAGCGGCGAGAACCTCATGCCGTGGTTCCAGGGCGACGGCGCGTACTACCTCTACCTGTCGGGACAGGACCAGAGCCGGGCGTACGGGGTCGACTACTTCACGACGGTCCCGCCGTACGGCCTCGCGGGCGTCACCGCACCGGTCGAACAGCGGCGCACCGTACCGGAGTCGTACGGCAAGCCGTACTACGACAACCCCGGCCACCCCCTCCGCTTCACGTCGTCCTCCGAGTCGCAGAACAAGTACGTCTACTTCCCGCGCGGCACCAACCGCTTCTCGGGCGGCGCCGTCCTGGGGCAGTACGGCGCGGCGGGGATGGTGCAGTCCGGCGACGTGGCGTACCGCGACCGTGCGCTGCTGCCCGACGACTTCGTGGTGTACCGGGCGCCGACGGCCACCAAGTCGTGGTTCCTGCTCGACGACGAGATCGTGGTGCTGGCAGCCGACGTCGGCGACGCGGCCGGGCGCGCCGTCACCACGACCGTCGACGCCCGCACCGCCGCAGCCGACGACCGGATCTCCCTCACCGGTGTGCTCCGCGACGGCCGCCCCTGGACCGGCCCCGGCACCGCCGACCTGCACTGGCTGCGCTACGCCAACACCACGGAGGGCACCGCCGTCGGCTATGTCTTCCTCGACACGCCGAAGGTGCGCGTCACCCTGGACGAGGTCACCCGCAGCCGCCGCGTCGTCCGCACCGCCAACCCCGACACTCAGGTGACCCGTTCGGTCCTCGGCGTCACCGTCGACGGGACGGCGGGCGCCCGGCCCGCCCGCCTCGCCTACGCGCTGGTGCCGAACGCCGGCGAGGCCCGCCTGCGCGCCCACCGCCACGGGCCGCTCAAGGTCCTCGCCAACACCCGCCACCTGCAAGCCGTCACGCACGCGGGGCTCGGCCTGACGTCCGCCAACGCCTTCACCGAAGGGCGGCACGAGACCGGTGGCCTGCGCCTGCACGGCCCGGCCTCGGTCCTCGTCCAGCGCGGGGACCGCCGTCGCCGCGCCGTCCGCGTCGCGGTGTCCGACCCGACGATGGACCGGGACACCGTGACGCTCCTGCTCCGCGGCCGACCCCTGCGAAGGACCGGCGGGGACCCGGAGGTGCGGGTGAGCAGGGCGCCCGGTGGCACCCGCATCGAGGTCGACACGTACCACGCGTACGGCAGGAGCTTCACGGTCACGTTGACGCCGAGCGAGTGAACCCCCTCACGCAGTGGAGCAACCGAATGATCATCAGCTCTGTTCCACGCTGATCGCCTGCACCGGGCACGCCCGCGCGGCCTCCCGCACCAGGGGGTCGCCGCCGCCGTCCGAACGGCCGGGCAGCACTTCGCTGAGGCCGTCGTCGTCCTGGGTGAAGACGCCCGGCGCGGTGAGCGCGCACATCCCCGCGCCCACGCACCTGTCCTTCTCGACATGGATCGCCATGTGTTCCACTCGCGCTTCTCCGCTCCTCACCAGGTGACGGGGAGTTCGAGCATCCCCTGGATCGTGTCGCCCGGCTTGAACGGGATGTCCTGCGGGGGCGCCGCGAGCCGCAGCCCCGGCAGGCGCTCGAAGAGGGTGCCGAGCGCGATCTCCAGCTCGGCGCGTGCCAGGTTCTGGCCCAGGCACTGGTGGATGCCGAAGCCGAAGGCCAGGTGGTGACGGTCCTGGCGGTGCCAGTCCAGGTCCTCGGGGCCTTCGAAGACCGTGCCGTCGCGGTTGATGAGGGACGTGGCGAAGACGACGCCGTCGTCGACGCGGATGGTGCCCGCCGGGGTGTCGATCTCCTCCGTCGCCACCCGCAGCAGCCCGTCCGCGATGGACAGGAAGCGCAGCAGCTCCTCGACGGCGCCCGGCAGCAGCGGCGGGTCCGCGCGCAGCCCCGCCCGCAGTTCGGCCAGCCGGCCGGGGTGCTGGAGGAGCGTGAACGTACCGAGCGAGATCATGTTCGCGGTGGTCTCGTGCCCGGCGATCAGCAGGATGCTGGCCAGCCTGACGAGCTCCTCCGGGTCCACCGCGCCCGACGCGAGCTGCTCCGCGATCAGCTCGTCGAGCAGGCCGTCGCCCGGCTCCTTGCGCTTCTTGTCGATCAGCTCGTAGAAATAGGCGTCCATCGAGTCCCGCGCCGCCTGCGTGTCCGCGGCGGTGGGGCCGCGCAGCAGCCGCCTCGACTGCTCCTCGAAGAACTCGTGGTCGCCGTAGGGCACGCCCAGCAGGGCACAGATCACCATCGAGGGCACGGGCAGCGCGAAGGCGCTCACCAGCTCGGCGGGCGGCCCCTGCTCGGCCATGGCGTCCAGGAGCAGGTCGACCGTCGCCTGGATCTGCGGGCGCAGGGCCGCGATGCGCTTGACGGAGAAGCTGGGGATCAGCATGCGGCGCTGTGCTTTGTGCTCCGGGTCGTCGACGCCGAGCAGGGCGATGCGGCGGTCACGGAGCCGGGCGAACCGTTCGGTGGGGACGGGGAAGGCCTCGTTCTCGCGGTCGGCGGAGAGGCGCGGGTCGACGAGCAGCTCACGCGCCGCCGCCCGCCCGGTGACCAGCCACACGGAGCGGCCGTCGAACAGTCTGACGCGGGAGAAGGGCGGGTCCTCGCGCAGCGGTGCGTACGCGGTGGGCGGGTGGTACGGACACGTGCGGTCCTGCGGGAAGGCGATGGAATCGGTGGGGTTCGTTGTCTCCGTCATGGAAGTACCTCACAAGCGCAGTTCGTCCCTGATCCACTCCCATTGGATGGCTGAGGCAACTAATTCGTCCACGACAAGACCGGCCAGATCGCCGGGGTCGGGGAGTTGTCCGGAACAGCACCCTCCGCTCAACCTGCCTGCGTCTGTGGATGCGTGGCGGCTCGGCGGCGGCTTCGCGGTGCTCGGCGGCGGCCGCACGAGTGCGCGGCGCGGTGCGGCGGGTCGACGGTCACCCCGCGGGTGCCCTCGGGTGGCCGCTGAAGGAAGAATTCCGGCCGAGTACGCGTACCGCCGTGCGAGGATCCGGAGCGACCGCGCGGCCACTGTGGAGGACGAGGATGTTCGCGATACCCCTGGGAGACGGCGCCGAACTGCGCCCGCTGGAACCGTGGCAGGCCGAGGAGTTCCTCGCGCACATGGACCGCGGCCGCGACTACATCGGACGCTACGTCGGACTCCCCGACATCACCGCCGACCTGCCCTCCGCGCGCCTGGCTCCAGGTCTTCGCCGACAAGGCCGCCGCGGACACCGGCCGGCTGTACGGCATCCGGCTCGAAGGACGACTCGTCGGCGGCGTTCTCCTGCGGGCCTTCGACGCGGCGTCGGGCACGTGCGAGGCGGGCTGCTGGCTGGAACCGGACGCCTCCGGTCAGGGTCTGGTGACACGTGCGGTACGCGTCGTCGTCGACTGGGCGATCGAGGTGCGCGGCATGCACCGCGTGGAGTGGCGGGTGGCCCCGGAGAACACGCCGAGCATCAACGTCGCCAAGCGCCTCGGCATGAGCCGCGAAGGCCGCCTGCGCGAGGACGACCCCTACCGGGGCGTACGGCAGGACACCGAGATCTGGTCGGTGCCGGCGTCGGAGTGGCGCGGTGTTCAGCCGCGGCCCATGTCGGCGTAGAGCGCTATCTGGATGCCGAGACCGACGAGCGCGGCGCTCTCGACGACGGAGAGCGTGAGCAGCGGCCACGTCAGATGGCCGTGGATCCAGAAGACGGTCAGGGCGGCCGCGGGGCTGACGCAGAAGGCCAACAGGTCCACGGCGAGCTGGAGTCTTTTGCGGGTGCCGCGCCGCTGGTCCCGACGGTGCGCCGCCTCCCAGCCGAACACGCCGGCACCCTCCACCACGGCGGCGAGGCCGGGGGTCAGCTCGGTCCGGATGTACTGCCCGATGGCGGAGATCTTCTCGTCGTTGACCAGGTAGGTCCAGCCGAGCAGGACGGAGAGGGGCGGCAGGAGCAGGAGCAGTGCCGTACGGCCGGTGGCCGGGATCGTCGCGGCGATCACCGCGGCGGTGGCGGCGAGCATGGCGTAGATGAGGTTGTCCCGGAGGGTGATGCGGCTCTTCTGCTCGGCCTTCAGCTGCTCGTACTCCACGAGCAGCACGCGCCCCAGCGTCACTTCTTCCGGCTCTTCCGTCATCCCTCCCCCCCGTGCTTTACGTGAGGTGGGGGAGCAGGGAGACGAACACGACCGCGGCGTTCCTGGCGGCGATCTCGTGATGGCTGTCGTCCTTGTACGAGTCCGCCGCGTCGGAGATCCCGCGGACGACGAGCCACGCCTGCGCGGCGCCGGAACCGCCGAGGGACGCGTGGACGGCCGTCGCGAGGCCCGCGCCCTCCGTCTCCACGGCGAGGATCTTCTCGTTGTACTCGCGCAGATAGCGTCGCTCGTCGGCCCGTACGTCCGCGAGGACGGCCTCCCCGGACCCGATCGGACCGCGCAGCGCACGGTGGCCGGGGGAGTGGGGCAGCGGCCAGGGCTCGCCGTGGGCCGTGAAGAAACCGTTGACGGCGTGCTGGACGCCCGCCGTCACGGTGTGGCCGCGGCCCCTGCGCAGCACGCCGTCCTGGGTCACCTTGCGCGGCTCGTAGTGGATGACCTCCTGCGCGACGACGACATCGCCCAGGCGCGCGTCCGGGTGGATGGAACCGGCGATGCCCACGAGGGCGGTCAGGCGTGGGGCGTACTCCCTGCGCAGCTCGTCGACCGTGCTGCCGGCGGAGTGCTGGCCGGGGAGCAGGGACTGGGTGACCGCTACGCGCACTGTCGGCCCGGGGTGCTCGCGGGTGAACTCGTGGAAGACGGTGCCCTGTCGGGTGCGGGCCTCGGCGTGAGAGCCCCACTTCGAGAGCTCGTCGAGTACGGCGCGGGTCTCCACGCTGAGCACGGTGACGATGCCCACGTCCCAGGCGGGTGCGGCTTGCGAGGTGTCCTGCGGGGTGGCGGTCGCGGGGGTGGGCGCAGGTGCGGGCGAGGCTGTGACGCCGTGCTGCGTCACTCTCGTGCCCTTGCCCATGGCGACCGCGCCGTTGACGGTGACGTTCCCGCTGCCGCTGTTCTCGATCCCGTAATTGCTCATGCTCGGACTCGTGCTCGTGCCCGTGCTCCTGCCCGTTTTGTTGCTCATCGGGAACCCCCCGGTGTCACTTGGATACGCTCGTGTTCTCGCCCATCGCCGTGTCCCCCAACTCGACATTGCCGGAGCCGGTGTTGATGACCCCGTTGTTGAGGATGGCGGTGGCCCGCTGCAGGAACTCCGTGGTGTCGACGCCGTGTTCCTTGAGGAACTCCCCGACCGTGGCGAGCAGTCGACGTTCGATGACCTTCGAGTGCTTGGCGACGTCGAAGGTCTGGAAGTAGCTCTCGTCGGCCTCGATGGACGCCAGCTCGCGTGCGCTGATCAGGGCCCCGATGTTGTTGCCGCGCTTGAGGCTCGCCGCCGTCGCGTCGGGCGCCGCACCCAGGGAGCCGAGGAGCAGCGAGACGTCGCCCAGCAGCCGTAAGGGGGCGCGGGCGGCCACGGGAAGGTGCAGCAGGCCGACGAAGGCGGCCCGGACCACCGCCATGCGCCCCGTCCTGCCGACGACGTCGACCGCGTGGTACTCCAGCCGCGTCGGCGCGAGCCCGCACGTGGTGAACTCGATGTAGAGGGTGCGCCCTTGGAGCGATACGTGGACGAATATGGACGTCACCAGGTCGCCGCCCCACGACTCGACCCGGCAGGTCAGATAGTGGCGGGCGGTCTCGGAGGGACTGTCGAGCATGTGCCGCACCAGGTCGGCACCCGGAGCTCCTGCCAACTCGTGTGCGTAGCCCATCGCGTAACGGCCCTCCACGAAGAGGGAGTCGGCCACCATGAGCCCCGGCAGTCTCGTCTCGGGATCGTCCTCCGTGCCCAACGCGGTGATGGCCCGGCGCAGTTCCTCCACGAGATCCCAGGTGGGGAACGGCTTCTTCGTGAACTCCACGTCCTTCTCGCCGCCGATCCCCTTCGTCTCGACGAGCCGCTGGGCGAAGGACCAGGTCCCCAGACGCCGACCGCTGCCGATGAACGGCTCCTTCGCGGTGTAGACGACTATCGGATGCCGCTGCTGACCGTCGATGACGGAGAGCCGCCGGTTCGTCCGCAGGGGCCGGTCCGCCTCCAGCCCCGCCCGCAACCCGTTCAGGGCGAGCTGGCGCAGGACCGACGCCGTCGCGAGGATGAGACAGGGGGTCACGGCGATCACGGCGGCCGCCGCGAAACCCCGCGACCCGTCGTTCGCGACCAGGACAGCGAGGGCCACGACGGTGGCAAGCGCCGCGGCAACGAGTGTGTGTTTCTCACCTGTTGACGGCGGGACACCGGCCCGTCCGGAGGAGCGCGCGGCGAACGAGACGAGGAGCGTGAGGTCGACGAGCACCGCCGTGGCGAAGAACGCGGCGGCGGGCCGGGCGACGTACGCCGCGCAGAGGACCGCGAGGATCAGCGCGTCCGCGATCGCGGCAAGCCACCAGGCGCGCCAGGCGTGCGCGAGGACGGGGACGAGGTCGTAGCCGTAGGAGGGTGCGACGCGGCGTTTGCGCGCGTTGTAGACCTGCTGGATGACGGCGGTGCGGTACGGGGCGTCCAGGTACACGCCTGCGCACATGCGCCGCGTAGCGGCTCGGTCCTGCTTACCCAATGCCCCCACGGGCGTCTCGGGTATGGCCATCTTTCCCCCATTGTGCCCCCGCTGAGCCCCCGGCCGGGAACGTGGCAGGGAGCGTAGCGACGGCGTTTTCGCGGCGACAGCTCATTGCCGGACGAATGGGCGTCGTACGGGGGAGCGGGCTGTCGGTGTGGGGGGCCTCGGCGGCGGGCCGTGTGGTGCGGGCGGGTTCGGGCGGGTTCGGGCCGGGCGCGGGTGCGCCGGTTCGGGTTGGTGGGTTCGGTGGGGTGGGTCTGTGCCGGTGGGTGATCTTGGCTCGATATGGGGTGCGGGGTGCGGGAGCGGGGGCGTGCGGGGGCGGGGGAATTAATTGGTGGTGGTTCGGTGAGGGTGTGGCTAGGCTCTGGGTGTTCCCAGGCGGTCGTTCGGCCGTCAGGTTCGGCTGAGCAGGATCGCCGAACGGGTCGCTGAGCAGGATCGAGATCTGGAGGTGTTGACCGATGGCTGTCGTTGAGATGGGCGCTGCCCGCATCCGGAAGTTCATCAAGTCCACCTCCGTGGTCACCGGCTGATCCGAGATCTCGCTGTGCCGCGCGCCGACCGGCGTGCGCGGGTGCGGGTGCCGGGGCCTCCCCTGTGAAGGGTTTCCCTTGTCTTCCTCGTCTTCCTCGACGTCTTCTCCCTCTTCTTCGTCGTCTTTCTCTTCTCTGTTCTCCTCGGGTACCTCGTCGCATCCCCTTGCCCCGTACGGCTGGGACGCGGGCTGGGAAGCCGAGTTCGCGCCCTACGCGGCGCAAGGTCTCGTACCCGGGCGCGTCGTCCGGGTGGACCGCGGGCAGTGCGACGTCATCACCGCCGACGGCAGCGTGCGCGCCGACACCGAGTTCGTCACCCCGCGCGACCCGCTGAAGGTCGTGTGCACCGGCGACTGGGTCGCCGTGGACGCGGACGGCGCCGACCCCCGCTACGTACAGACGTATCTGCCGCGGCGCACCTCCTTCGTGCGGTCCACCTCGTCCAAGCGGTCCGAGGGGCAGATCCTCGCGGCCAACGTCGACCACTCGATCATCGCGGTGTCACTCGCCGCGGAGCTCGACCTCGCGCGGATCGAGCGGTTCCTCGCGCTCGGCTGGGAGTCCGGCGGGCAGCCCGTCGTCGTGCTCAGCAAGGCCGACCTCGTGCCGGACGCCGCGACGCTCGGGCACCTCGTCGAGGACGTGGAGACCGCCGCGCCCGGCGTGCAGGTGCTCGCCGTCAGCGCCACGTCCGGAGACGGCGTCGACGTCCTCGCCGCGGTCGTCTCCGGCGGTACGTCGGTGCTGCTCGGGCAGTCCGGCGCGGGCAAGTCGACGCTCGCCAACGCGTTGGCCGGGGCCGACGTCATGGAGGTCCAGGCGATCCGTGACGTCGACGGCAAGGGGCGGCACACGACGACCACGCGCAACCTCATTCCGCTGCCCGGCGGCGGGGTCCTCATCGACACGCCCGGACTGCGTGGCGTGGGGCTGTGGGACGCCGAGAGCGGCGTCGGGCAGGTGTTCTCCGAGATCGAGGAACTGGCGACGCGGTGCCGGTTCCACGACTGCGCCCACGATGCGGAGCCGGGGTGCGCCGTGCTCGACGCGGTCGACTCCGGTGGCCTTCCCCAGCGCCGCCTCGACAGCTACCGCAAGCTGATCCGCGAGAACCAGCGCATCGTCGCCAAGACGGACGCGCGGGCCCGCGCGGAGATGCGGCGGCAGTGGCGGTTGCGGGGGGCGGAGGGCCGTGCGGCGCTCGACGTCAAGCGGGGGCGCTTGCGCTGAGCTTGGGCGGTGGGTGTGTGTGGGGGCTGGGGTTTGGGGGTCGCTGCGGGTTGTTCGTGGCTGAGCGCGCAGTTCCCCGCGCCCCTGGGGCTCCGCCCCTCGCCCCCTGCGCCTCTGGGGATGCGCCTCTGGGTTCGCGGGCGGCTGCGGGTTATTCGTGGCTGAGCGCGCAGTTCCCCGCGCCCCTGGGGCTCCGCCCCTCGCCCCCCCCGCGCCTCTGGGGCTGCGCCCCTCGCCCCCGGCCGCCCCCCGCCTCCGGGGATCCGTACACCCCCCACCCCCACCCCCACCCCCACCTCCACGTCCGAATCCCGCCAGTCGCCACCCTCCCCTCCGGCCCACAATGGAGGTGTGATCGATGAAGAGACCAGGTATGAGGCCGTGCGGAGCCGGGATGCTCGGTTTGACGGTGCGTTCTTCTTCGCCGTTCGGACCACCGGCATCTACTGTCGGCCCAGCTGCCCCGCCGTCACCCCTAAGCGTCAGAACGTCCGCTTCTACACCACCGCTGCCGCCGCCCAGACCTCCGGCTTCCGTGCCTGTCGGCGGTGCAGGCCGGATGCTGTTCCCGGGTCCGCCGACTGGAACGTGCGTGCGGACGTCGTAGGGCGGGCCATGCGCATGATCGGTGACGGGGTCGTCGACCGGGAAGGCGTACCGGGGCTCGCCGTGCGGCTGGGGTACAGCGCCCGGCAGGTGCAGCGGCAGCTCACCGCCGAGCTGGGCGCAGGCCCCGTCGCCCTCGCGCGGGCGCAGCGCGCGCACACCGCCCGCGTGCTGCTGCAGACCACGGACCTGCCCGTCACCGAGATCGCCTTCGCCGCAGGGTTCGCCAGCGTGCGGCAGTTCAACGACACGATCAGGACCGTATACGCGCTGACGCCGACCGCCCTGCGCGCCGCGGCCCCCCGTACGGGCGCCGCCCGGGCCACCCCCGCCGCAGGCATCCCGCTCCGCCTCGCCCACCGCGGGCCCTATCACGCCGACACCGTCTTCGACCTGCTCGCCGAGGAGACCGTCACCGGCATCGAGGAGGTCATCGGCGAACGAGGTGCCCGTACCTATCGGCGTACGCTCCGGCTGCCCCACGGCACGGGCATCGTCGCCGTCGAGGAGACCCACCACGGCGCCACGAGCGGCCACGGCACCGGCACGGGGTCCGCCAGTGAGGCCGTGCACCGCGGCGGGTGGCTCGATGCCCGGCTGCACCTCACGGACCTGCGCGACCTCACCACCGCCGTGCAGCGCCTGCGCCGCCTCTTCGACCTGGACGCCGACCCGTACGCCGTGGACGAGCGGCTCGGCGCCGACCCCCGGCTCGCCCCGCTCGTCGCCGCCAGGCCCGGGCTGCGGTCGCCCGGCACCGCCGACCCCGAGGAGTTCGCGGTGCGTGCACTGGTGGGGCGGGAGGGGGCGGGACGCCTCGTGCGGGAGTACGGCGCCGTGCTCGACGCCGCGTGCGGCGGGCTCACCCACACCTTTCCCGCCCCGGCCGCGCTCGCCGCCGCACCGGGCACACTCGGCGCGCTGGCCACGGCGCTCGCCGACGGCACCCTGCGCCTGGACGCGGGCGCGGACCGGGACGACGCGGAGGTGGCGCTGACGGCCCTGCCCGGGGTCGACGCGCGGACGGCCGCGGTCATCCGGATGCGGGCGCTCGGCGACCCGGACGTGGCGCTGCCCGGCGGGCCGGAGCCGGTCCTCGACGCGTGGCGCCCCTGGCGGTCCTACGCCCAGCACCACCTCGACCTCGCCCTCACCGGCGCCTGATGGCCCCTACCACCGCCTCACCCCCACATCAGCGCTCCCACCCACGCCCCCAGAACCAGCAGGCAAGCGAACAGTTCCGTCAGCACGCTGCTTCCGCCCATCCGCATGGCCGTCCGTGTCGCCGTCACCGCCTCGCCGTGGCCGCCGAGTCGCAGGCGTTCCCCGGTGTAGATGCCGGCGACGAAGCCCGGGATCGCCCCGATCACCGGCAGGACGCAGAAGCCGAGCAGCGCGCCCGCCCCGGCGAAGACCGCCATCCGGCGCGTCGCTCCGCTCGCCCGCAGCCGTCGCGGCGGCAGCTGCCAGCGCACGGCCTGTGCCGCGAGAAGTACGACCGTCGCGCCGACGAGGATGCCCCAGGCGAGGCCGTTCGGGTCCTGCAGCGTCCACCAGAGGACCGCGGCCCACACCAGCCACGCCCCCGGCACGCCGGGCACCAAGACTCCGCACAGGCCGAGCAGCATGACCACGCCGACCAGCAGGAGTTCCCACGCTCCCATCTGCCCAGAGTGCCGCAGATCGGGTGAAACCGCAGGTCAGGTTAGTCCTGGTGCGGGCTGCCCGCCGGGTGGTGCGGGCTGTCCTGCCGTGCGGTGGCGCGGGGCCGCGCATGGCGTGCCACCCAGTTCCGTTCGTACGCGTGCCAGCCCAGCTGGAGTCGCGTCGTCACGCCCGTGAGCTCCATCAGACGCTTTACCCGGCGCTGGACGGTGCGCAGGCCCAGGTCCAGCTGTTTCGCGACGCTCGCGTCCGTCAGGCCGGCGAGGAGGAGGGAGAGGATCTCCAGGTCCGTGCCGTCGGGAGCCTCCGGCGCGTCCTCGGTGAGCGTGCCGCTGTCCTCGCCGATGCGCAGCGGCAGCGCCTCCCGCCACACCGCCTCGAAGAGGCCCGTCAGCGACTCCAGCAGGCCGCTGGCGTGCACGACGAGCGCGGCGGGCTCCGCCGTGCGCGAGGTCAGCGGCACCATCGCGAGCGTGCCGTCGGCGATCACCAGCTTGGTGGGGACGCGGTCCACCACCCGCACCTGCTCGTCGCGGCCGATCGCCGTCGACAGTTCCACGAGGCCCGTGGGGAGGTCGAGGACCGCGCGCTCGACCACGACGCGGTAGCGCACCCCCCGGCCCGTCGCCTGCTCCTCGGCGCTGTTCTCCGTGCCGGTGATGGCGACGGGGCTGCCGGTGACCAGGGCGCACACCTCGTCGCTCGCGCCGAGCTGGAGCTGGAGGAAGCGCTGGGAGACGGCTGCCGCGCCAGTCACCACCTCGACCAGGTCGTGGACGGTGGTCTCGGTGGCCTGCGCGCGGTACTCCTCGGCGAGCAGCGTCGCCGCGAGCTCGGCCTTCTCCAGTTCGTGCCGCTGCTGGGTGAGGAGCGCGCCGAGCGCCACGCCGGGCGGCGCGGCCACCCAGCGGCCCGCCCTGCCGGACGCCTGCGCGGCGAGACCGTGCCGCTCCAGGCGGCGCAGCGTCCGCTCGGTCTCCGGCTCGCCGAGAGTGAGCCTGCGCGCGAGGTCCGCCACGTCGGCGGCGCCCACCGACACCAGCGCGCGGTACGCCGACTCGTGCGTCTCGTCCAGACCTATCGCAGCCAGCATGCGGCGACGTCCCTCCCCAGTGCTCCGTACCGGCGGCGTCGTGGCGGGAAACAGCCACGGCGTAAACCCGCCCGAGGACATCATCCCCGCACCGCCCGCCCCGATGACAAGGTGACGCCACCGCAGCACCAACAGCAGCCGTGTTTGCGGCCTTTGGGCCGCTTCGGTCTTGGTCCTGCACGTCCGCCCGCATGTCCGCCTGTATGCCCACCAACCTTGGGGAGAGCGATGCGCCCGATATCGCGTACGGCCTTGGGGGCGGCGTCCGCCGTCGCCCTCGCCGTCACCGCGGCCGTCCCGTCCGTGGCCGAGCCACGCGCGGACACGGCGGACAAGAGGCCACTGGTGGGCAGCGCCCCCCAGCGCGACGGCGGCTCCGTCGTCACCCTCGTCACCGGCGACCGGATCCTGGTGACGTCCGACGGCAAGGGGAGAGCGGGGGCGACCGCGCTGCCCGGCAAGGACGGTGAGGACGGCACGGCGCCGCTGATCCAGACCCGGCAGTCCGGCAAGGACCTGTACGTCTATCCCGAAGGCGCCGTCCACGCCATCGCCGACGGCCTCGTCGACGAGGAGCTCTTCAACGTCACCGGGCTCGTCCGTCAGGGCTACGACGACGCGCACTCCAAGAAGCTGCCGCTCATCGCCGTGTACGACAAGTCCGTCGACGTCGCCCGCACGGTGCCCGCCACCCCGCGCGGCGCCGAGCGCGGCGCCGTCCTCGAACCCGTCGACGGCGTCGCCCTGAAGGCCGACAAGAAGAAGGCCGGTGCCTTCTGGGCGGAGATCACCAACTCCAAGTCCCGTGCCGCGGGCGATCTGAAGAAGCTGTGGCTCGACGCCAAGGTCGAAGCCACTCTGGAACGGTCCACCAAGCAGGTGCACGCCCCCGAGGCCTGGGCCGCCGGATACGACGGCAAGGGCACCAAGGTCGCCGTCCTCGACACCGGCGCCGACGCCGAGCACCCTGACCTCAAGGGCCGCATCGGCGCGACGAAGAACTTCACCGACTCCCCGGACAACGAGGACCGGCAGGGCCACGGCACCCACACCACCTCCACCGTCGGCGGCTCCGGCGCGGCGAGCGGCGGCAAGAAGAAGGGCGTCGCGCCCGGCACCGAGCTGCTGCACGGCAAGGTCCTCAACGACAGCGGGTCCGGCGCCACGTCCTGGATCATCGAGGGCATGCAGTGGGCCGTCGACCAGAAGGCCGACGTCGTCTCGATGAGCCTCGGCAACCCGGCGCGGACCGACTGCACCGACCCGATGAGCACGGCGACCGAGGAGCTCGCGGGGTCCGCGAAGGACACCCTCTTCGTCATCGCCGCGGGCAACACCGGGCCGTCCCTCAACTCCGTCTCCTCGCCCGGCTGCGTGCCCGGCGTCCTGACTGTCGGCGCCGTCGACCGCGACGACACCACCGCGCCCTTCTCCAGCCGCGGGCCCGCGTACGGCTCGCACACCCTCAAGCCGGAGATCGCCGCGCCGGGCGTCGGCATCTCCGCGGCGGCCGCGGGCGGCAGGGGCGTCCACGCGTACCAGTCCATGAGCGGTACGTCGATGGCGACCCCGCACGTCGCGGGCGCCGCCGCCCTGGTCAAGCAGCGCCACCCCGACTGGAGCGCCCAGGAGGTCAAGGCGGCCCTCGTGGCGTCCGCCGACAGCCGGGTGCCCGGTGACGCGCGCGAGACCGGCGGTGGACGGCTCGACGCCAAGGCCGCCATCGACCAGAAGGTGCTCGGCTCGCCCGCCGTGCAGGGCGGCAGCTTCGGCTGGCCGCAGGACTCCTCCGACCGCACCACGGTCGACGTGCCCTACACCAACACCACGGACAAAGCAGTCGAGTTGACGCTGTCGGTGGCCCGGGTCACCGGCAACGACGGCTCCTCCGTCCGCTCCGGCGTCGCCCGGCTCGGCAAGCGCTCCGTGACCGTCCCGGCCGGGGCCACCGCGCAGGTGCCGTTGAAGATCACCCCCGACGCGGACCTGAAGCGCGCCCAGTACGGCGACGTCACGGGACGCGTCCTCGCCACCGCGAACGGCGGCATCCGCGTCTCCACGCCCTTCTCCCTCCACGTCCAGCCGGAGACCGTCAGCCTCCGCGTGAAGCTGATCGACCGCCACGGCAAGCCCGCCGCCGGCACGTCGTCCGTGGACCTCATCGGCACCGACACCGCCTCCGGTGAGCGGCGCTTCAACGAGGGCGCGAACGACCAGACGTACCAAGTCCGCCCCGGTGCCTACTTCCTGACGGGGTTCATCGACACCCGGGACGCCGCCGACGGCAACGCAGGACTCACCGACTCCCTCACCCATCTCGCCCGCCCCCAGGTCGAGGTGAAGAAGGACACCACGATCACGCTCGACGCCCGCAAGGCGCACCGCCTCACCGTCCGGACGGACAAGGCGTCCGAAGTGCGCGGCGCCACCCTCGCGTTCGCCCGCACCTGGGGCAAGGACAACTGGCTGCACGCGGGCACCGCCGCGGGACCGCGCACCATCCGCTCCTACTACCAGTCCGTCGAGGGCAAGCCGGCCGACGGCACCTTCGAGTCCGGCAGCTACTGGCGCACCGCGGCACCCCAGATCTCCGAACTCGCCGTCGTGGGCGGCAGGAAGCTGCACCCCCTGACCGCCTCCCTCGGCTCCGCCAACCTCGACGGCACGGGCAGGGCCTCAGTCGTCGACGCGAAGTCCGGCACCGCGCAGGAGCTCGAAGCCGCGGGAGTCAAGGGCAGGATCGCGCTGGTCGAGGCGCCCGACAGCGGTGACGTGGTGACCGTGGCCGCCGAGGCGAAGAAGGCCGGCGCGGTCGCCGTCCTCGCCCACCGCGCGGCACCCGGCCGCTGGTACCCGTCCGCCGGGTTCACCGGCTCCCCGCTGCCGGTGCTCGGCATCGAGCCGGCCGAGGCGGCGTACGTACTGTCCCGACTGGGCGCGGGCACCGCCGAGTTGACGTGGAAGGCCACGGCGAGCAGCCCGTACATCTACAACCTCGCGTTCCCCGAGACCGGGCAGATCCGCGACGACCGCACCTACCGCGTACGGGACAAGGATCTCGCCGCGAACGAGGCGACGTACCGTGCGATGGGCCAGGCCACGGACTACGTGGACCTGCCCTCCGCGGTCCGCCCCACCGGCCTGGAGATCTACTTCGGCAACCTCGCGTCGGTCCCCGCCCCCGGCAAGCGCACCGAGTACTACTCGGCGGGCACGACCGGCTGGGGCCACCAGGTGTCCAGCAGCTTCCCGTACGGCGAGTTCATGATCGACCCGGTGCGCACGTACGAGAAGGGGGAGCGGCGCAGGGAGACCTGGTACGACGGTGTCCTCACGCCCGGCGCGCCCCGCGACGCCGCGGGCAGGCCCGCACTCGCCGGTGAGCGTCAGGGAAATCTGATCGGTGTGGCCCCGGGCTTCTGGGCCGACGCGGAGCACGGCGGGATCCAGGGCAGCTTCGGTGACATCGGGTCCGTACGGCTCAAGCGGGACGGCGAGGTCGTGGGGGAGTCCGGCTGGCCGTCCGGGGTGTTCACCGTCCCGGCGGAGGACTCCGCGTACGAACTCACCCTCACCACCATGAAGATGGGCTCGCGGGTGTGGCACCGGTCGACGTCGACGGAGACGACCTGGTCGTTCCGCTCGCACCTCGACGAGAACGCGGCCTCGCAGGGCATCCCGATGCTCTTCCCGCGGTACGGGATCGCCGAGGACGGACTCAAAACTCTCCCCGCGAAGGACGGACAGCGGATTGAACTCGGCGTGACGGGGCACGCGGGCTACGAGCCCGGCGCGCTCACCACAGCGCGGCTGTCGTACTCGTACGACGAGGGCCGGACGTGGACGGCGGCGACGACCGCCCGACACGGCGGAAAGTGGAGCGCGACCGTGAACCACGCGGGCGCTTCCGGCAAGCCGGTCCGGCTCAGTACGCAACTGACGGACGCCCATGGCAACTCCGTCTCACAAACCGTGGCTCGCGCCTACGACGTGCGCTAGTCACACCGGTTCCGCCGGGCGGTCCTCCTGTGGGGGGTGGGCCCGCCCGGCGGTCCCTTGTTGTCGCCGAGATGGCCGGAATTTCCGGAAGCACCGTTTTCGTACGGCCTCCGCGGTGGAAAATTAGGGGCATGAGCCAGCAGGGGGACAGGCCCAGCGGTCGCGACGACGACTGGTGGGGACAGCTGTACGACGACGCCGCGCCGGACACGGGCCCCGCTCCCGCGCCGGACACCCTGGACGACAGATACGCCTCGGCATCGAACGCACTCCAGAACCCTCTGCCGCCCCCGCGTGCTCCCGCGGACCTCTCCGGGGCCGACCCCGGGGCTGCGGGGCCCCGTGCCCCCCGTACCCCTCCCACCTTCACCGCCCCCGCTCCCTGGGCCCCGCCCACCACCCCCCATGGGCCCGTGACGTTCCCGGGCGGGGAGGCCCCGCGCAGGGGCTACGGCGTGGGGGACGGGCCCCCTTACGTCGGGGACGGGCCGCCCACCTATGAGGCGGAGCCCACCGTGCTGCCCGTCGCGGATCCCGACGACCTCGGGGACCTCGTCGCCGACACCGTGCTGGAGGGTGCCCGGTACGGGGTCAGTACGGTGCGTGCCGCCTCCGTGCGCGGGGACTCCGCCCGGTACCGGGGCGAGCCGCGCCGCGACGCGCTGCTCACCGCTCGCTTCGGCAGCGGGGAGGACGCTCTCGTCCTTGTCGCCATGGCCACCGGCGCCCGCGCCACCCCCGGCGCGCACCGTGCCGCCGCCGAGGCGTGCGACTGGATCGGGCGGGCCGTCGGGCGCAGTCATTCGCGGCTCGCGGAGGACATTCGAGCCGCCCGGCGCGGTGACCTGAAGTCGGGGCTGCACCGCCTCACGGACCGTAGCCTCGGCAAGCTCCGCGCGCACGCCGTCGACCTGGGGCTGGAGCCCGACGAGTACGCCGCGTCCCTGCGGTGCCTCCTCCTGCCCGCCGACCCCCAATGCCGTACGCGCGTGTTCTTCGGCGTCGGCGCGGGCGGTCTCTTCCGGCTGCGCGACGGCGCGTGGCAGGACATCGAACCGAGGGTCGCCGACGCCACCGGCGAGGCCGTCGTCGGCTTCGGATCGCCGCCCCCGCCCTCGCCCCCGCCGGACGCGACGCAGGAGAGCGATCGGCTCACCATGGCCCTGGGGATCACCACGCCCCCCAGCCCGTACGAACCCGCCCCCGAGCCGCCCCGCGACCCCTTCCGTTTCCGCGCCTCCATCGCCCGCCCGGGTGACACGCTCGTCCTGTGCAGCGAAGGCCTCGCCGAGCCGCTGCGCGGCGAACCCGAGCTCGCCGAACACCTCACCCGCAGATGGGAGAAGGGCGGCCCACCGGGGCTCGCCGCGTTCCTGGCCGACATCCAGGTCAGGGTCAAGGGGTACGCCGACGACCGCACGGCCGCCGCGGTCTGGGAGGCATGACCGCCGCACCTGTGAATTCATGGACCAGAGGCGATCAGAGGAATGGTCGCGCGTCGTACGAGTGAAGTCCCGGTCCACGGGTCACACGGGTGAAGCACGGTTCACCAGCGTCGGAAGGTGCGTACAGCATGGCCAAGCAGAACGTCGCCGAGCAGTTCGTCGACATCCTCGTCCGGGCGGGCGTCAAGCGCCTGTACGGAGTCGTCGGCGACAGCCTCAACCCGGTCGTGGACGCCATCCGACGCACCAAGGACATCGACTGGGTCCAGGTGCGGCACGAGGAGACCGCCGCCTTCGCGGCCGGTGCCGAGGCCCAGATCACCGGGAACCTCGCCGCCTGCGCGGGCTCCTGCGGCCCCGGCAACCTCCACCTGATCAACGGCCTGTACGACGCGCACCGCTCCATGGCGCCGGTCCTCGCGCTCGCCGCGCAGATCCCGTCGAGCGAGATCGGGCTCGGGTACTTCCAGGAGACCCATCCGGACCAGCTGTTCCGCGAATGCAGTCACTACAGCGAGCTGATCTCGACGCCGAAGCAGATGCCGCGGCTGCTGCAGACCGCCATCCAGAACGCCGTCGGGCAAGGTGGTGTGAGTGTGGTGTCCCTGCCCGGGGACATCGCGGCCGAGCCCGCGCCGGAGCAGGGCGCCGAGACCGCGCTGGTCACGTCGCGTCCCACCGTGCGGCCCGGTGACACCGAGATCGAGCAGCTCGCCGCGATGATCGACGAAGCCGACAAGATCACCCTGTTCTGCGGCAGCGGCACCGCGGGCGCGCACGCCGAGGTGATGGAGTTCGCCGAGAAGGTGAAGTCCCCCGTGGGCCACGCCCTGCGCGGCAAGGAGTGGATCCAGTACGACAACCCGTACGACGTGGGCATGAGCGGCCTGCTGGGCTACGGCGCCGCCTACGAGGCCACGCACGAGTGCGACCTGCTGATCCTGCTCGGCACGGACTTCCCGTACAACGCCTTCCTGCCGGACGATGTCAAGATCGTCCAGGTCGATGTCCGTCCCGAGCGCCTCGGGCGCCGCTCGAAGCTGGATCTCGCCGTCTGGGGCGACGTGCGCGAGACGCTGCGCTGTCTGACCCCGCGCATCTCGCCGAAGTCGAACCGCAAGTTCCTCGACAAGATGCTCAAGAAGCACGCCGACGCGTTGGAAGGCGTGGTGAAGGCGTACACGCGCAAGGTCGAGAAGCACGTCCCGATCCATCCCGAGTACGTCGCATCGGTCCTCGACGACCTCGCCGCCGACGACGCGGTGTTCACCGTCGACACCGGCATGTGCAACGTGTGGGCGGCCCGCTATCTCACCCCGAACGGCAGGCGCCGCATCATCGGCTCCTTCAGCCACGGCTCGATGGCGAACGCCCTGCCGCAGGCGATCGGCGCCCAGTTCGTCGACCGGAAGCGGCAGGTCGTGTCCATGTCGGGCGACGGCGGTTTCTCGATGCTGATGGGTGATTTCCTCACCCTCGTCCAGCACGACCTGCCCGTGAAGGTCGTGCTGTTCAACAACTCCTCGCTGGGCATGGTGGAGCTGGAGATGCTGGTGGCCGGACTGCCGAACTACGGCACGGCCAACCACAACCCGGACTTCGCCGCCGTCGCCCGCGCCGCGGGTGCCTACGGCGTACGGGTGGAGAAGCCCAAGCAGCTCGCCGGCGCCCTCAAGGACGCCTTCGCGCACAAGGGCCCCGCCCTGGTCGACATCGTGACCGACCCGAACGCCCTCTCCATCCCGCCCAAGATCAGCTCGGACATGGTGACCGGCTTCGCCCTCTCCGCCAGCAAGATCGTCCTGGACGGCGGCGTGGGCCGCATGCTGCAGATGGCCCGCTCCAATCTGCGGAACGTGCCGAGGCCGTGACCGCGGCCCCGGCACCGGAACCCGTCAGGCGGGTCGCAGCCGCAGCGTGACGATCTGGAACGGACGCAGCGCGAGCGCGAGGCCCGCCTCGCCCGTGCCCGCCTCGTGCAGCGGACGTTCCAGCAGGTCCGTCACCTCCGCCCGGGCCACCGGGAAGGAGGTGCGGAGCGTGGCCGCAGCCCGGCCGCCGCGCGACTCGTAGAGACGTACGATCACGTCGCCGCTGCGGTCGTCGGCGAGTTTCACCGACTCGACCGTGACCGCCGGGTGGTCGACGTCCACCAGGGACGGCAGGACGGGGGAGTCCGCCACTCGCAGGGGCAGGTTGAGCGCGAGGCCCTCCGCCACCGCGTCGCCGGTCGCGGCCCCGGGCAGCAGCGCGTACGTGAAGCGGTGCCTGCCCTGGTCCGTCTCCGGGTCCGGGCTGTGCGGGGCCCGAAGGAGCGTGAGCCGGACCGTGGTGCCGAGCGCGTCGGCGTGCTCGGTGCGCGTCACGTCGTGGCCGTACGTCGCGTCGTTGAGCACCGCGACGCCGTACCCCTCCTCCGCCACCCGCAGCCAGCGGTGCGCACAGATCTCGTAACGCGCCGCGTCCCAGCCCGTGTTGGCGTGCGTGGGCCGGTGCACATGGCCGAACTGGATCTCGGCGGCAGATCGTTCGGCGTGCACGTCGAGGGGGAACGCGGCCTTGAGGACCTTCTCCGACTCGCGCCAGTCGACGTCCGTGACGACGTCCAGGCGCCTGCTGCCCGCCGCGAGCCGGATCTCCTGCGTGATCCGCGACGCCCCGAAGGTCCGCACGACCCGCACCGCGACCCGCAGCGGCCCGTCCTCGACGAGCTCGACGGAGTCGGCGTCGGTGAGGTCGGTGTGCCGGCGCCGGTAGTGCTTGTCGAGGTCCCACGCGTCGTAGTGCGTGGGGTGGTCGGGGTGCAGCTGGAGGAGGTTGCCGGGGGCGGCGAGCACCTCGCGGCCCGCGTCCAGGTCCTTGACGGAGGCGAGCAGCCCGGCGGCGTCGACGGTGACGCTCAGGTGCTCGTTGGTGAGCAGGATCGTGTCACCGGTCGTGTGCGCCACCGCGCCCGCCCCGGCGTCCCGTGCCGCGTCGACGCTCTGCGTGCCGTGCGCGGGCACGTCGATCCGCACCAGCATGCCGTCACCGGGGTCGACGACCTCACTGCGGGCGTACGGCGAGGCGTTGAGCACCGCGGGCCCGCCCGCGCCCAGGGAGCGCACGGCCGACGCCGTGATCCCGTCCAGCTCGGCCAGGACCCGTTCGTAGGTGTCGCGGGCCTCCCGGTGCACCCAGGCGATCGACGAGCCGGGCAGGATGTCGTGGAACTGGTGCAGCAGCACCGTCTTCCACAGCCGGTCGAGCGTGTCGTACGGATAGACGTACGCGGGATCGCGCACCGCGGCCGCCGTGCACCACAACTCGGCCTCGCGCAGGGCGTGTTCGCTGCGCCGGTTGCCGCGCTTGGTGGCGGCCTGCGTGGTGTACGTGGCGCGGTGCAGCTCCAGGTACAGCTCACCGGACCAGACGGGGGCCTGTGCGCCGTACTCCTCCTGGGCCGCCGCGAAGAACGCCGACGGCTTCTCGATCTCGACGCGCGGCGAGCCCTCCAGGGAGCGCAGGCGCCGTGCCCGCTCCATCATCTCGCGGGTGGGCCCGCCCCCGCCGTCGCCCCAGCCGAAGGGCACCAGCGAACGGGAGGCGCGCCCCTTGTCGGCGAAGTTCCGCTCGGCGTGCGCGAGTTCGGCTCCGTGGAACTGCGAGTTGTAGGTGTCCACGGGCGGGAAGTGGGTGAAGACGCGGGTCCCGTCGATGCCCTCCCACCAGAAGGTGTGGTGCGGCATCTTGTTGGACTGGTTCCAGCTCAGCTTCTGCGTGAGGAACCAGCGGACGCCCGCGAGCTTCGCCAGCTGCGGGAAGGCGGCCGTGTAGCCGAAGGAGTCCGGCAGCCAGATCTCCTCCGTCTCGACGCCGAGCTCCTCGCGGAAGAACCGCATGCCGTGCGTGATCTGCCGGGCGAGCGCCTCGCCGCCCGGCATGTTGGCGTCCGACTCGACCCACATCGAACCCACCGGTGCCCAGGTGCCGTCCGCGACCGCCTTCTTGATGCGCTCCCAGATGTGCGGCTGGTGCTCCTTGACCCACGCGTACTGCTGGGCCTGCGAGCAGGCGAAGACCAGCTCCGGGTACTCCTCGGCCAGCGCCGTCACGTTGGCAAAGGTCCGCGAGGCCTTGCGCACCGTCTCGCGCAGGGGCCACAGCCACGCCGAGTCGATATGCGCGTGCCCGGTTGCCGATACGCGGTGGGCGCTGGCGTGCGCGGGCCGCGCGAGGACATCGGCGAGTTCCGCCCGCGCGGCGGCCGCCGTGCCCGGTACGTCGTGCAGATCGAGGGCGTCGAGCATGTCCTCCAGGGCGCGCAGGGTCTCGTGCCGACGCGGACGGTCGGCGTCCAGTTCCCGCATGAGCTCGGAGAGGACCTCGATGTCGAGGATCAGCTGCCATACGTCCTCGTTCAGTACGGCGAGGTCGGCAGACGTGAATCGGTAGATCGGGGTATTGCCTGCGGTCAGTACGTCGCCCAGGGGTGTCGGCACGAAGTCGTGCAGAACAGCCGGATTGGCCGCCGCTTCGAGAAGTAGGTGCACCGGTTCGCCGCCCTGAGCAGGGGAGGCCACCGGAATATGCCGATTGCGCGGGTGAACGCCCTTGAGGGGGACGCCCGTCGCGTCGTAGACGAGCCCCTCCGCCTGGAAGCCGGGTCCCTCGCCGGTGAACCCGGGGTCGATCACGACCTCGACGCGGCGCCCCCGCCACTCGTCAGGCACCTGCCCTTGAATCCGGAACCAACTGGTCGACCAGGGATTTCCCCACTCCGTGCCGGTCTCGAAGGGCTCGTACTCCGCTTCGAGTGCGGCCCCGACGGGCACCGGTTCGCCCGGCGCGTGCCACACGGAGAGGGTCAGCGGCGTGCGCCGTGTGTACTGGGCGGGCCGGATGAACTGGCGCAGCGCCCGCTCCAGGCGGCCTTCCACCAGCAGTCTGTCGTCGTGCACTCGTGCTCCTCGGGACGCTCGACGGTGGGGTCCACCGCTTCACTTCCCCCCAACCCGGGGATGCACCCCCCGCTATTGGTTGATGATTCGACAAGCGTGCCGTGACCGGCCCGGGGCATGCATCCCGTGAGGCTGTTCGAAAGGGAGGCAGAGACATCGCTTTGTGGGCGGGGGTCATGACGAGGCACTCACGAGGGGGCGGTCCCGGCAATCTCGGGACCTCTTCATCGGATACAGAGGACGAGAGGACCGGTGAAACGCGGGGCGGGCCCGACCGGGGTCAGCTCACGTGGCGGCTGGGGAGAGCGGATCTGCGCGCGGTGTCCGAGGTCAGGAAGTCCCTGAGGGAGCTTCTGCGGCACTGGGGAAAACCGGGAAAGAGCGAGATAGCCGAACTTCTCACCAGTGAACTGGTCACGAACGCACTGGTGCACACCGATCACGAGGCGGTCGTCACGGCGACCGTGGGCCCGCACGGCCTGCGCGTGGAGGTGCGGGACTTCGTGGGTCACCGGCCCGAACCGCGGGTACCGATCGCCGACGACGGTACGAGCGGCAGGGGCCTGATCCTGGTGCAGTCCCTCGCCGACGCCTGGGGAGTACGGGCGCACGGCGTGGGGAAGGCGGTCTGGTTCGAGCTGGACGGCGGCGGGGCCTGAGCCTGCACCGCCGCCGAACGGCCCGGTCAGCCGAACTGCTGCTCCAGGTCCTTCAGTTTCCGCTCCAGCGAGTCGAGCCGGGGCAGGGCCTGCGTGTCGTCCTCGGCCGTGAGGTCGACGGTGACAGGAGGGACGGGAGCGGCACCGTCAGGGCCGTTCCTGACGGCCTGGAGGGAGGGACGGGAGCGTACCGGCAGCTGTTCCTGCGCCGCTATGGCAGGGTCCGCGCTGATCTGCGCGGACCCCGCGGCCGGTCCGACGGCCTGTACGTCCACCTGACGGCCGCCGCCACGGCCCTGCCAGTTCCGGTGGCCCCGGCTGAGCGCCTTGAGCTGTGCGCGCTCCAGCTTCTCCTGATCGCGCCTGCGCAGCCGGGTCTGTTCCTTCTCGCGGCGGTCCTCCCGGACCTCCTCGACCGCCTCGTCCAGGGTGCGTACGCCTTCGAGGAGCATCAGCGACCAGGCGGCGAAGGTCTCGCGGGGTGCCCGCAGCCACCGCACGATGCGGATCTGCGGCAGCGGCCGCGGCACCAGCCCCTGCTCGCGCAGCGCGGCTCTGCGGGTCTGCTTCAGCGCGCGGTCGAAGAGGACCGCCGCCGAGAGCGACATTCCCGAGAAGAACTGCGGAGCGCCCGCATGTCCCATGCCCCGTGGCGCGTGGACCCAGTTGAACCAGGCGGCGGCGCCCGCGAACGTCCACACGAGCAGGCGCGAACCGAGGGCCGCGTCGCCGTGGCTCGCCTCGCGCACGGCGAGGACGGAACAGAACATCGCCGCGCCGTCGAGGCCGAACGGCACCAGATACTCCCAGCCGCCGGAGAGGCTGAGGTTCTGCCGGCCGAAGCCGACCAGGCCGTGGAAGGAGAGCGCCGCGGCGACGGCCGCGCAGCAGAACAGGAGCACGTAGGACGCGGTTCCGTAGATGGCTTCCTTGCGTCTGCGGCGTTCCTCGCTGCGCTCCCACGACTCGTCGTTCGCGCTTCCCTTGGCTGCTTTGGCGTGGCCTCGCTTGCCGCGCGTGAGCACCGCAACCGCCACCAGCAGGCCCAGGAGCAGGACGCCACCCGGGAGCAGCCAGTCCAGCGATATGTCGGTCAGTCTCATCTGGGGGTCCCTTGCATTGCGGTAGGGCGTATCGGGCGCCATATTGACCCAACCCGAAGGGACCCCATGGGGTTTCGGGGCAAGAGGACGCCATGGGGGTGCAAGGGAGCACACAGGGCGTACTTTCGCTCGAACTCGCGGCTCAGTGCCGGAAGTTGCGTTCGAATAAACGCGCGCAAGACGGTGGTTCAGGGAGAGGTTCAGGCGGAAGCGGTGGCCTGGGCGTCCGCGCTCAGCCGCGCGATGCGCTCCGCGTCGCAGGTGCGCGGGCAGGTGACGCAGGCGTCGTCGGGGCGCAGCGTGTAGAACATGCAGCAGCTCGCCCGGTCGCGGGTCGGCAGCGACTCGCCGTTCGGGCCCGTCAGCTCCCGGAAGCCCGCCGTGCCGACGTACGGCTTGGTGGCGCCGGGCAGCAGCCGCTCCAACTCCGTCATCGCCCGCTGCTCCTCGCCGAAGAGGTGCGCCACGTACCAGAGACCCTCGACGATCTCGTCCGTGGCGAGGCTCCACAAGGCGCGCGAGCGGCGCCGCATCCGCGGTCCGAAGCCGTCAAGGAGCGGTCCCAGATGGTCGGCGACCGAGGCCCGCACCTCCGCGCGCAGGGCCTCCTCGTCCGGTACGACGTGGGCGTCGGGCCGCGCCGCCGCCGGGTCGTCCGGCAGACAGGCGAAACCGGCCGACCGTACGGCCATCCGGCCCAGCGTGCGATGGAAGGAGACGTCGGCGACCGGGAAGCGGGGGACGCGGCGCTGCAGGAACCAGGGGACCGTGATGAGCAGGGTGGCCGGCCAGGCGTAGCGGTGCAGGCCGAAGCTCGCCACCACGTCGGGGCGGGCCTGGGTGCCGTAGTCCTTGAGGACCTGTGCGTTGTCCCATGCCAGGAACGCGTCGAGGTCGGCCCCGCCCTCCGCGAGCCGGGCGGCGGTGACCCAGCCGCCGCCCTGTGGGGCCTGTTCCTCGTGACCGAGTTCGGTGATGCGCAGTCCGGAGTACACCTCGCCCAGGCGGGCGTAGGAGTCCGCTACGGCACTGGGGGCGCCCTGGGCGGGTGCGGCCAAGGTGGGGACGGACATGCGGGGGACCACCGAATCGCGATCGATAGCAGGTTAGCCTTACCTTACCCGACATGATCGAGGTTTCAACTCCGGTCGTGTCCGCCTATGGTGCCTCTCGTACCTTTCACAGCGATCAGAGGCAGGGCGGGGTCACGTAGTGGAGCAGGCCGGAGCACGCGAGGGGGGTCCCCTCACCGGGGCGCCGCGCGTCCGGGTGCCCGAACAGGCCGGGAGGCGTCATGCGGTCCGGCGCAGCTCCGTACGCGGACAGATCCTGGCCGCACTGCGGGCCGCCCTCGTCGGCGGCGAGCTCTCGCCCGGCGAGGTCTACTCGGCGCCCGCCCTCGCCGAACGCTTCGGCGTCTCCGCGACACCTGTCCGTGAGGCCATGCAGCAGCTGGCCACCGAGGGCGCCGTCGAGGTCGTCCCCAACCGCGGCTTCCGGGTCGTCGAGCGCGGCGCCCGTGAACTCGCGGAGCTCGCCGAGGTGCGGGCGCTGATCGAGGTCCCGGTGATGCTGCGCCTGGCCCGTACGGTGCCCGCGGTGCGCTGGGCCGAGCTGCGGCCGCTGGCCGAGGCGACCGCGACGGCGGCGGCGGGCGGCGACCTGGCCCACTATGCCGAGTCCGACCGCGCCTTCCACGGCGCGGTGCTCTCCCTCTCCGGCAACCAGCAGCTGGTCCAGGTCGCGGAGGACCTGCACCGCCGCTCGCAGTGGCCCCTGGCGAGCGGCCCCGTCGCGGGCCGCCGCGCCGACCTGGTGGCCGACGCGGCCGAACACATGGCCCTGCTCGACGCCCTGGCCGCGCAGGACCTCCCGGTGGTCTCGTCCCTGGTCCGCGAACACTTCACGGGCGCGTCGGGCTGAGCGGTGCGCCCGTGAAGGTCGTGTCAGACCGCCGCCGCCGGGGGCTGCAGGTGCTGGGCCAGCCAGGACGGTACGCCGCCGAGCAGGCGGAAGAGGCGGGTGGCCTCGGCGCGCAGGCGGGTGGCCTCCGGTTCCGGTTCCGCGTCCGCGAGCGCGGCGAGCGCCGGCGCCGTGCCGACCAGGTAGCCGAGCTCCTCGCGGATGCGCAGGGACTCCGCGAAACCGTGCCGCGCCTCCGCCAACTCCCCGTCGCGCAGGGCGAGTCCGGCCAGATGGCGCCAGGTGAAGGAGAGGAGCAGGGGGTCCGAGTGCGCGGTGGCGCCCGCGTGCGCCCTGCGGTACGCCGCCTTCGCCGACTGCGGCGAGTCCGCGATGTGCTCCGCGATCAGACCGCGCCGGAAGTCGAGCAGCGGGCGTCCCGGTGCGTTCGGGGCGAGCAGCGCGGCCGCCCTGCCGAGCGCCGTACGCGCTTCGTCGGCCCGGTCGCGGACGTTCAAGACGGTGGACGCATACGCCAGTTGACCCCGCTCGCAGGCCGCCGCGCCCCGGTCGTCGTCATCCTCGGCGAGCGCCTCCGCGGTCCGCAGCCCGTCCTCCGCCTCGCCCCAGCCTTCCCCGGTGAACAGGCACCGCTCGACGAGGAGCGCCGTCCTCTGGAGTGCCGCCGCGGCCCCCGCCCGTGAGGCGAGCAGCGCCGCAGCGTCGGTCCAGCAGCCGCGTGAGCGCAGCCGCCATACCGCGGTCTGGAGTGGATCGTGCTCTGCAGTCGTTCCGGTACCAGACATGGCGGTATGCGCCACGTTGCCCTCCCCGAGCACACCATTGAGCTGTTGAGTCGTGGGCGAATCTCAGCATGGATCGCGGCACCGGGCCAAGGGGCTGGGTGAAAGATTTCACAAACTGCGAGCCGGGAAACGGCTCGGGCCCGGCCGGCGGCTCGTCGCCGCGGACCGGGCCCGTACCGGATGACCTCAGCTCATGCGCAGCGCGAGGAAGAAATCGAGCTTGTCCTCCAGGCGCGACAGGTCACGGCCCGTCAACTGCTCGATACGGCCCACCCGGTAGCGCAACGTGTTGACGTGGAGGTGCAGCCGCGCCGCGCACCGCGTCCACGAACCGTCGCAGTCCAGGAACGCCTCAAGCGTCGGGATGAGCTCCGCGCGGTGGCGCTTGTCGTACTCGCGCAGCGGGTCGAGGAGCCGTGCCGTGAACGCCCGACGCACGTCGTCCGGCACGAACGGCAGCAGCAGCACGTGCGAGGCCAGCTCCTGGTGCCCGGCCGCGCACACCCGGCCGGGGCGCGCCGCGGCGACCCGGCGGGCGTGCCGCGCCTCCTCCAGGGCGCCGCGCAGCCCCTCCGCCGAGTGCACGGACGCGCTGACGCCGAGCGTGAGGCGGCCGTCGCCGTCCAGGCCCGCCGACAGCGGGTCGTGGACGGAGGCGAGGAGCGCGTCCGCGAGCAGACCCGTCTCCGGGCCCTCGTGCTCGCCGGAGACCGCGGGCAGCGGCACGAGGGCGATCGCCTCGTCGCCGGTGTGCGCGACGGCGATCCGGTCGGACGGCTCGGGGCCCGACGCCGCCGGGTCGACGAGGATCTCCTCCAGGAGCGACTGGGCGACGGAACCGCCGTCGATCTCCCCGCCCTCCCACTCCACCCGGGCCACCACGACCTGCCAGTGCGGAGCCGTGCCGAGACCGGGCAGCAGCACCGGGGCGGCGACGCGCAACCGGGCCGCGATCTCCGCGGGGGCGGCGCCCGTCTGCACCAGTTCCAGGACCTCCTGGGCCAGCCTGCGGCGCACCGTGCGGGCCGCGTCGCGCCGGTCGCGCTCCACCGCGATCAGCTGGGTGACGCCCTGGAGCAGGTCGAGCCGCTCCTCGGGCCAGTCGCCCGCGTCGGCCTCCACCGCGAGCACCCAGTCGGAGAGCACGGACTCGCGCACGTCACGCGAGGCGCCGGCCGTTCCGCGCCCACTGGTCCGAATGGGGAACAGCGAGTACGTGACCGAGTCCACCGTGACGCGGTGCGGGCCGCGCCGCCCCGTCCTGACGGCCGCCAGGTGCTCCCCGGCGAGCCGCGCGCACAGCGGCGCGGGCAGGGTGTTCCCGGCCGCGCCCGACCCGGCGATGACGCGCCCCGCGGGCGACAGGACCCAGGCCCGCAGGTCCAGGTCGGTGCCGAGCAGGTCGAGTACGACGTCGGGGCCGCCGCCCGCGGGACCCGAGGTCATCAGGCGGCGGTGCCGGTCGACGACGGCGGCCAGGTCCCCGGCACGCTCGCCGGAGACCTGGCGCACGACGTGCTCGGTGATCGTCGCGAACGCCACGGACTCGTTGACGGCGAAGAGCGGCAGCCGGTGCCGGGCGCAGGCCTGCACGATGTCGTCAGGGATGTCGCCCAGTTCGGCCTCACCGGCCGCCAGGGCGGCGACACCGGCGCTCGCCAGGATCCGCACGAAGGGTTCCGTGTCGGAGGCGTCGCGGCGCCAGGCGAGGCCGGTCAGGACCAGCTCGCCGCCCGCCAGATAGCGGCTGGGGTCCCGCAGGTCCGTGGTCATCACACCGCGCACGGTGCGGTCCAGCTCGTCCTCGCCGCCGAGCAGCCGCAGGCCCAGCGCGTCGGTGTCAAGGAGTGCGCGCAGCCGCATGGTGTCGTCGCCGCCGATCTGTCTCGAATGGTGTGTACAAACATGTGCGCTCTGTAGCGCCGGGGCCCTGTGCCGCCGTGAGTCCGGGGTTTCCGGGGGGATCCCGCGAGGTTACTGGGGCCCGTTCTTCATACGAATCTACAAGACGCACGGCTTGGCCAGCCAACTCCTTCATGGTTTCGGTGACTGACCCCATCGGACGAGCGAGCGGTGTACTTGGCCCACTCCGCGTTAACAGCACATGAACGAGCAGTCGAGGGACCAACGGCCCGAGTGGCCGGAACGGAATGCTCCCGTCCCTCGAAGCGAAAGACCCTCGATACGAACAAGAAGAGAGCCTCATGGACTTCCTTCGCCCCGCCAGCTGGGAGGAGGCGCTCGCCGCCAAGGCCGAGCACCCCACGGCTGTGCCGATTGCGGGTGGCACCGACGTGATGGTCGAGATCAACTTCGACCACCGCCGTCCCGAGTACCTGCTTGACCTCAACCGCGTCGGCGACCTGCGCGAGTGGGAGGTGGGCGAGGAGACCGTCCGGCTCGGTGCCTCCGTCCCGTACACCCAGATCATGGAGGAGCTCCGCACGGAGCTGCCCGGTCTGGCGCTCGCCTCGCACACGGTCGCCTCCCCGCAGATCCGCAACCGCGGCGGCGTCGGCGGCAACCTGGGCACCGCCTCCCCGGCCGGTGACGCCCACCCGGCCCTGCTGGCCGCCGACTGCGAGGTCGAGGTGGAGTCTGTGCGGGGCTCCCGCCTCATCCCGATCGACGAGTTCTACACCGGCGTGAAGCGCAACGCACTCGCCCCGGACGAGCTCATCAAGACCGTCCACATCAAGAAGGCGGACGGCCCGCAGCAGTACTCGAAGGTCGGCACCCGCAACGCGATGGTCATCGCCGTGTGCGCCTTCGGCATCGCGCTGCACCCCGAGACCCGGACCGTGCGGACCGGCATCGGCTCCGCCGCCCCCACGCCCATCCGGGCGAAGGCGGCCGAGGAGTTCCTGAACGCGGCGCTCGAAGAGGGCGGCTTCTGGGACAGCAAGAAGATCATCACCCCCTCGATCGCCAAGCAGTTCGCGGAGCTCGCCTCCGGAGCCGCCAACCCGATCGACGACGTGCGCGGAACGGCGAACTACCGCCGGCACGCCGTCGGGATCATGGCCCGCCGCACGCTCGGCTGGACCTGGGAGTCGTACCGCGGCGAGGGCCGCAGCACTGAGGGAGTCGCATAATGCGCGTGAACTTCACGGTCAACGGCCGAAAGCAGGAAGCCGACGACGTGTGGGAGGGCGAGTCCCTCCTGTACGTGCTGCGTGAGCGCATGGGGCTCCCGGGCTCCAAGAACGCCTGCGAGCAGGGCGAGTGCGGCTCCTGCACCGTCCGTCTCGACGGCGTACCGGTCTGTTCGTGTCTGGTCGCGGCCGGACAGGTGGAGGGCCGCGAGGTCACCACCGTCGAGGGCCTCGCCGACTACGCCAAGCACCGTCAGGACGCCCACCCGGGCGGCGGCTGCGCCACCGGCGCCTGCGGCACGTCCCTCCAGGACGCCCAGCAGTGGAAGGCCAAGGGACAGGACTCCCAGACGGGCGAGGGCGCCGAACTCTCCCCCATCCAGCAGGCGTTCATCGACGCGGGCGCCGTCCAGTGCGGCTTCTGCACCCCCGGTCTGCTCGTCGCCGCCGACGAGCTCCTGGAGCGCAACGACATGCCGTCCGACGCGGACATCCGCGAGGCGCTCTCCGGCAACCTCTGCCGTTGCACCGGTTACGAGAAGATCCTCGACGCGGTCCGCCTCGCCGCGGCCCGCCAGGGAGAGGTGGTCTGATCATGGCTGGTACCACTACCGGTATCCCCGCCAACGTCACCCAGGGTGCGCGGACGAAGGGCGGCGTCGGCGAGTCGATGCTGCGCCCCGACGGCACCCTGAAGGTCACCGGCGAGTTCGCCTACTCCTCGGACATGTGGCACGAGGAGATGATCTGGGGACAGGTCCTGCGCTCCACGGTCGCGCACGCCGAGATCGTCTCCATCGACACCTCCGAGGCCGTGGCCCTGTCGGGCGTCTACGCCGTCCTGACGGCCGACGACCTGCCCGCCGCGAAGAACTACGGCATGGAGTACCAGGACACCCCCGTCCTCGCGTACGGCAAGGTCCGCCACCACGGCGAGCCGGTCGCCCTCGTGGCCGCCGACCACCCGGAGACCGCGCGCCGCGCCGCCGCCAAGATCAAGATCGAGTACCGGGAACTGCCGGTCATCACGGACGAGGCGTCCGCGACCGCTCCCGACGCGATCCTGGTCCACGAGAACCGCGGCGACCACCACGCCGGGCACGTCCCGCACCCGAACATCGTGCACCGCCAGCCGATCATCCGCGGCAACGCCGCCGAGGCCGCCAAGAAGGCCGACGTGATCGTCAAGGGCGAGTACACCTTCGGCATGCAGGACCAGGCCTTCCTCGGCCCGGAGTCCGGCCTCGCCGTGCCCTCCGAGGACGGTGGCGTCGACCTGTACGTGGCCACTCAGTGGCTGCACTCGGACCTCAAGCAGATCGCCCCCTGCCTCGGCCTGCCCGAGGAGAAGGTCCGCATGACGATGGCGGGCATCGGCGGCGCGTTCGGCGGCCGCGAGGACATCTCGATGCAGATCCTCGCCTCGGTCCTCGCCCTGCGCACCTCCAAGCCCGTCAAGATGGTCTACAACCGGTACGAGTCGTTCTTCGGCCACGTCCACCGGCACCCGGCGAAGCTCTACTACGAGCACGGCGCCACCAAGGACGGCAAGATCACGCACATGAAGTGCAAGATCGTCCTGGACGGCGGCGCCTACATGTCGTCGACGCCCTCGGTCGTCGGCAACGCCTCGTCCCTCTCGGTCGGCCCGTACGTCATCGACGACGTGGAGATCGAGGCGATCGGCCTCTACACCAACAACCCGCCCTGCGGCGCCATGCGTGGCTTCGGCGCGGTCCAGGCGTGCTTCGCCTACGAGGCGCAGATGGACAAGGTCGCCGCCAAGCTGGGCATGGACCCGGTGGCGTTCCGGCAGAAGAACGCGATGGAACAGGGCACGGTCATGCCGACCGGGCAGCCGGTCGACTCGCCCGCCCCCGTCGCCGAGCTGCTGCGCCGCGTCAAGGCCCGCCCGCTGCCGCCCGTGCGCCAGTGGGAGTCCAGCGAGGGCGCCGACGTCCGCGCGCTGCCCGGCGGTCTGTCGAACACCACGCACGGCGAGGGCGTCGTCCGCGGCGTCGGCTACGCGGTCGGCATCAAGAACGTCGGCTTCTCCGAGGGCTTCGACGACTACTCGACCGCGAAGATCCGCATCGAGGTCATCAACGGCGAGGCCGTGGCCACCGTCCACACCGCCGCGGCCGAGGTCGGCCAGGGCGGCGTGACCATCCACGCGCAGATCGCCCGCACCGAGCTCGGTGTCCAGCAGGTCACCATCGCCCCCGCCGACACGCAGGTGGGCTCGGCGGGATCGACCTCCGCGGGCCGCCAGACGTATATGACCGGCGGCGCCATCAAGAACTCCTGCGAGATCGTCCGCGAGAAGGTCCTGGAGATCGGCCGGCGCAAGTTCGGCTCCTACCACCCGGCGTGGGCCAACGCCGAACTCCTCCTGGAGGGCGGCAAG
Organism: Streptomyces sp. Je 1-369; assembly: GCF_026810505.1. Classification (NCBI taxonomy): domain Bacteria; kingdom Bacillati; phylum Actinomycetota; class Actinomycetes; order Kitasatosporales; family Streptomycetaceae; genus Streptomyces; species Streptomyces sp. Je 1-369. Next base: position 7,005,773 of record NZ_CP101750.1, read on the forward strand.
GTCGTCACCGACGGCGGCGAGGTCCTCACCACCCTCGTGGAGGTCCTCGAGGACGAGGCGGTGGAGGTGGAGGAGGAGTTCAGGCACCGCCCCACCGAGGCCTTCGACCTGCGCACGGGACAGGGCAACGGCCACGTCCAGTACGCCTTCGCCGCGCACCGCGCGGTGGTCGAGGTCGACACCGAGCTCGGCCTCGTCAAGGTGATCGAGCTGGCCTGCGCCCAGGACGTCGGCAAGGCGGTCAACCCGCTCTCCGTCATCGGGCAGATCCAGGGCGGCACCACGCAGGGCCTCGGCGTCGCGGTGATGGAAGAGATCATCGTCGACCCGAAGACCGCGAAGGTGCGCAACCCCTCCTTCACGGACTACCTGCTCCCGACCATCCTCGACACGCCGACCATCCCGGTCGACTACCTCGAACTGGCCGACCCGAACGCGCCGTACGGCGTGCGTGGCATCGGCGAGGCACCGACCCTGTCGTCCACCCCGGCGGTCCTCGCGGCCATCAGGAGCGCGACGGGGCTCGAACTCAACAAGACGCCGGTGCGTCCCGAACACCTCACCGGCACGTGAGCCCTCACTGAGGGTCCCTCGTCGAGGGCTCCTCAGTGAGGGAAATGATCCCCCCGCTCGGGGATCAGCAAGGTTCTCCGAGCGGTGCGCGGCTGCCAGGAACGTCACACTTCCGCCGCCCGCACCGCTCGGATCTCAACTCCCCTCTCCTTCGAGGGAGATGTCGTTCGTCTCGGGCCGTCCCCCGGGTCGTGCAGCCAATGCACCATCCCAAATCCCGCGACTCCGCGGGTGCCCCTGTGAACCTTGGGAGTAGGCACCATGACCCAGTCGTCAGTGGAGCCGAAGACCACCGCAGAGGACGCGGGCTCCGGCTCGCGCGTCCCGGCCGGCAGGTCTTGGCTCGATCGGTACTTTCACATATCCCGGCGGGGATCCACGGTCGCGCGTGAGGTGCGCGGCGGTATCACCACGTTCATGGCGATGGCGTACATCGTCCTGCTCAACCCCCTGATCCTGTCCGGCAAGGACGCGGCGGGGGACACCATGGGCCAGAAGGCCCTGATCACCGCGACGGCGCTCGCCGCGGCGGTCACCACGCTCCTCATGGGCTTCGTCGGCAAGGTGCCGCTGGCCCTGGCCGCCGGACTCTCCGTGTCCGGTGTGATCTCCTCGCAGGTCGCGCCCGAGATGACCTGGCCGCAGGCCATGGGCATGTGCGTGATGTACGGCGTGGTGATCATGCTCCTGGTGGTCACCGGGCTCCGCGAGATGATCATGAACGCGATCCCGCTCGCCCTCAAGCACGGCATCACCATGGGCATCGGCCTGTTCATCGCCATCATCGGCCTGGTCAAGGGCGGCTTCGTGCACCCCGGCAAGGCCACCCCGCTCTCCCTCGGCCCCGCCGGTGAGCTCTCCGGCTGGCCCGTCCTGCTCTTCGCGTGCACCCTGCTCCTGATCTTCATGCTCCAGGCGCGCAACACCCCCGGCGCGATCCTGATCGGCATCGTCACCGGCACCGTCGTGGCCGTCATCCTCAACGCCCTCGACGTGATCAACCCCAAGCAGTGGGCGAACGGCGCCCCCGAACTGCACGGCAGCGCGGTCTCGTCACCCGACTTCTCGCTCATCGGCGAGGTCGAGTTCGGCGGCTGGGGCGAGGTCGGCGCGATGACCGTCGGCATGATCGTCTTCACCCTCGTGCTCGCCGGGTTCTTCGACGCGATGGCCACCATCATCGGCGTCGGCACCGAGGCCAACCTCGCCGACGAGAAGGGCCGCATGCCGGGCCTCTCCAAGGCGCTTTTCATCGACGGCGCAGGCGGCGCCATCGGCGGCGTGGCGGGCGGCTCGGGACAGACCGTCTTCGTCGAGTCCGCCACCGGAGTCGGCGAGGGTGCCCGCACGGGTCTCGCCTCCGTCGTCACCGGCCTGTTCTTCGCGGGCTGCCTCTTCTTCACGCCGCTCACCGCGATCGTGCCGCAGGAGGTCGCCTCCGCCGCGCTCGTCGTCATCGGCGCGATGATGATGATGAACGCCCGGCACGTCGACTGGGCCGACCGCGCCACCGCCATCCCGGTCTTCCTGACCGTGGTGCTCATGCCCTTCACGTACACCATCACCACCGGTGTCGCGGCGGGCGTCGTCTCCTGGGTCGCCATCAAGATCGCCCAGGGCAAGGCCCGTGAGATCGGGGCCTTCATGTGGGGCCTGACGGTGATCTTCATCGTCTACTTCGCCCTCAACCCCATCGAAGGATGGCTGGGCGTCCACTGAGGCGCTGAGCCCTCCGCACACCCGTAGAAGCCTTGAGGAGGCCGACATGCTGGACATCGCCGACGAGCTGAGCCGGTGGGTCGAGCAGGGACGTGACTTCGCCGTCGCCACCGTGGTGGCGGTCGGCGGGAGCGCGCCCCGGCAGCCCGGTGCCGCGCTCGCCGTCGACAGCGAGGGCACGGCGATCGGCTCGGTCTCCGGCGGATGTGTGGAGGGCGCTGTCTACGAACTGTGCCGGCAGTCCCTGGAGGACGGCGAGAGCGTCCTCGAACGGTTCGGCTACAGCGACGACGACGCCTTCGCCGTGGGTCTGACCTGCGGCGGCATCATCGACATCCTCGTGACCCCGGTCCGCGCCGGTTCCGCGTCCAGGCCGGTGTTCGCCGCGGCCCTCGCCGCGGCCTCCGCGGGGGAGGCGGCCGCCGTCGCCCGGGTCACGTCCGGGCCCGCCGAACTCCTCGGCCGTGCCCTCCTCGTCCGTACGTCGGACGGGGCAGGCGCGTACGAGGGCGGCCTCGGCGGACACCCCGAGCTGGACCGCACGGTGGCGGGGGAGGCCCGCGCCCTGCTCGACGCGGGACGCACCGCGACCGTGGAGATCGGCGCGGACGGCTCGCGGTGCGGTCAGCCGCTGGTGATCCTCGTCGAGTCCAGCGTCCCGCCGCCCCGCATGATCGTGTTCGGCGCCATCGACTTCGCGTCGGCCCTGGTCCGCATGGGCAAGTTCCTCGGCTACCACGTCACCGTGTGCGACGCCAGGCCCGTCTTCGCCACCCCCACCCGCTTCCCCGACGCCGACGACATCGTCGTCGACTGGCCGCACCGCTACCTGGAGCGCACGGAGACCGACGGCCGCACTGTGCTCTGCGTCCTCACCCACGACGCCAAGTTCGACGTACCGCTCCTCGAGCTGGCACTGCGGCTCCCCGTCGCCTACGTCGGCGCGATGGGCTCGCGCCGCACACACGTGGACCGCAACGAGCGCCTGCGCGAGGTCGGCGTCACCGAGCTCGAGCTCGCGCGCCTGCGCTCGCCCATCGGCCTCGACCTGGGGGCCCGTACGCCCGAGGAGACCGCCCTGTCGATCGCCGCGGAGATCGTCGCCCACCGCAGGGGCGGCAGCGGGGTCTCCCTCACCGGAGCGCACACCCCCATCCACCACGACGGCTCGCACGCACCGTCGGGGCGGATCGGGTCGGTCGCCTGACGGCCCTACGGCACCGGACTCATACCGGTCCGGCCGCCAGCAGCCGGTCCGCGGCACGCCTGAACATCCGCCGCGCCACGGACGACAGCATCCCGTCGCAGAGCGCGGGCAGCCCCCGTACGCGCAGATCCTCACGCCACACGACCGCGGAGCCCGCGCCCGCGGTGGGATAGACCTCGATCTCCGCCCAGCCCGTCACGAACGACCCGCGCTTCTCCAGTCGGCACCGCCCCGGCGCGGAGCCGTCCGGCGGACACCACTCGACGACCTCCATCACGTCGTCGAAGCCGACGGGACCCAGCGCGCTGCGGGCGACGAAGACGGTGCCCACCTGGGTGGGCGCGGGAGTGCCGACGGTGATGCGGGTGAGCGGGGCGACGTCGCCGTGCCGCTCCCACGTGGTGAGCCGGCGCCACGCCTCGGCGGCGGGCAGGGGGGTGTCGCGGGTGATCTGGAAGATGGCCACGTCTCCGAGCCTGCCAGAGGGATTCGCGGCTAGCGGTACACCTTGCCGGGTTCGGCCTTGCCGGGGGCGAGGAGCTGGGGCACGGTCACGAAGACGTAGCCGCGCTTCTTCAGTCCGTCGATGACTCCGGGGACGGCCGGCACGGTGCCCTTGTAGATGTCGTGCAGCAGGATGATGCCGTCCCGCTCCGTCTGGTCGAGGACGCGCTTCTGGATCAGCTTGGAGTCATTGGTCGTGTAGTCCTTGGCGGTGACGGTCCACAGGACCTCCGAGAGCCCGAGCTCCTTGGAGAGCTTGTTGACGTCGTCGTTGGTGCGGCCCTGCGGCGGGCGCATCAGCGTCGGCTTCTTGCCTATGAGCTTCTCTATCGCCTTGTTGGGGCGCTCCAGCTCGCGGCGCGCCTCGTCCGCGTCGATCTTCGTCAGGATCTTGTGCGACCAGGTGTGGCTCGCGACCTCGTGGCCCTCGGCGTCCATCTGCTTCACGAGCTCGGGGTACTTCTCCATGTGGTTCTTGCCGAGCGTGAAGAACGTGGCCGGGACCTTCTCCTCCTTGAGGATCTTCAGGAGTCCGGGCGTGTTCTCGCTGGGCCCCGCGTCGAACGTCAGGGCCACGCACTTGGCCTTGCGGCAGTCGACGGTGCCGAACTTCCCCTGCTCCGCGGCCTTCGCCTCCGCGCCCGCCTTGCGCACGGTGCTCGGCGAGGTGGTGTCGAGCTTGGTGCAGCCGGTCAGCGCGAGGGCGAGGGCCGCCCCCGCCGCGAGGACGGGGGCGGTGCGACGCAACCTCTTGGCCGAGTGCGTCGTCTTGCAGGCAGATGGCTTGTTCATGGGGGGCATGCGCCCACTATACACAGGGCGTATACACCGCGTTCATACTGCCTTCCGATGTCAGATACTGCCGGAAAAGCGCAGGTCGGACAGGATCAGACCGGGATCACGCGGATCGAAGGGTGGATGGCCGTGTTCAGGTACAGCCGCTCCTTCTTGTTCTCCTGCTCCAGCTCCATCACGAGCCGGTACCGGTACAGGCCGGGCTTCGCCGTGCTCATCACCGTGCCCGCCCAGTAGTAGTAGACGGGCGTGTACTTGTCCCGCATCCGGTCGGGCATCCCGTAGATCTTCAGCTCGTTGAAGATCCGCCGCTCCGCCACGTCCTCCTCGTCACCCAGCTCGGTGTCGAGGAAGACGATGTTGTTGATCTTCGGCATGGGCGGCCAGGTGCCGTCCAGGCGCTTCTCCATGTCGATCGGGCGCACGATCCAGTTGATGACCTGACCCTGCTTGCACACCGTCTCCAGCGACGACGTGCCCTGCCCCTTGCCGCCGATGCTGTTGTCCATCATGTACATCGCGTCGCTCAGCGAACCCGTCGCCGTCGCCCGCTCCATGTTGATGAGCGTCACGATGTTGAGCTGGACCGAGTTCAGCTGACCGGGGTTCTGCTTCTCCACGCCGCTGCGCGTAGTGGTGCTCACCGTGCCTCCTTCGCGTACACCGTCATGACTGCCCGGTCCCTAGCCGACGAGGGACGACGACAGGGTGGTGGTGATCGGTTCGTCCCGCGTGCCGAGCCTGAACTTGATCTGGTACGTGATCGGACCGGCGTCCTTCTTCACCGTCCCCGTCCAGTACGCGACGTCGGTGCCGGGATACACCTTGCGCACCGGCTCGCAGATGTCGCTGTCGATGACGATGTCGTCGATCGCGACGAACGCCTCGCACTCCAGCGCGAGACAGTTCCACAGGATCTGGTCCCCGCGCCGCGCCTTCGTCTGCAGCTCCTCGGTGCCGAACCCGGTGGAGCCGCCCGCCTTGTTCGTGTCGTACATGTACAGGTGGCCGTGCATGTTGCCGGCCGCGAGCGCGCCGACGGCGTCCACGACGGCGGTGATGGAGATCGGCCGCTTCACGGCGGCTTCCCGCCTCGGTTTGGTGGTCATCCGTTCCTCCTCGTCCGGGGGTGGATCAGGCGCCCTGGCCGGGGCGTGCGGTCGACGACGGGATGGGCAGCTGGCCGATGCCCGCCTTGGTGAAGGCGTTGCGCCGCGGCTCGTTGGTGATCTTCAGCGCCGACGCGCACGTCAGGTTCACCGGGTCCCACCGGAGTTCGCCGTTCGTCTGCACCAGCTTGTGCAGCTGGACGCGCATCATGTACGAGTACGTCCCGGGACGGGACGTGTCGACCGTCGCCGACCAGTACCAGCCGTCGGTGACCATGTCCGGCGAGCCGTACTCCGCCGGATACATGATCTTCGAGTCCACGGCCTCGCCGTAGATGTCGGTGATCACCGGCGCCGGGTAGCTCGCCGCGGCCGTCGCGTCCTCGGTGACGACCTGACCCATGACGTCCACGATCTTCTGTCCGGACATCCGGCCCCGGGTGCGCCGCGTCGTCTTGACCCGGGTGCCCACACTCCGCCGGATGCGGTTGAGTTCGACCTCCGCGTCGGCGCTCGGCACCGTCGACTTGGCCGCGAGCTCCTGCAGTTCGGCGAGTGCCTGCTCGTCGGTCTGCCGGGCCCGCTCGACCTCGTAGCCGCGGGGCACGGTCGGCGGGATGGAACCGAGGCTGTACGGCAGCCAGTTGAGCACCTGCTCGCTGGCCTGGGAGCCGTCACGCCAGTAGGAGCCGTTGATCGCGGTCACCAGCTCGGCGGTCCCCTGGTTCTCGGAGCCGTGCAGCTTCATGTTGTCGAACAGATAGGTGTTGCCTTCGAGCGTGCTGGACGCGAGCGCGTTGCCCACGTCCACGAGCACGATGATCGCCAACTGTTGGGGCATGATTCCGCCTTCGTCGTCGTTCCCGGCTTTGCCGTCGTCGTGGGGGCCGTTACTGACACATCAACGCGGGTGACTCGATGGACATGACGCTGTTGGAACCCTCGTACATCTGGAGTTCGAGGCGGTACTGGTACGGCACGCCCGGCGTCATCCAGTGCGGCACCACGCCGGTCCACACGTCGAGGTCGAGCTTGTCGCCATCGGACTCGTCCTGACCGCGGGCCTCGCCGTTCGTGGTGCCGGGCCGGCTCGTGGCGGGCCCCGACGCGGTCGCGCCGTTGTGCCCGTTGGACGGCGCGAACGAGATGTTCTTGATCTCGACCGGCGTCTGCAGGTCGAGGGCGAGCGCGGTCCAGGACACGACCTGGCCGGGCTTGACCACGGTCACGAGGTCCGCCGTGCCCTGGTGGGTGCTGTCGAACGCACTGTCGTCGACCATGCAGAGGTTGCCGTCGAGCAGCGTCTTGACGGACAGCGCACCGATGACGTCGACGACGGCGATGATGTTCACCTGCGTTTTCATACCGCTCCTGTTCATTCCACTCCCTAGCCGCGGTCCCGGACCAGCGGGACCTTTCCGACGGCTGTCCGCTCGATCTCCGCGGACAGCCTGGGCACGAATTTGAGCTGGAGGGTGTATCCGGTCCTCTCGATGGACGCGGCGTTGGCCTCGCCGTGGTTGAACAGCGAGAGCGCGCGCGGCAGCGCGTTCACGAACACCTGCTGGAGCCCGCACGGGCCGAGTACGGTGTCGGCGCGGTAGCTCAGCCCCATCACGTCGTCGACCGCCGCGTACAGCGTGATCGTCTTGCCTTCGCGGTGGTTGACGAACTGGACGTCGTGCGCCACCGCGTCCAGGTCCACCACCTCCGCCGCCTTCAGCTCGTCGCGCAGCGCCGCGTAGGCCCGCGCCCCCGAGTACTGGCTGTCGTTGATGTGCAGCACGTCCCCGGTGCGGCCCGCGAACTCGAACTGCCGGGTCTTCAGACCGGGGCCGTCCGTATGGGGCCGGTGGATCATCCGGTCGCCCAGCTTCAGGCGCAGCAGCGGCGTCTCGTGCGCGTGCAGCCGCGTGACGACCAGCTCACCCTCCTCGCCCTCCGGGACCTGGCGCCCCTCCTCGTCGACGATCTCGATGAAGTGCAGGCCCGGCACCGCCGACAGATAGGGCGACGCGGCGTCCAGCTGCAGGCCGATCGTCTCCGCCTGGGTGGCGGCGAAGTAGCTGAGGATCGACAGGTTCGGATACAGCGCCTGGAGCTCCACCCGCTTGCGCTGCGGCAGTACCCCGCTGCCGTACAGGGCGACACGGAAACTGTCGCGGTACTCCTGGCGCATGCCCGCGCCGAGGTCCGCGAGGATCGCGATGCCCGCCGAGATCCCCATCAGGGCCTTGGGGCCCCGGTAGGAGAACATGTGCTCGAGCACGGGGGCCGTGACGGGTCCCGCGCCGACGTAGTTGACGCCGGGCACGTGTTGCAGCACGCCGCCGACCATGGTGCCGCTGCTCCACATCTGGTAGTCGGCCAACGTGGTGAACAGCCACTTCGGGTCGCTGCCCGCGAGGTGACCGGCCAGCTGATAGGCCCCCATGAAGCGGCCCGCGATCTCATAGGTGTCCTTCAACTCCCGCAAGGAGTAAACGACTTCGAGCGGACGGCCGCCGCTGGTGCCGCCGCTCGCGACGATCTCGAATTCGCCGCGGGTGAGGGGCACCACCATGCCGGGCCGGGTGTCCATGAAGAAGTCGCGCTGGACGTCCTTGTCCGACAGCGGAATGCGCTGCCACTCCTCGTACGTCGCCGGGGCGTGCCCGATGCCGGCGCCGCGCAGCCGTTCGCGCCACAGCGGGTTGAGCAGCACGGTGTTCACCAACTGCTGGAGGCGGCGGAGCACGACCGCGTCCTGGATCTCGTGGGGGATCTCGCTGTACAGCGTCTGGCAGACCCGCTCGCACTCGCGCATCTTGCTCGCGAACGAGGGGAGCACGGTGACGGCTTCGACGGATTCCGGCTGCAGCTCCCAGTCGGGGATGAGCCAGTTGGCCAGTTCGAGGGCGCCGCCGGGAGCCGGTGCGGGCGATGGAATGTGCGGTGTCTGCGGTGGAACATGAGGTGCCTGTGGAGCGTGAGATGTACTCAACATCCGTCCCCTCTACGCTTTTCCTGTTCCCTCTTCTCCGCCGAGCAGGTCCTGAGCCGTCCTCTTGATTTCGGACAGCAGCATCCGGAAGTGCTCGCCGGTGATCTGGTGGTTCATCATGACCACGCGCAGTGCCGCCACCCCGTCGATGTTCACCTTCGAGATGAAGAAGTTCCCCTCGAATTTGATGCGGTTCCTGAGGGCGATCTGCAAATGGTGCACGTCTTTCTTCTCGAGTCGCCTGCCGAGTTTGTTTTCGAGGTCGGCCGGATGGTAGCGGAAGCACAGAATGTTCGCTTCCGGACGGTGCAGGGTCTCGAAGTCCGGATCGGCCCGTACGACGCCATAGGCTTCCTCCGTCAACTGACAGAGATACTCGATTTTCTCCGCGAAGAGGGCCCGCCCGTAAATGGCCCACAGTGCCCACAGCGTCATGATCATCGGACGCTTCGTGCACTCGAAGTTCTTTCCGCCGCTGTCGTAGGCGGTATAGACGTCCTGCTCCTCGTCGAAGACGTAGCTCGCCTTCTGCCGGAATGCCGAGAGCGCGGTCTCCTTGTTCCGGTAGAAGAGCATCGTGCAGGGCGCGGGCACGAACATCATCTTGTGCGCGTCCCAGGTCAGGGAGTCAGCCTTCTCGATGCCCCGCAGCTTGGCGCGGAGCGCGTCCGACACCAGCAGGCTCGCGCCGTGCGCGCCGTCGATGTGCAGCCAGATGTCCTTCTCGCGGGCCACCTCGGCGAGTTCGTCGATCGGGTCGAAGGCACCCACCGAGGTGCTGCCGGCCGAGGCGACCATGCAGAACACCTTGAGGTTCTGCCGCTCGGCCGCCTCCAGGGTGGCGCGCACCTCGCCGGGGCAGATCTGCTGCTGCCGGTTGAGCGGCAGCCGGACGAGCTGCGCGTCGCCGATGCCGAGCACGCCGGCCGCCCGCGCCACGCTGTAGTGCACGTCCGCGCCGACCGCGATGGCGGGCCTCGGCTGGCCGCGGACCGCCGAACCGCCCTGTGACCAGTACCCCGGCAGCTTCTCGTTCCTGGCCGCGAGCAGCGCGGTCAGGTTGGCGAGCGAGCCGCCCGACGTGGTGAGCATGGTGAAGCGCTCCGGGTCCCACCCGATGAAGCGGTTCAGCTCGTCGGCCATGATCCGCTCCACGGCGTTGGGCAACTGGCCCGCCTCGTAGAACGAGGACGGCTGGTTGACCACGGAGCTGACGAAGTCGATGACGCCGGCGAGCGGCACGACTCCGGAGAACTGCCGCCCCATGTAACCGGGGGAGTGGACCTGGATTCCCGTACGGACGTACAGGTCGATGATGCCCGCCAGACGCTCCTCGTCGAACGCGGCGATCTTGTCGTGCTCGGTCGTCATGAGCTCTCTCGCGGCCTGGGAGAGCCTGGCCGGTTCGATCAGTTCGAGACCCCTGATCGAGATGTCCGACAGGTGTTTCTCCAGCTTGGCGAGAGCTGTTTCCGAGTTCTCCCTGAACTGCTGCGGATCAAAGGCCTCCAGCAGCAATCCGCTCCGATCCGATGTTAAGTCACTCCGTTCCGATCCGGGATCACTCGAGCGAGATTCCTTCACTAGGGTCCCCCTTGGAAAGCCCCCGTGTACCCGACATGGTTGTTCCGGTGCGCACGACCGGGCGGCGGCAGGCTTTTCCACCGGCGTCGCGGCAAAGGCTTGCCGTCCGGCTGATCAAACCGGACGGCGCATCCTTTTCCGACGGCGCGCGTTTCAGCGCAGGCCGCACGGACTCCCCCCTCGAAGAGTTCTGCGCAGCTGTCATCTCCCGGCATGGTCAGTGCCTGCCCCACAGCGACCACCGTAGGCGTCGTCGATAAAACGAGAAATCGAAACTCCGAGTTCTGTCCGAAAGGGAGCGCGGACCACCTGATGGTTCGTCACTCAACAGTTGCCACACCCGCAACCGGAGCGTTCCGGAGCTTCAGGGCGGCTCCCCGCTTTTCGGACACCATGCCGTCGGCATGTGCGCGGCGGATAGGCAAAGCGGCAGGACCGGGGACGGGCACGGGGCGGCGCAAGGCGTTTTCTGCCAATCCGGGCGTCGGTTGCGGAGGGCTTCGTACTGGCCCTGCCCGGCGCCGTGATCGAGGCGGATATCTCCCGCTCCGTCACGACGATCCGGCCACGCGAACGAGCTGACGGCGGGATGTTCGAACAGGGCGGAGGGGTGTGACCGCGGGTGCGGTGACCGTGCCGACAGATGTCGTCGGGACGGCCACCGCTCCTCCCCCGGTCGGTGGGCGCGCCGGTCCGCGCCGGTTCAGTGGCTGGTGGCGTCGGACGGCTCGCAGCGGTACAGGGATGGCGCGGGCGCCTCGGGGGCGTCGTTCGCGGGTGCCGGCTCGGCGTCGGCGGTCGCTCCTCCGTACGCCCGCGGGTCGACCTCGGCGCAGGCGGACGCGACCCAGGAGCCGATTTCCGAGGCCTTCGAGCCCGCGTCGGTGACCAGGGCGAAGCGGAGGTCTCCCGAGGCGACGAGGTGCCGGTACTCGGTGAGGGTCACGGATGTCGAGTGCATCCCGGCGAGCGGCAGGACGGGTGTGCCCTCGGCGTAGATGTACGGCGCCGCGGCCTCCCAGTTCTCCGCGGAGAAGGTGTACTCGGTATCCCCGTCGTGCTGCTGGACGTAGCCGAGAAGCTTGCTCTGGGCGGGCGTCAGGGAGGTGCGCAGGTCCCGGCCGACGGCGCCCACGCCACCCGTCGGGCCGGCGCCTCCGCCGGCGGGACCGCCGGGTCCGCCGCCCGCGCCGGGCCGGTGGCTGATGGAGGGCTTCCCCGTCGGCAGCCCGGCGGGCAGCGGGCCCGCCGCGGCGTCGAACGCCGAGCCCGCGTGCCGCTCGTTCAGCACCGAGAGCGACCAGGCGGCGGGCGCGGCGAACATGGCCACGCAGCCGGCCAGCAACCCCGCGGCGGCGAAGCGGCGGCGTGCGGTGGTCCGACGGAGCGTCAGCGCGAGGACGGCGCCGAGCGCGGCCGCGACGGTCAGGGGGATCAGCCACGGCGCGAAGTCGGTGTAGTCGGAGGCGAGACGGACGGTCCAGGCGGTCTCGGCGACGATGACGGCGGGCAGCACCCATACCCGTACCCCGCTCTCGGCCTTGCCGTGCGCGCGCCGGAGGGCGACGGTTCCGGCGGCGGCCAGCGCGGCGAGGGGCGGGGCGAGCGGCGCCAGGTAGGCGGTGTGGGGGAAGTCGAACGAGCTGAGCAGCGCGCCGGTCCCGATCAGCCAGACGCCCCACATCAGGTACCCGGCGCGGGCCCGGTCGGTGCGGGGGGCCTTGCGGTGCCGCAGCAGACCGTAGACCAGGGAGCACAGCGCCAGCGGGTACAGCCAGCCGATCTGCGGCGCGTAGCGGGAGCTCTCGAAGAGCTTGAGCGCGCTGGTGGAGTCGGCGTCGGGTCGGGGCTGCTTGCCGGTCGTGCCGCCGGTGCCGTCGGGTTCGGGTGCGCCGTCGGGTCCGGGTGCGCCGTCGGGGCCGGGGCCGGGTGCGCCGGTGCCGTCCGGCCCGGGGGAGCCGGTGCCGCGGGCGCGCCCGTCCTGGTCGTTCGCCGTGCCGCGGTCCTTCGGAGGAGCCTGGTCCCGGCCGCTGTCCGGGCCCGGGGACGTCCTCGCCGCGCCCGCGGCCAGCGCCGCCCCGTCGATCAGCCCCGCGTGCAGCCGGTTGAAGCCGTTGTAGCCGAAGACCATCGCCGCCGCGCTGTTGTCGGTGGAGCCGTCCACGTACGGGCGGTCGCGCTCCGGGGTGAACGTCATCAGCGCCACCCACGACAGCGACACGGTGAACATCAACGCGCCCGCCAGGGCCAGTTGGCCGAGCCGACGCCGCAGCCGGACCGGCGCCGCCACGAGATAGCCGACGAACAGCGCGGGCACGATGACCCACGCCTCCATCATCTTCGCCTGGAAGCCGAGCCCGATCCACAGCGCGCAGAGCAGCAGCGACCGCAGCCGGGCGCTCCGCACCGCCCTCTGATACTGGTCGGCCGCGAGTACGAGGCACATGGTGACCGAGCCGTCGAGCATCGCGTGGCCGAACATGGAGGCCGCCACGGGCGTCACCGTGAGCAGCCCCGCGGCGAGCAGCCCGGCGGCAGGCCCCTGCCAGCGGCGCACCAGCCGGTACATCACCAGTACGGAGATCACGCCCATGACGCACTGGGGCAGGGTCAGTGCCCAGTCGTGGAAGCCGAAGATCCGCGCCGACAGCGCCTGCGGCCACAGGAAGCCGCCGATCTTGTCCAGGGTGAGGGTGGCGGACGGATCGAGGCTGGTGAAGAGGAACGCCTCCCAGCTCACCGACATACTGCGCGCGGCCACGGAGTAGTAGGGGGCGTAGCCGCTGCTCGTGATGTTCCACGTGTAGAGCAGGGCGGCGAGGGCGGCGATGCCGAGGAGCGCGGGCCTGGCCCACCGGGGCTGGCCGGCGGGGGAGCGCCAGAACCGCAGCCGGCTCCGGGGCGTCCGGTCCGGCGAGGTCCGGCTCGCGGGCTGCGCGCTGGTCAGGGACGTCATGCCCTTGCTTCTACCGGTACGGGGTTGTCCGGGGTCGGACGCGACGTACCGGACAACAAGCGCCGGACAATGAGCGCGGGGCAACGAGCGCCGGACAACAAGCGCCGGACAACGAGCGCGGGGCAACGAGCGCCGGACGACCGGGCGTCGGACAGCAAGCGTCGGGTGCCGGGCGGAGGCAGCTCCGCCCTCTCTCAGCGCACGCAGGCCCGCCGGGGCCACTCGCCCTCGTCCGGCACGTTCAGGTACCGGGCGCGTTCCTCCGCGCTGAGATCCCTGCGCAGCGAGCGGCAGATCCGGTCGACCGCCTCACCGGTGCCGCGGAGCACGCCCCAGAGCCGCAGCGTGCCGTCCTCGCCGCCGCTGGCGACGGTACGGCCGTCCGGACTGAACGCCACGGACCACACGGCCCCCTCGTACCCGGCCAGGACGGAGTGCTGGAGCCCGGTGGTGGCGTCCCACAGCCGGACGGTCCCGTCCCGGTCCCCACCGGCCACCGTCCGGCCGTCCGGGCTGAACGCCACCGACTGAGCGTCGCGGCGGGTGCCGGCCAGCGTGACGCGGGCCGCACCCGTCGCCGTGTCCCAGAGCCGCAGCGTGCCGTCGTCCGCGCCCCCGGCGAGCGTACGGCCGTCCGGACTGAACGCCACGGTCCGCACGGGCGACTTGGTGCCGGTACGCACGTCGCGGGACTTCCCGGTGGCGGCGTCCCACAGGCGCAGGGTCCCTCCGTCACCGCCGACGGCGAGGGTGTGGCCGTCGGCCCCGAACGTCACGGACCGGACGCCCTCGCGCTGCCGTCCCGACACCCCTCGCGGCGCACCGGTCTCCGCGTTCCACAGCCGTACGTCGGTACCACCGCCGGCCGCGACGGTGCGCCCGTCACGGCTGAACGCGACGGAACGTACGGCTCCCCGCAACCCGGTCAGCACTTCGCGCGCCCTACCCGTCGCCACGTCCCACAGCCTTACCTTCCCGTCATCACCCCCGCCCGCGACCGTACGTCCATCCGGTCTGAACGCCACGGAGTACAGACCGCCCTGATGCCCCGTCAACACCCGTCGTGTCCTGCCGTCGGCCGCGTCCCACAGCCGTACGGTCCCGTCGCGGGCGCCCCCGGCCACCGTGCGCCCGTCCGGGCTGAACGCCACCGAACGCACGGCGCCCTGCCGCCCGGGCACCGTGACACGCTCCTTGCCGGTCGACACGGCCCACAGCCGTACCGTGCCGTCACGCCCGCCGCTGGCCACCGTGCTCCCGTCCGGGCTGAAGGCCGCGGCGGGCACCGAGCCCCGGTGCCCGGCGAGCACGGCGCGCAGCGTCCCGGTCGCCGCGTCCCAGAGGCGTACGGTGCCGTCGTGCTGGCCGCTGAGCACCGTACGGCGGTCCGGGCTGAAGGCCACCGACTCCGCGTCCCTGCGGCGCTCGGCGAGCGCGCCGCGCTCCTTGCCGGTGGCGACGTCCCACACCCGTACCGTGCCGTCGAGGGCGCCGCCGGTCACCGCACGGCCGTCGGGACTGAACGCCACCGAGGCCACGGCGCTGCTCCGCCCGGCCCGCAGGACACGCGCACCGCCAGTCGCCACATCCCACAGCCGTACCGTTCCGTCGACGCCACCGCCGGCCGCCGAGCGCCCGTCGGGGCTGAACGCCAGCGAGCGGACGGCTCCCTGCTGCCCCCGCAGCGCCCGCCGCGCCTTGCCCGTCGCCGCGTCCCACAGGCGCACGGCGCCGTCACGGCCCCCACCGGCCACGGTGTTCCCGTCCGGACTGAACGCCACCGCCCGCACGTCGCCCCGGAGGCGGGTCTTCATGGCCCGCGAGGACCCGGTGGCCGTGTTCCACAGCCGTACGGTTCCGTCGTCCCCGCCCGCGGCCACGGTGTGCCCGTCAGGACTGAAAGCGACGGAGTGGACCGGCCCGTGATGTTCCGTCAGAGGCCGCTCCTGCCGACCGTTCGCGGTGTTCCACAGGCGTACGGTTCCGTCCTTGCCGCCGCTGACGACGGTCCGGGCGTCGGGGCTGAAGGCCACCGCCCGCACCTCGCCCCGGTGTCCGGTCAGACGCTGTTGCAGGGGGCCCGAGGCCGCCGCGAAGAGACCGGCGGTCGCCTCGGGGGTGGGGTGGATGCGGTACGCGTACACGGCGAGGAGCGAGGCGAGGTCGGAGTCGGCGGTGAGGAGGGCCGCCGACTGGGCGGCGAGCTGCCGGGACAGGGCGCTGCGCTGCTCGGCGACGGCCTCGCGTCGATGGCCCTCGCTGGTCCTGTACTGGTCCCAGGCGAGCAGGCCCGAGAGCAGTGCGAGCAGCAGCAGGACGGACAGGGCGAGCGTGAAGCGGCGCAGCCGTCGCGTGGTGCGCGCCTCGGCGAGCCGCTCGCGCTCGCGGGCGGCGGTGCTGGCCGCGAGGAAGTCGCGCTCCAGCTCGGTGAGTTCACTGCCCACGGAGCTTCCCACGGCGCTTCCCGCGGAGCTGCCCACGGCGCTTCCCGCGGAGGGCGGCCCTTGGGCGGGGAAGGTGTCCTCCGCCGCGTCGAGGCGCGTGCCGCGGTACAGCGCCCCCGGGTCGCGGTGCTCGCGGTCCCACGCGGTCGCCGCGTCGCTCAGCCGCTGACGGAGCAGGAGTCCGGCCCGGTCCTCGTCGATCCAGTGCCGAAGCCGCGGCCAGGCCTGGAGCAGGGCCTCGTGGGTGAGCTCGACCGTGTCCGTGTCGAGGGTGATCAGGCGGGCCCCGGCCAGCGCGTCGAGGACCGTCCGTACGTCGCCGGGACCGGTGCCGGGCCCGCCGAGGGAGTCGAGGTCGGCGCGGGCCGGGCGGCGCCGCGTGGCGTCGGTGCCCTCGCCGACGGCGACGAGGCGCAGCAGAAGCGCGCGGGCCAGCTGGCGCTGACGGTCGTCGAAACCGGCGTGCACGGTCTCCGCGGTCTGGCCGAGGGCGTGCCGGATGCCGCCCGCGGCCTCGTAACCGGAGAGGGTGAGCGTGTTGCCGCGGCGTCGCCGCCACGTTTCGCGCAGGGCGTGGGAGACCAGCGGCAGCACGGTGGCGCGGCCGGTGGCATCGGCGATCACCCGGGCGAGCAGCGCCCCCTCGACGGTGCATCCGGCGCGTGCGGCGGGCCTGCTGATCGCCCGGCGCAGCTCGTCGGTGTTCATCGGGCCCACGAGCAACTGGGCGTCGCGCAGGGCTTCGACGAGCTCGGGGTGCCGTGCGCAGCGGGCGTAGAAGTCGGCGCGCACACCCAGGACGACGCGCGTGCGGCTGTTGGGCGCTCGGGCCGCGGTGAGCAAGGCGGCGATGAACCGCGTACGCTCCCGGTGATCGGAGCAGAGGGTGAAGACCTCCTCGAACTGGTCGACGATCACGAGGAGTTCGACGTCGTCGGGACGGTCGGCCAGCGCCTTGAGCGCGGTCAGGTGCAGGGCGCGCGGGTCCGTGGCGAGGTCCGTGCGCAGGGTGGTCGCGGAGTCCCCGGTGACGCGGGCGAGTTGTGCGGCGCACTCTTCCAGGGGGTGGGCGCCGGGCGCGAGCAGAACGACGCGCCACCCGAGCGCGTCCCCTCCCCCTACCCGGGGCAGCAGTCCCGCCCGCAGCAGTGAGGACTTGCCCGAGCCGGAGGCGCCGAAGACGGCGAGGAAGCGGCGGGAGCGCACCCGTGCGACCAGGTCCTCGGTGAGGTGCTCCCGGCCGAAGTACCAGTCGGCGTCCTCGGGCTGGAACGCGGCGAGACCCACGTACGGCCCCCGCTGGTCCGGACCGCCCCCCGGGTCGGGCGCCGTATCCGTCCGGGCGTCCGCCGCCGCGAGCCGGGCACCCAGCGCACGCCACCTCGCCTCCCACGCCGCCGTGTCCCCACCGCAGGCCCGCACGTAGGCGAGCGTGACCGGCAGGCTCGGGAGCCTGCGGCCGGCGGCCGCGTCGGCCAGCGTCGTCGAGGAGTAATGGGCGTCGCGGGCCAGCCGACGGTACGGCGGACTGCCCGCCTTCTCCCTCAACCGCCGTAACTCGGCGGCGAATTCGGTGAGCTCGCCACCGTCGTCCTCCAGCGGCCGCTCACCCCGTGGCACCGCAATCACCCCCGCCGCCCATTGTCCGGCCCGGCGACCCGTCGCCGGGCCGCCGGAACCGGACAATCCACCGGATCAGCGTGGGTGTCGGCGCGTCAGGACACGCCGTCGACCACGAAGCTGGTGACCGACTGCGCCGGGACCGTGAACGTGGCCCGGCCGTCCGCGACCTGGACGGGGTCCCGCTTCTCCGGACCCGCCGGAGACGTAGCCGCTCTTCGCGGTCAGGGAACCGCCACTGCTGGTGGGCCTTGGCGCCGCAGCGGTACTGGACCACGGTGGCGCCGTCGGCCTTGGACTCGTCGGCGACGTCGAGCTCGTCCATCGTCGCGGGCAGCTCCGTCCGCACGATCCCCGACAGGGCGTGCGCGTAGGGGAGGAGCGGGGTGCGACGTGTGAACTCGGCCTCGGTGCGCCGGAGTTTGGGGGCCGGGGGCGGCGACGGCTGGTCCGGTACCGGCGCGTGGCGGGCGATGACCTCGCGGAAGGCGTGGTACTTCGGGCCCGGGTCGCCGGACTCGGAGAGCGGGGCGTCGTAGTCGTAGGAGGTGACGACGGGGGAGTAGGCTCGGCGCGTGGTTACGTAAACATCACCTGGTGAGGGCAGGCGTGTGCGCGTGCTGATCGTGGACACCGACACCGGCGACCGCTACCGCGTGGTCGACACCGACCAGGTGGGCGGCGCCCGCCTCGCCGTGCAACACCTCCTCGACCTCGGCCACGAGACGGTCTGGCACGTGACGGGGCCCGAGGAGTCGTTCGTCGGCGAGCGCCGCACACAGGCCTGGCGCGCCACTCTGGAGGAGGCGGGACGCCACGTCCCCGAACCGGTGCGGGGCGACTGGTCCGCCGACTCGGGCTACGCCGCGGGCCTCGCCCTGGCCGAACTCCCGGACTGCACCGCTGTGTTCGCGACCAACGACTCCGTTCCGGAGGACGTCAGCGTGGTCGGCTTCGTCGACGTTCCCGACTCCGCGCACTTCATCCCGCCCCTGACCACGGTCCACCAGGACTTCACGGAGGTGGGCCGCAGGAGCGCGGTGGAGGCGCTGCGCCAGATCCGGGAGCGTACGCCCGCGACCCCCGGGACGGATCTGGTGCCGACGCGACTCGTGGTGCGCAGAAGCACCGGGCCCGCGCCCGCGTCTGCACCTGCGACCGCACGCACGTCCGACCCCGCTTCTGCCCCCGCGTCTACCTCCGCACCCACGTCCCGTCGCTGAGTGGCTCCTACGAGGAGGAACATGTCACTGTCCCCCCGGCCCACGGCCGCCCTCGCCATGTCGCGGAAGGCGGCCCAGGCCATACTGGAACCGCCGACCCTCGAAGCCCTCGCCGACGCCGTGACCCTGGAACCGCCGCCCGTACTTGACGACTTCACCACCGGCCGCGCACGAACCGTACTGTCCGAAGCCGAACTGCTCGTCACGGGATGGGGCTGCCCGCCGCTCACCCCCGAAGTCCTCGCGATCGCCCCGCGGTTGCGTGCCGTCGTCCACACGGCGGGGTCCATCCGCGCGCACATCACCGACGCGTGCTGGGAGCGCGGCATCGAGGTGTCATCGGCCGCCGCGGCCAACGCGCTGCCCGTCGCCGAGTACACGGTCGCGATGATCCTGCTCACCGGCAAACGCGTCCTGGAGGGCGCCCGCGACTTCCGTGCCGCACGCGCGGAGGTGGACTGGCTGCGCACGCCGCGCGGCACCGGCAACTACCGCCGCACGGTGGGCATCCTCTCCGCCTCCCTCATCGGCCGCCGCGTCATCGAGCTGCTGCGCCCCCACGACCTGCGGGTGCTGCTGTACGACCCGTACGTGTCGGCGGACGAGGCCACCGCACTCGGTACGGAGCCGGTGCCGCTGCACCAACTCTTCGCGCAGAGCGACACGGTGAGCGTCCACACCCCGCTGCTGCCCGCCACCCGCGGACTCGTCGACCGGCGGCTCATCGACGCCATGCGCCCCGACGCCGTACTCATCAACACCGCACGCGGCGCCGTCGTCGACCAGGACGCGCTCACCGATGCCGTCACCTCCGGCCGCATCCGCGCCGTGCTCGACGTGACCGACCCCGAAGTCCTGCCCCCGGACCACCCGTTGTGGTCCGCGGACAACGCCCTGCTCACCCCGCACCTCGCGGGCTCCCAGGGCAACGAGTGGCGGCGGCTCGCGTGCGCCGCCGTCGACGAGGTGCGCCGCTGGGCAGCGGGGGACGGCTTCGCGCACCCCGTGCCCTTCGACAGGCTGGCGTACCTGGCGTGAAGGCGAGGACGAGTCGACCGGCGTGGCAACTTCCGCCCTACAAACACGACTTGAGCCCACGTACCGGCTACACCCGCGTTCACTGGGAGGCCGCCGCCGACGCCCTGCTCCACGCGGCCTGGAAGTGGGCCACGCCGGGGCGCGCCCTGCTCGACCTCCCGGGCAGGCCCTCCGTATCGGGCGTGCGTTCCGACGGTCTCGAAGGGTACGCCCGTACGTTCCTGGCGGCCGCGTTCCGCGTGGCGGGCGCCGGCGGCGAGGACCCGCACGGCTGGCTGCCCCGGTACGCGCAGGGCCTCGCCTCGGGCACCCGCACCCCGGGCCGCGCCGACGCCGAGTCCTGGCCGCTCGTCCTCGACCACCACGTCCAGGGCCAGCCCATGGTGGAGTCCGCGTCGGTGGCGCTCGGCCTGCGCCTCACCCGGCCGTGGCTGTGGGACACCCTGGACGACGAGGTCCAGGACAGGGCGGAGTCCTGGCTGCGCGGCGCCCTGCGCCACGTACCCGCACCCAACAACTGGTACCTGTTCCCCTATACCGTCGCCGCGTTCCTGGAAGCGGTCGGCCGCGGCGACGACGAGACGCGCCGCGCCCGGCAGCGGGCCCTTGAGCTCCTGGAGAGCTGGTACGTCGGCGGCGGCTGGTACACGGACGGCGACGGCCGCGCCTTCGACCACTACAACGGCTGGGCCCTGCACCTGTATCCGGTCCTGGAAGCACACCTGGCCCGCGACGCACCCCTGTTGGACCGCCTCGGGCCCCGACTCGCCGCGCACTTGGAGGGTCACAGCCACCTCTTCGGCGCCGACGGCGCCCCGATCCACTTCGGCCGCTCCCTGACGTACCGCTTCGCGGCCGGGGCGAGCGTGGCCCTCGGCGCCCTCACCGGCCACACGCCCCTGCGCCCGGGTGTCTCGCGGCGCCTGATCAGCGGCGCCCTGCGGCACTTCCTGGACCGGGGCGCGGTCGACGGCGACGGCCTGCTGACCCGCGGCTGGCACGGCCCGCACGGGGCGACCGTGCAGAGCTACTCCGGCCCGGCGTCGCCGTACTGGGCGTCGAAGGCGTTCGTCGCCCTGCTCGCCCCCGCCGACCACGCACTCTGGACGGCCACCGAGGAGCACGCGCCCGTCGAGACCGCGGACCACGTCCTGGCGCTCCCCGAACCCGGCCTGCTCGTGCAGTCGACGCGCGCCGACGGAATAGTCCGCCTCCACAACCACGGCAGCGACGACGTCCGCCCGCACGAGGGGGAGTCGGCGGCGCAACAGGACCCGCTCTACGGCCACCAGGCGTACTCGACGCACACGGGCCCCACGGCCCCCGGCAACCCCCCGGACAACCACCTCGCCGTCGAGGTCGCAGGCGTCCCCAGCGTCCGTCGCCGCATCCACCCCCTGGGCAGCGGTCCCGACTGGGCGGCGTCCTGGCACCGCCCGGTCTTCACCGGGGGCCCGCCGATGATCCCGGGCCTCCGCGTGGAGAGCGTGTCGGTGGCGAAAGGCCGCCACGAACTACGGGTCCACCGCATCACAGGCGCCCCCGGAGGAGCCCGCGCCACCCAGACCGGCTGGGCGACACCGCTCGACGCCCCGCCGTACAGCGCCCTCCACCCCCTGCACGGCTGGACACACCAGGACGAGATCCGCGCCCCGCAGGGCACGGCCTACACCCGCGCGGCCCGCATCCCCCGCCTGTCGTCGGAGATTTCGGGCACGACACTCCATGCCTGCCTGGCTGTTCTCAGCGCGGAACCGGTCCCGGAACCGGACCCGACGCCGCTCGCGGAGGCGGCGGAAGTCGTGGCGGCGGACGACACCCGCATCGAGGTCCGCTGGTCCGACGGCACCGGCACGCGCATCGGATTCGCCCCGCTGACCGTCGAACAGCTCGGCCGACCGCCCAGGTCTGGCCGAATACCCGCTTGCGTCCACTGATTGGGGGCCTGTTTCTATCCCTGCTTAGGTTAGGCTAACCTCTGCGGCGTGCATGTAGGTGAAGAGACCGCCGCGGCCCCGCGCCCCCCAGGTCATGAACTCATCGCCACGGGCGTCACCGTGGCGTACGAAGGCGTCGACGTCGTCCACGACGCCTCGATGACGCTGCTGCCCGGCCGAGTGACCGTCCTGATCGGCCCGAACGGCAGCGGCAAGTCGACCCTGCTGCGCACCCTCGCGCGGCTCCAGCGCCCGCGCACCGCGAAGCTCGTCATCGACGGCGACACCGACGGGCTCGCCCTGAGCCCCCGCGCGTTCTCCCGCCACGTCGCCCTGCTCACCCAGGGCCGCCCCACACCCAGTGGCCTGACCGTGCGCGACGTCGTCGAGTTCGGCCGCTATCCGCACCGGGGCCGCTGGGGCAAGGCCGACCCCGGCGGACGTGCCGCGGTGGACCGCGCGCTCGCCATGACCGGCGTGACCGACCTCGCCGAGCGCGGCGCCGAGCACCTGTCCGGCGGCCAGCTCCAGCGCGTCTGGCTCGCCGGCTGCCTCGCCCAGGAGACCGGCGTGCTCCTGCTCGACGAGCCCACGAACCACCTCGACCTCCGCTACCAGGTCGAACTCCTCGACCTCATGCGGGACCTGGCGGACGACCACGGCATCGCCGTCGGCGCCGTCCTGCACGACCTCGATCAGGCGGCGGCCATCGCCGACCGGATCCTCCTGCTCGACGAGGGGCGGGTCGTCGCGGACGGCGACCCCGCGGACGTACTGACACCGGAACGCCTCAGCGACACGTACGGCATCCGCATCGAAGTCGACTCCGACCCCCTCACCGGCCGCCTGCGCACCCGCGCCATCGGCCGCCACCACTCGCGAAGCGAAAGGCTCAGCACCACCTCATGAGACGCCACCTGATCACCGCGGCGGCCGCCACCGCCGCGGCCCTCGCCCTGTCGTCCTGCGGCACCACCGAGCCCGCCGCCGACGACGCGAAGAGCGCCGACTCCATCACCCTCACCGACGGCACCGGCGCCAAGGTGACGCTGAAGAACGGCCCCGCCAAGAAGGTCGTCGGCACCGAGTGGAACGCCGTCGAGAGCCTGATATCGCTGGGCGTCGCCCCGACCGGCGTCGCCGACGTCAAGGGCTACAAGGCCTGGGACAGCGCCGTACCGCTGAAGAACGACGCGAAGGACATCGGCACGCGCGGCGAGCCGAGCATGGACACCATCGCCTCCCTGAAGCCCGACCTCATCATCGCGACCACCGACCTGCCTGCCGCCGCCGTCAAGCAGCTGCGGAAGATCGCCCCGGTCCTCAACCTGCGCCCCGCCGACGCCGCGGACCCCATCGGGCAGATGACCGAGAACCTCGACCTCCTCGCCGAGGCCACCGGCACCACCGAGCAGGCCACGAAGCTCAAGAAGGACTTCGAGGCGAAGCTCGCCGAGGGCAGGAAGGCGCTCGCGGCCGCCGGCGAGGACGGCGCGAAGTACGCCTTCGCCGACGGCTACGTCACCGGCAACCAGACCTCCATCCGGCCGTACACCGACGGCTCGCTCATCGGCGCCGTCAACAAGAAGCTCGGCCTGAAGAACGACTGGAAGGTCAAGGGCGACAAGGCGTACGGCCTGGGCGCCACCGACGTCGAGGGCCTCACCGAGCTCGACGAGGACGTGCACTTCGCCTACATCGGCAACGACGACGACAAGGGCAGCAACCCGTTCACCGGCGTCCTGAAGAAGGACAAGGTGTGGACGTCCCTGCCGTTCGTCAAGAAGGGCAACGTGCACCGGCTGCCCGACGGCATCTGGATGTTCGGCGGCACCGAGTCGATGAACCAGTACGTCGACTCCGTCGTCGAGGCGCTGAAGAAGTAACACCATGGCCGTCACCGCAACCGCCCCCGCCACCCGTCCGTCGGCGGCCGCGTCCCGGACCGGCGCGGTCGCGGTGACGGCCGCACTGCTCCTCCTCGTCGCCGCGCTCGCCGTCGTCGACGTCACCCAGGGCACCGCCGCCGTCGGAGCCCCCGAGGTGTGGAAGGCCCTCACCGGCCGCGCCGACACGACCGACAGCTCCGTCGTCATCGCCTCCCGGCTGCCCCGCATGACCGCCGCGCTCCTCGTCGGCTCCGTGCTCGGCATGGCGGGCGCCGCCCTCCAGGCCGTCAGCCGCAACGTCCTCGCCTCACCCGACACCCTCGCCGTCAACGCCGGCTCCTACATGGCGCTCGGCCTCGCCGCGGCCACCGGCATCTCCCTGCCCTTCCTCGCCTCCTCCGGCATCGCGTTCGCGGGCGGGCTCCTGGCCGCCGCCGTCGTCCTCGGCCTCTCCGGCCTCGGCGCGGGCACGGTCCGGCTCGTCCTCGCGGGCAGCGCCCTCACCCTCGGCCTCACCGCCGTCACCGAAGGGCTGCTCCAGCTGTTCCCGCAGGAGACCGAGGGCCTCTACAAGTGGAACCAGGGCAGCGTGGCGCAGAACGGCTTCGACGGCGTGCTGCAGATGGCACCCGTCGCCGCCGTCGGCCTCGTCGGACTGCTGCTGCTCGCCCGCAAGGTCGACGCCCTGGCCCTCGGCGACGACGCGGCGCGCGGTGTCGGCGTACCCGTCCGCTCCACCCGCCTCACCGCCGTCGTCCTCGCCGCGCTCCTCTCCACCTCCGCCGTCACCCTCGCGGGCCCCATCGGGTTCGTCGGCCTGTGCGCCCCCGCCCTCGTACGCCCCCTCGCCCGCAAACTCCGCGCGTTCACCCGCTCCCGCGCGAGCCTCCCGGCCGCCGGGCTCACCGGCGCGGCCCTCGTCCTCGGCTCCGACGTGCTGCTCCGCGCCGTCGTGCCGTCCGACGTGGCGGTCGCCGTGCCGACGGGCGTCGTCACCAGCCTGGTCGGCGCCCTCTTCCTGGTCGTCATGGCCGCACGGGTGCGGGACACGGCGGGCGCCGCCCCGCCCGACCGGCTGCGCATCCGCAGCCGCGGCGTC
Source organism: Streptomyces sp. Je 1-369 (assembly GCF_026810505.1). Lineage (NCBI taxonomy): Bacteria > Bacillati > Actinomycetota > Actinomycetes > Kitasatosporales > Streptomycetaceae > Streptomyces > Streptomyces sp. Je 1-369. The sequence goes on from NZ_CP101750.1 coordinate 7,030,453, forward strand.
TTCATCGGTACGACCGTCGTCCTCGTGGCCGCCCTCGTCGGCCTGGTCGTCGCCGCGGTCCTCATCGGCGACAGCAAGCTGCTGTTGGGCGACGTCGTCAACTGGGCGCAGGGCAGGGCGGGCCAGACCGTCTCCTTCGTCCTCGACACCCGGGTGCCGCGCGTCCTCGCCGCGCTGTTCGCGGGGGCGGCGCTCGCTCTGGCAGGCACCCTCGTACAGGCCGTCACGCGCAACCCCCTCGCCGAACCGGGCGTCCTCGGCGTCACGAACGGCGCCGCGCTGGGCGCCGTGCTGCTCGTGACGACGGTGCCCGCCGCCGGATCGTGGACCATCGCGGGCGGCGCGTTCGCGGGCGCCGCGGTCAGCGCCGTCATCGTCTTCGGCCTCGCGGCGAAGGGCGGGTTCCGGCAGAACCGGCTCGTCCTCGTCGGCTTCGGCGTCGCCACCGGCGCGACGGCCGTCATCAGCATGCTGATCATCCTCACCGACCCGTTCAACGCGACGAAGGCGCTCACCTGGCTCGGCGGCTCCACCTACGGCCGGACCCTGCCCGACGTGGTGCCCCTCGCGCTCGTCCTCGCCGTGGGCCTGACCGTCGCGGTCGTACGCCGCACCGAACTCGACCTCGTCTCCCTCGACGAGGACACCCCACGGCTGCTCGGTCTGAACCTGGGCCGCGGCCGCCTCGGCTTCCTCGTCCTCAGCGTGCTCCTGAGCGCCACCGCCGTGGCCGCCGCGGGCACGATCGGCTTCGTCGGACTCGTCGCCCCGCACGCGGCCCGGGCACTCGTCGGCAAGCAGCACGTGCGCGTGGTGCCGGTCGCCGTGCTCCTCGGCGCCATCCTGGTGTGCGCCGCGGACCTGGTGGGGCGGACGGTGATCGCACCGGCGCAGCTCGGCGCGGGGCTGATGACCGCGGTGATCGGCACGCCGTACTTCCTGTATCTACTGGTACGCAGCCGACACAGGAACTAGGGCCTGTGTGTCGCCCTATAGAGTGGGCGGTTCTCTCCCACACTCCTCAGGTAGCCCTACTTGCCCACGCCCACATTCTCCGCACTGCGCCCCGACTGGCTGTCCGATCCGAAGGTCTGGCGCACCGAGATCCTCGCCGGTCTCGTCGTCGGACTCGCCCTGATCCCCGAGGCGATCTCGTTCTCGATCATCGCCGGGGTGGACCCCGCGATCGGCCTGTTCGCGTCGTTCACCATGGCCGTCACGATCTCCGTCGTCGGCGGCCGCCGCGCGATGATCTCCGCGGCGACCGGCGCCGTGGCCCTGGTGATCGCCCCGCTCAACCGCGAACACGGCTTCGGCTACCTGGTGGCCGCCGTCGTCCTCGCCGGTGTCTTCCAGATCGTCCTCGGCGTGCTGGGTGTCGCGAAGCTGATGCGGTTCGTGCCGCGCAGCGTGATGGTCGGGTTCGTCAACGCCCTCGCCATCCTCGTCTTCATGGCGCAGGTGCCGGAGATGCACGACGTGCCGTGGGCGGTCTACCCGCTCATCGTCGGCGGGCTCGCGCTCATGGTGTTCTTCCCGAAGGTCACCAAGGTGGTCCCGGCGCCGCTCGTCTCCATCGTCGTCCTGACCACGATCACGGTCGCCGCGGGCATCGCCGTGCCGACCGTCGGCGACAAGGGCGAGCTGCCCTCGTCCCTGCCGGTGCCGGGCCTGCCCGACGTGCCGTTCACGTGGGCCACCCTGACCACCATCGCCCCCTACGCGCTCGCCATGGCGCTGGTCGGCCTGATGGAGTCCCTGATGACGGCCAAGCTCGTCGACGAGATCACCGACACGCACTCCTCCAAGACCCGCGAGTCCGTGGGCCAGGGCATCGCCAACATCGTCACCGGGTTCTTCGGCGGCATGGGCGGCTGCGCCATGATCGGCCAGACGATGATCAACGTACGGGTGTCGGGGGCCCGCACCCGCCTCTCGACGTTCCTCGCGGGCGCGTTCCTACTGGTGCTGTGCGTCGTCTTCGGACCCGTGGTCTCCGACATCCCGATGGCGGCGCTCGTCGCCGTGATGGTGATGGTGTGCTTCGCGACGTTCGACTGGCACTCCATCGCCCCGAAGACGCTCAAGCGGATGCCCGCAGGCGAGATCGTCGTCATGGTCGTCACCGTGGTCTGCGTGGTCGCCACGCACAACCTCGCCATCGGTGTCGTCGTCGGCACGATCACGGCGATGGTCATCTTCGCGCAGCGCGTCGCCCATTTCACCGACGTCACCTCCCTCACCGCCCCCGACGGCGGCAGCGTGGTGCACTCCGTGACCGGCGAGCTGTTCTTCGCCTCGTCGAACGACCTGGTCACGCAGTTCGACTACGCCGGGGACCCGGACCGGGTCGTCATCGACCTGTCGGCCGCGCACATCTGGGACGCCTCCACGGTCGCCGCGCTCGACGCCATCACCACCAAGTACGAGCAGCGCGGCAAGACCGTCGAGATCATCGGCCTCAACCGGCCGAGCGCCGAGAGGTACGAGAGGCTCAGCGGCGAACTCACCTCGAACGGCTGACGGGCGGGCTCAGCCGACCGGCTCGCCCGGCTGGTCGTGCGTGGCGCAGTGGATGCCACCGCCGCCGGACGCGATGGTGTCGATCCGGACCTGGACGACATCGCGCCCGGGGAAGTGCTCCCGCAGAATGCTCCGCGCCCGGCTGTCGGCCTTCCGGTCCCCGAACCGGGGCATGAAGACGGAGCCGTTGGCGACGTAGAAGTTCGCGTACGTCGCCACGAAGTCGTCGCCCTCGCCCGTGATCCTCGACAGATCGGGCTGCGGCAGGTCGACGATCTCGAAGCGGCGCCCCTTGGCGTCCTCGGCCCTGCTCAGCACGGCCCTCGCCTGGTCGGCGGCGCGTGACCAGACGTCGGCGGGGGTGTCCGGGTGCGGCCGGTCGAGGAGCACGACGCCCGGCCCGGTGAACCGTACGAGGCTGTCCACGTGCGCGTCGGTGATGTCCTGACCGCGCACACCGGCGAGCCACACGACCCTCTCGACGCCCAGCGTCCGTGCGAGTTCGGCCTCGATGTCGTCCCGGCTCTTCCCGGGGTTGCGGTTGTCGTTGACGACCGAGCTCTCGGTGACGAGGAGCGTGCCCTCGCCGTCGGTCTCCAGGGACCCGCCCTCCGCGACGAGGGGCGCCTCCCTGCGGGGGACGCGGTACTCGGACAGCAGGGCGCGGCCCACCCGGGCGTCATGGGTGTGGACCTGCTTGTCGCCCCAGCCGTTGAAGTTGAGGTCGACGCCGGTGACCGTGCCCGCGTCCTCCACGAACACCGGCACCGTGTCGCGCGCCCACAGGTCGTCGACCGCCAGCGGCACGACCTCCACGTCGCTCCCGCACGCCTTCTGGGCGGCCGCGTACTGGTCGGGCCGGGCCAGCATGACGACGTACTCGTACGCGGCGACCGCCCGCGCGACCCGGGCGATGTCCTCGCGCACGTAAGGGAGGTCCTCGCCCCACACGGAATCCAGCGCGGGCCACGCCATGAAGGTCCGCGCGTGGCTCTCCCACTCGGCACTCATGCGCGGTGCCCGCGTCGCGGGGCGTCGGGCGGGTGGGGGAGGGGGCACGGCGGACTCCGGTCTTCAGTAGTGGACTAGACCTCTGGCGGGAAGCCTGGGGCTCATGGTATAGACGTATGGAAGAAGTATGAAGAAGTACCTTTCGGCCCGTCTCGGCCGACAGGCGGCGCACCGCCGGAAGGTCCGTACCGTGCAAGCTTCTGATCCCGTTCCTCTTCCTGACCACACGCACAAGCCTCTTCCCGACCAGACGCACAAGACGCCGTGGCTGCCCAGCCCGGGCACGGCCCGCAGGCTGCGCCGCGCGGGCATCGCCCGGGTGCTCGTCACCGGCTGTCTGGTCCGCGTGAGCCTGCGCGGCGAGATCACCGCCCGCGAGGCCGAATCGCTCGCCGCGCAGCTGCGCGGCCTGGTCCAGGACGGCTGCCGCCATCTGATCGTCGACCTGTCCGAGGTCACCTACCTCGCACGGGAAGGCGCCGGCGTCTTCTTCGGCACGCTGCGGGCCCTCAGAGCCGTGGGCGGCACCCTCGCCGTGCGGGGCGCCTGCCCCCGGTCCGCCGCCACGCTGCACTGCCTGGGCATGGGCCGACTGGCCGAGTAGGCGGGTGGGGCGCGGGACGATCAGGCGTCGACCGCGTTCCGCCGCGTGAAACGGTGCCACCAGTGCCGTCGGCGCGGATGGATGGCCCGGCCGAGGCGCCGCCCCAGTACGAGGTAGCCGAGCAGTGCGCCCGCCGTGTTGAGGATGACGTCGTCGATGTCGAAGGTGCGGCCCGTCACGAACGCGCCCTGCGCCAGCTCGACGAGCACCATCGTCACCGCCGTGGCGAGCCCGACCCGCACGAACCCGCGCGTGCGGGGGAGCACCACGGGCAACAGCACACCGAACGGCACGCCCAGCAGGATGTTCCCGCCGAGCTGCTTGACGGTGTCGCGGAAGGCGGGCTGCGCGAGATACGCGTCGATGGAGTCGCCCGGCGTGAAGTTGCTGTGCGTCAGCGCCTCCGAGCTCGCGGACGGCTCCAGCGTCAGACGGGCAAGCACCACGGCGAAGCCGACCATGAAGGCGAAGGCCACCAGCATGATCACCGCCCGGGCCGGCGTCGACATGGGCGCCGCGCGGCGGCCTTCCTCGTAACGTCCTGTCCGTGCCATCAGCGCCTCCTGGTCCCTCTCAGGTCCCTTCCAGGTCCTTCGAGCCTCAAGCCGGTTCGGTGCGGCCGAACAGTCCCGCGTGCCCCGGTGGGAGCTGGGTGAGGATGCGGCGAAGCAGCGCGTCGTCCGCCACGTCCGCGAGCGTGCCGAGCACTGAGGTGACGGCACGGCGGGCCCCGGCCGTGTCCTCGCCCGTCCGCGCGGCCACCGCGTCGACGAACTCCGCGGCGGACAGGGGTTCGGCGGCGGGTTCCGCGTCGGTCAGCAGGGCCCCGCACCCGGCGGGCAGCAGCCGGGCCAGGTCGGTGCGGTCGTCGCCCACCAGATGCGCGCCAAGGACGTCGAGCACCTTCTCGAGGGCGCCCGCCGCCTGCTGGCGCCCGGCGTAACTTCCCCGCTGCCGCACCCGGTCGAGAAGCGTTTCCAAGGATGTGTCCATGCTGGAGTCCCCGAGTCCCTGTTGTGGCAGTCCCTCTGGTGGCATCAACTCTTCATCCGGTACCCGGAGATGGCGATGTGATGCCCCGGGCCTTCTCCACCTCGACCGTGAACTGCGCCCCCGCGAGCAGCGCCAGGTTGGACACCCACAGCCACATCAGGAAGACGACGATGCCCGCGAGGGAGCCGTACAGCTTGCCGTAGGTGCCGAACACCGTCGCGTACAGCGTGAACAGGCCCGAGGAGAGCAGCCAGAGCAGCGCGGACAGCAGTCCGCCGGGCAGGATGTGGCGCCAGCCGCGGGCCTCGGGCGGCGCGTTGCGGAAGAGGACGAGGACGAGCAGCGCCACCAGGCAGACCAGCGCCGGCCACTTCAGGACGGCCCAGGCGTTCTGGCCCGCGTCGCCGAAGCCGACGCGGTGCCCGATGCTCTCGGCGACCGAACCGCTCAGCACGAGAAGCAGGGCGCTGGCGACCAGCAGGCCGAGCAGCGTGACCGCGGTCATCACCACGCGGTGGCCCTTCCGCCACAGGGGACGGCAGTCCTTGACCCCGTGCATCGCGTGCAGCGCACGCCGGAACACGGCCGCGTAGCTCGACGCGGACCACACCGCGCTGACGGCGCCGGCGATCACCACGGTGAGCGCGGCGGAGCGCGCGTCCGCCATGTCGCTGAGGGCCTGGTGCAGGGAGCGCCCCGATTCGGCGGGAGCCCAGTCCGTGACCTCGGCGATGAGCGCCTGGGTCGTGGCGGGGCTGACGAGGCTGATGAGGCTGACGGTGACGAGCAGCGCGGGGAGCAGGGCGAGGATGGCGTAGTACGTCAGGGCCGCCGCCCAGTCCGACACGTCGTCGTCCCACATCGACACGGGGGTGCGGCGCAGGGCGGTGCGGCGCAGGGCCCACGTTCCGTGGACGGCGGACGGTGAACTGTCCATAGGGCTGCTCTTTCCTGCATGAGGCATGAGGCGTTACGCACGACGCAGCGCGGGTGCCGCCAGGTGTTTCCTTGTTCTGTTGCCCTGCCTGAGCGGTTTCGTGCCCGGAGACGACAGAAGCCCTGGACTCCGACATGCGGAGTCCAGGGCTTCGTTTTGAGCGCTGGGCAGGCCTTGCACCTGCATTTCCCCGCAGGAAGCGGGGCGTCTTTCCTTGGACGACCAACGCCTGTCCCCCGACCGGAAGTCCGGCTTGAGGAGGCGATATTGATCTTATCCCATCAGCGGAGGTGCTCCGTACCGTCCCGGGCGGCGGCACGGTCGAGCAGACGCGTCATCGCCTCGGCGGCCCGGACGGCCGCGTCCGCACAGCAGTTGTTGAACAGGACGTGCACCTCCTCGGTCCGTTCGGCGAGGGCGTGCAACCGGGGCAGCCAGGAGCGGAGTTCGTCCTCGTCGTACGCGTACCGGAAACGGTCCTCCTTGCTTCCCCGCCCCCACGACGTGCTGCGGCCGTGGAACCGTACGACGGAGAGCCCCGGCACGGTGACCGGCGCGACCGGCGGCATCGCGGACGGCACCGACTGGTTCATGTCGACGGCGACCGCCGTCATGCCGTGACCGGCGAGGAGTGCGCGCGTGGCCTCGGCGTTCCCGTCGCGCCACCAGTCGGGGTGGCGGAACTCCACCGCGACGGGCCAGCCCCGGGTGCGCCGCGCGGTGTGCGCGAGCAGCTCGGCGGCGCGCTCGCCGGGCCGTAGCCACGGCGGGAACTGGAACAGCACGCTCCCGAGCCGTCCTGCGTCACGCAGCGGCGCGATCCCGGCGGTGAACCGTGTCCACACCTCGTCCAGGGCGGCCGCGTCCCGGGGGCCGTCACGCAGCTTGTCGCGCAGGTCGGCGGGGAGCGCGGCGGGGCGTGTGGGGTGCCCGGTGAGCATCGAGAACGCCTTCACGTCGAACGTGAAGCGGTCCGGCGTCCGCTCCACCCAGAGCCGGCTGTTGCGCTCGCCGGGCAGCGCGTAATACGACGAGTCCACCTCCACGACCGGGAACCGCTCGGCGTAGTACCGCAGCCGCCCCGCCGCGTCCCGCCGCCCGCGCGGGTACCAGCCGCTGCGGACCAGCGCCGGATCGGTCCACGAACACGTGCCCACCAGGATGTCGCCCATGGGGGCCCGGTACCCGGATCCCGCGCGGTGACAAGTCCGCGGCCGTGATCACTGTGACAGCCGCGTACACCGGGACAGCCTTTACATGCTTGCGTCCTTACGCTCCGTCGCGCTCCGAATGCGCGATGCGGCGGCCCTCTACAAACTGGAGGGAAGTGCCCAGCCCTCGCACTGAGGAGTCGCCGTGCTCGAAAAAACGTCGCCGCCGCCCACGCCCGCCTGTGAGATCCGGGTCGCATCGGTGCCCGCGGGCCACGTCTACGTACGGCACTGCTCCTCAGCGGAACCGGACGGCGTCCGGCGCCTCGCCGATCCCCGCCCCAACGGCGCGCCCAGCACCTCCGCGCGCTGGTGGCCGCCGGTGATGCTGCAACCGGAGTGGGTCGACGCCCACCACCGGGACTTCGACGTCTTCCACCTGCACTTCGGGTTCGACGCGCAGAGCCCCGCCCAGCTGACGGCCCTCGTGGACGCCCTGCGCGAGCACCGGAAGCCACTGGTCTATACCGTCCACGACCTGCGCAACCCCCACCAGCCCGGCCCCTCCGCCCACGACGCGGCCCTGAACGTCGTCATCCCGGCCGCCGACCGCCTCATCACCCTCACCCACGGCGCGGCCGGCACCATCCACAGGCGCTGGGGCCGGGCGGCGACCGTGCTGCCCCACCCCCACGTGGTGGACCTGCCGCTCCTGGACCGGGCCAGACCGTCCCGCGACCGGTTCCGAGTGGGCGTACACGCCAAGAGCCTGCGGCCGAACATGGACGTGCTGCCCGTCGTACGCGTCCTCGCCGACACCGTCGCAGGGCTCCCCGACGCGGAGCTCCAGGTCAACCTCCACCGCGAGGTGACGGACCCGGCCTCCCCGGCCCACTCCCCGCAGCTTCTGCGCGAGCTCCACGACCTCGCCGAACGGGACCGCCTCACGCTCGTCGTCCACGACTACTTCGACGACGAACAGCTCTGGGACTACCTCACCTCGCTCGACCTCTCCGTGCTGCCCTACCGGTTCGGCACGCACTCCGGATGGCTGGAGGCGTGCCACGACCTGGGCACCGCCGTCGCCGCGCCGGACTGCGGCTTCTACGCCCAACAGCGTCCCTGCCACTCCTACGGCCACACCCAGGACGACGGCCTCGACGAGGAGTCCCTGCACAAGGCGGTGCTCGCCGCCCACGCGCAGAGGCCCGCCCCACGGGCCGCGGTCCGGCACAGGACGCGGGAGCGCGCCGACATCGCGGCGGCACACCACGCCCTCTACACCGACGTACTCCGATGAGCGGCGTGCGAGTGGCGCTCATCGCGTCCGCGCGCCACCCCATCACCGAACCGTTCGCGGGCGGCCTCGAAGCGCACACGTGGGGCCTGGCCCATGCGCTGACCCGGCGCGGACACGAGGTGGACCTGTTCGCCGCGCCCGGCTCCGATCCGGCGCTCGGAGCGTGCGAACTCCCCGTGCGGCACGTCGTGCTGAGCGCGGCGGCCCGCTCCGACGCCTCCATGCCGAGCACCGCATGGATAGAGGAGCACCACGCGTATCTGAGCCTGATGCTCGACCTGGCGCGGGACGGCGAGCGCCGGTTCGACGTCGTGCACAACAACAGCCTGCACTACCTGCCCGTCGCGATGGCCTCGGCCCTGCGGGTCCCGGTCATCACCACGCTCCACACGCCCCCGACCCCCTGGCTCGAGTCCGCCATCCAGAGTCACGACGTGTGCCCGGTGGTCTTCACCGCCGTCAGCCAGTACACGGCGTCGGCCTGGCACTCCGTCGTCCCCGCGGCGCGCGTCGTCCGCAACGGCATCGATACCGACTTCTGGCAACCGGGCCCCGGCGGCACCGATGTGGCCTGGTCGGGCCGGATCGTCCCGGAGAAGGGCCCCCATTTGGCGATCCGGGCCGCCCGCGCGGCCGGAGTGCCGTTGAAGCTCGCGGGGCCGATATCCGACGAGCGGTACTACGAGGAGGAGGTCGCGCCGCTGCTCGGCGACGGCGCGGAGTACGTCGGCCACCTCGACCGGCAGGGGCTCGCCGCGCTCCTCGCCACGTCGGCCGCCGCGCTGGTCACCCCCAGCTGGGACGAACCGTACGGCCTGGTCGTGGCGGAGGCGCTGGCCTGCGGCACGCCGGTCTGCGGCTTCGACCGCGGCGCCCTCGCGGAGATCCTCACCCCGGCCTGCGGGCTGCTCGCGCCACCCGGGGACGTGGCGGCGCTCGCCGCACTCATACCGCGCGTCATGGAACTCGACCGGGGGGAGGCGCGGCGCCGCGCGGAACGGTTCTGCTCGCTGGGCCGCACCGCCGACGCGTACACGCGCCTGTACGAGGAGGTGGCGCGGTGATCGGCTACTACGTCCACCACCAGGGGCGGGGACACCTGCACCGCGCGATGTGCGTCGCGTCCCGCACGACGGACCGCGTCACCCTCCTCTCCTCCCTTCCCCGCCCCGCCGCATGGGCGGGCCCGTGGATCTCCCTGCCGACGGACACCGCCGACGACCCGCTCGACCCCACGGCCGGCGGACGCCTGCACTGGGTGCCGCTGCACCACGCGGGACACCGCGAACGCATGGGGATCATCGCCCAGTGGATACGCCGGGCAAGCCCGTCCCTGTTCGTGAGCGACGTGTCCGTGGAGGCGGCGGCGCTGGCCCGGCTCATGGGCGTCCCCGTCGTGGTCATGGCCATGCGCGGTGACCGCAAGGACCCCGCCCACCGCCTCGGCTACGACCTCGCGGACGCGCTCATCGCCCCCTGGCCGCACACCGTCCCGGAACCGGGCTGGCCCGCGCACTGGCACGCCAAGACGGTCCACACGGGCAGCATCTCCCGCTACGACGGACGACCCCGGCCCGCCTCCGACGGCGCCGCCCCGGAGAGCGACGAGGTCGTCGTGATGCTCGGCGCCGGCGGCACGGCACTCACCGCGGAGCGCCTGCGGGAGGCGCGGCGGGCCACGCCCGGATGGTCGTGGACGGTCCTGGGAAGCCCGGCAGGGAGCGAGGGTGGTCCCATTCCCGACGACGGCCACCCCTCAACCTGGCTCGAAGACCCCTGGCCCGTGCTCTGCCGGGCCCGGGTCGTGGTCACGCACGGTGGCCAGAACGCCGTCGCCGAGTGTGCCGCCGCCCGCGTACCCACCGTGGTCATCCCCGAGGAACGTCCCCACGGCGAGCAGCATGCCACCGCGCGGGCCCTGCGGTCGGCCGGCCTCGCGACCGTCCGGGAGAGCTGGCCCGACCCCGAGGAGTGGCCCGACCTGCTGGCCGAGGCGGCCGCCCTGCCGGACCGGTGGGAGCAGTGGTCCCCCGGCGACGGTGCCGGGCGCGCCGCGCGGCTTCTCGGCGACCTGGCGGCCCGGCCGATGAGGAGGACCGTATGCGTATCCCAGTGAGCACTCTCGCGCGCGCCGCGGCCCGGGCGCCGCGGGCGGTGGGGGAGGGCCGGTCCGGTCCCCGGGTGCGGCCCGCGCTGCCGGTCGAGGCGGCGGTCCTGTCGAGCGAGGGAGTCGTATGCGTACCGCGGTGATCACCCTCGCGGCGGGTCGCCACCGGCACCTGTTGCTTCAGCAGGACGGTCTTGCCCATGGTGAGCGCGGACCCGACCATTACGTGGTCGTCTCCATGGACGACCCGGCCATCGCGCCCCTCGCCACCGGCAGGGAACCCGCCGCCGAAGTGGTCACGCTGCCGCTGGCCGACGGACGGCTGCCGCTCGCCGCCGCACGCAACGAGGGCGCGGCCCGGGCCATGGCGCTCGGCGCGGACTTGCTGGTGTTCCTCGACGTGGACTGCGTGCCGGGGCCGACCCTCCTGGACAGCTACGTCAACGCCGCCCACGACTGGGCGCTGCTGTGCGGAACCGTCGCCTACCTGCCGCCCCCGCCGCGCGGCGGCTACCCGCTCGACGAGCTGCACCACCTGGCCGAACCCCACCCCGCACGGCCCGTCCCGGCCCACGGCCAAGTGCTGCGCGGGGGAGACCCGCACCTGTTCTGGTCCCTGTCGTTCGCCCTGACCGCCCGCACCTGGAAACACATCGGCGGCTTCTGCGAGGCCTACACCGGATACGGCGGCGAGGACACCGACTTCGCCGCCACCGCGGCCCACCGGGGCGTCGACCTGTGGTGGGTGGGCGGCGCCCCCGCCTACCACCAGCACCACCCGACCCAGCAGCCTCCCGTCCAGCACATCGACGACATCCTGCGCAACGGGGCGACCTACAAGCGCCGTTGGGGCAGCTGGCCGATGGAGGGCTGGCTGCGCGCGTTCGAGGCGCGGGGCCTCGCCGTGTACGACCACGCGGCCGACGCGTGGCGCAAGACCGAGCCGGAACCGCTGCTCAGGGCTCCGTACGCTCCCTGACGACGTCGGCGGGGTCCTTGTCGTCGCGGAGCCCCTGAAAGCGGGGATGGCGGAGCATGCCGTCGCGTGTCCACTCCGAGAAGGCGATCTGCGCCACGAGCCGCGGCCGCACCCACCGGGCGGACCGTTCCGCGACCGGCCCGTCGAACGGCGACGCGTCCACCCGCAGCCCGTCGAGTTCGCGGCGCAGGGCGAGCAGCGTCTTGTGGTCGAAGCCCGTGCCGACCTTGCCCGCGTACCGCAGCCGCCCGGCGGCGGCCTCGTCGTAGTGGCCGAGCAGCAGCGCGCCGATGCCGACCCGGCTGCCCGCGGGCTCCGTGAAGCCGCCCACCACGAACTCCTGCCCGCGGGAGCACTTCAGCTTGAGCCAGTCGTCCGAGCGGCGCCCCTGATACGTGCTGTCGGCCCGCTTGGCGATCAGTCCCTCCCAGCCGCGCCGGCACGCCTCCGCGAGGAGTTCGGGGCCGCCCGCGTTGCGGTGGGCGCTGAAGCGCAGCGGCGCGGCGAAGGTGACCGAGCGGCGCAGCAGGGACTTGCGGGTGCGCAGCGGCAGCCGCCGCACGTCCGTGCCGTCCAGGCGCAGCAGGTCGAAGACGTAGTAGGTCACGGCGACCTTGCTGGCCGCGACGTCCGCGGGCCGGGTGAGGCCCATGCGCTGCTGGAGCCGCGCGAAGTCGGTGCGGCCGTGCGCGTAGGCGACGATCTCACCGTCGACGGTGAAGTCCGCGCACTCCTGCGCGGCGAGCGCGTCGACGATCTCCGGGTACGTGGCGTCGAGCCGCCGCCCGGACCGGGACCGGAGCGTCACCCGCCCGTTCTCGCGGACGGCGAGGACGCGGATGCCGTCCAGCTTCCTCTCGAAGACCCAGCCCCGCGGGAACTCACGCCGGTCGCTGAGCGTCGCAAGCATCGGCGACGCCGCGAGCTCGACGCCCGGCGACGCCTCGCGGGTACGGCTCGACAGGTCGGGCGGCAGCGTCTCCAGCGCGCTCCGGGGCAAGGCGATCAGCCCTGCTCGGCGATCTGGCGCAGCGTACGGCCGCTGCGGGCCGAGCGGGCGCGCCGGGGATCCGGGGTGCCGCCGCCCGAGTGGTGCCCGGTCCGTACGAGCAGCCAGGTCGGCTTCGCGCTCCCGCCGGACGAGGCGTCCTGCTCCTCGCGGCCGTGGAAGCGGGTCAGCGCGTACTGTCCGCGCAGCTTCTCGCCGTGCAGGTCGAACGTGGCATGGCCCTTCTCCAGGGCCTGCGCGAACGGCACGGGACGGTGCTGCTTGTCGTGGCTCGTGGGCCGGTACGTGCCGCGGTCCCAGACCATGACGGTCCCGCCGCCGTACTCACCCTCGGGGATCACGCCCTCGTAGTCCCGGTAGTCCAGGGGGTGGTCCTCGGTGGGGATGGCGAGCCGCTTGTCCTGCGGGTCGGTGGAGGGGCCCTTGGGGACCGACCACGACTTGAGCACGCCGTCGACCTCGAGGCGGAAGTCGAAGTGCATCGTGCTCGCGTCATGGATCTGCACGACGAACGAGGGCTCGTCGTCGGCGGCCTCTCCTGCTCCGTCCCGGGCCGCGCGCTCGTCTCCGTCCAGGGCCGCGTGCTCACCGCTGGGCTCGGCGGTCCTGCCGAAGTGCCGCTTGCCGCGGTAGGTCCGCAGAGCGTCCTTCCCGCTCTTCCCGTTCCCGCTCTTCCCGTTCCCGTTCCGCTCGCTCTTCTCGCTCACCTCGACTCCCTTCCGCGCCCTCTGTGCTCGGTTTCGGCCAGGTTATGCACGTCCGCCTCCGCCCGCACGGCAGGCGCCCGCCGCTGTGACGAGGCCACGGGTGAACTTGTTCCACTTCAACTCACCGTCGCTTCGAGCCACGTGGGGGATAATGGGCCACCCGCCCGCCGGAGCCGCTCCGGCCCGATCCGCCGGCAATCGAGGTGTCCGTCAAATGAGCGCGCCGACCCAGACCGAGCCCTTCGTCCACCCGGCGTTGTTCTACCGGGGTACGGAGGAGTACGTGGCGGGAACCGTGCCGTTCGTACGCGAGGGGCTCGACGCGGGTGAGGCGGTGGCCGTGGCGGTGCCCGCGGCCAACCTGGAACTCATCAGGGACGCGCTGGGCGAGCGGGCCGGACAGGTGCGGCTGCTCGACATGTCGCAGGCCGGACGCAACCCCGGCCGGATCATCCCGCGCGTGCTGCGGGCCTTCGCCGACGCCCACCCCGGCCGACGGGCGCGCATCATCGGCGAACCCATCTGGGCCGGGCGCACCCCGACGGAGTACCCGGCCTGCGCGCAGCACGAGGCCCTGATCAACCTGGCGTTCGAAGGACGCGAAGCAACGATTCTCTGCCCCTACGACGAGGCGGGCCTGGCAGAAACGGTCCTGGCGGACGCGCACGCCACCCACCCCACGGTCATCCGCGCGGGCCGGACGGAGCTGAGCGCCGCCTACGCGCCCGAAGCGGTGGTCTCCCGCTACAACCAGCCCCTGATGGCCCCCGACGACGTGCCGCAGGCGGCGTACGCGAAACAGTCGCTGTCCGACGTGCGGCATCTCGCCATCCTCCGGGCGACCGAACTCGGCATGCCCGAGGCGCGCTTGCAGGACTTCGCCCTGGTCGTCTCCGAGCTGACGACCAACAGCGTGGTGCACGGCGGGGGCACGGGCGCGCTGCGGGTCTGGGCCGAGGACGGTCACATCGTCTGCGAGGTCCGTGACGCGGGCGTCCTCACCGATCCGCTCGCCGGCCGCCACTCTCCGGCCAAGGACCAGTACGGGGGCGGGGCCTCCTCATGGTGCACGTGCTCACCGACCTCGTCCGCGTCCACACGGACCCCGCCCTGGGCACGACCACCCACTGCTACTTCCAGAGCTCCTGACCGACAGTGCTCCTGACCGTCAGAACCCCGTCAGGAATCGTCCCCGCGGCATGAAGGGTCCGTAAGGGACGTACTTCGGGCGCCGCCGGTGGACGGAACCTGAGCGCATGTCCATCCTGACTGCACGGTCCGCCCCCGCCGAGAGCGCGGCGGCGGGCCCGGACCCCGGCGACAAGCACCGGCTCACCGCCCTGACCGGGCTCGCCGCGCTCTCCCTCGACGCGATGGCGTCCGTGGCGTACGGGCCGGAGGCGATCGTCCTCGTGCTCGCCGCGGCCGGCGGCCACGGCCTCGGGTTCACCCTCCCCGTCACCCTCGCCATCGCGGGCCTGCTCGCCGTCCTCGTCGCCTCGTACCGCCAGGTGATCGCCGCGTTCCCGGACGGCGGCGGCTCCTACGCCGTGGCCAAGCGGCACCTGGGGCGCCGCACGAGCCTGGTCGCCGCGGCCTCCCTCGTCCTCGACTACGTGCTGAACGTCGCCGTCGCCGTTACCGCCGGTGTCGCCGCGCTGACCTCCGCCTTCCCGGAGCTGTACGGCGACCGGCTGCCGATCTGCCTGGCGGTGCTCGCCCTGATCACAGCCGTGAACCTGCGCGGCATCGTCGAGTCCGCGAAGGTGTTCATCGCCCCCACCGCCGTGTTCGTCGTCGCGATCTTCACCCTCATCGCCGTCGGTCTGTTCCGGAACGGCCCGGTCTCGACCGCGGCCGCCGACGGGCACGCCTCCGTCGTCGCCGACAACGCCACGACGGTCGGCGCCCTGCTCCTGCTCAAGGCCTTCGCGTCCGGCTGCTCGGCGCTGACCGGCGTCGAGGCCATCGCGAACGCGGTGCCGTCGTTCCGTGAGCCGAGGGCCAGGCGCGCCCAGCACGCGGAGGTCGTCCTCGGCGGGCTGCTCGGCGCGATGCTGATCGGGCTCGCCGTGCTCATCTCCCGCTTCGAGCTGCGGCCCGCCGACGGCGTCACCGTCCTCGCCCAGCTCGCGGACGCCTCCCTCGGCCACAACTGGGCTTTCTACGTCGTCCAGTTCGCGACGATGGTGCTGCTCGCGCTCTCCGCCAACACCTCCTTCGGCGGCCTGCCCGTCCTGCTCGAACTGCTCGCCCGCGACAACTTCGTACCGCACGTCTTCGCCCTGAAGGCCGACCGCCAGGTGCACCGGCACGGTGTGCTCGCGCTCGCCGCCGTCTCGGCCGCGCTGCTGCTGTTCTCCGGCGGCGACACCAACACCCTCGTGCCGCTGTTCGCGATCGGCGTCTTCGTCGGCTTCACCGTCGCCCAGACCGGCATGGTGCTGCACTGGCGGCGCGAGCGCGGCGCGAACCGGCGCGGCAAAGCACTCCTGAACGGCGCGGGCGCGCTGCTCACCGGCGTCGGCGCGGTCGTCGTGACCGCCACCAAGTTCCACGACGGCGCCTGGCTGATCGTGATCGCGCTGCCGCTGCTCGTGCTCGCCTTCGAGACCGTCCACCGCGCCTACACGCGCATCGGTGAACGGCTCGGCATCGGCCGCGTGCCCGAACCCCCTTGCCGCGCACGCTCGTTGGTGGTCGTCCCGGTCGTCGGCCTGTCGAAGCTGACCTGCGAGGCGCTGAACACGGCGGTCTCGCTCGGCGACGAGGTGCGCGCGGTGACCGTGACGTACGACGAACCCGCGGACCGCGAGAGCGCGGCCGCGCTGCGCCGAGACTGGGAGCTGTGGAACCCGGGCGTCGACCTCGTCGAACTCCCCTCCGCGCACCGCACGGTCGGCGGCCCCGTGGCGGCGTATGTCACGAAGGTCCACGAGACCCACCCGGGCACGCGGGTCACGGTCCTGATCCCCGAGACCGAACCGGCGCGCCTGTGGCAGCGGATCCTGCAGAACCGGCGCGGGGCGGTCGTCGCCCGCGCTGTGCGCAGAAACACGGACGCGGCGATCTGTCGCCTCCGG
The DNA here is from genome assembly GCF_026810505.1 of Streptomyces sp. Je 1-369. NCBI lineage: Bacteria > Bacillati > Actinomycetota > Actinomycetes > Kitasatosporales > Streptomycetaceae > Streptomyces > Streptomyces sp. Je 1-369. Next base: position 7,046,857 of record NZ_CP101750.1, read on the forward strand.
TTCCGTCTGACCTGATCTGACCGGACCTGTCTGGGCCGATCTGCGCCTTTTCGCCCCGACTGGCCTCCCGGAAAGGCCTGTTGCCCCGGGCCGTGGGTGCCCGAGTAGGGTCGGGGACCCCCACATACAAAGAGTCGCGCGTCGCGCGGCCGCAGATCAGGAGCACCAGTGCGAGGCACCCCCCACATAGCCGGCACACCGCACACGGCGCGCGCGGCGCCGGTGACGCGACGTCCCGAAGCCGCCGCCGCGCCACAACTCCCCGTCTTCATCGACGAGTCGGGCTGGCGCAGACGCGCGCTGCAAGGCATGGCGCTGCTCGTCGGCTGCGCCTGCCTCGGCTACCTGCTGTTCGTCGGCGCGCTGGCGAGCGGCCTGCGTGACCCCGTCGGCACACACCCACCGAGCACGAACGGAACCAGCACGACCACGGGTACGAATACGGGTATGGGTACGGGTACGGGTACGGGTACGGACACGACTACGCGTACCAGCGCACACGGCAGTGACGGTGACGGCGGCGACCGCCACCGCCCGCCCACCGGCAGATCCGGCAGGCCGCCGGCCGGAGGCGCGGAGCAGTGAGCCGGCGCGCCGCTGTCCGCCGCCCCCCACGCGGACACTGGCTCGTGCTCCTGCTCGTCCTCCTCGTGGTCGCCGTCGCCCTCCTCTTCGAGGGCTGGACGACCCACCAGGTCGACGCCGCGCGCGCCAAACCGCCGTGCACCCGCCCCATCCCGCGCGGCGACGACGACGGAAAGCCGCTCCTGCGGTTCGGCCCGAAGGGAGTCACCACCGCCGCCATGCCGCCCGGCACCGCCGCGCTCACCTTCGACGGCGGACCCGACCCGGTGTGGACGCCGCGCCTGCTCGACCTGCTGCGCCGACACCACGCCCAGGCGACGTTCTTCGTGTACGGAAAGGACGCCGCCGAGCATCCGGAGCTGATGCGGCGGATCCTGTACGAGGGCCACGAGATCGGCTCGTACACGTACAGCGGCGGTGACCTCGGTGTCGCGTCGCCGCTGCGCGCCCGTCTCGAACTGTCCCTCACGCAGAGCGCTCTCGCGGGCACGGCGGGCATCAACACCACCCTGCTGCGGCTGCCGCACACCACGGCCGCGGACACCCTCTGCGGCCCGCAGTGGCCCGCCGCGAAGCGGGCCGCGGACCAGGGGTACCTGGTGGTCGCCTCCGACCACAAGGACCGCAAGCCGTGGCGGGGCGTGGTGACGCAGCACAGCCAGACCGACCTCGGCTACCACGAGGCCCAGGACCTGCTGCGGGACCACCGCGTGAAGCGGTTCACCACCATCAGCGGCGGCCTGGGCAGGCCCTCCTTCACCGACGAGGTCCCGGTGGCACAGGAGATCAAGGGCGAGGGCCTGGTCCGGACGCAGCAGCTCGGGCACGCCTTCCTCACCGTCATGGTGTGGGCGCTGACCCTCACCGGCGTGCTGGGCGTCCTGCGGATGCTCCTGTTCGCCGTGTTCGCCCGCCTGCACGTGCGCAGGCTGCGCCGGTTCCGGCCGGGGGCGCCCAGGCTGCGCGAGGTGCGGGAGCCGGTGACGGTCCTGGTGCCCGCGTACAACGAGGAGGCGGGCATCGCCTCCACCGTGTACTCGCTGCTCGCCTCGACCTACCCGCACTTCCAGATCATCGTCATCGACGACGGCTCGACGGACGCCACCGCCGACATCGCCGAGTCCATCGCCGACGCCGACCCGCGCGTGACGGTGATCCGGCAGCCCAACGGCGGCAAGCCCAGCGCCCTCAACACCGGCCTGGCGTACGCCAGGCACGACATCGTCGTGATGGTCGACGCGGACACCATCTTCGAGCCCGAGGCGCTGGCCCGCCTCGTCCAGCCGCTCGCCCACCCGGCGGTCGGCGCGGTCAGCGGCAACACCAAGGTCGGCAACCGGCGCCGCCTCCTCGGCAAGTGGCAGCACCTGGAGTACGTACTCGGCTTCAATCTGGACCGGCGGATGTTCGAGGTCCTGGAGTGCATGCCGACCGTGCCGGGGGCGATCGGCGCCTTCCGCAGGGACGCGCTGATGGGCGTCGGCGGTGTCAGCGACGAGACGCTCGCCGAGGACACCGACCTCACGATGGCGCTCTGGCGGGCCGGCTGGCGCGTCGTGTACGAGGAGTCGGCGGTCGCCTGGACCGAGGTGCCGACCACGATCCGGCAGCTGTGGCGCCAGCGCTACCGCTGGTGCTACGGCACCCTCCAGTCGATGTGGAAGCACCGCCGCGCGGTGACGGAGCTCGGACCCGCCGGACGCTTCGGCCGCCGCGTGGCGGTCTACGTCACGCTGTTCCAGATCGTGCTGCCGCTGTGCGCGCCGGTCGTCGACCTGTTCGCCCTGTTCGGCGCGGTGTTCCGCGACCCCGTGGAGGCCGCCCTCGTCTGGTTCGGGTTCCTCTCCGTGCAGCTGGTCACCGCCGCGTACGCGCTGCGGCTCGACCGCGAACGGCTGCGGGTCCTGTGGGCGCTGCCGCTGCAGCAGCTCATCTACCGGCAGCTGATGTACCTGGTGGTCATCCACTCCGTGATCACGGCACTGCTCGGCACCCGCCTGAAGTGGCACAGCATGAAACGGGCGGGCACGGCCGACCCCTATCTGGTCGAGGCACCGTCCCCGTCGCCATCCCCGTCGCCGCCCGAGGAGGAGCGGCCGAGCCTGCAAGGGAGCCGGACATGACAGAGACGGACCCCACGGTCACGCGCGAACGGTTCGCCGAGCGTCCCAGCTCCCGCTACGGGCCACGGCGCGCCCACGCCCGCCGGCCGAAGAAGCGCAGGAGGCTGCGGCGGACGGTGCTCGTCCTGCTCGCCGCGGCGGTCGTCGCGGCGGGCGGCACGTACGGCTGGGCGGAGACCCGGCTGCGACGCGACGTCGACCTCGGCGCGTACGGGGACCGCCCGCCGCCCGGCGAGGGCACCAACTACCTCATCGTGGGCTCGGACAGCCGCGACGGGCTCTCCGAGGGCGACGTGAAGGACCTGCACGCGGGCGGGGGCGGCGGGCGGCGCACGGACTCGATGATGCTGCTGCACACCGGGGCCAACGGCGCCACGATGGTCAGCCTGCCGCGCGACTCATGGGTCACCCTGCCCGGCCGCCTCGACACGACGACGGGCAAGACGAAACGCCCGGAAGGAGACAAACTGAACGCAGCCTTCTCCTACGGCGGCCCCGAGCTCCTCGCGCACACCGTCGAGCGGAACACCGGCCTGCGCATCGACCACTACGCGGAGATCGGCTTCGCCGGGTTCGTGAACATCGTCGACGCGATCGGCGGCGTACGGATGTGCCTGGACCGGGACATCAAGGACGAGAAGTCGGGCGCCGACCTGCGCAAGGGCTGCCACACCCTGAACGGCAAACAGGCGCTCGCCTACGTACGCCAGCGCCACCAGGAGCGCGAGGGCGACCTGGGCCGGTCGAAGAACCAGCAGAAGCTCCTGTCGACCCTCGCCCACCAGGCCGCCCGCCCCGACACGCTCTTCGACCCCACGGAGATCGGCCCGGCCGCGCGGGCCGGGCTCGACACGCTCATCGTCGACGAGGACATGAGCCTGCCCGATCTCAGCCGGATGTTCCGCGCCGTGCGGAGCGTCTCGGGCGGCCACGGCAGGCGGCTCAACGTGCCCGTGTCCGGCATCGGCATCCCCACGTCCAAGGGCAACGTACTGAAGTGGGACCCGGAGAAGGCGCCCCGGCTCTTCGCCGACCTGCGGCACGACAGGCCGCCCGCCGCATGACTCACACGAGCTCGGGCGCGGGCGGCTGCTTCCGGGTCTCCGGCACGGGGTCCGCGTCCGCCTGCCGGGGCAGCCGCACCGGCTCGGGCCGCGCGTCCCACGCGCGGGTCGTCCGCACGTACACGTAGATCACCGAGAGCATCGCGAGCACGATGAGCGGGCCGGACATCCACGGGTGTTCGGCCATCTCCACCGGCAGGAAGCGGTACGAGGCGAGGAGCGCGGCGAACACGGCGGTGCCGTAGGCGACGAGGCGGACCCCCGACCGGTCCCAGCCGCGGTCGAACGTGCGGAGACCCGCCTCGACGGTGAGCGAGAACACCACGCCCGCGAGGAGGTCCACGCCGTAGTGGTAGCCGAAGCCCAGCGTCGCGGTGAGGGTCGCGGCGAGCCAGAAGGTGCCCGCGTACCGGAGCCAGCGCGGTCCCTTCCGGGAGTGGATGAAGATCGCGGTGGCCCACGCGGTGTGCAGGCTGGGCATGCAGTTGCGCGGGGTGATCCCGTCGTACGGCACCGGGTGCGGGGCCGTGATCGGCGGCGGGGTGTGCGGCCACAGGTCGGCCACCGCCCACTGGAGACCGCCGGTGCCGGAGGTGCCGGGGCCGTAGGCGAAGATCGGGCCGACCACCGGGAAGATCATGTAGAAGGCGGGCCCGAGGACGCCGATCAGCAGGAAGGTGCGCACCAGGTGGTGGCGCGGGAAGCGGCCATCGGCGGCCACGTTGCGCAGCTGGTAGAGGGCGACGACGACCGCGGCGACCGCCAGCTGCGCGTACACGAGGTCCGTCACGTGCGTCACGACCGGGCCGCCGGCATCGAGGAGGCGGCCCGCGAGCCACGACGGGTTGCCCAGGGCGTGGTCGGCGACGGCCACGTACGGGTCGAGGACGGTGGGGTGGGTCTTGGCCGTGATGAGCAGCCATGTGTCACCGGTCTTGCGGCCCGCCACGAGGAGCAGACCGAGACCGACGCCTTTCAGGAGCAGGACGCGCTGCTCGCCGGTGCGGCGGGTGATCGCGAAGACCGCGCAGCCCAGCATGGCCCAGAGGGCGCCGTTGCCGAAGAACTGCCCCTCGGGCACGTCGGCGTCGACCAGCCACCGCACCAGCACGAAGACGGCGTCGATGCCGATCGCGGCACCGGCGGCGATGCATCTCTGCCGCCAGGTGAGCACCACCATCATCAACGCGAGGCCGCCGTAGAGCGGCCCCGGTTTGGGCGGGAACAGCACTTCGCGCGCCTGGTTGGTGAGGGGTCCCGGCACGCCGCCGTAGTGCCGGGCCGCGACCTCCAGGGCGACGAGCATCCCGAGGGCCACCACACCCGCCCCGGCCCACAGGAGCACCCGTGGCCGACGCCACGCGGCGCGCTCCATGCTGCGGTCTATTCGCGAATACACCCGGAAACTATAGGTTTCCTTCGGACGTCCCGGTGCGGCGGGGGAGTCAGCTCCCGGGAGACCCGGCGTAGTGCGCGTCTATCCGCGCCCGGTAACCGGGGTCGGTGACCCGCAGGTCCCTGTCGAAGCGCGGGGCGTCCCTGACGTGGTCCTTCGTGTGGGGCACGTGGACGGTGCGGGTCGCCTCGTCGACGTGCGAGACGACCCAGAGGGGCAGCAGGACCTTCCTGCTCAGGAGCGTCCCGCCGGTGTCGACGACGACATGGTCGGGCGCCACCTCCTCCGAGGCCGGGTCCACCTTGCCGATCGATCCGTCGCTGCCCTCCACCGCGCAGTCCAGGAGGCGGGCGACGGAGATGTGGCTGTTCGGGTTCCCGGGAGCCGGGACTCTGTCGGTCATCGCGCGGTTCCTCTCCGCCGCAAGCGGCATCGGTGTCAGTGCTGCGCAACTGCTGTGTGCAACTGCTCTGTGTAACGCGTGGTAGCCGCATGCTCGCGTCGGCGCGGATGAAACGTGGTTCCCGCGCCCTCACCCCCGTCGGGTGGGGCCGCCCGGGCGGCGTTGCGGGACCTTCACATCTCGGGACCGGTGAAGGCGCCCGCGAGGGGCAACCGGGAAGGGACGCCGCGGGGAGGTTGCCGCAGATGTTAATTGTCGCTCTCTTGTTGTTGCCGGTCATGGGACTGCTGCTGGTCGGTATGGACCGGATCGAGAGCCGTATGGAAGCAGAGACCCCACCACCCTCCGGCCGCCACCGACGCCACCTGCGCCTGATCCCCGGGCACGCCGGACGCGCCCGGCAGTCCGGACCGTCCGGCCAGCACCGCGGGGGACGCCGGGAGGCGGTGGCGGGGGCACGCCGCGAGGACGAGGCGGCCTGAGAGGGCGTGGGTCAGGAGGGCGGGTACCGGACGTCCTCCCGGTACTCCCGCGCCTGCTGTCGGACCGAGGGTGGCAGCTCGCCGACCGCCAGGTCGGCGAGCGTCACCCGTTCCAGGACCTGGCGCAGGCTCACCCGCACCGCACGCCACACGTCCGGCAGTGCGGCCGCCGGACCCGGGTAGCTGAGGTCGCTGAGCTTGAGATCGCGGAAGTTCGCCAGCGAACCGTCGATGGCCCGGATGATGTCGGCGATGGAGATCTCCTCCGGCGGCCTGGCGAGCCGGTACCCCCCGTCGGGCCCGCGGCTGCTGAGCACGAGACGGTGCTGGCGCAGCTCGCGCAGGATCGAGAGCAGGAAACGCACCGGTATGCCCTGCGAGTCGGACAGTTGCTCGGCCTTCTGCGGTGACTGCGGACTGCGCGCGAGTTCGGCCATCGCCCGTATCGCGTAGTCCGTCCGGGCCGTGATCCGCATACGCATCAGCCTCCGTGGGTCGGTCGGGGCCACGCCAGGTCACTTTCGGTCAACCTGCCGCTGCTTCCCGACATTTGACGAACCGTTGGGAGCGCTGGGTCCACCCCCTGACATATAACCTATCGAATTGGTGGACAATCCCAGCGGAGGTGCAGATGCTCCCCGGCACACGCGCACATGTCCCGCACAGAATCGTGGTGGTGGGCGCCGGAGCCGCCGGAACCACGGTCGTCATCCACGTCGCCGACGAGGCGGTCCGGCGCCGCACACCCGTGGAGATCACGCTGGTCGACCCGAGCCCGCGGACCGGCGCGGGCGTCGCCTTCGCCACGGACGACCCACGGCACCTCCTCAACGTCCCCGCCGGGGGCATGAGTTGCCTCCCGGACCGGCCCGGCCACTTCGTCGACTGGCTCGTGCGGCACCGCGAACCCGCCGCGACCGCCCGCTCCTTCGTCTCCCGGCGCCACTACGGCGACTACCTCGCCGCCACCTCGGCGGCCTCCGTCGAACGGGCGGGCGGCCTGGTCACCTACCGGCGCCTGCACACCCGCGCGACGGCCTGCGCCTGGCGCGGCGACCGCGCCCGGGTGACCCTCGCCGACGGCACCCGCGTCACCGCCGACAGCGTGGTGCTCGCGACCGGCCCGCTGGCAGGCCGCTCCCCGTGGGCGTCACCCGAACTCCGCGCGTCCAAGCGGTTCGTGGCCGACCCCTGGGCCCCCGACGCGCTCGCGGGACCGCTCGCCGACGACGCGGACGTACTCCTCGTCGGCAGCGGACTCACCGCCGTGGACGTCGCTCTGACACTCGCCCGCCCCGGCCGCACCGTTCACGTCCTGTCCCGCCACGGCCTGCTGCCCGAGGCCCACGCCGTCGCGCCGCTGCCGCCCGTGGCACCGGCAGAACCCCTGGAGGGCCTGCCGCTGCGCCCGCTGCGTGCCGCGGTCCTGCGGCACGTCCGGCAGGTGACGCGCGCACACGGCGACTGGCGTCCGGCCGTCGACGGCCTGCGGCCGCTGACCGCCGGCCTGTGGAGCGCCCTGGACGACGAGCAGCGAGCGGAGTTCCTGCGCACCGACCGGCCCCGCTGGAACGTGCTCCGGCACCGGATGGCCCCGGAGACGGCGGAGGCGGTCACCCGGCTCAGGACCGCCCGGCGGCTGCGCCTGCACGTGGGAGAGGCCGCCGGGACCCGGATGGACCCGGACGCGCTGACCGTCACACCGACGGGCTCGGCGCCCGTGCGGGTCGGCTGGGTGGTGGACTGTTCCGGGCCGGGCCTCCGCCCGGCCGAATCCGCCGACCCCCTGCTGTCGTGCCTGCTGTCGTCCGGGCTCGCCGAGCCCGGGCCGCTGGGCATCGGACTCGCGGGCACCCCCGTGGGACAGCTGCGGTCCCGCGACGGATACCGCTCGCTGTGGACGCTCGGCGCGCACCGGCGCGGCGAACTGTGGGAGACCACCGCGGTCCCGGAGATCCGGCAGCAGGCCGCGCGTCTCGCACGGTCGATCCTCGGCGCCGTACGGACCGGCGGCGACCCGCGGGTGGCGGAGGAGACGCCGGTCGTCGTGGCCTCCCCTCCGTCGTCCCGGGTCCGCCACCGCACCGGCTGCACGGTCTGGCTCACCGGCCTGCCCAGCGCCGGAAAGAGCAGCGTCGCCCAGGAACTGGCCACCCGGCTGCGCGCGGAGGGACACCGGGTGGAGGTCCTCGACGGGGACGAGATCCGCGGGAACCTCTCGGCGGGACTCGGCTTCTCCCGCGAGGACCGCGACACCCACGTACGGCGGATCGGCATGGTCGCCGAGGTGCTCGCCCGCAACGGCGTCATCGTCCTGGTCCCGGTCATCGCGCCCTACCGCGCCAACCGCGAGAGCGTCCGGCTCCGCCACGACCTCGCGCGCATCCCGTATCTGGAGATCCATGTCGCGGCGCCCGTGGAGGTGTGCTCGGTGCGGGACGTCAAGGGCCTGTACGCGAAGCAGGCCGCCGGCGCGATCCAGGGCGTGACCGGGGTGGACGACCCGTACGAGGCGCCCGAGCGCCCGGACCTGCGCCTGCACACGCACCGCGAGCCGGTCTCGGTCTCGGCGGACGGCGTCCACCTCATGCTCACCGAACGGGGACTGATATGACCACGGTCGCGTCATCCGCCGCGGGGCTGCCGACCGGCGGCGCACCCCACCTCTCGCACCTGGACGTGCTGGAGTCGGAGGCGGTGCACATCCTGCGCGAGGTGGCGGGCGAGTTCGAGAACCCGGTGGTGCTTTTCTCCGGTGGCAAGGACTCCATCGTCATGCTGCACCTGGCGCTGAAGGCGTTCACCCCGGCGCCGGTGCCCTTCGCGCTGCTGCACGTGGACACCGGCCACAACTTCCCCGAGGTGCTTGCCTTCCGCGACCGTGTCGTGGCGGAGCACGGCCTGCGCCTGCACGTCGCCTCGGTGCAGGACTACATCGACCGCGGTGTGCTGAAGGAGCGTCCTGACGGCACCCGCAACCCGCTCCAGACGGTGCCGCTGACGGAGAAGATCGCTCAGGAACGGTTCGACGCGGTCTTCGGCGGCGGGCGCCGCGACGAGGAGAAGGCGCGGGCGAAGGAGCGCGTGTTCTCCCTGCGGGACGAGTTCTCGCAGTGGGATCCGCGCCGCCAGCGCCCCGAGCTGTGGAACCTGTACAACGGCCGCCACGCGCCGGGCGAGCACGTCCGGGTGTTCCCGCTGTCCAACTGGACCGAGCTGGACGTGTGGCAGTACATCGCCCGCGAGGACATCGAACTGCCCGGGATCTACTTCGCGCACGAGCGTGAGGTGTTCCAGCGGGCGGGGATGTGGCTGACCGCGGGCGAGTGGGGCGGTCCGAAGGAGGGCGAGACGGTCGAGAAGCGGCTCGTGCGGTACCGCACGGTCGGCGACATGTCCTGCACCGGCGCCGTCGACTCCGACGCGACCACGCTGGACGCCGTCATCACCGAGATCGCCGGGTCCCGCCTCACCGAGCGCGGCGCGACCCGCGCCGACGACAAGATGTCCGAGGCCGCGATGGAAGACCGCAAGCGCGAGGGGTACTTCTGATGGGTGTTCTGGCCGGTACGACCGTCGACACGCTGAACTTCGCCACCGCGGGCTCCGTCGACGACGGCAAGTCCACGCTCGTGGGACGGCTGTTGCACGACTCCAAGTCGGTCCTCACCGACCAGCTGGAGGCCGTCGAGCGCGCCTCGGCCAGCCGCGGCGCCGACGCCCCCGACCTGGCGCTGCTCACCGACGGCCTGCGCGCCGAACGCGAGCAGGGCATCACCATCGACGTCGCCTACCGCTACTTCGCGACGGCCCGGCGCCGGTTCATCCTCGCCGACACCCCCGGCCACGTGCAGTACACCCGCAACATGGTCACCGGCGCCTCCACGGCGGAGCTGACGATCATCCTGGTCGACGCCCGCAACGGCGTCGTCGAGCAGACCCGCCGCCACACCGCCATCGCGGCCCTGTTGCGCGTCCCGCACGTCGTCCTCGCGGTCAACAAGATGGACCTCGTCGGGTACGAGGAGTCCGTGTTCGCCGCGATCGCCGAGGAGTTCACGGCGTACGCGACCGGGCTCGGCGTCCCCGAGGTCACCGCCGTCCCGATCTCGGCGCTCGCCGGGGACAACGTGGTGGAGCCGTCCGCGCACATGGACTGGTACGGCGGCCCGACCGTCCTGGAACACCTGGAGACCGTGCCCGTCGGCCACGACCCGGAGCCCTGCGCCGCCCGGCTGCCCGTGCAGTACGTGATCCGCCCGCGGACCGCCGAACACCCCGACTACCGCGGCTACGCGGGCAGGATCGTCGCCGGTACGTTCCGCGTCGGCGAGCAGGTCACCGTCCTGCCGTCCGGCCGGACCACGAAGATCTCCGGCATCGACGTGCTGGGCGAACCGGTCGGCACGGCATGGACGACGCAGTCGGTGACGGTCCTGCTCCAGGACGACGTCGACGTCTCGCGCGGCGACCTGATCGTGCCGAGCGCGGCCGCGCCGACCCTCACGCAGGACGTGACGGCGACCGTCTGCCACGTGGCCGACACGCCGCTGACCGTCGGGCACCGGGTACTGCTCAAACACGGCACCCGCACGGTCAAGGCGATCGTCAAGGACATCCCGTCCCGGCTCACCCTCGACGACCTCTCCCAGCACCCGCACCCCGGCCGACTCGCCGCCAACGACATCGGCCGGGTGCGACTGCGTACCGCCGAGCCGCTGCCCCTCGACGCCTACGCCGACTCGCGCCGCACCGGTTCGTTCATCCTCATCGACCCGCGCGACGGCACCACGCTGACCGCGGGCATGGTGGACGGCTCCGAGCCCGCGGCTACCGCTTGTGCCCGATGACCACGTGCTTCTCGCCGCCGGACCGCCGCACCTCGCAGTCCTCGAACCCGGCCCGCTCCAGCAGGGCGATGAACTCGGCAGCCGTGCGGTGCCTTCCGGCCATCTCGATGTGCATCACGAGGTTCATCGCGGCGGTGGCCAGCGGGCCGGTGCGGTCGTCCTCGAAGAGGCGGTCCATGATGAGGACCCGGCCGGGTGCCTGGCACGCCCGGTAGGCCTTCTCCAGGAGCTTGACGCTGGTGTGGTCGTCCCAGTCGGAGAGGATGTAGCCGAAGGCGAGGCAGTCGCCCTGCGGGAGTTCGTCCGCGAAGAAGTCACCGCCGATGAAGTCCAGACGGTCGGCGACCGGCCGTGCCTCGGCGTCCTCGCCGACCAGCGGGCCGACCGCGGGCATGTCGAAGACGGTGGCGCGCAGCGCGGGGTCGGTGAGCAGCGCCGCCACGGCGAACGGTCCGGTGGCCCCGCCGACGTCCACGAGGTGCTTCGTCCCCGCCATCCCGGCGAGGGGCGCCAGCTCACGCGAGACGCCGAAGCTCAGGTCCCACATGGCGCGCATGAACGCCCGCAGCGACTCGGCGTCCCGGTACACGTCGTCGAACGGTGACGCCTCCGTGGTCGGCTTCCCCTCGGCGAGGTAGGTGTCGAGGCGGCCGAGGCGGCCCTGGGTCTCCTCCGTGAGGTGCTTGATGAAGCCGCCCAGGTAGCGGCTGTTGCCCGGGTCGAGGAACGGCTCGGCGTCGGCGGCCAGCGCGTACTCGCCGCCCGTCGCGCGGGTCACGACACCGAGGGACGTCAGGACGAGCAGCATGCGCTCCAACGTGTCCTCGTCGACGTCGAGCCGCGCGGCGAGGTGCGCGACGGTGCCCGGCCCGCCCTCGATGAGGGAGGTGAACACCCCGTGTTCCAGGGCGGTGTGGAGCACCGGAGTGGAGAGCAGTCCGTAGACGGCGTTCTCAAGTGCGTTGGGCATCATCGGTGTTGCTCCTCGGACGTGTCGATGACCGTGTCGATCTCGTGTACCAGTCGGGCGAGTTCCTGCGGGTGGCTGACGTGCGCGGCGTGCCCGGCGCCGGAGATCTCCGCGAACCGGCCGTGCGGCAGCAGCTCGGCGAGCCGCCGTGCCACTTCCGCGTGATGCGGCGCCGACCGCGATCCGGCCGCCACCGCGGTGGGGAGAGGAAACGTCAGCGGGTCGAAGGACGGCACGTCGACCGTCGGGTCCGTCATCTCGGAGATCAGGGCCGCCCCGTCCGCCGCGAGGTCGGACGGCCGGGCGCGCGCCAGGTGCAACCGGCTCGCGGGGCCGAGCAGTTCGGCCAGCATCGCCCGCGTCGCCTGCTCCGGCCCTCCCTCGGCGGCCGCGCCGCGCACGGTCCGCTCCCAAGGGTCGTCGACGGGCCACCACGGCAGCCAGCGCACCGGCGGTTCGACGGCGACGATCCCGGCGACACGCGACGGGTCCGCGGCCGCGGCGGCAAGCGCCACGAGGGCGCCGTAACTGTGGCCGAGCACGACCGGCGGCACGGGCTGCTCCGCCAGGACCGTACGAAGGTCGCGCACGTGCACCGCGAAGTCGACGTCCGCGTCCCCGAGCGGGCGGGACGCGCCCCAGCCGCGCCGGTCGTAGCCGAGCACCGGGCGGCCCGGCAGATCGTCGACCACGCGGCGGAAGGTGTCACTCCGGTCCACCGAGCCGTGCACGATCACGACGGGCCGGGCAGCCGTGTCCGTCCCGTCCCCCCACTCATGGATTACCGGCCGCGCCCGCTCCGTGGCGGTCTGTATAGTTCCGTCGTTCACTGAGCCGTACGCCCCTCGCTCACCAGCTGCACCAGTCCGGCCAGGGTCGGCTCGTCGAGCAGTCGCTGTATGTCGATCTCCATGCCGAAGCGGTCCTCGGCGGCCGCCATGAACTCCGCCATGGCCAGCGAGTCACCGCCCGCGGAGAAGAAGTCGGTGTCCAGCTTCACCTGGACCTGCGGCACGCGCAGACACGACGAGAACAGCCGGGCCAGCTCCCATGTGACGCGGGTGGACCCCGCGGTGACGGGGGCGGGTGCCGCGGGGGCCGGAGCGGGTGCCACTGGAACCGGAGCGGGCGCTGTCGCGATCGGCGCGGGCTCGGAAGCGACGGTGCCGGTGTCGGTCCCCGCCGTCTCCTCCCGCTGTCCCACCTTCCCGTTCGAGGTCAGCGGCAGCTGTTCCGTGACGGTGAACGCCGCCGGGATCATGCCTCCGTGCAGCCGCTCGGCGAGATGGCGACGTACCGCCGTCTCGTCCCAGGACCCCGGCCCCTCGGGCACGACGAACGCGTGCAGCCGGCCGTCGCGCTCGACCGCGTGGCAGGAGGACACCCCGGGCGCCTTCTCCAACACGCGCTCGACCTCGTACAGTTCGACGCGCTGACCCCGGATCTTGACCTGCCGGTCGCGGCGGCCGACGTACTCCAGGGAGCCGTCCTCCCGCCAGACGCACAGGTCACCGCTCCGGTACATCAACCGCCCCGGCCGCCCCGCGAAGGGGTCCGGCATGAACGACTCGGCCATGAGGTCGGGGCGCCCCAGATAGCGGCCCACACCGATCCCCGCGATGTACAGCTCGCCCTGAGTTCCCGCGGGCAGCAACTGCCGCTCCTCGTCCAGGACGTAGACCCGTTTGCCCGCGACCGGGCGCCCGATCGGCGGGTCGTCCTCACCGGCGCACTCGTGCCAGGTCGACCAGACCGCAGCCTCGGCGGGACCGTAGAGGTTGAGGAGCCTGCGGCCCGGCGCCGTCCAGCGGCGGACGAGCGCACCGGGCAGCCGCTCGCCCGCGAACGCCGCGATGCGCAGGTTGGGCAGCGGATCGTGCGCGAGCACCGACCACACCGACGGCGTCATGATGGCGACGCTCACCCGCCGCTCGCGCAGCAGCCGCGACAGCGGCGGGCCGGGGGTCAGCTGCGCGGTCCGCGCGACGACGAGCGTCGCCCCGCACAGCAGCGCGAGCACGGCCTCGGAGATGAAGCCGTCGAAGTTCAGCGACAGGAACTGCAGCACCCGGTCCTGCGGCCGGATCCGGAACACCGCGCGCTGCGCGAGGTGCAGGTTCGTCAGCGACTCGTGGCTGTTGGCGATGGCTTTCGGCCGTCCCGTGGTGCCACTGGTGAACACGACGTAGGCGGTGTTGCCCGGCGCGACACCGGTGATCGGCGGGGCGGCGGCGCGTGCGGCCGGATCGAGCCGTACGACGTCGGCCGGGAGGCCCAGCGCCGCGATCCGGTCCCCGGTGGCGTCGTCGGCGACGACGAGCCGCGCGGACGTCTGCTCCAGCATGGTCCGCAGCCGCTCGCCGGGGCAGTCGGAGGCGGCGAGCAGGAAGGCGCCCCCGGCCTTGGCGACGGCGAGGATGGCGACCACCAGCCGCACGGAGCGTTCCATGCTGATCGCGACGACCGTCTCGGGCTCGACGCCCAGCTCGCGCAGCCGGTGCGCGGCGCCGTTGGCCAGCGCGTCGATGTCCGCGTACGAGTACACGACGCCCTCGTCCTCGACCGCCGTGCTGTCCGGCGCCAGGCGCGCCCGCTCCTCGAAGAGCAGCTGCCAGCAGATCTGCGCGGCACCGTCGTCGGCGCCGGTGTCGTTCCACTCGGCGACGATCTGGTGCCGTTCGAGGTCGGTGACCGTCTTCGCCGCGGGCACCGCATCGGGCTGGTGCGGCTCCCGGGGCGCGGTCTCGGCCGTACGGCCCACGAGCAGCGCCGCCCGGCGCCGTGAGCGGGTGTTGCAGTGCGGCCCCCACTCCACCGGGTCCGCCTCCACCGGCGAGAGCCCGAACCGCCGGTAGCGCTCGACGAAGCCGAGGATCGCCCAGCGCGCCAGACGTTCGGCGAACGGCGCGCCCAGGCAGTAGTGCGGACCGGAGCCGAAGCCGAGGTGGCGGCCCTCGCTGCGGGTGATGTCGAAGGCGGTGGGGTCGGTGAACTTGCGCGGGTCGAGGTTGGCCGCGGCGAGCAGGACGAGGACTCCGTCCCCGGCCTTCATCCGCGCCCCGCCGACCTCGATGTCCCGCACGGCGTGCCGCCCCACGTACTGGCTCGACCCGTCGATCCGCAGCACCTCCGCCACGGCGGAATCGGCGAGCGAAGGGTCGTCCCGCAGCCGCCGCAGCTGCTCCGGGTGCTCGGCGAGCAGCAGCAGCCCGCTGGAGACGAGATGCGTCAGGGTCTGATAGCCACCGGCGACCAGGACCAGCGCGTTGGCGGCGACGAGCTGGAGCAGCTCGGCGGACGGCTCACAGGGCTCCCCCGATCGCTCCCCCGAACCCTCCTCCGATCCTTCCTCAGGACCCTTCGCGGGATCGGCGGCGAAGTCGTCCCGCAACGCCGTCGCCAGGACGGAGACGAGGTCGTCACCGGGCGCGGCGAGGCGTTCGGCGGCCAGCTCGCGCAGCCCGGCGAGCGCCTTGTCGAGCAGCGGGACCGTCTCCAGGTCGGCCCGGCTGGGGAAGGTGGAGACGCTGCTGAGCAGACGCTCGTAGGCGTCGGCCCACTCGGTGAGCTCCGCGCCGCGCCCCCTCATGCCGAGCAGATGGGTCATCAGGTGCTCGGGCAGCCGCTCCGCGAAGTCCCGCACCAGGTCGATGGTCCCGGCGTCGGGCAGCGCGTCCAGGGCCCGGTCGGCGATGGCCCGCAGGTCCGGGTCGTGCCGTTGCAGACCGGCGGGCGAGAACTCGGCGCGCAGGGCGTTCCTGATCCGGGTGTGGTCCGGCGGATCGTTGAACAGGAACTGCGCGGACAGCATCTCGGCGGTCGGCACGATGCCGCTCATGCCGCGCGCCGCCAGGTCGTCGGGGGAGTGGTGGCGCGCGGACGAGAACGCCCGGTGGTTGGCGAGGATCTCTACCGACTCGGCGTACCCGGCACAGACCCAGACGCCTCCCACCTCGTCGTAGAAGACGGGCGGGAGCTCGGATATCGCCCTCCAGTAGAGCCCGGGGTCGGCTATGACCTCGGCACGGCGCAGATTGTGGATGCCGTGCCGCGCACGGTCGTAACCGGCACGCGCACGGTCGTGGCCGGCGGCGGGACGGGCGGTCGGGGACCCCACGCGCTTCCCTCTCTCCTTGCTAGGTGTTGCTTGGCGTTGCCTGTCGCAGCCAGTGGCTGCCCGTGGCTGCTTGTCGCTGCTCTCGGCTACTTCTCGGCCATGCGCTGCGCGAGGCTGCGCGGGCGCATGTCGGTCCAGTTCTCCTCGATGAAGCGCAGGCAGGCCTCCCGCGTGTCGCTCGGGTGCGCGGTGGTCCAGCCCGCGGGCACGTCCACGGTGACCGGCCAGAGCGAGTGCTGGTTCTCGTCGTTGACGAGCACCACGTACGTGCCGTCCGGGTTCTCGAAGGGGTTCGTCATGTCAGCTCCTGGGGTTTGGTCGGGGTGTGTCAGGGAGTGGGGTGCTGGCTGTGGAGGGTGCGGGAGAGGATCTCGCCGACGGGCTTCAGGACGTCCGGCAGCAACATGCCGTCGTGACTGCACGGGACTTGGTGCTCGTCGACCCGTCCGGTGACGTACGCCGCCCAGGCGTCCCGTCCCTTGCCGGGGGCGGTCGGGGAGCCGTCCCGACCCCTCCCCGCGGTCAGTACGAGCAGGTCGCCGCGGAACACGCCGGGGGTGAACGCCGCACCGATGCCGGCGTTGTGCCGCAGCGTGTGCGCGAAGGTACGCAGATCCTCCGCCGTCAGGTTGGCCATCACCGCGCCGACCTGCTGGAAGAACGCGCTCAAAGCGGCCGGTGTCAGCGGCTCGTCGGGACCGACGGTGGTGATGGCGGCCGGGTCGTATCCGGCGTTCGCGGCGATCATGCGCAGCATGCTGTCCTCGTCCGCGGGCACCGGCTCGACACCGTCCTCCGCCGCCGCGGGGAAGGCGTCCAGGAGCGCGAGCAGCGCGATCTCCTCGCCCCGCGCCTGGAGTTGCGCGGCCATCTCGAAGGCGACGAGACCGCCGAACGACCAGCCGACGAGGTGGTACGGCCCACTGGGCTGAACCGAACGCAGCTGCTCCACATAGTCCGCGGCCATGGCCGGGAGCGAGGCCGGAGGTTCGGCGCCTTGCAGCAGCGTGCGGGCCTGGAGGCCGTACAGCGGGTGGCCGGGCGGCAGGTGGTCCTTGAGGTGGTAGTAGCCCCAGCTGTGCCCGCCCGCGGGGTGGACGCAGAAGACCGGCGCGCGATCCCCTTCCACGTGCAGCGGCAGCAGGACGTCGCCCTGCGCCTTCTCCGCCCCGTGCACCCGTTCGGCGAGCCCGGTGACGGTGGGCGCCTCGAAGAAGTCCCTGGGCCGCAGCTGCGCGCCGAGGGCGGCACGGATCCGCCCGATGAGGCGCATGGCGAGCAGGGAGTGCCCGCCGAGGGCGAAGAAGCTCGCGTCGCCGCCGACCCGGTCGACATCCACGCCCAGCACCTCGGCGAAGAGCCCGGCGATGATCCGTTCGTGCGGAGTGCCGGGAGCGCGGGTGGAGGTGGTTGTGGCGGCGGAGGTGGCGGTGGCGCCTGTGTAGTCGGGGACGGGGAGTGCTTTGCGGTCCAGTTTTCCGTTGGGGGTCAGAGGGAGGGCGTCGAGGGGGACCAGGGCGGTGGGGACCATGTACGCGGGGAGGGCGCGGCGGAGCCGGTCGTCGAGGTCCTGCCGGTCGAGCGGTGCGCCGTCCTCGGGTACGACGTATCCCACGAGGCGGTGGTCGCCGGGCCGGTCCTCCCGGATCACTGCGGTGGCGGCAGCGACCGCGGGGCAGCCGGTCAACGCGGCCTCGACTTCTCCGAGTTCGACGCGGTGGCCGCGCAGTTTGACCTGGTCGTCGGTGCGCCCGAGGTAGCGGAGGGTGCCGTCGTCGTTCCAGGAGGCGAGGTCGCCGGTGCGGTACATGCGCGACCCGGCGGGCCCGTGGGGGTCGGCGACGAACCGCCCCGCGGTCAGCCCCGGCCGGTTCAGATAGCCCCGTGCGAGCCCGGTCCCCGCGATGTACAGCTCGCCCGCGACGCCGGTCGGGACCGGGCGCAGGGCGGCGTCCAGGACGTACACCCGCGTGTTGGAGATCGGACGGCCGATGGACGGAGCGGCCCCACCGTCGCCACGGCTCAGCTCGGCGGCCGTCGACCAGATGGTCGTCTCGGTGGGCCCGTACACGTTCGTCACCGCCCGGCCGAGCCCGCGGAGAGTCTCCGCCAGCGCCGCGGAGACCGCCTCGCCGCCCACCAGCACACGGCGCAGACCGAGGTCCGAGGCGCCTGGCGTTGCCGCCAGCTCCCGCCACAGCGACGGCGTCGCCTGTACGACGGTGACCCCGGCGTCGGCGATCAGCCGGACCATGGCCGCCGGATCGTTCGCCACCGTGGCGCCGGGCAGTACGACCCCGGCACCGCACAGGAGCGGCAGGTAGACCTCAAGACCGGCGATGTCGAACGCGACCGTCGTCACCGACAGGAACCGGTCGCCCTCCCGGACACCGACCCGGCCCCTCATGTCGGCCAGGAAGTTGGCGAGGCCGCGGTGGGGGACGACGACGCCCTTGGGGGTGCCGGTGGAGCCGGAGGTGTAGATGACGTAGGCGGGGTGGGAGGGGTCGGGTGTGATGGTGGGGTTGGTGTTGAGGGTGGTGGTGCGGCTCTGGAGGGGGGTGGGGTCGTCGAGGAGGACGGTCGGGGTGTCCTCGGGCCACAGGCCGGTGGTGGTGCTGTCGGTGAGGACGAGGGTGGGGCGGGCGTCCTGGACCATGTGGCGGATGCGTTCGGCGGGGTAGGCCGTGTCGATGGGCAGGTAGGCGGCGCCCGCCTTGAGTACCGCGAGCAGGGCGGTGACGAGTTCCGGCGACCGGGGCAGGGCGAGGCCGACGATGTGCTCGGGGCCGACGCCGTGCTCGGTGAGGAGGTGCGCGAGGCGGTTGGCGCGGGCGTTGAGCTCGTCGTACGTGAGCTGCGTGCCGTCGGCGACGAGCGCGATGGCGTCGGGCGTGGCGGCGGCCTGTGCCTGGAACAGCTCGGGCACGGTGGCGTCGGGCACCGCCGTGACCGTGTCGTTCCACTCGTCGAGCACCCGGTGCCGTTCGCCCTCGGACAGGACATCGACGGAGGCGATGCTCCGGCCGGGATCGGCGGCGACCGTACGCAGCACGCGCAGCAGCCGCTCCACCAGCGCGGTCGTCGTGCGCTGCTCGAAGAGGTCGACGCGGTAGGTGAGGGAGCCGAGGATCCCGTCGGGGGAACCGTCATCGCCGTGCCGTTCGGCGAGGCTCAGGGCCAGATCGGTGCGTGCCGCGTGGAAGCCCGCGGGCCGCACCGAGGCGTCGAGCCCGCCGAACTTCAACTCGGCGCGCGGGGTGTTGTTGAACGCCAGCATGACCTGGAAGAGCGGGTGGTGGGCGAGGGACCGGGTCGGGTTCAGCGCCTCCACGAGGCCTTCGAAGGGCAGGTCCTGGTGGGCGTAGGCGTTGAGGTCGCTCTCGCGGACGCGGTCGAGGAGTTCGGTGAAGGTGGGGTCGTCGGACAGGTCGGTGCGCAGGACGAGGGTGTTGACGAAGAAGCCGACCAGGTCGTCGAGTTCCTCCTCGCCGCGGCCCGCGACGGGTGTCCCGATGGGGATGTCCGTGCCCGCGCCGTGGCGGTGCAGGAGCACGCCGAGGGCGGCCTGGAGCACCATGAACATGGTGGTCTGGTGCGACCGCGCGAGGTCCGCCAGGGCCTGGTGCAGCCCGGCGTCGATGCGTACCGGGACCGCACCGCCCTCGGTCCCTGCCTGGTCCGGGTAGGGGTGGTCGGTGGGCAGCTCGATGCGGTCGGGCAGCCCGGCCAACGCGGTTGTCCAGTGGTCGAGTTGGGCGGACAGGAGGCTGTCGGGGTCGTCGGCGTCGCCGAGGAGTTCGTGCTGCCACAGGGTGTAGTCGGCGTACTGGACCGGCAGCGGCTCCCACGACGGCGGGCTCCCCGCGCATCGTGCGGCGTAGGCGGTGCTCAGGTCGCGGATCAGCGGTCCCATGGACCAGCCATCCCCTGCGATGTGGTGGATCACGAGGGCGAGCACGTGCTCGTCCACGGCGTCCCGAACGGTGAACAGCGCCGCGCGCAGCGGCTGTTCGGTGGCCAGGTCGAAGGAGTGGCGGACGGCGTCGTCCACGGCACCGGGCAGCTCCGCCTCGGTGACCGTCCCGACGTCCACCACCGGTCGCGCGTCGGCGGCCGGGCGTACGTCCTGGTACGGCTGGCCGTCGACGTCCGGGAACACGGTCCGCAGCGCCTCGTGCCGCGCCACGACATCGTGCAGCGCGGTACGCAGCGCGTCGGTGTCCAGGGCGCCGGACAGGCGCAGCACCACCGGCACGTTGTACGTCGGACTGGGCCCGTCCAGCCGGTACAGGAACCACAGCCTGCGCTGTGCGAACGACAGCGGTGTCCGCTCCGGGCGCGTGGTGGGCTCCAGCGCGGGGCGCGCGGCCGAGCTCGTCGGCACCTCCACCGTGCGGGCGAGAGTGGCGACCGTCGGCGCCGCGAACAGGTCCCGGATCGCCAACTCCACGCCCATCACGGCGCGTACGCGGCCGACGAGGCGCATGGCCAGGAGGGAGTGCCCGCCCAGGTCGAAGAAGTTGTCGTCGACGCCGACGCGGTCGAGGCCGAGTACTTCGGTGAAGAGTCCGGCGAGGATCTCCTCGCGTGCGTCGCGCGGGGCGCGGGACGACGTGGCCGTGCCGCTGTAGTCGGGGGCGGGCAGCGCCTTGCGGTCGAGCTTGCCGTTCGGCATCAGCGGCAGGGCGTCCAGGACCATGACGGCGGACGGCACCATGTGCTCAGGCAGACGGTCGGCCACCTGGGCGCGCACGGCGGCCGGTACGGGGACACTCCCACGGTCACTTCCACCGGCACTCCCACCGCCGCTGTCACCGCCCCTCACGACGTAGCCGATGAGGCGTCGGTCGCCGGGGCGGTCCTCGCGGAGGACGGCAGTGGCACTCGCGATGCCGGGGCAGGCGGCCAACGCGGCCTCGACTTCTCCGAGTTCGATGCGGAAGCCGCGCAGTTTCACCTGGTCGTCGGTGCGTCCGAGGTAGCGGAGGGTACCGTCGTTGTTCCAGGCCGCGAGGTCACCCGTGCGGTACATGCGTGATCCGGGGGGCCCGTAGGGGTCGGCGACGAACCGTTCCGCGGTCAGCCCTGGCCGGTTCAGGTAGCCGCGTGCGAGTCCGGCCCCGGCGACGTACAGCTCGCCGGGCATCCCGGGCGGCACCGGACGCATGCCCTCGTCCAGGACGTATGTCCGTACGTTGCCGATGGGCCGTCCGATCGGCGGCACCGCGGCACCTGAGAGCGGGTCGCTCAGTGTCGCGCATACGGTGGTTTCGGTGGGTCCGTAGGCGTTGATCATGCGTCTGCCGGGGGACCAGTGTTCGACGGTGTCGGGGCCGCAGGCCTCGCCGCCCACCACGACGGTCATCGTCTTCGGGACCTGCGCCACGTCCAGTACGCCGAGGGCCGAGGGCGGCAGCATGCAGTACGTGACGCCTGCCTGGGACACGACACGTGCGAGCGCGTCGCCGGGGGTGATCTGCTGAGCGTCGGCGACGACGAGGGCCGCGCCCGACAGCAGGGCCAGGCTCCAGTCCCAGGTCGCCGCGTCGAAGCTGGGTGAGGCGAACTGGAGTACGCGGCTGCCGGGACCGAGGCCGAGGTGGGGTCCGGACGACGCGACCAGGCTCACCAGGCCCTCGTGTGTGACGACGACACCCTTGGGAGTGCCCGTCGAGCCGGAGGTGTAGATGACGTAGGCAGGGTGCGCGGGCACCGGTGCGGTCGCGGCCAGGCCGACGGTGTCCGGAGCGGCCAACTCAGCCAACTCCGCCTCGACGGCCGCATCGTCGAGGTGCAAGACCGGGGTGCCCTGTGCCCACAGTCCCTTGGACGCCGTGTCCGTCAGTACGAGTGCGGGACGGGCGTCCTCGATCATGAAGCGGATCCGGTCCAGCGGATACGCGGTGTCGATCGGCAGATAGGCCGCCCCCGCCTTCCACACCGCGAGAACCGCGACCACGAGCTCCGGGGACCGAGGCAGCGCGAGCGCCACCACCTGCTCCGGACCCACGCCGCGTTCCGTCAACAGCCGCGCGACCCGGTCGGCGCGGGCGTCCAACTCGGCGTACGAACAGACCGTACCGCCGTCCGCCGCCACCAGGGCCGGAGCATCCGGCGTCTCGGAGACCCGTGCCGCGAACATGGCCGGTGCCGTCGCCTCCGGCACCTCCACCACCGGGCCGGAACCCCACGCGCCCACCACGCGCTCACGCTCGTCGGCGGACAGCAGCTCCACCGCCCCGACCCGCTGCTCCGCGTCCTCGGCCACCGCCGTCAGGATCCGTACGAGTCGGCCGAGGAGCGCGTCCGCGTCGTGGGTGGCGTAGCTGTCGGTGCGGTGGTCGAGGCGCAGCCGCAGTTCGGGGCCGGGGACGACGACGAGGTTCAGGGGGTAATGGGCGCCGTCGTAACCCGTGGCTCCGGTGACGCGCAGGCCGCCGTCCTCGTCGGTGGAGTGCGCGGTGCGGGGTGCCAGGTAGTTCTCGAAGGCGACGACGGTGTCGAAGAGCCCACCCGCACCGGCCACCCGTTGGATCTCCGTGAGAGACACGTGCTGGTGCGGCAGCAGCGCGCCCTGCTCGGCCTGTACGCGCCCCGCCAGATCGGCCCACGTGTCCGTGGACTCCAGGCGCACCCGCACCGGCACCGTGTTGATGAACAGGCCGATCATGTTCTCGATCCCCGGGATCTCCGGCGACCGCCCCGACACCACGGCGCCGAAGACCACGTCGTCCTGCCCGGTCATCCGGCCGAGGAGCACAGCCCACGCGCACTGCACCAGGGTGTTGAGGGTCACGCCGGCGCGGCGTGCCCGGGCTTCGAGTGCCGTCGTGGTGGCCGCGTCCAGGTGGGACACCAGCCGCTCGGGCAGGGACGCGGATCCCGGGGTGGCCGAGGGCGCGGACGCCGCCGCGTACGTTGGTTCGGCCCCCGCCAGCGCTTCTGCCCAGGCGTCGTGCGCCGCGGTCCTGTCGCGCTCCACGAGCCACGTCAGGTAGTCGCGGTAGGGCGTCGTCCTGGGCAGGGCGGAGTCGTCGCCACCAACCGCGTACTGCCGGTACAGGGCGAGGAGTTCATTGATGTGGAGGCTCGACGACCAGCCGTCGGTGAGGATGTGGTGCTGGGTGATGACCAGGCAGTGCCGGTCCTCGCCCAGGCGGACCAGCGCGAACCGCATCAGCGGCGGCCGTGCCGGATCGAAGCGCCGCGCCCGCTCCTCGCCCAGGAACGCGTCCAGGGCCGCTTCGGCGTCCGTACGGCCACACAAGTCCATGTCGTACCACGGGAGTTGCGTGCCGTCCTCGATGATCTGCACCGGTCGGTCCAGGCCCTCGTGGTGGAAGGCCGCGCGCAGGTTCGGGTGGCGTTCCAGCATGCGTTGTGCCGCCGCGCGCAGGGCCTTGGCGTCCACGACGCCGTCGAGACGGAGCGCCATCTGGACCGTGTAGACGTCGCGGGCGTCGGGTTCCGCACCGTCGGCCAGGGCGTGGAACAGCATGCCCTCCTGGAGCGGGGAAAGCGGCCAGACGTCGGCCAGCTCCGGGTACCGCTCCTCAAGTCGGGCGATCTGCTGGTGGGTGAGGTCGACGAGGTCGAGGTCGCTGGGGGTGCGGCCCGCGGGCGCGGTTCCTTCGGCGTGGGCGCCGAGCGCGGCGAGCGAGGTCAGCCAGGTGTCGGCGAGCTCCTGGACACGGTGGCGGGGGAACAACGCCTCGGGCCACTTGAACGTCGCGCTCAGCTCGGAGCCGTCGGCGGAGTCCACGGTGACCGCGTTGATCATCAGCGGGTGCGGGGCCCGCATTCGGGGGTCCAGGCCGCCCAGCGACGGGCTGCCGGGGACCTGCTGCCAGTCCGCGGCTGTGGTGTCGGCGCCGGGGGACGGTACCGCGAACCTGCCGAGATAGTTGAAGGAGACCTGCGGGCCGGAGAGGCGGGCGAGGGCGGGGGCCGTCTCGGGGTTGAGGTGGCGCAGCAGTCCGTACGCGAATCCGTGGTCGGGGACGGCGCGCAGTTGCTCCTTGACGAGTTGCAGCGCACGGCCGACCGTCGGCCCGCCGGTGTGCAGCTCGGCGGCCGGTACGGCACCCGGGTCGAGCCGTACCGGCGCCATGCTCGTGAACCAGCCGACGGTGCGGGTGGTGTCGGCCCCGGCGAGGTCGTCCTGGCGGCCGTGTCCCTCCAGGTCGATGAGCGTGCCGGTGTGCCGGGGGTCGTCGCGCCAGGCGGCGAGGGCGACCGCGAGCCCGGTGAGGAGCACTTCGTTGGTGGTGGCGTGGAGGGTGGCGGGCGCGCTGGTCAGGAGCGCGTCGGTCAGCTCGGCCGGTACGCGCACGCGCAGTGAGGCCAGCGTGTCGGCGGTGCCGTGCGTGGAACGGCCCGCGTCCCTGCGCCTGCTTCCCGTGTCCCCGCCGTCCGCATCGTCCTCGTAGGTGTTCGCGTCCGCTCCGAGGCGTGGTTCGGGCCGGGACAGCATCTCCGTCCACCGCGGCAGCGTCACGGTGGTCCGAGGCTCGCGGGCCAGCTCCGTGAGCCGGTGCGCCCACTGCCGGAACGACGTGCCGACCGGCGCCAGCTCAGGGGTACGGCCTGCCAGTACGGCGGCGCCCGCGACGGCGAGGTCGGGCAGCAGGATCCGCCACGAGACGCCGTCCACCACCAGGTGATGAAGCGTCAGGAGCAGTCGACCCGGTTCATCGGACCCGTTGTCGAACCAGACGGCCTGCACCATCACGCCGTCGTGCGGGGCGAGCCGTGCGCGCGCCTCTTCCGCGTGGCGTACGAGGAGTTCACGCCGCCGCTCGTCGTCGAGACCGGCGGTCACCACCTGGACGAGACGCGGCTCGACCGGCACCGTACCGGCCGGCGGGACGTCGAGCACCCAGTCGGCGCCGGAGTCGGCGCCGGAGTCGGCCTCTGCGTCGGCGTACGTCCCGTCCCGCCGCACGAGCCGCGCCCGCAGCACGTCGTGGTGATCGACGAGCGCCCGCAGTACGTCGCCGAGCTGCCCGCGGTCGATGCCGCCGGGCACCTGTACGAACACGGACTGATTGAACTCGTCGAAGGGATGGCCGGGTTCGAGGAGCCAGTGCATGACGGGCGTCAGCGGCACCTCGCCCACCCCCACGCGATCGGTGCCGGTGCCGGTGCCGGGTCCGGTACCGGCACCGGACCCGCCGTTCCCCTCGACCGGCCGCGCCCTGCGGGCCAGCGCGCCAGGCGTCTGGTCCTTGAAGACGTCACGGGGTGACAGGTCGAGGCCGCGCTCACGGGCGCGGGTGACCAGGACGATGGAGCTGATGCTGTCCCCGCCGAGGGCGAAGAAGCCGTCGTCGACGCCGACATGGTCCGGGTCGAGGCCGAGGACGTCGGCGAAGAGCCCGGCGACGATCCGCTCCCGCGGGGTGCCGGGGGCCCGGGTGGGGGTGGTGGCGCGGGTGTAGTCGGGCACGGGGAGCGCCCGGTGGTCCAGCTTCCCGTGCGCGCTCAGGGGCAGCGTGTCCAGGAGCACCAGGGCCGTCGGCACCATGTACTCCGGCAGCCGCGCGCCCACCGCCTTCCTCACCTGCTCGATATCGACGTCGACGGCGGCACCCGCCACGTCGTCGGCCACCAGGTAGCCGACCAGACGGCGGTCGCCCGGCCGGTCCTCACGTATGACGGCAGCGGCGGCCCGGACACCGGGACAGGCGGTCAACGCCGCGTCGACCTCGCCCAGTTCGATGCGGAAGCCGCGCAGTTTCACCTGGTCGTCCGCGCGGCCCAGGAACTGCAGCGTGCCGTCACGGTTCCACCGCACCAGGTCCCCGGTGCGGTACATGCGCGACCCGGCGGGCCCGTACGGATCGGCGACGAACCGTTCCGCGGTCATCCCCGGCCGGTCCAGGTAGCCGCGTGCGACACCGGCCCCGGCCACGTACAACTCACCGGGCACACCGGGCGGTACGGGGGAGAGGCCCCCGTCCAGGACGTACGTCCGCACGTTGGCGATGGGCCGCCCGATCGGCGGCACCACCGCACCCGACAGCGCCTCGCTCAGCGTCGCGCAGACCGTGATCTCCGTCGGCCCGTACGCGTTGAACATCTTCCGGCCCGCGGACCAGCGCTCCACGATCTCCGGGCCGCAGGCCTCACCGCCGACGATCAGCGTCAGCGTGCCCGGCAGCGTCTCCTCGGACAGCACCCGCAGCACCGAGGGCACCAGCGTGCAGTGCGTGATCTCCTCGGTACGGAGCAGTTCGATGAGGTCGGGTCCTGGCGTGAGCCGGTCCGCGTCGGCGAGCACCAGCGTGCCGCCCGTCAGCAGCGCCGTGAAGAACTCGGACGCGGCGGCGTCGAAGCTCGGCGACAGGAACTGCAGCACACGGGAGCCGACACCGATGCCCCACTGCTCGGCCTGCGCGAGCGCGAAGTTGGCGAGGCCCCGGTGCGGCACGGTGACGCCCTTGGGCGTGCCGGACGAGCCCGAGGTGTAGATGACGTACGCCGGGTGCGCCGCGTCCAGGGCGGTGACCCGGTCGGCGTCGGTGAGGTCGGACGCGTCCAGGCCCGCCAGATGCTCCTGGACCGCGGGATCGTCGAGGACGACGACGTCGGTGCCGTCCTGCTCCGCCAGGAGGTCACCGGCACCGGCGTGGGCCAGGACGAGACCCGGGCGGGCGTCCCGCAGCATGAAGCGGATGCGGTCGACCGGGTAGGTGGTGTCCAGCGGCAGATAGGCGGCGCCCGCCTTCAGCACCGCGAGCAGGGCCGTGATCAGCTCGGGGGAGCGGGGGATCGCCAGCGCCACGATGTCCTCGGGGCCGACCCCCCGCTCGACCAGGAGCCGGGCCACACGGTTGGCGCGGGCGTTGAGGTCCGCGTACGGGACGGGGACGCCGTCGGCGAGGAGCGCGCTCACCTCGGGCACGGCGAGCGCACGCTCCTGGAACAGTTCGGCGGCGGTACCTGCGAGTTCCGGCGTGGCTGTGTCGTTCCATTCGTCGAGGACGCGGCGCCGCTCGTCGTCCGACAGCACGTCGTACGACGACACGCGCCGCTCCGGGGCGGCGACGCCGCACTCCAGCACGCGGACGAGCCGCTCGGCGAGGGCGGTGACCGTATCGAGGTCGAACAGGTCGGTGCGGTACGAGATGACGCCGCCGAGCCCGTCGGCGGCGCCGTCGCCGTCGTGCTGCTCGGCGAAGCTGAAGGACAACTCCATCCGGGCGGACTGGAGACGGACGGCCTGCGGGGACGCCGCGAGCCCGCCGAACTCCACGGCCGCGCGCGGGGTGTTGTTGAAGGCCAGCATGACCTGGAAGAGCGGGTGGTGGGCGAGGGACCGGGTCGGGTTGAGGGCTTCCACCAGGCTTTCGAAGGGCAGGTCCTGGTGGGCGTAGGCGTTGAGGTCGCTTTCGCGGACGCGGTCGAGGAGTTCGGTGAAGGTGGGGTCGTCGGACAGGTCGGTGCGCAGGACGAGGGTGTTGACGAAGAAGCCGACCAGGTCGTCGAGTTCCTCCTCGCCGCGGCCCGCGACGGGTGTCCCGATGGGGATGTCCGTGCCCGCGCCGTGGCGGTGCAGGAGCACGCCGAGAGCGGCCTGAAGCACCATGAACATGGTGGTCTGGTGCGACCGCGCGAGGTCCGCCAGGGCCTGGTGCAGTTCGGCGTCGATGCGTACCGGGACCGCACCGCCCTCGGTCCCTGCCTGGTCCGGGTAGGGGTGGTCGGTGGGCAGCTCGATGCGGTCGGGCAGCCCGGCCAACGCGGATGTCCAGTGGTCGAGTTGGGCGGACAGGAGGCTGTCGGGGTCGTCGGCGTCGCCGAGGAGTTCGTGCTGCCACAGGGTGTAGTCGGCGTACTGGACCGGCAGCGGCTCCCACGACGGCGGGCTCCCCGCGCATCGTGCGGCGTAGGCGGTGCTCAGGTCGCGGATCAGCGGTCCCATGGACCAGCCATCCCCTGCGATGTGGTGGATCACGAGGGCGAGCACGTGCTCGTCCACGGCGTCGTCGATGGCCAACAACGCCGCTCGGAGCGGCAATTCAGTGGCGAGGTCGAACGCGTACCGCATCACACGGTCCACCGCGCCGGTCAGCTCCGCCTCGGTGACCGTCTCCACGTCCACCACCGGACGTGCCTCGGCGGCCGGGCGTACGTCCTGGTACGGCTGGCCGTCGACGTCCGGGAACACGGTCCGCAGCGCCTCGTGCCGCGCCACGACATCGTGCAGCGCGGCACGCAGCGCGTCGGTGTCCAGGGCGCCGGACAGGCGCAGCACCACCGGCACGTTGTAGGTCGCACTCGGACCCTCGTACCGGTACAGGAACCACAACCGACGCTGCGCATACGACAACGGCACCATGTGTTCTTGCGTTCCCCTCGTGTCATAGCGGCAGCTCGAGCGCCGGTTCGTCCCGCGCGATGTGCACCCGGACCGGGAAGGTCCAGGGGTTCAGGTCACCCGGACATGGCCACCAGGACGCGGCGCGGTCCGGTGTACGGGCGGCGACCGTGCGCCACGGCCACGTTGTCGATCAGCAGCAGATCGCCCTCGTACCAGTCCACGTCCACGGCCGCGTCGAGACCGTGGTCGCGCACGTGCGCCACGTACTCGTCGGGAATGGGGCTGCCGTCGGCGAACGTCACCGACTGCGGCAGCTCGTCCTCCGGCATCAGCTCGGAGAGCATCATCGCGGTGTCGGCGTCGAGACCGGCGAGGTGCCACTGGTCGAACTGGTTGAACCAGACCTCGTCGCCGGTCACCGGATGCCGCACGGTGGCCGGGCGGACCTGCGTGACACGGAGCCCGTCGTCCGCCCTCCACTCCCACGAGACGTCGGCGTCCGCGAGGTGCGCCTCCACCTCGTCCTTGTCGGAGGTCTCGAACGTGTCCTGCCAGCTCTTGCCGAAGCCGGCCCCGCTCTGCAGGTTCTGCGTGTAACGGATGCCCTTGCCGAAGGCGGCCCTGACGTCGTCGTCGAGCGAGCTGAGCCACAACGTGCCGTCGACCACGGGGGTCGCGCCCCCGGTCACCGGTCGGCGCTCGCAGTAGAAGGCGAGCCGGGACGGCCACTTGCGGGCGTAGGACAGCTCGTTGTGCATGGAGATGGTGAACTCGGACGGGTACTCGGTCGAGGTGTAGACGTTGCTGCCGACCTTGGTGCGGGGCGAGTTGCCGTGCACGTAGGCGAGGCGGTTGGGCAGGAGCAGGTCGAGCGCCGAGTCGACCTGCTCCTTGGACGTGCCGAAGCCGCGGAACACCAGGGCCTTCTCCGCGAGGAGCAGGTCGGCCGTCCTCGCCGTGTCGCTGATCGCCGCCAGCAGGCCCTCGTGGTTCGCGGGCACCCCAGCCGTCTCCGGCGTCACCACGTGGGGCGTCCAGTCGCTCGACTTGCTCACGTCACTTCTCCTCTGATCCCTCTGACGGCTTCTGTGCTCGGTCGCTCTTCTTCGGTGGGCCGGACTCACGTCGTCCCGCGTGACCGCGGCCGCAGCTTGGGCCTCGGCCTGGCGGCGGGTGTGCCCGGACCGCCCAGGTTCTCGGCCAGTTCCGCCACCGTCGGCTTGGTGAAGACCGTCCGCAGGTCGACCTCGGCGCCGAGGACGGTGCGGATGCGGCCGATGAGGCGTGTGGCGAGCAGGGAGTGCCCGCCGAGGCCGAAGAAGTTGTCGTCGATGCCGACCGGCTTCTCCAGGCCGAGGACTTCGGCGAAGAGCCCGGCGAGCGTCTCCTCCCGGCTGTTGCGCGGAGGCCGGGCGGGGGCGGTGGCGCCTGTGTAGTCGGGCGCCGGGAGTGCCTTGCGGTCCAGCTTTCCGTTGGGGGTCAGGGGGAGGGCGTCGAGGGGGACCAGGGCGGTGGGGACCATGTGCTCGGGGAGGGCACGCCGCAACCGGTCCTGAAGGTCGTGCTGGTCCAGCGGCGTCCCGTCCTCCGCCACGACGTAACCCACCAGGCGGTGGTCGGCGGGCCGGTCCTCCCGGATCACCACGGCGGTGGCAGCCACCGAGGGACAGTCGGACAACACGGCCGCGATCTCGCCGAGTTCGATCCGGAAGCCGCGCAGCTTGACCTGGTCGTCGGTGCGTCCGAGATAGCGGAGGGTGCCGTCGTCGTTCCAGGCCGCGAGGTCGCCGGTGCGGTACATGCGCGTTCCGGCGGGCCCGTGCGGATCGGCGACGAAGCGCTCCGCGGTGAGTCCGGGCCGGTTCAGGTAGCCCCGTGCGAGTCCCGCCCCCGCGAGGTACAGCTCGCCCGCGACACCAGGGGCGACCGGGCGCAGGGCGGCGTCCAGGACGTACACCCGCGTGTTGGAGATCGGACGGCCGATCGGCGGCGCGACCCGGGGATCGCCGTCCGCGGCGCACGGGTGGTACGTGACGTCGACCGTCGCCTCCGTCGGCCCGTACAGGTTGTGGAGCCGCGCGGCGGGCAGTACGGCGCGGCAGCGCGTCACCGTACCGGCGTGCAGCGCCTCGCCGCTGCTGAACACCCGCCGCAGCGACCCGCAGCGCACGGCCGACGGCTCGTTCAGGAACGCGTCGAGCATCGACGGCACGAAGTGCACCGTGGTGACGCCCTCGCGCTCCACGAGTCCGGCCAGGTACTTGGCGTCGTTCTGCCCGTCGGGCTTCGCCAGGACCATGGACGCGCCGTGCAGCAGCGGCCAGAAGAACTCCCACACCGACACGTCGAACCCGGCCGGAGTCTTCTGCAGCACCCGGTCGTCGGCCGTGAGCCCGTACTCCGACTGCATCCACGCCAGCCGGTTCACCACTCCGGAGTGCTGCACGGCGACGCCCTTGGGGGCGCCGGTGGAGCCGGAGGTGTAGATGACGTAGGCGGGGTGGGAGGGGTCGGGGGCCGGGGTGGCGGTGTCCGGTGTTGCCGTCCTGCTCCGGAGGGCGGCGGGGTCATCGAGGAGGACGGTCGGGGTGCCCTCCGCCCAGAGGCCGGACGTGCCGGTGTGGGTGAGGACGAGGGTGGGGCGGGCGTCCTCGACCATGTAGCGGATGCGTTCCGCCGGGTAGGACGTGTCGAGGGGCAGATACGCGGCGCCCGCCTTCAGCACCGCGAGCAGGGCGGTGACCAGCTCCGGTGACCGGGGCAGGGCGATGGCGACGATGTGTTCGGGGCCCACGCCCCGCTCGGTCAGGAGCCGCGCCAGCGCGTCGGCGCGAGCGTCGAGTTCGCCGTACGTGAGACGGGTGCCGTTGGTGTTGGCGTCGGCGTTGGCGTCGGCGATCACGGCGATCGCGTCCGGCGTGGCCGCGGCCTGCGCCCGGAACAGCTCGGGAACCGTGCCCGAGGGCAGGGGTGCGGCCGTGTCATTCCACTCTTCCAGCACCCGGTGCCGCTCGTCCTCGGACAGGACGTCGACGGTGCCGACGCGCTGACCGGGGTCGTCCGCGACGGCGCGCAGCACCCGCAGCAGCCGTTCCACCAGGGCGGTCACCGTGGCGTGCTCGAAGAGATCCGTACGGTACGAGACCGACCCGTCGATCCCGCCCTGAGCCTCCTCACCGCCACCCTGGCGCTCGGCCAGATGCACCGTCAGGTCCATCCGCGCGGCCCGTGTACGCGCCTCCTGCGGGGTCGCCAGCGCCCCGGCGAAGGTGAGCTCGCCCCGCGGGTTGCTGTTGAGCCCGAGCATGACCTGGAAGAGCGGGTGGTGGGCGAGGGACCGGGTCGGGTTCAGCGCCTCCACGAGGCCTTCGAAGGGCAGGTCCTGGTGGGCGTAGGCGTTGAGGTCGGCCTCGCGGACGCGGTCGAGGAGTTCGGTGAAGGTGGGGTCGCCGGTCAGGTCGGTGCGCAGGACGAGGGTATTGACGAAGAAGCCGACCAGGTCGTCCAGTTCCTCCTCGCCACGGCCCGCGACGGGTGTCCCGATGGGGATGTCCGTGCCCGCGCCGTGGCGGTGCAGGAGCACGCCGAGGGCGGCCTGGAGCACCATGAACACGGTCGTCTGCCGCGACCGCGCGAGCTCGACGAGCGCCCGGTGCAGTTCGGCGTCGATCCGCACCGGAACGACACCGCCCTCGGACCCCGCCTGCTCCGGATACGGGTGGTCCGTCGGCAGGGCGATGCGCTCCGGCAGCCCTGCCAGCGCGTCACGCCAGTGGCCGACCTGCGCGGCGAGCAGGCTCTCCGGGTCGTTCTCGTCGCCGAGGAGATCGCGCTGCCACAGGGTGTAGTCCGCGTACTGCACCGGCAGCGGCGTCCATGCCGGGGCGCGGCCGGAGCGCCGAGCCGCGTATGCCGTGCTCAGGTCGCGGGAGAGCGGACCCACCGACCAGCCGTCCCCGGCGATGTGATGGATCACGAGGACGAGCACGTGCTCGTCCTCAGCATCGTCCACAGTGTCGGCGACGGCGTCGTCGACGCTGCCGTCGACGGTGAACAGAGCGGCCCGGAAGGGAAGTTCCGTCGCGAGGTCGAAAGCGTGCCGCACCGCACGCTCCACCGCACCCGTCAGCTCCGCCTCGGGCACCGACGCGACGTCAAGCACAGGCCGCGCCTCGGCGACCGGACGTACGTCCTGGTACGGCTGACCGTCGACGTCCGGGAAAACGGTCCGCAGCGCCTCGTGCCGCGCCACCACGTCACCCAGCGCCGCCCGCAGCGCCGCCGCGTCCATCGCACCGGAGATCCGGAGCACCGCCGCGCCGTTGTACGTCGCGCTGGGACCCTCCATCCGGTACAGGAACCACAACCGGCGCTGCGCGTACGACAGCGGCATGCGCTCCGGACGCGCCACCGGCACGATCGGCGGCCGCGCCTCGGGGCTGCCACTGAGCTGCCGGGTCAGGCCCGCCACCGTCGGGGAGTCGAAGAACGCCTTGATGCCGAGTTGCGCGCCCATGGCACGGCGGATCCGTCCGATCACGCGTGCGGCCAGCAGCGAGTGCCCGCCCAGGTCGAAGAAGCTGTCGTCGACGCCGACCCGCTCGGGATCGATGCCGAGTACCTCCGCGAACAGGGCCGTGAGGATCTCCTCGTGCGGGCTGCGCGGCTGCCTCTCCGGCCGCCCTTCGGAGCCGCCACCGCCGTCACTGTCCAGCTCGGCGGTGTAGTCGGGGTCGGGCAGCGCCTTGCGGTCCAGCTTCCCGTGCGCGGTCAGGGGCAGGGCGTCGAGGACGACGACCGCGGCCGGCACCATGTACTCCGGCAGCCGCGCCGCGAGCCGCTCCCGCACCTCGGCGGGGTCGACGCTCCCGACGGCGGCCGGGACGACGTAGCCGACCAGGCGCCGGTCGCCCTCCTGCTCCTCACGCACCACCACGGCCGCCCGCGCGACTCCGTCGCAACGCGTCAACTCGGCCTCGATCTCGCCGAGTTCGATGCGGTAACCGCGCAGCTTGACCTGGTCGTCCGCGCGGCCGAGGAAGACGAGAGTGCCGTCGTTGTTCCATCGCGCCAGGTCGCCTGTGCGGTACATGCGGGACCCCGCGGGCCCGTACGGATCGGCGACGAAGCGCTGTCCGGTCAGGCCGGGCCGCCGCAGGTAGCCCCGCGCGAGGCCCGCGCCCGCCACGTACAGCTCGCCGGGCACGCCGGGCGGCACCGGACGCAGGCCCGCGTCCAGCACGTACACCTGCGTGTTGGCCATCGGGCGGCCGATCGGCACCGGCCCGTCAGGCAGTTCGTCGCCGGGCTCGATCCGGAACTCGGTGCAGTTCACCGAGGCCTCGGTCGGCCCGTACACGTTCATGACGGTCACGTCCGGGTGCCCGTCGCGCCACTTGCGCAGCGCCTCGCCGAGCAGCGCCTCACCGCCGAGCAGCAGCTCCTTGCGCGGGGACACCTCCTCGGGGAGGCCTTCGAGCAGCGCCAGATGGCTGGGCGTGGCCTTGAGGAAGTCGCAGCCGAGCGCACGTGTCTCCGCGCCGCCCGCATCGTCCGCGACGCTCTCGTGCAGCTCCGCCAGGACCACACGGCCGCCCGAGACGAGGGGCGTGAAGAGCGCGGTGATCGAGAGGTCGAAGGAGAGGGACGTGTGCAGCAGCGCCACGCCCTTGGCCCCCGCATAGCGCCGGCTCGTGTCCCGCAGGTAGTCGGCCACCGCCGCGTGCGGCACGACGACGCCCTTGGGGGCGCCGGTGGAGCCGGAGGTGTAGATGACGTAGGCGGGGTGGGAGGGGTCGGGCGCGGTGGTGGGGTCGGCGGTGTCGAGGGCCGAGGCCCGGCTCTGGAGGGCGGGGTCG
The DNA here is from genome assembly GCF_026810505.1 of Streptomyces sp. Je 1-369. Classification (NCBI taxonomy): domain Bacteria; kingdom Bacillati; phylum Actinomycetota; class Actinomycetes; order Kitasatosporales; family Streptomycetaceae; genus Streptomyces; species Streptomyces sp. Je 1-369. Next base: position 7,081,033 of record NZ_CP101750.1, read on the forward strand.
TCGAGGAGGACGGTCGGGGTGTCGTCGGACCAGAGACCGGTGGTGCCGGTGTCGGTCAGGACGAGGGTGGGGCGGGCGTCCCGGACCATGTAGCGGATGCGTTCCGCCGGGTAGGTCGTGTCGATGGGCAGGTAGGCCGCCCCCGCCTTCAGCACCGCGAGGAGGGCGGTGACCATCTCCGGGGACCTGGGCAGAGCGAGGGCGACGATCTGCTCGGAGCCCGCACCGCGCTCGGTCAGGACCCGGGCCAGCCGGTTGGCGCGGGCGTTGAGCTCGCCGTACGTGAGGTGCGTACCGTCGGCGACGAGCGCGACCGCGTCAGGAGTGGCGGCGGCCTGCGCCTGGAACAGCTCGGGGAGCGTACCGGGCGGGGCGGGCACGGCGGTGTCGTTCCACGCCCGCAGCATCTCGTGCCGCTCCGCGGCCGACAGCAGGTCCACCGACCCGACGCGCTGCTCGGGATCGTCGACGAGGCTCGCGAGGGCCTGCCGGAACCAGCGGCCGATGGCCTCGACGCGCTCCCGGGAGAACCGGCCCGCGTCGAACTGCAGGGCACCGTCGATCCCCTGCGGCGCACCGTCCGGGCCGAACCGCTCCCGCAGGGTCAGCGTCAGGTCCCGGCGCGCGGCCCGTGTGTTCCAGGAGGACGCCGTGAGGCTCAGGCCGGGGATGTCGAGCTGCTGCGCCTCGTGGTTCTGCAGCGTGAGCATCACCTGGTACAGCGGCTGGTGGTCCGTGGAACGGGTCGGGTTGAGGGCTTCCACCAGGCTTTCGAAGGGCAGGTCCTGGTGGGCGTAGGCGTTGAGGTCGCTCTCGCGGACGCGGTCGAGGAGTTCGGTGAAGGTGGGGTCGCCGGACAGGTCGGTGCGCAGGACGAGGGTGTTGACGAAGTTGCCGACGAGGGTGTCGAGCTCCTGCTGGGCCCGGCCCGCCGTCGGCGTGCCGATGGGGATGTCCGTCCCGGCGCCGAGGCGGTGCAGGAGCACGGCAAGGGCGGACTGCAGCACCATGAAGACGGTGCTGCGCTGCCCCTTCGCGACGCGGACGAGGTCCTCGTGCAGATCGGCGGGCAAGGACAGTTCCGCCACCTCGCCCCGCCGGTCGTCCGACGTCCGCTCGGCGAGGTCGGTGGGAAGGTCGATGCGGTCGGGGAGCTCTGCCAGCGCGCCCTTCCAGTGGTCGAGTTGGCGGGCGAGCAGGCTGTCGGGGTCGTCGGCGTCGCCGAGGAGTTCGTGCTGCCACAGGGTGTAGTCGGCGTACTGGACCGGCAGCGGCTCCCACGTGGGCGGGTTCCCCGCGCATCGTGCGGCGTAGGCGGTGCTCAGGTCGCGGGCGAGGGGTCCCATGGACCAGCCGTCGCCTGCGATGTGGTGGATGACGAGGACGAGGACGTGCTCGTCGGAGGTGTCCTGCACGGTGTGCTGAGCCGTGTCCTGCGCGGCGTCCCGCACCGTGAACAGGGCGCCACGGAGGGGGAGTTCGTGGGCGAGGTCGAAGGGGTGGCGGACGGCGATGTCCACGGCACCGGGCAGTTCCGCCTCGGTGACCGTCCCGACGTCCACCACCGGTCGCGCGTCGGCGGCCGGGCGGATGTCCTGGTACGGCTGGCCGTCGACGTCCGGGAACACGGTGCGCAGCGCCTCGTGCCGCCCGACCACGTCGTTCAGGGCGACCAGTAAAGCCTTCGTGTCCAGCTCGCCGGAGAGTCGCAGCACGACCGGCACGTTGTACGTCGCGCTGGGCCCCTCCATCCGGTACAGGAACCACAGCCTGCGCTGCGCGAACGACAACGGCAAACGGTCGGGGCGCGTGGCGGGCGCCAGGGCCGGGCGGTCGGCGGGGTTCGTCGTCGCTTCCACCGTGCGGGCGAGACCGGCGATCGTCGGCGCCGCGAACAGGTCGCGGATGACGAGGTCCACGCCCATGACGGCGCGTACGCGGCCGATCAGGCGCATGGCGAGGAGGGAGTGGCCGCCGAGGTCGAAGAAGTTGTCGTCGACGCCGATGCGGTCGAGGCCGAGTACTTCGGTGAAGAGTCCGGCGAGGATCTCCTCGCGTGCGTCGCGCGGGGCGCGGGACGACGCGGCCGTGCCGCTGTAGTCGGGTGCGGGCAGCGCCTTGCGGTCGAGCTTGCCGTTCGGCAGGAGGGGGAGTCCGTCGACGGTGACGACGGCTGAAGGGACCATGTGGTCGGGCAGCCGCGCGGCGACGGTCTTCTTCACCTGGTCGATGTCGACGCTGTCGGCGGAATCATCGGCGACGACGTAGCCGACGAGGCGTCGGTCGCCGGGGCGGTCCTCGCGGAGGACGGCAGTGGCGCTCGCGATGCCGGGGCAGGCGGCCAACGCGGCCTCGACTTCCCCGAGTTCGATGCGGTAGCCGCGCAGCTTGACCTGGTCGTCGGTGCGTCCGAGGTAGCGCAGGGTGCCGTCGTTGTTCCAGGACGCGAGGTCGCCGGTGCGGTACATGCGGGAACCGGGGGGCCCGTAGGGGTCGGCGACGAACCGTTCCGCGGTCAGCCCCGGCCGGTTCAGGTAGCCGCGTGCGACACCGGCCCCGGCGACGTACAGCTCGCCGGGCATCCCGGGCGCCACCGGACGCAGGCTATCGTCCAGGACGTATGTCCGTACGTTGCCGATGGGCCGTCCGATCGGCGGTACCGCGGCCCCCGACAGCGGGTCGCTCAGTGTCGCGCACACGGTGGTTTCGGTAGGTCCGTAGGCGTTGACCATGCGCCTGCCGGGGGACCAGCGTTCGACGGTGTCGGGTCCGCAGGCTTCGCCGCCTACGACGACGGTCATCGTCTCCGGTACCTGCGCCACGTCCAGTACGCCGAGGGCCGAGGGCGGCACCATGCAGTACGTGACGCCTGCCTGGGACACGACACGTGCGAGTGCGTCGCCGGGGGCGATCTGCTGAGCGTCGGCGACGACGAGGGCCGCGCCCGACAGCAGGGCCAGGCTCCAGTCCCAGGTCGCGGCGTCGAAGCTGGGTGAGGCGAACTGGAGCACGCGGCTGCCGGGGCCGAGGCCGAGGTGGGGTCCGGACGACGCGACCAGGCTCACCAGTCCCTCGTGCGTGACGACGACTCCCTTGGGAGTGCCGGTCGAGCCGGAGGTGTAGATGACGTAGGCGGGGTGCGCGGGCTCGGGTGCGGCGAGGACGGCCGGGGCGCGGGACGCCAACTCGTCCTGCACAGCGGGGTCGTCGAGGTGCACGACCGGCGTGCCCTGTGCCCACAGTCCCTTGGACGCCGTGTCCGTCAGTACGAGCGTGGGGCGGGCGTCCTCGACCATGAAGCGGATCCGGTCCAGCGGATACGCGGTGTCGATCGGCAGATACGCCGCCCCCGCCTTCCACACCGCGAGAACCGCGACCACGAGCTCCAGGGACCGAGGCAGCGCGAGCGCCACCACCTGCTCAGGCCCCACGCCACGCCGCACCAGCAGCCGTGCGACCCGGTCGGCGCGGGCATCCAACTCGGCGTACGAGCAGACCGTACCGCCGTCCGCCGCCACCAGCGCCGCAGCATCCGGCGTCTCGGCGACCCGCGCCGCGAACGCGGCCGGTGCCGTCCCCTCCGGCACCTCCACCACCGGACCGGAACCCCACGCGCCCACCACGCGCTCACGCTCACCGGCGGACAGCAGCTCCACCGCCCCGACCCGCTGCCCCGCGTCCCCGGCCACGGAACTCAGCAGCCGCATCAGGCGCTCGGCGATGACGGCGACCGTCGCGCGGTCGAACCGGTCGGTACGGAAGTCCAGCCGCAGCTTGAGCACTTCACCCGGTGACACGGCGAGGCTCAACGGGTAGTGGGTGGCGTCACGGCCTTGCGTGGCCGTGGCCGTGAGGCGCGCCCGGTGACCAGCAGGAGTGTCGCGGTCGGCAGAGGTGTTCCGGGCAGCGGAACCGTTCCGGTCGGCGGGGAAGTTCTCCACGACCATGACCGTGTCGAAGGCGTCCCCGAGGCCGGCCGCCCCCTGAACGTCCGTCAGGGACAGGTGCTGGTGCGGCAGCAGCGCGGCCTGCTCGCCCTGCACGCGCACGGCCAGGTCGGCCCAGGTGTCATCGGAGTCCAGCCGCACGCGGACCGGCACCGTGTTGATGAACAGGCCGATCATGCTCTCGACGCCCGGGATCTCCGGCGACCGCCCCGACACCACGGCGCCGAAGACCACGTCGTCCTGCCCGGTCATCCGGCCGAGGAGCACACCCCACACGGACTGGACGAGCGTGCTCAGCGTGACTCCGAGACGGCGCGCCTGGGCCTGAAGCGACGCGGTGATCTCTTGGGGGAGATGCGCGACGAAGCTCTCGGGGAAGGAGGTTGTCGTCCCGTCAGTCGCCGTTCCGGCTACGGGCGTGGCGAGCAGCGTCGGCTCCGCACCGGCCAGCGCACGCGTCCACGCCTCGCGCGCGCCCTCGCGGTCCTGCTCGGAGAGCCAGACCAGGTACTCGCGGTAGGGCGTGACAGGAGGCAGGACGCTGTCGTCGCCCTTGGAGTCGTACAGGGCGAGCAGTTCGCGCACCATCAGGGACGACGACCAGCCGTCGACGAGCACGTGATGCTGGGTGAGGACGAGTCGACTGCGGTCAGCAGCAGCGGGATTGGATCCGTCGGAGTGCCTGTGCCTGATGAGCGCCATGCGCATCAGCGGCGGACGGTCGAGCTCGAACCGGCGGGCCCGCTCGGTGTCCGCGAACGTGCGCAGTTCGGCCTCGGTCTCCGCGGGCGACAGCTGACTGAGGTCGACCTCGGCCCACGGCAACTCGACGTCGGCGGCGACCACTTGGACGGGCTCGTCGAGGTCGTCCACCCAGAACGCGGCCCGCAGGTTCGCGTGCCGGTCGAGCAGGGCCTGTCCGGCCGCGCGCATGGAGCCGGCGTCCAGGACACCCTCGAAGTCCAGGATCAGCTGCACGACATAGGCATCCGGCCCCTCGCGGTCGGCGAGGGCGTGGTAGACCAGCCCCTCCTGGAGCGGCGACAGCGGCCAGATGTCCTCGAGCTCATGCGACAAGGTTGATCCACTCTCCGTACCAGGCGCTGCAACGTGCCGAGGAAGCCCATTGACAGTGCGCGCGACCACTTCACCGGAACCGGAATGCGACCGTCCGCCCGTTGACGCCCGCGCCGGGTCCAGGGGCGAGGGGAAACAGGGCGTGGGCGTGCCGCACACACCGGTCAAGAATGTCCTGGGCAATGGCGCACGGATAGGAAACAGTGCGTGTCGTCAAGATGGCCCAAGAGTTGGGAAAGGACGTCAGCTCGGCTTGGTCACCCGATTCGCCAGGGAATGACCCGCCGATGGGCCAGATGTGCCTGCCGCGCCCCACTGAGGAATGTCTGCACAGCCCCCGCCTCCGTTCATAGTGCTCCCCCCGTATCGGAGCCATGAGTTGAAGGGACACTACAACCGGCACTGCGGGCTGTACATGTGACCCCCGTCACAAGAGCGTCCGAAGCAGGTCGGAGCCCGGTCGCAGTGTAATCAATGCAACCGGGGCCGGTCGACGTGATGTGTGATTATGTGGACCGCCCGGCGAGTGCCGGGGTGCATGCACGTCACTGCGGGGGACTTGGATGACTGGTCCGATGGATGAGCAATGGCCCTTAACGGCAGCCCAGTCAGGGGTGTGGTTTTCCGCTTCCCTCGGGCCCGATTCCTCGGTCTACAACGTCGGTGAGCGCGTAGAAATCCACGGGCCGATCGATACGGAAATTCTCGGTGCGGCGTACGAGGCGGCGCTCGCGGAGGCCGATGCACTGCGGCTCGCCGTGCTGGAGGGTCCGGAAGGGCCGGTTCAGATATTCGACCGTGCCGATCCGGTGGCCGTGCGGCGGCTCGAATTCGCCGGTCGCGAGGATCCGGTCGCGGCGGCCGAAGCGTGGATGGCGGCGGACGTGCACTCCGCCTTCGATCTCGAACGGGGCCCGTTGTACGCGCCGGCTCTGCTCACGGTCGGGCCGAACTTCCATATCCTGTACAGCCGTTATCACCACGTCATCATGGATGCCTGGAGTTCCGCGCTGATCACCCGGCGTACCGCCCAGCTCTACTCGGACAGGGTGGCGGATCGCCCCGACAGCGGCATCCCGCTCTCCCCGTTCCGTGATCTGGTGGAACGTGAGGCGTCCTATCGCGGCTCGGAAGAGGGCGAGGACGACCGCCGCTATTGGCTGAAACGGCTGCATGACGCACCCGGCCCGGTCACGCTCTCCGGCCGCCCCTACCGCGCGCCCCAGGACATTCTCCGCAGGCGGACCACGCTCGGCGCAGGCCTGTCGCAACAATTGCGTTCCGCCGCCGCCGGGCTCGGCGTCAGCCTTTCGGTATGGGCCGTGACGGCGACCGCCGCTTATGTCAGTGGTGTCACCGGAGAGAGTGTCATATCCGTCGGACTTCCCCTCTCGGGGCGCCTGGACGAGGCCGAACGCAATACCCCGGGAATGACGGTCAATGTCGTCCCGTTGCACATCGCGGTGCGCCCGGAAATGCCTCTGAAAAAGCTTGCCAGAAAAGTCTGGGCGCAGACGACTCGCGCTTCGCGGCACAGTCGTTTCCGTATGGAGGATCTGCGCGGCGAACGTATGCGCATGACCGGGGGAGAGCTCCCCTACGGACCCGTGGTCAATGTCATGGCTTTCGACTACGACATACGCTTCGACGGTCACCCGGCAAAAGCGAGCAGCCTCTCGCAGCGTCACACCGAAGACTTCTCCTTCGCGTTCTATGAAGGCGAAGGCGCCTTCCATGCAGGCGGCGAGGGCGAGCACGGAGGTGAAGACGGCGGCCGCATCGAGCTGTACTTCGACGCGAACGACCGTATGTACAGCCGGGCGGAAATGGACGCCCACGTCGAGCGATTCCTGCTCTTCCTGGAACGCATGGCGGAAACGCCCCCGGACCGGCCCGTCGGCTCGGTCGGCCTGCTCGGCGCCGATGAGCGCGAACGTCTCCTGGACGTGTGGGGCAGCGGTCCGACGGTGGAGGTGCCGGAGGTGACGGCGCCGGCCGCGTTCGAGGCACAGGTCGCGCGGACTCCGGATGCCGCGGCACTGGTGGCGGCGGACGGCAGCACCGTGTACTCGTACGCCGAGCTGAACGCCCGGGCGAACCGTGTGGCGCGACTGCTGACGCAACACGGCGTGGGACCTGAGCAGTTGGTGGCGCTCGCGCTGCCGCGGTCACCGGAACTGATCGTGGCCGCGCTGGCTGTGCTCAAGGCGGGCGCGGCCTACCTGCCGCTGGACGTCGAGTATCCGGTGGAGCGGCTTCGCTTCATGGTCGAGGACGCCCGCCCGAGCGTGCTGCTGGTGGACTCCGCGGCCTTCCCTGCGGGGTTGACGGGTGGCTGCTCCGTCGTTTCGTTGAGCGACCCGGCCGTCGCGGACCGCCTGGCCGGCCTGTCGGCTGCGGACCTGACGGACGCGGACCACGGGGACCACGCGGGCCACGCGGGCCACGCGGAACGGCTGGGCGTGACAGCGGCGGAGCATCCCGCGTATGTCGTCTATACGTCGGGTTCGACCGGCACCCCTAAGGGTGTGGTGGTCCAGCATGCGGGGTTGGTGAATCTTGCTCTGGCTCAGAGCGATCGGTGGGGGATCGGTGCGGGTAGTCGTGTGTTGCAGTTCGCGTCGCCGAGTTTCGATGCTGCCGCGTCGGAGGTTTTCACGGCTCTGTTGACGGGTGGTGCGCTGGTGGTGGCCGATGCGGATCGGCTCATGCCGGGGGAGGCGTTGACGTCCGTGCTGGTGGGGGCGGGCGTCACCCACTGCACTCTGCCGCCGTCCGCGCTAAGCGTTTTGGATGCGGGGCGGGTGCCGGCGGGGATGACGCTGGTTGTGGCGGGTGAGGCCTGTGATCCGGGGACGGTGGGGCGCTGGTCTGTCGGGCGGCGGATGTTCAACGCGTACGGGCCGTCGGAGGCGACGGTGTGCGCGACGGTGAGTGCGCCGTTGTCGGGGGTGGTGGTGCCGTCGATCGGTGGTCCGATCGCGAACGTACGGACGTACGTGCTGGATGCGGGGTTGTCGCCGGTGCCGCCCGGGGTGCCGGGTGAGTTGTACGTGGCCGGGGCGGGTGTCGCGCGCGGCTATCTGAACCGTCCGGGGCTGACCGCGGGGCGGTTCGTCGCCGACCCCTACGGGCCCGCCGGGTCGCGTATGTACCGCACCGGTGACCTGGCGTCCTGGGACACCGATGGCACTTTGCGCTTCCTGGGGCGCACCGATGACCAGGTCAAACTGCGCGGTTTCCGTATCGAACTCGGCGAGGTGGAGGCGGCGTTGGCGGCTTCCCCCGGTGTCCGGGCCGCTGCGGCCGTCATCCGGGAGGACCGCCCCGGTGACCGGCGCCTCGTCGGCTACGTCGTCACCGACGACACCGTCGATACCGCTATGGACGTCGACCTGGTCAAGAAGACCGTCGCCGCGCGGCTGCCCGACCACATGGTCCCCGCAGCCGTCGTCACCATCGACGAACTCCCCCTCACACCGAGCGGCAAGGTGGACCGCAAGGCGCTGCCCGCCCCCGACTACAGCGGTACGGCGACGTCGTCGCGGGCTCCCCGCGACGCGCGCGAGGAGATCCTGGTCCCGCTCTTCGCGGACGTCCTCGGTGTCGACCAAGTCGGCGTCGAGGACAACTTCTTCGACCTCGGCGGACACTCCCTGCTGGCCATGCGCCTGATCGGCCGCGTGCGCGCCGTCATGGGTGTGGACCTCGGCATCCGTGATTTGTTCGCGGCCCCGACGATCGCCGCCCTGGCCCGCACCGTCGAGGCGGCGACGCACCAGGTCGACCGCCCGGCCCTGGCGCCCGCCACGCGCCCCGACCGCATGCCGTTGTCGTCCGCGCAGCGCAGGCTGTGGTTCCTGTACCGGATGGAGGGGCCCAGCGCGACGTACAACGTTCCGGTGGTGCTGCGACTCTCCGGCGCTCTGGACGCCGACGCGCTGCGTGCCGCGCTGCACGATGTCGTGGCGCGGCACGAGGCGCTGCGCACGGTCTTCCCCGACGTGGACGGTCAGCCGTACCAGGACATTCGCCCGGCCGCCGAGGCACGACCGGTGGTGGACGTCGAGAAGGCCACCGAGGCGGAACTGACCGGCGCGGTGGACCGCGCGGTGCGGTACGCGTTCGACCTGGCAACGGAACTCCCGGTGCGCGCAACCCTGTTCCACCTCACGGACACCGCCGACGAGCACGTACTGGTTCTGGTGCTGCACCACATCGCGGGCGACGGCTGGTCGATGGGCCCCCTCGCCGCTGACCTCGGTGCGGCCTACGCCGCCCGGTGCGCGGGACGGGCACCGGCGTGGACGCCGCTGCCGGTGCAGTACGCCGACTACACCCTGTGGCAGCGCCAGGTCCTTGGGGACGAGAACGACCCGGGCAGTGTGCTGACCACCCAGCTGGACTACTGGAAGCAGGCGCTGGCCGGGCTGCCGGAACGCCTGGAACTGCCGACCGACCATCCGTATCCGGAGCAGGCCGGATACGAGGGTGCGACCGTGCCGGTGTCCGTGGACGCCGAGGTGCACCGGGCCCTCGTCGAGCTCGCGCGGTCACGGCAGACGACCGTGTTCATGGTGCTGCAGTCCGCCCTGGCCGTGCTGCTGCACCGGCTCGGCGCGGGCACGGACATTCCCCTGGGCACGCCGGTCGCGGGCCGGGGCGAGGAGGAACTCGACGATCTGGTCGGCTTCTTCGTCAACACCCTCGTGCTCCGCACCGACCTCTCCGGCGACCCCACCTTCGCCGAACTCCTCGACCGGGTCCGCACGAGGAACCTGAGCGCCTACTCCCACCAGGACATCCCTTTCGAGAGCCTGGTCGAGGCGCTCAACCCGACCCGCTCCCTGGCCCACCACCCCCTCTTCCAGGTGATGCTGGCCTTCAACAACGTGCCGCGCACCACGCCGGACTTCGCCGGGGTGAAGGCCACGTCCCGGACCGTGCGCGTCCAGGCCGCACGGATGGACCTCTCCGTCAGCCTCGCCGAGCAGCACGACGCCGAGGGTGCGGCCGACGGGATCAGCGGCGTCATCTCGTACCGCACCGACCTGTTCGACCACGGCACGGCCACCGCGATGGCCGCGCGGCTCGTCCGCGTACTGCACAGCGTCGCCACCGACGCGGAGCGGCGCGTCGGCTCGATCGAGGTGCTGTCCGGCGACGAGCGGCACCGCATCCTGGAGGAGCGGAACGACACGGTGGTGCCGGTTCCCCGCACCACCGTGCCGGAGCTCGTCCAGGCCAGGGCGCGGGCCACACCGGACGCGACCGCCCTGATCGCCTGCGGCCCCAGCGGCTCGCCCGACGGCCCCGACCTCACGTACGGCGAACTCAACACCCGCGCCAACCGGCTGGCGCACCACCTGATCGAGCAGGGCGTCGGCCCCGAACACATCGTCGCCCTCGCCCTGCCCCGCTCGCCGGACCTGATCACGGCCATGCTCGCGGTCCTGAAGACAGGCGCCGCCTACCTGCCCGTCGACACGGCCTACCCGGCCGACCGCATCCGTTTCATGCTGGAGGACTCCCGTCCCACCCTCGTCCTGACCCGCACCACAACCAGCGCGCTCCGGCCCGAGGACACCCGTACGGTCCTCCTCGACGACCCCACCCTCCGGAACAGGCTGGCCACCCGGCCGGGCACCGACCCGACCGACGCCGACCGCCTGACGCCACTGGACCCCGCTCACCCCGCGTATGTCGTCTATACGTCGGGTTCGACCGGCACCCCTAAGGGTGTGGTGGTCCAGCACGCGGGGCTGGTGAACCTCGCCCTCGCTCAGAGCGATCGGTGGGGGATCGGTGCGGGTAGTCGTGTGTTGCAGTTCGCGTCGCCGAGTTTCGATGCTGCCGCGTCGGAGGTTTTCACGGCTCTGTTGACGGGTGGTGCGCTGGTGGTGGCCGATGCGGATCGGCTCATGCCGGGGGAGGCGTTGACGTCCGTGCTGGTGGGGGCGGGCGTCACCCACTGCACTCTGCCGCCGTCCGCGCTAAGCGTTTTGGATGCGGGGCGGGTGCCGGCGGGGATGACGCTGGTTGTGGCGGGTGAGGCCTGTGATCCGGGGACGGTGGGGCGTTGGTCTGTCGGGCGGCGGATGTTCAACGCGTACGGGCCGTCGGAGGCGACGGTGTGTGCGACGGTGAGTGCGCCGTTGTCGGGGGTGGTGGTGCCGTCGATCGGTGGTCCGATCGCGAACGTACGGACGTACGTGCTGGATGCGGGGTTGTCGCCGGTGCCGCCCGGGGTGCCGGGGGAGTTGTACGTGGCCGGGGCGGGTGTCGCGCGTGGCTATCTGAATCGTCCGGGGCTGACCGCGGGGCGGTTCGTCGCCGACCCCTACGGGCCCGTCGGGTCGCGTATGTACCGCACGGGTGACCTGGCGTCCTGGGACACCGATGGCACTTTGCGCTTCCTGGGGCGCACCGATGACCAGGTCAAACTGCGTGGTTTCCGTATCGAGCTCGGCGAGGTGGAGGCGGCGTTGGCGGCTTCCCCCGGTGTCCGGGCCGCTGCGGCCGTCATCCGGGAGGACCGCCCCGGTGACCGGCGCCTCGTCGGCTACGTCGTCGCCGACGACACCGCGGGCACCGTCGATACCGTTATCGACGTCGACCAGGTGAAGAAGACCGTCGCCGCGCGGCTGCCCGACCACATGGTCCCCGCAGCCGTCATCACCATCGACGAGCTGCCCCTCGCACCGAGCGGCAAGGTGGACCGCAAGGCCCTGCCCGCCCCCGACTACGCGCCCACCACCCGCACCCGAGCCCCCAGCACCCCGCAGGAGAAAGCCCTCACCGGCCTCTTCGCCGACGTCCTCGGCCTCGACGCCGACCGGGTCGGCGTCGACGACAGCTTCTTCGCCATCGGCGGCGACAGCATCAGCTCCATCGTGCTGGTCAGCCGCGCCCGCGAACACGGCCTCGACCTGTCGCCGCGTGACGTCTTCCGGCACCAAACGGCACGACAACTCGCCCATACGACAGCCAAGTTGGAGGGCGGCGGAGGCGCGCCGGACACCGACGACGGGACCGGCTCCGTACCGCTGACGCCCATCATGCGGTGGCTCGTCGAACCCGAGCACGCCTATGAGGCGTTCTTCCAGGCGCGGCTCGTCCGGGTCCCGGCAGGTGTGGGGCGCGAGGGGATGGTCGATGTTCTGCAATCCCTCATCGACCGGCACGACCTCCTGCGGGCCCGTCTGACACGGGAGGGCGCCCAGGGCGACTGGTCGCTGGCCGTCCCTCCGGCGCGGAGCCCGGAGGCGCTCACGGCCGACGCGGCCCTGACCCGGGTGGACTGCACCGGCGCGACGGCGGCCGAGCGTGAACAGCTGCTCGCCGAACACGCCACGCTCGCGCAGGGCCGCCTGGCGCCACGCGACGGTGTGATGCTCCAGGCCGTCTGGTTCGACCAGGGCCCGCAGGAATCGGGCCGCCTGCTCCTGACGGTCCACCACCTGGTCGTCGACGGTGTCTCCTGGCGCATCCTGCTGCCCGATCTCGCCGCGGCGGGAGCGGCCGTACTCGACGGCCGTACGCCGGAGCCGGCCGCCGTCCCCACCTCCTTCAAGCGCTGGGCGGAGCGGCTGCACGCGCTGGCGGGCGAACCGCGGACCACGGGCGCCCTGCGGTACTGGACCGAGGCCCTGTCCGGCGCCGAACCCGTCATCGGCCGTCGTCGGCCGAGTCCGGACGACGACACGGCGGCGCGGCTCGAAACGCTGCGCGTGACGGTTCCGGTGGAGTTGTCGGAGGCGCTGCTCACGCGGGTGCCGAGCACCCTGCACGCAGGTGTCGAGGACGTACTCGTGACGGCGTTCGTGCTGGCGGTCAACCAGTGGCGTGCCACACGCGATGCGCCGGGCGAGGCATTCTTCGGCCCCGGAGGCGCATCCGGTCCTCTCGGGGGCACATCCGGTCCTCCCGGGGGCGCGTCCGGGGCGACCGGCACACCCCCGGCCTCCGGTGGCGCCTTCGGCGCGACGTCCCTGCTGGTCGATGTCGAAGGGCACGGGCGGGAGGACCTGTTCCCGGGCGCCGACACCTCGCGGACGGTGGGCTGGTTCACGGCGGTGGCACCGGTGCGGCTCGATCCGGGCCGGGTGTCCTGGGGCGAGGTCCGGCGCGGCGGACCGGCCGCCGGGCGGGTCCTGCAGCGCGTCAAGGAACAGCTTCGTGCGGCGTCGGAGCAGCGGATCGCGTACGGCCTGCTGCGCTACCTCAACCCCGAGACCGCCCCTGGACTCGCCGCGCTCCCAGGAGCGCAGGTGGCGTTCAACTACTTCGGGCGGGTCGGTCCGGGCCGTTCCCACCCCGACGGCGACTGGCAGCAAGTGGGAGGCAGCACCCCCACGGGCGGCCTCGACCCCCGGATGCGTCTGACGCACGCACTGATGGTGAACGCGGCGGCAACGGACGGCCCGTCCGGGCCGGAGCTGTCCGCGACGTGGTCGTGGCCGCGCGACGTGCTGACGCGCGGGGACGTGGAACGGCTCGGCGAGGCCTGGGTCGCGCATCTCAAGGCGCTGGCCGCGCACGCCGAAGGGCCCGACGCGGTCGGCCGTACGCCCTCGGACCTCTCCCTCGTCAACCTCAGCCAGAGCCAGATCAGCCGCCTTGAGAAGAAGTGGCGCGGCAGGCGGTGACGCCGCGCGCGTCGACGCCACCGCCCCGTTCGACCATGTGAGTTGGAGTGTGATGTTGCAGTGACTGCCGTCTACGAGGACGCAGCCGTCCGATCCCGTGTGCTCGACTTCCTGTCGCGGTACGTGGACGACCCCGCCGAACTGGAGGGCATCCAGCTGATCACCGGCGGAGTGCTCAGCTCGCTGGCGACCGTCGCGCTCGTCAGCCACCTCGAGAAGGAGTTCGGCATCGGCATCGATGACGACGACCTGGAGATCGAGAACTTCGACACACTGGACAGCATCGTGCGGTTCGTGCAGGGGAAACAGGCATGAGCGGGCCGCCGACGGCCGCGGGCGAGCTGGGGCGCCTGCTGCTGCCGCTGGCCGACGAGATCGAGGCGGCGAAGACGGTGCCCGCGCACGTCGTCGAGGCGATCGCCCGGTCCGGCGCGCTGGCCGCGATGGTGCCCGCGGAGTACGGGGGACGCCCGGTCGGCCACCTTGAGTACGGCGAGCTGAACCGGGCGGTGGCCCACACGTCGGCGTCGCTGCAGAGCCTGCTCACCGTGCACGGAATGGTGTGCGCGAGCCTGAGCCGCTGGGGGTCGGAGACCGTCAGGCAGCGGCTGCTGCCGCGCCTCGCCTCCGGCGAACTGATCGGCGCGTTCGGCCTCACGGAGGACGGCGCGGGCAGCGACGCGCAGGCGGTCGGGACGACGGCGACACCGGAGGAGGCCGGTGCCGCGGAAACCATGTGGCGTCTCGACGGCACGAAGCGCTGGCTGTCCTTCGGACAGCTCGCCCACTGCTTCCTCGTCTTCGCCAAGCACGGCGACCGCAGCGTGGCCTTCCTCGTCCAGCGGGACGACCCGGGCGTCACGGTGGTCCCCAGCCGGCCCACCAGCGGCTTCCGCAGCGCCATGCTCGCCGACCTGCACCTGGAGGGCTGCCGCGTCCCCGCCGACCGCATGGTGGGCCGCCCCGGCTTCGGCGTGTCCCAAGTGGCGGGCAGCGCCCTGTCGTTGGGGCGGCTCTGTGTCGCGTACGGCTCACTCGGCCTCGCCGAGGCGTGCTGCGACGCGATCCTCGCCCACACCAGCAGCCGCAAGCAGTTCGGCGGGCGGCTGATCGACCTGCAGCTCGTCCGCGGCCTGATCAGCGACGCCGTCCTCGACACCGAGGCGGCACGGCTCCTGTGCGAGCAGGCGGCACGGGCCATGGACACCCAGGACGACTGGCTGATCCAGCACGTGCTCACCGCCAAACTCGCGGCGTCCCGCGCCGCGGACCGGGCGTCGGCCGCCGCCGCCCAACTGCACGGCGCCGCGGGCATGGTGGAGGGCGGCCCCGTGGACCGCTGGGTGCGGGACGCGCGCGTGATGCAGATCATCGAAGGCAGCACGCAGCTGCTGCAAGACCTACTCGCCGAGGAGAGCCTGCAACGCTTCCGGGTACGCAGGCGCCACCCGCACCATCCGTTCGAAGCAAGCAGGAGCTGACATGCCGAGTGAGCTGGTCAAGTGTGTCGTCTGGGACCTCGATGACACCGTGTGGGAGGGCATACTCTCCGAAGGCCCCGGGGTGAAGCTGCGCCCCGGTGTCCGTGAACTGATCGAGACGCTCGACGAGCGCGGCATCCTGCAGTCGATCGCCAGCAAGAACGACGAGAAGGCCGCACTCGACGAACTCGAACGGCTGGGCATCCGCCAGTACTTCCTCGTCCCGCACGTCTCGTGGCAGCCGAAGTCGGCGCTCGTCCAGAGCATCGCGGAGCGGCTCAACATCGGCGTCGACACCCTGATGTTCGTGGACGACTCCGCCTTCGAGCGGGCGGAGGTCGAGTTCGTACACCCGCAGGTGCGGTGCGTGGACTCCGTGGACACCCCGGACCTGCTCGACCGCCCGGAGCTGACCCGGCCCGTGACCGAGGACGGGCGCGCCCGCCGCACGCTGTATCTGCAGGCGGAGGAGCGCACCGCCTACGAGCAGTCGTTCGCGGGACCGCAGGTCGAGTTCCTCAGGTCGCTGGACATGCGGCTCACCGTCGCGGTGGCCACCCCCGAGGACCTGGAACGCGCCGCCGAACTCACCGAGCGCACCCACCAGCTCAACACGACCGGCCTGACCTTCTCCAAGGCGGAGCTGCGCGAACTGATGGCGCGGCCCGACCAGACGCTCCTGGTCGCGCGGCTCACGGACCGCTTCGGCACGTACGGCACCATCGGTCTCACCCTCGTCGGCAGGACCGCGGAGGAGTGGCGGATCCGCCTGTTCCTGATGTCCTGCCGCGTGATGGGCCGCAACGTCGGGGGCGCCATCCTGCGCTACCTGGCACAGACGGCGGAAGCCGAACAGGTGCGCCTGACGGCGGACTTCAGGCCCACGGACGTCAACAAGGCGATGTACACGGTCTACCGCCTGGCGGGCTTCAAGAAGACCGCCGTCGACAGCCCCGTGCGGGTGCTGGAGATGGCCCCCGGCCTTCCGCACACCTACCCCGACTACCTCGCCCTGTCACTGCCCGATGAGAACGCGTTGAGGAGTGCGCCGTGACCCTGCTGATCACGTGGCCGGATTCCGGCCCCGACACCGTCGTACACCGAATCGTCGACCCCGCCGAGATCGCCGCCGCACTGGCACCCGCGGGCGTGCGCTACGAACAGTGGGCACTCCGCGCCGGCCTCCCCGAGGACCCGGACCCCGAAACGGTCCTGAGTGCCTACCGGGACGACGTGGACGGCCTTGCCGCCGCCGAGGGCTTCACCACCATCGACGTCGTGGGGCTGCGTCCGCGGAAGGAACTGGGGTGGCGGCTGACCGCCAAGGCCGAGCGGAAGAAGTTCCTCAGCGAGCACACCCACGACGACGACGATGAGGTGCGCTTCTTCGTCGCGGGCGCCGGAGCCTTCTACCTGCACGTCGACGGTGCGGTGCATGGCGTGCTGTGCGAGGCGGGGGACCTGTTGGGGGTGCCGCGGGGGACCAGGCACTGGTTCGACATGGGGGCGACACCGTCGTACACCGTCATTCGCTTCTTCCACGACGAGGACGGGTGGATCGGCAACTTCACCGGCAGCGACATCGCCTCGAAGTTCCCCGACTTCGACGGAATGGTGGCGGCACGCAAGGATAAATGATTCTCCGAACTCCTGTCGCAAAGCGTTTACGGCCAATCTCACGAGTACGTCACATGGCGTGGACCTGCTCTCTCGCGATGCCGTCTACTGGTTGAGCCGATTGGTCGGCAGCACCTGGGCGGGGAGCACGGGGGAGGTCCGCACATGCCTGAGGAAACCCAGCATCACTGGATCATCACGCTGGACGTCGAGAATTTCAGTCCGCGCCGGGACCCTGTGCAGCGACGAGTTCGGGCCGCGATGTACCGGGTTCTCGACGGCGCGATGGAGCGTGCGGGAATCGCGGCGGCGGACGCCGTCTCCGAGGACCGCGGCGACGGCGTGCTCATGTTGATCCGGTCGTCCGTGTCACCCGTGATGATCGCCGGACCGTTCGTGCGCGAGCTCGACGAAGGGCTCGGTGAGTACGCGCAGGAGGCCAACGAGGACCACGCCGTCCGGCTCCGGATGGCACTGCACCAAGGCATGGCCACGCGCGACGAGCGCGGCTGGTCGGGCGACGCCGTCAACACGACCTGCCGGATCGTCGACGCCCAGCCGCTGCGCGACGTCCTCGCCGCCGCCCCGTCGGCACGGATGGCGTTCGCCGTGTCGGACGAGGTCCACCGAGCGGTGATCCGGCACGGCCACCGGGGCATCGACCCCGCGGCCTACCTGCCGTTCGACCTCACCACCAAGCACGGGGAGACGATCAGCACCTGGGCCACCGTCCCCGGCTACGCGGCGCCACCGGGACTTCCCCGGCCGGCCGCCGAGCCCCCCGTTGACCAGGAGCCGCCCGCCACCGCGGGCGGACAGCCCGGCTCCGCCGCCAGGCAGCCCGCCGTCGTGCAGAACGCACAGACCGTGCGGGGCGACCAGGTCGCAGGACCCAAGCACGTCACCGTCCACACCACGGGGAAGGTACGGCTGTGACGGCGGCAGCGGCGGGAGGAGGACCCCCGGCCGCCGGTGATCCAGGGGGGAGCCAACCGGCGGCCGGGGCCGGGGGACCCGGGGCGGGCGGAGCGCCCAAGCCGCCCGCCCCGGGAGCGGGGCAGGAGCCGAAGAAGGACGGGCAGGACGGCTCGCCCCAGGCCCGGACCGCCGAGGCGGGCGAGGGCGGAGCCGAGACTCCGCCGCCTCCGCAGTCCGGCCCGGGCGCGGAGTCGTACGAGGCGACCGGTCAGCTGGGCCAGGGTTCGCAACGCCGCGGACTGCTCCAGAACGCCGTCGCCAACGTCGAGGGCGACATGGTCGGCGGCGACAAGTACGTGCTGGTGCTCGGCGGCCAGAGACGCAGACTGCGGAAACTGTCCCCACTCGTCGCGGAACGGATCCGGTTCGCCTACTGCACACCCGCCGACCTGCCCGACGCCCGCGACGCGCTGACCCGGCAGCGGCTGCTCATCCTGCGCTCGGCGGCCGGTTACGGCAAGTCCGCGATGGCCGTACGGCTACTGCTCGGCGCGTGCCGAGGCGCGGTCTACCACCTGGACAGCGGCGTCGACTTCGCCTCGCTGGCCGAGCAGTTGGAGAACGACAGCGGGACGATCGAGCGCGGCGTCGGCTTCCTCCTGGAGCGGCCCGAGGACATCGGAAAGCTGGGCCGTGAGACGTACGAGAAGGTGCAGGGCGCACTGTCACAGGCGGACGCGTGGATGGTCGTCACAGTGGCGGCCGGTGAGCTGGCCGACGGTGAACTCCTGTCCGGCGTGCGGGATCTGACGGACGCTCCGCAGCCCATGGAAGTCGTACGCTCGCATCTGCGCTGGCGGCTTGGGGAGCGCGACGCCGACCGGCTGCTGGCGCGCGAGGAACTGCACGAAGTGATCACCGAGCTGGTGGGCGGGCTGCCCGCCTGCCGGCAGGCGGGGGACCTCGCCGCCGCCATGATCGAGCAGTACGACCTGCTCGGCGGCGTCGACGTGAAGAAGCTGCGGGAACACCGGGCCCGGCTGGAGGCGGAGGACTTCGAGATCTGGGCCGAGAGCCTGCCGGACGCCGGCGCGCGCAGCTTCGCGCTCGCCCTCGCGGTGCTCAACGGGCTGCCGCAGGAGGACGTCGCCCAGGCCGCCCGTTCGCTGCGCGAGCGACTCGAGGACGACGGACCCTACCTCCGCGCGCCCGGTCCCGACGGGCGCCCCGTCCGGTCCAAGGACCTCTTCGACACGCCACGGCGGCGGCAGCTGCAACACCTGCGCGCCCACGAGCAGCCCAAGCCGGGCGGCGAGCCCGGAACAACCCTCGAATACAAGGACCCCGGATACGCGCGCCGGATGATCCTGCACGCCTGGACCCAGTACGAGATCCAGGGTGAACTCCTCGACTGGCTCAGCGAGTTGGTGGTCCACCCGGCGGAGCAGGTGCGCGTCTACGCGGCGGCCTCCGGGCTCGGCGTGCTGGCCGCCGAGGCCTACCGCCACATCGAGCGCCGTGTCCTCGGGCCCTGGGCGCGCAGCGACAGCGCGCTGCGCCGCACCGCCGTCGCCTACGCGCTCTCCGTGGCCTGCCAGAACCCCTGGGTGCGGGAGCAGGCGACCACTCTGGTGGGCGGCTGGTACGCCGACGAGCGGGTCCAGGTGCGGGCGGCCGCGGCCCGCGTGCACGGGCTCGGCGCGGTGCGGGGGCGTCCCGTGGAGGAACTCGCCCGGCTGTTCGTCGTGGACAGCGTGACGGTGGCCGTGGCCGTGGGGTGCGCGCTGGCCGACCTGGTCGCCGACGATCCCGACGCGGCGGGCCAGGTGCTGCCCATGCTGCGCGACAGGACCGGCGACCACCGCTCGGGCCGGGCGGCGGTGCTCGCCTTCCTGATCGTCGCGGCACAGGTGGTCGTCGAAACGAAGGACGTCGAGCCGGGAGCCGCGGTGCCCGAGTGGCCGACGCTGCTGTTCCTCGCGCACCGGCGGCCCGAACTGCGCGACGCCTTCGTGTGGTTGTGGCGTGCCGCGCTGAACGAGTCCTTCTTCCACGACGAGGCGGAACAGGTCGTCGGCGACTGGGCGAAGCTGGCCGAACGGGACTCCGAACTCCGCGAGATGTTACGGCTGCTGATCGGCGCCATCGCCCACGGCGACCAGCGCTCGGGCCGGATCCTGCGCTCCTGCGCCGACGACTGGGCACACCCGGACCGGATCGTCACGCTGCCCCGCACGGCGGCCATGGTGCACGCGCAACTCGACTTGGAAGGGGCGTGACGATGACCGTCTCCCTGCTTCTCAACGAACAGATGATCTCCCGCAACCGGGTGGGCGAGCTGCCCGACCTGCCGCCCGCGGTGGCGATCGTCTACCCGGTGGAGGGCGGCCCCTTCGAGGTCGAGACCGTCCGCACCTTCGGGCAGCGCTGGTTCGGCAAGAACCGGTCCTGCTACGTCGTCGACCTCAGTGACCACCGACGCCAGGCGGCCATCACCAAAACCCCGCTGACCTGCAAGGACGGCGGACATCGCTTCAGGGCCACGATCGACATCGGCTTCCGGGTGCACGACCCGGCGTCAGTGGTGCGCAGAAACGTACGGGACGCGCTGCCGGTGGTCTACGGATACCTCACCCACCGCATCCTGCTGCAGGTCGCGCAGTTCGAGATCACCCAGGCCAGGGCCGCGCAGCTGGCCGTCAACCAGGAGCTGGACCGGGAGATCCCGCTGCCCGAGGGCATCACCATCTACCACTGCAAGGTCCAGATGGAGCCCGACGAGGCCGCGGCCCGGTACGTCCAGGAGCTGGAGGAGTCGCGGCGCCGGGCGAAACTCGGCGCGCACGTTCACGAGGCCCGGCGCTCGGAGGCCTACTCCGACGAGGACATCGAGGACATCAGGGCGGCCGGCCGCAGGCGCAGGCAGGCGGAGGAGCGGGCCGTGCTGGCGAGCACACGACTCGACTTCGACAACCTGATCCGCGAGCACCTGGTCCGCCACCCCGAGGAGACCACGCACGCCCTCGAACTGCTGGCGCGGGTCCGGGAGGCCGAGGCCACCCAGCACGAGATACGCGATCAGCGGCATGCCGAGATGGTCAAGTACCTCATCGACCAGGGCGTCGTACGCGAGGTCGACCTGCCCGGCCTGCGTCAGGGAGTGCTCGGTTCGAGTACGTCGGGCACCGGAGTCGCGGGCGTGCTCGAGCGGCCCGACGCCGGGCGCCCCGCCTCCTTCACCTCCGGTGCGACCCCGGGCAGCCCGGACTACTCGGCGTCCGCTCCGGCCGCGGTACAGGGCGGGCCGGTGCAGGGCGGCTCGGTGCAGGGCGGCTCGGTGCAGTGGGGCGGCAGCACTCCGACGCCCGCCGCGGCGCCGCCGAGCGGTCTCGTCCCCGTGTACGTCGTCCTGGACACCTCGCAGGCCGCGGCGGGCTGCGTCGCCGACCTGGGCAACGCGCTGCGCTCCGTCCAGTCGTTGCTGGCCAACAGCCCCGACGTGGCCGCCGCCGTCCGGCTCTCGGTGATCACCTACGCCGACGGCGCCGACGTGGTCCTGCCGCTCACCGAGGTCTCCTGGCGCACCGGCGTCCCGGGACTGAACACGGCACCGGGCTGCCGGTACCGGCCGGTGCTGCGGCGGCTGCTCGACCTGGTGCCGCTGGAGACGGAACGGCTGAAGGAACAGGTGCCCAGGGTGCTGCGCCCGGTCGTCTTCTTCCTGACCGTGGGCCAGCCCGAGGACGACCAGGAATGGCCCGCGGCACACGACGAGTTGATGGCGCACAAGTACTTCCCGCACATCGTGGCATGCGGCATCGGAGCCGACAGGGACCGGGTCGTACGACGCCTCGCCTCCCGGCCCGAGCTGGGTGTCGTTGCCGTCGAGGGCGCGGCTCTCGCGCAGTCGGCGGTGCAGTTCTCCGTCCTGCTGCAACAGACGCTGCTGCACCTCGGCCGGAGCGCGATCGCGGGCGGCATGGAGTTGAGGCTCGACTGCCCGCAGGGCCTCCGGCCCGTCACGCGGGAGCAGTAGTGCGGTTGCACAGTAAGAGGGGAGAACTGGGATGGCTGAGACGCTCGGACATTTGCTGCCGGTGTACGTCCTCGCCGACGAATCGGGCTCCATGGCGAGCTACGTCGGTGACCTCAACGAAGGAATGAAGTCGCTGCACGTCGCGCTCCTGGGGGAGCCGATGGCCGCCGCGAAAGTACGCTTCACCGTCCTCGGCTTCGCGAGCGGCGTCGTGGAACACCTGGTGCTCGCCGACCTGAGAAGCGAGAACGAACTGCCCCGGCTGTCGGCGGGCGGCGGCACGAACTACGACGCGGCGTTCGCGGCACTGCAGCAGCGCATCCCGCAGGACGTGCAGACGCTCAAGTCGCAGGGGTACAAGGTGCTGCGCCCCGCGGTCTTCTTCCTCAGCGACGGCCAGCCGAACTGCGGAGAGGAGTGGCGCCGGACGCACGGCCGGCTCGTCGACCGCGCGGTGACCGGAGCGGCGCCCAACGTCATCGCCTTCGGGATCGGCGGGGCCCAGGCCGAGACGATCCTGGCCGTGGCGACCGAGCCGAAGTTCGCGTTCATCTCGATCCCCGGTGCCCAACTCGGCGACGCGATCGCCAAGTTCTTCACCGCGCTCACCAGGAGCGTGGTCGAGTCGGCCAACGCCCTTGCCGCCGGCCAGCAGGCCGAACTCGCGGTGGAGAAACCCGAAGGCTTCCGGCTCGCGATCGACGAGGTCTGATGGTGGACAGGTGGATGCCCCGCCGGCGGAACAAGAGCCGGGAAGACGAGCGACGGGCCGAGCCCGAAGCCCCGGACGCCGACACGGCGGGCGCCACCGACCGGCCGCCCCCCGACCCGCGCCGGGCCGGGGACCCGGACACGCCCGCGCCGCGTGAGGACGACAGTACGTCACCGCCCGCCGGTCACGTCGACGCGTACGTGGTGCCCGACTACCCGGTCGAGGGCTACGACGTACCCGACTACGAAGTCCCGCCCATGGACCCCCCGAGGCCCCTCGACTCGGGACCGTCACTCGACTCGGGACCGTCACGCGACCCCGGACCGTCCCTGGACCCCGCACAGCCATCGGCCCCGCCCCCGAGGCATGCCCCACCGCCCCAACACGCCCCGCCACTCCAGCACGCCCCGCCACCCCGTCACGCCCAGCCGCCGTCCCGGCACCCGTCGGCGCCGCGGCACGGCTCAGCACCGCGGCACGCGGCGCCTTCGTCCCCCACGGCGACGGAGCGGGTCGTGCTGGGGACGCCCGCCGCGCACGTGGAGCCCAAGCCGCCGCCCGGCGATCCCTACCGTCCCGACACCCTCGCCGACGGGTGGTCGAGCCCGGAACTGACCGTACGGCTGGCATCCGTACGAGGGGACCAGCACCGTTTCGACGGGCGGCCACGGCAGGACGACGTCGTCGTCGCCTGGCACGAAGGGTCGGCCACGATCGTCTTCGCCGTGGCCGACGGTGTCTCCGCGGCCGAGCAGTCGCACGTGGGCGCCGCGCTGGTCTGTCGTACGGCGGTCAACGACCTGCTGGTGCAGCTGGGCGAGGAAAGGACGGACCCCGACTGGACCCGGGTGCTGCAAGCGGCCCGGTACCAGCTGCTCATGCGGGTGGCCCGCGGCCGCGGCCGCGAACCGGACGACGAAGACCTGGCGGAGGCCATCCGCACCCTGGCGACGACCCTGGTGGTGGGCACGGTCGCACTGGCCGAGAACGGCGGCATGCACGTCACGCTGGTGCACGCCGGGGACTCCTCGGCATGGTGTCTGCACGAGGGAGCGTTCGCCCCGCTGCTGAGTGACAAGAACAGCGGGCCCGGTGACATCACCAGCAACGCGGTGGCCGCGCTGCCGCGTCTGTCGAGCCGCGCCCACGCGCTGTCGTACGTCCTGCCCGCGGACAGCGTCCTGCTGGTCGGCACCGACGGTTTCGGCGATCCGCTCGGCGACGGCTCCGGCCTGGTCGGCGAACTGTTCGCGGAGCTGGCGGTGCGCCCGCCCGAGCCGCGCGGCCTGGCCCATCTGCTGGACTTCTCCCGGGAGACCTTCGACGACGACCGCACGCTGCTCGCCGTCTGGCCCCGGCACCAGCTCCCCGGCGGTGTCACGTGACCGGGGCCGGGGCGGCGCGGATCGCCCTTTCGGACCTGGTGCTCGGCGCGGAGCTGGGCGGCGGCGGACAGGGCAAGGTCCGCGCCGTCGAGAAGCGGATGGTCAACAAGAGCTGGCCGGTGGTCTACAAGGAGTACAAGCCGGATGTCCAGGGGCAGTTGCGGGTCGACGCGCTGGAGCGGATGGTCGCCTTCCTGCCCGGCCAGCCGCCCGCCGTCGGGCAGTGGCTGGCCGGGCACACGGCCTGGCCCGCCGTTCTGGTGTCCGACGGGCCACAGGTCAGCGGCTTCCTGATGCGACAGATCCCGGACGAGTTCTTCCTCACCATGCCGACGGGCGGCAGGAAGACGGCGGGTTTCGAGTTCCTGCTCAACTCGCTGACCTACGTCAACAGAATGGTGGGCCACGTGACGCCCCGCCAGGTCTTCGGTCTGCTGCTCTCCTTCGCCGACACCCTGGAACGGCTGCACCGCCTCGGCGTCGTGGCCGGCGACCTCTCCCCGAAGAACCTGCTGTTCTCGCTCTCCGGCCCGCGGCCCGACTGCTTCCTCATCGACTGCGACGCCATGGGGCTGAGCGGCGACTGGGTGCTCAAGCCCGTACAGACGCCCGGCTGGCAGCTGCCCGACGGCGAGGCCCCGGAGACACCGGAGGGCGACCGCTACAAGTTCGCGCTGCTCGCGGTGCGGCTCTTCCTGCACGAGCAGCACGGGAAGGACTCCGCCGCGCTGCGCCGGATGGACGGCGCCGTGGCCGACCTGGCCGAGCGCGGCCTGAGCCGACGGCCCACCGACCGGCCCGCCCTCGCCGCCTGGCTCGACCCTCTGCGCCGCGCCTTCGACAGCGCCCCCCTGACCTGGCCGACCGCCGCGCAGGCAGGTCCGCGGACGGCGACGATGCCGACGGTGACCATGCCGACGCCGGGCGCGCCGACAGCGGGCCCGGCCCCCGCCGGTACGGCCACCGGCAGCACACGCCCCGCAGCCGCACGCCCCACAACCGCACGTCCCACCACCGCTCCACGACAGCCCAGCGCTCCCGCCGGTGCACGAAGGACCACGGTCGGCGGCACGGCGCCCCAGCCCCCCGCCGCGCCCTACACCTCTCCCGGAGGCTCATCCTCGTCGGGCGGGACGGGATCCGTGATGGGCTGGGCCGTCATGATCGGCATCATCGTGCTGGCCGTCTGGCAGGTGGCGACGCGCATGGACCTCGGGAGCGGCGGAAGCGAGGCCATGGACACGCGCGAGGAGCAGGCGACAGCGCTGCACACGGTCCTGGCGCAGAACGCCGGACGCCGCAGCGGGGTCGCCGACGCCGTGCAGTCGACGATGAACTGCCGGGGCCTCCAGGAGAACCGGCGAGTCTTCGAGAGAGCGGCCGACGCACGGGCCGACCTGGTGGGCAAAGTGGATGCCCTCTCCCTCGGCCGACTCGCCGACGGCCTGGCGTCGGACCTGCGGAAGGCCTGGCAGAGCTCGGAGGACGCCGACCGGGCCTACGTCCGGGTGGTCGACACGGTGTCGGGCAACTGCTCGACCCCCGCCGTGACCGGATCGCGTGCCTGGCGGGACGCGGCATCGGCGAACAACGACGCGACGGCGGCGAAGAAGGACGTCGTCGCCGCGTGGAACCCGGTCGCGCGGGAGTACGGTCTGGACACGTTCGCCTGGTCCGACCTGTGACCACACCTGGTCCGACCCATGAACCACCGCCGGACCTGCGAACAGCCGCCCGCCCCGTGAACCACCGCCGGACTTACGAGCAGCCGCCCGACCCGTGAACCACGGCCGGACCTGCGAACAACCGCCCGACCCGTGAACCGCTGCTCGGCCTGTGAACCGCCAACCCACCCGGCCCCTCAGTGGACGCCCTCCCGCACCCGTTTCAACGCGTCCGCGTTGTGGACGGTCACATGGGTGCGCCCGGTTGTCACCCATCCCTCTGCCCGCCATTGCTCCAGCACGCGGCTGACGGTTCTGCGGGAGCCGAGCACCAGGCCGGCGAAGTCGTCCTGGGACAGCGGCAGACCGATGTCCACGGCTCCGGAGGCGTTGCGGCGGCCGTGGCCCGCGGCGAGGTCGAGCAGCAGGGCGGCCAGACGCGTGGCGAGGGGATCGGCGCCGACGGAGGTGCGCTGCCGGTCGGCGTCCCGCAACCGCGCGGAGAGCACCTGATGGACGGCGCCGGTGATGGCGGGATGGTCGAGGGCCGCCGCCCGGAACGCCTCGCCGGGTACGACCAGGGCCTGGACCGCTATGAGAGCGGTGAGCGTGGCCGATCGCGGTCCTCCGTCCAGCCAGGCCTGCTCGCCGAGGAGGTCGCCGGGGCCGCGCAGGGCCAGGACCGCCTGATAGCCGGCGGCGGCAATGGTGGTGACCTTGACGCAGCCGCGGCCCAGGACGAGGAGATGGTCGCTCAACTCGTCCTGCCGCAGCAGGTGTTCGCGGGGCGTGAACTCGGCCACCCGGCCCGCCTCGCGGAGTGTCCGCCGGGCCATGGCGTCCAGCTGGTTCCAGAACGGAGTGCGTCCGGGCCGGTGTCCGAGCGAACCGCTCTCCCGGAAGTCCGTGGTCATCCCCACCCTTCCCGCCTCCCTCCCCTCAGCCGAACAGCCCCGCGACCGTTATCAGCGCGCAGCCGCCCACCGCGGTGAGCAGCGACTGCCGTACGAGCCGTTGCTTGATCCACACGATGCGGCTCATCTCGACCAACTGCCGGGTCAGCGCGGGCAGCGGGGCGTGCCGACCGAGGCGGTCGGCGAGTTCGTCCGGGCTCCAGTGCCGCAGGTGGCCGTAGAAGATGAAGTCGTCGGCGTGCTCCGAGCGTACGCGGCCCGCACGGTTGTGGCGAGGCAGAACGGCGAGTATCGCGAGCACGGCGGAGAGAGCGAGCAGGGCCAGCCCCGTCCACAGGACCGTCCTCATCGGCACCCCCGAGACGCTGCCGAGCCGGTGCCCGGAGCCGGACAGAGCGGCCGCGCCCGCGAGAGCCGCGGACTCCATCGCCAACGCGAAGGAAGCCTTGCCGTCCACGGTCCGGGTCCACTCGGCCAGCACGCAGTGCACCTGCCAGGCGGTTCTGGTCGCTTCCTCACGGGTGACCGGCACACCGGGGACACCGTCGGACACGGGGCGCACCCCCTCGCGATCGGCGGACATCTGCACCGAACCGGCACACGAGGACGCTACCCGCCCACCCCCACACGCAACCTCCGGCCTGACGACGCCGGAACGCGGTGGGTGCGCCCGCTAGGGCGAGTGCCCCTGAAGGCGGCCACCGGCGCCCTTGAAGCCAGTCACGCCGCATAAGAATCACGCACAAGCCGACGCAGACAACCCCCATCAAGCCGACCGCAATTGGGAACACCCGAAACCGGCACCCAGCTCCGGCATGTGGTTCGAAGTTCATGCCGCAGATCGTTCCCACCACCGTGGGCGCAACAGTATGGCTGCCGATGAGGAGATCTTCTTGGAGTTGTTCTCCACATGGTGCTGACCTGCGGAAGTTATGGGTGATCTGCTTTGACCTGTGGTGACGGCCTCCCCAACGGTGCTCCGTTCTCCCCGGGAACTCCCCAGCATTGGGGGCCCGTGCAGTAGAAGAGGGTGGTGTCCAGTGGTCCTGGTTTGTCGCGGTGTCACACCCTGAACAGTTGCCTACGTGTCGTTGAGGGACGGCGAACTCCGGCTTGGCGATTGCGTGCCCTGCCGCTCAAGTCGCGGACCGTCCTTAGATCGCTACTCCGCGTATGAGGGGGCTGGGCATGGCCGCAGGCGGGTCGGCGTCGCGACGGGCGCAGGAGGCATGACGGCAGGAACGGCAGCTGCGTGACAGTGGCAGGCTGCCCGCCGACAGGCGCGTCAGTGGGAAGCCGCGACTGAGAGCGAACACCGTTTTGCTGCCCAGCTGTTGGTGCTCACTGAACGTGGCTGGCAACTGCTCGTGGAACGTCGGTGGCCGGGATCGCGTTCCGCCAATGTGGACATGCTGCTGGTGGGCCCGGCGGGTCTTTGTCGTCGACGCCAAGAACTGGGCGTCTGCTGCAGAGGCTCTAGGTGGCAAGCTACGTGCCGGGGGCGAGCCGCGCGATGAGCACGCGGCGAAGCTCCTGGCCGTGACCAAAACCGCTGAGAGCGCGGTTGCTTCCCTTGGGCTGTCTCCGGTGACAGTTCAGCAGGCGTATGGCAGGTTCGGAGTCGTCGACGGCGAGGTGACTTTGTGGGACCTGGTATCGGGTGACGTTTTCCCGGTGCCATCCGACTCGGTACAGCTTCTCCTAGCCGGGGACGGCGATCCAGGCGACTCCATTCCCCGCAGCTGCCGTACATGAGGCGGGTGATTGCTGCTCCTGGGCCGCACATCATCGGTGCTAATCAAGGTCGAGTGCACGTCACTCGGCCAGGTGGCCCTGCCATGACTGCACCTGGACGGCCGTGGTCGGCCACTGGTGGTTCCAGTCCCCACTCGGATAGCGAATCTTGGCTTCCTGCATCTGCTCCTCGTGCCAATGAACTTGCTTTTGGTGCAGGGAAAACGAGGAGAGTCGTCCGATAGACGCGTAACAAGCCCCGATGATGTACGCCACGATGAGCGAGGCTTTGGCGTCGTGGCTCGGATGACCGGGGCAATCGTGCGTCACGCCGTACCACTTGGCAACGGCTTCTAGCGAACGTCGGCCGAAGCGGAAGGGGGCGGCTTGCCGGTCAAGGACGAGAGGGTCGCAGATCGGCTTCAAGCCGTTGGGTACCCGATCAGAGAGGGGCCTGAGCTCGTGCCGCAGTAGTTCTGTCTCCAAGGTTGTCAGCACGTAGGGGGCGTGCCATGCAACAAGCGGGGCCGGAGTGGCCATATGGGAGGCGAGGATGGTTGCCAGTTCGTCCAGGGCCCGTGCTGCATCCGTTCCGTCGGCTCGAGCCCGTTTCAACGTGATGCCGTGGTGCTTGTTCGGGGCCACGGACAGTGGCGCGGGTCCAGGGGCAATCAGCCAGTCCTGGCTCGTTCCGGCGTTGGTGTGCACGGCGGCGCCCAGGATTCGGTCGATGGTGTACCGGTTGCCTGTGGTTGCGATGTCCACGGCCATGAGGGGCTTACGGTGCCAGCCTGGGTGACCGCCACGGGACGGTGGGGTGAGGGCCGGGACGTGTTCTGGGTGGCATACCTCCCAGCCTCCATACTCGGGGAAGAGTAGGGACCCGAGCCCAGCCGGGACCAGCAAGCCACAGGTGACGCACTGGCCATCCTGTCGGTTCGGTAGTAACGCGGAGATGTCAGAGGTGATTCCGCCGGGTGCAGAAGGTGGTTCGTGGTCTGGGTGGTAGACCACCCAGTTCCTCGATCGGCTCTGGAGCAGTACACCGGTCTCGGCGGCCACGGTTTCGCCACATCGGGCGCACGGTTTCGCGTACTTGTTGCTGCGGTCTGAGCCACTCATGTGCCCCACCTCGGTCGCGCAATTCGCTTTGAGTGTCCATGGATCAGGCTGAATTTGGGGAACGAGACCATCCGTACCTACGAGATTAGGTCCGGTCCTCCTCGGGGGCACCACTCAGGATCCGCCCTGTCTGGACCGCTTTCGAGGCGTCAAAGCGGGATTGCGCGAGAGTACGCCTGGCCTGTGCGGTAGCGTCCGCGCACCTGGGCGGCTGACGAGTCCGTCTGACCGACGCTAGGGGGATCTGTGGCACCGCGACCGGGAGGCGAGACGGACAAGTTCGGCAACCGCTACGAGGGGGCCTGGACGATCAGACATGCGCTGTACGTGCTGCTGGGCATGGGGACGTCGATCGCCTTGGAGCCGGGTGCCGCCTTGGGTGACGGCGTCGAGTTCGTCTACCGCCATGACGGTGGGACGCAGGTGCACCAGGTCAAGCGGCAGAACCGGAACGCGAACAGTTGGAACGTAGCCTCCCTTGGTGACAAGGACATCTGGAGGAACCTGCGTTCCCACGTCGACGCGGGCCGCGCGTTCCACTTCGTCTCCCTGATCCCCGCCCGCGCGCTCGACGAGCTCGCCGACCGTGCCCGCCGTTCCGACGACGTCGCCACCTTCGAAACCGAGTGGCTGACGGACGAACTCCAAGGCCCCTTCGACGCTCTCGCCGCGGCTGACGTCTACGGCTCAGCCGCGACGGCCTGGCGCATGCTGAGAGGGCTGTGGGTGGAGTGGCACAACGAGCGTGACATCGTGAACACCAACGCGGTCCTGGCCGAGCAGGTCCTTGCCGGGGCCCCAGGCCGCCTTGCGGCTCTCGGGCTCGGTGACCTCCTGCTGAACAGTCTGGGAACCACGCTCGACGCCCCTGCCATCGTGGCCCGGCTGGGACAGTACGGCCTGCGGCAGGTCAGCCGAGTGGACGGCGTGGAGGTGACCGGCGCGGTGAGTCAGGCGACGCGTCGGTGGGAGGCGAGCATCCGACGTGCGTTGCTCCGGCCGATGATTCCCCGAGAAGAGGCCGACCAACTGGTGGAGCAGGTCATGGGAGGGGCCCGACAGCTCACCCTCCTGACCGGTGCCGCGGGCGGCGGCAAGAGCGCGGTGCTGCACCAGGCCTTCACCGTCCTCAAGGAGCGTGCCACTCCGGTGCTCGCATTCCGTCTCGACCGGCTGGATCCCTTCACCTCGACCCATGAGCTGGGCCGGCGTATCGACCTGACCATGTCGCCGGTGAGCGCCCTCGGAGCCGTAGCGGATGGGCGTCCCTGTGTACTACTCGTGGACCAGCTCGATGCGGTCAGCCTGGCATCGGGACGCATTCCGGACACCTTCGACGCGGTGGCCGACTTGATAGGCGAGGCGGTGGCGCACCCGGCCATGCGCGTCGTCCTCGTGTGCCGAGCTTTCGACGCCCAGGTCGACCCTCGCATCCGCCACCTCACCGCATCGGACCACTGCGCACGCGTCACGGTCGGGCCACTGTCCGACGCCCAGATCGATGCCGCAGTCACCCACATGGACCTGGACCCCTCCCGCCTGGCCTCGCAGCAGCGTGCGCTGCTGACGTCACCGGTGCATCTCGTCCTTCTCGCCGAGGTTGCTGAGCAGGAGGATGCGCTCTCCTTCCATACCAACAGGCAGCTTTTCGACGCCTTTTGGGAAACCAAGCGGAAGGAGTGCATGCGTGGCCGGCCCTCCGTTCGCTTCCACGAGGCGGTATCGGCAGTCGTGACAGCCATGAGCGCGCGGCAACGGCTGTCCGTGCCCCTGAGCGTGCTCGATACGGACCATCTCTCCGTGAGCAGGGATGTGCTGGTGTCGGAGCACGTCTGTGTGCGCGACGGTAGGCAACTGGCTTTCTTCCACGAAAGCTTCTTCGACTACGCCTTCGCACGCGAATGGCTCCGGCGTGACGAGAGCCTGGTCACGTTCCTCACAGGTGGGGAGCAGGAACTCTTCCGCCGGGGACAGGTGCGGCAGGTCCTCGATCACCTACGCGATCAGGACCCGGAGCGGTTCGTCGAAGAGGTTGAGGCGCTGCTGACCAGTCCGGAGATTCGTTACCACCTCAAAGACGTCACTCTGGCCGTGTTGCGCGGCCTGGAAGCCCCAACCACCGGTGAGTGGGGCGTTGTGGCGCGCGTGTTGCGCACCCGCCCTCCGTTCCACGCCCAGCTCGTTAACGCGGTCTGCAATGAGTCATGGTTCTGTCGCGCGGATGACGAAGCACTGCTCGATGACTGGCTGACCAGCGCTGATGAAAGGGAGCGCGACTGGGCGGTGCGGATGATGGCCGCAGCCGCGGGCACCTTCCCCGACCGGGTGGCTCGCCTCCTGGAACCGCACACCTCGGATCCTAGATACGGTTCGTGGTGGACCTGGATCGTTCGCTTCGCTCGCCTCGCGGGCAGCCGGAAGCTCTTCGACCTCCTGCTTGACGGCGTACGAGCAGGCATCTCCTCCGGCCATGAGCATGCCCTCTGGGCCGCGGCGGGTGACCTGGCCAACGAACAGCCCGCCTGGGCAGTTGAGTTGATCGGCGCGCTGGTGGCAGGTCGTCCCGATTCCCTCCGACTGGACGATGACGGCAGGGTCGCCGTCCTGCTGACCAGGGACCACTGGGCACTCCGTGTGGTGGCGGCCGCCGCGCTGGGCGCTCCCGAGGAGTTCTGCGTCCGGCTTCTGCCCGTGCTTCTGGACGTCATGACGGCGACGTCCTATCCACCACGATCGGGCGGCCCGACTTACGACAAGCACTTTGCGTTTCGCTACCCTGACGACGACCCCAGTGATCTGGGCAGCGCCTTGTTCCAGGGCGCGGAAAAGGCCCTGCAGATCGTGGCGGGCAGGGACGCCGCTCGCGTGCGAGAGCTTGTGGAAGGGTTCGCAAACGTTCCGTATGAGGCCGCACAGTGGCTCCTCTACCAGGCACTCGCCGGGGCGGGCCCCGACCTGGCTCCTTGGTCTGCCGAAATCCTGCTGGAGGGCAGACACCGTCTCTTGTCCGGCTACGGGGCCAATGTCGTGTGGGGTGCCCGCCAGGTGATCTGCGCTGTCGGTGACGCTCTCCCCGATGACACTCTTGTGCGACTGGAGGACGTGCTCCTTTATTTGCGGCTTCCCCCGGACGAAGGGCTCTCACCCTGGCACGAGTTCACGCTTCTGACGGCGTTCCCCGAGGGCCGTCTTTCCACGCGGGCAACGCGTCGACTCGGTGAACTGCGCAGGCGTCACGGCGACATGCGGGAGCCGGATGAGCCGCAAGGGATGACGGCTGGGTTCATCGGGTCGCCGATCTCATCGGAATCGGCCCAGCACATGAGTGACGACCAGTGGCTGGGCGCCATGAGGAGGCACTGCCAGGACCGCACCGACTGGGAGACCTTCACAGGCGGAGCCCGGGAATTGTCCCAGGTGCTGAAGGGCATGACTGCGGCGGACCCTGGCCGGTTCGCGCGGCTCGCCTTGCGGATGGAAGCAAGCATGCATGCCGCCTACGGAGCCTTGCTGCTCCAGGGTCTTGGTGAAGCGGAGCCGTACACCGAACCGGAAACCGTTTTCGCGGCGGTTCGCCATTTCGCGAGCCAAGGCAGGTCGGAGCACGATCGCTGGCTCGGATGGTCGCTGCGGAAGTACCTCAGCCATGTGCCTCTCGACCTGGTGGGGACGCTCTTGAACCACGCTCTCGCCTCCGACGTCGATGGTGACGGCCTCGTTGAGGACATAGGAGAAGCAGACCGCAGCCTGTTCGCCGCCGGAATCAACACTGTGCGCGGCAGCGCGGCCGAAAGCCTGGGTGACCTGCTCACCCACGACGCGGACGGCTCCCGGGCCGCTCTGGTCGTACCTCACCTGTGCCGACTGGCCGCCGCTCCTTCCTTGCCGGTCCGGGCGTGTGTGGCGCACTTGCTGCATGCCGCCATGCGTCACGACCGCCCTGCGGTGGTCAGTGCCTTCACGGTGCTCACCGAGGCCCCCGACCAAATCCTGGCCTCACGGCATGTGGCCCGTCTGTTTGTGGCGCTGTGTCACGGGGACCCGGGTGCGGGCAGACCGATGATGGAACGGATGCTGCGCTCCTCGGTGGCAGAGCTCCGTCGAGTCGGTGGGCAGGTCGCCGCGTTGGCGGCGATGGAGTGGGAGATGACGGATCTGCTGGCGCAGGTGCTCGCCGGGGACGACGGAGCACAGCGGCAGGGCGCCGCACACGTGTGTGCCCAGCGCCTCGTGAACACCGGGGACGCGGCCCTGGCCCATCACGCACTGGTCCGGTTCTTACACGACCCGGCGGAGGACGTGCGGAAGGCCGCCGCCGCTGTCGCCGTCTCGTTGAGGGGCCAGCGCCTGGGGCCCGTCCGCCGGACTGTGATCGCGCTGATGGAATCTCGCGCCTTCGAGCCCGCCCTGCCCCAATTGCTGATCACTCTTGAGCACGCCCCTGACCGTATCGACGAGCTGGTACTGACGTGTGTGCGGCGATTCCTCACGGTGTTCGGCGCAGCCTCGGCCGACTTGGCGACCGGCGCTGCGGCTGACGCCCACCACATCGGTGAGCTGCTGGTCCGTGCCAATGCCCAGGCCGCTTCGGCGGAATGCCGGTCCGAGAGCCTCGACCTATTGGACCAACTGTTGCTTCTGGGAGCTTATGGCGTGGCCGAGGCGATCAGAGGTGTCGACCGGAGCTGAGTTCCTCAGCCTGGAGAACGGCGGGGTGCTCCAGC
This sequence comes from Streptomyces sp. Je 1-369, assembly GCF_026810505.1. Classification (NCBI taxonomy): domain Bacteria; kingdom Bacillati; phylum Actinomycetota; class Actinomycetes; order Kitasatosporales; family Streptomycetaceae; genus Streptomyces; species Streptomyces sp. Je 1-369. The sequence continues at coordinate 7,115,012 of NZ_CP101750.1, forward strand.
TGTGCGCCGCTGTGCGCCCTGGAGTGCGTTCGGCGCACCAAGAGGCCGAGCGGAATCGCGCACCGTCGCGTGGGTGAAGTGCTCTGCTGTGCACATGATGCACGGCTCGAACGTAAACGATCGCGTGCCGTTTCTCGACACCCTGCCCGAGGGGGTGCGCGCAGACCTCGAACTGCTCGGCTATCGGCGTAGCTATGCCGTAGGGGACATATTGATCAGTGAGGGTGACTGTGTACATGACCTGGTGTTGCTTCACGAAGGGCTCGTCAAGGTCATCGCCCGCCTGGACGGCGGCAACGAATCACTGGTGGACATTGGAATAGCCGGGGATGTCGTGGGCGAGATGGCGGCGATGAGTCGTGGATCGAGATCGGCCACGGTGGTCGCCTGCGGTGAAGTCATCGCCACCGTCATTCCGGAGCGTGAACTCAAGCCCTTCCTCATCGGCAATCCCGAGGTGTGGTCAGCCCTCGACACCGTGCTCTGCGGTCGGTTGCGCAGAGCTGTGCGCTGGCGTCTGGAGTTCCGCGGCTACCCGGTTCTGGTCCGGCTGGCTCGCGTGTTGGTCGAACTTGCGGTGTCGTACGGGCGGCCGGAATGGGGTGGGGTGCGCATCAACGTGAGCCTGTCCCAGTCCGAGTTGGCCGCGCTCACCGGGTCCAAAAGGAACACCGTGCAAAAGATGCTCGCCCAACTGGGAAGGGGAGGACTTGTCAGAACCGGTGAAAAGTACACCTATGTGAGGGACTTGGATCGTCTGCGGGAGGTAGCCCAGCTGAGCGCGCCGAGCGTCTAGGGTCGCGGCTGTCAAGAGAGCCGCATTAATGCGGATAGTTCGACGCCTTGCGTCCTTCCCTGCAGAGTTGGCGTTCAGCGCACCCAACTACACCTGGAAGGTGGCGAGTTGTCGTGACAGAACCCTTCTCTCCTCGGTCTCCGAACGCCATCCCGGACCGTCGGCTGTGTCTGGCGGCGGATATGGACCAGTACAGCCGCCTCGATACCCAGACCCAGTCGGCTGCCCAGGCCAACCTGGTCCGGCTATTGGATGAGGCGGCGACGCACATCGGACTGGACCGAACCGCCTGGGCTCGTCAGCCGCAGGGCGACCAGGAGTTCGCCGTTCTCCCCGAGACCACACCGGAAGCCGCCGTGCTGGGGCCGTTCGTGCGTCACTTGGCGACTTGCCTCGGCGCCCTCAATGCCCGTCCGGCCGCCCCGCGTGTCAGGCTACGGCTGGCCGTCGACACCGGTGTCGCTGCGAACGCCGCTCTCGGTCACGCCGGACCTGCGCCGGTCGCTGTGGCCCGCTATGTGAACGCGCCCCAGCTGAAGGGTGTGCTGGCTGCACTTACTTCGGCGGACCTCGCCGTCATCGTGTCAGACCGGTTGTACCAGGACGTTGTGCGGTCCGGGCACCCCGGCCTCGACCCGGCGCAATACGTCCGGGCCCACGTGCGGGTGAAGGAGTTTGTTGGTTACGGCTGGATCCGCGTGCCGGGGCACGGGCCCGACGACGTGCGGCCGTCGGTGGAGGACGCACATGAACCGCAGCCGTCGCCGGACGCGCCCGGTGCGGGCCAGACAACGCTGTTTCAGCACGTCCGCCAGGGCGTCGCTGTCGGCCGGGACGTCGGCGGTGGCCTCAACGTCGGCCTGCCCGTGGTCCCTCCGGCGGCCGGTCCCGGGTGTGCCTGGTGACAGCCCCGCACAAGGTCGAGACGCGCCTCGAAGGGGACAACGCCCAGTGGGCGGACTACGGGGTGAACGTCGGTCACGCCATGTACGGCGATATTCACATCCACCCACCCGCTCTTCCTGCGGACGGGCCGTCCCGGTTCCGACCCCAGGTGGCGAGCGCGATCTCGGCGACGCGCCACGCGGCCGCGCGATCGGGGCTGATCGCCCTGGTGCGTGCCTGCGAGCGAACTGCTGAGGCGCTCGCCGTCGTCAGTCGGCCGGACATGACCGGAAAGGAGAAGCAATGACGTGGACTGACCCCGCGGGCGCGTTCGCCCTGATCGGCAATCGCCTTCGTGCGGTGCCCGGCGGTGTACAGCGGTCCCTCACGGTGACTGTGGACCACCACCCGGTACGGCTTTCCCTGGAGGAGTGCAGGAACGCCCTCTACGGGCCACTACGTGACGAGGCGCTGCGGACTGCGATCTGGCGGCAGGCGGTCACGGAGGCACAGCGGGAGCCTCGAGGTGGCGACGGTAAGGGACGGATGACCGCCGTCTGGCTGGCGATTCCCGGCGCGTACCGGAATCTGCACCGGATCCTGCGCCAGTTGAGGGTTGAGCGGTCCGACCTTGAGTCGGAAGCCGTCCTCGCAGTACTCGCCGCCCTTGACGCGGCGGATCCGGACGGCCCGGAGACGGGGGGCCGCATGATCAAGGAGGCGGTGAACCGGATGTGGGCCTACGCGAACCGCGTCACACGAGAGGTTCCCGTAGTGGACATCGCTGCCTTCGCCGATGCACGCAACGCCACGGATACGCTGGAAGAACGATCGCGACCGACCGACGGGTGGGAGGTGCACCTCACGCCCCCGCCTGGCCGCGACGGGCTGGCCGCGACGCTGCGCTTCGCCGACTCGCGGACCCAGCAAGAAGGGGAACGGATCGGAGCACTCGCGCAGTGCGCGGGCTTACCTGATCTGGTGTTCCGAGCCCGCCGTCACGAGGAGGCCGAGCTCATCGGCACCCTGGTTCTGCGCCCTACGGGACCCCGGCGGTGAGCGCGCGTTCCGGGCCGCCCCTGGGCTTCGCGGAGGCCTTCGACCTGCCTTTGAGTGTCGACCTGCGCACGGCTGCCCGTGCTTTCGGAGTCTGTCCTGGTACGGCGTACAAACTGGTCCGCCTAGACACCTTCCCGTGCCCTGTGCTGCGTATCGGCGGGCGCTACCGCATCCCGACCGCGCACCTGTTGCGCTCCCTCGGTATTGAGGAGAAGCCGCTGTACGCCCTCGACTTGGAAGCCGGGGCCACACACGCCGCCCGGCTCGACGACACCCACCCTCGTGAAACGGAGCACCCGGCATGATTGCGTCACAGACTCTTCGGCAGGACCCCGACCGGCCCCGCACGTGTTTCGTCGTCGGTCCCATCGGCGATCCGTACGCTACGCACAGCAGCCCCGAGCGTGAGGCGTACGAGCACCACCTCGGCATCTTCGAGCAGGTGATCGCCCCTGCCTGTGAGAAGTACGAGATCACCGCTGTGCGCGCGGACGGTATTGCGCACGCCGGTGATATCAACGAGCAGATCTGTCGGCATGTCATCGAGTCCGATCTGGTCATCGCGGACGTCAGCGGCGGCAATTCCAACGTGATGTATGAGCTGGGATTGCGCCACATCACGGGCAAGCCGACGATCCATATCGGGGAGGTCGGCCAGCTGCCCTTCGACATCGCCTCGATTAGGACGATCCGGTATCAGCGCGCGCGCAGCCACCTGGCCGGCGCGCGCAGGGAGATCGAATGCGCCCTGGAAGCCGGGCTCCAGGACGGCTTCGAGCTCCTCACCCCGGCGCGGGTGCTGCGTGGACTCCAGACCGTCGACGGAACCTCGTCCACCGCGCAGAGCGCGAACGAGGGGGACGCGGACGACGACAATGCGCCCGGGCTGCTCGATGACTTCGTCGCGATCGAAGACGGGCTGGGCGAGATGACCGCGGACATGGCGGCGATCACGAAGACGATGGAGACCATCGGAGCGCTGACCGAACAGAGCAACATTGAGATGCTCGATCTCACTCAGGCGAAGGCGCCCGCGAGCGCACGGCTCGCGGCTGTGACCCGGTACGCGGAGTCGCTCAGTGTGCCGGCTGGGGAGCTGAACACTGTCACTGCGGCCTTTTCAGAGCGGATGGCGACCTTGGACAGCGGGGTGAGGGCCGCTCTCGGTCTCATCGAGGTAACTCCGCCCGACGAGCGTGGCGAGGGAACGGAGGATTTCCTGGAGCAACTCATGTCCTTGGACGAGTCCGCTCAAGCCGGGCTGTCGCAGGTCGCCTTCTTGGGTACGTCCGCGAGCGGCATGGTCCGTGTGAGTCGGTACCTCCGCAATCCGGTGAAGGACATCTCTGCCGCGGTGAAGCGGTTGACGTCCGCCATCACGTGCATGGGGGAGTGGGCGGGCAAAGCCCGCGCTCTGGCGCAGGGCACCACCGAGTGAAGCTGCCCCGGCGGGAACCCGGACCTCTGAGGTCCGGGTTCTGTGATGCTACGGCGCTGTCTGGCCGCGCGTCACCACGGACACTGGCCGTGATTGATGCGAGAGTGAAGACTCCCCCGGACTGGCCATGGCTCGCCATGGCCCCTTTCGTTGGGAGATGCAAGAGCAAACGACCGACACTGCTTGAGTGCCGTCGACAGACCTAGAGCCAATCCCGCCGCTTGAAAATGAAGTACAGACTCACGCACACCACCGCCATCAGCAGAATCGCGAACGGATACCCCGCCGCCCACTTCAGCTCCGGCATGGTCTCGAAGTTCATCCCGTAGATCGTGCCGACCAGCGTCGGCGCGAACAGGATCGCCGCCCACGACGAGATCTTCTTGATCTCCTCATTCTGTTCGAAGCCTGCCTCCGCCAGCGCTCGCATCTCTGCGTTCTGCTGCTGGGTCACCAGCGTCGCGTTGACCGTGAGGATGTCGGCCAGGGCCTGGCGGAAGCCGTCGGCGCGTTCGCTGGTGTGAGTGACGTGGTCGGCTACGTCCCGTAGGTAGCGCTGGAGTTCCTCGTCCGTGCCGTACTTCGCGAAGCCTGCCATCAAGGAGTGCAGCATGCCGACCAGGGGGCGTGTCGCGCGTTGGAACTCGACCATTTCGCGGGAGAGTTCGTAGATGCGGCGGGAGACCTCCGGCTCGCCGCGGAAGACCTCCGTCTCGATCTCGTCGATGTCGTTCTGGACGCCCGCGACGACCGGGACGTAGCCGTCCACCACCGCGTCGAGGATCGCGTAGAGCACCGCCTCCGGGCCCAGCTTGAGGAGGTCGGGGCTCTCCTCCATGCGGCGGCGGACTCCGGACAGGTCGGGGGCTGCGCTGTGGCGGACCGTGATGACGAAGTCTGGGCCCACGAATACGTGCAGTTCGCCGAAGTCGACCTCTTCGGGGGCGTCGAGGTAGCGGGCCGCGCGGAGGACGACGAAGAGCGTGTCGCCGTAGCGCTCCAGCTTCGGGCGCTGGTGGGCCTCCATCGCGTCCTCCAGGGCCAGCTCGTGGAGGTCGAACTCGGCGGCCAGGGTGAGGAGCTCCGCCTCCGTCGGGCGGGCGAGACCGATCCACGCCATGCCGTCCGGCTGCTCTCGCAGTTCGCGGAACGTGTCCGCCAGGGAGGTGGGCGTCGCCACGCGGACCCCGTCGCGGTACAGGGCCGCCTCGACGATTCCGGCCGCGGGGGAGTGTGCTGCGGTTGGGGGCGCGTCCACCACGGGACGCGAGGTGGTCTTGATGGGCGGGGGGTCCGCGGGGCGCGTTCCTCGGCGCCATGTGTGCTTCTTGCCGTTCGCGGTCGGCTCCGGGCGGGCTCGGCGTTCCGGCATGGCGGGCGGCCACCTTCGATCGGCGCGGTCCCGCGTTCCGCGGACCCCGGCAGGATATGCGGCCGGTGGGGTGGGGAGTGGGAGCGGCGGCGCCCCAGTGGGTGCGGAATTCAGGACCGTATGTGTCCGCAAGGCCCGCTAGCGTTCCGTTCATGAAGAACACGTCGGCCTCGGGCCGGACGAGCCCCGTCCTGGGAGCCCGTGCTCTCAATCGCGCCACCCTCGACCGGCAGCTCCTCCTGCGCCGGTCCTCTGATCTGTCGGTCAAGGATGCCGTGACCCATCTCGTCGGCCTCCAGGCGCAGAACGTCAAGCCGCCCTACTACGCTCTCGCCGCGCGCCTCGCGGACTTCGATCCCGCCGAGCTGTCCGCGCTCCTCGACGCGCGCGAGCTCGTGCGTATCGTGACTCTGCGCTCCACCATCCATCTGCATACCGCCGCCGACGCGCGCAGCCTGCGGCCGCTCGTCCAGAGTGCGCGTGACGGGGAGCTGGCGGGGTTCGGGAAAGGGCTGGTCGGTGTCGATCTGGTCGAGCTCGCGGACATCGCGCGTGCGGCCGTCGAGGCGGAACCCCGCACGATGAAGCAGCTGCGCGAGGTGCTGCTCGTGCGGTGGCCCGACGCCGACCCGCAGTCCCTCGCCGTCGCCGCACGCTGCCTGCTGCCGCTCGTCCAGGTCACCCCGCGCGGGCTGTGGCGGCGCAGCGGTCAGGTCGCGCTCACCACGGTCGGGCAGTGGGTCGGTGACGACGACGGTTCCGTGGGGGCGTCCGGTGCTGTGTCCCGTGGTGACTCCGGTGGGGATTCCGGTGTCGCGTCTCTCGACGATTCCGGTGGGGGTTCCGGTGTCGCGTCTCTCGACGGTTCCGCTGGGGTGTCCCGTGTTCGCTCCCTCGACGATGCCGTTCTGCGCTACCTCGCCGCCTTCGGTCCCGCCTCCGTCAAGGACATGCAGACCTGGGCCCGTCTCACCCGGCTCCGCGTGGTGTTCGAGCGGCTTCGGCCCCGGCTGCGTACGTTCCGGGACGAGAACGGTGTCGAGCTCTTCGACCTGCCCGACGCGCCGCGTCCCGACCCCGACACCCCGGCCCCGCCCCGCTTCCTTCCCGAGTACGACAACCTCCTCCTCTCGCACGCCGACCGGACCCGCGTCGTCCCCGCCGACTACAAGGGGCGTACGTGGAAGGGGAACGTGTCGTACTGCGTCTTCCTGCTCGACGGGTTCCTCGCTGGAGTGTGGCGGTTGGCGGAGGACGTGAAGAGCGGGGCCGCCGTGCTCACCATCGAGCCGTTCGGGCGGCGGCCCGGCCGGGCGCAGCGGGAAGAGTTGGTGCGGGAGGCGGAGTGGATGCTGACGCGTGTCGCGGAGACGTCATCGTCGTACGACATTCGTTTCGGGAGCGTCGTCGACGGCTGACCGGGTGGTCAGTGGTAGGGCTGTGTGGTGAGCGCTGTGTGCTGCGTGCTGGCGTGAATGTCAGGGGCGCGCGTGTGCGGCGGGGCCGCGCGTGTGCGGCGGGGGTAATCATGTCTGGCGGGGGCACTCATGTACGGCTGGGCCGCGCGCGTACGTCATGTCCGCAAGTACGTCAGCACCGCCAGGACTCTTCGGTGTGTCTCGTCCGTCTGCGGCAGGTCCAGCTTCGTCAGGATGTTGCCGATGTGCTTGCCGACCGCCGCGTCGGACACCACCAGCTCCCTGGCTATCGCCCCGTTCGACTTGCCCTCGGCGATCAGTGCGAGCACCTCGCGTTCGCGCGGGGTGAGCTGGTCCAGGGGGTCGCGGCGGCGGCGCAGCAGCTGGCGTACCACCTCGGGGTCGACCACCGTCCCGCCGTCCGCCACCTTGCGCAGCGCCTCCACGAACTCCTCGACCTGTCCGACCCGGTCCTTGAGGAGGTAGCCGACGCCCGATCCGTCGCCGGAGTCCAGGAGTTCGGCTGCGTACGACCGCTGCACGTACTGACTGAGGACCAGGACCGGGAGTGCGGGGCGCTTCTCGCGCAGCCGTACCGCCGCGTGCAGGCCCTCGTCCTGGAAGTCGGGCGGCATGCGTACGTCCGTGACCACGATGTCGGGGGCGTGCTCCTCGACCGCGGCGACCAGTGCCCGCGCGTCCCCGACGGCCGACACCACCTCGTGGCCGCAGCGGGCGAGCAGGCCGATGAGCCCCTCCCGCAACAGCACACTGTCCTCGGCCAGTACTACGCGGAGCGGTCTGCCGCCCTCGTCAACTCGCAAGGAAACTCCACACGCAACAGGGTCGGCCCACCCGGCGGACTGGTCAGAGCCAGTCTGCCATCCAGCACCGACACCCGGTCCGCGAGCCCCAGGATGCCGCTCCCCGCCGCCGGATCCGCGCCGCCGCAGCCGTCGTCGCGCAGCTCCAGGTACAGGCGTCCGCCGCGGTGCCCGCTCGTTATCCGCGCGCGCCGCGCCCCGCTGTGTTTCGTGATGTTGGCGAGCGCCTCACAGACCACGAAGTACGCCGCTGATTCGACTGCCTGCGGTGCCCTGCCCGGCAGTTGGAGTTCTACGTCTACGGGGATCGCGCTGCGGTCGGCGGCATCGGCTACCGCCTCCTCGAGGCCGTAGTCCGTGAGGACCTTCGGGTAGATGCCGTGGATGAGCTCGCGCAGCTCCGCCAGCGCCGCGCCCGCCTCCCCGTGCGCCTTCGTCAGCTGATCGGCGAGCGGGCCCGGCGGGGCGTCGAGCCGGGCCAGTCCCAGCGCCATCGACAGGGCTACGAGGCGCTGTTGGGCTCCGTCGTGCAGATCGCGCTCGATACGGCGCCGCTCGGACTCGAAGGCATCCACCAACCGGGCGCGGGAGCGCGCCAGTTCGACGACCTTGGCGCCGAGCTCCCCCTCCGGCGGGGAGATCAGGAGCCGGGTCAGGCCGGCGCGGGCGCCCGCCGTGGTGCCGAGCACGTACACGCCGAGGGCCAGCAGGAGCAGGCCCAGGACCGCGACGCCGAACGCGGTCGGCCACGTGGTGACCGTCCACTGCTTGAGCACCTTCGCCTCGTCGCCGTCGCCGACCGTGGCCATCAGCAGAGGCGTGGCGACCACCGACAGCGGCAGGAACAGGGCGACGATGATCGCCACGGCGTCGACCGGCCAGAGGAGCCCTGCGAACAGCAGGGCGTACCCGAGCTCCCGCCATGTCATGGGTTCGCGCAGCCGCGTGAGCAGCCAGGGGCGGAGCCCCGGATCGGGTGGCACCTGGTGGCGGCCGGGGGCGGGGGCGCGGTCGATCAGGCGGAGCCTGCGCCGCTCCATCCCGGCCACCGGAATCCCGCCGAGAGCGGCCACGACGAGCAGCGGCAGTCCCACCAGGACGAGGGTGAGCGCGCCGCACACCGCCGCCACCACCACGACCACCACCAGGGTGGCGGCGCCGCTCACCGCGCCGGTGAGCAGATACGCGGCGGAGCGCCAGGGCCAGGCCGACAGGAGGAAGCCGGGCCGGGACATGGCCTGCCACACGTTCCGAGGATGCATGCGCATGACCGTAAGCGGCGTCGGTGGGCCTGTGCCATCGGGGCGGAGTCCGTATCCGGGGTATGCCTGGCCCTACCCCAGGTCTCGGTCCCGCCGTACTGCGCCAAGAGGGGCTCCCACGGTTTCGTTGAGGCATCAAGAGTTGACGTGCCGACCCGCCGATGGGTCGACCCGCCGATGGGCCGACCGGGCGACCGGCCGATGAGTCGATGAGCCGACGGGCCCAGATGACGAGGAGCGAATGCTGGTGGAGAGAACCATGGTTGACGTCGACGCGATTCAACTGCGGGGCGTGTCGCGGCGGTTCGGGTCGGGCGGTACGTCCGTCACCGCCCTCGACGACGTGTCGCTCGCGTTCCCCAAGGGGACGTTCACCGCCGTCATGGGGCCGTCCGGGTCCGGCAAGTCGACCCTGCTGCAGTGCGCCGCGGGCCTGGACCGGCCCACGTCCGGCTCGGTCACCGTGGGCGGCACGGAGCTGACCGGGCTGAGCGAGACCGGGTTGACCCTGCTGCGGCGCCGACGCATCGGCTTCGTCTTCCAGGCGTTCAACCTGCTGCCCTCGCTGACCGCCGAGCAGAACGTGGCACTGCCCCTGCGGCTGGCCGGGCGCCGCCCGAAGAAGGCGCAGGTGCGCGAGGCGCTCGCGCAGGTCGGGCTCGGCGACCGGGCGCGGCACCGGCCGACGGAGATGTCCGGCGGCCAGCAGCAGCGGGTCGCCCTCGCCCGCGCGCTGATCACCCGCCCCGACGTGCTGTTCGGCGACGAGCCGACCGGCGCGCTCGACTCGCGGACCGGCCGCGAGGTGCTGGCCCTGCTCCGGGGCATGGTCGACCGGGACGGCCAGACGGTCGTCATGGTCACGCACGACCCCGTCGCCGCGGCCCACGCGGACCGCGTCGTCTTCCTCGTCGACGGGCGGGTCAACGGCGAGTTGAGCGGTGCCGACGGACGGTGCAGCGGTGCCGATGAACGGTTGGGTGGCGGCGACGGGCCGCTGTGCGGTGCTGATGGACGATCGCGAGGTGCCGATGAACGGTTGGGTGGCGGCGACGGATCGTTGCGCGGTGCCGATGGGCGATCGCGAGGTGCCGATGAACGGTTGGGTGGCGGCGACGGATCGTTGCGCGGTGCCGACGGGCGACTGCCAGGTGCCTACGAACCGTCGCGTCGCGCCGCCTTCGCCGAGGACATCGCCGCACGCATGACCAACCTGGAGGCGGCACCGTGCTGAGCGCCACGTTGAACACCACCCTCCAGACCCTCCGCCACCGCTGGCCCACCTTCGTCGGCAGCTTCGTCGCCCTCTCCCTGGGCGTCGCCCTGATCGCCGTCATGGGACTGGCCCTGGCCTCCTCGCAGGACGCACCGCCCCGCGGCCCGGAGCGGTTCGCCGTCGCGCCGGTCGTCGTCAAGGGACAGGACACCCTCACGGTGCCCACCTCGCTCGACGACCGCACGCAGAAGCTCGCGCAGCCGCGCCCCGTCCCGGACGGCGTCGTCGCGAAGCTGCGCCGCCTCGGAACCGTCGTCCAGGACCGGTCGTTCACCGTCCGGGCCGAGCGCGGCCCCGCCGACCTGGTCGGCCACCCCTGGTCCACCGCGGCCTTCGCACCGTACGAGCTCGACGCGGGACGCGCGCCCCGCGCCGCGGACGAGGTCGTCGTCAGCGGGGACTGGGCCCGTCCCGGCACCCGGCTGCGGACCGGCGACGGGACGGTGCGTGTCGTCGGCACCGTGGCGGGACTCGGCTTCGAGAGCGCCGTGTTCTACACCGACGCCCGCGCCGCCCAGCTGTCGCCGCGCAGCCTCCAACTCGTGGTCGACGCCGACGCGTCGGCCGTGCGGGAGGCGGTACGCGGCAGCGGCGACGATGGTGACGGAGGTCAAGTCCTCACCGGTAAGGGAGCCCAAGTCCTCACCGGTAAGGAAGCCCAAGTCCTCACCGGTAAGGGAGCCACAGCCCTCACCGGTAAGGGGGCCGCAGTCCTCACCCGTAAGGGAGCCGCAGTCCTCCCCGGTAACGGAGCCCAGGTCCTCACCGGTGACGCGCGCCGGTACGCCGACGCCGACCCCGACCGGGACAGCGAGGCGCTCACCGCGATGAACGCCATGTTCGGCACGGCGGGCGGCGTCACCGGCTTCGTGTCGGTGTTCGTCGTGGCGTCCACCTTCGCGTTCGCCGTGGCCCAGCGGCGCCGCGAGTTCGGGCTGCTGCGCACCGCGGGCGCCACCCCGGGGCAGATCCGCCGCATGGTCGCCACCGAGGCGCTCGTGGTCGGCGTGCTCGCCTCGGCCGCGGGCTGCGCGCTCGGCTCCTACGGCGCGCCGAAGCTCGCCGCGTGGGCGGTCCACGAGAGCCTCGCGCCGCGCTGGTTCACCATCGGCGACTACACCTGGCCCTACCACTTGGCGTTCTGGACCGGCCTGTTCGTCGCCCTGTGCGGTGCGGTGGCCGCGTCATGGCGTGCGGGTCGCACAGGGCCCACCGAAGCGTTGCGCGAGGCGTCCGTGGACGCCCGGGCGATGACGTGGGGCCGTTGGCTGGTCGGCTCGGTGCTCCTGGCCACGGCCGCCGTGACCCTGGTCCTGGCCCTGGTGACGAGTCCGGGTGACCTGTTGCAGCGCAAGACCTACATCAGCAGGCCCATGCTGCTGATCACCGCGGTCGCGCTGCTGGCGCCGGTACTCGTGCGGCCCCTGGCCCGGCTGCTGGCCTGGCTGCCCGCGCGGCTGCCGGGCGCCGGTGGGATGCTCGTACGGGAGAACGCCGCCGCCGGAGTACGCCGTACCGCCGCCGTCGCGGCCCCCGTGCTGGTCACGGTCGCACTGGCGGGATCGCTGCTGGGCGCCACGGCGACGCTCGGCGGGGCGAAGGCGACGGAGATACGGGAGCGGACGGCCGCGGATTTCGTGGTCACTCCGGCGGGCGACGCGGGCTTCGACGCGGCGACGCTGAAACGGCTCCGTGCCGTGCCCGGCGGCACCGCGGCCGCGGCGAGCTCGTCGAGCGCCGTGTACGTCCTGGAGGACGGCGTGGCGCTCATCAAGTCAGATGCCAGAGCCGTCGAACCGGGACCGTTCGCGGCGACGGCGCGTCTCCCGCTGACCGCGGGGAAGGTGCGGGACCTGGACGACGACTCGATCATCGTCAACGAGGAGTGGGCGCGGCACACCGTGGGCGAGCGGGTGGACGTGTGGCTCGGCGACGGCACGCGGAAGTCCCTGGAGGTCGCCGCCGTCATGACCACGGGCACCGGCAACAACGGCGTCTACGTCACCCCGCGCAACGCACCCACGGCTCCCGTCGACCGGGTCGACGTACGCCTCGCGCCGGGTGCCGACCCGGCCACCGTGGCCTCGGGTCTGCGTGCGGCGGTGCGGGCGTCGGGCGGCGAGGTGCTCACCCGGGACGCCTGGGTGCGGGCGATGTCACCCGAGACCAACCGGACGACCCGGACGGGCCTCTTCATGGTCCTCGGGATCGCCCTCCTCTACACGGGCATCTCCGTGGCCAACACGATGGTCATGGCGACCTCCGACCGGGTCCGTGAACTGGCGGTCCTGCGGCTGGCAGGAGCCACCGGGCCGCAGGTGCTGCGGCTGGTGGGCGCGGAGGCCCTGATGGTGGTCATGGTCGGCGGTCTGCTGGGAGCACTGGTCGCCGCGCTCAACCTGGTGGGGATGTGGAGCGCGCTGGGCCTGCTCTCGGTGTGGACGTCCATCGAGATCCCGTGGGCGACGCTCGGGGCGGTCCTGGGCGCCTGCGCGGTGCTGGCCGTGATCTCGGCGGTCGCACCGGCCGGTCTCGCGCTGCGACGTGGGGGGATGTCGGTGGCGGGCGTACGGGAGTGAGGCGACGTCGTGGGTGGGCGCGGGGGGGGCATGCGCTCAACTGCCGCACTGGGCGCCGTAATCAAAGCCCCCCGCCGGTCGCGGTCGCTACCAGTCGCTACCAGTCGCTACGAGTGGCCACCTGTCGCCCCCTGTCGCCACCGGTCGCCCCCTGTCGCTACGGAAGCAGGCCCGCCCGGCGCGCCGCCACCACCGCCTCCAAGCGCGTGTGCGCCCCCAGTTTCCGCATGGCCGAGCGGAGATAGCCCTTCACGGTCTCGGGGCGCAGGCCGAGCCGTTCGGCGGCCGCCGCGTTCGTCACGCCGCCCGCCACGCAGGACAGCACGTCGACCTCGCGGGGGGCCAGGGCGACCGGGCGGTCCCGTGGGTGGTCCGGGACCAGCGTCGCCGATGCCAGGCGGCCGCACACCGCGAGGAGTTCGGCCCGCAGGGACGCGTCGGTGACGCGCGGAGCCAGCGCCCGCAGCGCGCCGTGCGCCTCACGGACCTGCTCCCACGCCCCCGGCCCCGGGCCCGGGGCCGATCCCGCACCCGCACCCGCGCCCGCACTGTCACCGCCCCCGCCCGACTCCGCCACCGCCGCCAGCAGCGACCGCACCTCGTCCCGTACGACCAGCGCCTGTTCCACGTCGCGCGCCGCGGCCACCGCCGCCGACAGCGTCCGGTCGCCGAGCGGCTGGGCCGCGCGCAGCGCGCCGTACAGGACTCCGCGCACCCGGCGACGTACCACCACGGGCACCGCGAGCACCGACCGCAGGCCCTCCGCCGCGACCGCCGCGTCGTACTCGTGGCTGATGTGCCGCGACACGTGGTAGTCGGTGACCGCGCAGGGCCGCGACAGGGCGACGGCCTTGCCGCCGAGGCCGTTCCCGGACGAGATGGCGAGGCCGTGCAGCGCACGCGTACCCGTGCCGACCAGTTCGCCGATGCGGACCTGACGCGGCCCGTCGAGCAGACCGCCGTAGGCCACCGGGAGCCCCGTGCCGCGGCGCAGCCGCAGCAGAGCGGCCCGCATCTCCACCGTCTCGCCGCCGTCAGCCGACACGCGCCCGCCCTTTCGCCTCGCGACACCCCCGTCCGGGGGTAGTGGGATCCGCCTCACGAATTACACGATGTTCCGTAGCGTCCGGCAATGAGTACGGCAGCAGCAGAGTGATACGCCGCGAGCGCGGCGACTAGGGGTGCACATGACGACTGACGGCACGAGCGCCACGGACCAGTTCCGTACCGCACGGGACTTCCTCCTGCGGCATCGAGAGGACTACGCCGCCGCGTACGAAGGCTTCGCCTGGCCGCGGCCCGAACGGTTCAACTGGGCGCTCGACTGGTTCGACGTCATCGCGGAGAACAACGACCGCACGGCCCTGCACATCGTCGAGGAGGACGGCACGGAGTCACGGTTCTCCTTCGCGCACCTGTCCGCCCGCTCGAACCGCGTCGCCAACTGGCTGCGCGCGCGGGGCGTCCGCGCCGGAGACCGCATCGTCGTCATGCTCGGCAACCAGGCCGAGCTCTGGGAGATCGCGCTCGCCGCGATGAAGCTGCGCGCCGTCGTCATCCCGGCGACGCCGCTCCTCGGCCCCGTCGACCTGCGCGACCGCATCGACCGCGGCCGCGCCCGGCACGTGGTCGTACGCCCCGAGGACACCGGGAAGTTCGACGACGTACCCGGCGACTACACACGGATCACCGTAGGGGGCGCACGCGACGGGTGGGTCTCCTACGAGGGAGTCGACGACGCCACCGCCACCCCCCACGCCACCGTCACCTCCCACACCACCGTCACCCCTGACCTCTTCGAGCCCGACGGCATCACCCTCGCCGACGACCCCCTGATGCTCTACTTCACCTCGGGCACCACCGCCCAGCCCAAGCTCGTCGAGCACACCCACGTCTCGTACCCCGTGGGCCACCTCGCCACGATGTACTGGATCGGCCTCAAGCCCGGCGACGTCCACCTGAACATCTCCTCGCCCGGCTGGGCCAAGCACGCCTGGTCGAACCTCTTCGCCCCGTGGAACGCCGAGGCGACGGTCTTCATCCACAATTACGCGCGCTTCGACGCCGGACGGCTCATGGCGGAGATGGACCGGGCGGGCGTCACGTCGTTCTGCGCGCCGCCCACCGTATGGCGCATGCTCATCCAGGCCGACCTGACCCAGCTGCGCACCCCGCCCCGCGAGGTCGTCGCGGCCGGGGAGCCGCTCAACCCCGAGGTCATCGAGCAGGTGCGGCGCGACTGGGGCGTCACCATCCGCGACGGCTTCGGGCAGACCGAGACGGCCGTGCAGGTCGCCAACTCGCCGGGACAGCAGCTGAAGCCCGGCTCGATGGGCCGCCCCACCCCCGGCTTCACCGTCGAGCTCCTCGACCCGGTGACCGGCGCGCCCGGCGCCGCGGAGGGCGAGATCTCCCTCGACCTGGGTTCGGACCCGGTGGGCCTGATGGCCGGCTACCACGGCGACCCCGAGCGCACGGCACAGGCGATGGCCGGCGGCTACTACCGCACCGGCGACATCGGCTCACGCGACGCCGACGGCTACATCACCTACGTCGGACGCGCCGACGACGTCTTCAAGGCCTCCGACTACAAGATCTCCCCGTTCGAGCTGGAGAGCGCACTCCTGGAGCACGAGGCGGTCGCCGAGGCCGCGGTCGTGCCCGCGCCGGACGCGGTGCGGCTCGCCGTGCCGAAGGCGTACGTCGTGCTCGCCGAAGGGTTCGAACCGGGCCCGGACACGGCGAAGCTGCTGTTCGAGCACTCGCGCGCGGTGCTCGCCCCGTACAAGCGCCTGCGCCGCATCGAGTTCGGCGCCCTCCCCAAGACCGTGTCGGGCAAGATCCGCCGCATCGAGCTGCGCGAGGCGACGGCCGCGGGTTCGGACGCGGAGTACCGCGAGGAGGACTTCCGGTGAGTGAGCGGTCCAGCACACTTTCCTACGCCCACGGCACGAGCGGCACGCCGCTCCTCGGCGACACCATCGGGCAGAACCTCGACCGGGCCGTCGCGGCCTGGCCCGACCGGGACGCGCTCGTGGACGTCGCCGCCGGCACCCGCTGGACGTACGCCGAATTCGGGTCGGCGGTCGAGCGGCTGGCGCGCGGGTTCCTCGGGGCCGGGGTGGCCAAGGGCGACCGCGTCGGGATCTGGGCGGTGAACTGTGCCGAGTGGGTCCTCGTGCAGTACGCCACCGCCCGCATCGGCGCCATCATGGTCAACATCAACCCGGCGTACCGGGCGCACGAGTTGGAGTACGTGCTCAACCAGTCCGGCGTCTCCGTCCTGATCGCCACGCAGGCCCACAAGAGCAGCGACTACCGCGCGCTCGTCGACGAGGTACGCCCCCGCTGCCCCGACCTGCGCGCCGTCCACTACATCGGGGACGAGCGGTCGTGGGGCGCGCTGCTGGACGCGGCCGGTACGGTGCGCGACGGCGAACCGGCCGCCCGCGAAGCCGAGTTGAGCTGCGACGACCCCGTCAACATCCAGTACACCTCCGGCACCACCGGCTTCGCCAAGGGAGCCACGCTCTCCCACCACAACATCCTCAACAACGGCTACTGGGTGGGCCGTACGGTCGGCTACACCGAGCAGGACCGGGTCTGTCTGCCCGTGCCCTTCTACCACTGCTTCGGCATGGTGATGGGCAACCTCGGGGCCACCTCGCACGGCGCGTGCATCGTCATCCCCGCCCCGTCCTTCGACCCGGTCGCCACGCTGCACGCCGTCGAGCGGGAGCGCTGCACCTCGCTGTACGGCGTACCGACGATGTTCATCGCCGAGCTGAACCTCGCCGACTTCGCCACGTACGACCTGAGTTCACTGCGCACCGGCATCATGGCGGGGTCGCCCTGCCCGGTCGAGGTGATGAAGCGCGTCGTCGCCGAGATGCACATGGAGGAGGTCTCCATCTGCTACGGCATGACCGAGACCTCGCCCGTCTCCACACAGACGCGCCGCGACGACGACCTGGAGCGCCGCACCGGCACGGTCGGCCGGGTCCTGCCCCACATCGAGGTCAAGGTCGTCGACCCCGCGACCGGCGTGACGCTGCCGCGCGGCGCCTCCGGCGAGCTGTGCACGCGCGGGTACAGCGTCATGCTCGGCTACTGGGACGAGCCCGAGCGGACCTCCGAAGTCATCGACTCCGGGCGCTGGATGCACACGGGTGACCTCGCGGTCATGCGTGAGGACGGGTACGTCCAGATCGTCGGCCGCATCAAGGACATGATCATCAAGGGCGGCGAGAACATCTACCCCCGGGAGATCGAGGAGTTCCTGTACGCCCACCCGAAGATCGCGGACGTACAGGTGGTGGGCGTACCCGACGAGCGGTACGGGGAGGTGCCGCTGGCCTGCGTGATCGTGCGGGACCCCGACGACGTCCTCACGCTGGACGAACTCCAGGACTACTGCAAGGGGCAGCTGGCCCACTACAAGATCCCGGCCGCCCTGCGCATCCTGGAGGCGTTCCCCATGACGGTCTCCGGAAAGGTGCGCAAGATCGAGCTCAGGGAGCGGTACGGGGAGTGACGGCGGCCCCGGTGAGATCGCGGCGCATGCACAGGCGGGGCCAGCGGTCGAGGTCGAGCTCCGCCTCGTGCGCGCGGATGTCCCGCAGGGCCGGGGTGAGTTCGGCGTCCGCGAGCGGGCGGAAGCCGATGCGGGCGTAGTACGGGGCGTTCCACGGGACGTCGGCGAACGTCGTCAGGGTCAGCGCGGTCGCACCCTCCTCGCGGGCGCGGTCCGCGGCGTACGCGATCAGCGCGCGCCCGACGCCGCGGCGGGCGGCGCGCGGGTGCACGGTGACCTGCTCGATGTGGAGCGCGTGGGCGTCGGGCAGGGGGTCGGCGATGAGGTACGCGATGGGGGAGTCCTTGTCGTCGACCGCTACCCAGGCGTGGCCGGCCCGCCGGTAGCGGTCCAGCTCCTCGACCGTGGGTGGTTCGTCGTCCGCGATCTCAGCCATGCCGAGGGAACGGAACGGTTCGCCCGCGGCGCGCTCGATGTCCTGGAGCGTGGGCAGTTCGGCGGCGGCGACGGGTCGGATGAGCATGGGGTGAGTATGGCCCGGTCAAAATGTGTTGTGCGGCGGTGGGTGGAGCGGGGATCGTGGGCCGGTCCGGCGGAGACGCTTCGGGTCCGCTGATCCTTCCGATCCTTGCTCCTTGCTCCTTGCTCCTTGGTTCTTGGTTCTTGGTTCTTGGTCCTTTTCCTTTCCGTCGAACCCATGGGGTGTGTGCGTGCGTCTGTCCAAGGCCGGTGATCCCGAGGAGGTCGGGACCGTTGCGGGTGGGGCTGCCGAGGTGCGGGCGGCCGGTCTGAGTCGGGGCATGGTGCTGCTGCTCGCCGTCACCTGTGGCGTGGCCGTCGGGAACGTGTACTTCCCGCAGGCCGTCAGTCCGCTGGTCGCCGACGGGCTGAACGTCTCGGCCGACACCGCGGCGCTCGTCGTCACCGCCACGCAGTTCGGGTACGCGGGCGGCATCTTCCTCCTCGTACCGCTCGCCGACCGCGTCCCGTACCGGACGCTCATCGTCACGCTCCTCTCCCTCGCCGGGCTCGGCCTGCTCGGCGCGTCCGCCGCGCCGGGGATCTCGCCGCTGATCGCCGCGAGCGTCCTCGTCGGCGTCACCACGGTCGTGGCGCAGGTCATCGCGCCGACGGCGGCGGGGCTCGTCCCCGAGGAACGGCGCGGCGCCGTCGCGGGCACGCTCCTGAGCGGGTCGATCGGCGGGATGCTGCTGTCCAGGGTCTTCGGCGGCACGGTGGGGGAGTGGCTGGGCTGGCGTGCGCCGTATCTGATGACGTCGGTGATCGCGCTGGTCATCGCATGCGTACTGGCACGCGCGCTGCCGCGGTCGACGGCGCCCTCCCGGCAGCGGTACCCCGCCCTCCTCGCCCACTCCCTCCGCCTCCTGCGCACCGAGCCCGACCTGCGCCGCTCCGGCTTCTACCAGGCGATGGTCTTCGGCGGCTTCTCCGCTCTGTGGACCGGCGTGGCGCTGCTCCTGACGGGGCCCGAGTACGGACTCGGCGCGTCGGCGGTCGGCGTGCTCGCGCTGGTCAACGCGGCGACCATGCTCTGTACGCCGGTCGCGGGGCGGCAGGTGGACCGCCGGGGGTCCGACGCGGTCAACCTGGTCTGCATGGTCGGGGTCCTGGTGGCCGCCGCCGTCCTGTTCGCGGGCGGCCTCGGCGGGGCGGCGGGGCTCGCGGCCCTCGCGGTGGGGTCGCTGCTGCTCGACGTCGCGATGCAGTCCGGCACGGTCGCCAATCAGGTACGGATATTCGGACTCAGCGACGAGGCGCGGGGGCGCCTCAACACGGCGTACATGACCTGCGCGTACCTGGGCGGAAGCGTCGGCTCTTGGCTTTCGGTGCACGCGTACGGGGCCTTCGGCTGGTCGGGCGTGTGCGCTCTGGTGGCCCTGATGACGACGCTCGCCCTGCTCCGCCATGTCGCCCACCTGCGCGGAGCCGCACGCTCCGGCGACGCGGCGAAGTTCGTTACGCGCCCGTAGCCACCAGCTCGTCCGCCGCTCCGTTCACCGGCTGCGGCGTGCCCGTCGCGTCCATCGTGAAGAGGGGGACGCCCAGGGAGTCCGCGCGCGTGCGGGCCCCGGACGTGTACCCGGCCAGCGAGAAGAACGCGCACGCCACGGGGGTGTCGACCGCCTCCGTCATCGCGGTCAGCCACAGGCACTCGATGTCCCGCAGGGTGGTGGGCCGCAGGGCGGGCTCGACCTGCGCCAGCATGCCGCGCGCGGCGATCCGGGACCCGGAGGGCGGGCGCCGGGCGGCGCTGCGGGTGTTCAGATAGCCGAGCCAGCGCAGGTAGAGCGCGGCCACGGTCACGGCATCGCGCGCGTCGCGGATCGTGACGGGGCGGAAGGCGGGGCGGGGGCGCGGGGCGGTGCGCGGCAGGGGGATGTGGGAGGGATGGGAGGGGTGGGGGTGACCGGGCGGCGGTGTCGGCGCCTCGCCGGAGCCGGGAGCCGTTTCCGCGCCGCCGGGCCGCTCACCGGGCGTCGTCTCCGTGCCGCCGGGCCGTTCACCGGGAGCCGTTTCCGTGCCGCCGGGCCGTTCACCGGGCGGCGGTGTCGGCACCTCGCCGGAGCCGGGAGCCGTTTCCGCGCCGCCGGGCCGTTCACCGGCCGTCGTCTCCGTGCCGCCGGGCCGTTCACCGGGAGCCGTTTCCGTGCCGCCGGGCCGTTCACCGGGCGGCGGTGTCGGCACCTCGCCGGAGCCGGGAGCCGTTTCCGCGCCGCCGGGCCGTTCACCGGGCGCCGCTTCCGTGCCGCCGAGCCGCTCACCGGGCGCCACCTCTATCCCCACCTCTGTCCCCGCCCCGGCCTCCGCCCCCGATTCCGCCCCAGCGACCGGAACCCTCAGCACCGCCCCGCACGGGCAGTCCAGCTCCGGCTGCGGCCAGTGGCCTCCTTCACCGCACGCCTCGCAGCGTGCCGTGATCCACTCCGCCGCCCAAGTCCGGTCCGTCACGGGCTCCGCCGCCGCGTCCCGTGACACCCGCGGGGTCACGGGGGCGCCGCACGCGCAGGGGTAGGACGGCGGGGCGTACAGATGTTCGCGCCCGCACTCCGGGCACCGTATCGGCACTGTCGGGATCATCGACACGCCACTCTCCGTCGCCGCAACCGTCACCACCCCCGGTCGCTCCCCATCCTCCACCCAAGCGATGCCCGGCGGCTGTCAGTTGCCCGATCTCTCTTGACGCTGTCCGACGCACCCGCTTACATTGCTTCCATATAGCAGAACTAAATTTCCACAATGCGGAAACAGGAGCTCACCGCGGGGCGCGACGGGAGCCGGATCCGCCAGCCGAATCCGGCAGCCGAAAAGCTGTCGAAGCTGTCGAAGCAGGAGAACCCCATGGCTCGTATGACCGCTGCCCGCGCGGCAGTTGAGATCCTCAAGTGCGAAGGCGTCGTCAACGCGTTCGGTGTGCCGGGCGCCGCGATCAACCCCTTCTACAAGGCGCTCAAGGAGGGCGGTGGCATCGACCACACCCTCGCCCGCCACGTCGAGGGCGCCTCGCACATGGCCGAGGGCTACACCCGGACCAACCCGGGCAACATCGGTGTCTGCATCGGTACGTCAGGACCGGCAGGCACCGACATGATCACCGGCCTGTACTCCGCGACCGGCGACTCGATCCCGATCCTCTGCATCACGGGCCAGGCGCCGACGCACCTGCTCCACAAGGAGGACTTCCAGGCCGTCGACATCGCGACGATCGCCAAGCCGGTCACGAAGATGGCCGTCACCGTCCTGGAGGCCGCGCAGGTCCCCGGCATCTTCCAGCAGGCGTTCCACCTGATGCGCTCCGGCCGTCCGGGCCCGGTCCTCATCGACCTGCCGATCGACGTCCAGATGACGGAGATCGAGTTCGACCCGGAGACGTACGAGCCGCTGCCGGTCTACAAGCCGTCCGCGACCCGCGCCCAGATCGAGAAGGCGATCACCTTCCTGGTCGAGTCCGAGCGTCCGCTGATCATCGCGGGCGGCGGCATCATCAACGCCGACGCCTCCGACCTCCTGGTCGAGTTCGCCGAGATCACCAACACGCCGGTCGTGCCGACGCTGATGGGCTGGGGCACGATCCCCGACGACCACGACCTGAACGCGGGCATGGTCGGCCAGCAGACCGGCCACCGCTACGGCAACGCGACGTTCCTGGAGTCGGACTTCGTCCTCGGCATCGGCAACCGCTGGGCCAACCGTCACACCGGCTACAACCTCGACGTGTACACCAAGGACCGCAAGTTCGTGCACGTCGACATCGAGCCGACGCAGCTGGGCAAGATCTTCGCCCCGGACTACGGCATCGCGTCGGACGCCAAGGCCGCCCTGGAGCTGTTCGTCGAGGTGGCGAAGGAGCTCAAGGCCGCGGGCAAGCTGCCGGACCGCTCCGCGTGGGTCGCGTCCCACCTGGAGCGCAAGGAGACCCTCCAGCGCCGTACGCACTTCGACAACATCCCCATGAAGCCGCAGCGCGTCTACGAGGAGATGAACAAGGCGTTCGGCAAGGACACGCGGTACGTCACGACGATCGGTCTCTCGCAGATCGCCGGCGCCCAGATGCTGCACGTCTACAAGCCGCGCCACTGGATCAACTGCGGCCAGGCGGGCCCGCTGGGCTGGACCATCCCGGCCGCGCTCGGCGTCGCGAAGGCGGACCCGGACACGCAGGTCGTGGCCCTCTCCGGTGACTACGACTTCCAGTTCATGATCGAGGAGCTGGCGGTCGGCGCGCAGCACCGCATCCCGTACGTCCACGTGCTCGTGAACAACGCGTACCTGGGCCTGATCCGTCAGGCGCAGATCGGTCTGGACATCAACTTCCAGGTCAACCTGGAGTTCGAGAACCAGAACAGCCCCGAGCTCGGCGTCTACGGAGTCGACCACGTGAAGGTCGCCGAGGGCCTCGGCTGCAAGGCGATCCGCGTGACCGACCCCAACGAGCTGGGCACGGCGCTGGAGCAGGCGAAGAAGCTGGCCCAGGAGTACCGGGTCCCGGTCGTCGTCGAGGCGATCCTGGAGCGCATCACCAACATCTCGATGAGCCCCACGGCCGACATCAGCGCGGTCAAGGAGTTCGAGGAGATCGCGACGGAGCCGGGCCACGCGCCCACGGCCATCCGCCCGCTGAAGGTCTGACACCGGACGACCCACTGACTGGGGCGGTCCACCCGTGGGGGGTGGGCCGCCCCTTCGGCGTGCGCGGGGCGTTGTCAGTGGCGCGCGGAACAATGGGCCGCATGCAGATCCGAGTCGACATGTCGCTGGAGTGGCAGCTCCACGAGATGAGCGGGCAGACGTCCGACGAAGAGGTGCGCACGGCGATCGCCGCCGTCGTAGCGCACATGCACGGCGGCAGCAGCCGCAAGCGCCGGGGAGGCAGGGAGCTCGTGCGCCTGCTCGCCCTGGCGCGCGAGACGGCTGCCCGTGCGGGGGAGTGGGAGGCCGTACGGCAGCTCCATGACTCTCTCGCCTATGCGGAAGGGCGCATCCTCCGGCAGGACTTCGAAGAGCGCTACCGGCTGTTCCAGGACGGGGTACGTGACGAGTCGAGCCGGGACTTCCTCGGACGGACCATGTGGGCGACGCACCACTGGATGGTCTCCGCCGCCCGGGAGTTCATGAAGGACCGCCCCGAGGTCACCGCGGCGGAGCTGGTGGAGCATTTCCGGGCACAGGGCGAGGATGCCCTGTGCCTCGAGGCCCCCGACGACCGTCCTGGGCGTTACGTCATCCCGCGCGGGCGGGCTGAGATCTCGGTTTGGCTGGAGCGCGTCCTGCGTGACGGCCGCATCGACATCGAGGATCCCACCGAGGCCGCACGGAAGGTCGCGGCCTCGCCTCAGGCGCTGGCGTTGCTGGCGGCCGACGACAAGGGTCAGCTACTGCTGCAGGCAGCCGAGTTGCAGCGTAGGGCGGCGGGCCTGGAAGTGCTACGCAAGGTCATCAAGTGCCCTACCGCCCTCGAACGGGACCTTCAGCGCGCTTTGGAGGGCCAGCACTGGATCTTCGGCGGCCGATTCGTCGGCGAGGCGGCCCACCGCAGGCTTGTGCCGGGCGGCGAGCTGGACATCCCGCTGGTGCGAGGGGACGGAGCGCTGCACATCGTGGAGTTGAAGCGGTCGATGGCGCTGCAGGGGCCGCTGGTGAAGCGGCACCGGGCGGCCTGGGTGCCTGCGGCGCAGGTGCACGAGGCGGTTGGCCAATCCGTCAACTACCTCGTCGGCCTCGACGAGCACCGTGCCCGTATCCGCGAGGAGTTCGGCATGGAGACGCGCAGGGCGAGCGCGCTGGTTCTCATAGGACACCCGGACGTACAGCCGGGCGTGCCGGAAGAGGAGATCAATGAAGCGCTGCGGACCTTCAATTCGTATGTCAGCCGTGTCGAGGTGCTCACCTACAAAGAGCTCGTCGACAACGCGCACCGTTCCCTCGCCGACCCCGCGCAAGCGGAAGAGAGCCGAGCACGGGACCGTCCGTGCTCGGCTCTCTGGCCTTGAGACGTGGAGTTGTAGCCGTCCGACCGCGCGCGACTGGCGGAACATGCATACGCGCTGCCGGACGGAGTCTGTGGGCCCCCTGCGAGGGGGCGTCGGCGGGGACCGCGGCGGTTGCGATGGACCGGGGGTTCCCCTCCCTCAGGTCGAGAAGGGAGCCCGTCGGACCTTTACCACCGCACTGGCTCGCAGAGCCGCCGCGGACCCGTGCCTGTCCGCCGGAGCGGACTGCCCGCGGTGCGCACGGGACCACCCCTCATCCGGGTCCGTGGCGGTGCGGGCTCAGCACCGGTGGGTCGACCTCCCGTCAACCCACCGGCGCAGCCTCGGAGTTGCTGCGGAACTAGTCCTCGCGCAGCGCGCGGACCGCTTCCTCGACGCGCTTGCCGTAATCGGCGTCGGCGGCGTGGAAGTGGGCCAGGTTCTTCTCGATGACGTCGTCGCGGGAGACCTGCGAGAGGCCACCGGCGATGTTCGCCACCAGACGGGACTTCTCGTCCTCGGACATCAGGCGGTAGAGCTCACCGGCCTGGAAGAAGTCGTCGTCCTTGGTGTGGGTCGCGGCCTCGTGCGTGCCGGTGTAGCCCGCGATCGCGAGCGGCGCCGCCAGCGGCTGACCCGTCTCGACGGGGCCGTCGTACGAGTTGGGCTCGTAGTTCTTGCGGTCACGGCCGTACGCGTTGGACGCCATCAGGCCGTCGCGGCCGTAGTTGTCGGCCTTCGTCGCCTTGGGCGCGTTCACCGCGAGCTGCGTGTGGTTGACGCCCAGGCGGTAGCGGTGCGCGTCCGCGTAGGCGAACAGGCGGCCCTGGAGCATCTTGTCGGGGGACGGACCGATGCCGGGAACGAAGTTGTTCGGGGAGAAGGCTGCCTGCTCCACCTCGGCGAACACGTTGTCCGGGTTGCGGTCCAGGACCAGGCGGCCCACACGCTGCAGAGGGTAGTCCTTGTGCGGCCACACCTTGGTGAGGTCGAACGGGTTGAAGCGGTAGTCGGCCGCCTCCGCCGCAGGCATGATCTGCACGTGCAGCGTCCAGGACGGGTTCACGCCGCGCTCGATGGCCTGGAGCAGGTCCGTCTGGTGCGAGTTGGGGTCCTTGCCCGCGGTCTCGGCGCCCTGCTCGGCGGAGAGGCTGCGGATGCCCTGGTTGGTCTTGAAGTGGTACTTGACGAAGAAGGCCTCGCCCTTGGCGTTCGTCCACTGGTAGGTGTGCGAGCCGTAGCCGTTCATGTGGCGGTACGAGGCGGGGATGCCGCGGTCGCCCATGAGCCAGGTGATCTGGTGCGTCGCCTCGGGGGCGTGCGCCCAGAAGTCCCAGACGTTGTCCGGCTCCTGCTTGCCCGTGAACGGGTCGCGCTTCTGGGAGTGGATGAAGTCGGGGAACTTCAGCGGGTCCTTGATGAAGAAGACCGGCGTGTTGTTGCCGACGAGGTCGTAGTTGCCCTCTTCGGTGTAGAACTTCAGCGCGAAGCCACGGGGGTCACGGACGGCGTCCGCGCCACCGAGGTTGTCGGCCACGGTCGAGAAGCGCAGGAAGACCTCGGTGCGCTTGCCGAGCTCGCTGAGGAAGTCGGCGTGGGTGAAACCGGTGACGTCGTCGGTCACCTCGAAGTAGCCGTACGCACCGGAGCCGCGTGCGTGCACGACCCGCTCCGGGATGCGCTCACGGTTGAAGCGGGCGAGCTTCTCCAGCAGGTGCTGGTCCTGGAGGAGGATCGGGCCACCGACGCCGGCGGTGGCGGAGTTCTGGTTGTCGGCGACGGGGGCGCCGGACTCGGTCGTAAGCACGCGCTTCGACATCGTGACCTTCCGTGCTGTGACTGCTGAGGTGTTCGGAGCGTAAGGACCCCTGAACTGCTACGTCAACAGTTTGTTGAAGTTGATGATGGAGTTCCGGGCCGCGGCGACGCCTGGGCGCGACAGGACAGGTGTCAGCGCCGCCACGGCCCGGAAGTTCGAGAGGAGCTCTTGCCGCAGGTGCGGCTTAGAGCTCGGCGCCCGAGAGGCGCTCGACGGAGCGCAGCAGGGCGGAGTGGTCGAGGCCGCCGTCACCCTGCGTGCGCAGCGAGGCGACGAGCTGGGCGACGACCGCGCCGACGGGCAGGGCCGCACCGACGTTGCGGGCGGCGTCGGTGACGATGCCCATGTCCTTGTGGTGCAGGTCGATCCGGAAGCCGGGCTTGAAGTCCCGGTTCAGGAAGTTGTCCTTCTTGCGGGTCAGCACGGTCGAGCCCGCAAGCCCCCCGTTCAGGACGTCGAGCGCGGCCTTCAGGTCCACACCGGACTTCTCCAGGAAGACCACGGCCTCGGCGCACGCCTGGATGTTGACGGCGACGATGAGCTGGTTGGCGGCCTTCACGGTCTGGCCCGAGCCGTGCGGACCGCACAGCACGATGGTCTTGCCCAGAGCGTCGAGGAGCGGCTTGGCCTCGTCGAAGTCGGCCTGCTCGCCGCCGACCATGATGGAGAGCACGGCCTCGATCGCGCCGGCCTCGCCACCGGAGACGGGGGCGTCCAGGACGCGCAGCCCCTTCTCCTTGGCGGCCTTGGCCAGGTCCACGGAGGTCTGCGGGGTGATCGACGACATGTCGACGATCAGCGCACCGGACTTCGCGTTCTCCAGGATGCCGTCAGGACCGTACGCGATGGCCTCGACCTGCGGGGAGGCGGGCACCATCGTCACGACGACGTCGGCGTCCTTGACGGCCTCGGCGATGGACTCGGCGACCGTGCCGCCGGCCGCGGCCAGCCGGTCCAGCTTGTCCTGCTCGAGGGTGAAGCCGGTGACGGAGTAACCCGCCTTGATCAGGTTCTCGGACATGGGCGAGCCCATGATGCCGAGGCCGATCCACGCGATCTTGGGAAGGTTGCTCATGAGGGTGTCTCTCCTACTGCTCAAGCGTGTCGTACGTCGATGAGTGGGCGCTCAGCGCTCGGCGGGCAGCCAGCCGAAGGCCTCGGCGCTCGGGGCGTCGCCCGGCTTGTACTCCAGGCCGACCCAGCCCTCGTAACCCGCCTTCTTGAGCTGGTCGAGAAGGCCTTCGAGGGGGAGCGAGCCGGTGCCGGGGGCGCCGCGCCCGGGGTTGTCCGCGATCTGCACGTGGCCGGTCTTGGCCACGTACTGCTCGATGACCGACGGGAGGTCCTCGCCGTTCATGGACAGGTGGTACAGGTCCATGAGGAACTTGGCGTTGCCGAGCCCCGTGGCCGCGTTCACCTTGTCCACGATCTCAATCGCCTTGGGGGCGCTCACGATCGGGCAGAGCGGCGACTCGGGCTTGTTCAGCGCCTCGATCAGCAGGATCGCGCCGACGCGGTCGGCCTCGCGGGCCGCTAGCACCAGGTTCTCCAGGGCGAGTTCGTCCTGGACGGCCGGGTCCACGCCGTCGACGCGGTTGCCGTACAGCGCGTTCAGCGCCGTGCAGCCGAGCGACTTCGCGAAGTCCGCCGCCACCGCGAGGTTGGCGCGGAACTTCGCGCTCTCCTCGCCCGGGATCGACAGGGCGCCGCGGTCCGGGCCCGGCAGCTGACCGGCGTAGAAGTTCAGGCCCACCAGCTGCACGCCCGCGTCCTCGATCGCCTTCTTCAGGGCGTCGAGCTCGGACTGCTCGGGGGTGGGGGCGTCGACCCAGGGCCACCACAGCTCGACCGCGCCGAAGCCCGCCTTCGCGGCGGCCGCGGGGCGCTCAAGGAGCGGGAGCTCGGTGAAGAGGATCGACAGGTTCACATTGAAGCGCTGGTCGGAGTATCCCATGGGGCTTCCGCGCTCCTTCCGTATTGCGGAAGTTCATTTCTGTCTGGTGGAAGACTGCCTCCGATCTGCGGAAGCTGTCAAGAGGGAGCTGCCGAAAATTCCGACGGCGGCATTAGGTTGTTGAGCGTGCGATTGAGAGTGGAGTTCACGACCGAACCCTTCGATCTCGACGAGGCCCCCGCGCATGCGGTGGTGGCTCGTGAGGTCATTCAGGGGGCCCCGCTGGACACCGTGGACGTAGGTCCGTTCGGCAATACGGCCGAGGGCGACGTCGACGCGGTGCTGACTGCCGTCGATGCGATGCTGCGTCGGTCCCTGGGGGCGGGCGCGACCCGCGTCTCGCTCCAGGTCAACGTGATCGGCGAGCCGGTGGACCCGGGGGAGGCGGATAAGTGACCAGCTTCGGGGACGACCCCTTCGTCACCGCGGTGAAACCGCTGGTGTACGCCATGGGCGGCGAGATGGTGCCGCCCGATCAGGCGGGGGTCGACGACGTCGTGCTCGCCTGGGAGGGCGAGGACGTGGTGGCCGTACGCCTGCCGCAGCTCGCCGACTCGCTGGACCACATTCTGCTCGCCCTGGAGCGGAAGCAGGGCCGACCCCTGTCCGAGCTGGACCGCAAGGCGAAACAGGAGGTCGTGCGGATACTGGAGGCGCGCGGCGCGTTCTCCGTCCGGCATGGCGTCGAGACGGTGGCGGGCGCGCTCGGCGTCAGCCGCTTCACCGTTTACAACTACCTGAACAGGGAGAACGCCGCCAAGAGCGAGTAATTCACCCCGTGGGCCACCCCTTGGCCCACGCCCGTGGTCACGCTGTGCGGCCGAGCCGTCACCCGAATTGCCGGGTGGCGGCTTCTTTGTTCAAGTTATTTCAACAAACTGTTGACGCGCTGTTGTTGAAGGTCTTAGCTGTTCCGCAGCCCGTCCAGCACAAGGCCACGGAGGCTCCCCGTGACTTCGAGTCCGACACCGGGTCTCACCCGGTTCAACGCTTTGGAGGAGGCCGCGGCCACCGCCGCCCTCCACGAGGCCTGCGCCTCTTCGGCTTGGGGAAGCAAACTGCTTGCCCAGCGCCCCTACCCCACCGTCGAAGCCCTCTTCGTCGCGAGCGACGCCGCCATGGCCGAGCTCACCGCCGAGGATCTGGCCGAGGCGATGGCGGGGCACCCGCCGATCGGCCGCCCGAAGCCGGGGGACCCGACCTCCGCCCGCGAACAGCGCGGCATGGCCGGGGCCTCCGAGGAGCTCAAGGCCGAACTGCTCGAACTGAACCTGGCCTACCAGGAGAAGTTCGGTCACGTCTTCCTGATCTGCGCGACCGGCGCGACCGCCGAGTTCATGCTCGGCCAGCTCAAGATCCGGATCGAGAACGAGGCGGAGGGAGAGCGCGAGATCGTCCGCAGCGAACTGGGCAAGATCAACCGCATCCGCCTGACCCGCCTCGTGGAAGCTTCGTAGCAGCTCGTAGAAGCTCGTTGAAGCCCGTAGAAGAAGGAAACGACGCATGAGCACGGAAACGACCGCTTCGGTGTCCACGCACATCCTGGACACCAGCATCGGCCGCCCCGCCGAGGGCGTCACCATCTCCCTGTCCGCCCGCAGTGGTGCAGGTGAGGAGTGGAAGGCGCTCGGCGGCAGCGCGACCGACGCGGACGGGCGCTGCAAGGACCTGCCGGCCCTGCCGGAAGGCACCTCGCACGTACGCCTCGACTTCGAGACCGAGGCGTACTTCCTGACCAAGAACAATCAGCAAGCCGAGGCGCAGCAGGACGCCCCCGCGAATCGGGACAGCGATGCGACCGGAGCGTTCTTCCCGGAGGTGGCGATCACATTCGCCGTCAAGCCGGGCGAGCACTACCACGTACCGCTGCTGCTCAACCCGTTCGGCTACTCCGTTTACCGAGGGAGCTAGCAGACATGCCCACCATTCTGGGACAGAACCAGTACGGCAAGGCTGAGAACCGGGTCGTAAAGATCACGCGGGACGGCGACACCCACCACATCAAGGACCTGAACGTCTCCGTCGCCCTCTCCGGCGACCTGGACGACGTCCACTACAACGGCTCGAACGCCAACTGCCTGCCGACGGACACGACGAAGAACACCTGCTTCGCGTTCGCCAAGGAGTACGGCATCGAGTCCGCCGAGCAGTACGGCATCCACCTCGCCCGGCACTTCGTGGACAGCCAGCCCTCGATCCACCGCGCGCGGATCCGGATCGAGGAGTACTCCTGGGAGCGCATCGGCGGCTCCGACAGCAACGCCAAGTTCATCGGCGCCGACGAGGTCAACCACTCCTTCGTCCGCAAGGGCCAGGAGACGCGGCTCGCCCAGATCACGTACGACGGCCAGAACTTCGAGGTCCTCTCGGGTCTGAAGGACCTGACCGTGATGAACTCCACGAACTCCGAGTTCTGGGGCTTCATCAAGGACAAGTACACGACCCTCAAGGAAGACTACGACCGCATCCTCGCCACCTCCCTGTCCACCTGGTGGCGGCACAACTGGACCAACGACGAGCAGCGCATGCCGAGTTGGGAGCGGTCGTACGAGCAGGCGAAGAAGCACATCCTGCACGCCTTCGTGGAGACCTACTCCCTCTCCCTGCAGCAGACGCTCTACCAGATGGGCTCGCGGGTCATCAACAACCGCAGCGAGATCGACGAGATCCGCTTCTCCGCGCCCAACAAGCACCACTTCCGTCAGGACCTCTCGCCCTTCGGCCTCGACAACGAAGCCAAGGACGGAGCCGTCTACTACGCCGCCGACCGCCCGTACGGCCTGATCGAGGCCACGATTCTGCGGGACGGCGTCGAGCCGAAGATCCCGGTCGACATGACCAACCTCTGACGCGGGATGCGCGCCCCCGTCCCGCCCGCAGTGGGCGGGGGCGCGCCACACCGGAGGGAACATCCGCAATGGCACAGCCTGCAACGGGGCCGGCAGCAGCCGAAGGCCCGGGTTCCGCCCCATCGGACACAGCCGAAACAGCTGACGAGCAGTCAACTGCCGACTGTCATCCGGTGGATGAGAAGCTCCACCCCTCGCGGCTCGTCCCCGCCGCACTCCAGCACATCGCCGCCATGTACGCGGGTGTGGTCACCCCTCCGCTCATCATCGGCCAGGCCTGCGGCCTGGACACCGTGGCCCAGACCCGGCTCATCGCCGCCGGACTGCTGATCGCCGGTCTCGCCACCATCCTGCAGACCCTCGGCGTCAAGGGCTTCGTCGGCAACCGCCTGCCGTTCGTGAACGCCGCGTCCTCGGCGGGCATCGCGCCCATCCTCGCCATCGCCGAGACCAACGCCAAGGGCGACCAACTCCCCGCGATATACGGCGCGGTGATGGTCGCGGGCGTCTTCTGCCTCGCCGTCGGACCCTTCTTCGGCAAGCTGCTCCGCTTCTTCCCGCCGCTCGTCACCGGCGTCGTCATCACCCTCATCGGCGTCACGCTGATGCCCGTGCCCGTGAAGTGGGCGCAGGGCGGCGACGACACCGACCCGACCTTCGGCGACATGAAGTACCTGGCGCTCGCCGCCTTCACGCTCGTCGTGATCCTGCTCTTCCAGCGATTCGGACGCGGCTTCCTCAAGCAAGTCGCCCTGCTCGCGGGCATGTTCATCGGAACGCTCGCCGCGATCCCGTTCGGCATGGCCGACTTCACATCGGTGCAGACGGCCCCGCTCGCCGCCCTGCCCACGCCGTTCGCCGCCGGCGCCCCCATCTTTCAGCCCGCCGCGATCCTCTCGCTCTGCATCGTGATGCTGGTCCTGATGACCGAGTCCGCGGCCGGCATGCTCGCCCTCGGCGAGATCTGCGAGCGCAAGACCGACGGGAGGACCATCACCCGCGGCCTGCGCACCGACGGCATCGCCACCCTGGTGGGTCCCGTCTTCGGCGGCTTCCCCACCTCGGCCTTCGCGCAGAACGTCGGCGTGGTCTCACTGACCCGCGTACGCAGCCGCTACGTCGTCGCGGTCGCGGGCGGCGCGCTCATCGTGCTCGGCGCCTTCCCGGTGCTCGGCGCCGTCGTGAACGTCGTCCCCATGCCGGTCCTCGGCGGTGCGGGCATCGTCCTCTTCGGCTCCATCGCGGTCAGCGGCATCCGCACGCTCTCCGAGGCGGGCCTCGACGACAGCTCCAACATCATTCTGGTGGCCGTGGCGCTCGGGGCGGGCATCATCCCGCTCGCCGCCCCCACCTTCTACGCGGAGTTCCCCGCCTGGGCGCAGACCGTACTCGGCTCCGGCATCAGCGCGGGCGCGCTCGTCGCGGTCACGCTCAACCTGTTCTTTCACCATCTCGGCACCCGTGGCTCCACGGCCGCGGCACTCAAATCTTCCTAGGGTCATGCCGTGCCCACATCGCAACGCCACCAGTAGAGAAGGAAGCACCATGGCTGCACCGGCAACCCAGGAAGGCGCCGTAGAGCGCATCGTCATCGAGAACGCCGCGATCGCGACGGTCGACGCCAACGACACCGAGTACGCCTCGGGATACGTGGTCGTCGCCGGGAACAGGATCGAGTCGATCGGCGCCGGCAAGGCCCCCGAGGGCCTCGCGAACGTCGTACGCCGTGTCGACGCCACCGGCCACCTCGTCACCCCCGGCCTGGTCAACACGCACCACCACTTCTACCAGTGGATCACCCGGGGCCTGGCCACGGACCACAATTTGTTCAACTGGCTGGTGGCGCTGTACCCGACGTGGGCGCGCATCGACGAGCAGATGACGTACGCGGCCGCGCAGGGCTCCCTCGGCATGATGGCCCGCGGCGGTGTCACCACGGCCATGGACCACCACTACGTGTTCCCGCAGGGCTCCGGCGACCTCTCCGGGTCGATCATCCGTGCCGCCTCCGAGATGGGCGTCCGCTTCACCCTGGCCCGCGGCTCCATGGACCGCAGCGAGAAGGACGGCGGCCTGCCGCCGGACTTCGCCGTCGAGACCCTGGAGGGCGCGCTCGCCGCCACCGAGGAGACCGTCAAGAAGCACCACGACGCGTCCTTCGACGCGATGACGCAGGTCGCCGTCGCGCCGTGCTCGCCGTTCTCGGTCTCCACCGAACTCCTCAAGCAGGGCGCCGAGTTGGCCCGACGCCTGGGTGTGCGTCTGCACACCCACGGCAGCGAGACGGTCGAGGAGGAGAAGTTCTGCCACGAGCTGTTCGGCATGGGCCCGACCGACTACTTCGAGTCCACCGGCTGGCTCGGTGAGGACGTGTGGATGGCGCACTGCGTCCACATGAACGACTCCGACATCGAGGCGTTCGCCCGTACGAAGACGGGTGTCGCCCACTGTCCGTCCTCCAACGCCCGCCTCGCCGCCGGCATCGCCCGCGTCCCCGACATGCTCAAGGCGGGCGTCCCCGTCGGCCTCGGCGTCGACGGCACCGCGTCCAACGAGTCCGGCGAACTCCACACCGAGCTGCGCAACGCCCTGCTGATCAACCGCCTCGGCGCCCACAGGGAAGCCGCCCTCAACGCCCGTCAGGCCCTGCGCCTCGGCACGTACGGCGGCGCGCAGGTCCTCGGCCGCGCCACGCAGATCGGCTCCCTGGAAGCCGGCAAACTCGCCGACCTGGTGCTCTGGAAGATCGACGGCATCGGGCACGCCTCGATCGCCGACCCGGTGACCGCCATCGTCTTCGGCGCGGCGGCCCCCGTCACCCTCTCCCTCGTCAACGGCAAGCCGGTCGTCGAGAACGGCACCCTGCTGCACGCCGACGAGGACGCCATCGCCCGCTCCACCCGCGAGCAGGCCCAGCGTCTCGCGCGGATCGCCGCCGAGAGCTGAACCCGAGAACTCCGGTCAGGGGGGACGGCCCTTGACCGGACTTGAGCAGCCGAGCGGGCTGCTCAAGTGCCGCCCCGGAACGCGGCCCAAAGCTTCGCGTTCCCGGGGCGGTCAGCACTACCTGGGCGCATTTCCACAACTGCATACCGAGCAAGTCCTTGCACCACGCACCACCTCCCAGAAGCGAAAAGTGCCGGCGGCCCCGCCGGGACCGGAAAACAACCGGAGGAGCCACAGTGGCCACTCAGCCCAGGTTCACCAAGCAAGGCAACACCCCGGACCCAGAGACCGACGACGGGTCCATACGTACCGACGACGGGTCCATACGCACCGACGGGGCGACACACCCCGTCGACGAGAAGCTCCCCGCCCTGAAGATGGCGACCACCGGCCTCCAGCACGTGGCCGCCATGTACGCCGGAGTCGTCGCGCCGCCGCTCATCGTCGGCGCCGCCATCGGACTTTCGCCCAAGGACCTCACCTTCCTCACCGGCGCCTGCCTCTTCACCGCGGGCCTCGCCACGTTCCTCCAGACCCTCGGCTTCTGGAAGATCGGCGCCCGGCTTCCCTTCGTCAACGGCGTCACGTTCGCCGGTGTCGCCCCGATGATCGCGGTCGTCGAATCGACCGACAACAAGGACGACGCGCTGCCCATCATCTTCGGCGCGGTGATCGTGGCGGGCGTTCTCGGCTTCATCGCCGCCCCGTTCTTCTCGAAGATGATCCGCTTCTTCCCGCCGGTCGTCACCGGCACGGTCATCACCCTCATCGGCATCTCGCTGATGCCGGTCGCCTTCGGCTGGGCGCAGGGGCCCGTCCCCGGCGCCGACGACTACGGCTCGATGAAGAACCTGGGCCTCGCCGGTCTCACCCTCGTCGTCGTCCTGCTGCTGCGCCGCTTCACCACCGGCTTCGTCAAGCAGATCGCGGTCCTGCTGGGCCTCGTCATCGGCACGCTCATCGCCATCCCGTTCGGCGTCACGGACTTCGGCCCGGTCGGCGACGCGGACGTCGTGGGCTTCCCGACGCCGTTCCACTTCGGCGCCCCGCAGTTCGCGGCCGCCGCGATCGTCTCGCTCTGCGTCGTCATGGTCGTCTCGATGACCGAGTCGACGGCCGACATGCTCGCCCTCGGTGAGATCGTGGACCGTCCCGCCGACGAGAAGACCATCGCCGCCGGGCTGCGCGCCGACACCCTCGGCTCCGCGGTCAGCCCGCTCTTCAACGGCTTCATGTGCAGCGCCTTCGCGCAGAACATCGGCCTGGTCGCGATGACGAAGATCCGCAGCCGGTACGTGGTCGCCGTCGGCGGCGGCTTCCTCGTCCTCATGGGCCTCTGTCCGATGGCGGCCTCGCTCATCGCGGTCGTGCCGCGCCCCGTGCTCGGCGGCGCGGGCGTCGTCCTGTTCGGCTCGGTCGCGGCGAGCGGCATCCAGACACTGGTCAAGGCGAACCTGGAGAAGGACAACAACGTCCTGATCGTCGCCGTCTCGCTCGCCGTCGGCCTCATCCCGATCGCGGCGCCGGAGTTCTACCACGCGTTCCCGGAGACCGCGAAGATCATCCTCGACTCGGGCATCTCGACGGGCTGTGTGGCCGCCGTGCTCCTCAACCTGGTCTTCAACCACATCGGCAAGGGCCGCGAGGAGGACGACGTGACGGCACCGATGGAGCCGGGCGGCGAGATCGCGGAGACGCGCGTGCCGGGCCAGGGCAAGGGACGAAGCGAGGCGGTAGCGCACTGAGCCCCCGGTTACAGCCCCCCGGTCGCAACACCCGCTCACAGCCCCCGGTCTCATCCCCCGGGTACAGCTCACGGCACACCTACGCAGTTCCCTCGCGCGGTCAGGTCCCGCGCGAGGGAACGCTCATTCCTGCACGTTGCTCAGCCGTCGATGTCCATCGCGTCGTCGCCGCCGCTCTTGACGACCTTGATGACGTTGCCGCCCGCGTCGCACAGCTCCGCGCGGACGACGTAACCCGCCTGGATGCCCTTCCAGAAGATGACTTCCTGTTGCTGGGCGAAGGACGTGGTCCCCAACGTGTCCACCAGGTCGATCCCGCCGGGCGCGTGGATCACGTACCGCCAGCCGCTGCCGTCGGGCTGCCGCGCCCAGTCGGGCACGTACCCGCCCGGCGAACGGGTCGTGCTGACGAACCCCGTCCGCTGCAGGAGCTTCTGGTAGTGCCGCAGGCTCGCGGGCAGCTTCTCGTTCCAGGGCTTGAAGCCCTTGCCGAGGATCTGGTCGGGCGTCCTGCCGTCCCAGCGGTACAGGGGTTCGTTGTCCTTGCGATACCGCAGCGGCGGCACGTCGCGCCCCTGCTTCCTGTCCTCGCGCATCGACTTCACCTTGCCGGGGTCGATGCCGTAGGTGCTGTCACCGAACCCCGCCGCGGCCTGCGGAGTCGGCGTGGTGGATCGGGGGTGCTTGCCGCGCTCGGCCATGAACGACGGGTAGTCGTACTCACCCGCCTCCGAGTCCGTGCCCCCGTCCGACAGCTCCTCCGCGTCGGAGAAGTCCAGCCGGTCGACGTCCATGGCCGTCGCGTCCTGACCGCCCGCGCGCTGCACCACGGCCTCCTCGGCCCGCTGATGGCCGCAGCCCGCACCGTGCTGGTGCTGCTCCTGCCCGGCGGGCTGCCCGGCCCGGCGGAGCATCTGGACGACGGCGGCGTTGCCCGCCGCGCCCTGGAGGGCGAGCAGCCCGTTGAGCGGGGCGTCGGCCGGGGCCGCGGGTCTGCGGGCCGTGGTCCGCGCTTTCGCGGCGTCGTGCTTTCCGGCGTGGTCGTGGTCGCGCAACGGGGCTCCTCCAGGTACAGAGCCACCCACTCTTCCCGCCTGCCCGCCCTCCGGTCCAGGAACCGAAGGGCAGTCTTACGTGCAGTCTTCGCTGTCCGGGTGGCCTTCCGCTACCGGCTACTCCCGCGCGCCGGACCCCGGGACGGCGTGACCTGACGGACAGCGATGGGGAGCAGGGAAGGGCTGAGCCGCCGCCGTCAGGGGTGGTCGTACCAGGAGAACGCGGCGATCCGCCAGCCCTCCGGCGTGCGGACGAACTGCATCGTCTTCGTGCCGCCGCCCTTGAACGGTTCGCCGTCCATGACGCCCGCCTTGGCGTACTCGCCGAACCGGCACGCGATGTCGCCGACGATGTCGGTGCGTTCCGAGATCTCCCATTCGGCGAACTCGACCAGGCGGCCGTCGGCGAGCAGGCGTTCGCGGGGCTCGATGAACTCCTCCACGGTGTAGGCCGCGTACTGCGGTCCTGTCACGACGATCACGCCGCCGGGCAGCATGAGCCGACGGATCCTGGCGACGTCCGCGGCCTTCCCGCCACGGTTGTCGAAGGCTCCGAAGAATTCGGCGGTCAGTGCGTCGATTTCAGCCTTGGGGTGCTCGGCCGCGGGTATCTCGATCTCGGACATGCCGGGACCGTAACACCCCTACTTCCCGCACACCGTCGCGGAGTTGACCGAGCCGCCCGCGTTCTCGTCGTCCGTGCCGAGCAGGGCCTTCCCGCCGGAGTCCGGCACGCACTCGACCGCCTCGATCTTGACGCCCTCGAACTTGCGCACCACGTCGGGAGACTTGGCGACGGACAGCCGCACCTTTCCGGTGCGGCTCACGGAGAGGTTGCCCGCGTTCAGGACCGCGGAGTCGAAGGGGCCGTCGTCGCCCGCGTCGGACGCCGAGCTGATCACGAGGCGGCCCGACGGTGTGACGGAGATGTCCGAGGCGTGCCGGACGTCGCCGACCGGGTAGGGCGCGCGGAGGCGGGCCGTGGTGACCGGGCCGAAGTCGGCCTCGCCGTACTTGTTGAAGGAGAACGGCGCGGCGCGCAGCGTCGCCGGACGCTTCTTGCCCGCGCCCCGGTCCGCCCAGACCGCCGCCATCTTTCCGTGCCGTGAGGTCAGCGCGAAGCTCTCGTAGTCGTCGCCGTCGGCGATCGCGGGGAGCGGTGAGGTGTCCAGGACCTGGATCTCGTGGCCGGTGACCTTCACGTGGTAGACGAGGCCGCGGCTGGCCAGGGCCACGTATTCGCCGCGGAGGCCGGGTACCGCCTCGATCGCCTCCAGGTCGATGGGCTCCGGGGTGCCCGCCCAGGTGAGTGCTTCGGTGCGGGTCACCGTGGAGCGGTCGGCGCCGGGGCGGTACGTCAGTCGCGCGACGCGGTTCTCGCCGGGCTTCTTGTTGTCGCGTACGACGACGGCGTCCGTCCCTCCGTGCCGCTGGGCCTCACCGGTGACGGCGAGCCCGCTGATGCCGGACGTGATGTCGTCGCCGATCCTCTGCCAGCCGCCGTTCGGGGTGTGCGCGGCGGACGCCGTGAGGCCGCCCGCGGACAGGAGGGCGGCTGTCGCGGTCAGCACGGTCGTGGTCGTACGGAGGAACATGGGGATCTCTCACCTCGGTGCAGGTTGAACGCAGATCAAGTGCGGGGACGGCCGTGTTGACGCGCGTAGACGGGGAGTTGGCCGGGACCGTACCCAGTTCAACCGCTGAGAGGCAAGAGGGAGCGCAGTCGCGCGGGACGCCGTGGGCGTCCCGCGCGTCCGGCCTATCCGATGTGGTACGGATCGCCGTAGACCTTCCAGTCCAGCGGCGGGTCCAGGTTGAGGTTCCGCTTCTTCAGGAAGACGCGCTGTGCCGTGTCCACCCGGCTGGTGTCCTCGTGGGCCGCCTCCTGCTTCATCGCCCAGACGCGCGCGTCGAGGAAGGCGTTCAGGTACGTCACCTCGTCACCGCCCTGGGTCGGGGGCTTGGCGGAGCGCAGCGCGCGCTTGCGGATGTTGCGGAAGCTGGTGGAGTCGCCGCCGTCACCGTGCATGACGATGGCGTCGTAGTAACAGAACTGGCCGAGCGTGCCGACGCCGTCCGCCTTGCCCTGCTTGACGGAGGGGTTGAAGTAGACCCGGTCGCGCTCGTCGTTCTGCGCCTTGCGGAACTCCGCGTCCGTGTCGGCGGCCCGCTCCCAGTCGCGCACGAACGTCGGGTCGAGCCCTTCGTGCGAGTCGGTGCCGTCGACCCTGCGCAGCGCGGGCAGGTACTTGGCGAGGACGTTGCCCGGCTTGCGCCGCGTGTAGAGCTCGACGAGGTCGAGCATGTCGCCGGTGCCCGAGCAGAAGCCGATGATGCCCGCGGTGTAGCCGCGGCCGTCGTCGATGTCCTCGCAGTACCGGTACTGCTTCTTCCATTCGAGCGACGAGTTCTCCGCGCTGCAGACGATCTGCATCGCGATCTCCTTCTTCGCCGGGTCGTCGAGCCCGCCGGCCGTGATGAAGGAGGAGAACGGGGTCGCCGCGCTCGCCGACTGCGTGGCGAGGAGCGGACCCGCCACGGCCGCCGCGCCGATGACGGCGAGCAGGGTGCGACGAGAGGGGGCGGTGGCGGGAGCGGCGTCGGTGGTGCGGGTGGTGCGCGGGTCTATGTGGGGGGTTTCCACGAGGGCCTCCAGATGGGGGAGTTCACATGCCGCGTACTGTTAGGAAGGTTTCCTACCAGAGATCTGGAGTGACGTATACCCGTCAAGACACGTTGAGTCGGGGATTCCGAATGGCCGGACATCGCTCTGTGCGCCGGGCTCATTGGTCCATACGATCCCCTCGCTCACGCAATCCGCTCCAGGCACCCGCACCACGTTCCAGGCACACAGGCACTTCTCCAACCCCCCTCCTCAGCAATGGAACGGAGAACCATGGCCGGTGCACTGCTGCTGAGCGGCGCCGTCGCGGCGCTGTTCGGCTCGACGCTCCCCGCGCACGACCCGACGACGATCCTCGACCCGCCCCCCGACAAGATCGTGATCGAGGTCGCCACGGTGAACGGGTCCGGCTGCCCCCTGGGCACCGCGGCCGTCGCCGTCTCCCAGGACAACACGGCCTTCACCGTGACCTACAGCGACTACCTCGCCAAGGCGGGCGGCGGCGCGGACCCCACCGCGTTCCGTCGCAACTGCCAGCTCAGCCTGATCGTGCACGTTCCCTCGGGCTTCACGTATGCGATCGCCAGCGCGGACTACCGCGGCTACGCGGCGCTCCAGGCCGGTGCCAAGGGCACGGAGAAGGCGTCGTACTACTTCCAGGGCTCGCCCCAGACGGCCTCGATCAGCCATGAGTTCAAGGGCGCGTACAACGACAACTGGCAGGCCACCGACACGACGGACTGGGCCCAGCTCGTGTGGGCACCGTGCGGCGTGAAGCGGAACTTCAACATCAACACGGAGCTGCGGGTCGACCTGGGGACGTCCGATCCCGCGAAGTCGAGCTTCATGACGATGGACTCGACGGATGGCGACATCAGCACGATCTATCACGTCGCGTGGAAGGAGTGCCCCCGCGCGTGAGTCTGGTGGCGCCCCCCGTTCCGGGTTGGTCCGGGGGGCGCCGCTGTTTCTTGCGGGCGGCGGGCGGCGGGCGGCGGGGTGCGGGCTGCGGGTGTTCCGTGGCTGATCGCGCGGTTCCCCGCGCCCCTCAAGGGGCGCTCAGGTGGGCCTGGACCCGTTTCGCCACGTCGTAGGTGGTGCCCTTCGGGCGGGTCGCCAGCTTGCCCGGGGCCTTGATCCAGGCCTCTTCCATCGCGAACCAGTCGATCTTCTCGGGGGCGCGGCTCTCCGTCAGGGCCGACCTGAGCTCCTTGAAGTAGCGCTCCCATCGCAGGCGGTACAGGCCGCCCACCAGGCCCGCCCACTCGCGGTTCGCGTAGTCGCGCAGGCCGGCGTCGGCGCCGGAGCGCGTGCCCCAGACCGTGAGCAGGGAGAGCTGGTCGTAGGCGAGCCGGTCCCGTTCCTCCGCATCGGCGCCCCACGCGCGGGCGTCCGCGACCCAACGCCCCAGCAGGTGACGGGAGTCGGTGGAGACCAGCCGTTCGAGCAGGTCCATCAAGGTGAGCCACTCGCGGGTGAGGCGGTCGAAGCGGGCGGCGTCCCCGGCGCCGTACGCCTCCTTGATGCGCGGCAGCAGGACGCGGCTGCGGTTGGAGAGGGCCTGCCGGGCGATGTCGAGCAGGTCGCGACGGTACGCGGACGAGTTCCGCAACCCGGCTCGCACCGAAAGGAGTTCGCCGAGCGCGGGCTCGAAGTCCGCCGCGTCGTACCGCAGCTTCTTCGGTGACCAGGCCGCCGCCGACTTCGCGGCGAGGTCGGGCCGGGCCCCGAACAGGCCGTCCGCGCCCTCGGCCCACTCGTCGGCGCGGGTCGTTCCGTAGGCCGTGCGGCGCAGGGTGTCCCAGGCGGCTTCGGCGTGCGGGTCGGCGGCGCCGTAGCGGGACGTCGACCACTCCCGGAACCAGGCCTCGAGGTCCAGATCGCCGGTCCGCCAAGCCAGTTCCGAGAAGAGCTCGAAGGCGGCCGGGTTGTTGTCGGCCGCCTCCGGCATGAGGGAGATCCCGGCGAGCGTGCTGCCCTTCTTCGTGCGCCACTTGTCGTACAGGGCCGCCCAGTCGGGGGTGTTGGCGCCGAGCGTCGTGTGGCCGCCGAAGTTCCAGATGGAGCCGAAGGTGTAGGGCGTCGAGCCCCAGTCGGACTCGCGGTCGGTGATGTGCGGGAAGCGGTCGGAGAGGCCGTCGACGACGAGCATCCGCTCCTTGTCGACGGCGTCGGTGATCGCCTTCGGCGGATTGTGCTGCCAGCCGAGGATCACCCAGGTGGCGTCCGGGTGGGCGGCTCGCAACGCCTTCTCGACGCCCTTCGCCGCGTCGCCGACGGGGACGTCGCCGGGTTTGCCGCCCTCGTGGAGGAGGTCCATCTTGTACATCGTGGTCGGGCCGTACAGCTCGTCCTGCGCGCGGTAGAACGCGGCGGCTACGCGCGCGAAATGGCCGGTGCGCGGATCCAGCCAGTCCGGCCGCGCGAAGCCGACCCAGTCGCCCTGCGGAACGGTCCTCGCGCCCGGGTTCTTCTTCTCGAAGCCGGGCGGCACGGTCCCGAACCAGCCCGGCAGGACCGGCGTCATGCCGAGGTCGCGCAGCCGGTCGCAGATGCGTCGGCCCAGGCGGGCGCGGGCGTCGAGCAGCTGCCGGGAGACCGGGTGCGGGAACGACGACATGTTCTGCAGGAGCCACCAGGGCTGGTGGGCGGGGCCGGGTATCCAGGCCCGCAGTTCGGCGTCCGTGTACCCGAACTCCTGGAAGGCGCGGTGGTGGACGGCGTCCGCGCCCGCGTACACGAGGACTTCGTTGTAGCCGTGGAGGGCGAGCACGTCGATCTCGTGCTCCCAGTAACTCCAGTCGTAATACGCCCCGGTGTACCCGTCGTTGGTGTCGTTGAGGACGAAGCGGTGCGGGGTGTTGGCCGTTCCGGTGAGGGGTGCGGTGGGTGCTGGGAGCCGGGTCGGGAGGTGGTCGGTGCGGCTGCCCGCCCAGGTGATGTTCGCGTGCGTGACGTGTTTCAAGTAGCGGCGCAGGCCCGTGAGTTGGGTGGCGGGGGTGGTGCCGGTGACGGTGATGCGGCCGGGGCGTCCGGTGACGCGGAAGGAGTCCTCTCCGTCGTCCTTCCTCGGTGTGGTTCTGAACTCGATCTGGTCCCGGTGGCGGGGGAGCAGGCGCCGGGCGGCCTCGGCGGCTGCGCCGGACGCGGCGGTGTGGGTGGTGACGCCGTCGGCTGACGCGCCGGAACAGGCAGCGGCGGCGACACCGGCGGTCCCGGCGAGGCCGGTGAGGAAGGTGCGGCGGGGGAGGGGCATGCGGGCTCCGTCGGTCGGCTGGGGAGGCGTACCGGAGGTCTCTTCCCCCGTAGGCACCCCGCTTCTAACCGTCGCCAGGATGAAGAACAGACATTCATCGGATCGATGTGTCAGCATGCCGCCAAATGAGCGTCGCCCGCAGCCAGTTGGAACCATTGACATCGGATGTATTCGTCCCTACGTTCCCGTGCGACCCCCAACCCAGGGAACCGGAACAACCGGAACAACCGGAACAACCGGAACAACCGGAACAACACCGGGAGCCGCCCCATGCGCCGCAGAGCCACTGGTCTCGCCCTGTTCCTCGCCGCCGCCCTCGCGGGCACGGCCGTCCCGGCCGCGACGGCCGTGACCGACGCCGCCCCGAAGCCTTCGAAGATCGCGGGCCCCGGCACCGACCACGCCGCCGACGACCCCTTCACCGCCGACCGCACGAACTGGTTCCGTCAGGACCGCTTCGGCATGTTCATCCACTTCGGCGCGTACTCGAACCTGGAGGGCGAGTACAGGCGCCCCGACGGCAGCACCTGCCGCAACGCGGAGTGGATCAAGCGGGAGTGTGACATCCCGATGGAGGAGTACGAGCAGCAGGCGCAGAACTTCAACCCGGCGGACTTCGACGCGAAGGCGGTCGTCAAGGCGGCCAAGGACGCCGGGATGCGCTACATCGTCATCACGTCCAAGCACCACGAGGGCTACGCGATGTGGCCGACGAAGGTCAACGACTGGAACCTGCGCGACCACTCCTCCTTCGACAAGAACCGCGACATCCTCGCCGAGCTGAAGACGGCGTCCGACGACGCGGGCATCAAGCTCGGCTTCTACTACTCGATCTGGGACTGGCACGACAAGGACTTCCCGGATCCGGCGACGTTCCCGAAGTACGAGAAGCGCATGTACGCGCAGCTCAAGGAGCTCGTCGACACGTACGACCCGGCGCTGCTCTGGTTCGACGGCGAGTGGGACACCGACAAGCCGCACAACCCCTGGACGGCGAGGGACGGCGAGAAACTGGAGTCCTACCTCCGCGGGCTCGACCCCGACCTCGTCATCAACAACCGCGTCGGAAAGCGCCGCGTCGTCGACGGCGACTACGGAACCCCCGAGCAGGAGATCCCCGGCGCACCCGTCGACGGCCAGCTGTGGGAGTCGTGCATGACCCTCAACGACCACTGGGGGTACGCGCGTCACGACGAGAACTGGAAGTCGGCACAGACCCTGACCCGCAACCTCCTCGCCACGACGTCCCGCAGCGGCAACTACCTCCTCAACGTCGGCCCGGATGCCCGGGGCCGCGTCCCGCAACCGTCCGTCGACCGCCTCCGGCAGATGGGCGACTGGCTGCGCACGGCGGGCCAGGGTGAAGCGGTCCACGGCGCACGCTACGGCGGCCTGGTCGAGGAACCGGCCTGGGGCCACGTGAGCCGCAAGGGCGACAAGCTGTACGCGGCGGTCACGCGGTGGCCCGCGGCGGGCGGTTCCCTGCACCTCAAGGCACGCACGGCGAACCTCCAAGTGAAGTCGGCGCGGGTCCTCGGCAGCGACCAGAAGGTGACGGTCACCCGGTCGGGCGACGGCTACGACATCGCCCCGTCGGGCGCCGCCACGAACGACACTGCGACGGTCGTCGAACTGCGGGTCGACCCCGGTCCGACGGCACGCCACGGCCGCGGCAAGGGCCTCAAGCAGGAGATCTTCGACAACGAGAACCTCGAAGGCCCCCCGAGGATCACCCGCACCGACGCCACCCTCAATCACGCCTGGAAGTACACCGGCTCCCCGGCCGCGTCGATCCCCGCGGACCGGTTCAGTGTCCGCTGGACGGGATCGGTCGAGCCGCGCCGCTCGGAGACGTACACGCTCACGACCGTCTCCGACGACATGGCCCGCGTCCGGATCGACGGCAAGCTGGTCATCGACTCGTGGACGCCGCACGAGCCGAAGCTCGACAAGGCGGAGGTGCGGCTGACCGCCGGGAAGCGGCACTCGATCAAGGTCGAGTACGCGGAGCGGACGGGCGAGGCGCACCTGAAGCTGCTGTGGTCGAGCCCGGGCCAGGAACAGCAGGTCATCCCCCGGTCGCAGTTGTACGCCCGATGACGTCTGCCCGGTGAGTTTGCGGTGAAACGGGCCTCAGGTCCCTGGGATCAGGGACTTGGGGCCATGTTCGTGAGGACCATCAGCGGGCACTTTCCCTGACCTGGGTTGGCAATGTTGATCGACGGTTGACGATCGACGTCCGACCCGACGGACCCACGTGCCGACAGAGAGAGTGACTGACCAGTGAGCGCGCCCGAAGCC
Organism: Streptomyces sp. Je 1-369; assembly: GCF_026810505.1. Classification (NCBI taxonomy): domain Bacteria; kingdom Bacillati; phylum Actinomycetota; class Actinomycetes; order Kitasatosporales; family Streptomycetaceae; genus Streptomyces; species Streptomyces sp. Je 1-369. The sequence continues at coordinate 7,159,491 of NZ_CP101750.1, forward strand.
CCTGAAACACCGGCAGCGCCGGCTCCCGAAGCCGTGGCACGGCACCGGGCGCTCTTCCGGGCGATCCACCGCCGCAAGAACCCGCGCCTGCGCCAGACGGACATCACCGTCACCGAGGAGGCCCAGGTCAAGCGCGCGGTGAAGGCGACCGCGCTGGGCAACGCGATGGAGTGGTACGACTTCGGTGTCTACGCGTACCTCGCCGTCATCATCGGCAAGGAGTTCTTCCCGTCCGGGAACGACACCGCGCAGACCCTCTCCTCCCTGGCGACCTTCGCCGCGGCCTTCCTGGTGCGCCCCATCGGTGGCATGTTCTTCGGCCCGCTCGGCGACCGCGTGGGCCGCAAGAAGATCCTCGCGCTCACCATGATCATGATGTCGACGGCGACGCTGGCGATCGGTCTGATCCCGAGCTACGCGTCGATCGGCGTCTGGGCGCCGATCCTCCTGGTCCTCTGCCGCATGGTGCAGGGGTTCTCGACGGGCGGGGAGTACGGGGGTGCCGCGACGTTCATCGCGGAGTACGCGCCCGACAAGCGCCGCGGTTTCTGGGGCTCGTTCCTGGAGTTCGGCACGCTGATCGGCTACACGGTCGCGGCGGTCCTCGTCACCTCCCTCACCGTGGGGCTCAGTGACGACGCGATGCAGTCCTGGGGCTGGCGCATCCCGTTCCTGGTGGCGGCGCCGCTCGGCCTCATCGGCCTCTACCTGCGGCTGAAGCTCGACGAGTCGCCCGCCTTCCAGAAGATGGCGGAGGCGGAGAGCGGACCGGCCGCCGAACGCGACAAGAAGTCCTTCAAGGACTCCTTCTTCGGCCAGTGGCGCGCGATGCTGCTGTGCATCGCGCTGGTCGCGGCGTTCAACGTCACCGACTACATGCTCCTCTCCTACATGCCGACGTACCTCACGCAGCTCGGCTTCGGTGAGACCGGCGGCCTGATGTCGATCGTCATCGTCATGCTGATCCTGATGGCGCTGATCAACTCCGTCGGCCGCCTCTCCGACCGCATCGGCCGCAAGCCGGTCCTGATGGCGGGCTCGGTGGGCTTCTTCGTCCTCGCCCTCCCCGCGTTCCTCCTCATCAAGCAGGGCGGAACGCTCGCGGTCTTCGCGGGCCTGCTGATCCTCGGCCTGGCCCTGGTCTGCTACCTGGGCGTCATGTCCTCGTCCCTGCCCGCCCTCTTCCCGACGGACGTCCGCTACGGGTCGCTCTCCATCGGCTTCAACATCTCCGTCTCGCTCTTCGGCGGCACGACCCCGCTGGTGGTCGCCGCACTGATCGGCGCGACCGGCAACGATCTGATGCCCGCGTTCTACACGATGCTCGCCGGACTCGTCGGCATCATCGCGGTAGCCGCGATGAAGGAGACGGCCCGCAAGCCGCTGGAGGGCTCACCGCCTTCGGTGGCGACGGACGAGGAGGCGCGGGAGCTGGTGGAGGCGCAGCGGGTGTCCTGAGGCAGGTGTCGCTCGTGAGGCGTTGCGTGTTTCGGGTTCGGTGGCTGCGGTGGTGCTGCTCTTGGCCGCGCCCTGGGTCATGCGGGGGTTCGGGGCGGAGGGCGCGGTGGCGGACGCGGGGGCGTTGTACCTGCGGTGCCTCGGCCCGTACTTGGTGCTGCTCGCGTGTTTCATCGGTGTGGCCGGGGTCTACGAGGGCAGCGGCGACAGCCCGTCGCTGGCCCGCATCACGACGGGTGGTGTGGTGGTGCAACTGTCCCTTGCGTACGCACTGTTGGGGTACGGGCTCCCCGGCATTTGCGTGGCGATGGCGTGCGCGGCGGGTTTGCAGTGCGGGGCACTGACGCGCGTCAGGGGTGGGCGGCGTACGCGACGAACTCCGCCCAGGCGCGGGGGGCCAGGGCGAGTTGGGGGCCGTCGGGGTTCTTGGAGTCGCGTACGTGGAGGGTAGTGGGGCAGGGGGCGATCTCTACGCAGTCTCCGTCGCCGCTGCTGCTGTAGCTGGACTTGCGCCAGGCGAGGGCGACTTCGAGGCAGTCGCCGGAGCTGCCACTGCTGTAGCTGCTCTTGAACCAGACCAGGTTGGGGCTGCTCATCATGCTCCTCGCATCCGCTCCAGCAGGCTCACCGAGTCCTCGAATGAGAGAGCCTGTGCGCGCATCCTGGCATACCTCATCTGAAGCATGCTGACCACTTTCGACTCGGAGATGAGTTGGCCGCTCTCTTGCCCCTCGGCGTAAGCGAGCCACCTGTTCTCCGGTGTCTCCAGTAGATGCATGGGGCCATCCAGTCCTGCGTGACTCTTGCGCACCACCGGCATGATCTGAAGTTCGATGTTCCGGCGCTTCGCGAGCCCGAGAACCCGGTCGATGAGTTCCATGGTGACTTCATGCCCGCCCATGCCGCGTAGGAACAAATGTTCCTCAAGAATGAAGCTGTAGGCCGTGTTGGGCCTTTCCGTGAGCAGTAGTTGGCGCCTGGCTCGTGCATCCAGCCGCGCCTCGATCTCTTCGTCGCCGAGTGGAGGGAGCCGGTTCACGAACAACGTCCGCGCATACGCCTCCGTCTGCAACAGACCAGGAATCAACCGGCACTCATACGTCGACAGCGCCACCGCCTCCTGTTCCAGCTGCGCCCACTGGCGGAACCAGGAAGCCAACCCCCGCTGCCGCGACAGCTGGTTCGCCGCCAGCCGCAGCGTCCCGAACGCGTCCAGCGCCACCTCGCACTGGTCGACGAACCGTGGCGGCGGAAAGCGGCGGCCCTGTTCGACGGAGGCGATGAAATGGGCCGAGTAGCCGATTTCGGGGGCCAGGGACTCCTGCGTGTACCCGGCGCGCTTGCGGAAGCTCTTCAGGACCGCACCGAAGGCCTTGAGCCCATCGGTCGGCTCGGGCTCATTACTGCTCGTCGTACTTGACGACATCACGGGTATCCCCTGACGCTCGGCTATCGGTCTGCGCCAACGCGCCCATGCTCACGTTCCGTTACCCGTACTGTCCACCCTTCGCACTCGTACAATTACGCAGCGTACGAGTTTCGTGCCTGGTGCCCCCGGCCGCGTACGGCCACCGTTGCCGCCATGTCGACCCAAGCGCGCCCCGCCGCCGCACCCCACACCTTCGCGCAACGCTTCAGTGCCACGCCCCGGGGTGCCCGCCTCGCGAGGAGGCTGACCAGGTATCACCTGGACGGCTGGGGCATCGCGTACGACACCGAACTCTCCGAGGCCGCCGAGGCGATCGTCGCCGAGCTCGCGGCGAACGCCGTGACCCACGGGCGCGTACCGGGCCGTGACTTCGAGCTCGGCCTGACGCTGCGTACCGACACGCTGCGTATCGAGGTCGCCGACGCGCGCGCGGACGTCGTCTCGCACGTCGCACGCAAGTCCGCGGGCCTCGAAGGGGAGTCGGGTCGGGGGCTCGTCATCGTCGCCGCGCTCGCCACCGAGTGGGGCGTGGCCGGACGCAAGGTCGGCAAGACGGTGTGGGCGGAGCTTCCCGTGCAGCGGTGATCGCCGCCCCCAACACGCAGGGCCACGACCGGTGTTAACCCCGCGTACATTCGAGCGGGGTGTTACCCGACGCGCCGCGTACGCCACGCGGACACCGTCAGGCCCCAGTCTCACGCAAGATCCATCCGTTCCCGGAACGAGGAGACATCGCGTGACCAGACACTGTCCGACCCGTCGAACGATCGGTTCGGTCGTGCTCGCCATGACCACCGCCTTCGTGGCGGCCACCACCACCGCCTCCGCCTCCACGACGGCCGCCGAGCCGCTGCCCGGCATAACCCCCCGGGCCGAGACCCCCGTCCTGCACGACGACGACGCGGGCGGCAACGCCGACGCCGACGACCCGGCGATCTGGCGCAACACCGCCGACCCGGCACGCAGCCTGGTGATCGCCACCGCCAAGGAGGGCGGGCTGAGGGCTTACGACCTGGACGCCCGGCCCGTCCAGTCCGTCGCCGCCCCGCCCGCCGAAGGGCCCGACGACGCGCCGGGCCGTTTCAACAACGTCGACCTCGTGCGCGGCCTGAAGCTGTCCTCCGGGACCGCCGACCTCGCCGTCACCAGCGACCGCGGCCACGACCGGCTGCGCTTCTATCGGATCGACCGCGACCGGCCCGGCGGACCACTGACCGACATCACCGTCCCCGACGCGCCGCCCGTCTTCTCCGCCGACCAGGGCGAGATCAACGAGCAGCGCACCGCGTACGGGCTCGCGACCTGGCAGGACAAGGCGAGCGGCCGCTCGTACGCCCTGGTCAGCCAGCGCGAGCGCACCCGCGTCGCGCTCCTCGAACTGCTCCCGGCCGCGGGCGGCAAGGTCACGTACCGCAAGGTCCGCACGCTGGACCTGCCGTCCTCGTTCCGGCTGCCGAACGGCACCTCGTGGAGCCCGTGCGCGGAGCCGGGCGAGCTCCCGCAGGTCGAGGGCATGGTCGTCGACCCGGCCAACGGCACGCTGTACGCGGGGCAGGAGGACGTCGGTATCTGGCGCATGCGCGCCGACCTGACCGGCAAGCCCGAACTCGTCGACAAGGTACGTGAGTACGGCGTTCCCGGTGTCTATGACGAGGAGACCGAGGAGTGCGAGGCCGGGGCCGACCCGGGATACGGCGGCAAGCGGACCACCGCCGATGTCGAAGGTCTGACCCTGGTCAATGAGGACGACGGGGACGGGTATCTCCTCGCCTCCAGCCAGGGCGACGACACCTTCGCCGCGTACGACCGCGAACTGAGCGACCACAACGAGTACGAGGGTGGTTTCAGGGTCACCCCCGCGGGCGGCACGCTCGACGGCTCCGAGGAGTGCGACGGCGCGGCCGCGCTGAACGAGCCGCTCGGGCCGAAGTACCCGCACGGCCTCCTCGTCGTCCAGGACGGCCACGACGCGCCCGGCGACGGGGACCGCCCGGCCACGAACTTCAAGTTCGTCGACCTCGGCAAGGTCATGAAGACGCTGGACGACTGAACGGACGACCGGCGGCGACGGACGGCGACGGCGGGTCCGCCGCGGGGGGCCGTGGCGGCCCGGTGAGCCTTGCCCGCTGCTCGGGCGAGAGCCTGACTCCATGATCATGCCCGGCCGCCTGCACGGCCGTGATGACGCGTGACGTCGGCCAGCCGAGGGCGGTGGCGAGCTCACTCGTGGTGAGGGGGCGGGCCGCGTGGAAGAGCGCGGTCAGTACCGTCAGGGCATCCTCGACGGCCGCGCGGGCCGGCGGCCCCGTCATGCTCCGGTGGATCCCGGCGAAGAACGCGTGCATCGCCCCGAGCCGCGCGCCCGTGGGGGTGTCGGGCCCGAACAGGTCCGCACCCTCAAGGGCGGTCGCGGCGCACGCCGCGTTCTTGTGCGCGCTGGTCAGCCAGGCGCGCAGCCACACCTCCTCGTCGATGACGTAACGGTCGCGGCGCCTGCCGGGCTCCTGCTCGCGGCTGAGGACGTCGAGCCCCTCCAGATACCCGACCGCCTTGGACACCGAGGCCGGGCTCACCTTCAGCCTTCGCGTGAGCTCCGCGGAGGTCTCGGCGCCGGTGGGAGCGGTCACCAGACACGCGAGCACCCTCGCGGCCGTGCGGGGCAGTCCGACGGCGATCAGCAGCGCGGCGAACTTGTCCACGTACGCGTCGACGGCCGCCGGGTCGGGCCCGTGCGTTGCTTTCCCCGCTGCCGCCGCTGCCGTCGTGCGAGCGTCCGCGGGCGGGGTTCCCGTTGGGCGGCGGGGCGGCGGCAGCCGGTTGCGTCGCCGCCATGCGTCGGCGCGGTCGGCGTGCTCGGCGCGGTAGGCGTCCGGGCCGCCGTTGCGGGCGACTTCCCTGCTGACGGACGACGTCGCCCGCCCGAGTCGCCGGGCGATGGCGGCGTACGACAACTCCTCGGACAGCCCCGCCTCGATGGCTCTCCGGTCCTCCGCGCTCAGTCTTCCGCCGCCCATGTCCGCCCCCCTCGCGTTGCGTTAGCCCTCATCGCCAACGCTACGCGGCCTCAAAAACCCACTGTTTTCCTGTAGTTGCACGCCGCGTCTCGCTTCAGACGCACGCATGTGCAACGTAGCTTTCAGTGGTCGCGAAAGAAAGCAAAAGGAACCAGGGGGTTCAGATGGATGACGCCACTCCCGTGGCGCCCACCCGAGGCGGCCACGAAGCCGCCCAGCGCGTCCTCGACCGGGCCGTGCGGGAAGGGGGAGTGCCGGGCATCGTCGCCCAGGTCCGTGACCGGGGCGGGAACTGGTACGGCACGGCAGGGGTCGCCGACACGCGGACGCGGCGGCCGCGGGGGCACGAGGACCGGTTCCGGATCGGCAGCATCACGAAGACGTTCGTCGCGACGGTGCTCCTGCAACTCGTGGGCGAGCGCAGGCTGTCGTTACGGGACACGGTGGACCAGTGGCTGCCAGGCGTGCTCCGGGGGAACGGGCACGACGGCACCACGACCACCGTCCGGCAACTCCTCGACCACACCAGCGGAATCTTCAGCTACACGCACGACCAGGCGGCGCTGAAGACGCAGGAGACCTACACACCCGCGGAACTCGTCGGCATCGCCCTGTCGCACCCCGCGGACTTCCCGGCGGGGACGGGATGGGCGTACTCCAACACCAACTACATCGTCGTCGGCATGATCATCGAGCGGGTCACCGGCCGTACGCTCGCGGACGAGATCGCCCACCGCGTCGTCCGCACGCTGGGCCTGACCGGGACGTCCATACCGCCGACCGGCGACCCGTCCCTCCCCGTGCCGCACGCACGCCACTACACCAAGCTGTTCTCACCCGACCCGGACGCCCCGGTCCACGACGTCACGGAACTGGAGGCGAGCCCGTACTGGGCGGCGGGCGGCATGATCTCCACCGTCGACGACCTGACCCGGTTCTTCTCGGCACTCCTCGGAGGACGCCTCCTGCGACCGGAGCAGCAACGGGAGTTGCTGACGATGGTGCCGACCAACGACTGGCTCCCCCGCACCACGTACGGCGTCGGGATCTCCCGCCTGCTCCTGCCCTCCGGCACGGCGGTCTGGGGGATGGGCGGCGCGCTCTTCGGCTCGTGGTCGTACGTCTACGGGACGCGCGACGGCACGCACATGCTCGCCGTGAACATCAACGCCGACTGGGCGACGGGCCACTGGGAGGACCCGATCGGCATCTTCAACGACCTCCTGGAGACCGAGTTCAGCTACGGCTGCGCACTCGGCTTCGCGTCGACCTCCTGACTGAACTGCCGTCCTGAGTACGGCTGCTCGGACGCCGTACGGGCCGCTCCGCCATCAGCCAAGGGGGCGGAGCGGCCGCACGGCGGCGGGGGTCAGTCGAACGGGACGGCATCCGCCGCGTCGGCGTGCCAGTTCGTGCTCTTCGGCTTGTCGATCAGCGTCGTGCTGGGCAGACGGACGTCGGTCGCGCCCGCCTCGTCACCGGCGACGGCGATGGCCATCCAGTCGAACTCCGCGCCGAAGTTGCCGTTGGTCGACTTCGGGTTGATGCCGGCGTACGCGGCGGTGGAGCCCGAGAGCTTGACGCTGTCGGTGAGGGCCTGCTCGACGGGGGTGACCTGCCGGTCGGGGTGGGAGCCGAAGCCGGCCGAGGGGAACGTGCCCTCCAGGTAGCAGGTGATGCCGGGACGGGCCTTGGCGGTCACCAGGAGGTAGCCGCCCGCCTGCGTCTTCTCGGTGACCTTGAAGGTCAGGTCGTTGGTCCCGCAGAGCTGCTCGACGGGGGCCTTCGCCTGGCCGCCGACGGCGAGTGCGGTGCCCGCGGCGGTGGTGGCGAGGGCCGCGGCGGCCACGGCGGTCAGGACCAGTCGGGTGGAACGGGCGGCGAGACGCGAACGCATCGGGAACTCCATGGGTGCGGTGAGTGGTGGCTCGTGCGTAGTGGTTCGTCCGGCGAGCCGCTCGGACGATCCACAGCCTGGGCCGCGATCCGTCCCGGCCGCCAGCCCACACCGCCGATACGGGACGCCGGAACGCGGAAACGGCCTCTGACCGGCGCAAACGCCCTCGCCCTGGAACGAGGGGCTGGAACGAGGGGCTGGAATGTGGGACCCGGACGTTCGGCGTGGCCGGGACGGCTGGTCGTCAGACGTCCGCGACGTGCACCCGCTCGCCCTGCTGCCCGTAGATGGCGATGGTCTCCGCCGGGATGTCGTCCCGCGCGTTGCCGATCCAGTGCGGGGTGGCCGTGTCGAACTCCGCCGCCTCACCCGCCGTCAGTTCCGTCCGGGTGTCGGTCAGGACGAGTTGGACCGTCCCGTGGAGTACGTAGAACCACTCACGGCCGGGGTGCACGTGGAAGCGTGGCGGCGGGAGCTGCGACACCGGCGGGTAGATCACCTTGTACGCCCGCATGCCGCCCGTCTTCACGCCCAGCGGCACGAACGTCAGCCCGTCCTTGCGGAAGGGGCGCAGGTGGACCCGCGGGTCGCCGGTGGTCGGCGCGGCGACGAGTTCGTCGAGCGGCACGGCGTAGGCGCGGGCCAGCGGGAGGAGCTGTTCCAGGGTGGGGCGGATGTGCCCGCGTTCGAGCCGGGAGATGGTGCTCGGCGTGAGTCCGGTGCGCTCCGCGAGCGTGGCGAGGGTGAGGCCGAGCGCCTGGCGGAAGCCGCGCAGCCGAGGTCCGACGTTCTCCAGTACGGATCGGTCTTCGGTCACAGGCATGCGCCCCCTCGTCGACATGTGATGTTCGCAAGGCCGCAGAAGCCCCTGCGACGGCCGGATCCGGACCGCGTCGGACCGTCTAGTACAGCTCCCGGGCGCGCAGCCCCGCCTGGAAACGGGACGTCGCGCCCAGCGTCGTCATGAGCTCCGCCACGCGCCTGCGATACGTACGCAGTGACATGCCCAGCTCGCGCGCCGTCACTTCGTCCGTGTGCCCGGCGCTCAGCGCCCGCAGGATCCGGCGCGCCTCCTCGCTCAGCGCGGGCGGCCGCGTCCTGCGGAACTCGTCGAGGTCGACGGCCGTCTCCCAGGCCGCGTACACCAGCGCCCTGACGCCCTCGACCGCGATCGGCGTACGGATCACCGTGAACGTACGCACCCCCTGCACCGGCGCCCCGGCCAGGATCGCCACGCGCCGGTCGATGACGATCGCCTCGTGGGCGAGCGGCGCCGCCGAAATGCGTACCTGCGCTCCGGAGGCTGCGATCCGGACGAGCCGCGCCTCCGACCGGTCGTCCGCGAGCGCGCGCGGCGTGTACAGCTTGCGCATGGCCAGGCCGCCAGGAACGAGCGGCGGGCGTCTGCCCCCGGCGAACGCGGCGTTCACGCCGGGCGAGAAGGTCACGAGGTCCGCGGCCGCGCACAGGAACTCCTCGCGGGCCCCGGTGAAGAGCTCACCGGCATGGCGCACCAGTTCCCGCTCGCCCCGCAGCGACACGATCTGATCTGTGCTGGATGTGCTGGATGTACTCGGCATGGTGGCGACAGTCTGGCAGCAAGTGGCCACGTGATCGCGCTCACCGGACGTACACCGCAGGATCTGCGCATGGCAACCACGGAGAACACGAGCGCCCCCCGGAGTTCGGGCACCGCCCCCGCCGCCGCGGCCGGCCCCCACCTCCTCGGCGGCGACCGCCCCGTCCACCGCATGGGCTTCGGCGCCATGCGGCTGCCCGCCGCGGGCTGGGACGGCCCCCCGCACGACCCCGACCGCGGCATCGCCGTGCTGCGGCGCGCCGTCGAGCTCGGCGTGAACCACATCGACACGGCCGCCTTCTACTTCTACGAGGACATCGCGGCCAACGACCTCATCCGCAGGGCCCTTCACCCGTACCCCGACGACCTGGTCATCGCCACCAAGGTCGGCCCGGGTCGCCTCCCCGACGGCAGCTGGCTGGACCCCGCCGACCCCGCGGAGCTGCGCGCGGCCGTCCACCGCAACCTCCGCGAGCTGGGCCGGGACCACCTCGACCTGGTCTACCTGCGCTTCCTGCGGACCGACGGCCCCGGCGGGGACCGCTTCGCCACGCTCGCGGCCCTGCGCGACGAAGGACTCATCCGCCACCTCGGCGTCAGCAACGCGACGCCCGGACAGTTCGCCGAGGCCCAGGAGATCGCGCCCGTCGTCGCCGTGCAGAACAGGTTCAGCCCGCTGACGCGCGACCACGGGGAACTGGTCGAACTGTGTGCCGCGCGGAACATCGCATATGTCCCGTACTTCCCCTTCGGCGGCGCCGGGGCCCCCGACCTCGCGGTGCTCGAACGCGTCGCCGACCGGCACGGCGCCACGCCCGCGCAGGTCACCCTGGCGTGGCTGCTCGCCGTCTCCCCGACGATGCTCGCGATCCCCGGGACGTCGTCGCCGGACCACCTGGAGGAGAACGTGGCGGCGGCCGCGCTCCGGCTCGGTGCCGAAGACCTCGCGGAACTGGACGGGCTCCGGGACACTGGCGAGTAGGGCAATACGGGGGCGGTGGGCGGTAGTTGAGGGGACGCGTGGCGCTGCTGACACTCGCGCTGGTGCTGTGCGCGCTGGTGTGGCCCGCACGGGCGCCGGCTACGGGAGCTGCGGGAGCCGTCGGCGCCGCGGGGAACCCGGTGGACGCGGCGTGCGACACCGCGGGGCTCGACAGGGCGAAGGCGAGCGCCTCCGTACGGCTCTCGCACGGCGGACGCATCCACACCAAGGTGAACGCCCGGCTCACGGTCCACGTGCCGTCGTCCTGGAAGCGTGCGAAGTCGCTCCTCATGAGCGAGGACACCGACGCATACCGCACGGCCATGGGCTGCCTGACCCGCCCCTACGAGTCCCAGCACCGCTGGTGGGGCGAGTGGCGGCCAGACGGGAGCCCCTGGGTGAAGCCGGAGAAGGGCGGCTTCGAAGTCACCTTCGACACGTTCTCCTGGATCGACGAGGCCACCGAGTGGTTCGCCCTCGGCCCCTGGAAGGTGGAACGGGGCGTATCGCGCTGGGGGCTGCTCTTCGAACCGGCCCCCGGTCTGGACCGCGTCGACTGGACGAAGATCCTCGTGGACCCCGGCGCTCCGGGAGCCGTGTCCGCCGAACCGGCGCCGACCACGCGCGAGGGCGCCACCGGGCTGGTGTGGCGGCCCAAGGGCGAGAAGGCCCCGCCGCCCGTCGCGGTACGGGTCGCACCGCGGTGGCCGCGGTCCTTCGCGGCGCAGGACGACCGGCTGCTGTACGTCAACGTGAGCACCGCGGGTGGCGTGACGTGGACGTTCGTGGCGTGCGGGATCCTCCTGTACGCGGCCGGGAAGGTGCGCCGCCGCCCCGGCGTCACCGGGACGGAGACGCAGGCCGCGCGGACGGTGAGCGACTGGGCCTGGCTCTCGGCCGGGCTCGTCATCGCCGTCAACGGCGACGACGTGCTCTACCGCCTGGCGCACGCCGTGGCGAACGACGAGGAGTGGTACGACCGCGAGCAGCGCCTCGGCCTGCCTTCCACCCTCGGCGCCGCCGTGCTCCTGCTCGCCTTCGGGCGGCCGCGGCGCCCCATCCTCTGGGCGGGCGCCGCCCTTGCCGTACCCGTGCTCGCCGTGTCCGGCGTACCGCACCCGTTCGGCCTGCCCACGTCGCTGGAACTGCCTTCCGACGCGCCCGACAGAGCCGTGTACGCGCTGTTCACCGCCCAGGGCTGCCTCACCGCCCTGAGCCTCCTCGGTTTCACCGCCGCGGTCTGGCGCGTGGCCCGCGACTGCGGTCTCGTCCGCCCGCGCCGGAAGGCCCCGCACGGCCCGCGCGAGCTCCAACTCCGGTACGCCGGAACCGCGGTCGTCCTCAGCACCGGCGCCATCGGCGCCTGCTACGCCATGGCGGTCGAACGGGACTGGCAGCGCATCTCCTGGCTCAGCGACCGGGGGCAGGCCGTATACGGCGAGCAGCACCTGGAGAAACTCCGGGAGGACCTCACCTGGTTCAGCGTGAACTTCCAGAACTGGTGGTTCTGGTACCACTGGGTGATCACGGGCCTCGTCATCCTGGCCGCGCTGCGGGCCGCCGCCGCGCGGGCCACCGAGTCGCCGGTCGCGGAACCGGAGGACCGGTGGCTCTTCCTGCTGTTCTTCCCCGTCATGGTCGGCCTGGCCCTCGGCGCCTTCGGCAACAACGCACTCCTCGAATCCCTCTGGCTCGTCCTGAACATGGCGACGCTGCACATGGTCACGGTCATGGCCAGGAGCCGGACCGTCCTCGACCACACCCTGGAAGTCACCCGCGAGCGGCTCGGCGATACCGTCACCGCCGCCCGGCGCCGCGACATCCTCGGCCGCGCCCGCCGCTACCGCGAGATCCACGCGATGATGCGCCGCCTGGAGTCCGGCCAGTCGGACGACGACATACTCCAACGTCGGCTGCTGGAGCGAGAGGTACGCGGTCTCCACACCTGGACCAGCGGGACGGGCACCCCGGACCGGCTGCCCTCGCAGGTCTCGGTCGTCGACGTGGCACTCGCGATGGGACCGCGCGACACATGGTGGGGCAACGGCTGCCGGGCCGCCCTCATCGCCTGCCTCTTCGGCCTCCCGGCGACCGCGGTCGTGGTCTGGTCCGGGTGGATCCGCGGTGACAACTGGCGCGCCAACATCCACTACGGCCTGGGGCTGCCCGACCTGGTGACCGGCCTGGTGAGCTGGCAGGCGTGCTGGGTCGGCGCGGGCTTCGTGCTGGGCGCGCTCTGGCGCAGGCTGCCGGGGCGGCGCGGGCCCGTGAAGGCGCTGGCGGTGGCCGTGGCCTTCGCCCTGCCCGCCGGGATCGACGCGCTGGGAAACTTCCTCATGGACCAGGGGTACGGGGACACCGGCCTGGACGTGCTGACCATGCTCTTCGTCCTCACCCTCACCGGCATCGCCCTGGACCTCGACATCTTCCGGGGCGAACGCCGGTTCTGGCAGAGCCGGTTCGGGCTGCTCCTGTCGGTCTACCAGATGCGGTACCTCTCGCTGCAGCTCGCCTACCTGGTCGCGCAGGCCGTGGCCATGGTCACGCTCTGGCAGTTCTTCTCCGACACCGGTGGGGGGCCGCCGCCCAAGGAGTTCGAGGGCGGCGGCGGTGCCGGGGGAGGCGGCGGCAACGGAGGCAACGGCTGAGCCGTCAGGACGCCGGGCCGTCAGGACGCTGGGCCGTCGGGGCGAGGGGTCACCAGACCTCTTCCACCCACTCCGGGTGGTCGATGAACGGGTTCCTGTTGTGCTGGAACTTGTCGAAGATGACCTGGTTGCGGTTCTTCTCGAACGCGTCCGGCGGGTCGTCGTCGCTCCACTTCTTCAGGACGGAGAGGCGTCCTATGGCGGGCGCGCTGCCGTTGTCCACCTTGTCGTTGGGCTCCAGGTCGGGGAAGCCGCTCTCGCCGTCGTAGCGGACCGCCATGTAGAGAATCATGCGGGCCACGTCGCCCTTGACCGCGTCGCGGGGCTCGAAGGAGTCGCCGTCGGTGAGGTTGCCGGGGGCTCCCTCGACCGCGCTGCCGCCGTTGTCGAAGTCCTTGTTGCCACGGATGCTGTTGACCGTGACGTCCTCGGGGCGCAGGTGGTGGACGTCTGTGCCGGGACCGGTCGCCGTGCCGAAGTCGCCGTGGGACTTCGCCCAGACGTGCTCACGGTTCCAGTCGCCCTGGTCGCCGCCGCTGCTGCTCTTGCTCCGCGAGGTGCCGGAGTAGAGCAGGATCACGTTCGAGCTGTTGGCCGGGTCCTCGTCCGTGGCCTTGAGTGCGTCCCAGACCTGGCCGTACGAGAGCTTGGTCTGTTCGCTGATGATCGTGTGCAGCGCGGACTTCAGCTCGGGGCCTGTCTTGCCGAGCGCGTCCTTGTAGTACGTGTCGTCGTAGGCGCCGACGGCCGCGGGGGCCGGGGCGGGGGAGGGGGTGGCCGTGGCGGTGGCCGGCACGGTGATGCCGGCGAGTACCGCGGCGGCGGTCAGGGCCAGGGGTTTCCAGCGGCGTACGCGCGGGACGGGCATGTGGGGGTGTGTCCTTTCCCGTGGGCCTCGCGCGCCACCCGCCCGAACCCGACGGGCGTGCGGTCTACGCGAGTTGACTACTCAACCATCGGGAGAGTGGCACGGATGTGCGTACGACTGTGTGAACGTATCGAGGTGGTTGGGTGACGATGTCATGTACACGGAGGGGGTGGGGCGACCGGTGCGGCGCTACAGCCCCATCGCCGTCGCGTCCGTCGCCAGCGCCCTGAAGTATTCACGCGGATCCGCCACGAGCCGCCGCTCCTTGAGGTCGAGCAGCCCTCCGACGGAGGAGATCGTCGCGGCGACCGTCCCGTCCGCCTTGGTGATCGTCTGCTCGACACCGAACGTCTTGCGCTCGCCCCACACGAACGCACAGCTCACCGACGCCTCGTCACCCGCGAGGAGTTCACTCCGGTAGCGGACGGTGGTCTCCAGGACCACCGGGCCGACGCCCTTGTCCAGGAGGTCGGTCTGCGCGATACCGGCCGCGCGCAGCAACGACCACCGGGCGTGCTCGGCGTACTGGAGGTACACGGCCTGGTTGAGGTGGCCCTGAGTGTCCGTCTCGTATCCACGGACGCCGACGCTCACGGAGTAGGGCTCGGTCACGGTGTTCCCTTCGGTGGAGTGCTCTTCGGTCGCGCTCGATGCGTGCGACTTGTCTCAACTCGGGTGTGGTGTACGGCATTCCGGAGAAGCGCGGGTTCAGCCCAGTTCGAGCACGCCCACCGTTTGGTCTCCGCTGGTCTCTCCGGTTGGGCGGAAGCCCAGTGCCGCATAGAAACCTGCTGGGCCGTCCGATCCGGGATGCCAGGTGGTCGTCAGCCGCGTGCCTCCTCGGCGCCGGATCTCGTTGGCGACGGACTGCACTGCGAAGCGTCCGCAGCCTCGGCCCTGCTTTCCCTCAGCGATGTTGAGACGCCAGAGTCCGGAGCGGAAGTCGGTGCCGTTGCCTGTCCAGTCGATGTCGAAGAAGGCCATGAGGAACCCGACGGCTTCGTCGTCGTCGCAGATGAGCCGGGGCCAGGCGATGCCGGGGTGGACGTACGCCTCGGCGAGTGACTTCACCACGGGTGCGACCAGATGTTCCTGGTCGGGGCGGACTCTCAGGTCGATGGCGCTCTCGAAGTTGTCAGGAGTGATCTCTTGCAGGCGCAGCGAAATTGGCATGTCCGCACTCTAAGTAGGAGCCGCAAGTGATTTTCGGAGCGGCACTCGCCGCTCACACGCGCCACTCACGTACGCCGCTCACACCCTCCGCGGCGAGGCCAGCACATAGCGGCCGCCCCCGCGCGGCTCCGCGTGTTCACCGGCCTGCCAGCCGGACCGTTCCAGGGCGGCCGCGCACGCCCGTATGCCCTCCGGTGTCGGTTCGCGGACGGCGACCGCCTCCGGCTGCGGGGTGGGGGAGACCCGGTACCCCGGCCGGTCGGGGCTCGCGGGGCGGCAGCCCGCCGCCTCCAGGGCCAGGGCCGCGGCCTGCACCAGGTGCGTGCGCTCCCACGCGCAGGGGCGGTCCCGTGCGCCGTCCGGGTTCGTCATGCGCCGCAGTTCGACCAGGCCCTCCCAGGCGCTGCGGACCTCACGCGCGCGGGCGGGGCCCTCGGAGCCGGTTCGCTGCGCCTCCGTCTCCGTGCCGGTGCGCGCGGCGAAGACACCGGAGGAGGCGGGGGTGGGGGCCGGGGGTGGTGGCTCTGGTGAGGGCGGCGCCGGGGCGACGCCCTCGTCCCGTACACGATGGCCCGCCGGCGTCAGGAAGCACGCGTGCGGCGGCCGCGGATGGCGGAAGGCGAGGCGCGCCCGCACCAGGGCCCGCAGCTGGGCCTCGGTGCCGGAAAGGCGGCCCGTCTGCGGGTCCGCGGCCTCGATGATCCGTCGCTGAGCGGCTGTCGGAGGCTTCACCGCACACACCCCTTCCCCGGGCCGGTTCGGTCGACGCGTGACGTCAACCGGTACCGATGGTGCCCTGCGCCACTGACATCAGGCAGCCGCTGACATCAGGAGGCCGCTGACATCAGGAGTTCGAGGACCCGTCGGTCCTCGTCGGCCTCCGCCCGCTCCCCGGGGGTGCCGGGGTACGTGTCCAGGAGGACATCCGTCGCGCCGAGACCCGCCAGCGTCTCCAGATCGGCGCGGATCAGGTCGACGCTGCCGTGGCCGAGCGGACGCTCCGGCGTGTCCTGCCGCTCGCCGACGCGGATCTGCAGACGCGGCGCCAGGCCCGGTGCGGGACGGCCCGCGGCCTCGGCCGCCGCGGCGATGCGGGGGAGCGCCTCGTCCAGCAGAGCCCGGCTCGGCATGAACGGGTGCCAGGCCTCGCCCAGGCGGGCCGCGCGGCGCTGCGCGGCGGGGGAGTTGCCGCCGACCCAGACCGGCAGCGGCCTGCTCGCGGGGGCCGGTGCGGTGCGGACTCCGTCGTACGAGACGTACTTTCCGTGGAACGACGTCGGGTCCTCGCGCCAAGCGGCGCGGATCGCCGTCAGGTACTCATCGGTCATCGCGCCGCGCTCGCGGAAGGGGACGCCGAGCACCTCGTACTCGGCGGCCGACCAGCCCACCCCGGCGCCCAGGATGAACCCGGCGTCGTTGAGCTGGTCGATGTTGGCGGCCATGCGGGCCGTCTCCAGGGGGTGCCGGTAGGGGATGACGGTGATGGTCGTCCCGAGCCGCAGCCCCGGCACCCGGCCCGCGAGGTACGCGGCGAGCACGAACTGGTCGTAGAACGGCGCCGGGTAGACCTCGTGGACGTCGGGCGTCACCGCTATGTGGTCGGAGTGCATGACCTCACCGCAGCAGTGCGAGACGTCACTTGACCAGTTGCGGGCGCAGGTTCCAGCTCGCCACCACGTGCCTCCGGTGCTCCGTGCTCAGTCGGCTCACCGTGCCGGTGGCCAGCAGGAACATCGAGCCGCCCGACGCGGGCAGACCGAGGCGGCGCGCGGCCAGGACGCGCAGGAAGTGGCTGTGGGCGAAGAGGACGACGCTGCCCTCGTTGTCGGCGAGTGCCGCGTCCACCTTCGCCAGCATGCGGTCGGCGCGGTCGCCCACCTGCTCCGGGCTCTCCCCGGGGTGCTCCGGCGGGCCGAGCGCCACGCCGTCCGTGAAGAGGTACCAGTCCGGCCGGGTGCGGTGGATCTCGACGGTCGTGACGCCCTCGTACGCCCCGTACTCCCACTCGCGCAGGTCAGGGTCCACCCGCGCGTCCCCGAACCCGGCGAGCTCCGCGGTCTCCCGCGAGCGCTGGCGCGGGCTCGTGAACGCCGCCCCGATCCGGAACCTGCTGATGAGGGGGGCCAGCGAGCGGGCCTGCTCCCTGCCGTTGTCGGTGAGGGGGATGTCCGTCCAGCTGGTGTGCTGCCCCGACAGGGACCACTCCGTCTCGCCGTGCCGGACGAGGAGCAGATCACCCATGATCGCGCCGTTCCTGTTCTCCCGGTGGTGGCGGGCCGTCCGGCACCGCCACCACCGAGCCTGCCACGCCCCCCGGGCCCCGCGCCCGGCGGGACCCGGCAAGCGGGGCGTCACCCCCCGGTTCTCCCGGCGCTACATCCCCTGCGGCACCCGTGCGGGCCGCCCCGACCCGCGCGTCAGCGCGTAGCCGCCGACGCCCGCGAGCGCGGCCAGGACACCGCCCGCCGCCGTCCAGAGCCAGCGCGAGGACCACCAGCCGCCCGACCAGCCGTCCTCCGGCTCGACGGCGGCCGCGGTCTGCTGCTCGTCCGAGCTCGCGCCCGGCACCAACGGCTCAGCGAGCGACCCGTCGACGGCCTGTGCGCCGCCCGCGTCGGTCGCGGTGACCTTCGCCTCGGCCCGTACCGGCAGTCCCAGGTCGTCCGCCTTGAGGTCGGTGACCGTGAGCCGCAGGTAGTACGTGCCGGGCAGCGGGTCGTTCGCCCACTGCTCCGACCAGGACCTGACGGTCCGCAGTGAGCAGGAGAGCGACACCGACGCGGCATCCTGGGCCGCCGTCTTCGTGGGCGTGCCGAGACGGCAGGCCTGACGGCGCCGCAGCCCGTCGTACACATCGACCCGCCAGGTGGACGCGGCGTGCCGGGCCGCGGCGTCGGGCAGCTTCACCGTCGCGTGCACGGTGGCGCGCTGTCCGGCGTCCACCGGGAACGCCCAGTACAGGTAGTCACCCGTGGACGCCTCCGCCGTCGCCTCCTGGTCGACGCGGAGCGCGGTGGCGGTACGGAAGGACGTGCCCGCCTCCGTCACCTTCTCGGACGTGTCGTCGTCGGCGGCGGCCGTACCGGCCGCCCCGGTCAGGGCCAGCAGGGCAGAGCCGGTCAGTACGGCGAAGCGCCGCACCACACGTGTCGTACGCATCAGTTGGTCCTCCAGACCGCGAAGCGCCAGCGGGAGATCCAGCCCCAGACCAGACCGGCGAGGAAGCCGACCAGGACGAGCACGCCGAGCAGCCACCAGCCGTGGCCGAGCCCGAAGGAGGCGACGTCCGACGCGTCGTCGGAGGAGTCCACCAGGTCCACGGCGAGCTCGACGGGGAGACCGGGGGACGTCTTGACGGAAGCGGGCGCGGAGAAGGAGTTGCTGACACGCAGGCACACGGTCTCAGCGGTGTCTTCCTCCTCCTCGTCGTCCGCCTCGGGCGTCGGGTACCGCAGGCCCGTCGAGATGACGTCGGTACGTCCGTCGCCGGACTCCTGGCCGCGCACGATCTCACGGCCGCCCTGCGTCTCGGCGCGCAGCAGCACGCCGTAGTCCTTGTTGACGGCCCGGTCCGCGGCGACGCTCACGGAGGCGCGCAGCTCCTTGCCCGCGGGGACGTCCACGCGGTACCAGCGGTGCTCGCCGAACTCCTCGCGGTCGGTGTAGAGACCGGACTTCAGCTCGGGCGCTTCGGTGCACTGCGCGGCACCCTTCGCCTCCACGGGGGTGACGACCGGGTCGGCCGCGCGGTCCACCAACTGCTTGACGCGTCCCGCGAGTTCATCGGTGTGCCGGACCGACGTGTACGTTCCGCCGGTGGCCTCCGCGATGCAGCTCAGCTGGTCACGGGTCTTGGCGTCGGGGACGAGGCCGAGCGTGTCGATGGTGAGGTGGATGCCCTTGGCGGAGATGTCGCGGGCGACCACGCACGGGTCCAGCGGCTGGCAGGTGTCCTCGCCGTCGGAGATCAGCACGATGCGGCGGCTGCGCTCGGCGTCGTCGCCCTTCGTCAGGTCGTCGGCGGCCTTGAGGAGCGTCGGGCCGATCGGGGTCCAGCCGGTCGGGGCGAGCGTCGCCACGGCGGTCTTCGCGTCGGTGCGGCCCGCCTTGTCGAGCTGCTCCACGGGATAGAGCAGCTCGGTGTCCTTGCAGCCCGTCTTGCGGTCGTCGCCGTGGTAGTTGGCGCCCAGAGTGCGGATGCCGAGCGCGACCTCGTCCGGGGTCGCGTCCAGGACCTCGTTGAAGGCCTGCTTCGCGGCGGCCATGCGGGACTTGCCGTCGATGTCGCGGGCGCGCATGGAGCCGCTGACGTCGAGGACGAGCTCGACCTTGGGGTTGGGCCGTGCCGGTTCGTCGTCGTCATCGGCGGCGGCGGGGCCTGCCGTGACGAGCCCGGCGGTCAGGGCGGCGAGCAGGGCGATGGCCCAGGCCGCCGGCCGTTGTCTTGTGATCATCGCCGGATACTATTGATCAAGGGTGTGCATCCCCAAAACGGCGTCAGAACGGCACGTGGAGCGACGGTCTGACCACGCGTTACGTACGGTCCGCGCAGCATCGCGTCAGCGCTTGAGCACACGCCCTCCGAAAGCCCCCGACCCGTCGGCCTGCTTCCACCACGTCTCCATCGCCGCCTGGTCCATCGCCCGCCAGTCCGGCGTCGCCTGGACGAGCGCCCCGCCGAGCCGCCGCCCCAGGTCCACCATCGCGTGCCCGGAGACCGTGCGGTCGGTGTCGTATGTGTCCAGGGCGTCCGCCCAGGTGTCCGCCGTGGCGAGGGCGGACTCCAGGACCGTGGCGTCCTGCAGCGCCTTGACCGCGCCCGCGCCGGTGTGCGGCCGGGCCACCGCGGCCGCGTCGCCGACGAGCAGGACGCGGTCCGCCGTGCAGCGCGGCGCGGTGAAGTCGTACATGGGCTGGAGGAAGAGCTCGTCGGGCGCCGTCTCGCGCAGCAGGGCGCCCCAGTAGGGCGGCAGGAGTTCGTCGGCCATGAAGCCGAGGTGGGCGGCGAGTGCGTCGGTGAGGCCGCCGGGCGGCAGGCTCGTGGGGCCGGTGAGCCGCAGGTCGAGGCCGAGCCCGAGGTCGAGGCCGGGGGGCGGGGCGGTGTACAGGACCCAGTTGACGCGGTGGCCGCCCGTGCCGTCGGGGATGCGGTAGATGATCACGTGACCGCCCGGGAAGACGGCGTACACGCAGTCGTCCTCGGCCCACAGCTCCGGGTCGCGCAGCCGTGCCTCGGGGAAGGCGCCGCGCCAGGCGAGATAGCCCGCGTAGGCGGGGCGTACGTCTCCGAAGCGGGCGGCGCGGACGGCGGAGCGGTAGCCGTCGGCGCCGATCACGAGGTCGTGGCGGACGCTGTCCGCGTCGGTGGTCACCTCGACGCCGTCGGGACCGGGACGCACCTGCCGCACCGGGGACCCGGCACGGAACTCCACGTCCCCCGGAAGGCGGCCGCGCAACTCCCGCCACAGAGGGCCCCAGTTGTACGTGCGGAAGGGGAACGGCAGCACCGCGATCTCCCGGCCCACCGGGGTACCGGCCGCGTCGTCCCGCACGTACCAGCGCCGCCGCACGAGCTGCACCCACGGCATGCCCGCGTCCAGGTACCCGGCCGACTCCAGCTCGGCGTAGCGCGCGTCGTGCACCGCGAGTCCCACGCCGCGGTCCGCGAGGTCCCCGGCGGCCCGCTCGTACACGGTGATCTCGTCCGCGCCGCCGCGGTGCGCGGCCAGGGCCGCGGCGCATCCGGCGATGCTGCCGCCCACGACGGCGACCTTGCCTCCACGCATCATGGCGCCATCCTGGCAGCCGCGGTGACCGCCTGTCAGCGCAGTGACACCCCGCGTCCGGCGAAGAACGGCTCGAACTCGTCGGCGGAGAGCGCCACCGTGCGGGTCGCCGCGTCGATGCCGGAGGGATTGTGGAAGTGCAGGCGTCCGTCGGCCGTGCGTCCGGTGAGCAGGACGAGGTGGCCGCCCCTGCCCGGCGAGGGGAGGTGCGGGCGGCGGATCTCGAAGTGCACCGAGGCGATGACCTGCCGTCCCTCATCGAGGAGCGCGCCGATCTCGGCGACGGAGAGGTGCCGGTGGACTTCGGCTTCGACGCCGAACGCGTCGCGCGCGTACTCGGCGAACGGGGCGTAGATCATGCCCTTGATCACCCCGTCCACCTCCGTGTAGGCGCCGTACTTGAGCGCGCCGTCCCGCAGTTCGAACAGGGGCGGCGCGGACGGGCCGAGGGCCATCCGGAAGCACGTCAGGCCGCACAGGTGGCCGCACCAGCGCGCGTAGTCGTCGAGGGTGGCGGCGCCCGAGGTGCGCCAGGCCGGGTCGGCGGCGCGGTCGAAGCCCTCGTACACGATGGGCGCGACGAGGTCGGGCGAGGCGAACTGCGTGAGGACGGGGCGTCCGCAGTCGGTACAGGGCGGCACGGTGCTCCCGGCGGTCGGCGCCGTCACCGGCGTCACTGGTGTCACTGACGGTAGCCGCTCAGGAAGCGGCCGATGCGGCTGATCGCCGCGTCCAGGTCGTCGGCGTACGGAAGCGTGAGGATGCGGAAGTGGTCGGGGCGGGCCCAGTTGAAGCCCGTTCCCTGGACGACCTGGATCTTCTCCTGGAGGAGGAGGTCGAGCACGAACTTCTCGTCGTCGTGGATCGGGTGGACCTTCGGGTCCAGACGCGGGAAAGCGTACAGGGCGCCCTTCGGCTTCACGCACGAGACGCCGGGGATCTCGTTCAGCTTCTCCCAGGCCTTGTCGCGCTGCTCGTGCAGGCGGCCGCCCGGCGCGGTGAGTTCACGGATGGACTGGCGGCCGCCGAGCGCGGCCTGGATGGCGTACTGGGCGGGGGCATTCGGGCACAGTCGCATGGAGGCGAGCATCGTCAGCCCCTCCAGGTAGCTCTTGGCGTGCTGCTGCGGCCCGGTGACGACCATCCACCCGGACCGGAAACCGGCCACCCTGTACGTCTTCGAAAGACCGCAGAAGGTGAGGACGACGAGGTCGGGGGCGAGGGCGGCGACGCTGTGGTGCACGGCGTCGTCGTACAGGATCTGGTCGTAGATCTCGTCGGCGAAGACCATCAGGCCGTGGCGGCGGGCCAGGTCGAGGATGCCCTCCAGGATCTCCTTCGGATAGACCGCGCCCGTGGGGTTGTTGGGGTTGATGATCACGACGGCCTTGGTGCGGTCGGTGATCTTCGAGGCCATGTCGTCGAGGTCGGGGTACCAGTCGGCGGACTCGTCACATACGTAGTGGACGGCCTTGCCTCCGGAGAGGGTCGTCACGGCGGTCCACAGGGGGAAGTCGGGGGCCGGGATGAGGACTTCGTCGCCGTCCTCCAGTAGGGCCTGCACTGCCATCGTGACCAGCTCGGACACGCCGTTGCCGAGAAAAACGTCGTCTACGGAGACGTCGTCCAGACCGAGCGCCTGGTAGCGCTGGGCCACGGCGCGGCGGGCGGAGAGGACACCGCGCGAGTCCGTGTAGCCGTGCGCCTGGGGGAGCATCCGGATCATGTCCTGGACGATTTCCTCGGGCGCCTCGAAGCCGAAGAGCGCGGGGTTGCCGGTGTTGAGGCGCAGGACGCTGTGGCCCGCCTCCTCCAGTGCGTTGGCGTGCTCGATGACGGGGCCCCGGATCTCGTAACAGACCTCGCTGAGCTTGCTCGACTGCCGGAACTCCATGCGTTGCGCCTCCCGTGACGGTGCCACTGACGTGTGCCACTTGGTGTTGCTTGGTTTTACCAAGTCCCCGCTTGGAAAGTCCAACAACTTGCATAGACTATGTCGCATGCCACCTCAGTCGTCCCGGCCGCCCCAGCCACCTCAGACGTCCCGGCCGCCCCGGCCGACCGCCGCCGCCCGGCCCCGCCGAAGCTACGACCAGTACTGCGCCGCGGCCCGGGGCCTCGACGCCGTGGGCGACCGCTGGACCCTCCTGATCGTCCGGGAACTGCTCGCCGGCCCGCGCCGCTACACCGACCTGCACGCCGACCTGCCCGGCGTCAGCACGGACGTTCTGGCGTCGCGCCTGAAGGACATGGAACAACTGGGCCTGAGCGCCCGCCGCAAGCTCCCCCCGCCCGCGGCGGCGTACGTCTACGAACTCACGGACCGGGGGCGCGAGTTGCTGCCGGTCCTCCAGGCCCTCGCCGCCTGGGGCGCCCCCGCGCTGGCGGAACGCGGGCCCACGGACGCGGTACGGGCGCACTGGTTCGCGCTGCCGCTGCTGCGGTCCCTGGCGGCACTGGACGCGGAAGGGGTGCTGGAGGTGCGGCTCGACGAGGGGGTGTTCCACGTGTGGACGGGCGGAGGTGCGGAGGGGTACGGCGAGGGAGAGGCTCCCGGGGAGCCCGACGCCCGTATCGCCTTGGACGCGGCGACGTGCGCGGCGGTCGTCCGGGGTGAACTCACGCTCGGCGAGGGCGTGCGGGACGGCCGGATCGAGCTCATCGGTGAGGGCGTCCTGGCGAAGGCCCTGCGCGCGACCTGACCGCATGGATAACCGGTTACGTTCCTAGGGGTATTAGGTTTAACCTAATACCCCTAGGAACAACTGGAAGGGGTATCCATGGTGAGGGCCGGACTGACGGCGGAGCGGGTGACGTTCGCAGGCGCCGAGCTGGCGGACGAGGTCGGACTCGACCGGCTGACCATGTCCCAGGTGGCGCGGCGGCTGGGCGTGAAGGACGCGAGTCTCTACGCGCACGTCCGTGGCCTGGAGGATCTGCGGGGCCGGATCGCGCTGCTGGCGGCGGACGAGAAGACGATCCGCATCGCGGAGGCGACGGCGGGGCGGTCGGGCAAGGACGCGCTCGTCGCGTTCGCGGACGCGTGGCGCGACTACGCCCGCCGGTACCCCGGCCGCTACACGGCCACGCAGACCCCGATCGACATCGACCCCGCGCTGGCCGCGGACGCGCCGGGTCCGCGGCGTGCGGTCGAGCTGACGTACGGCATGCTGCGCGCCTACGGGCTGGCCGAACCCGACCTGACCGACGCGGTCCGCTTGCTGCGCAGCACGTTCCACGGGTTCGTCGCGCTGGAGGCGGCGGGCGGCTTCGCGCACCGGCGCCCGGCGCAGGACTCCTGGAGCCGCGCACTCGACGCCCTGCACACCCTGCTCGAGCACTGGCCCGCGCCCGAGGGCGAAGAGGGAGAAGAAGTGGGAGAAGAAGAGGGAGAAAAGGAAGCATGACCGAGCCGACCGTCGGAACCCTGCGCGTGAACGGCGCGACCCTGCACTACGAAGTACGCGGCCACGGCCCGCTCCTGCTCCTCATCCCGGGCGGCACGGGCGGCGCCGCCTCCCTCACCACGGTGGCCACCGCCCTGGCCGACACCCACACGGTGGCGACCTACGACCCGCGGGGAATGGCCGGGAGCAAGCTGGACGACCCCGGGGCCGAGCAGCGGGTGGAGGAGCACGCCGAGGACGCGCTGCGGCTCCTCGACCTGCTCTCGCCCGAGGCGCCCGCCCGGGTGTTCGGCTCCAGTTCGGGAGCGATCGCCGCCCTCCACCTCCTCCTCACCCACCCGGAACGCGTGGAGCGTGTCGTCGTACACGAACCGCCGGTGGTGGAAGTCCTCCCGGACGCGGCCACGCACCGCGCACTGCTCGCGCGGGTGGGGGAAACGTTCCGCGACCAGGGGCTGATGCCGGCGATGGCCGTGTTCGCCGCGGGCCTGCGCGAGGACGGTGCCGCCGCCCGGCCCGTACCTCCGACGGAACTCGCGCCGCAGGCGGCGGCACGGGCCGAGCAGACCATGGGCGACCTGCCGTACTTCGTCGGCCGCATCGTGCCGAGCTTCATGTCCTACGCACCCGACATCGCCCGGCTCGCCGCCGTCTCGGACCGGCTCGTGCTCGCCTGCGGCCAGGACTCGCGCGGCGAGCTCCCCTACCGCCCTGCCGCGTTCCTGGCCGAGCGGCTCGGCAAGGAACTCCGGCACTTTCCCGGCGGACACGTCGGCCTGACGACCCACCCGGCCGAGTTCGGCGCACGCCTCCGCGAGGCACTGCACGCGTAGAAGCGAGGGAGCGGTGATTTTCCGCGCCCGCCGCGGTCATACCTCCGTCGAGACCTCATGAACAGGGGTACCTCATGGACAGGCGGTATCAGTGATGGACAAGCAGTTCACCGCGACCCTGCGGAAGAGCCCGGCCGTCGGCGGCTGGACCTACGTCGTATGGCCCGAATCGGCCGAGTTCTTCGGCACCCGCGGCCTGGTGAAGGTCCGCGGCACGATCGACGGCCATCCGTTCGCCAGTTCGTTCATGGCGCTGGGAGACGGCACGCACAAGCTGCCGGTGAAGGCGGAGGTGCGCAAGGCGATCGGCAAAGGGGAGGGGGACACCGTGACGGTCCACTTGGAGGAGCGGCTGAACGCCTGACGCACGTCCGTCCCCACGCCGCCACGCCGATGTATCGCGGACATATCCAAAAAGGCATACGTCGCCGCAACAGCCCCGCGTCTTGAGTGGAGCCACGGACCGCCGCGTACCGACGGACGGCCGGTCCGTCGATCAGGAGGGGGCGTGGCATGGGCTCGGAACCCGTACGGAGTGTGGGGCGGCGGCGGTTGCTCGGATGGGGCGGGTGGGGCGGTCTGGCGGCCGCCGGTGTGGCGGCGGGAGGAGCGCAGCTGGTGGGCGCCCGGTCCGCGCGTGCCGCCCCGACGGCTTCCCGGGCCGTCCCACGGGACGCGCGACCGGGCGGAGCCTACGACCGCTACGTGGCGAAGCTGGCCGCCGAGGACAAGTTCTCCGGCGTCGTACTGCTGTCGCACCGGGGCCGGACGGTGTTGTCGCGCAGCTACGGAATGGCGGACAAGGAGAAGGGGATCCGCAACCACGAGGGCGTCGCGTTCAACCTGTCGTCGGCGGGCAAGCCGTTCGGCGCGGTGGCCGTCCTGCAGCTGGCGCAGCGGGGCAGGCTGCGACTCTCGGACACGGTGGGCACCCACCTGAAGGGCTTCCCCGAGGAGATCGCCGAGAAGGTGACCATCCACCATCTGCTCTCCGGCATCTCCGGGCTGAACACCCCGGACGAGGACCTGCAACGCGTCTTCCGGAGCCGGGAGGAGGTGCGCGAGTTCCACGAGAAGTGGGCCCGGCAGGCGAGACCGGTGGCCCCGCCCGGTACGCCCACCGACCACGCCGGTGCCGAGGTCGCCATCCCGGCACTGATCGTGGAGGCGGTGACCGGCATGACGTACTGGGACTACGTGGAGGAGCACGTCTTCAAACGGTGTGGCATGACCGGCACGGCGTTCTTCACCAGACCGCAGTGGCTCACCGACCCGCACATCGCGCACTCGTACATGCGCCAGGGCGACGGCAGCCGCGTGGACGCCGTCCGCAACCTGGACAAGGGCAGCCCGGACCCGTTCCAACTGGGCAAGAACCCGGCCCGCAGCTACATCGACTTCCCCGGGGACGGCGGCTTCGCCACGGCACCGGACCTGGTCCGCTTCGCCCAGGCGCTGGGCGACGGAACGGTACTCGACCGGCCCTACGCCGAACTCCTCACCGCTCCGAAGATCCCCCTGGCCCCGCAGGGAGGCGGCCTGCGAGCCGACCGGTCCACTCCGGCCGACGCGGCGTTCGCGACGTACATGATGCCGGTGAGCCTCATCGACGGGCAGTGGCTGAACGGCCGCGCGGGCGTCAACCCCGGCAGCCTCGCCAGCTGGAACATCTACCCGGACAGCGGGTGGGTCGGCGTCATTCTCGGCAATTACGACGACGTCCCGTTCACGGAGATCATCGAGCAGGAGATGCGGGCCGTCCTCGGCCCGACCTGATCGCGCTGATCGTGCACGCGAAAACCTGATCGTGCCCGCACCGGCCTCGGGCATACAGTGGCCGGTGTGCTGCGTGAAGTGACTGCTGTCCGGTATGTGAACCCGCTGCGGACCGGCGGGTCCGTGCCCGGTGTCGTCGAGGCCGACGACCTCGGTACGTACGTCGTCAAGTTCACCGGATCCGCCCAGGGCCGCAAGGCGCTCGTCGCCGAGATCATCGTCGGCGAGCTCGCGCGCCGCCTCGGCCTGCGCTTCCCCGAGCTGGTCCTGGTCCACTTCGACCCGGCGGTCGGCGCCGACGAACCGCACCAGGAGGTCCAGGACCTGCTGCGAGCCAGCGCAGGCCTCAACCTCGGCATGGACCTGCTGCCGGGCGCCGCGGACTTCACACCGGAGGCGATCGACGTCGACCCGCTGGAGGCGGGCAAGGTCGTCTGGCTCGACGCCCTCACCGCCAACGTCGACCGCACGGTGCACAGTTCGAACCTGATGATCTGGCCCACGTTCGGCGTGCACGAGCCGAAGCTGTGGCTCATCGACCACGGCGCCGCGCTCGTCTTCCACCACCGCTGGGGCGCCTCCGCCCCCGACAAGGAGTACGACTTCCGGCACCACGCCCTCGGTTCGTACGGCCCGGACATGGCGGCCGCCGACGCCCAACTGGCGCCCCTCGTCACCGAGGACGTCCTCCGCGAGATCGTCGCCCTCGTCCCCGACGCGTGGCTCGCCGACGAGCCGGGCTTCGACTCGCCGGACGCGGTGCGCGAGGCGTACGTGGGGCACCTCCTGGCCCGTGCCCGCGCATCGGCGGCCTGGCTGCCCACGGGCTTCCCCTCCCGCGACGAACTGGCCGCCGCCGACGCCCGGCGCGCCGCCGCCACCGAGAAGGGCCGGCCCGCCTGGCTGAAGCGCGTCCCCGATCTGCACGGGAAGCCCGCGGCCCAGCAGGACTGGTCGACCCATCTCGGATGATGACAGCTCCGACAGGAGCCGGTCTCAGCCCTTCGGCATCAGGACCGTGTCGATGATGTGCACGTCGGCGTTGGCCGTCCGGACGTTGCCGCAGACGACGTTCGCCGAGTCGTTCACCTGGTACGACTCCCCCGAACCGGACGTCGTGAGCTTCGACTTCTCCAGCGTCTCGTAGGAGCCGCTCTTCAGGTCCTCGGGCGCCAGCCGCTGGCCGACCACGTGGTACGTGAGGATCTTGGTGAGCTGGGCCTTGTCGTTGAGGACCTTGTCCAGGTCGGCCTTGGGGATCTTCGCGAAGGCGTCGTTCGTCGGCGCGAAGACGGTGATGTCCTTGGCGTTGTTCAACGTGTCGACCAGGCCGGCCTTCTTGACCGCGGTCACCAGCGTGGACAGGTCGGGGTTGTTCGACGCGGCCGTGGCCACGGGGTCCTTCGCCATGCCGGCGAAGCTGCCCTTGCCGTCCTCGGGCACGGACGAACAGGCGGGCCCGAACGGCTCCGTCATCGATCCCATCGCCTCGGACGGTTCGGCCGACGCGCTCTTGGAGGGGCTGTCAGCGGCGCTGTCCGAGCTGCCGTCCGAGCAGGCCGCCAGAGCGAGGGGGAGGATCGCGGCCGAGGCTACGGCGATGGCGGCGCGGCGGACACGGGGGGCTGTGGTGTTCATGACTTCTCCCAAGAGACGAGTGGGCGTACCTGTGCATGGAGCGTGCTGCGCTGTCCTGGGTCAGGTGACGGTGACCACCACCGAATGTCGGCCGCTCGCCCCGTCGGGGCTCGTGCGGGTTCGTGACGCCGTCTGGACGGCGCCCGTACGGTCGGTCGCCCGCACCGTGAGGGTGTGACTGCCCGGAGCGGCCTGCCAGCGAAAGGACCACTGACGCCAGGTGTCCCGGGTGTCCTCGGCGGCCAGATCGGCCGTCCGCCACGGGCCGTCGTCGACGCGCACCTCGACCTTGTCGATGCCGCGGTGCTGCGCCCACGCCACCCCGGCGACCATCACCGTGCCCGCCTTCGGCCTGGCGAACGGCTTGGGGGTGTCGATCCGGGACTGGGTCTTGATCGGGGCCTTGGCGGCCCAGGCGCGCCGTACCCAGTAGGGGTCGTACGCGTCGAACGTCGTGAGCTCGATGTCCTCGATCCACTTGCAGGCGGAGACGTATCCGTACAGCCCCGGCACCACCATGCGGACGGGGAACCCGTGCTCGAACGGCAGCGGTTCGCCGTTCATGCCGAGCGCGAGCAGCGCGTCGCGGCCGTCCATCACGTCGTCCACGGGCGTACCGATGGTCATGCCGTCCACGGACCGGGCGACCAGCTGGTCCGCCGGACCGCCGCGGGCCGGAGGCACGACTCCGCACTCGGCGAGCACGTCCGCGAGCCGCACGCCGATCCAGCGGGCGTTGCCCACGTACGGACCGCCGACCTCGTTGGACACGCACGCCAACGTGATGTCCCGCTCGATCAGTTCGCGCCGCAGCAGGTCCTGGAAGGAAACGGTCGTCTCGCGCGCGACACCCTTGCCGTGGATCCGCAGCCGCCAGGTGTCGGCGTCCACCTTGGGCACGAGCAGCGCGGTGTCCACCCGGTAGAAGTCCCCGGCGGGCGTGAGGAACGGGCTGAGGCCCGGCACGCGCAGCCGTGCGCCCTTGGGGACGGCGGAGGCGGGTGAGGCGGGGGCGGGCAGCACGATGCCTTCGCGGGAGGCGATGGCGTTCTTGCCGCGCGAGGCGTTGAACGACCTGCCCAGCGCGCCGACGCCCGCCGACGCGGCGGCGGCCGCGGTGGCGGCGATCAGGAACCCGCGCCGGTCCCACCCGGTGCCGCCCGTATCCACTGTGTCGCCGTCGGAGTCGGGGGTGAGACGGCCCGCGAGCGCGTACAGCAGCGCCGCACCGGCCACGGCACCCACCAGAGAGGGCAGCGCGTCCACGAGGCCGGACGAATCCGGCCGGGACACGGCGGCCAGCGCGCCGACCACCCCGAAGAGCAGCACGCCCGCGGCGCCGATCCTGCGGTGGCGCAGGGCGAGGAGCCCCAGAGCGACGGCCAGGAGCGCGAGCACCGCGACGATGCCGGACTGCAGCACGAGCTTGTCGTCGGTGCCGAACTCCCGGATCGCCCAGTCCTTGACGGACGCGGGGGTACGGTCGATCGCCGCGCCGCCGACCGCGACGACCGGTCCGGCCTCGGGACGCACGGCGGAGGACAGCAGCTCGGCCGTGGCGAGGGCGGCGAACCCTGCCAGCAGCCCGCTCAGCGCACCGCCCGCGGCACGCCCCGGGTCGATGCGCGGTTTCCGGCGGTTCCGTTCTGTCGTCACACGGGGTATCCGAGGCCGACGGCCGCGCGGATTGGTGGCTTCCCCGTCCGTTTCAAAGAGCGGACGAGATCAGACGGGCAACTCCATCAACGCCACGGGGGAGGAGGTCGGCTCGTCCGAACCGCCCGCCGGTTCCACCGTGATGCCCATGCCGGTCGCCTTCCCGATCCCGCCCCGCATGAGGACCGTCGCCGCGGACCTGTCGGGGTCCATGAGACCGGCCGAGCGCATGGCTCCGCCGTCGTCGAACCAGAGTTGGTAGACCTTGCCCTTGGGGGGCCGTGCCATGCCGTCGGCGACGAACACGGCCCTGTCGAGGCTCTTGGACACGACGACGGTGCCCCGTGCCCCGTCCGCGAGCCCCCCGGTTCGGGTCCTGGCGTCCGGGGCGGCGAGCACGGCGGCGAGCTCCCGCGACTGTTCCCGGGTCTGCTCCTGCGCCTGCCGCACCTGGTCGCGCGCGTCCTCCGCGCGCTGGTGCTGCCAGACCGCGGTGCCGCCGAGGCCGACGGCGGCGGCGACGCAGGCGGCGAGGGCCCACCGGTACACGCCGTGTGTCCGGCGCGGTGCAGGGCCGCCAGGGACGGCCTCCATCTCACGCGGGACGTCCGGAACGTCCTGGCGGACGGTGCCGATCCGCCGAAGCACCTCGTCCTTCAGGGCGGGACGCGGCGCGACGGCCGAGGCGAGGGCCAGGCGTGCGACGGTCGCGGTCAGCTCCCGTACCTCCTGGTCGCAGGACGGGCAGAGTACGAGGTGCTCCTCGAACTGGGCGCGTTCGGCGTCGTCCAGGGCGTCGGCGGCGTAGGCGCCGGTCAGGGTGTGCAGGTCGGCCGCGCTGTTCACGCGCTCACCCCCAGGCAGTCGCGCAGCCGGATGAGTCCGTCGCGCAGGCGGGTCTTGACGGTGCCCAAGGGGAGGGCGAGGAGCTCGGCGACCTGGCGGTAGGTCAGGCCGCGGTAGTAGGCGAGGGTCACGGACTGGCGCTGCACCTCGGTGAGGCCACGCAGACACCGGCGTACCTGTTCACGCTCCAGATGCGCCTCGACCTCCTCGCTGACCTCGTCGAACGCGGGGGTGCGGGCGAGCTGCGCGGCCTTGCGGTCACGGGCCGCGGCCGCCTCCGCGGAGCGGACCCGGTCCACGGCGCGCCGGTGCGCGAGCGTGAGCACCCAGGTCATCGCGGTACCGCGATCGGGCCGGTACCGGGGCGCGGTGCGCCACACCTCGACCAGGACGTCCTGGGTGACCTCCTCGGACTGGGCGTGGTCGCGCAGCACTCCGCGCACGACCCCGAGGACGGGGCCCGCCACGGCCTCGTAGACACCGGTGAACGCCTGCTGATCACCGCGGGCGACCCGGGCGAGCAACTCCTGCAGATCGGGCCCGGCCGCCGACCGTGACCCGATGCGGACGACTTCATTCACGCGCAGACCCTCCAGGGCGCAGACCGACGTACACCTCTGATACGTAGCGGACGGCGCCCCGGATTGGTCAATCGTCCCGCCGAAACCCGGCGAACCTCTCCGTGACGTCACGACCGCCCACCGCACGACCGAGCCCCCGGCGCTGTGCGGTGCCGGGGGCTCGGTCGTGCGGTGCGGGGGTGTGCGGTCAGCGGAGCTGCTCGTACGCCGGGAGGGTCAGGAAGTCCGCGTAGTCCGCGTCCAGGGAGACCTGGAGGAGGAGGTCGTGGGCCTGCTGCCACTTGCCGGAGGTGAACGCCTCGTCGCCGATCTCCTTGCGGATCGCGGCGAGTTCGTCGGCGGCGACCTTGCGGGCCAGGTCGGCCGTGGCCGTCTCGCCCGTCTCGAAGACGACGCCCGCGTTGATCCACTGCCAGATCTGGGAGCGGGAGATCTCGGCGGTGGCGGCGTCCTCCATGAGGTTGAAGATGGCGACGGCGCCGAGGCCGCGCAGCCACGCCTCGATGTAGCGGATGCCGACCTGGACGGCGTTGACCAAGCCGTCGTAGGTGGGCTTCGCGTCGAGGGAGTCGATGGCGATCAGGTCGCCGGGCGCGACCGAGACGTCCTCGCGCAGGCGGTCCTTCTGGTTCGGCTTGTCGCCGAGCACCGCGTCGAAGGACTTCATGGCGATCGGGACCAGGTCGGGGTGGGCCACCCACGAGCCGTCGAAGCCGTCGCCGGCCTCACGGTCCTTGTCGTTCGCGACCTTCTCGAACGCGACCTTGTTGACCTCCGCGTCCTTGCGGGACGGGATGAACGCGGCCATGCCGCCGATCGCGTGCGCGCCGCGCTTGTGGCAGGTGCGGACGAGGAGTTCGGTGTACGCCCGCATGAACGGCGCGGTCATCGTCACCAGGTTGCGGTCCGGCAGGACGAACTTCGAGCCGCCGTCACGGAAGTTCTTGACGATGGAGAAGAGGTAGTCCCAGCGGCCCGCGTTCAGCCCGGAAGCGTGGTCGCGCAGCTCGTAGAGGATCTCCTCCATCTGGTACGCGGCCGTGATCGTCTCGATGAGGACCGTGGCGCGGACCGTGCCCTGCGGGATGCCGACGTAGTCCTGCGCGAAGACGAAGATGTCGTTCCAGAGGCGGGCCTCCAGGTACGACTCCGTCTTCGGGAGGTAGAAGTACGGGCCCTTGCCGAGCTCGATGAGGCGCTTGGCGTTGTGGAAGAAGTACAGGCCGAAGTCGACCAGCGCGCCGGGAACGGCCTTGCCCTCGACCTGGAGGTGACGCTCGTCCAGGTGCCAGCCGCGCGGACGCATGACGACCGTCGCGAGCTCGTCGGCGCCCTTGAGGGCGTACGACTTGCCGGTGCGCTCGTCGGTGAAGTCGATGCGGCGCTCGTAGGCGTCCGTGAGGTTGAGCTGGCCGAGGATGACGTTCTCCCAGGTGGGAGCGGAGGCGTCCTCGAAGTCGGCGAGCCAGACCTTCGCGCCCGAGTTGAGGGCGTTGATGGTCATCTTGCGGTCGGTGGGGCCCGTGATCTCCACGCGGCGGTCGTTCAGCGCGGCCGGGGCCGGCGCGACTTTCCAGGAGTCGTCCTCGCGGACCGCGGCGGTCTCCGGGAGGAAGTCCAGGGTGGAGGTGCGGGCGATCTCTGCACGGCGCTCGGCACGCCGGGCGAGGAGCTCGTCACGCCGGGGCGTGAACAGCCGGTGCAGCTCGGCCACAAAGGCGAGGGCCGCGTCGGTGAGCACCTCTTCCTGCCGGGGCAGGGGCTCTGCGTCGACGATGGCCAGCGGCGACGGCGCTAGTGCGGACATGTCCTGTCACTTCCTTCAGAGAGCTGCACGGACGGTGCCGGGTGAGCCGCCGGGCAGACACGGTGGCACTGGGTGCCACAGGAGCCGAGGTACGGCTTTGGGGCCCCGTCCGAGGTAACGGGCCTTCTGGTCAGTGGATACTAGTTTCCTTATGGTGGAAGTTCAATGGTTTGTTGACGTCGAGATTCTTCTCGTCGACACAACGTGTCGCTGAGTGCCATGCCGGTCACTCCACGTGCGCCGGGCCTCCTGGGGTGCCGGAGGCCGGGGTTCCGGGGGCGGGCGGCAGGCCGGTACCCGGGTTCAGGCGCATCAGATCCTGCGGCGTGTCGATGTCGTACGCCTCCGCCACATCCCCGCACTCCACGAGCGTGATCTCGCCCACGTGCTCCCGCAAGTAATCGCGTGCCCCGCGGTCGCCGACCGCACTCGCCCCGATCCCCGCCCAGTGGCCGCTCCCGAACAGGACCGGATGGCCCCGCACCCCGTCGTACGCGGCCGCCGCCAGCGTCGCCGGTGAGCGGTACGCGGCCCGTACCCGCGTCGTCGCCGCGACGCCGATCCCCGGCTGGTCGACCAGGGAGACCAGCGCGGCGGCCGCGCCGGTGCTCGCGAGCGAGGCGAGACCGGCGCGCAGTGACGAGCCCATGCCCTCCTCCCACTCCGGGTTGTCGACCAGTACGCAGCCGGGCAGCGAGGCCCGCGCGCGCACGGCGTCGGCGGACGCGCCGAGGACCACGTGCACCCGCGCGCACCCCGCCTCGCGCAGCACCCGCACGGCGTGCTCCACGAGCGGCCGGCCCCCGTGCTCGAGCAGCGCCTTGGGCCGTCCCCCGAGGCGCCGTCCGCCCCCCGCGGCGAGCAGCAGCCCGACGACCTCGCCCGCCCCGTCAACCTGCGTGTTCATCGGTTCCGTCGTCATGACTCCTGGATACACGAGATGTCCGCGACACCCGCCGCCGCCCGCGTACGCGAAAGTGGCGCACCCCGTCCCGGGAACGGTTTACTGACCCGCGGCCCCCTGGTGTCCGACCAGCAACCGGGGAACCGAGGAATTGTGGTGCGGAGCGTGGAGCAGAGACAAGGGCCAGGGCAAGTGGCAGGGAGCGACGAAGACCCGCGGGTGGCGGAACTGTGCGCGGCCGTGGCGCGGCTGCGCCGGGAGCTCGCCGCCCACCCGGCCGAGTTCACCGACCGGGGCATCGCCGAGGACGAGCTGGCCGCGCTGGCGGAGATGGCGTACGGCGGCGCCCCCGAGATCCCCAGGATGCGCAGGTCCCTCCTGCTCGTGGCCGGTGCGATCGGCTCGGTCAGCGCACTGGCGGCAGGCCTGGCGGCGGTGCGGACGGCCGTGGAGATATTCGGGGAGCCGGGCGGGCGGTAGGGGTGGGGAATCGGTTCTGCGGCCACTTCGGCCCGGTTGCGGTCTCCTCGGGGTCAAGCCACCCAGTGCCTGCGGCCCACCTCGTCGCCCGCCGCGGGGCGCAGGTCGCCCGACATCGCCGTCACCAGTCGGCGTACCGCCAGCTCCGAGAGGTCCGCGGGGAGCGTGTACGGGATGCGGAGCCGGTGTTCGTGCGTCCCCGGATCCGCGCCGAACCGTGAACCGCCCTCGATCCGTACGCCCTGCGCGAGCACCGCGCGGGCCAGCGCGGACGCGATCGGGCGGCCCACATCCACCCAGAGCGAGAGCCCGCCCGGTGACGTCTGCCAGCGCCACTCCGGCACGTGACGGGTCAGTGACGCGGCGAGCGCGTCCCGCTGCGCCCGCAGCCGCGGCAGCCGCTCGCGCAGTACGTCGTCCATGCCGCGCAGCAGATGGAGCGCCACGAGCTGCTCGATGACCGGTGTCGACATGTCGTTCGGCACGCGCTTCGTCGCCAGCTCGGTGATCAGCCGGGACCCGGCCCGCACCCACCCGATCCGCAGCCCGCCCCAGTGCGTCTTGCTCAACGACCCGACGGTGACGACCTGTTCGCCCGCACCGTGCGGCGCCAGCGAGGCGAAGGGGGCGGGCGGCGGCACGTCCAGCGCGATGTCCGCGATGGTCTCGTCGATCAGCAGCCACGTGCCGGTGGCGCGGGCGGTCTCCAGGATGCGTACGCGCTGCTCGCGCGGCATCAGGGCGCCCGTCGGATTCTGGAAGTCCGGTACGAGGTACGCGAGACGCGGCGCCGCCTGCCGCAGCGACGACTCGACGAGGTCCGCGTCCCACCCCTCCTCCGACACGGGGACGGGGACGGCGCGCAGGCCCGCGCCGCGGATCGCGTCCAGGGCGTTCGGGTACGAGGGGTTCTCGACCAGGACGCGGTCGCCCGGCCTGCCGAGCAGGGCGAGGGTCAGGGACAGCGCGTGCTGGGCGCCGGTGGTGATGAGGATCTGGTCGGGGAGGGTGGGCAGGCCGCGCCGTGTGAAACGGTCGGCGACGGCGGTCCTCAACTCCGGTATGCCATACGGGTGGTAGCCCGGTGTCGGCGCGTGCTCGGCCAGCATGGTGCCCGCGGCGGCGAGGGCGGCCCCGAGCTCGGCCTCCGGGGCGCCCGGCGCGGCGACGGCCAGGTCCAGGACGCCGTCGCCCGCGGGGAAGGCGGCGACGCTGGACGGCCGCTGTCCCTGCGGCAGCTCGGTCCAGGTACCGGCGCCGCGCCGGCTCATGGCGTACCCGCCCTCGCGCAGCACGTCGTACGCCGCCGTGACCGTGGCCCGGCTGACGGCCAGCGCCGACGCCAGCTCGCGTTCGGCGGGGAGCCGGGTGTGCAGGGGGATGCGGCCGTCGAGGAGCAGCGTGCGCACTCCGGCCGCCAGCGCGCGGTAGCCGGGGCGTACGCCGACGGTGCCGGTCAGGAGCTGGACGAGCTGACGGCTGCCGAGCCTTCTGTCCACGGTGTGGACCACACGTGCGTCTGCCATGCCAACTCCTGCCGATTGGACCTGCTGTCCAGGCCAATCAGCGTACAGACTGCGGATCACAGCACTTCGGTCGGCATTTGGCCTGGGGAAGGAGCACGACGATGGCAGGGCGGGAAGCGGTGGTGGTCGGGGTCAGCGGTTCGCTCGCGAGCCTCGCGGCGCTGCGGGCGGGGGCGGAGCAGGCGCGGCGCGGGGGGCGTGTACTGGTGGCCGTCCTGGCCTGGGAACCGCCCGAGGGCGAGGGGCTCTACCTGCGCCATCCCGACGCGGCGTGGGCGCGTCACTGGTACGCGGAGGCGCGGGCCCGCCTGGACCGCGCCTTCGACGAGGTCTTCGGCGGCGCACCGCCCGGCGTCGTCTCCGAGCGCCGCGTGATCCGTGGCCGCGCCGGTCGAGTCCTCTGCGACCTGGCCACGCACCCCGACGCGCTCCTGGTCATCGGTGCGCGCCCCCGCAAACACCACATCCCCCGGACCCACCGCTACGTCCACACGCACGCGCGGTGTGCGGTCCTCACGGCCCCGGCACCCCCGCCCCCCAAGGGCATGCGCCGCACCCTCCGAAGAATGACCCCAGCAGACTTCGCCCTGGCCAACCACTGAACCCACCCCGTGGCCCTGCCACGGGCCGTTGCCGCACTCACCGTGCAGGTAGTTAGTCGGGTGAGTGGGTGGGTGGGGGGTGGGTGGGAAAAGAACCGCCCAAGGCTCAGGAGCCAGGCGTCGCACTGGCCAGCGCCGCCGAAAGTTCCACCGCCACCTGCTGCAGCACCGGCACGATCTTGTCCGTGGCCGCCTCCGTCACCCGGCCCGCGGGGCCGGAGATGGAGATCGCCGCGGCCGTGGGGGAGTCGGGCACCGGCACGGCCAGGCACCGGACGCCGATCTCCTGCTCGTTGTCGTCCACCGCGTACCCCGTGCGACGCACGTCGTCGAGCGCGGCGAGGAAACCCTCGGGCGTGGTGATCGTCTTCTCCGTGGCGGCCGGCATCCCCGTGCGGGCGAGCAGTGCCCGTACGTCGTCCGGCGACGCGTGCGCGAGGAGCGCCTTGCCGACACCCGTGGAGTGCGGCAGGACCCGCCGGCCGACCTCCGTGAACATCCGCATGGAGTGCTTGGACGGCACCTGCGCGACGTACACGATCTCGTCGCCGTCGAGCAGCGCCATGTTCGCCGTCTCGCCGGTCTCCTCGACGAGCCGGGCGAGGTAGGGACGGGCCCACGTGCCGAGCAGCCGGGACGCGGATTCGCCGAGGCGGATCAGGCGCGGGCCGAGCGAGTAGCGGCGGTTGGCCTGCTGACGCACGTACCCGCAGGCGACCAGCGTGCGCATGAGGCGGTGGATCGTGGGCAGCGGCAGGCCGCTGCTGGCGGAGAGTTCGCTGAGGCCGACCTCGCCCCCCGCGTCCGCCATCCGCTCGAGGAGGTCGAAGGCACGCTCGAGGGACTGGACACCACCGCTCGCGGCAGGGGTCTTGGAGGCGGCGATTTCCGCAGGGGCGTCGCTGGCGCTTGACGTCGGCACGGCGCGTTCCTTTCGGTGCTGGCGGGCAAGGAAGCAGCCTACCGGTCGGTTCTTCACGAGGGCTCTTGCTCGGCATGCCGTCGTCGCCGGTCAGGGGGCGTTTGTCCGTGTCTTCGCGGGGTTGTCCCGCGATCCCCCGGCGCCCTCGTTGTGCGTAGCTACGTTCTGGCAGGCGGAATTCTAATTCCACGTTGTGGAAACGTCCAGTCCGGGGGCGTCCCGGAGGTCGTGGGCAAGCCCACCCTTGACGTCGCGAGAGCAAGCGTGAAAACTCCTTCAACAGAACGTTGAATTCCGTTAAGCGGAAGCAAAAGGTCTGTGTAGCGGAACAGAAGAAAGAAGAAAGGGGACGCGGGTGTCCGAAAAGGACGTACACGTGGACGCGACGGCCGGTGCGGCTGCGGTGGGTGCGACGGACGCAGCGGACGCGAAGGATGCGGCGGGCGCGACCGTGGAACTGGTGCTCCGCTCGACCCGCGTCATCACCCCGGAAGGCACCCGGGCCGCCTCGGTCGCCGTCTCCGCCGGAAAGATCGTCGCCGTCGACGCGTACGACGCCGAAGTACCGGACGGCGCACGCCTGGAGGACCTCGGCGACGACACCCTGCTCCCCGGCCTCGTCGACACGCACGTCCACGTGAACGACCCGGGCCGCACGGAGTGGGAGGGCTTCTGGACCGCCACCCGCGCCGCGGCCGCAGGCGGCATCACCACCCTCGTCGACATGCCCCTCAACTCCCTGCCGCCGACGACGACCGTGGACAACCTGCGCACCAAGCAGGACGTGGCCCGCACCAAGGCGCACATCGACGTCGGCTTCTGGGGCGGCGCCCTGCCCGACAACGTCCAGGATCTCAAGCCGCTGCACGACGCCGGCGTCTACGGATTCAAGTGCTTCCTGTCGCCCTCGGGCGTCGACGAGTTCCCCGAGCTGAACCAGGACCAGCTCACCGCCTCCATGGCCGAGATCGCCGGGTTCGGGGGGCTCCTGATCGTGCACGCGGAGGACCCGCACGAGTTGGACGCCGCCCCGCACAAGA
Source organism: Streptomyces sp. Je 1-369 (assembly GCF_026810505.1). Lineage (NCBI taxonomy): Bacteria > Bacillati > Actinomycetota > Actinomycetes > Kitasatosporales > Streptomycetaceae > Streptomyces > Streptomyces sp. Je 1-369. Next base: position 7,198,343 of record NZ_CP101750.1, read on the forward strand.
GCGGCCCCAAGTACGCGGACTACCTCCAGACCCGGCCCCGTATCTCCGAGGACACCGCGATCGAGGGGCTCATCGCCGTCGCCAAGCGGCTCGGCGCCCGCGTGCACGTCCTGCACCTGTCCTCATCCGACGCACTGCCGCTCGTCGCCGCCGCCAAGCGCGAGGGCGTCGAGCTGACCGTCGAGACCTGCCCGCACTACCTCACCCTGACCGCCGAGGAAGTCCCCGACGGCGCCAGCGAGTTCAAGTGCTGTCCGCCCATCCGTGAGGCCGGCAACCAGGACCTGCTGTGGGAGGCGCTCGCGGACGGCACCATCGACTGCGTCGTCACGGACCACTCACCCTCCACCGCAGACCTCAAGACCGACGATTTCGCGACCGCGTGGGGCGGCATCTCCGGGCTCCAGCTGAGCCTGCCCGCCGTCTGGACCGAGGCCAGGAAGCGCGGTCACTCCCTCGAGGACGTGGTGCGCTGGATGTCCACGCGCACCGCACAACTGGTCGGACTCGACCAGAAGGGCGCCATCGAGGCCGGCCGCGACGCCGACTTCGCGGTCCTCGCGCCCGACGAGACCTTCACCGTGGACCCCGCGGAGCTGCAGCACCGGAACCGGGTCACGGCGTACGCGGGCAAGACCCTCAGCGGCGTCGTGAAGTCCACCTGGCTGCGCGGCGAACGCATCCTGCACGGCGGCGAGTTCAGCGAACCCGCAGGCCGGCTTCTGGAAAGGAACAACTGAAACAGTGACGGCGCAGCACATATCCCCCGTGGCCACCTTCACCGGCGACGCGAGCCCCTACGGCGGCGGCGAGCCCTACGCCGACTACCGCACGGCCGACTTCCCCTTCACCCAGTACGCCAACCTCGCCGACCGGCAGCTCGGTGCCGGTGTGATCGCCGCCAACGACGAGTTCTTCGCGATGCGCGAGAACCTGCTGCTGGCGCACCCGGCCGTGTTCGACCCCGAGCACTTCGGCCACAAGGGCAAGGTCATGGACGGCTGGGAGACCCGCCGCCGCCGCGGTGTCTCGGGCGAGCACCCGTGGCCCACCGAGGACGACCACGACTGGGCGCTCGTGCGGCTCGGCGCGCCCGGCGTCGTCCGCGGCATCGTCATCGACACCGCCCACTTCCGCGGCAACTACCCGCAGGCCGTCTCCGTGGAGGGCACCAGCGTCGACGGTTCGCCGACGCCCGAGGAGCTCTGCGCCGACGACGTGAAGTGGACGACCCTCGTCCCGCGCACGCCCGTCGGCGGCCACGCCGCCAACGGCTTCGCCGTCGACGTCGAGCAGCGCTTCACGCACCTGCGCGTCAACCAGCACCCGGACGGCGGCATCGCCCGTCTGCGGGTGTACGGAGAGGTCGTCGCCGACCCCAAGTGGCTCGCCGCGCTCGGCACGTTCGACGTCGTCGCCCTGGAGAACGGCGGCCAGGTCGAGGACGCGTCCGACCGCTTCTACTCCCCGGCCACCAACACCATCCAGCCTGGCCGCTCCCGCAAGATGGACGACGGCTGGGAGACCCGCCGCCGCCGCGACACCGGCAACGACTGGATCCGCTACCAGCTCGTCCAGCAGTCCGAGATCCGCGTCGTCGAGATCGACACCGCCTACCTCAAGGGCAACTCGGCGGGCTGGGCGGCCCTTTCGGTGCGCGACGGCGAGTCGGGCGAATGGGTCGAGGCGCTGCCCCGCACCCGCCTGCAGCCCGACACCAACCACCGCTTCGTACTGGACGCACCGGTCGTCGGTACGCACGTCCGCATCGACATCTTCCCGGACGGCGGCATCTCCCGCCTGCGCCTGTTCGGTTCGCTGACCGAGGACGGCGCGGCCAGGCTGGCGGCCCGCCACCAGGAGCTGGGCGGCTGATCCGCCCCCGTTGAACGTGGGGCGCGCCGGGTGGACAGCCCCGGCGCGCCCCACACCCATGCCCCGGCCCTCCCGGTGCGGGGGTCTCAGGCCGCGTGGCCGCCGTCCACCGACAGCTCGGTGCCGGTGATGTACGCCGCGTCGTCCCCGGCGAGATAGCCGACCAGGGACGCCACCTCGTCGGCGGAGCCGAAGCGGCCGAGGGCGGTCATGGCGCTCTGCCCCTCGGCGAAGGGGCCGTCCGCCGGGTTCATGTCCGTGTCGATCGGACCGGGCTGGACGAGGTTCGCCGTGATCCTGCGTCCGCCCAACTCCCTTGCCAGCGCCTTGTTGAGGCCGATCAGCGCGGCCTTGCTCGTCGCGTACAGCGTGCCGCCGGGGCCCGGGACGCGCTGGGCCATGCAGCTGCCGACGGTGATGATCCGGCCGCCGTCGCGGAGTCGGGCGGCCGCCGTCTGCGAGGCCAGGAAGACACCTCGTACGTTCACGGCCATGACCCGGTCGATGTCGGCGAGCGTCAGATCGCCGATGGGGCCGAGGACGCCGATGCCCGCGTTGTTCACCAGGATGTCCAGGCCGCCCAGGTCGTCGGCCGCGCGGTCGACCGCGCCTGCCGCGTCCCCGGCGTCCGCCGCGTCCGCCCGGATGGCGAAGCCGCGCTGCCCCATGGCCCGGATCTTCGTGACCACCTCGTCGGCGGCCGCCTCGTTGTCTACGTAGGTGAGGGCCACGTCCGCGCCCTCCTGGGCGAGCCGCAGCGCGATAGCCGCGCCCATGCCGCGGCTGCCGCCGGTGACCAGGGCCGTCCGGCCGGTGAGAGTAGACATATCGGAGCCTTCCGTTTGAAGCGCGATCGCCAAGTGCTTGCAGATCAAGTGCTTGCGGTACAAGTGCTTGCGGGTTCAATGAAAGGCGTCCGGGCGGGCATCGGCTGGCGGCAATCGGACACGTAGCTTGACGGCCCGCGCCGGTCGGTTAACTCCCGGAAAATTTCCGTGACTTGTCGTTGACACGACAACCTCTACGCGCGTCACACTGGACCCATGCGAATCCCCCCACGAATCGTCAGCGTCACAGCCCTGGCCGCAGCACTGCTCATCGGCGGCCCCGTCGCGGCGAGCGCGGCGCCGTCGGCACCGGTCACCTCCGCCTCGCACACCATCACCGCCTCGCACTCCATCACCGCGGTCGGCGACATCTGCTACTCCGCGCTGCCCTCCCAGGCGCACGACACCCTCGACCTGATCGAGGCGGGCGGCCCCTACCCGTACCCGCAGGACGGCACCGTCTTCCAGAACCGCGAGAGTGAGCTGCCGAAGCAGAGCTCCGGCTACTACCACGAGTACACGGTTGTCACGCCGGGCTCCGACGACCGCGGTGCCCGCCGCATCGTCACCGGTGAGAAGAACCAGGAGGACTACTACACGTCCGACCACTACGCGTCGTTCGACCTGGTCGACCACGGCTGCTGAGCGGCGTTCCGGCCGCGGGCCCTCAGTCGGCGCCGAGGCTCCGCAGGGCGGCGAACAGTGCGCAGGCCAGCACGATCAGGGCCACGCTCGCGTACGTCTCATAACCGTCGAGGAAGCCGAAGCGCTGGATCAGGCCCCAGCCGCGCAGTGCGCCGGTGAAGCTGTGGGCCAGACCGACCGCGCCCTGGAACAACAGGGCCACACCGAGAAACTCCAGTAGCTGCTTCATGCCAGGATCCTCGTCCCGCACCTTCCCGGCGGACATCCGCCGCGGGGCGAGGATCTTCCCCTTGAGCGGGTCCGAAAGTCGGGGACCTGCGCGACTTTGGTAGACGATCACGCGAGAGGACCCCGCACGGCTGCCCGCGGTGCGTAGATTTGTCGACCATGAGCGGCACTGATCCCAAGCGACCCGCCGAGGGCGAGCGGACACCCGGGCCGGGCGCCGGGGTGGGGCCCCTGCCCGGCCCCATGGCCAGGAGACCCTGGACGCTGCCCTCCGCCATCGCCCGCGAATTCGACCCGAGCCGCGCAGGACGCAAGTCGCGGCGGACCGTCCGCGACTGGATCGCGGACTTCGCCTGCTTCTTCGCCGCCGTCGTCATCGGGATGGTCGGCGCCGACGCCGTCGGCAACAACCCGCACGTCTCCCCGGGCTGGGCGGAGTTCGACCAGGTGCTCGGAGCCGTCGCCTGCGCCGCGGTCTGGCTGCGGCGGCGGTGGCCCGTCGGTCTCGCCCTCGTCCTGGTGCCGGTCTCGGTGGCCTCCGACACGGCGGGCGGCGCCGCGGCGGTCGCCCTCTTCACCCTCGCCGTGCACCGACCGTTCCGGTACGTCGCCTGGATCGGCGGCGCCTCGATCGCCGTGGTCCCCCTCACCTTCTGGCTGCGCCCGGACGCCGCCATGTCGTACGGCCTGGCCATCGCCTTCGGCGTACTGCTCACCATCACGGTCATCGGCTGGGGCATGTTCGTGCGCTCCCGCCGCGAACTCCTGCTCAGCCTGCGCGACCGCGCCGTCCGCGCGGAGAACGAGGCCGCGCTCCGCGCCGAACAGGCCCAGCGGCTCGCCCGCGAGGACATCGCGCGCGAGATGCACGACGTCCTCGCCCACCGCCTCACCCTGCTCAGCGTCCACGCGGGCGCCCTGGAGTTCCGCCCGGACGCACCCCGCGAGGAGATCGCCAGGGCGGCGGGCGTCATCCGGGAGAGCTCCCACGAGGCGTTGCAGGACCTGCGCCAGGTGATCGGCGTCCTGCGCGGCAGCGAGTCGGACGCATCCGGCCGCCCGCAGCCCACCCTCGCCGCCCTCGACACCCTGATCGCCGAGTCCCGCGACGCCGACATGAAGGTCGTCCTCGACAACCGCGTCGCCGACCCCGGCTCCGTACCCACGGCCCTCGGCCGCACCGCCTACCGCATCGCCCAGGAAGGCCTGACCAACGCCCGCAAACACGCCCCCGGCGCCGAGGTGACCGTCACTGTCACCGGCGCGCCCGGCGAGGGCCTGACCCTCTCCGTCCGCAACCCCGCACCGCCCGGCCCCGTACCCGCGGTCCCCGGCTCGGGGCAGGGTCTCATCGGGCTCGCCGAGCGGGCCACGCTCGCGGGCGGCAGGCTCGGACACGAGGCCGGGACCGACGGCGGATTCCACCTGGAGGCCTGGCTACCGTGGGCGTCATGAAACCGATCAAGCTGCTCCTCGTCGACGACGATCCGCTCGTGCGGGCCGGGCTCTCCTTCATGCTCGGCGGCGCGGCCGACATCGAGATCGTCGGCGAGGCGGCCGACGGCACCGAGGTCGCCCCCCTGGTCGGCGAACTCAGGCCCGACGTCGTCCTGATGGACATCCGCATGCCCACGATGGACGGCCTCACCGCCACCGAGGCGCTGCGCAGGCGGCCCGGCGCCCCCGAGGTCATCGTCCTCACCACGTTCCACGCCGACGAGCAGGTACTGCGCGCCCTGCGCGCGGGCGCGGCCGGGTTCGTCCTCAAGGACACGGCGCCGGCCGAGATCGTCGCGGCGGTACGGGCGGTCGCCGCGGGGGATCCCGTGCTCTCGCCGACGGTGACCCAGCAGCTGATCACGCAGGTCACCGGCGTCGACCCGCAGCTCGACCGCAGACGCCGGGCGCTGGACAGGCTCGCGACGCTGGGGGAGCGGGAGCGCGAGGTGGCCGTCGCGGTCGGGCGCGGCGGGTCGAACGCGGACATCGCGGCTCAGCTGTTCCTGAGCGTCGCCACGGTCAAGGCGCACGTGTCGCGGATCCTGACGAAGCTGGACCTCAACAACCGGGTGCAGATCGCGCTGTTGGCGCACGACGCGGGACTGCTGGACGAGGACGGCTGAACCTGGCGTGGGGCGGGAACAGAACGCCGCGTTCGGCACGTTGGCCACATGAACACCTGGGAGGGGACCACATGGCGGACAGCATCGACCTGGATACGTACGGCGCGAGATTCAGAGAGGACCCGCACTCCGTCTACGCGGAGCTTCGCTCTCTGGGACCCGTCCACCGCGTCCGCCTGCCACCCCCGGAGGACATGGACGACACGTACCTGGTGGTGGGGTACGAGGAGTGCAGGACCGCGCTCCGCGAGCCCCGCTTCGCCAAGTCCGCCGCCGCGGGGAACTTCGCGTTCCACGAAGAAGACCTGATCGGCACGCATCTGCTGATAGCCGACCCGCCGCAGCACACCCGGCTGCGCGCCCTCGTCACCCGGGAGTTCACCATGCGCCGGGTCGAGGCCCTGCGCCCCCGCATCCAGCGGATCACCGACGACCTCCTCGACGAGATGCTCGTCCACGGCGAGTCGGCCACCACCCGGCGGGCCGACCTGTTCGAAGCGCTCGCCTTCCACCTGCCGATCACCGTGATCTGCGAGCTGCTCGGCGTCCCGGACATCGACCGCGCGGCGTTCCGCCGGATGTCGACCGGCGTCGTGGCGTCACCGAACCAGGAGGAGGAGCGCGCGGCCTTCGTGGAGCTGGCCGGGTACCTCACCGATCTCGTCGAGGACAAACGGCGTTCGGGACAGGGCGAAGACCTGCTGAGCGCGCTGATCCGCACCACGGACGACGAGAGCGGCGACCGCCTCTCCGCCTCCGAACTGCGCGCCATGGCCTTCCTGCTGCTGATCGCCGGGCACGAGACGACGGTCAACCTCATCGCCAACGGCGTCCACGCCCTCTTCACCCACCCCGACCAACTCGCGGCGCTGCGCGCCGACATGTCCCTCCTGGACGGCGCCATCGAGGAGGCCCTGCGCTATGAGGGGCCGGTGGAGTGCGCGACGTACCGCTTCGCGACCGAACCCACCGAGCTCGGCGGCATCGTGATACCGACGGGCGCGGTCGTCCGGATCGCCCTCGCCGCGGCCGACCGGGACCCCGCGCGCTTCTCCGATCCCGACCGTTTCGACATCCGCCGCGCCCCACAGGGCCACATGGCGTTCGGGCACGGCCTGCACCACTGCCTGGGCGCCCCGCTGGCCCGGGTCGAGGCGAAGATCGCGCTCGGCTCCCTCCTGGAGCGCTGCCCCGGCCTCGCGTCGGACGGGCCGCCGGGGGAGTGGCTGCCAGGGACTCTGATCAGAGGGATGCGGCGGCTTCCCGTCCGGTGGTAGTAGTCGGTCATGACCGAGCCCTTGCCCGCACAGCCGGTACCCGACCCCCTCGACCTCGCCATGGCCCGGAAGGTCCTGGAGGCCCAGCCGTTCAGCCGTCTCGTGCGGGCCCGCATCACGCGGTTCGGTGAGGGCGCGGCCACGCTGGAGATCGGGGTCCGCGACGAGCTCCGGCAGCAGAACGGCTTCCTGCACGGCGGCGTCCTGGCGTACGCGGCGGACAACAGCATCACGTTCGCCGCGGGCACGACGCTCGGCCCGGCCGTCCTGACGTCCGGGTTCTCCATCCAGTACGTACGCCCCGCGACCGGCATGACCCTCATCGCGCACGCCGTCGTGGTGCACTCGGGCCGACGTCAGGCGACGGTGCGCTGCGAGCTGGTCGCGGTGGCCGAGGAGGGCACGGAGACGCTGTGCGCGATCGCGCAGGGGACGGTGCTGTCCACGGCGTGAGGCCTGAGTGCTCTCCACGGCGGGCTGGCTGTCACAGGCTCTCAGTCAGCTGAGATCCCCACGGAGATCTCCGCCATCCGCACCGGCCGCCGCTCCCGCCGCGACAGCTCGCACGCCTCCGCGATCCGCAGCGCGTGCAGCGCCTCGCGGCCGTCGCAGGGGTTCGCCCGTGCGCCGCGGACCACCTCGACGAAGGCGGCGAGCTCCGCCTCGTACGCGGGGGCGAAGCGCTCGAGGAAACCGGGCCACGGCTTGACCGGAGCGGGCGGGCCCGCCGGTTCCACGGAGGTGAGCGGCGTGCGCTCGTCCATGCCGACCGCCAACTGGTCGCGGTCACCTGCCAGTTCCATGCGGACGTCGTACCCCGCGCCGTTGCAGCGCGTCGCGGTGGCCGTGGCGAGCGTGCCGTCGTCCAGGGTCAGCACCGCGGCCGCCGTGTCGACGTCGCCCGCGTCGCGGAACATCGCGGGTCCCGCGTCGGACCCGGTCGCGTAGACCACCGTGACCTCGCGCCCCGTCACCCACCGCAGGATGTCGAAGTCGTGGACGAGGCAGTCGCGGTAGAGGCCGCCGGAGAGCGGCAGGTACGCGGCCGGGGGCGGCGCGGGGTCCGAAGTGATCGCCCGCACGGTGTGCAGCCGCCCGAGACGGCCCGAGCGCACCGCCTCGCGTGCCGCCGTGTACCCCGCGTCGAAGCGCCGCTGGAAGCCGAGCTGCAGCACGGTCCCCGCGGCCTCGACCTCGGCGAGGGCGGCGAGCGTGCCCGGCAGGTCGAGGGCGATGGGCTTCTCGCAGAACACGGGGAGGCCCGCACGCGCCGCTCTGCCGATGAGCTCCGCGTGCGCGGCGGTCGCTGCCGTGATCACCACGGCGTCCACCCCCGCGGCGAAGACGTCGTCCGCCGAGGACACTGCCGTCGCACCGGTCCGCGCGGCGAGGGCGGTGGCCCGGGCGGCGTCGGCGTCGGCGATCACCAGGGACGTCACGTCGGGGTGGTGGCTGAGGGCGGCCGCGTGGAAGGAGCCGATGCGGCCCGTTCCGATCAGTCCGATGCGCATGCACCCACCCTCGCGACGCCGGACGGTCCTGTCAATGCTTTGTCCTGACAACAGTACGTAAGCCGGGCCCCCGGTCCCGTAGAGCCGTCTCCAGTCGGGGCGATGGCGTGACACCATCACGAGGTGGCGTAGGTTCTTCGGCGCGGCCACCGAAGTCCGGTGAGTACACAGAGAATTGGAGCGGCCCATGCACGGCGCGGGCGATCGGATCGACACCTCGACGGCACATTCGGCGCGGGTGTACGACTACATCCTGGGCGGCAAGGACCACTACCCCGTGGATGCCGCGGCGGGCGACACGATGTGCGAGCACTGGCCGGCGCTGCCGGTGCACATGCTGGAGAACCGCCGCTTCATGCACCGCGCCGGGCACTACCTGGCCAAGGAGCAGGGCATCCGCCAATTCCTCGACATAGGCACGGGGTTGCCCACGGCGCCCAACCTGCACGAGGTGGCGCAGCAGGTGGCGCCGGAGTCGCACGTGGTCTACGTGGACAACGACCCCATCGTCCTGGCCCACGCCCGCGCCCTCCTGCAGAGCACCCCCGAGGGCGCGACGGCGTACATCGACGCGGACATGCACGACCCGGACGCCATCCTGGACAGCGCGGAGTTCCGCGAGCTGATCGACCTGAAGGAACCGGTCGGCCTGATGGTCATCGGCATCCTCCACTTCATCCTGCCCCCGGACGACCGCCGCCTGGTCCAGCGCCTCCTGGAGCCGCTCCCGTCGGGCAGCTTCCTCGCCATGACCATCGGCACCGCGGACTTCGCTCCCGGCGAGGTGGGCCGGGTGGCCGAGGAGTACGCCGCGCAGGGCATGCCGATGGCTCTGCGCGACCTGCCCACGGCCACGTCGTTCTTCGACGGCATGGAGCTGGTCGACCCGGGTGTCACCCAGGTCCACAAGTGGCGCCCGGGCCCCGACCAGCACGGCATCGACGACAGTGCGATCGCGATGTACGGCGCGGTGGCCCGCAAGGCCTGATCCGGAATTTGTCCGGACAACAGAACTTAAGAACTACCCGTCATCATCTCCTGGGACTACGCTCGCCACGTGTCCAAACCAGTCGCCAAAGCAGCTCAGGACAAGCCGGTCCAGGACCCCACCGTGGACCTCCGGCTCGGCGTCGACCGCAGCAGTCCCGTACCGCTTTACTTCCAGCTGGCCCAGCAGCTGGAAGCGGCGATCGAGCGCGGCGCCCTCACGCCCGGCAGCCTTCTCGGCAACGAGATCGAGCTCGCCGGGCGGCTGGGGCTCTCGCGGCCGACGGTGCGGCAGGCGATCCAGTCCCTCGTCGACAAGGGGCTGCTCGTGCGGCGGCGGGGCGTCGGCACCCAGGTCGTGCACAGCCAGGTCAAGCGACCGCTCGAGCTCAGCAGTCTCTACGACGACCTGGAGGCCGCGGGGCAGCGCCCCGAGACCCGTGTGCTGCGCGCAGTCCTTGAGCCCGCCACCGCCGAGGTCGCGTCGGCGCTCGGAGTCGCCGAGGGCGACGACGTACACCTCGTCGAGCGGCTCCGGCTCGCGCACGGCGAGCCCATGGCCCACCTGCGCAACCACATCCCCACCGGCCTCCTCGACCTCGACCCGGCGCGCCTGGAGGCCACCGGGCTGTACCGCCTGATGCGCGCGGCGGGCCTCACCCTGCACAGCGCCCGCCAGTCCGTCGGTGCCCGCGCCGCCACCGCCGACGAGGCGGAACTGCTCGCCGAGCCGGTGGGCGCCCCGCTGCTCACCATGCGGCGCACCACCTTCGACGACACGGGACGCGCCGTCGAGTTCGGCTCGCACGTCTACCGCGCCTCGCGGTACTCCTTCGAGTTCCAGCTCCTCGTACGACCGTAGAGACCGCCGTACGCGCACCCCTGGCGTCAGAATGTTCTGACAAACTTATTGACGGTCCCGCGCCGCCCCCGCTAGAACTCCTCCAGCCGCACCGAGGCGGCCGGGAGACGAGGGGTGGTCCATCATGCGTACATCCCGCACAGCCACGCGCACATCCCGCACGGCCAAGGGCGTCGTCAGCTGTCTGGCGGTGATCGCGCTCGCCGCAGGCTGCAGCGGCTCCGGCGGCAAGGACGACGAGGACAAGTCCGGGGACGGCGGGAGTGGGGGCGGGGGCGGCACGGGCGTGAACACGCCCCGGCTCAAGATCGCGATGGTCACGCACTCGGGCGAGGGCGACACCTTCTGGGACATCGTCCGCAGCGGCGCCGAGCAGGCCGCCCGCAAGGACAACGTCCAGTTCCTCTACGCCAACGACAAGGAGGCCAAGGGCCAGGCCGAGCTCGTCCAGTCCTTCGTCGACAAGAAGGTCGACGGGATCGTCGTGACCCTGGCCAAGCCCGAGGCGATGCGGTCCGTCCTCGCCAAGGCGAACGCCGCCGGTATCCCCGTCGTCACGATCAACTCGGGCGGCGAGTTCTCCGAGGAGTTCGGCGCGCTCAGCCACATCGGGCAGGACGAGTCCGTGGCCGGTGAGGCCGTCGGCGACGAGCTCGACAAGCGCGGCAAGAAGAAGGCGCTCTGCGTCATCCACGAACAGGGCAACGTCTCGCTCGAACAGCGCTGCGCCGGAGTGAAGAAAAGCTTCGGCGGCTCCGTCGAGAACCTGAACGTCGAGGGGACCAACGCGCCCGCCTCCCAGTCCTCCATCAGCGCGAAGCTCCAGGCGACCAAGGGCATCGACGCGGTCGTCACCCTCGGCGCGCCCATCGCCGCGTACTCGGTGAAGGCCAAGGAGGATACGGGCAGCAAGGCCGAGATCGACACGTTCGACCTGAACGCCGAGGTCGTGAAGAGGATGAAGGCGAAGGAGGTCGGATTCGCCGTCGACCAGCAGCCCTACCTCCAGGGCTACCTCTCCGTGGACGAGCTGTGGCTCTACAAGACCAACGCCAACGTCCTGGGAGGCGGCAAGCCCGTCCTCACCGGGCCCGCCGTCGTCACCGGGAAGGACGTGCCGAAGCTGGAGAAGTACACCGCACGCGGTACGCGATGAACACTCGCGGCACCCGATGGACACACACGTGATCCGCGTGGTCGATACTTGGGCGGCTGGGGCCGGGGATCCGGACCGGCCGCACAGAGCAGCAGAGCAAGAAGGGCACGGCGTCGTGGCAAGGGTGAAGACAGGGGTACGTACGGTGGGCGCCGTGCTGGTGGCGGTGCTCGGGGTCACCGCGGGACTCACCGGATGCAGCAGCACCGGTGGCAAACGCGCGGAGGACGCCCGCAAGGCGGCGACCGCCCAGGGCAAGGCGGCGGTGAACACGCCGCGGTGGACCGTCGGCATGGTGACCCACTCGGGCGACGGCGACACCTTCTGGGACATCGTCCAGAGCGGTGCCGAGCAGGCCGCCCGCAAGGACAACATCAATTTCCTCTACGCCCATGACGACGAGGCCCAGCAGCAGGCCCAGCTCGTGGACTCCTACATCGACAAGAAGGTCGACGGGATCATCGTCACGCTGGCCAAGCCGGACGCGATGAAGGGCGCCCTGGCCCGCGCCAAGAAGGCCGGTATTCCGGTGATCACCGTGAACTCCGGCTCGGCCGAGTCCAAGAAGTTCGGGGCGCTCACCCACATCGGGCAGGACGAGACGATCGCGGGCGAGGCCGTCGGCGAGGAGCTCAACAAGCGCGGCAAGAAGAAGGCGCTCTGCATCCTGCACGAGCAGGGCAACGTCGGCCACGAGCAGCGCTGCGACGGGGCCAAGAAGACCTTCGACGGCAAGATGCAGAACCTGTACGTCACCGGCACCAACATGCCCGACGTGCAGTCCTCCGTCGAGGCCCGGCTCCAGACGGACAAGTCCATCGACGCCGTCGTCACGCTCGGCGCGCCCTTCGCGGACACCGCGGTGAAGGCCGCGGACAGCGCGGGCAGCAAGGCGGAGATCGACACCTTCGACCTGAACGAGACGGTCGCGGCCGGCCTGAAGTCCGGCGACCTCGGCTTCGCCGTCGACCAGCAGCCCTACCTCCAGGGCTACCAGGCCGTCGACCTGCTCTGGCTGTACAAGTACAACGCCGACGTCCTCGGCGGTGGCAGGCCCGTCCTCACAGGACCGCAGATCATCACCAAGGACCAGGCCGCCGAGCTGGAGGAATACGCGAAGCGAGGGACCCGATGACCGCGACAGCACCGGCACCCGCCCCGGGCGACAGGACCGACGAGCGGCTCGTCAAGACCTCGCCGCTGAAGAAACTGATGGGCCGCCCCGAGCTCGGCTCGGTCGTCGGTGCCATCGCCGTCTTCATCTTCTTCTCGTTCATCGCGGACAGCTTCCTCCAGGCCTCCAGCCTCGCGACGGTCCTGTACGCCGCCTCGACCCTCGGCATCATGGCGGTGCCGGTGGCGCTGCTGATGATCGGCGGCGAGTTCGACCTGTCGGCGGGCGTCCTCGTGACGACCTCCGCCCTGGTCTCGTCGATGTTCAGCTACCAGATGACGGCGAACGTCTGGGTCGGCGTCGGCGTCTCGCTGCTCGTCACCCTCGCCATCGGCGTCTTCAACGGCGTCATGCTGACCCGCACGGACCCGCCGAGCTTCATCATCACGCTCGGCACGTTCCTGATGCTGACCGGCATGAACCTCGGCTTCACCAAGATGATCAGCGGCACGGTCTCCACCAAGTCGATCTCCGACATGGAGGGCTTCACCTCCGCCAAGAAGATCTTCGCCGAGACGATCACGATCGGCGGCGTCGGCTTCAAGGTCACGATCCTCTGGTGGCTCGCGCTGATCGTGGTCGCCACATGGATCCTGCTGCGCACCCGCGTCGGCAACTGGATCTTCGCGGTGGGCGGCGGCGAGGACGCGGCCCGCGCGGTCGGCGTCCCGGTCGCCAAGACGAAGATCGGCCTCTACATGGGCGTCGCGTTCGGCGCCTGGATCTCCGGCCAGCACCTGCTGTTCTCGTACGACACCGTGCAGTCCGGCGAGGGTGTCGGCAACGAACTGATCTACATCGTCGCGGCCGTCATCGGCGGCTGCCTCATCACCGGTGGCTACGGCTCCGCGGTCGGTGCGGCCGTCGGTGCGCTGATCTTCGGCATGGTCAGCAAGGGCATCGTGTACGCCGAGTGGAACTCGGACTGGTTCAAGTTCTTCCTCGGCGTGATGCTGCTCCTCGCCACCCTGCTCAACCACTGGGTCCGCAAGCGCGCGGAGGCGACGAAGTGACCACGGACATGACGAAGACCGACGCGGTCCCCGAGGACGGGGGCGGGCGCACGCCGCTCGTCGAGCTCGACGACGTCAGCAAGTACTACGGCAACATCCGCGCGCTCGAAGGCGTCTCCCTCGAAGTGCACGCGGGGGAGATCTCGTGCGTGCTCGGCGACAACGGCGCGGGCAAGTCGACCCTCATCAAGATCATCGCCGGGTTGCACAGGAACGACTCCGGCTCCTTCACGATCGAGGGCGAGGAGGCGCGGTTCGCCACGCCGCGCGAGGCGCTGGACCGGGGCATCGCCACGGTCTACCAGGACCTGGCCGTGGTCCCCCTCATGCCGGTCTGGCGGAACTTCTTCCTCGGCTCCGAGCCGACGAAGGGGTCCGGCCCCTTCCGCCGCATGGACGTCGACTTGATGCGGGCGACGACCCACGCGGAGCTGCTCCGCATGGGCATCGACCTGCGCGACGTCGACCAGCCCATCGGTACGCTCTCCGGCGGCGAGCGGCAGTGCGTGGCCATCGCGCGCGCCGTCTACTTCGGCGCGAAGGTCCTCGTCCTGGACGAGCCGACGGCGGCGCTCGGCGTGAAGCAGTCCGGGGTCGTCCTCAAGTACGTGGCCGCGGCGCGGGACGCGGGCCTCGGCGTGGTCCTCATCACGCACAATCCCCACCACGCGTACCTGGTCGGCGACCGCTTCGTCCTCCTCAAGCGCGGTGCGATGTCCGGCAGCTACACCCGCGACGAGATCACCCTCGACGAACTGACCCGCCAGATGGCGGGCGGCAGCGAACTCGACGACCTCCGTCACGAACTGGAGGGCCGGGGGCCCGCCTGACGGGTGGGGGTGCTGTGTCAGGGGCGCGGGGGAGGCCGATCCCCGTACCCCGTCACGCGCCCCGCGAGATCCCGTTGTGCGCGCCCCCGCGAGCGTGAGGCAGAATCGCCGCAATGAGCACCTACCGCGACCTCGCGCACCGCGGCTCCGCACGAGCCACCGTTCTGCGGACCGTGGGCACCCGCGAACGCCGATCACATCTGACGGCGCCCCGCGTCAACACCGTCGGCATCGACATCGGCGGCACCAAGGTGATGGCGGGCGTCGTCGACCCCGACGGCAACATCCTGGAGACCCTCCGCACGGAGACCCCGGACAAGTCCAAGAGCCCCAGGGTCGTCGAGGACACCATCGTCGAGCTGGTCCTCGACCTGTCCGACCGCCACGACGTGCACGCCGTCGGCATCGGCGCCGCGGGCTGGGTCGACGCGGACCGCAACCGCGTGCTCTTCGCCCCCCACCTGTCCTGGCGCAACGAACCCCTGCGGGACCGGATCTCGGGCCGCCTCGCCGTGCCCGTCATGGTCGACAACGACGCGAACACCGCCGCCTGGGCGGAGTGGCGCTTCGGCGCGGGCCGCGGCGAGGACCACCTGGTCATGATCACCCTCGGCACCGGCATCGGCGGCGCGATCCTGGAGGACGGCGCCGTCAAGCGCGGCAAGTTCGGTGTCGCGGGCGAGTTCGGGCATATGCAGGTCGTCCCCGGCGGCCACCGCTGCCCGTGCGGCAACCGCGGCTGCTGGGAGCAGTACAGCTCGGGCAACGCCCTGGTCAGGGAGGCCCGCGAGCTCGCCGCCGCGGACTCCCCGGTCGCGTACGGCATCATCGAGCGTGTGAAGGGCAACGTCCCCGACATCACGGGCCCCCTCATCACCGAGCTGGCCCGCGAGGGCGACGCGATGTGCGTCGAACTGCTCCAGGACATCGGCCAGTGGCTCGGCGTCGGCATCGCCAACCTCGCCGCCGCCCTCGACCCCTCCTGCTTCGTGATCGGCGGCGGCGTCAGCGCCGCCGACGACCTCCTGATCGGCCCGGCCCGCGACGCGTTCCGTCGCCACCTGACCGGCCGCGGCTACCGCCCCGAGGCCCGCATCGCCCGCGCCCAGCTCGGCCCCGAGGCCGGCATGGTGGGCGCCGCCGACCTGGCCCGCCTGGTCGCCCGCCGCTTCCGCCGCGCCAACCGGCGCCGCGTGGAGCGCTACGAACGCTATGAGCGCTACGCCGAGGCGCGCCGCACCGACGACCGCACATCCCAGGGAACCCAGTAGATGACCGTGCCACGCCAGCCCTCGTCCCCGGACCACCCCGGCGCCCCCGAGCCGCCGGACGGGGAGGGGGGCCCGGCCCGCAAGACCGAGGCCCGCAGCCACATGATCCGCCGCCGCTGGCTGACGGCGATCATCATCGTGCTGCTCATCGGCGTGCCCGCCGGCTACCTGGTGATCTCCGCGAACCAGAGCCGCAACAGCGGTCGCGACAAGGAGGACAAGTACTCCGCGACGGGCCTCACCGCGGGCTGGCCCTCCCGGGTGCAGCGACGCCTGTACGACGTACCGGTGCAGCCGTACTCCGAAGAGGTCGCCTACTACGAGACGAACAACTGGCGCACCAGCCGTCTCTACGTCCAGTTCCTCACCAGCAACGAGGGCCTCACCAGGTTCCTCCAGCAGATCGGCAGCAAAGAGAGCGCCTTCAAAGCCGACGACATCACCATCAGCAAGCGCGACCAGAACGTCGTCGGCTGGGAGTTCACGGGCCCCGGCCCCTGGTACGGCCTCACCCACACGCAGAAGGACCCGGCGCCGACCCTGGACGTCGTCGTGGACCGCTCGAACGCGCGGCACCCGATGGTGTACGTGGTCTCTACGACGACGCCCTGAACCAGACTGCGGCTTTGTGAAGATCAAGGCGATCTCCGGTGTGCCGCCACCCGTCTTTCCTACCGTGAGGCCATGACCAGACACACGGAGCCAACAGACGCAGCGGAGTCGGAGACGTCGTACGACCGGCGCCGACTGCACCAGTGGTTGGGCGGAGAGGCCCGCGCCGGAGGCGTGGCGCGCCGCGACATGCTGCGGCTGGTCGCCGCCGCGGGCCTGGCCTCGACGGTCCCGGTGGCCCTGTCGGCGCCCCGCGCCACGGCGGCGGGGCCGGGCATCGTCAAGCCGCTGCCGCCGGAGTGGTTCATCGTCCACGGCACGAACGCGGAGGCCCGCTTCGAGTCGTTCGCCGACACCGGCTTCACCACCCCGGTCTCCCGCTTCTTCGTCCGCAACCACACGACGACCCCGCGCCTCGACGCGGCGTCCTGGAAGCTGAACATCTGGGGCGACGGGCTGACGGGCCGCGCGCGGGAATTCACCCTCGCGGACCTCCGGCGCCTCAAGCCGGTGACGCGCACGGCGTTCGTCGAGTGCGCGGGCAACGCCAGGAACTTCTTCAAGACGCAGCAGGGCCGAGCGGGCTCGGGCACTCCGTGGACGACGGGCGCGATCGGTGTGGCCCACTGGCGAGGCGTACGCCTCTCCGACGTCCTGCAGAAGGCCGGTCTCTCCCGCCGTGCGGTGGACATCATGCCGCGCGGCCTCGACGACGAGTACGTCACGTCGAACGGTACGAACTACGGCAGGGTGCGCCGTCCCATGCCGATCTCCAAGGCGCTGGACGACGTCATCCTCGCGTATGAGATGAACGGTGCCCCTCTGCCGCCCGACCACGGGTTCCCGGTGCGGCTCCTCGCCCCCTCCTGGGTGGGCATTTCCTCGATCAAGTGGCTGGGCGACATCGAGGTCTCCACCAAGCCCCTGTACTCGCCCTGGAACACGGACTTCTACCGTCTCTTCGGCGACGCCTACCCGCCCGAGGGCAGCGCCCCGCTCGCCCGCCAGACCATCAAATCGGCCTTCGAGCTCCCCTGGAACGCGGACCTGCCCGCGCACACCCGCCACCGCCTCACGGGCCGCGCCTGGTCGGCCGACGGCGCGATCACCCGGGTCGAGGTGAGCACGGACGGCGGCGCCTCCTGGCACCCGGCCCGCCTGCACGACCGTGGGCAGGAGGGTTCCTGGACCCGCTGGTCGTTCCCGTGGCAGCCGGGCAGAACCGGCCCGGCGGAGCTCCTCTCCCGCGCCACCGACTCCACGGGCCGCACCCAGCCGGAGACGACGGTGCACAACGCCCAGGGGTACCTGTTCGACGCGGTGGTGCGGCACGCGGTGACGGTGAGCAGCTGAGACACCTGCACGTGCTCACCCGGCGGCCGCCCACCGTTCGTACGCGGCGGCCGCCACGGCCAGGTCCTCCCAGGCCATCCCCGCCGACTTGAACAGCCGCGGCCGCCCCTCCGCGACCCGCACCTCGCCACGGACCAGGGCGTCCAGGGTGTGCAGCCGCGCCATGTCGAAGGCGCCGTCGGCGGTCGCGAGGACCAGGTCGCCGCACTCCCGCGCCGCCACCGCCCGGGACTCCGCCACCACCGTGGCCCGGCCCACGAGACCGGCGTCGACCTCGCGGGCGTCCGGCTCGTGCGAGCCGACGGCGGCGACCGTGGCGTGGTCGGGCAGCAGGGCGCTGTCGAAGAGGGGCTCGCGTGCCGTGGTGCAGCAGCAGACCACGTCGGCGTGGGCCACGACGTCCGCTGTCGCCGCGGATGCCGAGAGGCCGACGGCGTGGCAGCGCGCGACGAAGTCGGCCACGCGACCGGCGTTCCGCGCGACCACGTCGACGTGGCGCAGCCCCGGACGCACCGCCCGCACCGCCGCCACGTGCCCCCACGCCTGCGGCCCGGTCCCGAAGACGACGAGTCGCCCGGCGTCCGGCACCGCGAGCCGTCCGACGGCCACCCCGGACACGGCGGGGGTACGCAGCGACGTCAGCGCGATGCCGTCCAGGAGGGCCAGCGGCGTGTGGGTCTCGCCGTCCAGAAGGACGTACAAACCCTGGATGCGGGGGAGACCGCGGTCCGCGTTGCCGGGCGTGACCGTGGCGACCTTCACGCCCGCGTACGATGCCGTGGCCGACGGCATCATGAGCAGCTGCCCGCCGGATACGTCCACGACCCCGCGGTCCGGCTCCGCCTCCGGGTCGAGCCCGGCGGCGAGGACGGCCGCCAGCGCGTCGATCGCGGCGGACATGGGGACGAGGCGTTCAATGGCTCCGGCATCGATGTGCATATCAGGACAACCTTCCACACAAGCGTTAAATTGCACTGGCAGTGGCCGCAGTGCTCCCTGGCTCCTATGCCCAGGGCGACCCCGGAAAGGCACTCCGTGACGAGCACCCACACCACCGGTCCGGGATTCGGCGTCCACTCGGAGGTCGGCAGGCTCCGCAAGGTCCTGGTCTGCGCGCCCGCCCTTGCCCACCGCCGCCTGACCCCGACCAACTCGGCCGACCTGCTCTTCGACGACGTGATGTGGGTGGAGAACGCCCAGCGCGACCACGCCGAGTTCGTCGCCGAGCTCCGGCGGCGCGGGGTCGAGGTCGTCGAGCTGCACGATCTGCTGGCGCAGACCCTGGGCGTCCCTGGCGCGAGGGACTGGCTCCTGGAGCGGAAGATCACCGCGAACCAGGTCGGGATCGGCCTCATGGACGACACTCGCGCCTACCTGGAGACGCTGCAGCCGCGACGGCTGGCCGAGTACCTGATCGGCGGCCTCGCGACGACGGACCTGCCGGACGAGTACCGCTCCGCGTACGTCTCGCTCGTCCGCGAGTCCACCGGCGTGGGCGAGTACCTGATGCCGCCGCTGCCGAACACCCTCTACACCCGCGACACCACGTGCTGGCTGTACGGCGGCGTGACCCTGAACCCGCTCTACTGGCCCGCCCGGCACGATGAGACGCTGCTGATGAAGGCGGTCTACGAGTTCCACCCCGACTTCACCGGCGCCACCGTCTGGTGGGGCGACCCCGAACTCGACTGGGGTCAGGCCACGTTCGAGGGGGGGCGACATCATGCCCGTCGGCAACGGAGTCGTCCTCATGGGCATGAGCGAACGCACGTCCCGCCAGGCCATCACCCAGGTCGCCGCCGCCCTGTTCGCCAACGGCGCGGCCGAACGTGTCATCGTCGCCGGCATGCCGAAGCTGCGCTCCGCGATGCACCTCGACACCGTCTTCACCTTCGCCGACCGCGACATCGTCACGCTCTACCCGAAGATCATGGACGACGTCCACGCGTTCACCCTGCGCCCCGGCGACGGCCCCGCCGGCGTCTCGATCACCGACGAGGGCTCCCGTACGTTCGTCGACGTCGTCACCAGGGCACTGGGGCTCTCCTCGATGCGGGTGATCGAGACAGGCGGCGACGTCTACGCGTCGGAACGCCAGCAGTGGGACAGCGGCAACAACGCCGTCGCCCTGGAACCGGGCGTGGTCTTCACGTACGACCGCAACACCCAGACCAACGCGCTGCTGCGCGAAGCCGGCGTCGAGGTCATCACCATCGTCGGCGCCGAACTGGGCCGGGGCCGCGGCGGCGGCCACTGCATGACGTGCCCGTTGATCCGCGACGCGGTCGGGTTCTGACACCGCATCGGTCATCTCACCGGTACGGACGCGCTTGCCCGCCGCGGCGGGGCGGCCCGAAGCCGCCCGCGCCGCTCTGCGCGGTCACCGGTTCTGCGCGGTCACCGGTTCTTCTCAGGTGCGGTACGCGAAGTAGCGCGCGTCGGGGTAGGACGCGAGCAGGCTCGCGAGCGACCTGCGGTAGGTGTCGGTGTCGTGGTAGGTCAGGTACGGCATGCCCTGCCTGTTGCGGTACGTCACCAGCATGGTGTGGTCCTTGGACCCGTCCTTGTCGAAGTCCACCTGCAGGACGTCGCCGACGTCCATCTGGTAGACGCTCGCCAGGTTCGGGGCCCGCCGGTTGGACAGCGTGAACCATGCCCATTCGTTCACCCCGACCCAGGAGGTGCTCTGGCCCGCGCTCTCGTACCACCAGTTCCGGTAGTCGTAGGCGGAGCCGGGGACGGGCTTCCAGCCGCCCGCCTTCAGCGCCTGGCTGACGAAGTTGGTGCAGTCGCCGCCGGCTCCGTTGAACTTGCGGTAGGCCGGGTTGTAGCTGCGCCAGTACTTCTCCGCGTACTGCGCCATGGCGGAGTAGGAGTAGGTGCCCGCCGTCTTGCCCGAGGGCATCGGCGTGGTGGGGTACTTCGTCGAGGCCGGTGTGCCGTCCGGGTACTGGTTGCCGTCGTCGTCGACGGTGTTCGTCCGGGCCGCCGCGGGCTCGTCGACCGCGACAGGGCCCTGGTCGCGCGCGGTGATCTTGGTCAGCTGCCAGCCGCCGTCCTTCGTACCGGCGAACTTCAACTCCTGCCGCGTCGAGGACACGGTGGTCTGCGGTTCGTCCCCGCGCACCTTCTTGTACGTGAGCGTCGACGACGCGGTGACCTGGACGGTCGCCGTGCTGCCGGTGAGCGTGGCGCGGTCCACGACGACGCGGGTGTCCGCCTTCGTGTAGGCCTCGCCGAGCTGGGCGAGGCGCGACTTGCGGGCACGCAGCGACCGCAGCGCGGCGTCCTCATCCGTCCGCAGCCGGCCGGACATGCGCGTCGTCACCGCGTCGGCGTCCGGGACGCGCCCCGCGCGGTCCTCCACCAGGGCCTGGGTGCGCCGGGAGAGGACGTCATCGGCGATGCGGGCGAAGGTGGCGAGTGTCCGGTGGTCGGCCTTGCGGGGCACACCACCGGCGTCCGCGTGCGCGGAGGGCGCGACCAGGCAGCCGGACGCCACGGCCGCGGCCACACCGGCGAGGGCGGCGGGTCTGTATCTCTTGGGTATCGCTATGGATGTCACTGCGTTTCCTCTTCCGTTACTCGATCTCCCCGACCGGGGCACGGAATCTTGACACAAGTGCGGGCCCCAACCCAGCCGTTGCCCCCCCTTTGCGGAACCCGAAGGCGCCCGGACCAGGCAACCAGGGCCCCGTGGGCCGCGACGCACGACTCCAACTGCCTCTAATGTGAGCGCCAGAGCGCGACAGAGGAGGCACACGGGGTGGGTGGGCGCAAGATGGCCGCAGGCCAAGGCGGCGGGAGACGGCGGGCGGCACCGGGGGAGCGCCGCACGGCGACCGGCCGGCGCAGGAAGTCCAGGCAGCGGGCCACGGGCGGCATACCCGGCGCCCTCGCCGGGGTGCGCGGACAACTGCGCCGGCTGCGACCGGCCTACCCCCGGCCGGGCCGCAGCGGCTGGCGCCGGTGGCTGCCTTCGTGGCGCCAGTGGCTGGGCGCTTTCCTTTACCTGGCGCTCGGCTTGACCGGCTTCGTCACGATCGCGTACGCCACCACGGGCATACCGGATGACCTCAACTCGTTCGCCACACAACAGGACAACGTGTACTACTGGGCCGACGGCAGCGTCATGGCCCGCACCGGCTGGGTCATCCGGCAGGAGATACCGCTGAAGAAGGTGCCGCCGAAGGTCCGGGGCGCCGTCCTCGCGGCCGAGAACGCGAGCTTCTACTCGGATGCCGGAGTCTCACCGAGCGGTGTTCTGCGCGCGGCGACCGCCGCGCTCACGGGCGGAGAGACCCAGGGCGGGTCGACCATCACCCAGCAGTACGTGAAGAACGTCTACCTGAGCCAGGACCGCACCCTGTCCAGGAAGTTCACCGAAGCCCTGCTCGCCGTGAAGCTGGACAACCACACGAGCAAGGACGAGATCTTCCAGGCCTACCTGAACACGAGCTGGTTCGGGCGGGGCACCTACGGCATCCAGCGCGCCTCGCACGCCTACTACGGCAAGGACGTCTCGCGCCTCAACCCCAGCGAGGGCGCCTTCCTGGCCTCTCTCCTCAAAGGCGCCGGACTCTACGACCCGGCACTCGGCAAGGAGAACCGCGAGCGGGCCGTCGAACGCTGGAACTGGATCCTGGACCGCATGGTGACAACCGGCCACCTCTCCCAGGCCGAGCGGGCCACGTACAAGAAGTTCCCCGAACCCACGAAGTCCGGCTCGGGCGACATCCCCGGCGCGCGGACCGGCTACCTGGTGGAGCTGGCCAAGCGGCAAGCGGTCAAAGCCGGGCACATCACCGCCGCCGACTACGACCTGGGCGGCTACCAGATCCGCACGACCTTCGACCGCAAGCGCACCAAGGCCCTGACCGCCGCCGTCCACCGGGCCGAGAAGGACTTCGACGCCGAGCGGCGGCCCGACACAGACCAGCACGCCAGGATCGGCGCGGCGAGCGTGGCCCCGGACGGCAGGCTGCTCGCCGTCTACGGCGGCCGCGACTTCCTGAAACAGGGCTTCAACCAGTCCAACGCGACGACCATTCCGGCCGGTTCGGCGTTCACCCCCTTCGTCTACGCCGCCGCGCTCGAGGACGGCGTCGCGCGTACCCGGGAGGGGGGCCGCACCCCCGTCTCCCCGGCCAGCGTCTACGACGGCGACGACAAGATCGCCGTACGGACACCGGAAGGGCCCTACTGGGACCGCAGCGGCAAGGTGGTCAAGGGCCGCAACGAAGGCGGCCGCGACTGGGGCGAGGTGACCTTGCGCCAGGCTGTCGCCGACTCGGTGAACACACCCCTGCTCCAACTCGGCCTCGACGTCGGCCTGGACCGGGTGGAGAAATACGCCCTGCGGGCGGGACTGCTCCCCTCCAGCCTGGGAGAACGCATCCCCGTGTTCGCACTCGGGGAGAACTCGACGCCCAGCGCCATCCGGATGGCCGGCGCCTACCAGACCTTCGCCGCCCAGGGCATGCACGCCGACCCCTACTCGGTGCGCTCGGTGACCCGGGCCGGGGACGCCGTGCCGCTCGCCGTACCGCGACCCGCCCGGGCGATGTCGAAGAAGACCGCCCAGGCGGTCACGGACGCCCTGCGGGCCACCATGACCGACGGGTCGGCCGAGGCGGCGGGCGCGGCACACCCCGCCGCCGTGGGCAAGACCGGGACGACCGCCGCGAACACGGCGGGCTGGTTCGTGGGAGGCACCCACGACGAGACCACGGCCGTGGTCGTCTACCGCATGTCGCTCAAGGACCTGGTGCCCCTGTCGCTCAAGGGGCTGGGCGGCGACGCTCCCACCACACCCGCCAGCCGACGAGCGGTGGACCTGTGGACCCACTACATCGAGGCGCTCACCTAGGGTCTGGGCCGGAGGTCCCGCCTGCCCCGCTACCTGATGAGCGACTTCCACTTCGGTGCCTGCGCCGGGTCGAGCAGGCGCAGCCGGTCCAGGACCTTCGGGTCCTGGACATCGAGCCAGTCGGCCAACTCGCGGAACGACACGCAGCGCACCCCCTTGCGCGGGCACACCTTGCGCATCACATCCTCGACGGCGTTCATGTAGATGCCGCCGTTCCAGTCCTCGAAGTGGTTGCCGATGAACATCGGAGCCCGGCTGCCGTTGTAGACGCGGTTGAACCCGTTCATGTACGACGTGGAAACCTGCGCCTCCCACGCCGGGAACCTCGCCGGGTCGCCCTGGGTGCTGTCACCGGACTGGTGGTAGAGGAAGTTGAAGTCCATGGAGAGGACCTGCACCTCTTTGCCCTCCAGGGGCAGGAGCTGCAGAGGGAAATTCCACAGCCCCCCGGCCTTGGACGGCCATATCTGGAAGTCGCCCGACGAGCTCGCGTCGTAGCGCCAGCCGAACGGCTTGGCCGCGGCCAGGAGGTTCTTCTGCCCCTCCAGACAGGGCGCACGGCCGCCGACCACTTCCCGGTCCGGATCGAAGGGCAGGGGCCCCTCCTCGGTGAACCCGGTGTTGGTCTTCCATTCCTTCATGAACGAGTACGTCTGCTCGATCTCGCTCTTCCACTCCCCGGCACTCCAGTCGCCGCCGCCCTTGGCACCGCAGAAGTGCCCGTTGAAGTGCGAACCGATCTCGTGCCCGTCCTTCCAGGCGCCGCGCAGCTGCTCCAGCGTGGTCCGGATGTGCGGGACGGTCGGATACGAGATGGCGGCCGCCCCCGTGTTGTGCTGCGGCGGACGGTAGAGCGACTTCTTGCTCTCCGGCAGGAGGTAGATCCCGGTGAGGAAGAACGTCATGTGCGCCTTGCTCTCCCGCGCCACTTGGCGGAAGTGGGAGAAGCGGCGGTCGTCGCCCTCCAGCGCGCCGTCCCAGGAGAAGACCACGAACTGCGGCGGCTTCTCACCGGGCTTCAGCTTCTTGGGCTTGAGCTGCCCGGACTGCGGCCCGGTGTACGAGGTGGAGCCGTCCCCCAGCACCCGCACCTTGCCGTCCCACTTCTCCTCCCCCTTCTTCGCCCGCTTGGCCGCACGCGCCTTCTGCGCCGCACTGTCCGAAGGGGCGGACGCGGTGCGCCCGGAGCCGTCCCCGTCCCCGGAGGAGCCCCCCAGAGCGACGACCCCCGTGGTGGCCGCCCCGCCCAGCCCGATCACAGCCGCGATCACGGCCATCTGCTTGCGTTGCCGCGCCTTCGTACGCGCCTTGCGGGCAGCACGGGCCCCGGCCCGGGCGGGTCCAGTGCCGTCAGGTTCGATCACTGCGGTCCCACCCCGTGTCCAGCGCGGCAGAGCCACGCGTGAATTGTTTGTATGAATATAGGACTGACCGCGTGAGTGTCCGCACCCCGGGTGCCCTGACGGTAGGACTGCGGCTGTCAGATGAGAGGGATGGGAGGGTGAGCGAGACACCGAAGAACCCGGGTCGCGCTGGTCGTGACGCGACTTGCCGCGCGACGAGTTCGATGGGCTCAGTGGAGGCAGAGACAGAAAGGATGGCCGGCCGGGTCGGCGTAGATCCGCCAATTGGCTCCCGGGTGGAGTTGGTCTGTCCGCTCCAGCACGGTCGCGCCGAGGGCGAGCGCCCGCTTCTCCTCCCCTTCGAGGTCGTCCACGTCGAAGTCCAGGTGGAGCTGTTGCGGGTGCTCCTGGCTGGGCCATTGCGGAGGTCGGTAGCTGTCCACCCGCTGGCAGGCCAGAGGTGTCCCCTCGAACCCGTGCACCTCGATCCAGTCAGCATCCTCCGGGTCTGCGACCACCCGGCCGCCGAGCAGCTCCGCGTAGAACCGTGCGAGCCGTACCGGATCGGCGCAGTCCAGCGCGACAGCCTGCAACTTTCGGATCACTTTCGCCACTCCTCTCGCTCCGGCCGCTTCCGTGGCACCCGTACGCGAGGGGCATGCCCGCCGGCCCGGCGGCCATGCTCTGCCCAGGGTAGTCGTGAGGGCTGGCCACAGGGCTTCGGGGTGATCAAGACGCTGCTCAAGCCATGGGCCTGGGCAGGGGAGTTGCCTTGCGCCGTCCTCAGCGGGAGTCCGTGTATCCGCCGGTGGCCGCGATGGTCTCGCCGATGGTGTAGCTGGAGTCCGCGTCGCTGGCGAGGTAGACGTAGGCCGGCGCGATCTCCTCCGGCTGGGCCACCCGCCCCAGGGGCGTCTGGGCACCCAGGTTCGTCAGGTAGTCGTCGGTGAAGCGCTGTCCGGCCAGGTTGAGCGCGCTCCAAGTAGGGCCCGGAGCGACGACGTTGGCCCGGATGCCCTTCTTCACCAGGTGCGGGGCGATGGACTTGGTGAAGACCACGACGGCCGCCTTGGACGCGGCGTAGTCCATCATCAGGTCGCTTCCCTTGAGGGCTTCCTCCGAGGCCGTCGCGATGATCGAGTCACCTTGGCTCATGTGCGGGACGGCTGCCATCACCAGGTGGAAGTACGCGTAGACATTCGTCTTGAAGACTCGGTCGAAATCCTCCGACGTCAACTGGTCCAGTTCCGTCTGGCTGTTGAGATACGCGGCGTTGCTCACCAGGATGTTCAGCCCGCCGAGCTCCTCGACCGTGCGGCGCACCGTTTCGGCGCAGAAATCGGGATCGCGCAGGTCACCGGGGAGGAGA
Organism: Streptomyces sp. Je 1-369; assembly: GCF_026810505.1. Lineage (NCBI taxonomy): Bacteria > Bacillati > Actinomycetota > Actinomycetes > Kitasatosporales > Streptomycetaceae > Streptomyces > Streptomyces sp. Je 1-369. The sequence goes on from NZ_CP101750.1 coordinate 7,224,668, forward strand.
AGGACCCGGCGTCCCAGAGCGTCGATCTCGCCCTTGATCTCCTTGGCGTCCGGCTCCTCCTCCGGCAGGTAGACGATCGCCACGTCGGCGCCCTCACGGGCGTACAGCAGGGCCACGGCACGGCCGATGCCCGAGTCCCCGCCGGTGATCAGCGCGACCTTCCCGGCGAGCTTGTCCGCCGGCCGATAGTTCTTGGCCTGGTAACGGGGGGCCAGTTCCATCTCGGACTCGAGCCCCGGCCGCCGCAGGCGCTGCAACGGGTAGGGCGGGAAGAGTTCGGCCGAGACCTGGGCCGAGGCGGACGCGGCATTGGGAGCGCCACTGGTGTGGTCCGTCATGCGGGTCATCTCCTGTGAACGATGTGCCTGTCTGTCCGTGGGCCTCAGTCGGTGGAGAGCGCGGCGACCAGGCGCCCCGCGTCGGGGGCGTCGAGAGCACGGGCGGCGTCCGCGAGCGCGACCATGCCGACGAGGTCGGTGCCGTCGATCACCGGCAGGCGTCGGACCTTGTGCTGCGTCATGGTCGCGAAGACCTCGTCGACGCCGTCGTCCGCGCCGATCGTGATGGCCTCACCCTGTGCCAGGGTGCCCGTCTCGACCTCCCCCGGAGCGAGCCCCGCACCGAGGACCCGCACCACGATGTCCCGGTCGGTGACGACGCCGACGAGCCGGTTGTTCTCGCCGCAGATGGGCAGGGCGCCCACCTGCAATTCCGTCAGCTTCCGCGCCGCGTCGAGGGCGCTCTCGTGCGCCTGTACGCACTGCGCGCCGCCGGTCATGATGTCCCGTGCCGTCGTGGTGGCCATGGCGAATCTCCGTCCCATCTCTGCTCGCGGATGCTCCCTTCGGGTGACCGGGTCCGGCGCCGGTGAAACGGGTTGGTCGGAAGTTCCTCACGATTCGGATGATGTCTGTCCTCGAAGCCATCTCCGAGATCGCTTACGCGCTGCTCGAAGGGACTGGAGCACGGTCGCGTGGGAGCATGGAACGCGGGGCCGGGTCTGGTCCGCACCGGGCCGGGCGCCCGATCGGTGACCCGAATCATGTGATGGGAGCGATCGCAATGTCGAACCCGCAGCAGCCCGAACAGCGGCGCAGCGACAAGGGCGGGGCCACCCCCCAGGACAGCGCTGAACTGAAGGCGCGACAGCCCGGCAAGTCCCGCCGAGCGGGTGCTCACGACCACGGAACGGACAAGGGCAGCAAGGGCGGCGGCCCCGGCGGCGGGACCCCGCCCGAGGAACGCCCGGGCCACCCGTAAGCCCCTGATCGAATAGGCGTCGGGGTTGCTGTAGGACCTTCGGATCAGCTGACGAGGATCTGGGCGGCGGACTCTTTGAGTTTCCCGTTCGCCCAGTGCAGCTGCCGCCGCGTGTCGGGGTGGCAGAGCTGCACGGCGTTCAGCAGTCCGGTGCCGCGCAGGCCCTGGACAGCTTGGCCGAGGAGCTCCCAGTCGACCGAGGCACCCGATGCTTTGGTGTAGATCTCCCGGAGGTCGTGCAGCAGCAACAGCGCGGCCTCGGGCCTTCGGCCTGTCAGTCCGGCGGTCGTGTGTCGGGCGCGGGCTGCCATCTCGAGGTTGCCCACCGGTTCGGGGTCGAGGTGGGCTCCGAAGCGCTCGCCGAGCGTGGCCAGGGTACGGACGTGGTCTTGAGACCAGCGGGCCAGGTCCCGGCCCAGATGGTAGATCTCGTGGTCGGCCTTGTGACGTTCCGCGACGTGAAGCAGCGTATGGGCGAGGTCGTTCTCGTCGTGGTGAATGGCGTGCAGGAGCAGGTTGATTTTCACCGGGCGGCTCCGTTCGCCATGGCGCTGAGGCTTTCGTGGGCCAGCGCTGTGGGTCCGCCGACAGTTTCGGACACGTCTGCGGAGACGGGCACGTCTGCGGAGACGGGCGCGGATGCGGCGGTCGTCGGAGCGGGCGCTGGCCCCGCGCCGGGTTCGATGCGGCGAAGCGCGGCGGCTGCGGTCTTGAAGAGGAGTTGCTTGGAGGCGGGGTCCCAGTCTGCGAGGGTGAGTTCGTTCGCGGCACGCCCTGCATCCTGCGGGCATTGTCCGGTGTCCCAGTCGCATTTCACCAGGCGCCTGTCTACGCGGATCAGGGGCTGGGTCAGCCGGTCGGGCGAGGAGTTGGCCTGCCACGCGAACAGGTCGGTCACGCCTCGCCTGCCGCGGTTGACCCGGTCCCCGGCCCTGCCGCGGACACCGACCATGCGGCCGTCCTTCACCGCGATGTCCATGGCATCGCCGTTGGAGTGCAGGATCGACGCCGTCGACACCCACCGCTCGACATCCTCGGCCCCCACGCCCTCGGCGAGATGGGTGTCCACCCGCACCGGCCACTCCTCGCCGCAGCCATATGGAGTCCGGCCGCCCCAAGGCTCAACGATCCGGTCCACTTGCCCCACACCGATCACACCCTTCCACCGTCACAGCCGTCGGACCTGGTTGGCTCTGCTTGTCGCTCGGTTCCTGTGAGGTGTGCGGAGTTCCGACGGGCTTGGATTCGGGGGAACCGCGCTGGCGCAGGTAGACGGAGAAAATGGCGATGGAGGCCACGGCCAGGAGTTCGGACGGTCGTTGCGGCTGACGCGTCCGCAGCCCGCTCACCGGCACCGCCGCAGCTGGGGCGAGCGCCAGCGGGCCCAACGGGAGGAGTAACCGTGTGATGTGCCGGGGTGGTTCGCTCACTCGGGCGCCCTTTCCGGCAGGTACGGGCCTGTTGCGCAGGAGACCGGCTGGTCGCCCGTGCTGCGCAGGGCCCGGAGTTCCTCGCGGCCACGTTGCTTCTCGCGCCTTCCTTCGGCGCGCAGGGTTTCGTTGCGCAGCACGATGCCGTCTATCTCCTTCTTGCGCCCCGCCACCTGCTTGATCATTGCTTTCACCCGAATCATCCGTGCTCACCTTTCCTCTCCGACGGCCTTCATCCACCGCAGAGTCCCCGGGCCGCGACGGGCTCACTCGGGACGTTGGTCACGCCGCCCGAGGAACAAGGGTCGGTGGGGCCCAGGCCCAATGCGGGCTTCGGTTTTGTCGGTCCCCGTGGATGAGCCGGGTGAGGAGCTGTCCGGCCAGCACCCCGCCGCTCATGCCCCACCCGCCGAAGCCGCGGCGACGTAGGTGTGCCGGGCGCCCGGGTGGTAGCGGCCGATCATCGGCACGGTGTCGCTGACGTCATTGTCCTGGGCCGCCCAGCGGTAGGCGGTGTCACCGACGGGGAAACGGGCGTGCATCCACGCGTCCAGGCGCGCGACACCGGCAGCCGTGGCTATGAACATCAGTTGGGGAGTCGTTTCGCGATGAGTGCGGGTGTCGCGTTCTGACCGACATTGCGATGTCGGTTTGTTTTGACGTTAGTCGGGGGCTTGCGGTGGGACTGTGAGGTGTGCTGCTGCCGCTGGGAGGCCTGATGGGTAACTCGCAGTCGAAGGTCGAGCTGTACTCGGCCATCCGCAAGGATCATCTGCTGGGCATGTCGATGCGGTCATTGCAGCAGGTCCACAACGTCACGTGGCGGACGGTGAGGCGGGCCCTGGACGGGAAGTGGCCGGCGCCGCGGAAGAAGCCGCGGCAAAAGGAATCGCGGCTCGATCCCTACAAGGCGCTGATCGACTCGATGCTGAAAGCGGATCTGGATGCGCCGCCCAAGCAGCGGCACACCGCACAGCGGATCTTCGACCGGCTGATCGAAGGGCACGACGCCCGCGACATCTCGTACTGCATGGTCCGGCTCTACGTGAAAGAGCGGCGCAAGGAGATCCGCCGCAAGGCGGGGGTGGGTCCGGAGGCGATGTTCATCCCGCAGCGGCATCTGCCCGGGGTGGAGGCGGAAGTCGACTTCGGGGACGTGCACGTCGTGCTGACGGGAGTGCCGACCAGGGTCTACCTGTTCTCACTGCGGCTGTCCTACTCCGGCAAGGCGGTGCACCGGGTGTTCGCTTCCTGCGGGCAGGAAGCCTTCCTCGAAGGCCACGAGCACGCCTTTCGGCGGCTGGGCGGTATTCCGCGCGGGAAGATCCGCTACGACAATCTGCGGGCCGCGGTCGAGCGGGTGCTGGGGCTGGGGCGGGCCCGGGTGGAATCCGATCGCTGGACGGCCTTCCGTTCGCACTGGGGCATTGAAGCGTTCTACTGCCGGCCCGGCATCGAGGGCGCCCACGAGAAGGGCGGCGTCGAGGGGCAGATCGGCTACTTCCGCCGCAACCACTTCGTCCCGGTCCCCGAAGTTGCTTCGCTGGCGGAGCTGAACGAACTGGTCGACCGCTGGGACCTTCAGGACGAGGGCCGTCGGCTGCGCTCGCGGACCCGCACGATCGGCGAGTCCTTCGCTCACGAACAGCCGCTGCTGAGACCGCTGCCGACAGAGGTGTTCGAGACGGGACGGTGATTCACCCCGCGCGTCAACCGCTTCGGCCAGATCACCGTGCGCTCCAACACCTACTCGGTGCCGGTCCGCTTCATCGGCCGCCAGCTGCGGGTCCTGCTGCACGCCAATGACCTGGTGGTCTACGACGGCCGCACCGAGGTCGCCCGCCACGAGCGGCTCAGCGGCCGGGGCGGCTCCCGGCTCGTGCTCGATCACTACCTGGAGGCGCTGTTGCGCAAGCCCGGCGCCTTTCCGGGCTCGACTCCGCTGGAACAGGCCCGCTCCGCGGGCCGGTTCACTCCGGTCCATGACCGGTGGTGGGCAGCTGCCTGCGCGGCCCACGGGGACGCGGCCGGCACCCGGGCCCTGATCGAGGTCCTGCTCCTGGCCCGGCACATGGAACACGAACACGTCGTCGCAGGGCTGGCCGCCGCGATCAGGGCAGGCGCGCTGACCGCGGACGCGGTCGCCCTGGAGGCCCGCAAGGCCGCCGAGGGCGACACCGGCGAGCTGCCCACCCCTGCTCCCGGCACCGCCCAGGCGGAAGGCCCTGCTGCGACGGTGACGTCCTTGACGGACTGGCGGCTGTCCCACTTGCCGCCGGACAACCGGCCGCTGCCGTCGGTGGCCCACTACGACCAGCTGTTGAACCGCCGCGGCCGCAGGACCGGAAACGAGAAAGAAGGATCATGAGCCCACGCAAGCGCGGACTGACCGAAGAAGCCGCCGCCGCCTCGATCGACCAGGCATGCCGGATGCTGCGGCTGCCCTCCATCCGCCAGCAGTTCGGGGACCTGGCCGATGCCGCGGCCCGCGACCAGATGTCCTACCGGGCCTTCCTGGCCGAGCTGCTGATGACCGAGTGCGACGACCGGGCCCGGCGCCGCTCCGAGCGCCGCATCAAGGCGGCCGCATTCCCGCGGGACAAGTCCCTGCGGGCCTTCGACTTCGACGCCAACCCGAACGTCGACCCGGCCACCGTCAACACCCTCGCGACCTGCGACTGGGTCAAGAAGAGCGAGCCCCTCTGCCTGATCGGAGACTCCGGCACCGGCAAATCCCACCTGCTGATCGCGCTGGGCACCGAGGCCGCACTGCACGGCTATCGGGTCCGCTACGTGCTGGCCACCAAACTCGTCAACGAGCTGGTCGAGGCCGCTGATGAGAAACAGCTGTCCAAGACCATCGCTCGCTACGGACGCGTCGATCTTTTATGCATCGACGAACTCGGCTACATGGAACTCGACCGTCGGGGAGCGGAGTTGCTGTTTCAGGTGCTGACCGAACGCGAGGAGAAGAACAGCGTCGCGATCGCCTCGAACGAGTCGTTCTCGGGGTGGACGAAAACCTTCACCGACCCCCGGCTCTGCGCGGCCATCGTGGATCGGCTCACCTTCAACGGTGCCATCATCGAGACCGGCACCAACTCCTACCGCCTCGCCCACATCAAGGCCCAGGGCGAGCAGAACAAGGCCAGCTGAGCTGGTCAGGCCGGATGCAGTGGCAACCGGTCCGCCAGTCCTGCCCGCCGGATGGCCGCGTCGGCGATGGGTCCGTCAGGCAGCGTTCGACGCATCGACTGTGGCAAGAGCATGTGCAACACGTCGCGTGACTGTCACCACCCCTTTATGGCCCCTGCAGCTATGATCATTGCGTTACTGATCTTTCACCAAGAGTGAGGGCGCATGTCCACGGCCACGTTGCACACCAATTTCGGCGACATTGTCCTGCTGCTCGATGGCGAGAAGGCCCCGAAGACGGTCGAGAACTTCCTCCAGTACGCCAGGGATGGCCACTACAACGGAACGATCTTCCACCGGGTCATCACGGGCTTCATGATCCAGGGCGGAGGGTTCGAGCCCGGCATGAAGGAAAAGGCCACCCGTGCCCCCATCCAGAACGAAGCGGACAACGGGCTGAAGAACGACCGCCTCACCGTAGCGATGGCCCGCACATCGGAGCCGCATTCGGCCCAGGCCCAGTTCTTCATCAACCTCGCGGACAACCCCATGCTGGACCACCGGGGCAAGACCCCCCAAGGCTGGGGCTACACCGTCTTCGGCAAGGTGATCGAAGGCAGCGACACCGTCACGAAGATCCAGCAGGTCAAGACAGGCACCAAGGGCGATCACCAAGACGTCCCGACCGAGGACATCTTGATCGAGCGCGTTACCGCTGGTTCGTAGAGAGGCCCCGCAGGTTTCCGCATGCTCCGCCTGCAGGGCCAAGCCCCGCATCTCAGCGAGACGGGGCCGGCAGTGATTGCCGGTCAAAACTGAAAACGATCCTGCGTGTCCTGGGCCGCATCCTGCTCCTGCTCCTGCTCCTGCCCCTGCTGGCGCCGCTCCGACCCTTCACCCTGAGCGCCTTCTCGCGCCTTCTGCGCCTGGTCCTTGAGCTCGTTGGCCTTGTTCTGGAGCTGGTACTTGATGCCCACTATGGGCTCCCTTCGCCTACGCCCCTTTGGGGGGTGACCGAGATACGCGCCAATGGGGCAACGAGGTGATCTTGAAACCCTGAGCGCCCGACGATCTCTAGCGCTCAACCTCGCCAACGTTGGCGAGAAACGGCCTGCATGCTTGATCATTTGCTCGTAAGGCAGCGGGAGGATCGGGTAACCGGGCCGACGGCGGCCCCTTGGGTAGATGAGGTGGAAGAATGACGATTCCTTTTCCTGAGATCCCTGATGCCTCTGCGATCTCGGTTGCTCCCACCGAACATTGGTCCCGGAGCGAGGATTCGCGTGTGCGAGACACTGACGGTGCTGAGCGGGTCATCTCGCAGTTCATCTCCACGGACCACCTGATGAGGGACCTGAATACCGCGGTCCCGTTCACGGTCACGGTCCCGAGAGCAGCAACGGTCGTCTGCAAGATGACCAATGGCGAGGTTGCCCCTCAGATCACACTGTCCGGGCTTTCCAGCGGGGAGCCCCCGGTCGAGGATCCGCATGGTGGCTGGTCGGTCGGACAGGGCTCGACCGGTTTTAAGGTGATGGGCAGGCTGCCGTCCCCCGTCACCCTCACGGTCACGATGCCGATCTCGTAGGGGCCCGCCAAGGGGCGTGGAGACGGCAAAGGGGGCCGCGCGGCATGAGCGTGCGGCCCCTTCTACATGTCAGTGTCCCGGATCCCGTTGCCCCGTTGGCGGCCTCGTCCACGTGGTGTACGACCTCCTTCGCGGCTTGCACGACCTCATGCCGCGGCCCAGCGTGAAGGCCGCTGCGGGTACGAAAGAACCGCGTCAGCACGCTCACGCCGTGACCATGATCATTCTCAGTGTCAGCCGCTGTACCGATGTTCCAAGCGCCGCCAATTGCATCGGATGCGAACTCGCGACAGGTGGAGAATCTTCCCCGAGAGTGGAGCAATCACACTGTGGACCTGCGTACTTGAGCAGGTTTCTGGCCGCGACGATACCGGTCACGAGGGCCTTGCTGCGACCCGTGCAGGCTGGCCTGGGACTCCGCCGACGACTCGCATAGGATGCGGTTTTCTCGCATCTGATGCGAGTCGCGGAGGGTGGTGAACCGGTGGGGTTCAACGGGTCGATACCGGGGGCGGCAGGGCTGCACCTGGTCGACGGGGTCGCGTTGCTGCGGCCGGAAGAACAGGTCTTCGCGGCGATGCTGACGGGGTTCGCCAACCAGCAGCTCGCGCGGAATCTGGCCCGGACGACCGTGAAGGGCCGGGAGAACACGGTCAAGGCGTTCGCGGCCTACGTGAACACCTACCCCTGGCGCTGAATACCGGCGATGGTCGACGAGTGGCTCGGTGACCTGCGCTCGCTGCGGGACCTGAAGCGCTCCACGATCCGCTCGTACTCCGAGGCCGTGCGGGCGTTCTGCCACTTCACCACCGATCCGCTCTACGAGTGGACAGCGACCTGCGAAGAGCGGTTCGGCACCCACCCGGTGCAGGTCGTGCACGAGTGGAACACCGCGGTGCACGTCCAGGACAACGAGGCGGACGCGAAGAAGCGCGCGTTCACCAAGGCCGAGCTGCACGCCTTCTTCGCGCACTGCGACGACGAGGTCGCCCGCATCCGGGCCTTCGGCCGCAAGGGCTGGCTGCCCGCCTTTCGCGACGCGACCCTGTTCAAGACAGCCTACGCCTTCGGACTGCGGCGCAACGAGACGCGGATGCTGGACGCCGCCGACTTCGGCCGCAACCCGCACGGCGGCGAGTTCGGTGAGTACGGCCGGTGCCAGGTGCGGTTCGGCAAGGCCAAGAAGGGCTCGCCGCCCAAGCGCCGCGGGGTGCTGACCGTGTTCGACTGGACTCCGGACGTCCTGGACGAGTGGTTCACCGAGGTCCGCCCGCTGTTCGGCACCAACGACAACCCGGCGGCCTGGCCTTCCGAACGGGGCCTGCGGATCGGCTGCCAGCGGCTCAACTCCCGCTTCATCGCCTACCGCAAGTCCCTGGGCCTCGACGAGGGGCTGGACTTCCACTCCTTCCGCAGGTCCTACGTCACCCACCTCATCGAGGACGGCTGGGACCCGCGCTTCGTCCAGGAGCAAGTCGGCCACGAGCACGCCAGCACCACCTCGCTCTACACCTGCGTCTCCTCGGACTTCCGCACCCGCACCCTGCGGCGGCACCTGGACGCCACCATCGCCGCGGCCCTTGAGACCCAGACCGGGAGGCAGGCATGAAACGCAAGGTCGGCTACACGTGGCGGCTGCGTGAGGTCATGGCCCAGCACCAGATTTTCACGGCCACCGAACTGGTGCCGCTGCTGCGCGAACGGGGCATCGACCTGTCCGCCTCCCAGGTCCACCGCCTGGTCTCCGGCACCCCGGAACGCCTGTCGTTGCAGGTCATGGCAGCACTCTGCGACATCCTGTCCTGCACTCCGGCCGACCTGGTGGACACCACCGCCGAGAACGCCGGCGTCCGCAAGACCGCCACCGGCGACCTGCCCGCACCGCCCGCGAACGTCGCGAAGCTGCGGCCCCGCGCCGCCCGCATCCTGCCCGACGCATGACCCGCACCTACGCCACCGACGAGCAGTACGAACGCTGGTACATGACCGAGTGCTGCCGATGTGGCCGCCGCAGGCACAAGGCCGGCACCTGGCCGGACGGATACGTCTGCCGCACCTGTTCGGACCGCGCCGTCCGTACGCGGGGCACCTGTCCGGGGATGCGGCCAGGACCGGGCCCTGCCTGGGCTCCGTCCCGGTGACGGAGTCCCGATCTGCACCACCTGCGCCGGCTTCTCCCGAACCTTCGACTGCTCACGCTGCGGCTTCGAGGGCAAGCTCCTGGGCGGACGGCTGTGTGAGCGCTGCACGCTCAGCGACCGCCTCACCGCGCTCCTGGACGACGGCACCGGTCGCATCCGTCCCGCGCTGGTCCCACTGTTCAACCTGCTGGTGGCGATGGACAAGCCCAACAGCGGACTGGCCTGGCTGGCCATGCGCCGCAGCCAACCGACGAACGCCTCCCGATTGTTGCAACAGCTCGGCCTCGGCCAGATCTCGCTGACCCACGACGCCTTCCACGAGCTCCAGCCCTGGCGAACCGCCGCTCACCTGGAAGAACTCCTGATGACCAGCGGAGTCCTGCCTACGGTCGACAAGTACCTCTGCTCCTTCCAACGCTGGCCACCCCGAACACGTCAAAACGATCAGGCTCTTCGCGACCTGGCGCGTCCTCCCGTGGCTGCGGGCCCGCGCCGAACGAAGCCACATCACACCCAGCGTCCGGAGGTTCGCCGCCGACCAGATCAAGTACGCGACCGCCTTCCTGCAATGGCTCGGCCAACGCAACAACAGCCTCGCGTCCTGCGGCCAGATCGACATCGACGCCTGGTGGGCCGAGAGCAGCGAACACGGCCGCACCTGCCTGAGGGCTTTTCTCAGCTGGGCCATGCAGACCCGTAACTGCCCACGCTCCCTGTCCATCCCCGCGATGAAGGTCTCCCGGCGGGCCGCACTGAGCGAAGACGAACGCCTCGACGCCCTCGGCCGACTGCTGACCGACACGGAGATTCCGGTACGTCTGCGTGTCGCGGGGGTCATCGTGCTGCTCTATGCGCAGCCCGTGAGCCGCATCGTCCGGCTCAGCGTCGAAGACGTGATCCACGACGGCGACACCGTGCTGCTACGGCTCGGCGAACCCGCCTCACCCGTTCCCGCACCGGTCGCCACTCTGCTGCTGGAGCACATAGCGAACCGCGACAACATGAACACCGCCACCAACCCCGCCTCCCGATGGCTCTTCCCGGGCCGCCGGGCAGGACAGCCAGCCCGCCGACCACCTGTCCGCGCTCCTGAACGAGGCCGGGATCCCGGCCGCCGCAGCACGTGGCGCCGCCATCCGCCAGCAGCTCCTCGAACTGCCCGCTCCCGTCGTTGCCGACGCTCTCGGCTACCACAACAAGACCACCAGCCGCCTCATCAGAGAGACCGGCGGGACATGGAGCCGATACGCCGCTGGCGATCACACAAGGTCACCGACAAGCCGGCCTCCTCGGGAAGCCGGCGACAGTTGACTACGAGAGCCCACAGCAGAAGGCCATGCTCTAGCGGAGACGGGCCAGCAAGTGGGCGTCCAGGAAGCCCCGCTCGGAGGCCGGGTCGTGGAGCAGCCGCGCGAATGTGACGAACCCGGCCCCGGCCAGCAACTCGGCGAAGCGGTCCGCCGACCAGCTGTAGGCGGGTGTCACCTTGTGGTCGAAGCGGACCGGCTCGGGCGCGTCGGTCCCGAAGAACGAGACCAGGAGAAGGCCCCCCGGCGCCAGGACACGCGCCTGCTCGGCGAGCAGCGCAGGTAGTTCCCCAGGAGGGGTATGGATCATCGAGTAGTGGGCCAGCACGCCACCGAGCGCGCCGTCCTCAACTGGGAGTGCCTCCATCCGGGCCTCATCGAACTTCAGCGCCGGATGGGCCCGCCGGGCGTGGTCGACCATGGCCGGGGAGAGGTCGAGCCCGAAGGCATCGAGCCCCAGGTCGTGCAGCATGGCCGTCAGATGTCCGGGCCCGCAGCCGACATCGGCCACCCGCGAATTCCCCGTTCCACGCACCAGCTCGGCGAAGGTGCCGATCATGTTCCGCGCGAACGGCTGCGTCTCCAGTCGATTAGCGAACATCGACGCATATAACTCGACGACCCCGTCATAGGCCGCCCTGGTCTCGTCCTGGTGCTTCGCCACGGGAAGGAAGTTAACACCCCCCATTCTCAACTGTTCTCCGGCCCCGTGCCGAATCCCGCCCCGTCGTATCGGACTCGTTCGGCTACCAGGACAAGGCCATCACCCGGTGGCGCGACAAGCCGCTGGCGACCACAGTCAGTCACCAGCTGGCTGGACTCCCCGGGGAACTGGCGACAGTTGATTAGGCGATCACACCAGTACCGAGGCCGTACCCCTAATGCGCAGTGATCGACCGCGAGTGACATCAAAACTCATCGCGATTGATCATGCAGAGACGCCCATAGCGACTCCCCAACACACCGCGAAACGACTCCCGCTAGAACCTCCACAACCAGCAGCCGGGTCGCCCTCACCCGGCGTGAAGCCCTCACCGGTCACGAGCAGCAGCCGTCGTCCGTCGCCGCAGGGGGCGGTGCGCACGGACCGTTTGCCGTTGTCCTGAGTGAGGTACATGCCGACAGGATCCCGCTCGGGGCCTGCGTCGAGGCTCGCCAGATGGGCAAAGGCCGCCGTGGTGTCGGGGGAGTCGTCGTCAACACGGCATGTGTGCGCGTGCTGCGGTGGGTGTGGCGTGGTGGAGATGCTGCCGGTGAGCATAGAAGAGCGCTCCTCAACGGGTCGGCCAGCAGGGCCCCGCGAGGGCGCGACAGCTATGAGAGTCATCCAGCCGGAAAGCGGCGCGCCGCTCGCGGGTAGATGCCTTCTTCCGCCTTCAGGTGCACATGGCTGCAACGTCGGGCGTGCCGTTCAGTCGCTGGAGAGTGCTTCCAGCAGGTCTCCGACCTGAGGGTCGGGAAGGGCGCGGGCGACATCGCCCTGGGAGACCATGCCGACCAGGCGGTGGCCGTCGATGACGGGCAGGCGGCGGGTCTTGTGGGCCGTCATCGTGCGCAGGATTTCACTGGCCTCGTCGTCGGCGCCGATCGTGACGGCCTCGCCCTGTGCCAGCTCGCCTGCCGTGGTCGAGGCAGGGTCCTTACCGGCCCCCAGGACCTTGATGACGATGTCGCGGTCGGTGAGGACGCCCTTGAGCTTGTCGTCGGCGCCGCAGATCGGCAGCGCGCCGACGCCCAGTTCGGTCATCTTCTGAGCAGCGAGCAGAACGTTTTCGTCCGCGCCGATACATTCGGCGCCCTCGGTCATGATCTCTCGTGCAGTGGTCATCGCAGCTCTCCTTCGTGCCCTGCTCCAGCCGGAGGCGTCGGGCGTGGTGGGGTCAGCCAGTTCTTGCCTGGCGGGGTGTGCGGTGCTGAGGGGTGGGGGCGCGTGGGTGCCGGCTTCTTCGCGATGCGGATCTTGTTGCCCAGCTCCTACATGACCTCGCTGCTCCTCCAAGACCTCGCTCGTACAGGTCACGGACAAGAGAAGGAAGAGGTACTTGCGCACCGCCGGATACAGCCACTGCTCTTCAGCCACGGAATGCCGCACCAGCTGCGTGGTGAGTTCGTCGGCCAACTCCCGGCGTCGTTGGTCAGCGGCCGAGGGCCTTGGCCAGTTGCTGTTTGTTCATGGATGAGCGGCCGTCGATGTTGTGCTTCTTGGCCTCCGCGTAGAGCTGGTCCTTCGTCGGGCCCTGGGAGCCGCTGTGGGAGCGTTCGCCGCCGCGCTGTGAGGCGGACTTCTTGTCGCGCGTGGAGGTCTTGCTCGCGGTCTTCGATTCGCCGGAACGGGCGCGTTCCTTGTTCACGGTGCGTGCCGCGATCTCCTTCGCGCGGCCTTCGGAGGTTCCTCGTTTCTCCGCGCCTTCCTTGATGTGCTCGTACTGGCGCTCACGCTTGTTGCTGGACCCCTGCGGCATGACGTACTCCTTCCAGACGGTTCGGCCTACTTGACCTGGCCCGCTTTCCTGCGGCCTTCCGGACACCCTCCGGCTGGTGCTTCGCACCGGGAACCGCGGTGGTTCCATCTGATGCGGGGGCCGGGAACTCTGCGAGCAGACAGCGACCGAACGGATGAGGCAGCGACCCGCGGATCTTCCAGTTCCTGAAGCGCTCGCCACGGCACGGGCCGGTGTCTTGGTGTCACAGTGCCGACTCGCGGACGCAGGGCTGAGCTGACGGGCCTCGACCGCCTGCAGCAGGGCGATCAGGGCCTGGCGGCCACCGGCCGGCGCCACCGCGCGGGCCCCGGTCACCACTGGATCGTCCCTGGGACCGACGGCGGCGCCTCCCGTGCCGTGACCGTCTCGCGTGCCGACGCGCGGACGTCGGGGTGTGCGTGCCGGCGCAGGGTGCGGAGCTGGCCGCGCCACGGCTCCGTCCACCGAGAGCGGCTGCCGCCGGAGACGGTGAGCCTGATGGCGAACAGGCCCTGGGCCAGGCCCGGTTCCGCACCCAGCGTGCGGGCGGTCTCCAGCCACGCGTCGGGCGCGGGGCCGCTGATCGCACTGAGCCGCGAGCTGATCCCTTCTGCGACGTCCCGGGCCAGCAGCGGACGTCCTTCGCAGTCGGCAGCCAGTCGGCGCAGGCCCGACGACAGCGCGGTGGCGTCCTTGTTCAGTTCGAGGGCGTACAGCCGGAGTTCGGCGGCGGAGCGCGCGAAATCCTCGTACCCGGCAGCGGTGTCGGCGGCGGACAGCAGCACGTCCGCCGTCGGCCGGCCGCCGCCACGGTAGCGGTGGTGGTGCAGCAGGCTCGCGGCCCGCTGCCGGGCCGGCTGGTCGCGCTCGGGCTCGGCGTCGGGCTGGTCCGGATCTCCTGCGGCTTCCAGCATCGCCCGCAGGGCCCGAAGATACGGGCCGTCGTCGTCCGCCGAGAGCTCCACCAGCTCCTGCCCGGCCATCGCCCACACCGCCCGATCGGCAAGGTCCGTGGTGGCGGCCACCAGCATCTCGGCGATCTCCGGCTGCACGGCGCCCATTCCGCCAGTGCCGGGAACAGCGCCGCGGCCGTTTCCGGTTCGAGCGGCTCGCAGGCCCGACGCAGCAGCCCTGCGTACCTGGCCCGATGCTCCTCGTCCACCTCGGCCACGGTCGCCCGTGCCAGCGTCCGGCGGAGCTCCGTGCGTCCCTGCGCGGCCGACTCCAGCATGGGCCAGCTGGCCGGCTCCGCCAGCATCCCCTGGGCAAACGCGACGCACACCGACCGCACGTCGTGATGCTGCCCGGGCAGCTCGAACGCCTCCCGCAGCGGCGGCGCCGCTTGTGCCGGAGGCAGCATCGTCGCCGCGAGGCGCACCGCCTCCTTGCGGCTGGTGACCTTCACCGTCCGCGGATCCTGCGGCGTGAGCAGCCTGCGGAGATCTGTGGCGAGCCGCGACGGGGCGACGTACTGCGCGGCCCGCGTCGCCGCGTAGATCGCGACCCGGGCGCGGTCGCCGCCCGCGTGCTCCAGCAGCTGCGGCAGCACCTCGTCGGGGCGGTCGGTCCACGGCAGTGCGCTGAGGGCCGCCTCCGTCAGCGGGACGTTCGACGATCCCGTGTAGCGGCGGACGACTTCCAGGCCCGCCTCCGGGATCACTGCTGCCGCCGAGAGGGCCTGGACGCGCACCTGCACCGGCTGTCCCGCATCGCCCGCCGTGCGCGCGAGCAGCTCCGCCGCCGCCCGCTGCTGGCGCGGCACCCAGCGGTGGGCCCGGTAGGTGGGTGGCGTCCAGTGGCTGCGGGCGGTCAGGAAGCGGCCGTATGGTGGGGTGTCCGCCAGCACCGGGTCGAGGAGGTCCGTACGTCGCCCCGTCAGGACGCTCAGAACGGACGGCAGGACGGCGGCGGACGGCTCCAGCCGCACGATCCGCTCCACCCGCTCGTCGCGCCCCTTCGGCTGCTCCAGCCAGAGGTTGACTGCGGTGCGGACGGATGCGTCGTCTCCGAACTGGACGGCCTGCCACAGGTACTCCTGAAGTTCGGTCATCCCCCACGCGCGCCGCCCGAGTGCTCGTACGAGTGCGAAGACGAGCGAGTAGTCGGCCTTGTCGGTGGCGGCCTCCAGCCGCGGCCGTAGCGCCGCCAGTACCTCGTACTCCTGGCCGCGCCGCAGCACGGTGTCGAGGCGGCCGACGTTCGCGCCGCCGGTGTGGCCGGACAGCCGGATGAGGGTGTCGAGGGCCCAGCCGATGAGCCGCGTGCCGCCCCTGCCGGCGTGCTCGCGCAGTACGGACAGGGCGAGCCTGCTGAGCGCGTGACGGGTGCTCCAGGAGGAGTCGCGGGCTTCGACGGCGTCGACGGCGATTCGTTCGAGGTCCTCGGCGGCGTCCTCCGTGAACAGCGAAGGGCGCACTTCCGCCAGCGCGGAGAGGGCGGCGCTGCGAACCGGGTCCTGTTCATTGCGCAGCCGCAGCAGCTCACGCAGCAACCGGCTCACTTCCTGAGGGGCGCGGGAGCGTGCCGCGTTGCGGACGAGCAGGGGGTACGCCGTGGCGCGGTCGTCCGCGCCGGAGCGGTGGACGGCGCCGAGAAGGTCGTCACGGACCTCGTCCGGCGGCAGGTAGGCGGCTGCCGTCAGTATCTGCGTCCAGTGCGCGCCCCTCTCGCGGGCCAGCATCGCTATCCGCCGCGCCTCGGCAGTGCGCCGCTCGTACGGCAGTACGTCGAGCAGGGCGGGGCTGAGGTCCGCGTGGGCGAGGTCCTTGCCCTCCATCGCCGCGTCGAACAGGGCGCTGCGGCGGGAGGGCGGCAGGTAGGCCAACAGCCGGGCGACAGCGGCTGCGTTGTCGTTCCAGGCGCAGGCGAGGTCGGTGAGTTCCGCCGGGGCGTGGCGGACGAGGCGGCGCAGCACGGCGGGTTCGAGGCGGCCGCTGTTCAGCCAGGACCGCAGCTTCGGGCGTAGCAGCAGCCGCACCGTGCGGCCGGGATCCGCCTCGACGAGGAGGTGCAGCTTGCGGACCACGGGCATCGGCAGCGTCTCGTAACGCTCGAGCACAGCCAGTACGCCGAGCGGATCCTGTCCGGCGAGGAACGCGAGCGCGTCCGCGTGGGACGCCAGCCAGCCTTCCCGTACGACGGCGGGGAGGGTGTCGAGCCGCCGTTCCATCTCGGCGAGCAGCAGAGCGGGATGGCGGGCGGCGAGCAGCCGGTAGGAGTCCAGTCCGCGGAACAGGCGGGGCAGCAGCCGGTCGACGGTCTTTGCCGTGCAGGCGGCGAGCACTTCCGCGGCGGCGTCGGCGCCCCATCGCCGATACGTCGGCTCGACCAGCGCCTCGGCGAGGCCCGTACGCCCCGCCACGGCGATGGCGTGCATGAGTTGCTGCCGCACGGCGGCAGGCGCGTCCTCGACGACCCCGATCACGGCGGCGTCCGTAAGCCGCCCCTGCCGCAGGGCCTTGATCGCGGGGGCGCGGACGAGGCGGTCGGGGTCCGCGAGGCAGCCCTCCAGATACGCGTCGTGACGCGCCATGTCCGCCACGGTGGCGGCGAGCCGCCGCCCGTGGACGCCGTGGGCGGCGAGCCCGGTCAGGAGCTCGTCGACCGCCCCCTCTGCCGCGGCGCGCCGGGCAGCGGAGGCCAGCTCACGCATGCGGCGGGGGTAGGAGAGCTGGTCGACGGCTGCGAGCAGGTGTTCGGCGCGCTGGGACATGAGGGCGATTCTGCCTGGCGGGCGGGGGTGGCGCTGCCGCCGTGGGGGGCCTGGACGGGCTGTTCGAAGGCGGCGGCGAAGGAGACGGCCCGGTCACCGCGGGCCGCGAGGTGGACGAGGTGGGGCAGGGCGTGGGGAGCGGTGGAGTTCTTCTTGGCCTGCGGCACGGCGAGGATGAACGTGCTCAGAGGGGCTGCGCCCGTAACCACCGCCCCGCACGGGCATGTCGGCTGCTCTGGTGAGCTGCTGTCCTACCGCTCGCGCGGTCGCTCCTGGTGGGGCGTGCTCCCGACCCGGTGGGTTCGACGCCGACCCGCAGGCGCGCGGGCTTCGTGCTCCGGCCGTATCAGGCACGATCGCCGCAGGACCGCGGAGAAGCAGATAGCCCGGCCTGCGCCTTCGTCGGCGGGCCTACCCTGAGCCTCACGAGCGGAGGCCCGCAAGGCCAGCCGCGTTCCTGCTGGAGTCGGTATCTGCCTCCGCGCCCGGCGCGGTGGAGGGTTGGCCACCCTCGGCTTGCCTTGGTCTCCTGAGGTCAGGCGCACTACTTTCCCGAGGCTCGACGGGCGCGAGACGAACCGCTGATCGCAGGGTCGCAAGACGCGGCCGTACGGCCGGGGCGCTGGGTGCGTGTCGCCGTCAGCGGGGTTACAGCCCAGGGGTGTAGGGGGCGATGCCGATGATGAGGATGTCGCGTCGGCCGGTGTTCTTGCCATGGGCGAGGTGGACGGGGGCGACGTAGTGGCTGACGCGGTGGTCGTGCACGCCGTAGCCGTCCAGCGGTTCGGTCATCATGAAGCGGGCGTGCACGGCGTGAGGTGGCAGCGTGTCGGGTCGTTGGCCGGCGCTGTCGGCGGTGGCGATGGCGTTCTCGCCGCCGTTGATGTTGTGGCAGCCGATGAGGTGGGCGAAGGTGAAGGTGGCGGCTGAGCCGCCGTCCTGGTGCAAGCAGTTCGGTGAGGAGACCGCCACCTGCTGCCGGCCCCGGACGGCCAGCGTGATCATGTGGACGCCGATGTAGACGGGCGTGTGCTGCAAGTCCTGGAGCCACAGCGCCTGGTCGAGGTCGGCGTGGATGAGGGCGTCCAGCAGTCGGTTGCCCTGAAGCGCCGGCGGGATGTCGGGCAGCCTGCGAAGGACGCGGGGGAACTCGGGGTTGTGCTCGTCCTGCCAGTACTTGGTGACGGTGCCGAACTCGGGGTCCGGAGCACCGGGGACGAACGAGAGCTCGCCGCTCCAGGGGAGGTAGACGGCGTGGGAGTAGCGGCGGTAGCGGTTGGTGTCCGGCGCGTAGGGGTCAGGGGGCAGGTCCTCGTAGCCCTTGGCGAGCTGGGCGAAGTCTTCGGCCAGTGCTTGGGTGTCCACTCCTAGGTCTGCGGCGCTCAGGCGGGCGTAGCCGTCGCGGCGCACGCTGGTGCTGCCGACCGGGGATGCTGGGGCGGAAGCGCCGAGGGACGCTCCCAGGGTGTCCTGCGCCGTCCGGGCGGGCCGGGTCGGCGTGGAGTCCGTGGGCGCGGGTGCGGTTGCCGGGCTCTGCGCGGATCGGATGTCGTCCATGGTTTCCTTCCAGCGCCTGCGAGTGGCCGTCGGCACCGGGGCCTGGGCCCCGGCTTTTCGCCTGTCTCTTTGAACCGCCGTACGACGGTCTTTGCGTTCCCCAGCGTGGCACGGTCGATTGGGGGGCGTCGTGGTGGAGTCGGCCAGACAGGCGAAGCCGGCTTCGAGCAGGTGGTGACGTCTTCGCTGCAGGATGGCTCTGTCGCACCCACCAGGCGCAGGGTTTCGGCCGGGGTCCGTGCTCAGACAGGAGCTTGTGCTCGGCTCGTTCCCGGCCGGGTGCCGGTGGTGCGGGGGGAGGGGGCAGAGCCGGGGTCGGTCGTGCAGGTGACCAGGTCGTCCACGACCGCGTGAAGGCCGCCCGCCCGGTGGGCGGCGCGCTGACGGTCCGCGCCGGTGCCCCGGGCGGCCAGCCGGTCGAAGAAGGCGGTAGCCCGTTCGAGGTCTCCCAGCTCCTCCAGGGCCGCACCGATGTGGTCCACGAGCCGCCGTCCGCGCTCGGGCGCGGACAGCGTCAGCCCGGACAGCGGATCCACACCCTGTCCTCTCCAGCCGTCACGTGTCGCGTACCAGTAGGCCGCACGGAGCAGTTCGCCGCTGCTCCGCGGGCCCGGATCACCGTGCTCCACCAGACGGGCGGAGGTCACCACCAGCGCCCGCACGATGGCGGCGATCGCCGCGGAGTCGCCGGGATCCGCGGGTACGTCCATGCACCGCACCTCCAGGGTCGGCAGGCTCGGATGCGGACGGATGTCCCAGAACGGCAGGTCGGCAAAAGACATCCCGCCCACGTCGGCCATGGCCACGGCGGTGCGGCGGTAGTCGTCGAAGGACTCGACGTACGGGGGCGGCCCCAAGCTCGGAAAGCGCAGGCGCATCACCGACCGCCAGCTCGCGAACCCGGTGTCCCGTCCGTCGTGGAAGGGCGAATTCGCGCTCATCTCCACCAGCAGCGGCAGCCACACACGCAGGTGGTTGCCCGTCAGGGCTGCCACCTCCCGATCCGGCAGGAACACATGAACGTGCAGTGCGCACACCGCGAAGTCGTCCATCATCGACCGGAACAGCTCCACACCTACCCGATAGCGGTCGTGATCTCCTACGGGCACATCCGTGCCACTGCCGACCACCGGCGTCCCGGACGGGCATGCTCGTACACCCTCCGCTACTGCGGACGCGGCCAGCGCCAGGCGTAGCCGGACCAACTGGGCGTGCAGCTCGTCCACCGTCGCGCACGGTGGCGTCCGCACCTCGACCTGAAGATCGGTGAACTCCCGGGCCACCAGATCACCCAGTTCCCCGGCGGCCCGGTCCGCCACCCGCGGTCCGACCGGCACCACGGCGCGGGTATCGGCACGCACGAGAAAGTACTCCTCCTCCACCCCCACCGTGACCGCCCCGCCGTCGGCTCCCGGGCACATCTCGCTGCTGTCGTCCATCCACCCAGACTCGTCCCAGTCTCCGACCCTGTCACCCCGGCTGCCTCGCACATGGCCGGCCTTCGCACGAACGGGCCCACGACCAACGGCACGGCTCACGCAACGCGGCCACTGACGCACCTCGACGGCTGCAGACGCGAACACGAGGACCCGAAACGTTCGGCAGCAACACGCGTGGAGGAGGGAGGTGGTGTCCGCAGCTCTCCTCGTGCAGCTGGTTGATGTTCATCGCCGTGCGCCCAGGCTGACTGAGCCAGTGCGCACGGCGATGACGGCGGTCCCGGCGACGGCGAGGCTCATGTGCCCGGCCAGGATCGACCAGCACATGGCCCCCGTAGGTCGCCGCCATCGCCGGCCCGCCATCGCCGGCCCCGACAATGGCGGAGGCCACCCACTCGGTCAGGGCCTTGCTGGAGGCGAGGCGTTCCTGTTCGGCCTCGGCGTTCCCGGCCATGCGCTCGTAGCGGCTTCTCGGATGGAGACTTGCTGGGTGACATGAAGAAAGGAAGTATTGGATGACCTCGCTCTATTAGAGCGTTGTGGTCGTTCAATGGGCCTTGCAGGGTGGCCACTGATCGAGTGCCGGCCGTGCCTGCAACGTACCCCTACCTCTGCGCCTTGCCGCCCTGGACAGTGCTTGGGTGCCGGGCGCCACCGTGGCTGATCTGCCCGCCGGGCAGGTCTAACGTGCTCCCGCTCTCCTGATCGACTTCCCGGAAACCGTCTCCGGAGAGCAATTCCACCCACGACACTGATGTCTACGCCTTGAAGCATGAGGATCCATGGCCAGGAGGGCGAGCAGCATGGACGTAGTGCTAGGACTGACGCCGGACGGCGACGCGGAGGCGGAAGAAGTCGAGCGGCTGCTGACCCGGCTTCGTGCGGAGCTGCGCGGGCTCGACATCGACGCGCTGCACCTGCGACCCGACAGCACACTGCCCGAAGGCGCCAAGGCGGTCGATCCCGTCACTGTAGGCGCCGTTGTGCTGGCGCTGAGTGCTCCCGGTGGAGCGCTCGTTGCGCTCGTTGGGACGCTGCAGGACTGGCTCAGCCGACAGTCAGCCGCCAACCGCATCTCGATCACGATCGACGATGACACCGTGGAGTTGGAGCACGCGACCCCGGATGAACGGCGGCAGCTTATTGAGCTCTTCGTGCACCGTCACCGGTCAGGTGAGTAGCCGTGGGACGGAAGCTCGCCCTGCTGATTGCGACCTACGCGTACGAGGATGAGGGACTGCGGCAACTGACCGCTCCTGGTCATGACGCGGTGGCGCTGGCTGAGGTGCTGCGCGACCCGGACATCGCTGGGTTCGAGGTGACGATTCTTGTTAACGAGCCGCTTCACAGAGTTGGCGCAGTCCTCGGCGAGTTCTTCCACGACTGCCGTCACGACGACCTCACCCTGTTGTACTTCACCGGTCATGGTCTAAAGGACGATGAGGGCCGGCTCCACCTGGCCACGGCCGATACTCGCCGCACCAACCTCGCGTTCACCTCGCTATCCGCCGAGCAGATCGACCGGGCTATGAGCGGGTGTATGTCGCGGCAGCAGGTGCTGATCCTCGACTGCTGCTACAGCGGCGCTTTCCCAGCCGGCTGGCTTGCCAAGGGCGATGCCGACGTGCACACCTTGGAGCGGTTTCAGGGGCGCGGCCGTACTGTGCTGACTGCTTCAGACGCCACTCAGTACTCGTTTGAGGGTGACCATGTCAGTGGCAGCGCCGCGCGGTCAGTTTTCACCAGGCACCTGGTGCACGGGCTGCGCGAGGGTACTGCCGACCTCGATGACGACGGCAACATTACGCTCGACGAACTGTACGTCTACGTCCACGACAAGGTCGTTGATGAGATGCCGCAGCAACGGCCCAAGAGGCAGGACAACGTTGAGGGCCGAATCGTGATCGCCCGGAACGTGAACTGGGCCCCACCGGTCCATCTGGGCGAAGAGCCGACTGCTCGGGCTAGCGCACCAGAGCAGATGCCTTTACTTCAGGTCACGCCTCTTTCTGTGCCAACTCCCGTCCCCCTAGTTGCCGGCCGTATGCGCTGGGTTTTCCGGACCGGCGGCTGCGTCCGTTCCGTGCCGGCTGTCGTAGACGGAGTCGTGTACGTCGGTAGTGACGACGGTGCTCTGTATGCGATCGATGCCACCACCGGGGAGGAGAGGTGGCGTCGCATGCTCAACGCAGAGGGAGTAGTCCGGTCGACACCGATCGTCAACGGTGCCGTCGTGTTCACCACGGCGGACCGGTCGCTGTACGCAGTGGATGCCCGCACCGGAGCGTTGCGCTGGGAACGTCTCCTGGGCTCTCAGACGACCTTGACCGTTGGGATCGTGGGCAGCCTGGTGTATGTCGGAGCGAGTAACGGGGTGTACGCGTACAACGCTGAGGACGGGCAAGAGCGATGGAGGAACGTCGGGCAGGGCATGACGAGCTATCAATGGATGGTGCTGACTGAAAGACTGGTCATCGTCGGAAATACGGGCAGCCATGTGTATGGGCTGCCGCAGGCTGATTCAGGCAAGACATGGGCCACTCGAATTCCTCATAGGTCCGTCTCTGGCCCGTCGGCTCTCAGTGATGACATGAGTTTGCTCTACGTCGGCAATAGCCGGGGCGAATTGCGTTGCGTTGGCACATCCGATGGGGAAAGACTTGGCGAGCATGGTGTTACCGGCAAGGCCATTTACTCCGCTCCCACGTACGTTTCCGGATCGACTGAAAGCCCCGGAACAATCTATGTCGGCAACGACGATGGCCACCTATATGCACTGGAGGACTTCTCCTACGAGCGCAAGTGGCGGTTCGTGACCGGCGCTCCTGTCCGCACCTCACCCGCCGTCGATGACGCAACTGTCTACTTTGGTAGTGACGATGGCATTGTCTACGGTGTGGACGTCACCACCGGCCTTGAGCGGTGGCGGTTCTCCTCGGGTGGCCCTGTGCGGTCGTCACCCACCGTTATGCATGGTCTGGTGTACGTGGGGAGCGACGACAAAGGGCTCTACGCCCTCCAGGCCACATATTAGGACGTTGTCCTATGTGGTGAGGTCACCGGTGAACCGCAGCATCGCCGGAGTTGAGGGCCTCATGTCCGGAGCCGGACGGGAAGCCGGTGTCAGCTTCCGGAGTCGGCTGCGCTGATGTCCGAAGCCGCTTGCACGTGTTCGTGGGCTGACTGAGCGGCCATCTCCGCGAGTCGCCGCTGTCGGCCGAGTCGGTCACGGGCTGTCGTGGACGCCCGGAGTTATCAGGGCGGATTCGTAGGCCAGGACTACTGCTTGGACGCGGTCGCGGAGGTGGAGTTTGGTGAGGATCCGGGTGACGTGCGTCTTGACGGTTTCGATGCTGAGGGAGAGGTCGGCGGCGAGTTCGGCGTTGCTGAGGCCGCGGGCGAGGAGGCGTAGGACTTCGAGTTCGCGGGGGGTGAGGGCGGTCAGGTCGCCGGTGGGGGGCGGTTTGCCGGCGGCCGGGCGGGCGAAGCGTTCGACGAGGCGGCGGGTGATGGTGGGGGCGAGGAGGGCGTCGCCCGCGGAGATCAGGCGCACGGCGGCGACGAGTTGCTCGGGGGTGACGTCCTTGAGGAGGAAGCCGCTCGCGCCCGCGTTGAGTGCCTCGTAGACGTAGTGGTCGAGGTCGAACGTGGTCAGGATGATGACGCGGCACGGGCGTCCGTCGAGGGCCGGTGAGGGGTCGGCCATGATGCGGCGGGTGGCGGCGAGGCCGTCGAGACCGGGCATGCGGATGTCCATCAGGACCACGTCGGGCCGGGTCCGGCGCACGGCGGCACATGCGTCGTCGCCGTCCGCGGCTTCGGCGACGACGTCGACGCCGTCGGCGGCGGCGAGGATCATGCGGAACCCGGAGCGTACGAGCGCCTGGTCGTCGGCCACGACGACGCGCAGCGGGGTGCCGGTCACGGCGCCGGCACCGGGATCGACGCCTGGACGCGGTAGCCGCCGGCCGGCCGGTGCCCGGCCCGCAGGCCGCCGCCGTGCAGCGTGACGCGCTCGGTCAGGCCGAGCAGCCCGCGCCCGGCGCCGAGGGGTTCGGGGCGCCGTCCGTCGACCGGCCCGTCGTCGGCGACCTCGATGCGTATGGTGTCGGGGGCATAGGTCATCGTGACTTCGGTGTGTGCGCCCGGGGCGTACTTCAGGGCGTTGGTGAGTGCTTCCTGGACGACGCGGTACGCGGTCAGTTCGATGCCGGGCGGCAGCGGGCGCGCGTCGCCGCGGGTGTGCAGGTGCACGTCGAGGCCCGCCGTCCGCACGCGGTCAAGCAGTACCGGCAGGCGGGTCAGGTCGGGTTGCGGCGCGAGCGGCGGCCCGAGAGCGTCGCCGTCCGGCGCCACCGACCGGCCGGGGTGCGGCGGCGCCTCCTGGGCGCTGAGGACGCCGAGCAGGTGCCGGAGTTCCGCCATGGTCTCCCGTCCACTGGTCTCGACCGCGCGCAGCGCCTCGGTCGCGCCGTCGGGATCCGAGCGCAGGACCATGCGGGCCGCCCCGGACTGGATCACCATCACGCTGACATTGTGGCTGACGACGTCGTGCAATTCGCGGGCGATACGGGCACGTTCGAGGGCGACCGCGACTTCGCGCTCGCGTTCCGCGCGCAGGGCGCGGCCGTGGAAGGCACCCGCGCGCGTGCGCCACGTGCCGATCGTGCGGCCGGTGACCCACATCGTCGCCATCACCGCGAGCGGGACCAGGCCGGGCGGGCCCTCTTCGTCCCCGGGGAACCTCGCCGCGAGCGCGAGTGTCGCCACGCCGAACACCCCCGCCGCGACCGGGAGTCGCCGAACGTGAGCCGCGACCGAATACGCGCCGATGGCCACCGCCATGATTCCGGCGACGTTGCCGTCGTTCCCGTCGGTGATCAGCATGATGCAAACCTGTGCGGTGAACACCGCGATGGGGCGGGTGCGTCGCCACGTCAGTGACGCCGTGATCAGGATGAGCGATACGACCGCCCAGACCTCAGGCGTGGTCCCGGTGTCCGGCTCCAGGTACGAAACGCCGTCGAATCGCTGGGGCGGCTGCGGACCGTCCTCGGGGTCGATGACGTACGCGAGCAGGTAGAGACCGACCGCCGTCATCGCCGCCGAGAGCAGCCCGTCGCCGCCGCGCGGACCCGGTCGGCGCAGGAACGCCGCGAGCCGGCCGGATACCTGAGAGGGCGTCAGTCCGGGACTCCGTGCGGGCGTCGGGGGCGGTGGGGCGGTCACCCGGGCATTCTCGCCGGATCGGCGTGCCGCGTACATCATGCGTGCGAACCGTCCGGTGTCCCTCGCAAGCGCTACCCGCCACGGTGTACCTCGCACGAGGGACGCCAGGTTGGCTCGCCGTGCGGACGCCCCGGCACCGGGCCGCCACCTAGCGTCCCGGGCCATGACACACGTGATCCGGCTCGAAGCCGTGACCAAGCGGTACGACGCGCCAGGCCCCACCGCACTCGACCAAGTGGGCCTGACCGTCGGGGAACGCGAGGCGGTGGCCGTCAGGGGTCCGTCCGGCAGCGGCAAGTCCACGCTGCTCGACCTGATCGCGGGCCCGGACCGGCCGACCTCGGGCGATGTGACGGTGGCCGGGGTCCGGCTCGGCGGGCTCTCAAAGACCGGGCTCGCCAAGTTCCGCCGCCGGCACATCGGCATGATCTTCCAGTTCTTCAACCTGCTCGCCGACCGCCGAACGGCCTGATTGCAAACAAGGAGAAACCCCTGATGGACAACCTCAAGAAAATAGCGATGTGGACAGGAATTGCCTTCACCGGTTTGTGCGGCGTGATGCTGCTCGGCGGTGGCAAGGTGATGTCAGGAACTCTCCTGATTGCCACGACGTTTATCATGGTTCTACCGGTCAGGCGACCCAAGCTCCCCCGTTGGGGTCGAGTCGGATTGATCTGCGCAGTATTCGGGGTTGTGGCATGGAACGTTTCCACCACCGACCTTCCGAATCCTTCGACTGGGGTGGCGATGAGCTGCGCCAATGAACACGCTGACACATATACGTCAACTGGATTCAAGTTCTTGGACCAGGTGACGTATATCTTTAGCGACTTTCTATCCCAAGCCGCGCCTTCCTGATACGGGTCCGATCGCCACGATTCAGCCAGCTGTCTCCGGTGTCGCGAAGGCGATTCCCGCAAAGGCACACCGACACAGCGCGGGGAGCACCCGAAAGGGCTTAAGCCGGGGTGAGGTTGCCGTCTGGGGTGGTTGGCAAGGCAGCGAGCCAGTCCTGCAGTTCCCGGTGGCGGAACTGGTAGGCGGTACCGGCAACTCGCAGCAGGCCGGCTTCGGTCGCCCACTGCAGAAACCGACGTAGACGCCAAGGCAGGGCCTGACGGCCGCGGCGGGTACACACCAGAAGAGCGATATAGCGTGTCCCCGTCCCACCGAGCCCGCACAGCAGCCCGATCGCGACCCCGGCCAGGACTCCGAATGCGGGCCGCACCATGGCCCCGTACAGCACGCCGATCGGGAGCCCGAACAAGAGCGCGGCGCTGAGTTCGGCACGGACGACGGTGTGCGGCGAGTCCATGATGTCGAGCGCATCCACGCTGTTCCCGGGCCGGACCACCAGCCACAGCAAGAGCCCGAACAGCAGACAGAACGAGATCCCCATCACCGCGGGTTGGACCTTCACCAGGAGCAGGTAGCCGAGTCCCACCAAAGGCGCAAAAGTGAGCAGCACGGCTGTTCTGCGCTGAGTCTGCGGAGTACGTAGCTGCCTCGGGCCGATCTGTGGACGATCTGGCCACGCCCGGAGCCAATCGTGGCCGTTGGCCCTCAACAACGCAATGAATACGGGCAGGATGAGCGCGATGAAAACGGGCGCGGAAGCGAATCCCCAGTCGGACACCCACATGCCCAGGGCACAGACTCCCAAGAGCGTTACGGCGACGAGGGCAGCCTCGACAATGCGAGGGCGGCGAGTGCCTATCAGGGGCCACAGTTCGTGCGGTACCAGGTCAGTGCCGGAGAGGGGTCGGCCGGCCACCGTGCGGCCGGTGACAGTGTTGCTGCAGAGATAAGTGGCCAGAACACCCAGCCAGGCCCGAACTTGCCCAGGAGCGTAGGTTCTGCCCCGCGGAGCGAGATGCCGAGTGGTGGCGTCCTGAAGGAACAGCCCGAGCAGGTGATCGCGGACCGCTTGGTCAGTGCTTAAGGCGGGGCTGAGCAGGTCCTGAGGTTCCCGCAAGTAGTCACCCGTGACTGCATCACGCTGCTCGTAGGTGGTCACGGCTATGGTCAGCCTCCAAGGAGTGCACAGTGCCCGCACCAGCGTCGAGGACGGCGCCCGGTCGAGGGCGTCCAACAGGCACTCCCAGCGCGTCATGTCGGCCACACGTCCGTGAACGAACTGACGGACCTGGGCAGGGCTGACCTGGGTGATCTCAATCCGGGCGGCGTCCTGAGCCCACACCTGGACGGCTTCCAGCGCTTCGTACTGTTCACTGCGGCAGGTCAGCACCATATGTGCCTTCGATCGGCCTTGCTGGAAGGCGTTGAGCATGGACAGCGCCTGCCGGGCCGGGGAACCGTATCCGGGAGTGTCCTCGGCGGCCATCTCATCCAGTCCGTCGAGTACCGGAAGGATGAGCCCAGCATCCATCAACGCGGCGGCGGTCGTGAAGGAGATCCCTGAGTAGGTATCGACCAGGTGCCGGCATATCCACGCTCGTACGGCATGGGCTCCCGCGGCCGTATCACGGCTCGCGGCTACGCGCCCGACGCCGACGGGTGGGGCAGGCAGCGTGGACCAGGAGGTCAGTGGCAGCCGTACCGGAACGGGGTCCTCGGGCTTGCGGTTCTCCAGCAGGGCAAGAATGAGCTCGACGGCGAGGACGGTCTTACCCGCTCCCGGCGCGCCGGTGATCACCAGGCGTCCCGGACGTAGCCGCTGGTAATAGCTCGCCACCTCACTCAGCCGTCCCTCGGTGGCAGCGCCTGTGGCGTTGCGTGTCGTGGCGGGACGGGAGACGAAGCGCACATCGATCGTCGTCGTGTCCTCGCCGAGCAGCTGTGCGCGTGCGCGGCTCTCGGCCTGGATCACCGCTCGGGCCAGCAGGCCCGCCATCGCCGACGCGTCACGCTCCTGGTGGCGCAGCGCCCGCCAGGACATCCACCCCGACCAGCCAGCGACGATGAGCCCCGCCAAGCCGATGCATGCCCCCACCGGATCTACATCGCCCCGTTTCGCTGCCGGCAAGCCCCACACCGCTACCACGCCCAGCGCAACCGCGCACACGAGCACCCAAAACCATGCGACCCCTCTTTGCACACCCATGACCTAAGAGCATGCAACGGGTGGGAAGTGAAAGCGGGCAGGTCTGGGAAACGCGCTGAGCAAGGGTGAGGAAATTCAAAGAGCCCCAACACGTGCAGATGGGCGTGGGTTGCCGGGGTGTGCCGGGACCTGGTGAACCGGCCCGCCGCACCAGCTGCGGCAACCGCGCGCAGCGATCGGCGGTGCCCTGGCGGGAGTCGGCGACCCGCACGGCGAGCACCACCACTTCCCCCCCGATAGCCCGACTGCCGGTACAGCATCGCGGCATTGACGAACGCGGCCGCGCTCAAGGGGGCGATCTCGAGTGCGGGCTCCTCCTGCAGGTGGGCTTACCGCGCAGGGAGCGCAGGATCATCCGCGGCATGGTCGTCCTGCCGGACCCGGGCCGACCCAGGAGGTGGACCACGAAGGGCTTCTCCTGCGGGCTGGTGCGCGCGGCGAGGTCCGGCAGGATCAGGTTGTCGAAGATCCACCGGTGTTCCTCTCCGGTCAGCCGGTGGTAGTCGACGCCGGGCGCCTCACTCCTGGGCTGGGCGATCCGCCGGACAGGCTCAGCCGGTGCGGCGGTGCGGCGGTGCGGCGGTGCGGCGGTGCGGCGGTGCGGCGGTGCGGCGGCGCGGCGGCGCGGCGGCGCGCTCCGCGTTCCGCCGCACCGCCGGGGCCCAGTCCTGGGGAAGAAGCGGGGCGTGGGCGCGCCGGTCGGCCAGGTGCCCGGCCTCGATGTCCCCCAGGACATCGGTCAGGGCACTGGCGCAGGCGTCATGGTTGTTCCAGGTCACGTACCGGGCCCGGCCTTCTTCGGCCAGATGCAGCTAGCGGTCCAGCACCCCGAGCCGGCTGACCGCCTCCGGCACGGCCAGGGCCACGAACTCGATCCGGTACCCGGTCTCGCGGTAGGCGGGGGCCGCGGCTTTGAAAGCGGCCGGGTCGGCCGGCGCCTCCTCAACCACCACGTGGTAGCGGTGTCCACGGGCATGGCCCTCGATCTCGGCCTGCCACCGGTAGGTCTCGGGCCGCACCCGCACATCGGCCGTCCGCACATCCTCCGCCAGAAGCCTGCGGTAGACCGGTTGCCTGGCGCTGATGAAAGGTGAGGACGGTGCCCGGCTTCAACAGTTCGGCCTGCATCAGTGCGGCGAGGGGCCCGTGCGGGATGACTGGTGCGGTCGGCCCGGTGGGGGAGTCGCCGCCGAGGGACAAGGTGACGTGGATGGTGTCGTCGCCGGTCGCGCTCGTGAGACGGGCGACGACGGCGGGATGGGGGGCGGACATACGGCTCCGAGTCCCGTGGACCGGCACCTGTTCAGGGCCGAAACAGCCTATCCAGCCGAAAACTCATGCCGACGCCAGGTCTTGAGTCGGGATCAGGCGGTGGGCGAGGCGGTGATCATCCAGTGGGTGAAGGCGGCGTAGCGCTCGGCGGACTCGGCGGCTCCGTCGGCGTGCTCGATCGCGGCGGAGTGCTGACGCACCTCTTCGAACCGGGACCGGCGTACGCTCTCGTAACGGGCGAGGGCAGTAGCCGTGGCGGATCCCCTCACCAACTCGGCGCGCAGCACTCCGGCGTCCTCCATGCCCAGGGTGCCGCCCGCCGCGATGTGCGGGGACAGGCCATGTGCGGCGTCCCCGATCAGGGCGACCCGGTCCGTGGTCCAGCGTCGCAGCTCGGGGACGAGCATGATCTGGTTCTCCAGGATGGATTCCTCCGGCGTCGCGGCGATCATCTCCAGGAGCTCGTCGTGCCAGCCGGACTCGGCCACGTTGCGGGCCCGAAGAAGTGCCCGGTCCCTCTTGTTGCCGACCAGTTGACCAGCGTTGAACTGGCCCACCCACCACATGGTTTGGCCCGGCGCCACCCGGGTGTAGCCGCCTCGGGTCCGCGCGTGCCCGATGGTGACAAACGTGCCCTCCGTCCGCTCGTCCCCGGAGGGCAGCACTGCCCGCCAGGCGAAGTTGCCGGTCTGCGCGACTGCCGCACTGCCGGGCACGAGAGCGGTGCGCACGTCGGAGTGCACACCGTCCGCACCGATCAGCAGATCCGCCCGCAGCGGCGCACCGTCGGCGAGGTGCACTTCCACGTGTGTGTCGTGCTCGGTGAAGCCGGTGACGTGTGTTCCCAGCCGGATCCGGTCCCTGCCGACGGTGTCGGCGAGGAGGTTGTTCAGGTGCGGCCTCGGCACCATGAGAAACCGGTGGGCGGCCGGATCGTAACCGGCCGCACGCATCGGGTGTCCGGCGGCGTCAAGGAAACGGGCCTCAACGGTCTCACCCATCCGCCGGACGTCGTCACCGACGCCCAGGGTGTCCAACTCCCGCAGCGCGTTGGGCCACAGGGCAATGCCGGCCCCGGCGGCCCGCACCCGCGTCGCGTGCTCCAGCACGATGACCTCATGCCCGATCAGCTGCAGCGAAGCCGCGGTGGTGAGCCCGACCAGGCCCGCTCCCACGATCACAGTGCGCATCGTTCCTCCCCTTGCCATCCAGTACTGCCGTGGCGAGATCAGCCGACGACTGCGAGGACGGGCAACCAGGCGCTCGCCTGCCGGACGCGGCAAAGCTCATCCTCTTCACCGAAAGTAACACTAACGGTTAGCTTTTCCTAACGGTTATGTTTGTGTGTGGGATGCAGTCCGTCGCGCAGGGCCGGCAGGGCGCGATGAGGGTCGATGTCTGCAGGGGGTCTTCGCCGGGTGCGTCCGGATTGCCGCCGGGGAACTGCCAGAGTCTCGAGCCGTAGACCGAGCGGAGCTGGCCGGGCCGGGCAGGGCGGGGGTCGAATGCGAGGGCAAGAACGCCGATGTCTTCTTTGGCCGGCGGATAGATGCTGCGGAGGTTGGCGAGCAGTTCGCCGGGCGGGCTGTCCGGGTCGATGTGCGCGGTTTCCTCCGAGTTGAGCAGATCGTCGAAGGAGGCGTAGTACCGCCCGAGCAGGTGCATGTGGCGCTCAGGGGCTACGTCTCTGGCCGCCGGGAGGGCTGGGATTGTCTGCTGGGAGTTGTCAGGCATACGTGCCTCCGTGCAGCCGTAATGGGGAGCGGTCATCCGACCAGGGGCGGGGTTTGCGGCCAGGGACAGACGGATCTCGTGCACCGTGTGGGCCTTGGGAGGAATTGCTCTGGGCGGGGCCGTGTTCATGGCCGGGCATACTCCTGGTTAATCGCGCGAAGAACAGGCCACCTCTTCCCCTGCTGTCCTAACCAGTAAGCCGAGCGCCAGCGCAGGACGGCGGCGCCTGGGCCGAGAGGGATGTCTCACCGCGGCGAGGCCCGAGCCCTCGTTCGTCCTCGTCCCCGGGCCCAACCCGCTCGCCTTTCGGGCCGCCGAGGAACAGGTGTTTGGGAATCTGAGGGAGGGACAGGCGTAGTGAAATCGCCGCGGACCCCACTTGACCCGGCGGTTCGGCATGGCTACGTCTCAGCCGAAGCCCGACCCGCTCTCATCGTCACCGGGTGGTCACAGATAGCGTTGCTTCGCTCGGGCTAACCCTCATCTCACCGGAGACAACAGTGACTCGCTCGCCCCGGCTCGTCGCGGCCGCGCTCACCGCATCCGCGGCCCTCTTGCTGACCGCCTGCGGCGGATCGGACGACAGCAAGGACAACGACAAGGTCGCCGGCGCTGACGCGGGCAGCGAGAAGTCGGCTTCGTCGTCGCCGTCCGCGTCGACAGATGGGGCCGATCGGCCGGAGATCAAGCTGCCCAAGACGTTCCAGGCGAACTTCGAAGGTTGGACGAACAGTGATCCGAAGCTGCAAGCAATCCTGGACGATGGGAAGGGCCGCCTGCGGGCCGGATATGCCGCCATTATGGCGGGCGATCCGCAGTTCAGCGCGATGAAGTTCTACAACACGGGCACAGCCCTCAAGTCCGGACCCGAGTGGGTAAAGACGTACAAGAATCTCACCCTCAAGGGAAGCGTCCGCGTCTTCCACCCCCAAGTGCATGTGAGCAATGAAGGGTTCGGCGTCCTCTTCTACTGCGTGGACGAGGCCAAGGGCTACACCCGGAATCTCAAGACGGGCAAGGTTTCAGGTACGCCGGAAGGCGAGAACCCCAAGATCCAATACCGAACACGACTGGACAGGAACGCCCAGGGTGTTTGGCAGACCTCGACCGTGGAGACCGACGAGGGAGGTTGCGACCGGTGACATCCCTCCGGCGTTCCGTCCCTGGAACCTTGGTGCTACTCGCTGCCGCAGCTATCGGGTTCCCCTCACCAGCACTGGCCATCGGCGACGGAGGGAAGGAGTCACCATGAGGCGGAGGGACACATGACTCCGTGGAGGGCGACGCCTCCGGCAAGGATCTGATGGCATCGGTGTCCAACTCGAAGATCAAGCTCACGTACCCCGGCGGCCAGACGGCGAAGGCGTCGGTGGGCGAGCTGAAGTCCGTGGACCCCACCTGGGAGCCGCCAGCCTGCTGGTACGAGCCGGTCTTCTCTCCGAAGCACCAGGACTCCAAGGCGTGGGACTGCGGCCGGATCATGTTCTGGCAGGACGCCGGCACCATCCCCAAGGACAAGAACGCCCCCACGCCTGAGACTCTCGCCACGTTCGCGTACGACAAGGTCAAGGTCCCCGACACCGAGGTCGAGCTGAAGCCCGAGGGCAAGTCGACGGTGAAGCTGCCCACTTGGGCGTGGCTGGACAAGGCGACCTTCAAGGACGTCACAGTCCGCGCGGACCTGCCCGGCACCGGCCTGTGGGCGGTGACCACGGCCAAGCCCGTTGCCCTCCATCTGGAGCCGGGCACCGAGGATGCGAAGACCTTCCCCGCTTCCGGCGACTGCCCGGTCAATGAGGATGGCTCCATCGGTGACCCGTACAAGAAGGGCAATGCCGGGCAGGATCCGCCGTGCGGGATTCAGTACCTCGGCGCCACGAGCGGCGAGCCGTACGAGCTGAAGGCGTCGATCACCTGGGAGATCTCCTGGGAGGGCACGGGCGGCGCAAAGGGCGATCTGCCGGATGGCACCTTCGAGACCACCCAGGATATGAACGTCCAGGAGATCCAGTCCATCAACCGCTGACCGAGACTGCAGGCCGGTCCGGTCTGCACGCGTCGGCGCATCACGCGTAGAACCATCTCGGCCAACGGGGGCGGGCAGGCATGTCGGACCTGAAGAAGGACGCAGTACCGCTTTGACGGGCCGGAAGACGCCCCAGTCCTTAATTTGGGTTCCTCCCTCGGGACAACATGGCACAGGTGGGCGAATGCGTCTCGCGGTGTCTAGGTAGTCCAGGTCAGGGGCGTAAGTGCAGGTCAGGGCCTTGTGGTCCGGGTGCATCTACATGGTTGGTGACTTATTTGTGACTGGTGTGACTCACAGAAGCCCCCGCCGGATCGAGTCCGGCGGGGGCTTCTGCGTGCACGGGGTCACGCTGGTGGGCTGGCTCGGTAGATTCGCTTGCGCCCCACCGAGACGGCCCACCATCACCCATCCGAAAATCCGAAGTTGGCGTGGCGAAGACCTCTCCCCAGGGCCAGGGAGTGAGGTCAAAAGGAACGCGAAGAATCGGTCGGCGAGATCTGCGACGTTGCGCGCGATAAGGATTCCGATAGCGATCATTGCCGCATAGAAGATCCATTGCTGCTCATGATGGAGATACCGCCGTTGAAGCCGACAGATGGTGTCTCTGATCCTTTGCTGAGGCTGACTCCGAAGTCGCTCTTTCCGTCCGGCCCAGCCGATCCGCTGAGGCACATGTCAGTCGTGTCCCCGCTGAAGCTCTGGGCTAGCTTCTTACGCTTGTCCGTGATCCAACCGCCCGCCTTCTTGTGCCCTTCCTGAACTACGTGTGCTCAACACGTACGGGCCGACCGAGCGGCGGGCCGGGCCGGTCCGGGGCGTACGGCGCGGCCCACCGCGAGGTGCTAATTATAAAAGGCTGACAGCTCTTCAAGCTCAACTCGCGAAAAGCTCCAGCGAGATCCCCAGTACAGACAGCATCACGATCCCTGCACCGATGATCCGCAGAGTTCCCGCCTTCGATCCGTCAGCATGACCGAATAGAGTCTGCGCCACGAATATCGAGAACCATTCAGCAGCACCCTTCACATTCGCAGCCAAAATAAAGCCGATGACTCCGAAGATCGAAAGGAAGAACATTAACCACACCTAACCTGTAAGACTTCGCCACGAGTGCAGCGCCAACCATGCCCGGACCATCACCAGGTGAACCACTTCCAGGCTTTGGTTTTACTCGTGGTGACACCGGCTTCCGCACCTGCTGCTGCGCCGACGCTCAAGGATGTCGAGCCTACAGGTCTTCCGTAGTCATTGGTCGTCCCGATTCCTCGCTCGTGGGCGAGGTAAGCGCCGGGCCCCCAACCGCCACCAATGCTTCCACCCCACCCATCTCCTTCAAGTTGTTTGAGTGACGTCGCATTGCTGCCCATCATTCCCACCGTCAGGCTTCCTCCAACTGAGGGCGTCTCCGATCCCCTGGAAAAGGAGAATCCGTAGTCACTCTTCCCGTCGGGTCGCTTGGTTCTGACGAAGCATCCGGTCGCTGCTCCACCAAATCCAACACCGATAGAGCCACTGAGACATACTCCGTTGGTATCTCCCATGTACGCCTCCCACACCTTCTTGCCCTTGTCCGCGAACCATCCGCCCACCTTCTTGTACAAGGGCTGGGACGCCTTCTTGACCTGGTCCGCCTTGCGCCGTTGTTCGTCCGCGCGCTTCTGGGCGGCACGTGCGGCGGCATCGGCGCGTGCCCTGGCCTTCTGGGCTTCGTAGGCTCGGCTGCTGGATTTGTTATAGGCGGAGTAGGAGAAGCTTGAGCGGCTGCGTTCCGCACGTGACTGCTTGCTGTATGCCCGTCCGAAGGGGGTCCGGGTCCAGGCGATGTACCGGCGCACCGTCTTCACCACGTACTTGACGGCTTTAACCATCTTCATCAGGCCGAAGAAAAACTTGCCGTCAGGATCGGCGTGGATGACCGGGTTGTTGTTGCCGTACGTGTAGCCGTGCATCTGCTGCGGATCGGCCGCGTCGATGACGGGGTCGACCGAGATGAACCGGCCGAGTGTGGGGTCGTATTCGCGGGCTCCGAGGTGGGTGAGTCCGGTGTTGTCGATCGTGCCACCGACGAAGCCTCGGGTGCCGGGCCAGTTGACGTTCTGTTCGCCGCGCGGTGTGCCGAAGATGTTCATCTTGCGGCGGGTGACCGCCTGGCCTGCGGCGAGGAGGACGGCTGCGGTGGCGGTGCCGGTGTGGTCGTTGAGGAGGATGCTGGTCTGGTTGCTCGCCTTGACCGCGACCGTGTCACCCCCCGCCGCGTAGTGGCGGGTCGATGATTTCGTGCCGTTCGCTTCGGCGGTCAGTTCGTTGCCGCCCGGCAGGTAGAGCGTGTTGCGTGCCGGTGTCTTCGCGATGAGACGATTGCCGTCGGCGTCGTAGACGTATTCCGTCTTCTGGCCCGACTTGGTCGCCGTTTCCAGGTGGCCTTCCTCGTCCCAGGTCATGTCCTGGGTGGTGCCCGCGAGGGTGCGCTTGGTGGTGTTGCCGGTCTTGTCGTACGCGTAGGTGTCGGTGGTCTTCTTGCCTGCCTCCTCGGTCGACACCCCGGTGAGCTGGCGCTTGGTCGCGCCGTTCTGGCCGTAGTGGTAGGTGCGGGTGATGTCGTTGGCCGTCAGGACGCTGCCTTCGACCTTGTGCTGGGTCTCGGTCTGGCGGTTGCCGATGGCGTCGTAGGTGTAGGAGTGCCAGTAGGCGTCGGGACCGCCGACCTTGGGCTTCTCGCCGCCGGTGCCGCCGTCAGCGTCGGGCTTGGCCTTGCAACTGTCGGTGGCGGTCCAGGCGTTGGTGATGCGGCGCAGCGCGTCGGTGGTGAAGCACTGCGTGTCCTTGGAGCGTGCCTCGTCCTGGCCGATGGCCGTGTCGAGGCGGGTGATGTTGCCCGCCAGGTCGAAGGTGTAGTGGATGTCGTCGACGCGCGACGGCCCGGTCTCGCGGTCGGTGGTGGTACGAGCCACGTTGCCCGTGTGCTCGTCGTACTCGTTCGTCTGCCACACCTTCTGGCCCTTGCGCCCGTACTCGGTGCGCAGGACCTGGCCGTACGGGTTGTATGTCCTGTTGTTGATCAGGACTGAGGCGGTGGTGCCTGCGCCGACGAGTTGGTCCTGGGGGCCGTAGCGGTAGGTGAGGTTCTCGAATATCTGGCCGGGCAGGGCGGGTTGGCGGATCCAGTCCTGCAGGCCGGTCTGCGCGTTGTACCCGGAGGTGAAGGCGTACGTGCCGGCCAGAGTGCCCTCGCGGGCGGGGACGGTGACCTTGGTGCCGGTCGGCTGGTAGCGGTCGTTGAGTGCGGTGATCTCGTTGGTGTAGTCCTGGCCGCCCTCGTGGCGGACCGACTTCGTCAACTGGCCCTTCGCCAGGGTGTCGTAGGTCCAGGTGGCCCGGGTCGTATTGCCTTGCTTGAGGGTCGTCTTGCGGCCCAGCGCGTCGTAGCCCGTCGTCAGGGCCTTGCCGGCGGCGTCGGTGACGGTCGTGGGGCGGTCGAGGCTGTCGTAGGCGGTGGTGTAGGTGTCCTTGTCCGGGTCGTCGACCTTGACCGCGCGGTCGCGGTGGTCGTAGTGATACGTCCACTTCGCGCCGGTCGGGTCGGTGACCGTCTTCTGCTTGCCCGACGGCGTGTAGGTGTACTTCGTCGACTGGGACTTGGTGCGGTCCGCGTTCGTGTACTGGATCAGCTCTGTGGTCTGGTCGCGTACGTCGGTCACGGTGGTGGTGGCGGTGTCGCCCTTGGGCGGGATCACCGTCACCCGGTCGCCGCCGTACTGGGTCGTCGTGCGCGAGACCTCGTCCCCGTACTTCTCCTTGATCTGCGCCGTGGGCCGTCCCGCGCCGTCGTAGGTAGTGCGGGTCGCCTTCGGGGTCTTGGTGTCGTCGCCCGTCACCAGTTCGCCGGACGGGTCCCCGTTGGCGTAGTAGCCGTCGTAGGACTTCCACTCCAGGCCGCGGGAGTCGTAGAGCTTCTCGGCGATGATCCGGCCCTGGCCGGTCGCAGCGGGTGTCTGAACCTCACGTTCGCGGCCCAGACCGTCGGCGAAGGCGTAGTCGGCGCGGTAACTTCCGTTGCGCTGCAGCGTCTTGGTCTCGGTTACGTTCGGGCCGGTCTTGGTCACTGTGTAGGCGAACTGCCGGCTCGGGGCGTCGGCGTGGTCCTTCTTGGGCCAGCCCGGCTCCCATACCTTCACGGTGCGGCCGAGGCCGTCCAGGACGGCCTCGGTGCGCTTGCCGTTCGCGTCGACCGACGCCACCGGCGCACCGCGGCCCGCGTCGTTCTCCGCGGTCTCGGTGTGGCCGAGCGGGTTGGTGGTCACCTTCTTGGCCGCCGCGTACAGGGTCGAGGGGGTGTACGCGGTGGTGGTCTTCTGATCGGCGGCGTCGAGGGTCTCGGTGACGCGACCGTGCTGGTCTACCTTGTTCCGCTCCACCGTGACGAATCCGGTTCCGGCGGCGTTCTGTTCGTCGACCCGGGTGACGTCGCCCTTGTCCGGGGCGGCCCCCAGGGTCTTGTCGTCGAAGTAGGTGCGCGTGTCGGAGATCAGGTCGTCGGGGAGTTTGGGGTCGGTGCCGCACACCTTGGCCACGGTCTTGACCGCGGAGCTGAACTCCAGCATGTTCTTGGCCGTGTTGCGGGCGTAATTGGTGAACGTGCAGGTCTCGTCACCGGACTTGGCGGTGTCGCCCAGGTCGGACTCGCGAGAGAGCATGCCGTAGGAGTCGAAGGCCCGCTCGACCTTGGTGCGCTGCCAGTCCGTGCCGACCTGGGTGCGCCCGGCCTCGATCCGGGCCTCCTGGACGTGGAACGCCTCAAGGTCCGGCAGGCCGTCGCCGCGCTTGTGGGTGGCCGTCGCGGCCGACTTCCACGGGGTGGAGGCGGACGCTTCGATGATCTTGCTGTCGTTGAGCGTGGCCTCGTCCCGGGTCATCCCGGCGAAGGCGGGGTGATCGTCGACCTCGTTACCCTCGCTGTCGGCGACCTTCGCGCCGGGGATGCCACGGAAGAAGCGGGCCTCACTGACCTGCTTGGCTCCGTCCGTGCCAGCGCCGACCGAGGTCTTCACGCGGGCGTAGCCGCGGAAGTCGGAATGGGTGCGGTACTTGGCCTCGGTGAAGGCGTCGTCGCTCTTGGCCCAGGCCACGCCACCGGTGTAGGTGTAGTCGGTCTGCTTCGCGATGGCACCGCCGACCTTGTCCTCCTCGCGGACCTGGGTGACGGCGTAGGTGTGGAACCAGTCCTTGACCGGCTTGTAGTCGGCGCCGGGGGAGTCCGGCGAGGACCAGTACACCGGGTAGCAGCGCTTGGTGTTGCCCTGCTCGGACGGCAGGCTGCCGCGCGTGCACTCGGGGTCGCTGTAGGTGGCGGCGATGGTGCCGCCCATCTCGTTGTGGATCGCCTGTACCCGGTAGCGGATCAGCGGAGGGATACCGTCGCCGGTCGCATCCACCCGGTTGGCGAGCTGCTTGCCGATGAACGTGATCGGCGGCAGCGCTGTGGCCGTGCCACCGGTGTAGCCGGTTCGTTTGATCGACTTCAGCCACAGGGCGGGGGAGGAGCCATCTCCGGTGGAGGGGAAGCTGTGGCCGAAGGCCCAGGTGTCGACCTTCTGGTACGTGTTCCCGACGCGGACCTCACTGGTGATGGACGCGATGCGCTTACGCGACCAGAACGAAGGGCTGTAGCGGTTCTTGCACTCGATACCGGGCGCGCAGTACTGGTCGAACGGCACGTCCGGCCAGTGCTTGGCGTTGGCGGCGGTGAACTTGTCGGCCGCGCAGTCGAACGAGCCGGACTTCACACACCGCTCCGCCGCCCTGAAGGTGACCTTCGCCGCAGGAGTGCCGGTGTAGAGGTTGTTGGAGCGCAGCCCGTACTCGATGCGCTTGAGGTAGCCGCCGCGCGTGTACGGGGTCGCCGTCGACTTGCCGGTGGAGAGCTGGACGTTGCGGCCGTAGTGGTTCTGTTCCTTGGACCAGTAGTAGGCCATGGCGTCGCCGTGCGGGTTCACCACGTAGTCCAGATTCCAGCGCCACGCCTGCTGGCACCACGCGGAGGCGAAGTCGGCCTTGTGGCAGGGCTCGCCGGAGTGGTTGCCGAACACCGGCACCGTCCAGGTCGAACCGGTCGTCTCCTTGCCGTCGGCGTGGCCGGGCAGCTTGTGGCGGCCGAAGAAGTACTGCACACCGGCGGTGTCGGTGACCTTCCAGTACTCGCCGTCATTGTCGCCGTTGCCGAGGGAGGCGTCCTTGAGGTGTTCGACCTTGCTGCCGTCGTCCTGCTTGAGCTTCCAGGCGCTGGTCTTGTCGTCCTTCACCAGTTCGTTGGTGGAGCCGCCCAGTGAGAGAACGGCGTTGTCTCCGGCCCAGCAGAGGTCGCCGTTCTTGGCCTTGTTCGTGCCGCCCGCCATGTCGGCGCTGCATGCCTTGTAGCGGCGCTCGATGAAGCCGGGCTCCAGGGTGAAGCCGTCACCGACGTTGTTGGCCTGGTTGTTGGTGGCCGCGGTGCGTCCATCCACGGCGGACGAGTTGTAGGCCAGTGACAGCTCTGGACCCAAGTCGCCTGCGGCGTCGGGGGTTTCGAGGTCGTAGGACCAGGTGAAGGCGCCCGAGGAGTCGCCGGCCTGCCAGTTGCCTGAGGGCGACAGCGAGGTCGCTTTATAGTCGCCGCTGGAGCCCGCCGGCTTCGAGGTCACGGCGAAGAGGGACCGGACCTTGAGGGGCTTGGACACCGACTGTTCGGACGCCGACTGTTCGGACGCCGACTGTTCGGGTGTCGGCGGTTCGGACGCCGACTGCTTCTGCGGCGGCTCTGCCTCGCCCGGCTCCTTGTCCATCTCCGAGGCAGAGTCGCCCTCAAGGGCTACCCGGGCCGTCAGCTGGGACTTGTCGCCGTCGTTGTCGACTGCCTTGAGCGGGGTCGGTGTGCAGTCACCGTTGCCCTTGCCCTTGCTCCCGTCCTTGTCCTTTTCTTTGCTGGTCTTGGACAGGGCGCACTCGGGCAGCTCCACGAGCGTCAGGCGGGAGGCCCAATCTCCGCCCATGGCATTGCGGAACTCGCTGTAATCGATGGACAATTGGGCGTCGCCGCCTGTGGAATCGACGGCCATAACCAGTCCGTCGATTCCGGCCCGTTCGGCGGCATTTCGATCCAAGACCTCGACGCCGACCTCGCCTGCCACGGGATTCGCATTCTCGGCGCTGCGTGGGGTGGGGGTCTTCGATACGCGGACCGGAAGCGCACCGGCCTTCAGGCTGACTTCACGCTTGTCAGTCATGTTTGCCTTGGCATTGCCAGGCCTGGGCCAGGCTGCGTCAGGGATGGACTTCCATTCCTTGCCCGCCGTCTCATCCTTGGCGACCCCTGGCGCCGCCGCCTTCGCTGTGTCGCCCACCTTTGTGACCGGCACCGGCGGAGTCTTCTGCAGTTCCGGCAGCGCCAGCGGAGAGAAGGCCAGCGCTTCGGCAGAAACCGTCCCCACCAGGAGAGTTGCTGCGGTGAACGACGTGACCGTTCGTACCGCGCCCCGACGCCACCATGCCCGTCTTGAGGGCTTGACTGTCGAGAACGCGCCTGGTGGCTCGTCGACTTCCCCGCGGACAGCAGTACGTGACACGGCGCAGACCTCTCCCCAAGGCGTAATCAGATGAACCGCGCCGACATTACACAGGCTTTACCTAGGTGCTTGACTGTTTCTAAGAGAGTTCTTACCTGCGAGGACTTTCGCCTGCCAGGTAGTTACCAAAGTCCTGAAAGTTAAGGACCAAAGACACTTTGAGCATCCGAACCACGATGCGGGGAATGGGATGTGACGGGTGTACGGGTGTGGGGTACGTTCCGCTGTGCTGATCCCAGGCGTCACGCCCTGGTCGAATTTCTGTGAAGGGACCCCTGTTGAGAACAGGCCGTCAACCCCGAAACTCCCGGCGTACGTTGCCTCGTATATCGTTGGCCTGCGCTCTGGCCACGGCCCTCGCCATTCCGGTTCTGGCCGTGTCGCAAGCTTCCGCGGAGCCCGGGCCAACCAGCCAGGAGCAGGCGAGGCAGGCAACCGGCGCGGAACCGGAGACGGCCGCATCGCGCAAGGCCGCACAGACAGGCGAACGGGTCGAAGTGCTCGCCCACCGCACCCAGTTCGACACGGTCTACGCCAACCCCGATGGCACCTTCACGGAGGAGACGGCGGCGGCGCCGGTCCGCGTGAAGCAGGACAACTCTCTGGTCGACGTCGACACCACCCTGCGTCTGCGGGACGGCGCGGTCCGTCCGAAGGCAGTCGACGTCGGCCTGGAGTTCTCCTCCGGCGGCGACGCGCCGTTGGTGACGATCACCCGCAACGATCGTTCCCTGACAGTCGATTGGCCGGGCCGGCTGCCCACCCCTCGCCTGGAGGGTGACACCGCCGTCTACCCGGAGGTGGCGCCGGGCATCGACCTGCGCATGCAGGCGGGCGTGGACGGCTATCAGCAACTGCTCGTGGTCAAGACCCGCGAGGCCGCCGACAACCCCCTGCTCAAGCAGGTCCGCTACGGTCTCGATGCCGACGGGGTGAGCGTCAGCACCGATCAGGCCGGCAACCTCACCGCGGTCAACCCCGCCGGGCAGGAGGTGTTCACCGCCCCGGCGCCCGAGATGTGGGACTCGGCCGGTGTCCCCGACACACAGCTGTCCACGGCCAAGACCAAGGCCGCCAGGACCAAGGACGTCGCCGCCCTGCTGAACGAGCAGGCGGACAAGCCCGCCACGCGCAGCGAGGACGTCTTCGAGCCCCGCTACGGCGCCACCACCACCCGTATGCCCCTCAAAGCGGGCAGCGATGAACTGGTCGTGACGCCGGATCAGAAGGTGCTGTCCGACCCGGACACCGTCTTCCCCGTCTACATCGACCCGACCGTATCCAGCCCCCGCCTGGGCTGGACCGCGGTCAGCAAGAAGCACCCCAGCACCTCGTACTGGAACCACTCCTCCAAGGTCGCCCGGGTCGGCCACGAGTCGGAGACCAGCGGCACCTGGCGCTCCTTCGTCCAGTTCGACCCGCGCAAGCTGCACGGCAAGCAGATCACCAAGTCCACCCTGCGCATCAAGAACACGCACTCCTGGTCCTGCACCAAGAAGCCCGTCGAGGCATGGCTGACCGGGGAGATCTCCTCGGCCACGACGTGGAACAAGCAGCCCGGTTGGTGGAAGAAGTACGCCACGGTCACCGACGCCAAGGGCTGGTCGTCCTCGTGCCCGGCCGGGAACCTGGAGTTCAACGTCAAGGGCGCCACCGCGGACGCCGCGGCCAAGAAGTGGAAGAAGATCTCCTTCGGGCTGCGCGCCAGCGAGAGCGACGTGCACGCGTGGAAGAAGTTCGACGCCTCCACCGCCGTGCTGTCCACCGAGTACAACTCGGTGCCGAACAAGCCCTCGAACCTGGACACGGTGCCCAGCATCCGAGTCAACAACACCTGCGGTGACAAGGGCACCTATGTCACCGTCGGCAACACCGACGTACAGCTGACCGCGAAGGTCTCCGACCCCGACGGCGGCAGCGTGACCGCACGCTTCCATCTGTGGCCCACCGGCAAGCACGACACCAGCCCTGGCATCGTCGTCAACCGCGACGTGAAGGTCACCTCCGGCAATGTCGCCCGCACTACCGTCTCCAAAGCCCTGCTCACCCAGCACCTCGGCGCTGCGAAAGGCAGCTACTCGTGGAAGGTGCAGGCCCGTGACGGCAAGGCCAACTCCGCCTGGAACCCCACCCAGGGTGCGCCCGGCTGCCGCTTCGCCTTCGACCCGAACCGGCCCAGCAACCCGCCCAGTATCACCTCCACCCAGTTCCCCGACGGACAGGACGGCTGGCCCGGGAACACCTCCCCCGCCCGCACCGAGGGCACCTTCACGCTGTCTTCCGCAGGCATCAAGGACGTCGTCAAGTACGAGTACTGGACCGACTGGGATCCCAAGGTCCGCTCCGTTAACACGCCTTCCGCAGGCGGCAGTACGAAGGTCAAGCTCACCCCGCCCTCGACCGGCCCCCAGCGCATCTTCGCCCGCTCCCTGGACAGGGCGAACAACAAGTCCGACACCCGCACCTACCTCTTCTACGCCAACCCCACCGGCAAGACCGATGAGCCCGGCGACCTCAACGGCGACGGCAACCCCGACCTGCTCGCCCTGCGCGACACCGGACAGCTGCGCATGTACGCGGGACAGGGCAATGGCCACATCGGCACCACCAGCGACGCCAGCACCCAGAACTTCACCGGCTCCCTGATCACCCGACGCGGCGACTGGACCGAGGACGGCTACGAAGACCTCGTCACCACCACTGGCGCCAAGGGCAGCCGACAACTGCACGTTCACCCCAACAACGGCTTCGGCTACGCCTGCACCAGTTACGGCGAGGAGGCGAACGGCTCCGCGTGCGGCGACGGACGCCGGGACCTGAGCCTGTACGACCCGGCCAACGACCACATCAAGAACGCCGACCAGATCCTGGCCATCGGCGACGTCGACGGCCCCACCGACCTGGACGGCAACGGCAAGATCGACGAATGGGACCTGCCCTCCTTCCCCGACCTGCTGGTCAAGGAAGGCAACCACCTGTGGCTCTACTTCGGCCATGCCACGGGCTACCTCGACGAATACGCCGAACCCGTCCTCGTCGGCGACGGCGGCTGGTCCGGATATGACCTCGCCGCCCCCGGCGACGTCACCAAGAACAACCACGTCGACCTGCTCGCACGTAAGCGCAGCACCGGCGAACTGTTCACCTACGAAGGCACCGGCCCGGACGGCGAAGGGCTCGGCTCCGGGGCACGCAAGCTGACGGCCACCGGCTTCACCCCCGCCGCCCGCCCCCTGCTCACCTCGGCCACGGACGCCGACAACGACGGCGTCCCTGACCTGTGGGCCACCACGAACGACACCAGCCGGGGGCTGCACTTCTACCCACGCCTGACGGCCGGTGGCCTCGGTGCTCCGGCCACGATCGGCACGGGCGGCTGGGACAAGATGACCGCCCTCGGCTGACGCCCGCGGACTGCGGTCTGCCTCTGCCGTCCGCGGTACGACGCGCAACTCGCATGACGAGTGGGGAGGCCCCGCGATGGGCCTCCCCACCTCCTCGAGCTGCGCGCCGCCACGCCCTCGGATCCCGGATCTTGCCGCGCGCACCCTAGTACCACCTCGACTCAGGACTTCACCCCGTGCACCACCGTCCCCACTCCCGCCACCGTCGCCTCCGCCCCCGCCCGAGAGGTCTTCAACCTGGTCAAGTCGGTCTCTACCGACCCCCTGTTATAGGGGCTGTCGTGACTGATGAGAGGGTCGGGCGGGTGAGCGAGACACCGAAG
The DNA here is from genome assembly GCF_026810505.1 of Streptomyces sp. Je 1-369. Lineage (NCBI taxonomy): Bacteria > Bacillati > Actinomycetota > Actinomycetes > Kitasatosporales > Streptomycetaceae > Streptomyces > Streptomyces sp. Je 1-369. Next base: position 7,269,352 of record NZ_CP101750.1, read on the forward strand.
AACACCCTGCAGTACCGCTTCGACGGGCCGGAGGACGCCCCAGTCCTGATCTTGGGTGCCTCACTCGGTACCACATGGCACATGTGGGACCGCCAGATCCCCGACCTGATCCGGCAGTGGCGGGTGTTCCGCTTCGACATGCCCGGGCACGGCGGCGCGCCCGCGCACCCGTGCGGGTCCGTCGGGGAGCTCGCCGACCGGCTGCTCGCCACGCTCGACGAGCTCGGCGTGCACCGCTTCGGGTACGCGGGCTGCGCCTTCGGCGGTGCCATAGGGGCCGAGCTCGCGCTGCGGCACCCGCACCGCGTCGCCTCGCTCGCGCTGATCGCCGCGTCGCCGCGGTTCGGCACCGCCGACGAGTTCCGGCAGCGCGGTGTCATCGTGCGCAGCAACGGGCTCGACCCCATCGCACGCTCCGCCCCCGACCGCTGGTTCACGCCCGGTTTCGCCGCCGCGCAGCCCGCGATCACCGACTGGGCCGTGCAGATGGTGCGCACCACCGATCCCGGCTGCTACATCGCCGCCTGCGAGGCACTCGCCGCCTTCGACGTGCGCGCCGAGCTCGGTCGGATAGGCGTGCCCACCCTCGTGCTCGTCGGGTCCGAGGACCAGGTCACCGGGCAGGGGGAGGCCCGTACGCTCGTCGCCGGGATTCCGGATGCGCGGCTCGCCGTCGTACCCGGTGCCTCGCACCTCGCCCCCGTCGAGCAGCCCGCCGCCGTCACGGACCTCCTCGTACGGCACTTCTCCACCGCCTGGCAGCCCGCCCCCGACGCCACCATGGGCGGCCAGTCCGCGCTCGCAGCCGCGCCGCCGAAGCCCGTCCTCGGCCCGTCGCCCGCGCCCGTCTCGCCCGTCGCCGAGATCGGCCCCGTGGAGCAGCCCGAGGCCGTGCCGGGGAACGCGGGACCCGACCTGTACGACGCGGGGATGAAGGTGCGCCGCGAGGTCCTCGGCGACGCGCATGTCGACCGCGTGCTCGCCGCCGCCGACGACTTCTCGGGGGACTTCCAGGAACTCGTCACCCGCTACGCGTGGGGCGAGATCTGGAACCGGCCCGGCCTGGACCGCCGCTCCCGCAGCTGTGTCACGCTCACCGCGCTCGTCGCGGGCGGCCACCTGGACGAGCTGGCGTTCCACATCAGGGCGGCGCTGAGGAATGGTCTCACTCCGGCCGAGATCAAGGAGGTGCTGCTCCAGGCCGCCGTGTACTGCGGCGTTCCCGCGGCCAACGCCGCCTTCAAGATCGCTCAGGCCGTGATCCGTGAGGAAACCACGCCGCAGGAGTAGCAGGATGGGAGGCATGACGACATCTCCCGAATCTCCCGACAGCAGGGCCGGGCGCACGCCGCGCATGACGTTCACGAAGAAGTCCCACGCGTGCGTGCGGCTCGAAAAGGACGGGCGCACGCTCGTCGTCGACCCCGGCGGCTTCAGCGAGGAGGACGCCGCTCTCGGCGCCGACGCCATCCTCGTCACGCACGAGCACCCGGACCACTTCAACGAGGACCGGCTGCGGGCCGCCATGGAGGCCCGCCCAGGAGCCGAGATCTGGACTCTGAAGTCGGTCGCGGACCAGATCTCCGCGGCCTTCCCCGGACGCGTGCACACCGTCGGGCACGGCGACACGTTCACGGCCGCCGGGTTCGACGTCCAGGTCCACGGCGAACTGCACGCGGTCATCCACCCGGACATCCCGCGCATCACCAATGTCGGCTACCTCGTCGACGGCTCCGTGTTCCACCCCGGCGACGCGCTGACCGTCCCCGACCAGCCCGTCGAGACGCTGATGCTGCCCGTCATGGCCCCCTGGAACAAGATCTCCGAAGTGATCGACTACGTCCGGGAGGTCAAGCCGCAGCGCGCCTACGACATCCACGACGCGCTCCTCACCGACCTCGCCCGGCCGATCTACGACAACCAGATCGGCTCCCTCGGCGGGGCCGAGCACGTGCGGCTGACGCCGGGGGAGTCCGCGGATCTGTGACTGTCAGTGCCGCCCGGTAGGTTGTGAGGCATGCGCATTGCGACCTGGAACGTGAACTCGATCACCGCTCGTCTGCCGAGGCTCCTGGCATGGCTGGAGGCCACCGGCACGGACGTGCTGTGCATCCAGGAGACCAAGACGACGGCCGAGCAGTTCCCCGCCGAAGCGCTCCGCGAGCTGGGGTACGAGTCGGCGGTGAACGCGACGGGGCGGTGGAACGGCGTCGCGCTGGTCTCCAAGGTCGGCCTCGACGACGTGGTCAAGGGCCTGCCGGGCGGGCCGGGGTACGACGGCGCGGAGGAGCCCCGCGCGGTCTCAGCGACCTGTGGCCCCGTCCGCCTCTGGTCGGTGTACGTGCCGAACGGCCGCGAGGTCGACCACGCCCACTACGCGTACAAGCTCCAGTGGTTCGAGGCCCTGAAGGCGGCGATCGCCGAGGACGCGGCGGGCCCCCGCCCCTTCGCGGTCCTCGGCGACTTCAACGTGGCACCGACCGACGACGACGTCTGGGACCCGGCGCTCTTCGTCGGCGCCACGCACGTCTCCGAGCCCGAGCGTGCCGCCCTGGCGGCCCTGCGCGAGACGGGCCTCACCGACGTCATGCCCCGCCCCTTGAAGTACGCCCACCCGTTCACGTACTGGGACTACCGCCAGCTCGGCTTCCCCAAGAACAGGGGCATGCGCATCGACCTCGTCTACGGGAACGAGCCGTTCGCGAAGGCCGTCTCCGACTCGTACGTGGACCGGGAGGAGCGCAAGGGCAAGGGCGCGTCCGACCACGCGCCTGTCGTGGTCGACCTCGACGTGTGAGCTTTCCGCGTACGGGTCACGGCACGAGCAGGCGCAGGTCCACCGACTCCGCGAGCGCCGCGAGCCCCGTGTCGCCCGGGTGCAGATGGTCCCCGCTGTCGTAGGCGGGGAGGATCCGCGCCGGGTGCGCGGGGTCCCGCAGCACGGCGTCGAAGTCGAGCACCGCGTCGAAGTCGGCACCGCCCCGCAGGTAGGCGTTGACGGCCTCCCGCTGCTGGTTCGCGGCCGCCGTGCACAGGGACTCGCCCTCGCACGGCGCGATCGTCGCCGCCACGGTCCGCAGCCCGCGTGCCCGCGCGCGGTCCGCGACCTCCCGGAGCCCCGCGATCACCTGGTCCGCCGAGGCGCCCCAGCGCACGTCGTTGATGCCCTCGAAGACGACGACGGTACGCGCCGATGTCTGAGCGAGGACGTCGCGGTCCAGGCGGTGCAGGGCGCTCACACCGCCCGTGTCCGTGGAGACGCCGTCCCCGGGGTAGCGGTCGGCGACCACGCGGTTCGCGGAGATGCCCTGGTTGAGGACGCCATAGGCCGGTACGTCGGACTGGTTCAGGAGCCGCGTCGCCAGGACGTTGGGCCAGCGCCGGTTGGCGTCCTGCGTCGACTTCACGCCGTCGGTGATCGAGTCGCCGAGCAGCACGACCGAGCCGGGCCCGCCGCCGACGTCGACGCCGGTGAGCAGCGGCCAGGACGTGATCGTCGAGGTGTACGCCGCCGGGGAGCCGTCCGCCGTGTGGTCGCCGGGGCCGCTGAGGTACGAGCGCTGTATGGCCTGGCTGTGCACGGGCGCCGCTGCTACGGGTCCCGGCAGGTGGAAGCTGACCAGGAGGTTCGCGTCGGCCGGCACGTCGAAGTCGAGAGGGTCACTGAACGCCTGCGCGCCGGCCGGGAGCTCCGTGCCCGGGGCACCGCGGAAGGACAGCGGCCGCGGCGCGCCCCGCGCCCCCGCTCCGGCCTCCTGCATCGCCACCGTGGCGCCGCCGATCCGCACCGGTGCCGCCGCGAAGGTGTTGTCGAGCCGGATGCGCACCCGCGGCCCGCCCGTACTCGTGTGGACGACGAGCCGCACGGTCCGGTCGGCCCAGGGCCCGAGCGCCGTGTAGCCCGCGGTCGACGCCGACCAGGTGCCTGTCCAGCCCTTCGCCCCGCCCCGCACCGACAGGGCGAACACATGCAGGTCCGGGACGCCCGGGTCGCGCGGCAGGTGCACCGAGGCGACCTCGCGCCCGCGGGCGAGCGGCACCGTCACCACGTACAGCCGCGCCTTCTCGGCGAGTTGGCCGCCGGGCGTGTTGATGTGCGGCAGGGCGACGGACTTCGTGGCGAGCGGGCCCGAGCGCCAGTCCGGGGCGGTGAGCCGGTAGGTGCCGCGCGAACCGTCCCGGTAGCGGACGGTTCCCGTGCCGCTCGCCTCGCCGCCCGTCCCTGCGACCAGGAAGGCGAGGGCGTCGCCGCGGCCGTGGACCCGTACCGACTGGCCGTCGGCGCGCACGTTGTCCGGCGTGCCCGGTGCGGCCCGCGGCCAGGTGAGCCGGGCTCCTTCGACGCCGAGGGTCCGTCCGGGCGTCCAGCCCGCGGCTGTCAGGTCCCGCGCGGACAGGGAGCCGCCCGAGCCGTCGAAGTCCGCGGCGGCGGGCCGGGCGTCGTCGCTGACCGCGCGGTTGTCGAAGAGCCGCTCCAGGGGGAGCGGCCCGGGTCTGTGCGGTGCCGCGGCCTGCGCCGAAGTCACCGGCACGAAGCCCGTGAACAGGGCGAGCACGGCGGCCGTTCCCCAGATACGTCGGCGCACGACAGTCCCCTCCCGCGGTGGCAGCTGCGCCATGAAGCTAAGGAGACACGGGGGGCGAGTCAATGAGGGGCGCGTGAACACGACGCGAACTCACCGGACCGGGCCGCGGAACTCGTCGAACCGCGGCGACACTCCGTCAGGACGTCGCCGACACCAGCCCCTTCTCGTACGCGATGATCACCAGCTGCACCCGGTCCCTGGCGTCGAGCTTCGCGAGCAGCCGGGTCAGATACGTCTTCGCCGTGGCGACGCTCAGACAGAGCTCCGCGGCTATCTCGGTGTTCGAGAGACCGCGGCCCACCAGGGTGAGCACCTCGCGCTCGCGGTCCGTGATGCCGGAGATCGACACCTCGCGCGGCGGCACCGTCTCGGGGCGCCCCGCGAACTCCCTGATCAGGCGGCGCGTCACGCTCGGCGCGATCAGCCCGTCGCCGGTCGCGACGGTGCGCACCGCCGCGAGGATGTCGTCCAGGGCCATGTCCTTGACGAGGAATCCGGCGGCGCCCGCGCGCAGCGCCCCGTACACGTAATCGTCGTCGTCGAACGTGGTCAGGACGACGACGTGTGCGGGCGTGGTGCCCGACGTGATCCGGCGGGTCGCCTCGATGCCGTCCATCCCGGGCATCCGGATGTCCATCACCACGACGTCCGGGCGCAGTTCGGCGCAGAGCCGGACCGCCTCGTCGCCGGTGGCCGCCTCACCGGCGACCTCGATGTCCGGGGCCTCGGTGATGACCATGCTCAGGGCGGTGCGGACGAGGGGCTGGTCGTCGACCAGCAGGACGCGGATCGTCACCGGGCACCCGCCGCGGCCGGTACGGGCAGTCTGGCGCTGACCAGGAAGCCGCCGCCGGGGCGCGGTTCCGCGCTGAACTCGCCGTGCAGCAGGGCGACCCGTTCGCGCATGCCGACCAGGCCGTATCCGGTGCCGTGGGCCGACCCGTGGGCCGGTCCGGCGCCACCCCGTCCCGCGTCCTCGATCTCGATGGTCAGCTCCTCCTCGCTGAAGTCCACGGACACCGTGCAGGACGCCGTGCCCGCGTGCCGCACCACATTGGTGACGGACTCCTGGATGATGCGGAACGCCGACAGGTCGATGTCCGCGGGCAGCGGTCGGCGTTCGCCCCGCCACACCACGTCGACGCGCACCCCGGCGGCCGTCGTCGACGTGGCCATCCTGTCGACGTCCGCGAGACCTGCGGCGGGCCCGCGCGGCACGGGTTCCCGATCCGGGCCCCGCTCCCGGTCCTCGTCCGTCTCGCTCTCGCGCAGCGCGACGACCATCCGCCGCAGCCCGGCCAGCGTCTCCCTGCCCGCCTTCTCCACCGCGGTCATCGCCTCGCGCGCCCCGGCGGGCTGGGTCTCGACGACCCGGGCCGCCGCGCCCGCCTGCAACGCGATGATGCCGATGCTGTGGGCCACCGTGTCGTGCATCTCCCTGGCGATGCGCAGGCGTTCGGCGGTGACGGCCTGCGCGGCGGCCTGCGCGCCGAGCCGCTCCGTGTAGGCGCGGGTCCGGCGCACCGAGTCGCCGACCAGCCAGGCGACGACGGCCATCAGGACGGCGATCTGCCAGTCGGACCAGCTGGAGGTGACCGTGTGGGGGAGGCGGAGGGGGAGTCCGAGCAGCTGCCTGAGGAGCGCGTGGACCGGCTGGACGCAGAGCGCCAGGACGACGGCGGCGACGCGGGTGCCGCGCGCCGCGGTCGCCACGACGGAGCCCATCGCGATGTCCACCGCCGCGTACTGCAGGAATCCGATGGTCGTCTCGCCGATCGCATGCGTCGCGGCGTACGAGGCGATGGTCAGCAGCCCCAAGGACACCAAGGGGCATCGGCCCAGCAGCCGTCCTGCCCACAGCGCCGTCCCGGTGGCAACGGCCACCAGCAGCCACTCCCACGGTCCCGGCCCCGGCACCGCCCTCGTCGGCAGCCACGAGATGCCGTAGTCCGCACGCGCGGCGAACACCACGCCGGAGCACCAGCACACGGCCACCCACAGGCCGGGCGGCGCATGCTTGAGCAGGGGGAACGACGGGGCGGCTGGCATGCGGTGATCGTAGCCAGGGGGGATCGCTCAGGTAATCGGTCCACGGGTGTACAACCACGGTCGACAGCCGCCCCGGCAGGTGTCGTGCCGACGTTCCGACAGATTCAGTGGGACCTCCGTCAGACGCGCACCACCACGGCGTACGAGCCGACGCCGAGCAGGTGATGGCCGGGTATGCGCTCGCCGCGTGAGGTGTGGAGGGTGTCTATGCGGCCCGACTCCGGGTCGAAGGCGACGTCGGTGAGGGTTCCGGCGGCATCGCCCAGCTCCGTCAGCAGCCGCTTGCCGAGCAGGTCCTGGCTCCCCGACGAGTCCGTGGACGCGAACCGGGCCGCCGACGCCGCCCCTATGACCACCGCGTCCGGCCCCACCGCGTGCACGTCCGCCCAGGCCACGACGTCGCCGCCGTCCTTGACCCCGTCCAGCCGTACCGCGGTGATCAGAGCTTCCTCCGGGGCGAGGACGAGACCGCCCACCGTGCCCACCTGCGCGGCGTCCGACGAGCTCACGACGGGGCGGCCCACGGCCTGGCTGAGCAGCATCACGAGGTCCGCCCCTCACCCGTCGCGCCCTGTCGGCCGGGGCCGGCGAGCCGCTTGCGCCACAACGCCGTGGCCAGTTCGCCGAGTTCCTCGACGGCGTGCTCGGTGTCCTGCGCCGGTACCAGCAACGTGTCGCCGGTCATGGCGGGGCACTCGCCGAGCGGCAGGAACACCGTGCGCTCGTGCCGGCCGAGCGCCTCCGTGGACGACATCTCCACGCCGACCACCCGGCCCTCGCGGCCCGCCTCGACCACCACGTCCAGGACGGTGCCCACCTCCACCCCCCGGTCCGTCAGCACGCGCGCCCCGCGGACCAGACCGCCCGACGCCTCCTCCCCGGACGCGACGGCCGACTTGTCCTCGAGGGCCTCCGCCGAGGTGATCATCACCGCGTCCAGACCCAGCGCGTGCACCGCCGCCCATGGCAGGCTCTTGCGCAGCGGGCCGGACAGCAGCCCCCGCCCGGCCAGCGTGAACCCGGCGATCCGGCCGCCCGCGCCGTCCAGCACGACATCCTTGACCTGGGCGACCGCCTCGCCGCCCAAGGTGACCACCGGGCGCTTGGTGAGGTCGCCCGCCGACATCAGCGCCGCGGGGACGGACGAATTCACCGCACCCGCCCCCGTCCGGGCCGTCGGCCGCGCCGCACCACGATCACGCCGCCGCTGCGCCGCCGGGCCTGCACGCCGAGCACCGCGGCGCCCAGCAGACCCACCACGACGACCACGGCGATCAACCACACCCACCACACCATCGTCCACCTCCCGGAGCGACCAGGACCGAACCCATGGGACCGAACCCACGGGGACCGGATACCCGCTGCCCGCCGGGCTACCGCGCCAGTTCCGCCCGTATCGTCTTGCTGGACGCGTCCAGGGTCACGGTCACCACCCGGGCCAGCCGCTGGACCATCGGCCAGCCGAACCCGCCCGTGTTGCCCATGAGGTCGGGCGTGCGCTCCTGCGGGGGCCGTGGGTCCGCGTCGGACACGGCGATCGTGACGACGTCTTTGCGGGCCTGAAGGCGCAGGCAGCACAGGGTGCCGCGGGCATGCCGTACGACGTTGGTGACGAGTTCGGAGACGACGAGTTCGATGCTCGACGCGGTTCGGTCCTCCACCGCCGGGGAGAGCCCGGCGACGAAGGCGCGGGTGAGGTCCCGTGCGTCGGCGACCGCTTCGGGTCTCTTGTCGAAGGTGGCCGTTGCCGGCGGTCGGGTGAGCGGTGCGCGCTGCGTCCGCATGAGACTCCTCCTCCCGTGGGACGGCCGTCCCGTCCGGAAAGAACATCTGCCCGAGGAACAGCGTGTTCAACGCCTTCGTTCCGGCCGATGTGCGCGGCGCGCCCCCCCCTCAGGGGCGGCCCCGCCAGTCCAGGCAGAGGATCATGGCGTCGTCGTCGGCGGTGCCGGGGCCGCGATGGCCGGAGAGTTCGTGCAGCACCGCGCGCGGGACCTGGGAGGGCGGCAGGAGGCGGGTGCTGGTCATCGCCCGGGTGAGGGCGCGTTCGCTGTAGCGCTCACCCGTGGGGGACGCCACGTCGTAGACCCCGTCACTGACGAACAGCAGCCGGTCGCCGGGCTCGGCGCGGAAGTGCTCCGCGCTGTAGGGCGTGTCCTCGGACATGCCGAGCGGCAGCTGCGCGTCCAGCTCTATGGGCTCGGCCTTGCCGCCGCGTACGCGCCACATCCGCGGGGAGCCCGCGTCGATGATCTCCGTCTCGCCCGTGGCGAGGTCGAAGCGCAGGAGCAGCATGGAGAGGTGGACGGCGCCCTGGTAGTGGCCGTAGACGGCCTGGTCGGCCAGGCAGGCCTGGTCGGTCAGCGACAGTCCGGCCCGGCGGGCGTTGCGCAGCGCGTTGATGGCGAGGCTGGTGAGGAGCGCCGCCTCGATGCCCTCGCCCATGCCGTTGGTGACGGTGAGGGTGAGGTGGTCGGCGGAGGCCGACCAGTCGAAGTTGTCGCCGTGGATCGCGTACGCGGGTTCGAGCTGGGCGCCGATGTCGTACTCGGGACGGGAGCAGGAGCGGCCCGGCAGCAGCTCCCACTGCATCTCGGCGGCGAGGGTGAGGCGGTCGGCGCGCCGCGCCTGGAGGTAGAGGTCGGTGTCCCGTTCGGCCACGACGATCTCGTGCCCGAGGACCTCGGCGATGTCGCCGAGCTCGCGCACGGTCGCGGCGTCGCAGTTCTCCGCGGGGAGGCGGACGCTGAGGATGCCGGTGCGGTCGCCGCGCACGCTCACCGGGAGGTGCACGGTGACGGGGTCGCCGTGGGCGCCGGTCTCGACGTGCGGCTCCTGTGCGCCGAAGGCGCGTCCCGCGGGGCTGCCGTTGATCGCCACGGGGGCCGCCGTATGCGGCAGCGCGTCGACCGGTTGGAGTATGGTCATCGCGTAGTCGGCCATGAGCAGGTCGACCGAGCAGGCTGTGTAGCGACCGATGAGCGCGTTCCGCACTGTTTCGAGAAGAGCGTGCGGTGCTGAGGTGCGCAGGGCTCGCTCCACAGCCATGAATCTGTCCACGTGTTGGGTACCACCTGTTCCGGTTCGGGTCGGGAGTGCGGGAAGGGGCCGGGTCTCCGCCATGCCTCAGCGACTGACAGGGCCATTGCGAAGTGTCACAGTTGAGGGCATGGACTCGGAAACTTCCGTAAGGGGCGGGCAGGATGCGGCCACGCATGCTGCCCGGGAAGTCATCGAACTGCTCGAGGTGCTGTGGAGCAGGGGCAGGGACATCGCCCCGACAGCACCCGTTTCGTCGTCACAGCTGCGTGTGCTGTACGTCCTGGACGGCGCTCAGGGCATCAACCTGCGGACGCTCGGTGAGTGTCTGGGGTCGGCTCCGTCCTCGGTGAGTCGTATGTGTGACCGCCTTCATGCCCTGGGCTTCATTGAGCGATCCCTCAGTTCAGCCAGTCGCCGTGAGCTCGAACTGCGCTTGTCGAGCCGGGGAGAAAATTACCTCAACGAACTGCGGGCCCGCCGGGAGAGTGCGTTGCTTGACGCCATTTCGGCGATGCGGCCCGCGGAGCGCTCCGCGTTGGTGCGGGGTCTGAGCGGCTTCCAGCGGGCGGTGGACGGCACTGTCCCCGGGCGGCCCCCCGCGCGTGAGGGCACTGCCGAGTCCGCTTGACGCGAGGTGCGGTCGGGGCGCGGAGCTCTGCCGTAACGGTTCGCCCGATCACGTGAGTTTACTCCTGGCCCACCCCGGTACTCGCGTAGGTCCGGCAGTGACGAACCCGACTTCCGCCTTCGAAGATCGCATACCTCGGCTAACATTTGCCGTGCGACAACAATTGCTAAGGTGGATGGAATGAACTCCAGTGAGTCCGAAGCCCGGTTGCGCGTCAGTGCCGCCCTGCGCGAGCAGGGGGAGAAGGTGGCCGACCGTTGGGTCGAGCTCCAGTCGGAACAGGCGGTCCTGCAGACCGGCATCACCGAGGCGGAGCTGAACGAAGAAGCCGATTCCTTGGTCGAAGCGCTGCTCGCCGGCCTGGAGACCGACCTGCCCGCGCAGGACGTGGTGGCCTCCCACCCCGGCCTGCGCCAGTGCGTCACCGACCTGTCGCTGCGCCGCGCCAGAGGCGGAGCCACCCCCACGGCGACCTCGCAGGCCGTACTGGCGCTCAAGGAAGCGCTGTTGGAGGCGGTGCAGCAGGAGACGCGGGACGTGAGCGCGCTCTACCACGCCGCGCTCTTCATCAACCGCCTGCTCGACACCGCCGGCGCCATGTCCTTCGACATCTACGTGGACGGCCGCGAGGAGATCATCCGGCGGCAGAGCCGCCAGCTCCTCGAAGTGTCCACCCCCGTGGTGCGCCTGTGGGACCACGTGCTCGCCGTACCGCTGATCGGGACGCTCGACACGACCCGCACGCAGGTCGTGATGGAGAACCTGCTCGAGGCCATCGAGCGCGACGAGGCGCAGGTCGCGATCATCGACATCACCGGTGTGCCCACCGTGGACACCGCCGTGGCGCATCACCTGATGCAGACGGTCAACGCCGTGCGGCTGATGGGCGCCGACTGCGTGATCAGCGGCATTCGCCCGCCGATCGCCCAGATCATCGCGCAGCTCGGCATCGACCTGTCGGCCATCCTGACGCGCTCGACGCTGGCGGACGCGCTGGCCGCCGCCATCCCGCTGCTCACGGATCAGCCGACGCAGCGTGCCTCTCTCGCGGATGCGCGGTGAGCGCTTTGAGCGGCGTCCCGATCCTGCGCCTCGGCGATGTGCTGGTCACCGGCCTCCTCAACGAACTCGACGACAAGGCGGCCATCGCCGTCACCGAGGAGCTGACCGAGCGCATCGTCGCCGACCGTGCGCGCGCGATCCTCATCGACATCTCGCGGCTCGAGATCATCGACTCGTTCGTGGCTCGTACGCTGATGGAACTGACCACCACGGCCCGGCTGCTCGGCGCCCGGGTGATCGTGGCCGGCATGCGGCCGGCCGTCGCCATCACCCTGGTGGAACTCGGCCTGGAGCTGTCCGGTGTGGAGACGACCCTCAACGCGGAGCAGGGCATGATCGCGTTGGGCTGGCAACCGGCTCCTCGACCCCCAAAGGGGGCCCCCGTTGTCCCTCTACGGTGATCTCGACAAGGCGACCGCCCTGTCCGCCCCCAAGCGTTCCGGGAGCACCCCGGAGAGCGATGTCCGTACCGTCCACGCCATCCGCTCGGAGGAGGACCTCCTCACCGTGCGGCACGCGGTGCGGGACGCGACGCAGCGGACCGGCTTCGGACTCGTGGACCAGACGCGCATCGTCACCGCCGCCAGCGAACTGGCCCGCAACGCCTACGTGCACGGCGGGGGTGGCACCCTGTCCCTGGAGGCCGTAGGACAGGGCGACCGGCGCGGGCTGCGGCTGGAGGTGAGCGACCAGGGTCCTGGCATCGCCGACCTCGACCAGGCGTTCACCGACGGGTACACGACTGGTGCCGGCCTGGGGCACGGCCTGGGCGGCGCCCGTCGCCTCATGCACGAGTTCCACGTGGATTCGTCGCCGGGCCTCGGCACCACCATCACGGCCCTGCGCTGGAACGAACGACGATGAACACCGGCTCGACGGTACGCACTCTGCACATCGCCATAGACCATCCGAGCGCCGTGCAGAGCGCCGCCGACCAGGCCCGCTCGCTCGCTGCCGCCTGCGGGATGCCGGGTGCGCTGCCCGACCAGGCGGCGGTCCTGGCGAGCGAGCTGGCCAGCAACATCATCAAGCACGCGCGCAACGGTTCCCTGTTCGTCCAGCGCTCGCCCCTCGTGGGCGGCCTGGACGTCGTCGCCGTCGACAGCGGGCCCGGCATGCCCGACATCGGACTGAGCCTCAGGGACGGGTACAGCACCACCAAGACGATGGGCGCGGGTCTCGGCGCCGCACGCCGGATCGCCACCGACTTCGCCATCCGCTCCACCGCGGAACTCGGCACCCTCGCCCACGCCCGCCTCGCCCCGCCCGGCGCCGCACGGTCCGCGGCCGCCACCGGGGCCCTGTGCCTGCCCGCCGACGGGGAGGACGCCAGCGGCGACGGATACGCCGTCGCCGAACAGGACGGCATACGCACCGCGCTGGTCATCGACGGCCTCGGCCACGGACCCGAGGCGGCGGCGGCGACCCAGCGGGCCGAGCGCACCTTCCTCGCCCACCCCCACGCCCCGCTGGCCGAGATCGTCACCGCGCTGCACAAGGCGCTGCGACACACCCGCGGCGCGGCCGTCGCGGCCCTCCGCGTCACCCCCGGACGCGCCGAATTCTGTGGCGTGGGCAACGTCCGCGCTGTGACGCTGACCTCGGAAGGCGTCAACCACCAGCTCACCGGGCAGGCGGGCATCGTCGGATACACCCTGCCCGCGCCGAGGAGCCGGTTCGTGGACCTGTCCCCACACACCAGCGTCGTTCTGCACACCGACGGCATCGACCACCGGTGGGCGTACGCCCCCACGGCCGCGCGCCTCACCCTGCCCCCGGCACTCCTCGCGGCCTCGCTGGCCCACACGCACCGACGTCGCCGCGACGATGCCACCGTCCTCGCTCTTGGCCCCCACCTGGGAATGAGATGACCCGCGAAACCGTCCGTACGCTCGCGGCGCTGCGGCACACCGTACGAAGCATCGCCCTCGGGCACCGCCTGCCCGCCGAAGAGCGCGCCCGCCTGGTCCAGTCCCTCAGCGAAGTCGCCGCCCCCGTCCTCGGCGGCGGCCGCCCCGTCACCCTGCTCAGCGGACGCGGCACCGACGAGGACGGCGAACGCCGGCTGACCCTCGCCCTGCGCCTGCCCCGCCAGGCCACCGGCACGGAACCCGCGACGGACCCGCTGCCGCACGGCGCACAGGCCCGCCCCGACGGGACGGTCGTGTGGAACCTCCCCCTGCCCGAGGGACAGTCCACGAGCCGTCCCGCGGCCCTGCGCGCGGCGGCGATGCGGCACGACGACGCCGACGTCGCGCTCCTGGAGGAGGAGCTCCGCGCGGCGCTGGCCCGCGCCGACGCCCTCGCCGACGAGCACCGAAGGCTCAAGGACGAACTGGCCGAGACCAACAGCGGGGTCCTGGCCCTGTACGTACAGCTCGAAGAGCGCGACGAGCAGTTGCGCACGGCGCACGGACGCACCCTGCGCGCCCTGGAGGACGCCCTGCGCCCCAGGCCCCTGCACGTCGCCGGCCTCGAACTCGCGGTGCACTACGCGCCCGCCAGCGACGACGCCCCGACCGGCGGCGACCTGTACGACTGGTTCACCCTTCCGGACGGCACCGTCCACATCACCGTCGTCGACGCGCTCGGGCACGGCATCGCCAGTACGCGCACCGCCCTGACCGTCACCCACGCGGTGCGCACCCTCGCCCTCGAAGGCCACCCGCTGGAGAGCATCGTGGCCCGCACCGACAGCATCCTGGCGCCCTTCGACCAGAGCGTCATGGCGACCCTCCAGCTGGCCCGCCTGAACCCGGCCGACGGCCGCCTCGACCTGGCCAACGGCAGCCACCCGCCGGCCCTCCTGTGCCACGGCGACGGCACCGCGACCTATCTGGAGGTGCGCGGGCGCGGCGTCGGCTTCCCCCTGCCCGGCAGCGAACGCGTCCTGACCACGCACCTCGGGCCCGACGACGTGCTGCTGCTCTACACGGACGGCCTCACCGAGAGCCGCAGGGACCCGTGCGAGGGCGAGGCCCGGCTCAAGGACGCCCTGTGCCGCCACCGCGTCGAGCCGACCGAACGCATCCCCGGTCTGGTGGCCGAGGAGCTGGTCAGCGGGGTTCTCCACCAGGACGACACCCTGGCGATCGCCGTGCGGCGCACTTCCCGAGTAGGGTGATACGCCCGATTCCGTGATCAACTGATGCAGGAAACTTCTTGGCCAAGGGACACGGAGAGGTCGACCATGAACATCCCGTTCCTCGACAAGTGGCGCAGGCGGCACTCCGCGACGGACCCGGCCCAGGGGCTCGCGGCCGTGTTCGAGGAAGACCCGGACGGCGTGGCCGCCCTGCTGTCCGAGTGTGAGCTGCTGCGCTCCCAGGCCAGTGGGGCGGGGCTCGAACTCGATGACTCCCCGGCTTCGTTGGCCGCTCTCGACCAGCTCCTGCCGCGCTGGCGCGACGACCCCGAGCTGCTGCCGTGGCTCGGCAACGACGCGGGTCTCTATCTGGGCACCGTGGTGGTGCGGACGGTGCCGGGCGCGACCTGGCACGTGTGGCCCGGCGGCAGTCCCGTCGTACGGCTGAAGACCGGGCGGGACATCCAGGTGGTCGAGGCGGGGCTCGACTGGGCGGTGCACGGCGCGCCCGAGCTGTCGCAGGTCTACGGCGAGGCGTCGGAGACGTAACCCTCGTAGGCGCCCGTAGGCGTAACTCTCGTAACCCGAATTGCCTCAAATACGGTTAATGCCCATAAGTGCGTGTCGTCCATTAAGTCCCGTTTCCACGTGGATAGTTTGCGCGGACGAACACAGCTGAGAGTGGGCAGGTCTTGCCATGGCCGTCGATCCTTTGATCGAGCTGCGTGATGTGAACAAGTACTACGGAGAGCTGCATGTCCTCCAGGACATCAACCTCACCGTCGGCAAGGGGGAGGTGGTCGTGGTCATCGGCCCTTCGGGGTCGGGCAAATCGACGCTGTGCCGGACGATCAACCGGCTCGAGACCATTCAGTCGGGCGAGATCAGACTCGACGGGCGGCCGCTGCCCGACGAGGGGAAGGCGCTCGCGACCCTCCGTGCCGAGGTCGGCATGGTCTTCCAGTCCTTCAACCTCTTCGCGCACAAGACCGTTCTCCAGAACGTCTCCCTCGCACAGATCAAGGTGCGGGGCCGCAAGAAGGACGAGGCGGAGAAGCGTTCCCGCGAACTCCTGGAGCGCGTGGGCCTCTCCGCGCACGCCGAGAAGTACCCGGCGCAGCTCTCCGGCGGCCAGCAGCAGCGCGTGGCCATCGCCCGCGCGCTCGCCATGGACCCCAAGGCGCTCCTCTTCGACGAGCCGACCTCGGCCCTCGACCCCGAGATGATCAACGAGGTCCTCGAAGTCATGCAGCAGCTCGCGCGGGAGGGCATGACCATGGTCGTCGTCACCCACGAGATGGGTTTCGCCCGCTCCGCGGCCAACCGCGTCGTCTTCATGGCCGACGGCCGCATCGTCGAGGACCGGACCCCCGAGGACTTCTTCACCCGCCCGGAGAGCGAGCGCGCCAAGGACTTCCTCTCCAAGATCCTCAAGCACTGACGGGGGAGGGGACGTGAAGAGACACTCCATGCGGACGACACGCCTGCTCGCGGCGCTCGTGCTCGCCGCCTGCGCCGCCGCCGCGTGCGGCAAGGAAGGCAGCCCGCCCACCAAGGGCCCCGCGGCCGAGGAACTGCCGAAGTACCGGGTGGCGACCGGCTTCCAACTGCCCGAGTCGGGGACCTGGAAGCAGGCGAAGCGCCGCGGCCGCTTCGTGGTCGGCGCCAAGGAGGACCAGCCCTACCTCGGCGAGAAGGACCCGGCGAGCGGCGCCTACTCGGGCTTCGACATCGAGATCGCCAAGATGGTCTCGGCCTCGCTAGGCCTCGACCCCAAGAGGATCGAGTACAAGACCATCGCGTCGGCCAACCGCGAGACCGCCCTGCAGAACGGGCAGATCGATTTCTACGTCGGCACCTACACCATCAACGACAACCGCAAGAAGCTCGTCGGGTTCGGCGGCCCCTACTACATGGCGGGCCAGGGCCTGTTGGTGCGCAGCGACGAGGAGGACATCAGGGGCCCGCGGGACCTGGCGGGCAAACGCGTCTGCTCCGCCGCCGGATCCACCCCGTACCAGCGCATCCAGGCGGACCATCCGAAGGCCACCCTCGTCGCCTACGACACGTACTCGATCTGTGTCGACAACCTGCTGACCTATCAGGTGGACGCCGTCACCACCGACGACGCGATCCTGATCGGCTACGCGGCCAAGGTGCCCGACGAGCTCAAGGTGGTCGGCAAGCCGTTCTCCGAGGAGCCGTACGGCATCGGGGTGCCCCGCGGCGACAACGCCCTCCGGTTCGCCGTCGACGACGCCCTCGCCGCCCGCGAGAAGGACGGCGACTGGAAGAAGGCCTACGACGCCACCCTCGGCCTCTCCGGGGTCCCGGCGCCGAAGCCGCCCGCCATCGACCGCTACCCGGCGAGCTGAGGAGGCGTCGTGGACGTACTGACAGACAACTTCTCCACGTTCGGCAAGGGTTTCCTCGGCACCGTCGAACTCACCGTCTACGCCTCGCTCCTGGCCCTCGTCCTCGGCTTCGTCATGGCGTCGTTCCGCGTGGCGCCCGTCGGGTCCTTCCGGGCGTTCGGCACGGCGTGGGTCACGGTCCTGCGCAACACCCCGCTCACGCTGCTCTTCTTCGCGGTGCTGCTCGGACTGCCGCGCTTCGGCCTCGTACTGCCCTTCAAGGTGTTCGCCGTGCTCGCCCTCGGCTGCTACACCTCCGCCTTCATCTGCGAGGCGCTCAGGTCGGGGATCAACACCGTGCCCAAGGGGCAGGGCGAGGCGGCCAGGAGCCTCGGCATGAGCTTCGGCCAGACCCTGTCGATGGTCGTGCTGCCGCAGGCCTTCCGGTCCGTCATCGCGCCGGTCGGCTCCAACCTCATCGCGCTCGCCAAGAACTCGGCGATCGCGGGCGCGTTCAGCGTCACCGAACTGCTCGGCTCGTACAAGACGCTCAGCGAGCTGGGCTACAACATCATCTGGACCTTCGTCTGGATCGCCGTCGGCTACCTCATCATCACCCTCGCCATCAGCGCGATCTTCAATGTCCTCGAAAAGCGCTGGGGAGTCGCCCGATGAAAGCCCTCTCCCACGATTCGACCGCCCTCTACGACATCCCGGGCCCGAAGACCGTGCGCCGGCACAAGCTGTACGGCGTCATCTCCACCTTGATCGTGCTGGCGCTCATCGGGTGGATCCTGTACCTGCTGTTCGACACCGACCAGTTCACGGCCACGAAGTGGACGCCCTTCGAGTACAAGGGCATCCAGGAACTGCTTCTGCGGGGCCTCGGCAACACGCTCAAGGCCTTCGCCATCTCCGCGGTCCTCGCGCTCGTGCTCGGCGGACTGCTCGCGATGGGGCGGCTCTCCGACCACCGCCCCATTCGCTGGCTCGCCACGCTCGTCGTGGAGTTCTTCCGCGCCATGCCGGTGCTCGTGATGATCTTCTTCGTCTTCGTGGCGCTGAAGGTCCAGCCACTGCCCGCGCTGGTCGCCGGACTCACGCTCTACAACGGCTCCGTACTCGCCGAGGTCTTCCGATCCGGCGTCAACTCCGTCGAGAGGGGGCAGCGGGAGGCGGCCTACGCGCTCGGAATGCGCAAGACACAGGTCATGGGACACGTCCTCGTACCGCAGGCCGTGCGGGCCATGTTGCCCGCCATCATCAGCCAGTTGGTGGTGGCCCTGAAGGACACCTCGCTCGGATATCTGATCACCTACGAGGAGTTCCTCCATGCCGGGAAGCTCATCGCGTCGAACCTCGACTACGATTTGCCCTTCATCCCCGTTGTCATGGTGATCTCACCGATCTACATCGGGATGTGCATGTTGCTGTCGTGGTTCGCCCAGTGGGTGTCGAAGCGGCAGCGGCGCAGTCCCAAGACCGAGGCCGCGGACGTGGCCCCGGCGGAACCAGGGACGCTGCTGCCAGGTACGCAGTAGCCAACAGGGCCAACGCCCAACCCGGCAGCAGCCGGGGATCACTGCTCGCGCAGGGGAACGGACACGTACGACGGGTCCGCCGCCGGTGAGGAGAAGGTCAGCTGCGCGCCGGACGGGTTGTGCTCGATGTAGAGCGGGTCGACCGTGTCGACGACCAGGGCGAGCCTGTGCCCTGCCGGAACGTCGTAGGCCGTGGAGAACAGCTCCAGGTCCACGCCGAACGGCTTGCCGGGCGTCTTGCCGTGGAAGGTGTACGGCGCGTTGCTGACCAGCTTGCCGAGGCCGAGCGGGCCCACGTCGTAGAGGTACGCGACGAGGGTGCCGCTCTCCTTGGTGCTGGAGAGCGTCGTGTGCAGCTTCGCGGTCCCGCGCACCCGCTGGGCGGACGTGTACCTCTCCGACTGCCAGACGCCCGTGTAGCGGCGCGGGAGCAGCGGCACCGAGGCCGTCGGCGGGATCTTCAGGAACTGGTCGAGGGCGTTGGACAGGATGGCGATGCCGCCGTTGGCGCCCGAGTCGACGTTCGTACGGATGGTGGTGGAGCCCGCCATGTCGATCTTCTTGCGGGTGGGGCCGACCGACTTCCAGTCCGGGTAGCCCTCGTAGCCGCCCGTCGACCGCGACTTGAGCTGGACCGGCTGCTCCTTGTCGATGCCGTTGTCCGCGCCCTTGAGGTAGTGGTCGAACCACCGCTGGGTGGAGGTCCAGGTGTCGTTGGGCAGGCCGAGGAGGCCGGTCGCCTCCGCCGTCGCGTGGTCGCCGGGGCGGAACTCCAGACGCTTGGGGCCCGTCAGGCGCTCGTAGAACTTCGCGTACTGGTTGGGCGGGAAGAGCGTGTCGCCCCAGGCGTTGCCGAGCATGATGGCCGCGCCGTTCTTGTTGATCCGGTCGAGATGCGTCACGGGGGAGCGCTTCGCGCCCCAGGCGATCATCTCGTCCTCCTTGTCCAGGTTGGACCCGAGGAAGTCCTTGAGGGTCTGCTGGAGCTCCGCGCTCGGGCGGCCCGTGAGCGCGCCCGCGCCGCCGAGCAGCGCGGCGGCCTGCGCGTGCTGGGTGCGTCCGCTGTAGATCGAGTCGATGAGGTCGGCCCAGCCGCTCATGGCGGCGACGGCCTTGACCCGCTTGTCGTGCCCGGCGGCGAGCAGGCTGATGCCCGCGCCGTAGGAGACGCCCGCCATGCCGACCTTCTCCGGGTCGGCGGGGGTGTTCGCCAGGGTCCAGTCGATGACCTTGGAGGCGTCCGCGATGTCCTTGGGGCCCGCGGTCTCGATCTCGCCGCCGGACTGCCAGAAGCCGCGCGAGTTGTAACTGACCACGACGTAGCCGGAGTTCGCGAGCTTCTGGGCCTGGGCGACGTACTCGATCTGGGGCATGGCCCAGCTGGTGGGCAGCACGATGGACGGATACTTCGTGCCCGCCTTCGCGCCCTCGGGGGTGAAGACGTTGGCCTTGAGGACCGTGCCGCCGTCGCCGGGAATGTCGACGAAGCGGACGTCGGCGTCGGACGGGGCGGCGGAACCCGCGGCTCGCGGCGCGGCGGCCGGTGCCGCCTGCGCCGCGGGGGCGAGACCGAGGGCGGCGCCGGCGACGAGGGTCGCGGAGACGGCGCCGACGGTGGTCGTGCGCAGGGCGCGGTGGGGGTGCGGAGCTCTCACGGATCACTTCCTCACTCGTTGAAAGTGCAAAGTGACCCGACGGTAACCGCGAACCTTTACCGGGGGTAACCCGTCGGTAAGTTACGCCCCGGTAACGATCGTTGAAGCGTGCACGGTTACTTCAGCGCGCTCTTCGCCTGCCAGTCCGACCAGGAGATGTTCCACTCGCCGTAGCCGTTGCCCGGGTCCGGGTTGCCCTTCGAGCCGCTGCCGGTGACCTCGAAGGGGTCGCCTATCTGGGCCTGGCCGTAGAGCCAGCCCGCGTTGCCGTCGCTCATGCCGACACAGCCCGAGCTGTGGTTGGTGTTGCCGAAGTACGAGGCGTTCCAGGGGGCCGCGTGCGCGTACATGCCCGACCAGGTCAGGCGCATCGAGTAGTCGACCATCTTGTCGTAGGAGTCGCCGAGGCCGACCGTCTCGGAGCGCATGTTGATCGTGCCCTCCTTCGACATCAGGACGGAGGTGCCGCCCCAGGACGCCTTGTCGCCGCCGGGCGTGCCGGCCGACATCGGCAGCGTCTTCACGGTCTTGCCGTCGCGCGTGAGCGACGCCGTCTTGCTGTCCAGGTTCACCTTGACGACCTGGCTCCTGCCGATGGTGAAGTTCGTCGCGTAGTCACGTACGAACCAGTCGTCGCCGCCCGAGTCGATGCCGTTGAGCTGGGCGTCGAGCTTCACCTTCGTGCCGGACTTCCAGTACTCCTTGGGCCGCCAGTCGACGCGGTCCTTGCCGTCGTAGTTCTTGATCCAGCCCCAGGAGCCCTCGGTGTCGTCAGAGGTCGTCACCTTCAGGTGCTTCTCGACCTCGGCCTTGTTGCGCACCGGGTTGTCGAAGGTGATCGACAGGGGCTGGGCGATGCCGACCGTGGTGCTCTTGCCCGGGGCGAGGGTCACCTTGTTGACCTTCTCGGGCGCGGCCGTCCTGAAGGACGACTTCGCGCTGCCGCCCTCGGCGGTGGTCGCCTCCACCTCGTACGTGGTGCCGGGCGCCGCCTTGCGCTCCGACGTCCAGGTGGTGCCGTTCGCCGACACCTCGCCGGGCAGCGCGGCGCCCTTGTCGTCGGCGACCGTGACCTTCTTCAGCTTGCCGTCGGCGAGGCTGACCTTGACGGGCTTGCCCGCCTCGGCCTGCTTGCCGGAGAGGTTCACCTTGATCTGCGGCTTCTCGGCGGCCTCGGCGGAGGACGAGTCGCCGCCGCCCGAGCAGGCGGTCAGGGCGGCGGTGAGCACCGCAAGGCCCGCGGCTGCCGCGTGGCGGGTGCGAAGCGGGCGTCGGCGGCTCGTGGAGCTCTGGGGGGTCAAGGAACGTACCTCCGTGCGAATGTGGAACTGCACGGAGAGAGTCCTGAAGGTGCCTTCAGGTTGCCCGATGTGCGGAAATTGCCTGCTAGGTCACAGAAGAGCCCCGAACGTGTCGGCGCAGGGTGAGCGCGGAGTCACTTGGCGCGATGGGAGGTACGGGCCGACGGCGTGGGGAGCGGGGTCTGGGCGGCGCGTGTCACGTCCGCGACGAGCTCGACGACGTCGGGACCGTACGCCTGTGAGTTGACGACCTTCAGGAGCAGGACGAAGGAGTTGTTGCCGTGCTTGCGGGCGAGCTTCTCGTGGTGGCGGGCCAGATAGCGGGTGGCCGCCTGGCTGGTGACCGCGCGCTGGCCGCAGAAGAGGAAGACGGGTCTCGCCTCCTGGCCCTGGTCGGCGGTGAGGCGGGCGAGGATCACGTACTCGGTGAGACCGGCCTCCAGGCGGTAGCGCTCACTGCCGATCTGGAAGGCCCCGCGGTCGGGCACCGGATCCGGTTCCGAGTTCACGCGGACGCCGGGCAGCAGGGAGTGCATGTGCGCGGCCATCCGGCGGTTCGCCACCGGGTTGCCCACGCAGAACTCGGTGCGCTCGCCGAAGCCCTGCTGGGCCGCGTCGTGCGCGACGACCTGGGCGTGCCCTCCGCACTCCTTGATCACGGCGGACAGCTCGATGAGCGCGAACACGTCCTGGCGCACCACGGTCAGCTCGGGGCCGCCCGCGTCACGGTTCACCACGAGCAGCGACTCGGAGTTGTGGGGCAGCCCGAAGAAGGCCTGCTTGCGGCGGAGCCTGCGCTTCCACAGGTAGCCGCGGGCGAGCCAGCCAAGGACGGCACTGATGCCGACCGCGATCAGGCCGAGGACGAGGTTGCGCACGTCTTCAGTCATGGGGGCGCATGCTAGCGGGCCGCCGGACCCGTGTTCGAGGAGGTCCTGACGTGACGGGCACCGCGAAGTTACGCTGCGCAGACGCTTGTTGACTGGAGGTACGAATGCGTCGCGCTGTCGTACGGAATCTGACGCTATTGGCGGTCGGAGGGGTATTGGTGTCGGTGGGTGCGGCCGCGCCCCCTTCGCCTACGCGCTCGGCGGAACCGGCTTCGCCTACGCGCTCGGCGGAACCGGCTTCGCCCACGCGCTCGGCGGAACCGGCCGCACCGGAGAAGGCGCCGGTCGCCGTCGGCCACGGCGGTGCCGTCGCCAGCGTCGACCCCGACGCCTCGGCGGCCGGTATCGAGGCCCTCAGGAAGGGCGGCAACGCCGTGGACGCGGCCGTCGCCACCGCCGCCGCGCTCGGCGTCACCGAGCCGTACTCGGCAGGCGTCGGCGGCGGCGGATACTTCGTCCACTACGACGCGAAGACCCACAAGGTCAGCACCATCGACGGCCGCGAGACCGCCCCGCGCACCGCCGACTCCGGCCTCTTCCTGGAGAACGGCAAGCCGATCCCCTTCGACCAGGCCGTCACCAGCGGCCTCGGCGTCGGCACCCCCGGCACGCCCGCCACCTGGCAGTCGGCGCTCGACGCCTGGGGCAGCAGAAGCCTCGGCACCCTGCTGAAGCCCGCCGAACGGCTCGCGCGCGACGGGTTCACCGTCGATCCGACCTTCCGCTCGCAGACCGAGTCCAATGAGAAGCGGTTCAGGGACTTCCCCGACACGGCGAAGCTCTTCCTGCCCGGCGGCAAGCTGCCCGTGGTCGGCTCGACGTTCAAGAACTCCGACCTGGCGCGCACCTACCGTGAGCTCGGCCGCAAGGGCGTCGGGACGCTGTACCGGGGCGACCTCGCCAAGGACTTCGTACGGACGGTGAACAAGCCGCCGGTCGACCCGTCGGCGGACCGCGAGGTGCGGCCCGGCGACCTCTCCCTCAAGGACATGAAGGCGTACGCGGTCAAGCGCCAGGCGCCCACGAAGACCTCGTACCGCGGGCTCGACGTGTACTCCATGGCGCCCTCCTCCTCCGGCGGCACGACCGTCGGCGAGGCGCTCAACATCCTGGAGCGCACCGACCTGTCCAAGGCCTCGAAGGCCGAGTACCTGCACCGTTACATCGAGGCCAGCCGCATCGCGTTCGCCGACCGCGGGCGCTGGGTGGGCGACCCCGCCTTCGAGGACGTACCGACGAAGGAACTCCTCTCGCAGCGGTTCGCCGACT
Source organism: Streptomyces sp. Je 1-369 (assembly GCF_026810505.1). Taxonomy (NCBI): domain Bacteria; kingdom Bacillati; phylum Actinomycetota; class Actinomycetes; order Kitasatosporales; family Streptomycetaceae; genus Streptomyces; species Streptomyces sp. Je 1-369. The sequence continues at coordinate 7,292,814 of NZ_CP101750.1, forward strand.
CGCGGGAGTGCCTGATCAAGGACGACGCCGTACTCAAGAGCCCGCTCGCGCCCGGCGACCCGCGCCACCCGGAGGCGTGCGGGAAGGGAGACGAGGCGGCCCCGACGACGTACGAGGGCGAGAACACCACGCATCTCACGGCCGCCGACAAGTGGGGCAACGTCGTGGCGTACACCCTCACCATCGAGTCGACGGGCGGCAGCGGCATCACCGTCCCGGGCCGCGGCTTCCTGCTCAACAACGAACTCACCGACTTCTCGTTCGCGCCCGCCGACCCCGCGGTGCACGACCCGAACCTGCCCGGCCCCGGCAAGCGGCCGCGCTCCTCGATCGCCCCGACGATCGTGCTGAAGCACGGCAAGCCCGTGGTGGCCCTCGGCTCGCCCGGCGGCGCGACCATCGTCACGACCGTCCTGCAGACCCTGACGGGCTTCGTCGACCGCGGCCTCCCGCTGGTCGACGCGATCGCCGCGCCGCGCGCGAGCCAGCGCAACGCCGCGCAGACCGAGCTCGAACCGGGCCTCTGGAACAGCCCGTTGAGGGGCTCGCTGGAGGCGCTCGGGCACTCCTTCAAGCAGAACCCGGAGATCGGCGCGGCCACGGGCGTGCAGCGGCTGCCGGACGGCAAGTGGCTCGCGGCGGCGGAGAAGGTCCGCCGGGGCGGCGGCTCGGCGATGGTGGTGCGGCCCGAGAAGTGAGACGGCGCCGCTCGAGTTCTTTTACGCCAATTACTTTACCGGTATTTTAATGCCGGTATACAAATGGGGTTCAGGGTAGGGTGGGGGCATGGTTCGGACTCCTTTGACCCCGGAAGAGCGCGAGCGCGGCGAGCGTCTCGGGATGCTTCTCCGTGAGGCCCGCGCGGAGCGGAGCATGGTCTCGGTCGCCGCGGAGGCGGGTCTCTCCGCGGAGACGCTGCGGAAGATCGAGACGGGGCGCGCGCCGACGCCCGCGCTGTTCACCGTGGCGGCACTGGCATCCGCGCTGGGGCTCTCGCTTGACGAGCTGGTGCGCCGGTGCGAGCTGGTGGTGGCCTGAGTGAGGCCGGTGCAAAACTGCATGTAGTCGTCCCGTAACACGTCTGGTGTTATCTTCCGGGCGGAAGACTCCAGGCTTCACGGGACGGTGCTGGTCAGATGGCAGTGGGACAACTCCCGGTTCAGGTCAGGGAGTTCGCGAGATACCTGAGTGAGCTGTTGGGACGGCTCGACCAGTCGGCGGGCTGGTGCGGCGTGTTCTGGCAGCGCGACCCGGACGGCATGCGGGCCTGTCTGGAAGGCGCGGAGGTGCCGCCCTGGGACGTGGTGCAGGCGCTGCTCCACGACCTCGCGGCCGACCGCGGCATCCCGGAGGCCGAGCGCGAGACCGACACGGCACGCGCGCTGCACCGGGCATCCGTCGCCGCGTACGACGCCCGGCCCGGCGGCCGCGAGCTGCTCAGCGACCGGCTCGACATGATGCTCACGGAGCAGCGGATCGCCCTGGAACGGCAGGCGGACCTGACGCGGCAACTGGGCGCGGCGGCCGACCCCGACGACATCGAACGCATCAACCTGGACCTCGCCTGGGTGCGCGACGACCACGACCGCGCGACGGCGCGCTGCGCCGAGATCCAGGAGCGGATGGACCGCCTCGCCGACGCGGAGCGCCCGTCGTGGGTCGACCTGGGCACGGCGCCGTCGAGCGACGGGTTCGGGGTGTTTCCGGCCGTGTCACCCTCCGAGGGCCCGGACCCGCACCCGGAGTCGTTCCCCGGCTCGTTCCCGGACGACGGACCGCACGTACCCCGCCAGGACCCCGCGCCCGCCGCGGAGGCCCTTTACGGCGCGGCGGCCCTTTACGGAGCGGAGGCCCTTTACAGAGCGGAGCCCGAGTCCCGTCCCGAGCCCGTGTCCGACGCCGTGCGAGAGCTCATCAAGCTGCGCGGCGAGGGCCGCAGCGGCGAGGCGCACGGCGTGCTCGTGGAGGCCGCGGGCTGGCCCGCGGACCGGCTGCCCGAGTTCGCCGTCGAACTGCACCGCGCGGGCCTCTCCGCCGACTGGGCGACGCTGCTGTGGGAGGCCGCGTCGCTGCCGCCGGACCGGCTCGTCGCCCTGGCGGACGCGCTTGCGGGATCCGGCCGCGCCGACGACTGCAGGAAGCTGCTGCGGCAGGGCGTCGCGCGCCCCGCGCCGGAGATCGCCGAGTCGATCGTCGCGCTGCTCGACGCGGGCCGGGAGCGCGAGGCCCGCGCCCTCCTCGACTCCTACCTGCGCGTCCGCACCCCCGAGGACGTGGCCCGCTGCGCGCACACCAACCCGCACCGGCTCATACCCCTGCTCCTGGAGACGGCGCGGGGGGTCTCCGAGGAGCACCACTGGGATCTGGTGCACGCCCTGCGCGTGGCCGGATTCAGCGCCTGACCGGGTCCGGTACGTGGCCCGGCCGGGAGCGGCTGTCGCCCGCACGGGTGCGAAACATGATCGTCTCCACCGGTTGACGGCGATGGTCTTGCTCAGCCCCTCGGGGGAGGCTTACGTTTTCCTGATCCACGCAGCAGGTCTACGTGCGTAGAGGCTCTCTGACGTCCTCTCAAGGGCATACGAAGGAGCAGCTCATGGTCAACGTCGTACGCGCCGCACTGGTCCAGGCGACCTGGACAGGCGACACCGAATCCATGATCGCGAAGCATGAGGAACACGCCCGCGAGGCGGCCCGGCAGGGCGCGAAGGTGATCGGCTTCCAAGAGGTCTTCAACGCCCCCTACTTCTGCCAGGTCCAGGAGGCCGAGCACTACCGCTGGGCCGAGCCCGTACCCGACGGCCCCACCGTCACCCGCATGAAGGAACTCGCGCGCGAGACCGGCATGGTCATCGTCGTCCCCGTCTTCGAGGTCGAGCAGTCCGGCTTCTACTTCAACACCGCCGCCGTCATCGACGCCGACGGCAGCTACCTGGGCAAGTACCGCAAGCACCACATCCCCCAGGTCAAGGGGTTCTGGGAGAAGTACTACTTCAAGCCGGGGAACCTCGGCTGGCCCGTCTTCGACACCGCCGTCGGCAAGGTCGGCGTCTACATCTGCTACGACCGCCACTTCCCCGAGGGGTGGCGCCAGTTGGGCCTGAACGGCGCCCAGCTCGTCTACAACCCCTCCGCCACCTCCCGCGGCCTCTCCGCCCACCTCTGGCAGCTCGAACAGCCCGCGGCCGCCGTCGCCAACGAGTACTACATCGCCGCGATCAACCGCGTCGGCCAGGAGGAGTACGGCGACAACGACTTCTACGGAACCTCGTACTTCGTCGACCCACGAGGCCAGTTCGTCGGCGAACCCGCGAGCGACAAATCCGAGGAACTCGTCGTCAGGGACCTCGACTTCGGCCTCATCGAGGAAGTACGCCAGCAGTGGGCGTTCTACCGCGACCGCCGTCCCGACGCCTACGAAGGGCTGGTGCAGCCGTGACCGATCTGTACGACCGCCACCGGGCCGTGCTGCCCGACTGGCTCGCGCTCTACTACGAGCGGCCCATGGAGCTCACCCACGGCGAGGGACGCCACGTCTGGGGCGCCGACGGCAGGAAGTACCTCGACTTCTTCGGCGGCATCCTCACCACCATGACAGCCCACGCCCTGCCCGAGGTCACCAAGGCGGTGAGCGAACAGGCCGGACGGATCATCCACTCCTCGACGCTCTACCTCAACCGCCCGATGGTCGAACTCGCCGAGCGGGTCGCGGCGTTGTCCGGCATCCCCGACGCCCGCGTCTTCTTCACCACCTCGGGCACCGAGGCCAACGACGCGGCCCTGCTCCTCGCCACCGCGCACCGCCGCTCCAACCAGATCCTGGCGATGCGCAACAGCTACCACGGCCGTTCCTTCACCACTGTCGGCATCACCGGCAACCAGTCGTGGTCGCCGACCAGCCTCTCGCCGCTCCAGACGCTGTACGTCCACGGGGGCGTCCGCAGCCGCGGCCCGTACGCGGCACTGAGCGACGCCGAGTTCACCGCGGCCTGCGTCGCCGACCTGCGGGACATGCTCGGGCAGGGCCGCGGGGGAGTGGCCGCGCTCATCGCCGAGCCGGTCCAGGGCGTCGGCGGCTTCACCTCGCCGCCCGACGGCCTTTACGCCGCGTTCAAGGAGGTCCTGGACGAGCACGGCATCCTGTGGATCGCCGACGAGGTGCAGACGGGCTGGGGCCGCACGGGCGACCACTTCTGGGGCTGGCAGGCCCACGCCGAGAACGGGCCGCCGGACATCCTCACCTTCGCCAAGGGCATCGGCAACGGCATGTCGGTCGGCGGCGTCGTGGCCCGCGCCGACGTCATGAACTCCCTCGACGCCAACTCCATCTCGACGTTCGGCGGTTCACCGGTCACCATGGCGGCCGGCCTCGCCAACCTCGCGTACCTCCTGGAGCACGACCTCCAGGGCAACGCGCGGCGCGTCGGCGGGCTCCTCATCGAGCGGTTGCGCGCGATCTGCGCCCAGCTGCCCGTCGTGCGCGAGGTGCGCGGGCGCGGCCTGATGATCGGCATCGAGCTGGTCGAGCCCGACACCGGCCGGCCCAACCCGCAGGCTGCCGCGGCCGTGCTCGAAGCGGCCCGCGAGGGCGGACTGCTCATCGGCAAGGGCGGCGGACACGACACCAGCGTGTTGCGCGTGGCCCCGCCGCTCTCGCTGACCGTCGCGGAGGCGGAGGAGGGCGCGTCGATCCTGGAACAGGCCCTGCGCAGCGCCTAGTTCACGTACGGTGCGGCCGTCCCGGTCGCCGTACAGGACCGCAGGAAAGGGAGCGCACCACATGAGTACCCGCACTCTGATCACCGGCGGCCTGGTCATCACGGCCTCCGACGAACTGCCCGTCGACGTCCTGGTGGAGGACGGCCGCGTCGCCGCGCTCGCCACCCGCGACAGCCACGGCTGGACGGCCGACCACGTGATCGACGCGTCCGGGAAGTACGTCATCCCGGGCGGCGTCGACGCCCACACGCACATGGAGATGCCGTTCGGCGGCACCCTCGCCGCCGACACCTTCGAGACAGGCACCCGCGCCGCCGCCTGGGGCGGCACGACGACCATCATCGACTTCGCGATCCAGCCCAAGGGCGGCACGCTCGCGGAGGGCCTAGACACGTGGCACGAGAAGGCGGCCGGGCGGTGCGCGGTCGACTACGGCTTCCACATGATCATGTCCGACGTGAACGAGTCCTCGCTCAAGGAGATGGACACCCTCGTCTCCTCCGGGGTCACCTCGTTCAAGCTGTTCACCGCCTACCCGGGCGTCTTCTTCTCAGACGACGGCCAGATCCTCCGGGCGATGCAGCGCGCGGGCGCGAACGGCGGCCTCGTGATGGCGCACGCGGAGAACGGCCTCGCCATCGACGTCCTGGTGGAGCAGGCCCTCGCACGCGGTGAACGGGATCCGCGCTACCACGGAGAGGTCCGCAAGGCGCTCCTGGAGGCCGAGGCGACGCACCGGGTCATCCGGCTCAGCCAGGTGGCGGGCGCCCCGCTGTACGTGGTGCACGTGTCGGCGCGGGAGGCCGTCGCCGAGCTGACCCGGGCACGCGACGACGGACTGCCGGTCTTCGGCGAGACGTGCCCGCAGTACCTCTTCCTGTCCACCGACAACCTCGCGGAGCCGGACTTCGAGGGCGCGAAGTACGTCTGCTCGACCCCGCTGCGCCCCAAGGAGCACCAGGCGGTCCTGTGGCGCGGGCTGCGCACGAACGACCTCCAGGTGGTCTCCACGGACCACTGCCCCTTCTGCTTCAAGGGGCAGAAGGAGATGGGCCGCGAGGACTTCTCGAAGATCCCGAACGGCATGCCGGGCGTCGAGAACCGCATGGACCTGCTGCACCAGGCCGTCGTCGACGGGCACATCAGCCGTCGTCGCTGGATCGAGGTCGCGTGCGCCACACCGGCCAGGATGTTCGGCCTCTACCCGAAGAAGGGCACGATCGCGCCGGGCGCCGACGCCGACATCGTCATCTACGACCCGCACGCCGCACAGATCATGTCGGCGCGGACCCACCACATGAACGTGGACTATTCGGCCTACGAGGGCAAGCAGGTGACGGGACGCGTGGAGACGGTGCTGTCCCGGGGCGTTCCGGTGATCGACAACCGCACGTACGCCGGGCGTGCCGGGCACGGGTCGTTCCTGGAGCGGGGGATCTGCCAGTACGTGTGAGTGCCGCTGCTCGCGGGCGGATACAGGGGCGGGGGCCGGGTGACCGGTCCTCGCCTTTATCAACTTCCCGTGCGTCGACGCGACTTCACGTGATGTGACCCGGGTCACTTCGGCGTTCCCTTGGCTCGAAGGCGCCGCCCGTGTCACTATTTCCGCACGCCGACTCTGCCCAAAAACCGCCGCGAGGCCGTGGGTTGAGCGCCGTGGCCGCCGGTTGGTACAGGCGAGACCGAGTCTCTGCTCGGTTCAGTACCGATACCCCTTCGCATTCCATGCATGCCTGCCCTGTCGCGGGTCATCACGCATGCCCTGATTGACGATCTTAAGCCGAACTGTTTGATGCGCTCTTGTTCGAAACAGACGCCAAGGTCCCAGTGGAGGAAAAATGTCAGAGTTCGCCAATCTGGAAGAGCTGTACTCGATCATCGACAAGACGGCTCAGCTGGTGGACGTCACCGCCTCGCGTGACAAGGTCTGGCCCATCCTCAACGCCTACGAGGACGTCGTCGGGCAGTCCGTCATCTCGTTCCGCGCCTCGACCGGCAGTAGCGCGGACGACCTCGACGCCCGATTCACGATGCTGCCGAAGGGCTTCGACCCATATGCCCGCGCCCTGGAACACGGCCTCATCCCAGAGACGGACCACGCGGTCGGCAGCCTCCTGAAGGAGGTCCACGCGAACACCCCCATCACCAGCTGCGGCGTCGACTTCGGAGTCGCGGGGGGCTTCACGAAGACCTGGTCCTTCCCCAGCGCGGAGAACCTCATCAAGGTTTCCGACCTCGTCGCGCTCCCGTCGATCCCGGCCGGTGTGGCCGCCAACCTCGACTTCTTCAAGAAGTGGGGTCTCGACGAGATGGTCAGTACCGTCGGCATCGACTACCAGAAGCGCACGATGAACCTGTACTTCGGCGGCGGCGTCGGCGACCGCGTGCCGGCCGAGGTCTTCGAGGAGAAGGGTGTCAGGGCGATCCTCGGCGAGCTCGGCCTCTCCGAGCCGAGCGAGGAGCTCCTGCGGTTCTGCGAGCGCTCGTTCGTCATCTACGTGACCCTCAGCTGGGACTCCCCGGCCATCAACCGGTTCACGTACTCGGTCATGACGCCGGAGCCGCTCGGCCTCCCGATCTCGTTCGCCGCGACCTTCGAGCGCCTCATCAAGGATGCCCCGTACGACACCACGGGCCGCAACTACATCTACGGCATCGCGGCGACGCCCAAGGGCGAGTACCACAAGATCGCTTCGTACTACCAGTGGCAGAAGCGCGTGGAGAAGCTGCTGCGTTCCGACTCCTGACCACGGGTTGCCTGTCGGGTCCGAAGTTCAAGGGCTTGCCGGGAGGGCGTTCCACCCCTCCCGGCAAGCCCTTTTCTCTGGAACGGCTCATTCATTCCTAGAAATCTGGATGATGCGATCTCCATGCGGAAAACACAAAGGGAGCCGAGTGCGTTGACGACACCGAGCTCAGCGGAAGGGGTGTCAGAAATCCGTCGCGCTCGCTCCGTCGGAATCGGTCGCGCCCACGCGAAGACCATTTTGCTGGGGGAGCACGCGGTCGTTTACGGGGCTCCCGCCCTCGCGCTCCCGGTGCCCCAGCTCGCGGTCACGGCGAGCGCCGGCTGGTCCGCGCAGTCACCGGGTGACGCCGGCGACGTGTCGCTGACAATGACCGGTTCTGCCTCCCGGCCGGTGGCCACCCAGGCCTCCGACTGGCTCCGGAGACTCAGTGCCGAGTTCCGGAAGACCATGAACGTCTCCGACGACGTGCACCTCGACGTGATCCTGGACTGCGCGATCCCGCCGGGCCGCGGCCTCGGCTCCAGCGCGGCCTGCGCACGCGCCGTGGTCTTCGCGCTCGCCGACCTCTTCGACCGCGAGGTCACGCCGCAGACGGCGTTCGACCTCGTGCAGACCGCCGAGAACGTGGCGCACGGCCGCGCGAGCGGCGTCGACGCCACCGCCGTGGGCGCACCGGGGCCCCTGCTGTTCCAGCAGGGCCGTTCCGAGGAACTGCCCATCGGATGCGAGGAGTTGTTCATCATCGCCGACAGTGGCGAGGTGGGCAGGACCAAGGACGCGGTCAGCATGCTCCGCGAAGGCTTCCAGCGCCACGCGGGTGCGCAGGAGAGCTTCGTACGCCGTGCCACGGACCTCACCGAAGAGGGCCGGCACGCACTCGCCGACGGAAAGCCCGAGGAGCTCGGCACCCGCATGTCGGAGTATCACGAACTGCTCCGCGCCTCCGGATTGAGCACCGACCGCATCGACGCCCTGGTCGAAGGGGCGCTCTCCGCGGGCAGCCTCGGCGCCAAGATCACCGGCGGCGGCATGGGCGGCTGCGTGCTCGCACTGACCCAGTCCGAGCAGGCGAGCGCGGTCACCCGGCGGCTGCACGAAGCAGGCGCCGAACAGACATGGGTCGTACCGTTGAGGGGGTTTGCCGGCCATGGTCGCTGAACGACAGGCCACGGCGGTGCGGACCGCACCGACGGGCACGACGGGCAGCGCGACCGCCGTCGCGCACCCGAACATCGCACTGATCAAATACTGGGGCAAGCGCGACGAGCGGCTCATCCTGCCGCGCACCGACAGCCTCTCGATGACCCTGGACATCTTCCCGACCACCACCCGCGTGCGACGGAGCCCCGGAGCGGATCACGACGAAGTGACGCTCGGCGGCGCCCCCGCACAGGGTGAGGCCCAGCGGCGCATTGTCACCTTCCTCGACCTGGTCCGCGAGCGGGCCGGAATCGCCGACCGCGCCGTCGTGGACACCGAGAACACCGTCCCCACCGGGGCGGGCCTCGCCTCCTCCGCCAGCGGCTTCGCCGCCCTCGCCGTCGCCGCGGCCGCCGCCTACGGCCTCGACCTCGACGCCACCGCCCTGTCCCGCCTGGCCCGGCGCGGATCCGGGTCGGCGTCCCGCTCCCTCTTCGGGGACTTCGTGGTCTGGCACGCCGGACGCCACGACGCCACCGAGGAGGAGGCGGACCTCAGCTCGTACGCCGAGCCGGTCCCCACCGGGCCGCTCGACCCCGCCCTCGTCGTCGCCGTCGTCAACGCCGGACCCAAGGACGTGTCCAGCAGGGCGGCCATGCGCAGGACCGTCGACACCTCACCGCTCTTCGAACCCTGGGCCGTCTCCAGCAAGGACGACCTGACCGACATGCGCAAGGCACTCGGCCGCGGCGACCTCGAAGAGGTCGGCGAGATCGCGGAGCGCAACGCACTGGGCATGCACGCCACGATGCTGGCGGCCCGTCCCGCCGTGCGCTACATGTCGCCCGCCTCGCTCACCGTCCTCGACAGCGTGCTGCGGCTCAGGAAGGACGGCGTCCTCGCCTACGCCACCATGGACGCCGGGCCCAACGTGAAGGTGCTCTGCCGCAACGCGGACGCCGACCGGGTGGCCGGTGTCGTGCGCGGTGCGGCGCAAGGCGGCGCCATCCACATCGCCCGCCCCGGCCCGGGCGCCCGGCTGCTCAGCGGGGACGGACGGTGACCGGACGGCCGACGGTCGTCCGGCGCGCGCCGGGCAAACTGTTCGTCGCCGGTGAGTACGCGGTGGTGGATCCCGGCAACCCGGCGATCCTGATCGCCGTCGACCGGTACGTCACCGTCACCGTGTCCGACCCTGGTGACCCGGTCGTTGTCCTCTCCTCCGACCTCACCCCGCACACGGCGCACTGCCGCTGGCGGGACGGCAGGCTCGGCGGGACGCGACCGCGGGACGAACAGCTGCTCCACGACAGCTTCGCCCACGTGGCCGCGGCGATCGAGACCGTCGGCCGGCTGCTCGCCGAACGAGGACTGCCCGCACCCGCGCTCGACGTCTCGGTCAGCAGCGAACTGCACGACAACGGCACCAAGTTCGGATTCGGGTCGAGCGGCGCGGTCGTCGTGGCGACCGTCGCCGCCATGGCGGCCCACTGCGGCCTCCACCTGACGCGCGACGCCCGCTACCGCCTCGCGATGCTCGCCACGGCGGGCTTGGAGCCCAAGGCCTCCGGCGGCGACCTGGCCGCGGGCACCTGGGGCGGCTGGATCACCTACCGGGCGCCCGACCGGGCCGCCGTCCTCGACCTGGCCGGCAGGGCGGGCATCGAGGAGGCCCTGCGCGTGCCCTGGCCCGGCCACGAAATACGCGCACTGCCGCGGCCCACGGGCCTCGCACTGGAAGTCGGCTGGACCGGGACACCGGCCTCCACCCCGTCCCTCGTCTCCGGCCTCGACCGGCGGACGTGGCGGGGCAGCGCATCGCACCAGAAGTTCGTGGAGACCAGCAACGACTTCGTGCGGGCCTCGGTCGACGCACTGGAGGGCGGCGACCGCGAGGGCCTGCTGCGGCAGATCCGGCGCGCCCGGAACGAGCTGGCCCGCCTCGACGACGAGGTCGGGCTCGGAATCTACACGCCACGGCTGACCGCACTGTGCGAGGCCGCCGAAGCCGTCGGCGGCGCCGCCAAGCCCTCCGGGGCGGGCGGCGGCGACTGCGGCATCGCGCTGCTGAACGCCGAAGCGGCACAGGACATCGCTCACGTACGGAAACGGTGGACCACGGCGGGCGTGCGGCCCTTGCCGATCCGTCCCGCCATGGAAGGGAACACAGAATGATCTCTCAACGCAAGGACGACCACGTCCGGCTCGCTGTCGAGCACGCGCGTCAGCACAGCGGACACAACCAGTTCGACGAGGTGTCGTTCGTCCACCACGCCCTGGCCGGCATCGACCGGCCCGACGTGTCCCTGGCCACGACCTTCGCCGGCATCTCCTGGCCGGTGCCCCTCTACATCAACGCGATGACCGGCGGCAGCGTCAGCACCGGCATCATCAACCGCGACCTGGCCATCGCCGCCCGCGAGACCGGCGTCGCCGTCGCCTCCGGGTCCATGAGCGCGTACTTCAAGGACCCGTCGTGCGCCGACACGTTCAGCGTGCTGCGCAAGGAGAACCCCGACGGGTTCGTCCTCGCCAACGTCAACGCGACGGCCTCGGTCGACAAGGTGCAGCGCGCCATCGACCTCGTACAGGCCAACGCCCTGCAGATCCACATCAACACCGCGCAGGAAACACCGATGCCCGAGGGCGACCGGTCGTTCTCCTCCTGGGTCCCGCAGATCGAGAAGATCGCGGCGGCCGTCGAGGTCCCCGTCATCGTCAAGGAGGTCGGCAACGGCCTCAGCCGTGAGACCGTCCTGCTCATCGAGAGCCTCGGCGTCCAGGTCGCCGACCTCGGCGGCCGCGGCGGCACGGACTTCGCCCGCATCGAGAACGGCCGGCGCGAGCTCGGCGAGTACGCGTTCATGCACGGCTGGGGACAGTCCACCGCGGCCTGCCTCCTGGACACGCAGGACGTCGGCATCCCCGTCCTCGCCTCCGGCGGCGTGCGCAACGCGCTCGACGTCGCCCGCGCGCTGGCGCTCGGCGCGTCCGGCGTCGGCGCGTCCGGCGGATTCCTGCGCACCCTGAAGGACGAGGGCGTCTCCGCGCTGATCGCGCAGATCTCGACGTGGCTCGACCAGCTCGCCGCCCTGCAGACCATGCTCGGCGCGCGCACCCCCGCCGACCTGACGCGCTGCGACGTGCTCATCCGCGGTGAACTCCGTGACTTCTGCGCCGACCGAGGCATCGACACGGGACAGTTCGCGCAGCGTTCCCGTTCCGTCGAGGCCGCCCACCAGCTGACGGGGAGCACCCGATGACCGAGACCCATGCGATAGCCGGCGTCCCGATGCGGTGGGTCGGCCCCCTGCGCATCTCCGGGAACGTCGCCACCACCGAGACCCAGGTCCCCCTCGCCACCTACGAGACGCCGCTGTGGCCCTCCGTGGGCCGCGGCGCCAAGGTGTCCAGGCTCGTCAAGGAAGGCATCGTCGCCACGCTCGTCGACGAGCGGATGACCCGCTCGGTGCTCGTCGAGGCGACGGACGCGCAGACCGCCTACGTCGCCGCGCGGGCCATCGACGCGCGCATCGACGAGCTGCGAGAAGTGGTGCGCGGCTGCAGCAGGTACGCCCAGCTCATCAACATCCGGCACGAGATCAACGCCAACCTGCTCTTCATCCGCTTCGAGTTCACCACCGGCGACGCCTCCGGCCACAACATGGCGACGCTCGCGTCCGACGCGCTCCTGAAGCACCTGCTCGAGACCATCCCCGGCATCTCCTACGGGTCGATCTCCGGCAACTACTGCACGGACAAGAAGGCCACCGCGATCAACGGCATCCTCGGCCGCGGCAAGAACGTGGTCACGGAGCTCCTGATCCCGCGTGACATCGTCACCGATGTGCTGCACACGACGGCCGCGAAGGTCGTCCAGCTGAACATCCGCAAGAACATGCTCGGCACCCTGCTCGCCGGCGGCATCCGCTCGGCGAACGCCCACTACGCCAACATGCTCCTCGGCTTCTACCTCGCCACCGGCCAGGACGCGGCCAACATCGTCGAGGGCTCGCAGGGCGTCACCATGGCCGAGGACCGCGACGGCGACCTCTACTTCGCCTGCACCCTGCCGAACCTGATCGTCGGCACGGTCGGCAACGGCAAGGGCCTCGAGTTCGTGGAGACGAACCTCGCCCGGCTCGGCTGCCGGGCCGACCGCGAGCCGGGCGAGAACGCCCGCCGCCTCGCGGTGATCGGGGCGGCGACGGTGCTGTGCGGAGAGCTCTCGCTCCTCGCCGCGCAGACGAACCCCGGCGAACTGATGCGTGCACATGTCCAGTTGGAGCGCGGCAACCAGGAAAAGGTCGGTGTGTAGGGCATGGCCAGTGACTCAGGCATAGGAATCCACGATCTGTCGTTCGCGACGACCGAGTTCGTGCTGCCGCACACGGCGCTCGCCGAGTACAACGGCACGGAGATCGGCAAGTACCACATCGGCATCGGCCAGGAGTCGATGAGCGTGCCGGCGGCCGACGAGGACATCGTCACGCTGGCCGCCGCCGCGGCCGCCCCGATCGTCGAGCGGCACGGCAGCGAGCGCATCCGCACGGTCGTCTTCGCCACGGAGTCGTCCATCGACCAGGCCAAGTCCGGCGGTGTGTACGTCCATTCGCTGCTCGGGCTGCCCTCGGCGGCGCGCGTGGTCGAGCTGAAGCAGGCCTGTTACGGGGCGACCGCCGGGCTCCAGTTCGCGCTGGGCCTGGTGGCGAGGGACCCCTCGCAGCAGGTCCTCGTGATCGCCAGTGACGTGTCCAAGTACGAACTGGACAGCCCCGGCGAGGCCACGCAGGGCGCGGCCGCCGTCGCCATGCTGGTCGGCGCGGACCCGCAGCTCATCAGGTTCGACGGCCCTTCCGGGCTGTTCACCGCGGACGTCATGGACTTCTGGCGGCCCAACTACCGGGACGCCGCGCTCGTCGACGGGCAGGAGTCGATCTCCGCCTACCTCCAGGCCGTCGAAGGCTGCTGGAAGGACTACACGGAGCAGGGCGGGCACTCCCTCGACGAGTTCGCCGCGTTCTGCTACCACCAGCCCTTCACCAAGATGGCGTACAAGGCCCACCGCCACCTGCTCAACTACTGCGGGTACGACACCGACAAGGACGTCATCGAGCAGGGGCTCGGCCGGACCACGGCGTACAACCGGGTCATCGGCAACAGCTACACGGCGTCCGTGTACCTGGGCCTCGCCGCGCTGCTCGACCAGGCCGACGACCTGACCGGCCGCTCCATCGGCTTCCTCAGCTACGGCTCGGGCAGCGTCGCGGAGTTCTTCGCGGGCCAGGTCGTCCCCGGCTATCGCGACCGGCTGCGCACCGCCGAGCACCAGAAGGCCATCGCGCGCCGCACGGAGCTCGACTACGCGGGCTACAAGGAACTGCACGAGCGGTCCTTCCCGACCGACGGCGGGGACTACCCCACACCGGTGCAGACCGGCGGGCAGTTCCGTCTCGCCGCCCTGCGCGGCCACAAGCGCATCTACGAACGGCGGTAGGCGCATGACGGACATGGCGACCGACATCGCCGTTCTCGGCACCGGCCACTACGTGCCGGACCGCATCGTCTCCAACGACGAGGTCGGGGCCCCGGCCGGGGTCGAGGGCGAGTGGATCGTACGCAAGACCGCGATCCGGGAACGGCGGTGGGCCGCACCGGACGAGGCCACCTCGGACCTGGCGGTCAAGGCCGCACGGGCCGCCCTGGAGTCGGCGGGCATCACCGCGGCCCAGCTGTCCGTGATCGTGGTGGCCACGTCCACCCCGGACCGGCCCCAGCCGCCGACCGCGGTGTACGTGCAGCAGAAGCTGGGCGCGCTCGGCGCGGCCTCCTTCGACGTCAACGCGGTCTGCTCGGGCAGCATGTACGCGCTCTCCGTGGTCGAGGGCATGCTGGCACGGCGGGGCGGCCACGCCCTGGTGATCGGCGCCGACGTGTACTCGCGGATCCTGAACCCCGCCGACCGCAAGACGGTCGTGCTGTTCGGCGACGGCGCGGGGGCGATGGTCCTCGGCGCGGGCACCGGCGGCACCGGGGCGCGGGTGCGGCACGTCGCGCTGCACACCTTCGGCGAGCTCGCGGACCTGATCCGCGTCCCCGCAGGCGGCAGCAGGCAACCCCCCGACCAGGCCGTCCTCGACGCGGGACTCCAGTACTTCGCGATGGACGGACGCGAGGTGCGCCGCTTCGTGCTGGAACAACTGCCGCAACTCACCAAGCAGTTCCTGCACGAGGCGGGGGTGGTGCCCGACGACATCGCGCACTTCGTGCCGCACCAGGCCAACGGCGTCATGCTCGACACGGTGATCGAGGACCTGTCCCTGTCCCGTGCCACCACGCACCTGACGCTGGAGCACTACGGCAACACCGGCGCGGCCTCCATCCCGATCACGCTGGACAAGGCCGCCCGCGAGGGCGCCTTCGCCCCCGGCGACCTGATCCTGATGGCCGGCTTCGGCGGCGGCATGGCCGCGGGGCTCGCGCTGCTCGAATGGTGAAGGGTCCCCGGACCTGACGGCCGCCACCGACGGTCACCCCCGAACGGGCCGGGGAGCTCCACTTCCCCCAAGCGAGCTCCCCGGCCTTGCAGCACCCCGAACTTCACCCCACACTCCACCCCGCACTCTTCACCCCACACTTTTCGTCGCCGCGCCGCAGGAGGCACCCGCGTGATCACGGAAAAGGAGCCCGGCACCGGCCTGGCCGCCCGCATACCGGGATCCAAGAGTCTGACCAACCGCCTGCTGCTCCTTGCCGCCGCGGCCGACGGCACGAGCACCGTCCGCGCGCCGCTCGTGAGCGAGGACACGGTCGCCTTCCGCGAGGCACTCGGCGTGTGCGGCATCCCCGTACAGACAGGCCCGGGGGACACCCTCTGGAAGGTCACCGGCACCGGACGCGGCCCCACAGGATCCGCCCGCCCCTGGTGCGCCGACGCGGGAACCGCGGCCCGCTTCCTGCCCCCCTTCGCCGCCACCGGACACGGCAGCTTCCTCTTCGACGGCTCGTCGCAACTGCGCGCCCGTCCGCAGCGCCCCCTCATCGAAGCGCTCCGCGCCCTGGGCGCCGACCTCGAACCGGGCCCCGGCAACGGGCTTCCCCTGCTGATCCGCGCCCAGGGAATCGAGGGCGGCGACCTCTCCGTGGACTCCTCCCTGAGCAGCCAGTACCTCAGCGGTCTCCTCATGGCGGCCCCCCTGATGCGCCGCGGCCTGCGGATCCGCACCGGCAGCCTCGTCAGCCGCCCCTACATCGACATGACCCTCGCCCTGATGCGACGCTTCGGAGCCCACGTCGACGAGAGCACGGACGGCACCATCGATGTCGCACCGCGGCCCTACGACGCCACCGACATCGTGGTCGAACCCGACGCGTCGTCCGCGTCGTACGTCTTCGCCGCCGCGGCCGTCACCGGACGCACCGTCACCGTGCCCGGCCTCGGCACCGAAAGCCTCCAGGGTGACCTGCGCTTCGTC
This sequence comes from Streptomyces sp. Je 1-369, assembly GCF_026810505.1. Lineage (NCBI taxonomy): Bacteria > Bacillati > Actinomycetota > Actinomycetes > Kitasatosporales > Streptomycetaceae > Streptomyces > Streptomyces sp. Je 1-369. The sequence continues at coordinate 7,308,898 of NZ_CP101750.1, forward strand.
GACGTCCTGCGGCGGACCGGCGCCGACGTCCACATCGGCCCGACCGCCACCACCGTGACCGGCGACGGCACGCTGCGCGGCGGCTTCACCGTCGACATGGGCGAGATCTCCGACACCTTCATGACCCTCGCGGCCATCGCACCGCTCGCCGACGCGCCCATCACCATCACCGGCGTCGCCCATGCCCGGCTCAAGGAGTCCGACCGCGTCGCCGCCATGGCGGAGAACCTCCGGGCCTGCGGCATCGAAACCGCCGAAGGACCGGACCGGCTCACCATCCACCCCGGAGTGCCGCGCCCCACCCGCATCGCCTGTCACCGCGACCACCGGATCGCGATGTCGTTCTCGGTCCTCGGCCTCGCCGTACCGGACACGATCTCGCTGGACGACCCGGACTGTGTGGCCAAGACGTTCCCCGAATTCCACGACGAGATACGCCGCCTGTTCCAAGACGGGGTCTGAGTACCGACAGCGCCCCACGCACCGACCGCACCACAGAGGAGCACCGTTGAGCAGGTTGCGTTGGCTGACCGCGGGGGAGTCGCACGGACCCGCGCTTGTCGCGACGTTGGAGGGTCTTCCCGCCGGCGTTCCGGTGACGACGGAGATGGTGGCGGATCATCTGGCGCGACGACGGCTCGGCTATGGCCGGGGTGCGCGGATGAAGTTCGAGCGTGATGAGGTCACGTTCCTGGGCGGGGTCCGGCACGGGCTGAGCATGGGCTCGCCGATCGCGGTGATGGTGGGCAATACGGAGTGGCCCAAGTGGGAGCAGGTGATGTCGGCCGATCCGGTGGATCCGGAGGTACTGGCCGATCTCGCCCGTAATGCTCCGCTGACGCGGCCGCGCCCGGGGCACGCGGATCTGGCGGGGATGCAGAAGTACGGCTTCGAGGAGGCGCGTCCGGTCCTGGAGCGGGCGTCGGCGCGGGAGACCGCGGCGCGGGTGGCGCTGGGTGCGGTGGCGCGGTCGTTCCTGAAGGAGACGGCCGGGATCGAGATCGTCTCGCATGTGACGGAGCTGGCGGCGGCCAAGGCGCCGTACGGGGTGTACCCGACTCCGGCGGATGTGGAGAGGCTGGACGCGGACCCGGTGCGCTGTCTGGACGCGGATGCGTCGAAGGCGATGGTCGCGGAGATCGACCAGGCTCATAAGGACGGTGACACCCTGGGTGGTGTCGTCGAGGTGCTTGCGTACGGGGTGCCGGTGGGGCTGGGTTCGCATGTGCACTGGGACCGGCGTCTGGACGCGCGTCTGGCGGCCGCGCTCATGGGCATTCAGGCGATCAAGGGTGTCGAGGTGGGTGACGGCTTTGATCTGGCGCGGGTGCCGGGTTCGAAGGCGCACGATGAGATCGTCACCACCGAGGATGGTATCCGTCGCACTTCGGGCCGCTCCGGTGGTACGGAGGGTGGGTTGACCACGGGTGAGCTGTTGCGGGTGCGGGCGGCGATGAAGCCGATCGCGACGGTGCCGCGGGCGTTGGCGACGATCGATGTGGTGACGGGTGAGGCGGCCAAGGCGCATCACCAGCGTTCGGACGTGTGTGCTGTTCCGGCGGCGGGCATCGTCGCGGAGGCGATGGTGGCGCTGGTGCTTGCGGACGCGGTCGCGGAGAAGTTCGGGGGCGACAGCGTTCCCGAGACGCGCCGCAACGTGCAGTCCTACCTCGACAACCTGTCGTTCAGCTGAACCGGCTTAGCCATAAAACCAGTTGAGCCGGGACCCTGAGCGCGCAGATGGAGGCGACCCCCACTGGAGGCCGCCTCCATCAGAGGCTCCGTCGCACTCTACCCTGCTCTCTCCCGCTGAGCAGGCCGTGCGTTCCACGAAGCCGTTCCTACGTCAGTACCCGCGCCGGACGGCGATCACGCGGCCTCCTTGCGCTGCCGGTCCATGAGGTGCCGCAGGACGAGCCATTCCCGTACATCCCAGGAATGCCCCGAAGAGCAGCTGATGCTGCTGTTCCCGGCCACGGCACCGGAACTGTGCGGTGACGCGTCGATCGTGCCCGGGCATCTGTCCACCACGCACTGCCGGGTCAGCGGAGTACGGTCGCCCCGATCGGGATCGATGAGGCGGAGCAGTTCGGCCTTGAGTCCCTGGATCTCGGACGCGAAGTCCTCGGCCGGCGGCTGGGTCGTGAGCCACTCCAGATGGTGCAGAAGAAATCCCGTCAGGTGCGGTACGGAACGGCTCGGGACCGTTACTCCGAGTTCATCCGCCACGTAACTCGCCCACGATTCCAGAATGGCGACGATATTGCTCCGGGCGTCGAGCGCGGAGACATTCAGATGGTCCCGCTTGCGGCTTCCGGACACCTTGGTCGGGTTGCGCCGCCGGGACGTCGCCATGACGTGGTGCAAACCTTCCTGGTGGAGGCCGGGGAGTGCGCGCAGATCGCGCTCCAGCCTTTTGACGCAGGCGTCGCAGAGCGACGAATCGTTGACGTCACGTATCTCCGCTCTGTGGTGTCCCGAGCATGAGTGAATCTCCATAGGTTTTGTCTCCTTGTTGTGGCTGGACAGTCCCGCGGGGCCGTCCCGGTCAAGTGATTCTGTTGCCTGTGTCGTGCTGGACGCGGAACGTGACGAACTCGGCGGGCCGCAGGGCGGCGAGGCCGACGTCGAGGTTCACGCGGCCGCTCGCCACGTCCTCGGGGGTGTTGTTGGTGTCGTCGCAGACGACCTCGAAGGCTTCGGCCGGGGACGCGCCGGGCAGCGCGCCCTGACGCCAGAGCCCCTTCAGGAACGTTGCCGTGGACTGCCGTATCAGAGACCGCAGTTGCGCCGTGTTGGCGTCGAACGCGGCCCATCGGGTGCCCTGTTCGAGAGAGGCGCGGGTGTAGTTCACCAGGCGGCGCACGCCGAGGTCCGCCCAGTCGGCGTCGGTGGACAGTGTCCGCGCGCTCAGCACCCGGACGCCCTGGCCCTGGACGTACCGCAGGCAGTTCACCCCGTGTCCGGTGACCGACTCCCGTTCGACCTCGGTCAGTTCACGCTCCTGCTTGATCACGCCCACCAGTGCGCCCACCGGCGTCGTATGGACGCCCTGCTCCGTGTCGGCGCGGCAGCACATCCCCGACACATGGCCCGAGGGCGGCACCAGGCGTTCGCGCCCGCCGACCTCGGTCACCGTGATCCACGGATAGTGCACGGCGACGTACTGGGCGTCCGGCTCCGCGAGCCCGAACGGCCTGTAGCGCACGTCGACGGGGTCTAGGCCCTGCCGGGTGTGCAGCAGGGCGACCCGGTGCCCCACGCGGCTGCAGTGCCCGGCGATCTCGTGCGCGACGCGGTCCGCGTCCTCCGCCACCCGCCACAGATCCGGAGCCACCACGAGGCTGATCTCCGGCAGCCGCTCCAGCCTGGCCAGAGCGGACCGGTAGGCCGCGATCCGGTCCCGCTCCCCGCCGTCGTCCGGCGCGGCGTCCCCCGTTCCCAGGACCCACGCCCCGCCACCGCCGTTGCGGAAGTGGCCGAGCACGGCGTCGTGGACGTGGGACGGCGCCTCCCCCTCGTTCCTGCGCGACGAGAACGCCTCGATGAACTCCAGCGGGTGCCGTACGAAGGCGGGCTTGCCCGGCAGGCCGGGGGCGTCCCCGATGAAGGCGGCCACCGAGGCGTGCACGCCGTGGATGAAGGGCGCGCCGTGGCCCACTCCCCGTGCGACGTCCGCCTCGCGGAGCCGGACACCCGGGCCGAGGGGTCCTGCGGTGGTTGCTGTGCGCGGTTGATTCGGCTGCTGTTGTGGCATGCAGACTCCTCGGTCACGACGTGAGGGAGATCCACGACCGGGTGGCGCGGACCGGAGCGGCCGGACTTGAGCCCGTCCGGAGCTGCGGCGTGCCGGAGCTCCGGCACGCTGGAGACGCAGCCCGCTCGAGACTCGGCCCGCCGAAACTTCAGCCTGCCGGAGTGAGCACCAAGGCGGAGGTTTCCATGGGCAGTTGGACACACTGCTCGATGGACAGACCGGTGCGGTCCGCCAGATCGCGGTACTCGCCGATGGAACGCTGATGACCGCCGTTGACGACCATCAGATGGAGGTCCCACAGCGGGGCCAGCAGGCCGGACTTGCCGTCCTGGACGACCATCTCGATGATCAGGAGGCGGGAGTGCGGGGCCATGGCCTCGCGTACGGAACGCAGGAGACGTACGCAGTCCTCCTCCTGCCAGTCGCCGAGGACCCGGGACAGCAGATAGGTGTCGGCCTCGCGCGGGACCGGGGTGGTGAACATGTCCCCGGCGACGAGCTCGGCGCGGTCGGCCCCCACGGTCTGTTCCAGGTGCGCGTGGGCGATGGGCATGGTGTGTTCGAGGTCGATCAGGGTCCCGCGGGCCTCCGGTGCGGCGCCGAGGGCGGTGGCGAGCAGCTGGCCGCTGCCGCCGCCGATGTCGACGATGTGCCGGTCGGCCGTGAAGTCGATGTGCTGGGGGACCGCGTCGAAGGAGAAGTTCTTCGCCTGGGCCTTCATGGCCCGCTGGAAGCGCTCGGCGGCATCGGGGTCCTCGCCCAGATAGCCGACGAGGGAGCGCCCGTACGCCTTCTCGAAGCCGGTCCTGCCGGTACGGAACGTCTCGATCGAGTTCCCCCAGGCCTGGTAGAACTCCTCGCCGTAGAGCAGGGAGACGTCACGCAGCGAGCCCGGCCTGTCCCGCAGCAGGTCACCTATTTCGGTGGTGCGGTAGCCGTCGTTCTCGTCGCCGTCCACGACGCCGAGACGCAGCAGCAGGCGCAGCAGTCGCCGGACGGCGTCCTCGTCCGCTCCCGCGGCCTTGGCGAGCTCGGCCGGGCCGGTGTGCCCCGCCGCGATCAGGTCGGGCAGACCCAGCTTCGCCGCCGCGTAGACCGCCTGGGTGTGCCAGGCCGCGGTGATGAGGTCGATGGTGGCGCGGGCCGCCGGTCGGGGGGTGCTCTCCGGGCTCATGAGCTGTCTTCCTTCGAACGGGTATGGGGGGTTCGGGGTTCCCAGGTTCAGGAGGGGATCCAGTCGCGCTTGATGTGTGGGGTGTCGATGCTCAGGGCGCGCATGTGCTCGATGGGGTTGGTGTATTCGCGGCTGGCGGCGATCTGTCCGTCGTCCAGGGTGAAGCCGTGGATGAAGTGGTTGCGGTAGTGGCCCTCGGGGTAGCCGGGGAAGCGGATGGTGCCCTCGCCGTCGCACTCCACCCAGATGACCGCCGGGTCCTGGGTCTCGTAGATCCGCACGTCGGACCACTCCCAGTCGGGCAGCACCTGCAGGGAGAGTTCGCCGTGTTTTTGCAGCTTGGCGCGGCCCTTCACCACGATGGGGCGGCCGATGTCGGTGTTGAACAGGGCCGCGGTGCCGTCCTGGGTGTAGAGGGTGTAGCGGCGCAGCCGGGCCTCGGGCCCGGTCTCCATGTACTGCTCCACGGCCCGCCGGTTGCGGGCGCGCAGCTCGAGGTGGTCGGTGAACACCGGGGCAGGGGCAGTCATCACATCTCCGGGTAGGTGGGGGTCAGGGCTGCAGGCGGGTGGTGTCCCAGCCGCTGTCGGTGCGGTCGTAGCGCAGCCGCTCGTGCAGCCGGTCGGTGCCGTTGGCCCAGAACTCCACCGCGGCCGGCTCCAGGACGTAGGCCGCGAACGCCTTCGGGCAGGGCAGCGGCCGGGGCGGCTGGCCCAGTTCCAGGGCGCGGGCGCGGATGTCCTCCAGGTGGTCCAGGTCGCGCAGCGGCTCGCTCTGCAGCGAGACGGTGGACATGGCGTGGGTGAACACCGCGCGCGCCGCCCACAGTTCCTCCGCCTGGGCGCGCGGCAGCCGGCGCACCGGTCCGGCCACGGTGATCTGCTGGCTGGTCTCGCGCCAGTACAGCACCCCCGAGGCCCAGGGGTTGGCGCTCAGCTCGCGGCCCTTCTGGCTGCCGGTGTGGGTGATGAACACGATGCCGGTGTCGGTGACCTGATTGACCGCCAGGATCCGCGAGGAGGTGCGCCCCTGCGCATCGGCGGTGGCCAGGGCCAGCGCGCGCGGCTCGCGCACGCCCTGCTCGGTGGCCGCCTTCAGCCAGGCCGACAACAATCCCAGCGGCTCCGCGGGCGGGGTGCGGAACTCGGCGAACTCCACCTCCACCGAGCCCGTCATCGTCTCGGAACGCCGTACATCAGACATGGATCATTCCCTCTATGGTGACGACGCCGTGGCCCGAGACCTCGACGGAGTCGACGCGGTCGCCCTCGCCCTGGACCAGCGCGCTCATGGGGGAGGGGCGGCCGATCTCGATGCCCTGGGTGATCTCGATGCGCTGCCCGTACGAGGCGAGGCCGTGCCGGGCCGCGTGAATGGCGATGGGGCCTGCGACGGAGCCGGTGGCGGCGTCCTCCACGACTCCGTAGGCGGGCGAGAACATGCGGTTGCGCCAGGTGGTCCCGGAGCCCGCGATGCAGTTCGTCGCCATGTCGGGGAAGCTCGCGAGCGCGCGGTGGTCGGGGTCGACCTTGGAGAGGGCCTCGAAGCTCTCGAAGCCGACCAGGACGTGCCGGGGGCCGTTGCGGTAGATCTCCACCGGCAGCGTCGACTCGCGGATGCCGAGGGCGTCGAGGAGCTCGTCGGCGCGGTCGAACGGCTCCCACACGGGCACCGGCTGGCGCATGCTCGTGGAGACGACCTTCCCGCCGACGCGCTGCAACTCGAAGGGGATCTCGCCCATGGCGGTCTCGATCCGCAGCTGTTCCGCGTCGGTGCGCTGCCCCAGCGCGATGGCGGTGCCGAGCAACGGGTGTCCGGCGAAGGGCAGTTCGTTGACGGGTGTGAAGATCCGCACGTGGAAGTCCCCGCCCTGCTTGGGCCCGAGGACGAACGTGGTCTCCGAGAGGTTCATCTCCCGGGCGATGCGCTGCATCTGCTCGGCGCTCAGGTCGTCGGCGTCGAAGAAGACCGCGACCGGGTTGCCGGTGAGAGGCTCTCGGGCGAACGCGTCGACCACTACGTAGTTGTGCATCAGCTCTCCACTGTCGAGGTGCCGGGCCGGCGCTCGGGGGAGGGCGCCGGCCCGGCGGTTCATGGGGTGTGGTGCGGAACGATGCCTACGATGCGCGATCGATCTTTGATCGGAACTGAATCCCGCTGGAATGACGCGGAGTGCGTTCTGGGCGCAGCGCTCCGACGGTCTCCCGGCGGGGTGCGCTCGCAGATTCAGCGATTCAGCGATCCAGCGATGAAGTGACGCTCAGGCGGAATGTATCGAGAGCCCCCGTTGGCCTGGGGGCGATCCTGCCTGATTAAACAAATCAAAGCAATAGCTTTTGTACGTTTTACTTCCGAACGCAAGACGTAATTCGGCCGTGCTTCGGCATGCCTGAACCGGCCTTTGGTGCTCATTCAAGAATTACGAGGTCAGGACTCAGGTCAATTCAGCAACAATTACCTGACAACTCAATCCGGAGCGGCGCGCGACGGGAATTCGGAAGTTGCAATTCCGGTCGCGCGCGTCCGGCGCCGTCACAGAGCCACCGGCGCCTCCGTCCCGCGCCCGGCGAGGCTTCGGAGGTACTCCCTGAGGCTGAATCCCGGCGCCGTGGCCTGCTGGGGCGTCAGATCCGTGCCCTGCGTCAGGAGGCGGCGTGCCGCGAGGTGATCGGTAGGCCGGTTGACGGACTCGACCGCCTGCAGATCATCTCCGCGGAAAAGGAGCACGGAGAAGGCGTCCGGGTCGGTGCCGAGGACCACCTCGGTCTCGTGGCCCTCGTTGAATCCCGCGATCTGCACGGTCGTGGAGAATTGATCACTCCAGAACCAGGGCAGTTCGTCGTACGCGCGAGGTGACCCCGCGAGCCGTCGGGCGACCGCCTGCGCGTGTCCGACGGCATTCTGCACGGATTCGAGCCGCAGCCGGTTTCCGGAGCGCACCTGCGGGAACGCCGCGCAGTCGCCGATCGCCGAGATGTGCGGATCGGCGGTCCGCAGCTGCGCGTCGACGGTGATGCCGCCGTTCACCGGCAGGCCGGCCGCCGCGGCGAGTTCCGTGCGCGGGGTGACGCCGACGCCGATCAGGACCAGGTCGGCGGGGAGCCTGCTGCCGTCGGCCAGCTCCACGGCCGTCACGTTCGAACGGCCGTCGCCGTGCAGGGCCTTGACGCCCCGACCGAACAGCAGCTCCGTGCCGTTGCTCCGGTGCAGCCACGTGAAGTGCTCCGCGGTCGGCGCCGACACGACCCGGGCGAGCGGGCGGTCGAGCGCCTCGACGACCGTCACCTCGACGCCCGCCTCCCGCGCCACGGCGGCGAATTCGAGCCCGATGAAGCCGGCCCCCACCACCACCGCGCGCCGCGCCCCGGCCAGCGACGCCTGCAGGGCGACGGCGTCCTGCGCGGTGCGCAGGGTGTGCACGCCGCGCAGCTCCTTGCCCGGCACGTCGAGCGTGCGAGGCGTGGCGCCGGTGGCGAGAACGAGGTGCCCGTAGTCGTAAGCGGAACCGTCGGCCAGCCGCACCGAGCGGGCGGCCGGGTCGATGTCCGTGACGGTGCCGGAGACCAGGTCGATCGACTGGCGCACGTAGTACGTCGCGGGTCGCAGCCACAGCATGGCCTCGTCCGCCTCGCCCTTGAGGTACGCCTTGGACAGCGGCGGACGCTCGTAGGGGAGCGCGTCCTCCGCGCTGATGAGCGTGATGGGCCCCTGGTAGCCGTGCTCCCGCAGGGACGCCGCGGTCTGGTACCCGCCCTGACCCGCCCCCACCACGACGACCGAGTCGGGCTGTGTGCGGTCCGTCATCAGTTCTGCCGTTCCGGGGTGTGGACGATCAGGCCGTCGAGGGCGTCGCTCGACTTGAGCTGGCAGCTCAGCCGGCTGTTCGGCTTGCGCGGGCACGCCGTGAAGTCGAGCATCTCGTCCTCGCGCTCCTTCGGCGGCTCCAGCTTGTCCAGCGTGGTCTCGTCGACGTACACGTGGCAGGTGGCGCACTGCATGTTGCCGCCGCACTGGGCGACGATGCCGTCGATGTCGTTGAAGACCGCGCCGCGCATGACGCTCGTGCCCGCCGGGACGTCGATCGTGGTCTGGTTGCCGTCGACGGCGACGTACGTGATTTTGGGCATGGGGAACTCCTTGATGGCATCCGGACGTGCGCGAGGGCGGACCGTGGTGCGGATGGCCTGGCAACCGGAAAACGGCAAGTGGAAAACAGCAAGTGGAAAACGGAAGGTGGAGACGGCGCGCCGACGGCCGGAGAGGGAACGCGGACACCCCTGTCGGCTCGCCATCACTCGCTGGCCGTCGGGACACGCGACGTCCTGGGCCAGGGCTGTGGCAGCGGTTGGAGAGTACCAAACCGATTCAGGCCAAGCCAGGACCCGCCGACGGCCCGGGGGTTGACTCAGTCTTGACTCAGGGATGACTCAAGGCTGACGTCCGCGGCCGCGGCGCTTGTCGGGCAGGCGGTGCGTCATGAAGGGCCTGCTGGTCGTGAACTCCCGGAATTTCACCGCGGCGTCGGAGAGGTACGTGTCGCGGCTCCACACCAGCGTGAGCACCCGATGGCAGTCCGGTGCGTTCAAGTGCACCCAGGCGACCGGGACTTGGGAGTCCGTACCGGCCTGGCGGGAGATGGCGGGGATGAGGCCGATGCCGAGCCCGGCGCTGATCATGTCCTGGCTCGCGCCCGGTTCGTCGCCCTCGCAGGAGATCATCGGGGTCAGGCCCTCGGACGCGAACAGGCGGTCCAGGAGCGTGCGTTGCCACTGGCCGATGCGGGTCGTCACGAACGGCTCGGTGGCGATCTCACGGATCGTCACACTCTCCTGGCCGTCGAGCCAGTGCCCGCGCGGGACGGCGAGCAGCACCTCCTCGCGGGCCAGCTCGATCATCTCCAGGTTCGTGCCGGTCAGCGGCTGCGAGGCCACGCAGAAGTCGACCTCCCTGGCGCGCAGCTGGCGGTCCATCTCCTCCGCGTTGGACTGGAAGAGGCGTACGTCGGCGCGGGGGTAGGCGGCCCGGAAGCTGCCGAGGAGGTGCGTGATCGTCAGGAGGGTCTCGGAGGCGACGCCGACCCGGCCGAACGCCGTGTCGCGGGCGTCGCTCAGGACCCGGCGGGCGTCGTCGAGCTCGCTCAGGGCGCGGTCCACGTGGTGCAGGAACACCACGCCGTACTGATTCAGCCGGATGCGGCGGCCCTGCCGGTCGAAGAGGGGGGTGCCGAGCTCGGACTCCAGGCGCGCGATGGTGCGGCTCAGGGAGGGCTGGGCGACGTGCAGCTCCTCCGCGGCACGGCTGATGTGCTCGTAACGGGCGACTGCCTGGAAGTAGCGCAACTGCAGAAGATCCATGATCCACCTTCACACATGCCCTTATGCCTTCCGGGACATCATCACATGGCAAAACCGGTCTTGGATTGCATAAGGATTTCTCTCTACGGTTCTTATCGAGGTCACCGCACAGGTGGCGGGCAACGCGGCCCGGCACCTGCACACGCGAAGCGGCGGCCCCACCGTCCACCGTCCGCCACGACCGGCACACCGAACCCCCCCAGCCGTCCCCCCGGCAACCGTCCCCCCAGGAAGGTCGCATCATGAGCGCTGCGGATCTGGCCCGACTCCAGTTCGCGGCCACGACCGGCATCCACTGGCTGTTCGTGATCCTCACCATGGGGCTCGTCCCCATCGTCGCGATCATGCACACCCGGGCCGCGTTCACCCGTGATCCCGCCAGAAGAGCAGTCCGGGAGCGCATGACCCGCTTCTGGGGTCAGCTCTACGTCATCAACTACGCGGTCGGCATCGTCACCGGCCTCGTCATGGAGTTCCAGTTCGGGCTCAGCTGGAGCGGCCTCAGCAAGTTCGCGGGCAACGTCTTCGGCGCCCCGCTGGCCCTCGAAACCCTCATCGCCTTCTTCGCCGAGTCCACCTTCCTCGGCATGTGGATCTTCGGCTGGGGCCGACTGCGCAGGGGCGTGCACGTCACGCTCATCTGGCTGGTCGCCCTGACCGCGTACGCCTCCGGGTACTGGATCCTGATCGCCAACGGCTTCATGCAGCACCCCGTCGGCTACGAAGTGCGCGACGGCGCCGCCTACCTGACCGACTTCGGGGCGCTGCTCACCAACTCCAGCGCCCTCATGGCCCTCTTCCACCTCTCGCTGGGAGCCCTGACGACGGGCGGCGTCTTCATCGCCGGCGTCAGCGCGTACCACTTCCTGCGCGGCACCAAGGAGACCGAGCTCTTCCGCCCCTCCCTGAAGCTCGGACTCTGGATCTCGACGGTCGCCTCGTTCTTCGTCGTCATCGTCGGCGAGATGCAGCGCCCCATCATCGAGCGCACGCAGCCCATGAAGGACGCGGTCCTGGAGAACAGCGGCGTCGCCGAACTACAGGCGCAGCTCGTCAAGGAACACGGGCCGGGCAACTACGTGCCCTGGCAGGACACCATGCGGATCTCGATGGACGTCATGACGCTCATCGGCAACACCGTGTCCACCATCACCTTCATCGCCCTCATCCTTCTCTGGAAGGACCGGCTGATGCGCTGGCGCTGGGCCTCCTGGATCCTCGTCGCGACCATCCCCTTCCCGTTCATCGCCTCCGTGGGCGGCTGGATCGTCCGCGAGGTCGGACGCCAACCGTGGATCGTGTACGGCGAGTTGACGGTAGAGGACGCGCTCTCCCACGTCGGGAAGACGTCACTGCTGTTGTCCTGCATCCTCTTCATCGCCATCTTCGTCGCCCTCGCGGTGACGAACTGGACGCTGATCACCAAGTTCGCCCTCCGCGGCCCCGACGCCACCCAGCTCGGCGTCAGCGAGCCGCTCCCGGACGACGTGCCCGAAGGGCCGGGAGGCAGCGCCGACGAGAAGCAGCCGGTGCCCGCACTCTGAGCCGGACCGACCCGGCACCCCCACAGAAGACCTCCCCTGCTGTAACGGAAAGTTGAGCGAGATGAGTCTGGAGACCGTCTGGCTGGCCCTCCTCGGCCTGCTACTCGCCGGGTACTTTGTACTCGGCGGCTACGACTACGGCGCACAGATGCTGCACCCCTTCCTCGGCCGCGACGGTCAGGAGGAGAAACGCACCAGCGGAAACGCCGCCCTCGACGCCATCGCGCCGTTCTTCCTGGGCAACGAGGTCTGGCTGGTCGCCTTCGCCGGCGTGCTGTTCGGCGCCTTCCCGCACCTCGAAGGCACCCTCCTGTCGGGCATGTACCCCCTGATCGTCGCGATCCTCGCCGGACTGGTCCTCGGCAACGCCGCGGTCCAGCTGCGCCGCCGCTCCCACAGCGCCCGCGGCCGCCGGACGTGGGACGCCCTGATCGTGTTCGGCGGCGCCGTCCCCGCCCTGTGCTGGGGACTCGTCGTGGGGCTGCTGCTCCACGGGGTGCCCCGCCGCGCCGACGGCAGCTTCCACATCGGGTTCGGCGAGGTGTTCTCACCGTTCGTCCTGGCCTGCGGCGTCACCACCACGCTGCTCTTCGCGGCACACGGCGCGACCTTCGTCGCCCTGCGCTCCGGGCCCGAACTCGCGGACAGGGCGCGGAAGACGGCGTCCAGCCTGCTCGTCGGCGTAGCCGCCGTCGGAGCCCTCGCGCTGCTCCTCACGGTCTTCGGCGCGGGCGCCTCCATGACGAACCGCACGACGTCATGGATCATCGCCGCACTGATCGTCGCGGCACTCGGCGCCGCCTGGTGGTACCTCGGCCGCGGCCACAACGTCCTCGCGTTCGCCGCCACCTGCTGCGCCACCGCGCTCCCGGTGCTGCTCCTCGGGGCAGGGCACTACCCGTACCTCCTGATCACCGAGGCCGGCGCGGGACTGGACATCGACCACGCCATCACGGACGACGCCACGCTGAAGATCCTCAGCGGCTTCGGGGTCCTGGTGATCCCGACGATCCTCGCCTACCAGTTCTGGAGCTGGTGGGCCTTCCGGGGGCGGACGGGACAGCGTCACCCCAGCTACTTCTGACCCCCGGAAAGCGACGAGAGGTACCCCACGATGAAGCCCGTCGAACGCCGCCTGATGCGGGACATCCCAGTGCTGCGGCGCCACATGACGTACTCCTCGGTACTGGCCCTGGCGGGCGCCGGGCTCATCGTCACCCAGGCCGTCCTGCTCGCGACGGCCCTCGCCGACGGCTTCGCCGGACACGGCATCCGCACCGGCACCCTGGCCGCCCTCGGCGCCGTCATGGCCCTGCGCGCCCTGCTCACCTGGGCCCGCGGCGCGCTCGCCCAGCGCGCCGCGGCCACCGCCAAGGCCACCCTGCGCGACCGGATCACCGGACAGCTCCAGCGGACGGGACCCCTGCAACTCGCCGACCGCCGCCACGGCGAGACGGCCACCCTGCTCACCCGCGGCCTCGACGCCCTCGACCCCTACGTCGTCGGCTACCTGCCCACCCAGGCGGCCGTCGCCGTCGTACCCCTCACCGTGGTCGCCTGGGTCGGCTTCACCGACTGGACCTCGGCACTCATCATCGTCATCACCCTGCCGCTCATCCCCGTCTTCGGCGCACTGGTCGGCATGCACACCGCCCAACGCACCGCCCGCCAATGGCGGTTGCTCTCCCGGCTCGGCGGCCACTTCCTCGACGTGGTGGCCGGACTGCCGACGCTCCGCGCCTTCGGCCGCGAACACCACCAGACCAAGGTCGTGCACGACATGGCGGACGCCCACCGGCGCGCCACCATGCGGACCCTGCGCGTGGCGTTCCTCTCCTCCCTCGTCCTGGAGACGGTCGCCACCCTCTCCGTCGCCCTCGTCGCCGTCCCGGTCGGACTGCGCCTGCTGCACGGCGACGTCGGCCTGCACACCGCCCTCGTCGTCCTCTTCCTCGCCCCCGAGGCGTACCTGCCGCTGCGCGCCATGGGCGCCGCCTTCCACGACAGCGCCGAAGGCATCTCGGTGGCCGAACGGGTCTTCGCCGCCCTCGACGAGGAGGACACGGCCCGGGCCGACGCCGACCGCGCCCCCGCGCCCGACGCCCGCACGGCGGCCCTCGCCCTCGACGACGTCACCGTCCACTACCCGGGCCGCACCGAACCCGCCCTGCGCAACGTCTCCCTGACCATCGGCCCCGGCGAGCACGTCGCCCTGGTCGGCCCGAGCGGCGCGGGCAAGTCCACGCTGCTCTCGCTGCTCCTCGGCTTCGTCACCCCCGCGTCGGGCCGGGTCGAGGCCGGCGGCACCGACCTCGCCGGCCTCGACCCCGACGACTGGTGCGCCCAGGTGGCCTGGGTGCCGCAGCGACCGCACCTGATCGCGGGGACCGTCGCCGAGAACATCCGCCTCGGCCGCCCCGACGCGACCGACGCCGAGATGCGCGAAGCGGCCCGCGCCGCCTGTGCCGACCTCTTCGTCGAGGAGCTGCCCCACGCGTACGACACCGTGCTCGGCGAGCACGGCGCCGGGCTCTCCGCAGGTCAGCGCCAGCGGATCGCACTGGCCCGCGCGTTCCTCAAGGACGCGCCGGTGCTACTGCTCGACGAACCGACGGCACACCTCGACCCGGAGAGCGAGGCCGCCGTCACGCGCGCCACGGTCGCCCTCATGCGCGGCCGCACGGCGATCGTGGTCGCCCACCGCACGAGCCTGCTGCCGCACGCGGACCGGATCATCACGGTACGGGCGGGCACGATCGCCCAGCCCGAACCGGTCACAGCGAACCCGCCGTCCCGCGCACACGCAGCGACCCCCTCCCTCGTACCCGTCGCCCCGGAAAGGCTGGTGGTCTCATGACCTCGTACGTCAAGGCCGCCGCCCCCGGACCCGCCCGGGGAACACGCCCCACCGCCCGCCTCCTCCACCACCTCCTGCCGTACTGGCGCAGGCTGTTGCCCGCCGCTCTCGCCGCGGCCGGCAGCGAACTCGCCGCCGCCGCACTGATGGCCACTGCGGCCTGGCTCATCACCCGCGCCGCCGAACAGCCGCCCCTCGCCGCGGTCAGTGTCGCGATCGTCGCCGTACGGGCCCTTGCCCTCGGCCGCGGCGCGCTCCGCTACATCGACCGGCTCCTCGGCCACGACGGCGTGCTGCGCGCCGTCGCGGGCTTCCGCGCCCGGGTGTTCGCGGCACTGGTGCCGCTCGCACCCGCAGGCACCCCCGCCTTCCGCAGCGGCGACCTCCTGACCCGACTCGTCGACGACGTCGACGCCGCGCAGGACCTGCTGCTGCGTGTCATGATCCCGGCCACCGCGGCGTTCGTGGTCGCCGCGGCCGCCACCGGCACGGTCGCGGTCCTGCTGCCGGGAGCCGGGCTGCTGCTCGGTCTGCTGCTAGCCGTGGCGGGCATCCTCGTGCCCGCCGCGGTGCTCGTCCTCTCCCGCCGCGCGGGCCGCGTCGAGAAGGCGGCGCGCGCCGAACTCGCCGCCGTCACCGTCGACCTGACCCAGGGCGCCGCCGACCTCGCCGCGTACGGCGCCCGCGGCCGCACCCACGACAAGGCCCGCGCCGTCACCGCACGCATCGCCACGCTCGAGCGCCACAAGGCGCTGACCACGTCGCTCGCCCAGGCCATGGTGCTCGTGCTGCAAGGCGTGGCGACGGTCGGCGTCACCTGGCTCGCGCTGCGCGCCCACGCGGCGGGCGACCTGCCCGCCGTGCAGCTCACCGTCCTCGCCGTCCTCGCGCTCGTCTCCTTCGAGGCGCTCGCGCCGCTGCCCGCCGCCGCCCGCCGCTTCGTCGAGGTCCGGGCCTCCGCGCAGCGCCTCGCCGACCTCTTCGACACCCCGGCGCCCGTCGCCGACCCACCGACCCCGGACCCGCTGCCCACCGACACACCACTCGACGTGACCATCACCGACCTGCGGGTCCGCCACGTCCAGGACAGCCCCCCGGCCCTGGACGGCGCGAGCCTGCGGCTGCCGGCCGGCCGTCGAGTGGTGCTCATCGGGGCCAGCGGGTCCGGTAAATCCACCCTGATCGCGGCGCTCATGCGATTCGTGCCGTACGAAGCGGGCAGCATCCGCGTCGGCGGGCGCGAGCTCAGCGGCTGCACGGGCGCCGACGCCCGCCGCGCCATCACCGGCATGACGCAGGACGCGCACGTCTTCCACGCCACGATCCGCGCCAACCTCGTCCTCGCGGCCCCCGGCGCCACCGACGCCGAACTGCGCGAAGCGGCCCGCAGGGCGAGGATCCTGGACTGGATCGAATCGCTCCCGGAGGGCTGGGAGACCGTGCTCGGCGGAGACGGCGCCACCGTCTCGGGCGGCCAGCGCCGACGCCTGCTGCTCGCCCGCGCGCTCCTCGCCGACCCGCCCGTCCTCGTCCTCGACGAACCCACCGAAGGCCTGGACCCGGACACCGCGTCCGAGGTGCTCGCCGACATCCTCGACGCCACCCGCGGCCGCACCACGCTCCTGGTCACGCACGAGCGCGCGGGCCTCGCCGGAGCCGACGAGATCGTGACCCTGGACCGGGGCCGGATCCGTCCCGCCACCGCGGAGGACCTGGACTCCGCGACGGACGGCCTGGCCGCCCTGGCGCTCTGAGACCGGTCCTGACCCACAGCCGGGTGCCCGTCGAGTCCCTCTTGCCAAGCCCCGGTGACCCGTCCAGGATTGTCCCTCCTCGGACGAGGGCGCGTGAGCGGAGTGAGGAGCGATGGCCATGGACTTTGGACTCGTACTGCAGACCGACCCGCCCGCCTCCGAGGTCGTCGGCCTCATGCGGCGCGCGGAGCGCAACGGCTTCCGCTACGGCTGGACCTTCGACTCGTCCGTGCTGTGGCAGGAGCCGTTCGTCATCTACAGCCGCATCCTCGAACACACCACACGGCTGACCATCGGCCCCATGGTCACCAACCCGGGCACCCGGACCTGGGAGGTCACCGCGTCGACCTTCGCGACACTCAACGACATGTACGGCAACCGCACCGTCTGCGGCATCGGACGCGGCGACTCCGCGATGCGCGTCGCGGGACGCAGGCCCAACACCCTGGCGCGGCTCGGCGAGGCCATCGACGTCATCCGTGACCTCGCCGAGGGGCGCGAGGCGGACATCGGCGGGCAGACGCTGCGGCTGCCGTGGGTCACGGACGGCAGGCTGCCGGTGTGGATGGCGGCGTACGGCCCGAAGGCGCTCGCGCTCGCCGGGCAGAAGGCCGACGGCTTCATCCTCCAACTCGCCGACCCGTACCTGACGCAGTGGATGATCAAAGCCGTGCGGGACGCGGCCGCCGACGCGGGACGCGACCCCGCGGACGTCAAGATCTGCGTGGCCGCGCCCGCCTACGTCGGCGACGACCTCGCGCACGCCCGCGAACAGTGCCGCTGGTTCGGCGGCATGGTCGGCAACCACGTCGCCGACCTGGTCGCCAAGTACGGCGAGCGCTCGTCGATGGTGCCCGAGGCCCTCACGGCGTACATCAAGGCACGCGAGGGGTACGACTACAGCCACCACGGCCGCACCGGGAACCCCGACACCGCCTTCGTGCCCGACGAGATCGTCGACCGGTTCTGTCTGCTCGGACCCGTCGAGTCGCACCTCGAACGGCTGCGTGAACTACGGGAGTTGGGCGTCGACCAGTTCGCGGTGTACGCGATGCACGACGCACGCGAGGAGGTCATCGACGCGTACGGCTCCTCGGTGATCCCGGAGTTCTCCTGAGCCACCTGGGCCCTGGAACCATCAGGGCACGCGGGCCGTCCACTCCGCCGTCGTGAACTTGGTCCGCACGAGCTCCCGGGCGCGCGCCATCTCCTCGTCGGTGACCTTCCCCTCGGCGAGGCCGTACCGGCCGCGGAACGAGTCGACCATGCGCTCGATGACCGCCTCACGGGGCAGCCCGGTCTGACGGCGCAAGGGGTCGACGCGCTTCTTGGCGCTCCGCGTGCCCTTGTCGGAGAGCTTCTCCTTGCCGATGCGCAGCACCTCCAGCATCTTGTCCGCGTCGATGTCGTACGACATCGTCACGTGGTGCAGCACCGCGCCCGGCCCGCCGCCCGGCGCCACCGTCCGCTTCTGCGCGGCGCCCGCGATCTTCCCCGCGTCCGTCGCGATGTCGTTGAGCGGCTGGTACCACGCCTTGATGCCCATGTCGGCGAGGGCGCCGAGCACCCAGTCGTCCAGGTACGCGTAACTGTCCTGGAACGAGAGGCCCTGCACGAGGGCGTCGGGGACGGAGAGCGAGTACGTGATGGTGTTGCCCGGCTCCACGAACATCGCGCCGCCGCCAGAGATCCGGCGTACGACGTCGATGCCGTGCCGGGCCGCGCCCTCCGCGTCGACCTCGTTGGCGAGCGACTGGAAACTGCCGATGATCACCGACGGCGACGCCCACTCCCACACGCGCAGCGTCGGCGGACGGCGGCCCGCCGCGACCTCCTGGGTCAGCACCTCGTCGAGGGCCATGTGCAGCGCGGGCGGCTGCGGAGCCTCGTGGATCAGCTGCCAGTCGTAGTCGGTCCAGTCCGTCGCGTGGGCGAGGGCACGGCGTACGGCGACGCCGATGCCGTCCGACGTCAGGCCGTACATGACGGTGCCTTCGGGGAGCGCGGCCTCGATGCGGGCGGCAAGGCCCGGGGCGCCCGTGTCGGCGGGGGCGCCGTTCAGCGCGCCGTTGATCGCGTCGAGCGCCTCGTCGGGCTCCAGGAAGAAGTCACCGGCCACGCGGGTGTTCCGCAGCTCGCCGCCCTCGACGTCCAGATCCACGACGACGAGCTTGCCACCGGGGACCTTGTACTCACCGTGCACCGTGCTGCCTCCATGCCACGTCCGCCGCATTCGTCATGTCGCGAATCATCCCCCAACGCTAGCCGAGAGAGGGAATGTCCCCCTTGTGTGCTCCGTGCGGGGGACCGTGCCCCGTACGGCGCATCCGTCGGCCGCCGACCGTCCGAAGAACAGGGGAAGCACCGCCCCGCCCCCTGGAGTCCGCGCCATGCACATCTCGGTCGTCCTGTTCACCTCCGACCTACGGGTGCACGACCATCCGCCGCTGCGCGCCGCCGTCTCCGGAGCGGACGCCGTGGTGCCGCTCTTCGTCCGTGACCGGGCCATCGCCGACGTGAGCGACGCGGGCCCGAACCGGCAGGCGTTCCTCGCCGACTGCCTGGCCGACCTCGACCGGCAGCTGCGGGACCGCGGGGGGCGGCTCGTGGTGCGCGCCGGGGACCTCGTCGGACAGGTGCGGCAGGTCGTCGAGGCCGCGGACGCCGACGAGGTCCACATGGCGGCCGGAGTGAGCCGGTACGCGCACGCCCGCGAACACCGGCTGCGCGAGGCGCTGGAACGGGACGGCCGCCGCCTCTACGTCCACGACGCCGTGGTCACCGCCCTCGCCCCCGGCGCCGTGACCCCCGCAGGATCCGACCACTTCGCCGTCTTCACCCCGTACTTCCGCCGCTGGACCGCGCAGGGCGTACGGGCCGTGCTCGCCGCTCCGCGCACCGTGCACGTCCCGGACTACATCCGCTCCCACCCGTACCCCACCCGCGAGGGCATGGACGGCCTCTCGCCGGGGCTCGCCGAAGGCGGCGAGAGCGCCGGGCGCGCCCTGTGGAAGGCGTGGCTGCGCAACGGCATCGACCAGTACACCGAGAACCACGACGACCTGGCGGGCGACGCCACGTCGAAGCTGTCGCCGCACCTGCACTTCGGCACGCTGTCCAGCGCCGAACTCGTCCACGGCGCCCGCAAGCGGTCGTCGTCCCGCGGCGCCGAGGATTTCGTCCGGCAGCTGTGCTGGCGCGACTTCCACCACCAGGTGCTCGCCGCCCGGCCGCACGCGGCCGCCGCCGACTACCGCACGCGCGGCGACCGCTGGCGCACCGGCGAGGCGGCGGACGCCGACGTCCGCGCCTGGCAGGACGGCGCCACGGGCTTCCCGGTCGTCGACGCCGCCATGCGCCAGCTCCGGCACGAGGGCTGGATGCACAACCGCGCCAGACTCCTCACCGCGAGCTTCCTCACCAAGACCCTGTACGTCGACTGGCGCGTCGGCGCCCGCCACTTCCAGCGGCTCCTCGTCGACGGCGACCTCGCCAACAACCAGCTCAACTGGCAGTGGGCGGCCGGAACCGGCACGGACAGCCGCCCCAACCGGGTGCTCAACCCCGTGCTGCAGGCGAAGCGTTACGACCCCGACGGCACGTACGTACGCCGCTGGGTGCCCGAACTGGCCGACTTGCGCGGCGCGGCGGTCCACGAACCGTGGAAGCTGGCGAAGGAGACACGGGCGGAGTACGACTACCCCGAGCCGATCGTCGAACTGTCCGACGGACTCGCCCGGTTCAAGCAGGCCCGCGGCCTCGAGTGACCCTTGAACCGGCGCGAAGCCAGGCGGAGGCTCACGCCGAGGCGATGCTGTCCATCAAGAAATGCACCGCCTTCAGCGCGTCGGCCCCCGGCGGCAGGGTGGGCGCCTGCCCGGCCAGGGGCCGTTCGGTGAACCCGGTGTCCAGATGCGGCGAGCGGATGTCGAGGACCGAGACGGACCGCGGCGCGAGCTCCTCGGAGAGCACGCCGAGCCAGCCGCTCAACGCCTCCTTGGACGCGGTGTAGTCGGCGGTGCCCGCGATGTGATCGGTCTGCGCGGGCGCGTACGGGGGGCCGGGGTGTTCCACGGGGACCGGTACGTCGACGGTGGCGTCCGTACGGGCACGCTCGGGCACCCCGCCCGTCATCGCCAGCAGGAACCCCTTGTCCGCCACGACCGGTGCCGCGCCCCGCAGCACCGCCATGGGACAGAGCGCGTTGACCGTCAGGAGATGGCCCGCCACCGCGTTCGACACGTCCTCCACCGCACCGAAGGCCGCCGCCCCGACCGTCACGAGCACCCCGTCGAGGCCCGAAAGCGCGCGCTCCGCCCACGGCCCGAGCGCGGAGCACTGGTCCAGGTCGCACGCCTCGAAGCACCGGGCGGGCGGACCCCCGAGATCGCGTGCGAGAGCGGCAAGCCGCACCGGGTTGCGGCCCGCCAGCGCCGGCTGCGCGCCGCGCTCCGCCAGTGCGCACGCGATGAGACCGCCCAGTACGCCGGTGGCCCCGACCACGAGGACGCGGGCACCCGAGATTTCCATTCGTCTTCCTCCAAGGGGCGAGAGGTTGAGGGGATGCCCGGTACTTCACGCCGACCGCGCGGATCGGATGCGCTCTCCGCAGACCTGCTCCGGGACGTCGGCTCCCGGCGGATCCGCCGACGCCAGCCCCTCCCGCAGCGCCCGCAACCCGCGCCGCGTATGGCTCTTGACCGTGCCGAGCGGCAGACCGGTCCGCTCCGAGATCTGGGACTGCGACAGATCTCCGTAGAACGCCAGTCGCAGCACCAACTGCTGAGGTGAGGGCAGGAGCGCCAGCTCCCGCTGGACGAGGACCCGGTCGAGCACCTGCTCGGGGCCGGATCCGCCGAGGGGAGGCGTCTCCTGCCGGGCACCCACGGCGGCCACCAGCACGGCACGTCGCGCCCTCGCGGCAAGGGCGTCGGCGACCTTGTGCCGGGTGATGCCGACCAGCCACCCGGCCAGGCCACCCGCGCCCGGCCGGTACCCGTGCCGACCGCGCCAGGCGGCGAGGAACACCTGCTGCGTCACGTCCTCCGCGTCCGGACCGTCACCCAGCCCGCGTCTGGCGAGCTGGTGGACGAGCCGCCCCCAGCGGCGGTAGGCCGCGGCGAGCTGATCGTCGCCGAGCAGATTCACGGGAACCGGCGAGTCATCGGGGTTCGGGATGTCAACCGCCACCATGGCACGTACTCCTCGTACAGGGACCGGAGTTGACCCCAGATTGGTGACAGTCTGTGAGAGGCGACAACTTGCAGCGATTGTGCGTCGTATCGTCGCGGGATGACAGCTGCACCGACGCCGGGTACCGCGCTGACCACAGGAACCGTCGCCCGGAGACTGGGCGTCGCTCCGACGACGCTCCGCTCCTGGGAACGGCGCTACGGCATCGGCCCCGCCGACCGCCAACAGGGCCGCCACCGCCGCTGGAGCCCCGCCGACGTGGGGCGCGTGGAGGAGATGTGCCGCCTGACCGCGCTGGGCGTACCACCCGCCGAGGCGGCGCGTTCGGCGCTCCAGGAGGTGGCGGCAACGGTTCCGCGCGCACGGCGAGGCAGCGACTCCGGCGCCCTCTCGCTGGGCAACGTCCGCCAGGAGTGCCGAGGCCTCGCCCGAGCGGCGGTGCGGCTCGACGCACCCGCCGTCGAAACCCAACTGGCCACCACTGTCGGGGAGTACGGCTACACCACGGGGTGGGAGGAGGTCATGGCACCGGCCCTGCACGCGATCGGACGCAAGTGGGCGTCGTCCGGCGAGCGGTACGTGGAGGTCGAGCACCTCCTCTCCTGGCACGTCTCCTCCGCCCTGCGCTGCGCCCCCGGCGCGGCACAGGGCACCCCGGTGGCGCCGACACCCACGGGCCCGGTACTGCTCACGTGCGTACCGGGGGAGCAGCACACCCTCCCGCTGGAGGCACTCGTCGCCGTCCTCGGCGAACGGCGCGTCTCCACCCGGATGTTCGGCGCCGCGCTGCCCGCCGAGGCGCTGTACGAGGCGGTCCGCCGCATCGGCCCCGCGGCGGTGGTCCTCTGGGCCCACTCCCGCAACACCGCGGACCGAGCACTGGTACGCCTCATCACGGAGGCGGAATGGGGCATGCGGGGCGCCCGCACACACCCCGCCGTACTGGTCGCGGGGCCCGGATGGTCGCCGGGGGCGGGGACGTACGGCCCGGGGGTGGAACGGCTGACGGGCCTGCGCACGGCGGCGAACCGGATCGAGTCGCTCTTCGCGGCGTGATGGGACGACAGGTGGGGCGGCGGAAGTCGGCCCGCCGGTCAGCTCAGGTCTCGCCGACGCTCTTCCAGGCACCGCTGCCACAGTTCGTAGGAACGCCGTGCCTCCCGAAGAGACTCATCGGCGAGGTGCTTGTCCGCGAAGCCGACCGCGGAGACCCGTTCCACGACGGCCACCAGGTGGGAGGCCACGCGCACGAGCCGGTCCGCGTGTACGCGTTTCAGTTGGGGCCGCAGCTGTTCTCCCCGTCCGGCCACAGCGAGCAGATCGGAGTAGTCGTCGGACTCGGCGTAGACGGACAGGAGCGCGGGGAGGTCGCCAGGGGCGAGACGGACCACTGTGGCCGGCGCGGACGCGCCCCGGTCTTCCCTGCCGAGGAGGCGGTTCAGCAGCCGACGGGTTTCATCAGTGCTCCGCACCCGGGCAGCAACGGTGTCCAGCTCGCGCAACTCGACGGCGATGTCCGCCGCGGACTCGGCCGAGAGATGTGCACGCAGGCGGTCGACGATGGTGCCGCCGGCCTCCGAGGCCTCGTCGATCACGTCGTCGCACACGTCGAGCTCGGCGAACGCACGTTCGGCCGTCCGTACCGAAGCACGGACCATGTCGGCCGGGTCGCAGTCGAAGCCCCCCACCGCATGCATGAGCTCGGAGACAGACATGCCGAGCGCCGCGGGCAGTGCCTCGGCCTGAGGCTTCTCCGTTGCCGCCGCCGTACCGCTTCTCACTGTTCCCCCTCGTACCGTTCTTCCGGAACAGATCATGGACGGAGCACGCTTCACAGGGCAATCGGGACCTTGGTGGCTGGCTGGAAACACCCCTACGAGCGTGACCCGGCACGCACCGTCCGGAAAGATCCCCAATTCCCAAATGCGCACACTGAGGAGACGGATGACCGAGGAGTACCCGGAGTTCCTGCTGCGTCTGCCGCACGGCGGCCCTTCGGCACGCGGGCGGCTCCTCACCGAGAAGGGGACCAACGGCAGCCAGAAGATGGTGGTCCTGGCCGGTTCACCGGCTCGCCCCGAGGTCGTCCCTTCTTTCCCGCTGCGGATGCCGTCCTCCCACCGGCTGCGGGAGCAGCTGCGGGAAGAGGGCGTCATCAAGGAGACGACGACCTGGCCGGGTCGGCTCGAGGTGGTCAGTGACGTCGAGTGCAATTCACCGTCCGCCGCGGCGGAGATCCTCCTCGGCCGCAGTGCCAACGGCTGGCTGGCGTGGAAGACGGCCGACGGTCGGCCGCTCGCCGACTTCCTGGAACAGGCGTCGGCCGGGCCCAGCCGCGCCTGGCTGGTCCGCGACCCCGATGCCACCGGTCTCGCTCCGGTCGATGAGGAGTGGCTGACCGCGGGCCGTGTGACCCTCGCCGCGGACCGGCTGAGGCCAGGCGTGACCCCGGGCATCAGCAAGGAGAACCTGCGCGCCATCGTGGACGAGGACTACGAATCGGCGGTCGCCTACAGTCAGAGGGACCGGCTCGTCGACGAGTTCCACGCGTTCCTCTCGCGGATGAGGCCCGGAGACACCGTCTGCGTGTTCCCCGGTGGCAAGCTGCACGTGGGTGAGATCACCGGGAACGCCGAGCAGGCCACTTCGGAGGACGGGCGGAGTGTTCTGCGGCGCCCGGTGGAATGGAGCGAGGGCTACCCCTACGACAAACTCCCCGAGGAACTCCAGCAGAAGCTGAACGCTGGACACGATCTGGTGGATCTGACGGCGATCAAGGGCATCCTCGACGGACTGTGGGTCTCGGACGACGAACTGGAGAAGGCGGCCGCGGAGTCCGCCGACACCTCCGGCGTCGCCAAACAGGCCATCGCCGCCCGCCGCGAACTGGATTTCCCTCAGCCCGACGAGGCACTGCGCAAGAAGCTCAACGTCGACAGACTCGAGTGGCTGGGCGAGATACGGGACCTGCTGTGGGACGAACGGCAGCTGATCTTCTATGGACCTCCCGGAACCGGCAAGACCTATCTCGCGCAGGAACTCGCCGAGTTCCTCGGCGGGGGCCCGGAGCAGGTCAAGTTGGTACAGTTCCACCCGAGTTACGCCTATGAGGACTTCTTCGAAGGGTTCCGGCCCCGTGAAGACCCGGACACCCGCGAGGTCGCTTTCCGGCTGACCCCGGGTCCGCTGCGTGAACTGGCCGACCTCGCCCGTCTTGAGGGCAATCGGCACCTCCCGCACTTCCTCATCATCGACGAGATCAACCGCGCCAACCTGGCCAAGGTATTCGGTGAGTTGTATTTTCTGCTGGAATACCGCAACAAGTCGGTCCGACTCACCTACTCGGGCGAAGACTTCGCGCTGCCCCGGAACCTGTTCGTCATCGGCACCATGAACACCGCCGACCGCTCCATCGCGCTGGTGGACGCAGCGATGCGATGTCGTTTCGCCTTCGTGGAGCTCTCCCCGAGAACCGAGCCCACACAAGGACTTCTGCGCCGCTGGCTGGAGAGCGAGGGAAAGGACACCGAGCCGGCCGACCTGCTCGACGCCCTCAACGGCCGTATCGACGATCCCGACTTCAAGGTCGGGCCGTCCTATCTGATGAAACCCGGTGTCTACCGCGAGGGCGGACTGGAACGCACCTGGCGGACGAAGATCCTGCCCTTGCTGGAAGAGCACCACTACGGGGAAGGAGTGAACACCGAGAAGCGTTATGGGCTGGCGGCCCTTCGAGCCTCCGTGGCCGCACGAAGCGCCTCGGTGGCGGATGAGGCCGGAGGCCCTGGCGCGCTGTGACTGAAGTTCACCTCGTCGAACACGCCCCGGCGAAGCTCGTGTCTCTCCCGGGAGCGGCGGGGCGGGCCCTGGCCGCGTCGAGGATCGTGGACGCCGTTCCCGATCCGTACGAGCCGGGCCTGTGGCGGCTGCGTGCGGGGAGCAAGGTCGGGGCCGTGGCGCTCGACGTCCCGGGAGGCGGGACCGTGCGGCTGCGGATCACGCCGAAGGTGTCCGTCGGGCGTCTGTTCTTCCTCCTCGGCTACAGCCTCGACCCACGCGGCTGGCGGGACGGAACAGTTGACCTCGCCGGTCATGACGGACTGCTGCCGGCATTCGCCCACGCGGTCGAGCGGCAGACAGACCGGGCACTACGGCAGGGGCTTCTGCAGGGTTACCGCTCCACCGAGGCCACGGCGTTCGTTGTACGAGGCAGGATCCGCGAGGCCGAGCAGATCCGGCGGCGATACGGCGCCCCGCTGCCGGCGGAGATCGCGTACGACGAGTTCACCACGGACATCGCCGAGAACCGCATCCTGAGGGCCGCGGTCGAACGACTGCTGCGCCTGCCCGGCGTGCCGCGAACCGTACGCCTGCGCCTGATGCACCAGCGGGCACGGCTCGCCGACGTCACTCCGCCGGTGAGGGGGCAGGCGATGCCGGGGTGGCGGCCGAATCGCCTCAACGCCCGCTACCACAACGCCCTGCGGTTGGCAGGCATCGTGTTGGACGGGGCTTCGGCCGAGCATCAAGCCGGCGGGCTGCGAATGAACGGCTTCCTCTTCGACATGAACAAGCTCTTCGAGGACTTCGTCTGCGTCGCGCTCCGCGAGTCCCTGACCGCCCATGGCGGATACACCAGCATGCAGGCCGACAACATCTACCTGGACGAAGACGACGCCATCCGGATGCGACCGGACCTCGTCTGGTACGGAGATTCCGGCGCTCCCATGGCGGTGGCCGACGCGAAATACAAGGCGGGCAAACCGAAGGGTTATCCCGATGCCGACCTCTATCAGATGCTGGCGTACTGCACCGCCTTGGGGCTGAAGGAAGGGCACCTCGTGTACGCAAAAGGCTATGCGCCGCATGCCGGCCACGTGGTCCGTCACTCCGGAATCGCCTTGCACCAGCACGCTCTCGACCTCGGTCAGGATCCGCGGGATCTTCTCTTGGCAGTCAGCGCATTGGCGGAGCGTCTGGTGGGCGCGTAACGGCACGAAGAGCCACGGGGCGATGCCTGTTGCGGCCGGAGGCAGCGTAAACTCCTCGGATTCTCCGCCGGGCCCGGCCAGCGGTCAGGGCCAATCCCTGCAAACAGCGAGGTGATAGGCCCTTGTTCACGACCCGACCGACCCTCCAGGGCACCTTCGGCATGGTGTCGTCCACTCACTGGCTCGCCTCGCAGTCCGCGATGGCCGTCCTGGAGGACGGTGGCAACGCGTTCGATGCCGCCGTCGCCGCCGGGTTCGTCCTGCACGTGGTCGAGCCGCATCTGAACGGGCCCGCCGGTGAGGTCCCGGTCATCCTCGCGCCCGCCGGGGGAGAGGTGCGTGTCCTCTGCGGGCAGGGCGTCGCGCCCGCCGGTGCGACCGTGGAGCACTACCGCTCGCTCGGCCTCGACCTCGTACCCGGCACCGGGCCGCTCGCCGCGGCGGTGCCTGGTGCCTTCGACGCGTGGATGCTGCTCCTGCGGGACCACGGGACGAAGTCCCTCGCGGACGTCCTGAAGTACGCCATCGGATACGCGGAGGACGGGCACGCCCCCGTGGAGCGGGTCTGCGAGACCGTGGAGACGGTGCGGGAACTCTTCGAGCGGGAGTGGCCCACGTCGGCCGAGGTGTATCTTCCCGGCGGTCGGCCGCCGCGGCCCGGGGAGCTCTTCCGGAACCCCGCGCTCGCCGCGACGTGGCGGCGGCTGATAGCGGAGGCCTGTGGGGACGGCGGTGAGGGCGGGGGCGCGTCGCGCGTGGCGGAGATCGAGGCCGCGCGTGCCGTGTGGCGTGAGGGGTTCGTCGCCGAGGCCCTCGTGCGGCAGGCGGGGCGTCCGACCATGGACACGAGCGGTGAGCGGCACGTGGGCACTCTCGCCGCGGCGGATCTGCGCGGGTGGGAGGCGTCGTACGAGGCTCCCGCCACGTATGACTGGGATGGTTGGACCCTGTGCAAGGCGGGCCTGTGGAGCCAGGGTCCCGCGTTCCTGCAGCAGTTCGCGCTGCTGCCGGGGCTGGTTGGGGAACTTCCGGAGTACGGCTCCGCGGAGTACGTCCATCTGCTGGTCGAGGGCTGCAAGCTGGCCATGGCGGACCGGGAGGCCTGGTACGGGGACGCGGCGGCGGACGGCGTGGCCGTGCGTGAGTTGCTGTCCGGCGCGTACAACGCGGACCGGCGGCGGCTCGTCGGGGAGAAGGCCTCGCGCGACCTGCGGCCCGGAGCGCCCGGCGGGCGTGCGCCGCGGCTCTCCGCGCACGCGCTCGCCGTGGCGGCGGGGGACACGCCGGGAGCGGATACGTGGGGCGGTACGGCGATGGCGGGGGCCGGGGAGCCGACCGTGGCCGGGGACGGAGGAACCCGCGGCGACACCTGTCACATCGACATCGTCGACCGCTGGGGGAACATGCTGTCCGCCACGCCCAGCGGCGGCTGGCTGCAGTCCAACCCCGTCGTGCCCGAACTGGGCTTCCCGCTGGGCACGCGGCTCCAGATGACGTGGCTGGAGGAGGGCCTCCCGAACTCCCTCACCCCCGGCAGGCGCCCGCGCACGACGCTGTCCCCGTCACTGGCGCTCAAGGACGGGGTGCCCGTGCTGGCCTTCGGCACCCCCGGGGGAGACCAGCAGGACCAGTGGCAGGTCCACTTCTTCCTGGGGGTGGTCATGCGGGACGCGGTACGCGGCGGACTCGACCTCCAGGGCGCGATCGACGCCCCCAACTGGCACACGGAGGCGTTCCCCGGCTCCTTCCACCCCCGTGAAATGCGGGCGGGCAGCCTCACGGTCGAGTCCCGCACGCCCCCTGAGGTGGTCGAGGAGCTGCGCCGGAGGGGGCACGTGGTGACGGTCGGGGGCGCGTGGTCGGAAGGCCGGTTGTGCGCGGTGGCGCGCGAGCCGGGGAGCGGGGTGCTTTCGGCGGGGGCCAATGCGCGGGGGATGCAGGGGTATGCGGTGGGGCGGTGAGGGGTCGACCGAGGCGGCTACCTGTAGAGCGGCTCGTCGGGTGGCTCGTCGGGTGACTCTGAGAGCGGCACCCCAGGGGTTTCCCGGGAGTTAACCCTACGTTTGGCTCGGGCGTACGGGATGTCAGTGGAGCGTGCTCTCATGGGAGACATGATCGAAGAGTTTTTGACGCACGGTGTACGCGACGTGGAGGAAGCCCTCCGGAAGGCCGCCGCGGCGGAGGTCACCCCCCGCTTCCGGCAGCTCGCCGAGGCTGACGTCGTGGAGAAGAGCGGCCCGCACGACATGGTCACCGTCGCCGACCGCCGCGCGGAGGAGCAGCTGACCGTCGACCTGGCCGCCCTGCTCCCCGGCTCGGTCGTCGTCGGCGAGGAAGCGGTGCACGCCGACCCGTCGAGGTACGAGGCGATACACGGAGACGCGCCCGTCTGGATCGTCGACCCCGTGGACGGAACGCGGCAGTTCGTGAACGGGAACCCCGGGTTCTGCATGCTGGTCGCCCTCGCGGTGCGCGGCGAGGTCCAGGCCTCGTGGACGTACGCGCCGATGCTGGACGAGATGGCCGTCGCGGTCCGCGGCCGAGGAGCGTGGCTGAACGGGGAGCGACTGGTGGCCGGTGCGCCCGAACCCGGCGCGGACGTGGACGTGGCGACCTCGCACCCGGACTTCACCACGGAGGAACAGAAGCAGGCCCTGCTGGGTCTCGTGACCGACGGCGTGCGGCCGCGGCCCTGCGGATCCGCGGGCCTGGAGTACCTCGCCATCGCCCGGGGCGAGCTGGACGCCATCGCCTTCTCGTGGGAGCTCGCCTGGGACCACGCCGCGGGGCTGCTGCTCGTGGCGGAGGCCGGAGGCGCCGACCTGACGCTCACGGGGGAGCCGTTCCGGATAGGCGGGGGCAACGCGCTGCCCTTCACCGCGGCCCGCGACGCCGCCACGGCCCGCCGGATCGCGGGGCTCCTCGCGGCCGGCGTCTGAGGCCACCCGATCGCCGGGCTCCTCGCGGCCCGCGCCCGAGAGCGGCTCGCCCGCGCCCGAGAGGGGCTCGAGGGAGGGCGCAGGTGGTCCGTCCTATCCTGGGCGGCAGAGGCCGTCGGCTGACAAAGGAGTCCGGGTGCCGTCGATGCTTGACGCCGTCGTCGTGGGGGCGGGACCGAACGGGCTGACCGCAGCCGTGGAGCTGGCCCGCCGAGGTTTCTCCGTGGCCGTCTTCGAGGCCAAGGGCACTGTCGGGGGCGGGGCGCGCACCCAGGAGCTGACGCTCCCCGGATTCCGGCACGACCCCTGCTCCGCCGCCCATCCGCTGGGCATCAACTCCCCGGCGTTCCGCGGCATGCCCCTGGACCGGTACGGACTGGAGTGGCTCCAGCCCCCGCTGCCCATGGCCCACCCCTTCCCGGACGGCACCGCCGCCGTCCTGTCCCGCTCCGTCGCCGAGACCGCCGCCTCCTTCGGGCCACGCGACGCGGGGGCGTACCGAAGGCTGATCGAACCCTTCCTGCCCCACTGGGACACGCTCCTCCAGGACTTCATGTCGCTGCCGATGAGCTCGCTGCCGCGCGACCCCGTGACCCTCGCCCGCTTCGGACTCGCCGGGCTGCCGCCGTCGACGTGGCTGATGCGGCGCTTCCGCGACGACCGGGCGCGCGCGTTGTTCGCGGGGCTCGTCGCGCACGTCATCGCCCCGCTCGACGGCATCGTCACGGGCGGCGTCGGCATGGTCTTCGCGCTGGCAGCGCACGCCAGGGGCTGGCCCCTGGCCCGGGGCGGCTCGCAGTCGATCTCCGACGCACTCGCCGCGTACCTGAAGGACCTCGGCGGCTCCGTCCACACGGACTACGAAGTGAAGCGGCTCGACGACCTGCCGCCCGCGCGTGCCTACGTCTTCGACACCTCGCCGACCGCCCTCGCCAGGATCGCGGGACTCGGCCGCGCGTACGAGGGGTACCGGTACGGCGCCAGCGCCTTCAAGATCGACTACGCGCTCGACGGACCCGTCCCCTGGACCGCCGAGGAGCCGCGGAGCGCGGGGACGGTGCAGGTCGGCTCCAGCAGCAAGGAGATCGGCGCCGCGCTGCGTGCCGCGTCGCGCGAGGGACGGGCGCCGGACGTGCCGTTCCTGATCACCGTGCAGCCCAGCGTCGTCGACCCCTCCCGCGCCCCGGCGGGCAAACACGTCTTCTGGGCGTACGGGCACGTGCCCAACGGCTGGCGGGGCGACCTCACCGACGCGATCGAGCGGCAGCTGGAGCGCTTCGCCCCCGGCTTCCGCGACCGCGTCCTCGCCCGTGCCACGGCGGGCCCGCCCGAGCTCGCCGCGCACAACGCGAACTACGTGGGCGGTGACATCGCCTGCGGCGCCGCGAGCGGACTGCAGCTGATGCTGCGGCCCAAACTCTCCCTGTTTCCGTACGCCACCCCGCACCCCGCCGTCTTCATCTGCTCGTCCGCGACGCCTCCCGGGCCCGGGGTGCACGGCATGTCCGGACACAACGCGGCGAAGGCCGTGTGGCGCAGACTCAGGAGCACCCCATGACCGTGCCCGTACCCGTGCCGATCACCCTGGTCCAGGGCGACATCACCGCGCAGCACGCCGACGCCGTCGTCAACGCCGCGAACTCCTCGCTCCTCGGCGGCGGCGGGGTCGACGGCGCGATCCACCGGCGCGGCGGGCCCGACATCCTCGCCGACTGCCGCCGCCTGCGCGCCTCCCACTACGGCAAGGGGCTGCCCACCGGCCGTGCCGTCGCGACCACCGCGGGGTGGCTCGACGCGCGGCATGTGATCCACACCGTCGGCCCGGTCTGGTCCGCCGCGGAGGACCGCTCCGAGCTCCTCGCCTCCTGCCACCGCGAGGCGCTGCGGGTCGCCGCCGAGCTCGGCGCGCGCACGGTGGCGTTCCCCGCGATCTCCACCGGCGTCTACCGCTGGCCCCTGGAGGACGCGGCGCGCATCGCCGTCGCGACGGTACGGGAGGCGGCGGACCCCGAGCGCTTCGACGAGGTGCGGTTCGTGCTGTTCGGGCAGGAGGCGTACGACGCGTTCGCGGCAGCCGTGGACCGTTGAGCCTTCAGCGCGCCTGGCAGGGCGACGTCGATGTCGGATTTCCGCCAGCCGTGGCGGGGCGGGATCCGCGAAGCTGGGGGCATGCACACCGAAACAGAGCGCTGTGTACGCGCCGTTCAGTCGAAGGACGCCCGCTTCGACGGCTGGTTCTTCACGGCCGTCGTGACCACGCGGATCTACTGCCGTCCCAGCTGCCCGGTCGTGCCGCCCAAGCCCGAGAACATGACGTTCTACCCGAGCGCCGCGGCCTGCCAGCAGGCGGGCTTCCGCGCCTGCAAGCGGTGCCGGCCGGACAGCAGCCCCGGCTCTCCCGAGTGGAACCAGCGGGCCGACCTCGTCGCCCGCGCGATGCGCCTGATCGGTGACGGCGTCGTCGACCGCGACGGCGTCCCCGGCCTCGCGACCCGCCTCGGCTACAGCACCCGGCAGGTCGAACGACACCTGCGCGCCGAACTCGGCGCGGGCCCACTCGCCCTCGCCCGGGCCCAGCGCGCCCAGACCGCACGCCTCCTCATCGAGACGACCACGCTGCCCATGGCGGACCTCGCCTTCGCCGCGGGCTTCGCCTCGATCCGCACGTTCAACGACACAGTCCGCGAGGTCTTCGCCCTGCCCCCGGGCGAACTCCGCGCCCGCGCGCCGAAACGCACCGGCGTCGCCGCGGGCGGCGCCCTCACCCTGCGGCTGCCGTTTCGTGCGCCGCTCAACCCCGACAACCTCTTCGGGCACCTCATCGCCACCGCCGTGCCCGGCGTCGAGGAGTGGCGTGATGGGGCGTACCGGCGGACGCTCGACCTTCCCTACGGGCACGGCATCGTCGCGCTCACCCCGCAGCCCGACCACATCGCCTGCCGGCTCACCCTCACCGACCTGCGTGATCTCACCATCGCGAGCAGCCGGTGCCGCCGCATGCTCGACCTGGACGCCGACCCGGCCGCCGTCGACGGTCAGTTGCGGGACGATCCGCTCCTCGCGCCGCTCGTCGACAAGGCGCCGGGCCGACGCGTGCCACGCACCGTCGACGAGGCCGAATTCGCCGTACGGGCCGTCCTCGGCCAGCAGGTCTCCACCGCCGCCGCCCGCACCCACGCCGCCCGCCTCGTCACCGCGCACGGGCGGCCCGTCGAGGACCCCGAGGGCGGGCTCACCCACCTCTTCCCCACCCCGGACGAGCTCGCCGCGCTCGACCCCGAGACCCTCGCCCTGCCCCGCAGCCGCCGCGCCACCCTCACGACGCTGGTCCGGCACCTCGCCGACGGCAGCCTCCGCCTCGGTCCGGAGAGCGACTGGGACGAGGCCCGTGCCCGGCTCGCCGCGCTCCCCGGGTTCGGCCCCTGGACGGTCGACGTCATCGCGATGCGCGCGCTCGGCGACCCGGACGCGTTCCTCCCCTCCGACCTCGGCATCCGGCGTGCCGCACAGGGGTTGGGACTGCCGCACACCCCCGCCGCGCTCACCGCGCGCGCCGCGGCCTGGCGGCCCTGGCGGGCGTACGCGGTCCAGTACCTGTGGGCCACCGACGACCACCCCATCAACGTCATCCCCGCATGACGGCCACCCGCGCCTCGCCCAAGGACGTACACATGGAACGCCTGCACACCCTCATCGACAGCCCCTACGGGCCCCTCACCCTTGTCGCCACCGATGGCGTCCTCAGCGGTCTCTACATGACCGAGCAGCGGCACCGACCGCCCGAGGAGACCTTCGGCGACCGCGACCCGGCACCGTTCGGCACGGCGATCGTGCAGCTGGAGGCCTACTTCGCCGGGGAGCTGACGGAGTTCGACGTACCGTTGCGCCTCGACGGCACCCCGTTCCAGCGCACGGTATGGGAGGAACTCCGGCGCATCCCCTACGGTGAGACCCGCACGTACGGCGAACTCGCCGAAGCCCTCGGCAAGCCGAACGCCTCCCGCGCCGTCGGCCTCGCCAACGGCAAAAACCCAATCGGCGTCATCGTGCCCTGCCACCGCGTCATCGGCGCCAACGGCAGTCTCACCGGGTACGGCGGCGGGCTCGACCGCAAGCAGCGGCTCCTGGCCTTCGAGGGTGGGGCGGCCCGGGCCGCCGAGGACGCGCTGTTCTGAGTCAGCCGACCCGGTGCCCGTCCTCCAGCTCCGCGGGACCGTTGCCGTGCGCCAGTACGTCGAGCGCGGCCGACACCCGGCGCCCCAGCTCGCCCGGCAGATACTCCGCGAGGTCCCGCGGAGCCACCAGCCGCCACGACAGGAGCTCCTCCTCCTGGAGCGTGATCGACGCCAGCTGGTCGGCGCCGAGGACCCCACCGTCGTACAGGTACGCCACCAGCGGCGGGCGTGGCCGCAGGGAGTCCGGCGGCACCCAGTCCACCGCGAGCAGCGGCCCGGGCTCGACGTCGAGCCCGATCTCCTCGACGGTCTCCCTGCGCGCCCCCTGCCGCGGCGTCTCGCCCGCGTCCGACTCCACGGTCCCGCCCGGCAGCGCCCACCCCTCGCGGTAGTTGGGCTCGACGAGGAGGACCCGGCCCTCGGCGTCGCGGAAGAGCGCTGCGGCCCCGACGAGGACGCGGGGGAGTCCCGCGATGTACGTGGTGTAGTCCTGGATGGTCACGGGGGAAGGGTAGCCGGGGGCGGCGGTCAGGTCCCTGGGGGCCGGGAGTCCCTCACGACGCGCAGCGTGGTGAGAGTGGCGAGGTCCTCGGGGCCCAGGACCCGTGCGCGCGCCTCGTGAACGGCCGACGCGACCTCGTGAGCCTCGTCCCGGCGCCGGGCGCCGTCGAGCGCGACCGCCAGCTCGTGACCGCTGGCGAGGGTATCCGGGTGGTCGTCGCCGAGAGCGGACCGACGCCCTTCGTACGTGGCGCGTGCCTCGGGCACGGCTTCCTCGTGCCGGCCCAGCGCGCCCAGCGCGACGACCAGGTTGTGCCGGCACAGCAGGACATCGGGGTGCTGCTCGTTCCGTAGGTTCACCCACAGGCGCAGCACGGTGCGGCAGATCGTGTACGCCTCCTCGTAGCGCCCCAGTTGATGGAGCACGTAGGCACGGAGCTGGTGCGCGGTCAGGGTGTCGGCGTGTCCCCTGCCGAGTACCGTGTCGCGGCCCGTCGCGCAGTCCGAGAAGGATTCAAGGGCCTCGTCGAGACGGTCGAGGGCGAGTTCGACGCGGCCGATCTCGCAGCGGGTCGCCAGCGCCTGCGGATGCTCCCGGCCGAGGTGGTCCAGCTCGCGGACCCTGATCCGTTTCAGGTTGTCGAGGGTGTTGTTCTTGTTCCCCGGTCCCGCGAGGGCCATGACCCGGCGGAACTCCTCCGCGCACCCGGCCTCGTGGGGAAGTCGGCGCGGGAGCGGCAGGCGGAAGGGGACGCCGTGCCGGGGCGCACGCGAGTGGAAGAGGGCCGGACCGTCGGCCGCGGCGAGGTCGACGCGGAAGTCGAGTTCGACCGGCCCGCGCCCGGGCCCCTCGACGAGCAGGAGGTGGATGTCCAGGTCCTCGAGCCAGCCCATGTCCCCGCCGAGGCTCGATGCTTCGAGGACCACGATCAGGCTGGTCAGGACCGGGCGCGGGGCTCCCGACCGCCGCGCGGCGGCGATGAGTTCGCGGCGACGGGCGCGCTCGGTGTCGAGGACGGACGTCGGCGACGGGGCGGCGCCGGTCACGATGTGCGGCAGCGTGCCGGTACTCGCCGAGCGGAGGAACCGGTCGGTCGAGTCGAGCAGATGGAAGCGGAGCGCGGCCGGCGAGTGCCGCGCGGCGAGCCCGCCGACGATCGCCTCCAGGAGCGTGGAACGGTCGGCGGTCGTGCCCTGGACGACGCCGTGCGGGCCCATGGCACGGAAGTCCAGGAGGACCTCCGCGCCGTGGGGATCCAGGCCGATGGGCACGGCGAGGGGCACCTCGTCGTGCGGACCGCGCGGCGCGGGGTCCGGGGCGTGTGCGGCGATGTACGCGTCGAAGACGGCGGCCGCCTCGTCCGCGGTGGGCCGCTCGTCGAGCAGGGGCGAGGAGTAGCGCCGCAGCAGCGGGGCGAAGGGTTCGGGGACGGCGCCGCCGGCCGCGCTCAGCAGGGTGAGGCCCAGCTTGGAGATGTCGTGCGCCACGCCGTCGGCGTGCTCCTGCACGCACCAGCCGGTCACGCACACGTCGTCCCCGGTGAGCAGCACTCGGTTCGGAGTCAGGTCGCCGTGCAGGAACCCCCGTACATGGGCGTCCGCGAGCGCCGTCGCGACGCCACGGCCGAGCAGCGCGAACTCCAAGGGGTCGGTGAACCAGCGGGTGTCCGGGCCGGTGCTCGTGAGGGTAGGGGTGGGCAGTCCGTCCGTCAGTTGGAGTTCGCACGCCATCCAGGACGGGTCCGGGCCCGTGTCGACGTCGATGAGCCGGGGTGCCCGTACGCCACGCAGCATGCGCAGCGCCTCGGCCTGCCGGGGCAGGGAGGCCCGGCGCGTGGAACCGGACCGGATGAGTCTGAGCGCGGCGACCTCTCCCTCCCCGCGCCGCCCGAGGAACATCCCGTCGGTCGTCCGCGCGTCGACGTGCCGGGCGAACAGCCGCCAGGGACCCGCCTGCCGGGGGTTCCGCGGCAGCAGGGACCGCCACGGCGAGCCCGGCGCGTCGACGTACGCGGGAAGCCGGGGATCGTCGTCCGGCGCGGGTCCCGTCCCCGTCGTGCCGACCCCCAGCCTCCGCAGCAGCCGTGTGTCGACCCAGCCGAACGGCCGTCCCTCGTGACCGGCCCGTTCCGGCCCGTTCGGGTGGGCGAGCCAGGCGGGGAAGTCGGCGGACCGTCCGGCCAGCTCACCAAGACGGTCCGTCACCGCCCTGCTGGTGCGCAGCAGTTCGCGGACCGGGGCGGTGCCCAGGAGGATGTCGCGGATGCCGGTCGTGACGTCGTAGCTCCGGTGCTGCGGCGCGAGCGCGGTGTCGTCGTCGCAGCGCCGCAGCAGACCGCTCAGGAAGACCTCGGCCAGGTGACCGGTCGTCACGTCCGGGCCGAGTGCGTCCCGCACCAGGCGCATCACCGGTACGGACACCGGCGCGACGGCGGCGAGGTGGGCGGCGAGGCGGTACGCCTCCGGGGACGCCGTCTCCCTGAACCGCAGGACCAGCCCCTGCGGGGCCGGTCCGGGAGGCGGCTCCGGGGCCGCGGCGAAGGGCGGGCGCAGCAGCGGCAGCACGGCGCTCGTCCCGGGGGACGCGAGGAGGTCCGCCCAGGTGCCGACCGCTCCCGGCTCCGGCGTGAGCACGGGGACCGCCACGTCGTCGAACGCGGCGACCCCGGGCGGCAGCACCGGATCCGACACGTCCCAGGCGAGGTTGGGGGCGCCGCGCCGTCTGCTGGTGACCCGCCAGGGCTCGGCCCGGATGCCGGAGCCGTCCCAGAGGTGCGGGGGCAGTGCGTGCAGCACCGCAGTCGGGCCGCACCGCCCCCACTGGTCGAGGAGCGCACGCATGCGTCCGTCGTGCCAGGCGGCGCCGATGCCGTCGCTGAGCACGAGGATCAGCGTGTTGCCGCCGGGATCGGTCACGGTCGCGGGCGGCAGGACGGCGGTACCGGGTGTGAAGGGGCGCCGGGCGAGCAGTGGGGCGCCTGGGCCGCGGGTGTCCAGGCCGTGCACCCGTACGTCACGGAAGGCACCGCTGCGCTCCAGGAGCAGCCGCGTCTCCAGGGCGAGTTGCTGCCACAGGAGCATGGAGGCGCCGTCGTCGACGAGCAGCGTCAGATTCAGCCAGCGGGCCCGGGCGGGGCGCAGCACGGCGTCGGTGAGACCGGTGTGGGCCGTCGATTCGGCGGTGGCCGTCTCGTCGAGTTCCCACCGCCCGTGGTCGGCCACGGTCTGCTTCAACGGGCGCAGCGCCCGCGCGAGTTGCAGCTGCCGGGAGCCGGTGGCGCGGGTGCCGGGTGCGCGTACGGGCATGCCGTTGAGGGCGCCGGCGCCGTGCCGCGGGCGGGGGGACGCGCCGCCGAACAGCGGGGAGCGGGTCGAGGCCGACGAGCGGCGGGCCACCGCACCGGCGGGTCTGTCGGGTGCGGTCCGTTCGTCCTGGTCCGTGAGCGGTGTGCCGGTGTCGGGGTGGTCCGCCGCGGGGGCATCCTCCATCGGGTCGCGCGGACGCGGATCCGCCCAGTCGGCCTCCCGCTCCGCGGGCCGCTCCTCGGCGGGCGGCAGCCACCCGGCACCGTCGTCGCCCCCTAGGCCGGGCGCGGCCGCCCCCACCGCCCGTGCCAGACCGCTCGACGCTCCCTCGGGCAGCCGTGCCGCCAGCCACAGCGCGTCGAGGAGTTCCTCCTGAGCGAGGCCGACGCCGCCTTCCGCGAACACCGCGAGCGCCCGGCGCAGCCGCTCGGCGGAGTCCTCGCCCCGCACGCCTACACCACCCCGCCCAGCCGGTGGAGCACCGCGTCGAGGAGGGCGCCCGGCGGCAGGTCGAGGCCGCCCTTGCGCAGGAACACGGCGTTCAGGAGCTGGTCGGTGGCCAGCTCGCCGGGCGCGCGGCGGCCCAGGAAGGCGTGCAGGAGGTCGTCGACGCCGTCGAGGGCCGCGTCGCCGAGGTGGGCGGCGACGATGTCGCGCAGCCGTTGCTCGTCGGGCTCGGCCAGGTCCAGGCGGACACAGCGGCGCAGGAACGCGGGCGGGAACTCGCGCTCTCCGTTGCTGGTGATGACCACCACAGGGAACTCGGAACAGCGCACCCTGCCGCGCGTCACCGGCGCCCGCACCTGCGGGTCCGCGGTCAGGACGTCGACCCGCGCCCGGTCGTCGGGCAGCCTGGCCAGTTCCGGGATCTCGAACTCGCCCTCCTCGAAGACGGTCAGGAGGTCGTTGGGCAGGTCGACGTCCCCTTTGTCGAGCTCGTCGACGAGGAGGACGCGCGGCCGCCCGGTCGGGACGAGCGCGGTGCCGAGCGGTCCGAGACGGACGTACGAACCGATGTCGGGGTCCTCACCGGCACCGTCGTCAACTGCGGTCTCGCGGCGCAGGTTGGACTCGCGCAGCCGGCCGATCGCGTCGTAGCCGTAGAGGGCGTCGCGCAGCGTCGAGCGGCTGTTGACCGGCCACGTCAGCACGCGCCCCAGCGTCAGTTCGTGCGCCACGGCGTGGGCCAGGGAGGATTTGCCGGTGCCCGGGTGGCCGGTGACCAGGAGCGGGCGGCGCAGCAGCAGCGCGGCGTTGACCACCTCCGACTCGTCGGGCCCGATGAGATACGGGCGGGGCCGCGGCGCGCCGTCCGCGGGGGTGAAGCGGCGCCACGGCGGGGGCTCGGGAAAGTCGACGTGCCGGGCGTCGCCGTCGCCGCGGAACAGCCGCCAGTCGCCCTGCCCGGACGTGGGGAATGCCTGGGATGCCGTCATGAACTGCGTGCTCCTTCGTCGGAAAGCGGGCGCGTGGCGTCGGGGTCCGTCAGCCTCGGCTCGTGGTCCCCGCCCGTGCGGTCCTGCCACGCCAGGTCCTCCCATACCAGGGAGGGGCGCGCCGCTGAGTCCGGCAGCGACGCACCCCTGAACATGAGGAGCCTGTGGGGGAGTTCCTGCAACCGTCCGGTGGGAGCGAGGGGGTCGAGGCGGTGGGCGTGGTCGTGGTCCTCCGCCTCGCGGTCCCACAGCACCACGGGGACGCCGAGGGCCAGGCAGAGGTCGAGCAGCTGGGCGCGGAGCGCGGGCGGCCCGTGCAGGACGACGTGGTTGACGTCCCGGTGGCTGGAGTTGAGCAGTGCGGCGACCTGCCGGCTGTCCGCGCAGCTCGGGTCGATGACCAGCACTCTGCCGTGCCCGTCGCCCCACCGCCGACGGTGCTCCACTTCCCGGCGGGGTACGCGGCGGCTCATCTCCGGGCAGCGCAACGTGAGTTGGAAGGAGGCCCCGAGAGGGATGCTCGGCACGTACTCGATCGATCTGCCCGCGTCCCATTCGTCGACGGGCAGCTGGAGCCCTTCGCGGTCGACCTCGATCTCCACGGCGGGCCGCCCGTCGCCGGACCGCTCGGCGCCCTCACGGATCAGCGCGCCGATCTGCTCCGGTGACAGGGGCGCGTCACCCGCGGCGGTCTCCAAACGGCGCACCGAGCCGTCCGCGTGCTGCTGCCAGAGCCTGCACCGGTACCGCGCTGTGGCCTCCGCGCCCTCACCCTCCGGCTCGCTCCTGGTGAGCCGGGCGAGCAGCCGGGTGACCGGTGCCTTCCGCGCGCCCGCCCAGTGCGCGGCGTCCGTCCTGCGCTGGTCGCGTGCCGCGGGGTGCACGCCGAGCCGGGTGCAGACCCGCTCGCTCCAGCGGCCGAGCCCTTCGCCGAGCGGGCCGTCCGCGGCCGCGGCGATGAACTCCACCAGGTGGACGAGCGCGGGCACACGGGGTGTCCCCGCCGGCACGCTGCCGCCGTCCTGATACTCCTCGAGGTCCGCGACGACCTGCTCCAGTGCCCCGGGCGGCAGCCGTGCGGTGCACAGGGCCGCGGGGAGCGAGGTGTAGCGCAGCGCCTCCTGGGCGGCGCGGGCGGGCAGCGTCGGGTCGGCCAGGACGACGAGCTCCAGCTGGCGTACCAGCGAGGCGTGTTCGCCACGGGAGAGCAGGCCCGCCGCGTCGACGGCCCGGCCGGTGCCGAGGAGCGCGGTGAGCCGTTCGGGGCGTGCGCCGTAGGGCCCGGCGGTCAGCAGGGACTCACTGAGCGTGGGCAGGGCGCGGCGCCGGGTCAGCAGGACGTCGGTCAGCTCCTCGACGGTGGGCGCCGAGCCGTCCCCCGGCGCGGCGAGGCCCAGCTCGTCGGCGAGCCGCCGTGCGTGCTCGGCGCGCGCCGTCGGTTCGGGCAGCAACGACCGCAGCAGGTCCCTCAGTTCGGCGGTCACCGGATCGTCCTGCGGCGCGGGCCGCACGGTGCTGCACTCCGCCACGACCTCCTCCGCCCCGGCCGCGTACAGCTGTTCCCGCACCGCCTGCCAGGACAGGGCCCAGGTGCGCCGCAGGGTCTGGCCGGGGTGGGCGGGGGCGGTCGGCTGCCCGAGCTGTCCGACGACGATCCCGGACGCGCTGTTCCCCGTATCGGTCCACAGCGGCCCGCCGCTG
Source organism: Streptomyces sp. Je 1-369 (assembly GCF_026810505.1). Classification (NCBI taxonomy): domain Bacteria; kingdom Bacillati; phylum Actinomycetota; class Actinomycetes; order Kitasatosporales; family Streptomycetaceae; genus Streptomyces; species Streptomyces sp. Je 1-369. The sequence goes on from NZ_CP101750.1 coordinate 7,349,580, forward strand.
AACCCGGGGCCGATCGCGGCACCCGACAGCGGCCCGTCGAGATAGCCGACGTGGCCGTCGAGCAGTTTGAGGGACGTGTCCGCGAAGGTGATCGGGTCCCCGCAGCCGTGCCAGGCCCGCAGCGACTGGCCTTCCGCCATCTCCGTCCAGACGACGGGGGCGGCACTCGCGGGCGCCGGCTCGGAGAGGAGCAGCACGCACAGGTCTCCCTGCCAGGCCGCGGAGGAGTGCCGGGGCGGCACCCACACCTCTATCTGCGCCTTGACCCGTACCGTACGCCGGGCGAACCCGACCTGGAGCACCTCTTGCGCGGGTCTCGTTCCGCTCAACGGAGGCCGCCCCAGTGCCTCGTTGACCACATGCGCACAGGTCAGCACCCGCCCGGGGGAGAGGAGCGCGGCCGCGCCCACGGCCGTGTCGCCGTGCGGCCCGAGCACCGCGACGACCTGCGGGACCCGGGTGCCCCTGAACCACCCCACGGCTACGACCCGGTGGCGCCGCCGGGCGTCCCGTCGGCTCCCGCGCCCGGCTCTTCCGTACGCCGCCACGTCGCCGATACCGTCATGGTGGCCGCCCCCTTCACCCCCGCGATGCCGAGCTTGAGGTCCTTGCCCACCTCGATGCCGAAGTCGACCGTGAACTCCGCGGGCGGGTGCTCGGCGCGGGACACCGAGGCGTGCACCTCGTCGAGGAGCGGGCCGAGCGGCCGCAGCGTGGCGCGCAGCGCGTCGGCGGCGAGGGCCGTGACCCGCCCGCCGGCGGACACGGCGCCCGGCACGCCGAACTCCGGCGGCAGGTCGCCGGATTCGGGGGCCTGCCCCACGTCGGCGAGCTCGACGCGCAGCGCGGCCCCGGCCAGGTCGAGTTCCAGGTACTCAGGCATGGGATCATTGTGCGGCCAACGCGGCCGCCGGTGACGCCAGTTCACACACCCCGCACCCTCATCGACCTTTCAGTCGCCGTCCTGGCTGCGGGACCTGACGATCCGGCGGAGCCGGTGGTGCCGGTCCGGTGCCTGCTCGGTGATCGCCTCGCCGACCATCGTGCGCACCGCGTCCCGCAGCCCGTGCAGCGCATGCCCGCGCGCCGGGCCCGCGCCCGGGTCCCCGCGCAACTCCTTCAGGAGCGCCCAGCACAGCGTCAGCATCACCACGACGAACGGCAGCGCCACCAGGATCGTCGCGCTCTGCAGCGAGTCCAGACCGCCCGCGACCAGGAGCACCGCGGCCACCGCCGCCATGAGGACACCCCAGGTGACGACCAGCCAGGTCGGCGGGTGCAGGGAGCCGCGGCTGCTGAGCGAACCCATCACCAGCGACGCGGAGTCGGCGCTCGTGACGAAGTACGTCATCACGAGGAGCATCGCGACCCACGACGTGACCGTGCCGAGCGGCAGCGCGTCCAGCATCGCGAAGAGCGACGACTCCGCCCCCTCCTCGACCTTCCCCGCCATGTCGACCTTGCCGGTCGCGTCGAGCCGGATGCCGGTGCCGCCCATCACGCAGAACCAGACGACGGTCGCGCCGCTCGGCACGAGGAGCACGCCGATCAGGAACTCACGGATCGTCCGGCCGTGCGAGATGCGGGCGATGAACGTGCCGACGAAGGGGGCCCAGGACAGCCACCACGCCCAGTAGAAGATCGTCCAGGAGCCCAGCCAGCCGCTGTCGGTGAAGGCGCCGGTGCGTGAGGCCATCGGGAGCAGCTGGTGGAGGTAGCCGCCGACGCTCGCCGGGATCGCGTCCAGGATGTAGACGGTCGGCCCGAGGACGAAGACGAACAGCATCAGGCAGGCGGCAAGCACGATGTTGAGGGTGCTGAGCCACTTGACGCCCTTGTGCACCCCGGAGAAGGCCGAGAGCACGAAGGCGGCGCCGAGCGAGACGATGATGATGAGCTGAAGGGTGGTCGAACTCTCCACGCCCGTCGTGAGGTTGAGCCCCGTCGCGACCTGGAGTGCGCCGACGCCGAGGCTGGTGGCCGTGCCGAAGACGGTGGCGAAGACCGCGAGCAGGTCGATGATCCTGCCGGGCAGGCCCGCCGCGCGCCGGGCCCCGATGAGCGGTACGAAGACGGAGCTGAGCCGGTTGCCGCGGCCCTTGCGGAAGCCCGCGTAGGCGAGGGCGAGGCCCACGATGCCGTAGATCGCCCAGGGCGTCAGTGTCCAGTGGAAGAAGGAGTACTCCAGGGCGGTACGGGCCGCGCCGCCGGAGCGGGGTGCGGCGGCCGAGGACGGCGGGGGGTCCAGGTAGTGGGTCAGCGGCTCACCGACGCCGTAGAACATCAGGCCGATGCCCATGCCCGCGCTGAACATCATCGCGATCCACGCGAGGTTCGTGAACTCGGGCCGCGCGTCGTCCGTGCCCAGACGGATCCTGCCGAAGCGGCTCAGCGCGAGGACCACGCACAGGACGAGGAAGACGTCCGCGGCGATGACGAAGAGCCAGGCGAAGTTGTCTAGGACCCAGCCGAGCGCGCTGTCGGAAGCGCGGTCGAAGGACCGTTTGCCGAACGCGGCCCAGGCGACCACCCCCAGCACCGCGGCGACACCTACGCCGACGACCAGGTAGTCGGGGGTGCCGTCCGGGGGTGATCCGTCCGCGGAGCCCCCTCCGCCCGGGGGAGGGCCCGCCGGACCGTCACCGGGACGGGGCTGATCGATCATTTCCGTACTCATGGCGCACCACTATGGGGCGATATCGGGGTATTTTCCGGCGGGCCACGCCGTCTCACGTCCCGGCGACCATGGGCAGCGGCCCCCATCTGCGGTTATGGTCGCAGCGGCGCGACTGCCTTGACGCGAGCAAGGCCCGGAAAGCAAGGGGAATGCAAGGTGGCGGACGCTGCAACCACGGCGGGACACGAGCAGCAGGCGCAGCGCGTGCTCATCGCCGCGGACAAGTTCAAGGGGTCGCTCACGGCCGTGCAGGTCGCGGAGCGGGTGACGGCCGGGCTCCACCGCGTCGCCCCCGGCGTCACGGTCGAGGCGCTGCCGGTCGCCGACGGCGGTGACGGCACGGTCGCCGCGGCCGTCGCGGGCGGCTTCGAGCGCCGCGAGGTCCGCGTCACGGGACCGCTCGGCAACGAGGTGACGGCGGCGTACGCGCTGAAGGACGGCACCGCCGTCGTGGAGATGGCCGAGGCCTCGGGCCTCCAGCTGCTCCCCGAGGGCGTCTTCGCGCCGCTCACGTCCACGACGTACGGCTCGGGAGAGCTGATCCGCGCGGCGCTCGACGCGGGCGCCCGCACCATCGTCTTCGGCGTCGGCGGCAGCGCCACGACCGACGGCGGCGCCGGCATGCTGGCCGCGCTCGGCGCGCGCTTCCTGGACGCGGACGGCGAGCCCGTCGCGCCCGGCGGCGGCCCGCTGAAGGACCTGGCCACGGCCGACCTTTCGGGCCTCGACCCGCGTCTCAAGGACGTCGAGACCGTGCTCGCCAGCGATGTCGACAACCCGCTGACCGGCCCGAAGGGCGCCCCCGCGGTCTACGGGCCGCAGAAGGGCGCCGACCCGGCGGACGTCGCCGCGCTGGACGCCGCGCTCGCCCACTACGCCACGGTCCTGGAGCAGGCGATCGGCCCCAAGGCCGCGGAGTACGCGCAGTCGCCGGGCGCGGGCGCCGCGGGCGGCATCGGGTACGGCGCGCTGGTCGGTCTCGGCGCGGGCTTCCGGCCCGGCATCGAGGTCATGCTCGACGTGCTCGGCTTCGCGCCCGCCCTGGAGCGCGCGACGCTCGTCATCACCGGTGAGGGCTCGCTCGACGAGCAGACCCTGCACGGCAAGGCGCCCGCGGGCGTCGCCGCCGCCGCACGCGCCGCGGGCGTCGAGGTCGTCGCGGTCTGCGGCCGGCTCGCCCTCGCCCCCGAGGTGCTCGGCAAGGCGGGCATCCGCCGCGCGTACGCCCTGACCGACGTCGAGCCGGACGTGGCGCGGTGCATCGCCGAGGCGGGCCCGATCCTGGAGACGGTGGCGGAGGGCATCGCCCGCGACTTCCTCGCCTGAGGCACCTGAGGGCTCCTGAGGCTCCCGAGGCCCCCGGGCCCTGAAAGCCCCACCCGTGTCGTACCGGGAACGTGATCGTTTCTTCTCTACGTGAGAAGGAGTCGATCTTGACCGGGTGGGCACAGCTCGGCGGCGGCCTCGGCATCGTCGTGAGCCTGTGCCCGGTGCCGGGGCTGACCGTTGACGCGCAGGTCGGCGCGTATGTGGACACATACGCGGGGGCGCTCGGCGTGGTCCTCTCCGAGCAGCTGGACATCTGCCGCGAGGACCGCCCGGGTGCCCCCGACGACGCCGGAACCGACGCCGGAACCGACGCCGGTACCGGCTCCGGTCACGCCGCAACCGACGCCGCAACCGACGTCGAGCCCGAGCGGCGTGCCGAGCCCGGCCCGGCGGCCCCGGCGCCCCGTGCCGCGAAAACGGACCCCCGCCCGGCCGCGCCCCCCGCCCCGCCCCGCGTACGGGAACTCCACGTCCCCGTACGCCTGGAGTCCCGCCCCCGCCCCGCGCGCCCCGCACCCGCCCCACCACCCCGCCCCTCCCTCTCGGCGCCCGGCTACCGCCCCGCCGAAGAGGCGGAGCGCGAGGGCGGGCGGTCCATGGTCACCACCACGATGGTCGTCACCACCCCCGCTGTCCTCGCCGCCGCACTGCTGCGTCCGCGCTCCCGCTCCGCCGCGTCCGGCTCGTCCGGCGCCCGCTCCCGCCCCACCCCGCCCTCCGGAGGCCCCTCGTGACGGAATGGTTCGTACTCGGTCTGGCCATGGTGCTCGCCTGCGCGATCGTGCTGACCGTGACCGTGATCAGACACCGCCGCGTCCCCGAGGACGACGACACCAGCGAGACGCCGGACGTCCTGGAGTACATGGTGATGATGGTCGGCGTCGTGTACGCGATCGTCCTCGGCCTCGCCATCGCCGGTGTCTGGGAGGCCCGCGGAGCCGCCCAGGACGGCACCCGCGACGAGGCGCAGGCCCTGCACGAGATCAGCAGGCGCGTGCAGGTCTATCCGGCGGACGCGCGGGAACGCATCGAGCAGGACGTACGGCGCTACAGCGAGCACGTCACCACCGTCGAGTGGCCGCGCATGATCGAGGAGCACCAGCTCACGGACGAGGGTGGTGAACTCCTCGACACCCTGCGCCGGGACATCGCGCGGCGCCCGCCCGCCAGCGAGCTGGAGGCGCAGACCTACCAGCCGCTGCTCGACCAGGTGGCCGCCGCGGACGAGGCGCGCAGGGCACGCGCCGACAACGCGGAGGAGACACTGCCCGGCGTGGTCTGGTTCGGCCTCGTCGCCGGGGCGTTCGTCACGGTCGGACTGATCTTCACGCTGCAGATCAGACGCTCATCGAGGGAACTGCTGCTCGCCGGGACCTTCAGCGCCCTGATCGCCTTCCTCCTCTTCCTGGTCTGGAACTTCGACGCGCCGTACGGCAGGACGGCGACGGAGACGACGACGGCGTTCCAGGACCTGATCAGTGCGTGACCTGATCAGTGCGTGACCTGCCGCTGCGCGAGCCGGTGCGCCTCCACCGCGAGTGACACCTCCACCAGGTCCCGCGGGCGGGCCAGCGAGCGCGAGGTCAGCTGCTCCAGGCGGCGCAGGCGGTTGAAGACGGTGTTGCGGTGGCAGTAGAGGCGCCCGGCCGCCCGCCCCGCCGAACCCTCGCAGGCCAGCCAGGCGTCCAGCGTCTCCAACAGCACGGCCCGGTCGGCCGGTTCGAGCGCGAGGACCTCGCCGAGCACCTCCGTCACCAGCCGCCCCGCCAGCTCCGGCTGGCTCACCACCAGAGCCGTCGGCATCCGCTGGTCCAGGCGGACGATGCCCGTCGCGTCCGGCGGACACGTGCGCAGCGCGAGCTCCGCGAGCCGTCGCGCGTGGCCGAGCTCCGCGAGCCCGGCCACGACGGGGCTGATGCCGCCCGGTCCCGGGCACCGCCCGTCGAGCAGCCGGGCCAGGCCGTCGAGGCCTTCGTCGGCGCCGAGCGCGACCACGCCGACCTCGCAGTCCGTCCGCATCCGCCAGATGAAGCGGAACCCCGTCCGCTGGATCTGCCGGTGGAACGCCTCCCGCCCGTCGCGCCGCTCCGCGCGGAGCACGATCACCGCGTACGGGCCGTGCTCGGGCAGATCGAGCCCCGCGGCGGCCCGCGCGGCGAGGCCCGGCGCCGACCGGCCTTCGAGGAGAGCGTCGAGCAGCGCCTGCAGCTGTTCGTCCGTGCGCCGCCGCAACTCCAGCTCCGTCGCACGGTACGCGTCCGACGCCACGGCCGCCTGCGCGTCCACCGCCGACCACACCATCGTCGCCGAGCGCATCAGGACCGCGAGCTTCTCCGGGTCCTTGCCGGCCGTCCCCTCCAGGAGCGAGTCCCACACGAGGTAGCCCGCGTTGCGGTACGAGTGCACCAACAGGTCGAGCGGCAGCCCCTGTTGGGCACGGCGTCGGCCCGCCTCCTCCGCGTACTCCAGGTCGCGGCGCGGCGAGGCCCGCGGCGCCGAGATCGCCTCGATGCCGATCCGCATGGCCTCCTCGGCCTCCCGCCACTGCACGTCGTACGGCAGGACGCTCCCGTACACCGACGAATGCTCGCCGAGCTGCCGCAGATGCTGGTCGACCAGCTCCGGCAGCCGCGGCAGGAGTGCGGTGCACGCCTCCTTGAGGAGCCTCCAGTCGTGTCCGGTCCGAGGCCTGCGTCCGTTCGCGAGCCCGCTCATCGTTCCCCCCGTCGCCGCGCGCCAGGGCGCCGTCGGCACGGCGCTGCTGGGGAGGATGCCATTCCTCCGCCCCCTCCGGCAGGCCCCTGACACGCGGTGTTGTGCCCATGCACAACGGCGGGGCACCCCCGGTGGTCTCCCGCAGCGTTTCCCCCGCAGTCCGTGGACGGGCGGCCCCCGCGGTGCTGGGGTGAGCGCCACACGACGGCGGACGTGCCGTACGGGACGAGGGGGGACGGTACGTGGGCGGCTCGGACGCGGAGGACAGAGGTGGGGGGCACCCAGGACGCGGCGCGGGGCTCGTCGTGCGGGACGTATCCGTCGGGTACGGGCCCGTGCGGGCCCTGCGGCGGGTCTCGCTCGATCTGCCGGACGGCACCGTCGTCGCCGTGCTCGGCGGCAACGGCGCGGGCAAGTCGACGCTGCTGCGGGCCGTCTCGCGCACGCTCTCGTTCCAGGGCGGCGCGCTCACCTCGGGGTCCGTTCATTTCGGCGGGCGTCGCATCGACGGCCTCTCGGCGGACCGGGTCGTCGCCGCCGGGATCTCCCAAGTGCCCGAAGGGCGGCAGGTGTTCGCCCGGATGACCGTCACCGACAACCTGCGGGCGGGCGCCCTCGGCGCCACCGGGTCGCGCGCCGCCAAGGCGGACGCCCTGCGGCGCGTCCACGACCTCTTCCCCGTACTCGCCGAACGCGGCGCCCAGCGCGCCGGACTGCTCTCCGGCGGCGAGCAGCAGATGCTCGCGGTCGGCAGGGCGCTCATGGCCTCCCCGCGCCTGCTCCTCCTCGACGAGCCCTCCCTGGGGCTCGCGCCGCTGATGGCCGCACGCATCGCCGACACCATCCGGGAGATCAACGCGCAGGGCACCTCCGTGCTCCTCGTCGAGCAGAACGCCGCCCTCGCGCTGCGGCTCGCCACCACCGCGTACGTCCTCGACGTCGGCGAGGTCGCCCTGTCCGGGCCCGCCGACGAGCTCGCCGCCTCCGACGAGGTGCGCCGCCGCTACCTGGGCGTGGTCGACGAGGACGCGGCGGCCGACGCGACCCGGGGGATCGGCGCACTGCCGACGCTGCGACGCTGGGAGGCCGACCGGTGACCGACACATCCGTACCGCCCCTCGACGTCCGCGACCTCACCGTCCGCTTCGCCGGGCTCACCGCCCTCGACGCCGTCAGCTTCACCGTCCGCCCCGGCACCGTGCACGCCGTCATCGGACCGAACGGCGCGGGCAAGTCCACCTGCTTCAATGTCCTGTCCGGCGTCTACCGCGCCACCTCCGGCAGCGTCCGCTTCGGGGAACACGAACTCACCGGCCTGCGCCCGCACCGCATCGCGGAGCTCGGCGTCGCCCGGATCTTCCAGAACCTCGCCCTGCCGCCCCGCGCCACCGTCGCCGACAGCCTGCTCCTCGGCCGCCACCGGCTGACCCGCGCCGGTTTCGTGGCCGCGGGACTCCGGCTCCCCTCGGCCGCCCGCGAGGAGCACCGCCACCGCGAACGCGTCCGCGAGATAGCCGCCTTCGTCGGGCTGGAACGCCAGCTCGACCAGCCCGCGGGCGCCCTGCCCTACGGCCAGCAGAAACTCGCCGAGCTCGCCCGCGCCCTCTGCATGGAGCCGCGCCTGCTGCTCCTCGACGAGCCCGTCGCCGGCATGACCGCCGACGAACGGCGCCGCACCGCGGCCGTCATCGCGGGTGTCCGCGACAGCCTCGGCATCTCGATCGTCCTGGTGGAACACGACATGGGGGTGGTGATGCGGCTCGCGGACGCGGTGACCGTACTCGACTTCGGGCGCCGGATCGCCGACGGCGCCCCCGGCGACGTACAGAACGATCCGGCGGTCGTACGCGCCTACCTGGGCGAGGGCGACCGGACCGGGAACGGAGAGGGACGACGACCGTGACCACCTTCACCGAGCTTCTCCTCAACGGCATCTCGATGGGGTCGGTCTACGCCCTCATCGCCCTCGGCTTCGTCGTCATCTTCCGCGCCACCGAGGTGGTCAACTTCGCCCACGCCTCACTGCTCCTCGCGGGCGGCTACATCACCGCGTCCCTCCACGACGACCTCGGCTTCTGGCCCGCGCTGCTCGTCGGCATCGCGGGCGCCGCGGTGGTCGGCGCGGCCGTCGAGTTCCTCGTCATGCGCCGCTACCGCGGCTCCGACCACAGCGTGCTCGCCATCGTCACCATCGGCGTCGACATCCTGCTCACCACCGAGCTCACCCGCCGCCTCGGCACCGACGTCCTGCCGCTCGGCGACCCGTGGGGCGACGACGTGCTGACCATCGGGCCGATCTCTCTCGCGCACACCCGCATCGCCGCGTTCGTCGCCGCGGCCCTGCTCATCACCGTCTTCCTCCTCGCCTTCCGCTACACCTCGTGGGGCGTGGCGATGCGGGCCGCCGCGGAGAGCCCGCAGACCGCAGCGCTGATGGGCGTACGGCTGGGAAGAGTGTCGCTCGGCGCATGGGCGGTCGCGGGGGCGCTCGCGGCCGTGGCCGCGCTGTTCCTCACCGTCTTCCCGACGCCAGGACTGGAGCGCGCCACCTCGCTCGCCGCTCTGAAGGCGTTCCCCGCCGCGATCCTCGGCGGCCTCGACTCCACCACGGGCGCGCTGGTCGGCGGCCTCGTGGTGGGCGTCACGGAGTCCCTCGCCACCGGCTACCAGAGCGAGCTCAGCTTCCTCGGCCGCGGGCTCGGCGACCTCGCGCCCTACCTCGTCATGACCGCCATCCTGCTGATCCGACCCGCAGGGCTGTTCGGCACGAAGGAGCTCGCCCGTGTCTGAGGCCCCCGTCTCCAAGGCCCCCGTCTCCGATCCCGTCGAGGCGGTCGCCACGCCCGCTGCCCGCCCCGTCCGTCGTACGCCGCTCAAACGCCCCCGCACCTACCTGTGGGCCGCCGGCGCGGCACTCCTGCTCGCCCTGCCGTTCTACCTGGACCGCTTCTGGCTCCAGGCGGGCCTCTTCGCGATGGCCGCCGCCATCGGCGCGATCGGCATCAACCTCCTCACCGGCGCCACCGGCCAGCTCTCCATGGGGCACGCGTTCTTCCTCGCCATCGGGGCGTACGGCTACTGCGTCCTCGCGGGCGACGGGGGAGACGGCCTGACCGGGCTCGGCCTGCCGACCTGGATCGCCGCGACGCTCGCCGTGGTGATCGCCGGGATCGCGGGCGGCCTCTTCAGCCCCATCGCGGGCCGCCTCAGCGGCGCCTACCTCGGCATCGCGACCCTCGCGCTGATCTTCATCGGGCAGCACGTGCTCTTCAACGCCCACGACCTCACCGGCGGCTCCAACGGACGCGACGTGCCGCCCCTGAACGTCTTCGGCATCGCCTTCGACGAGAGCGAGGTGGTGGTCGCGGCCGTCCCGTTCGGCTCCGTCGAGAAGCTCTGGTACGCGGGACTCGTGCTGCTCGTGGGCTGTGGACTCTTCGCCCGCGGCGTGCTGCGCGGCCGCCCGGGGCGCGCCATGAACGCGATCCGCGACCACCGCGTCGCCGCGGGCGTGATGGGCGTCCCGGTGGCCCGCTACCGCGCCGGGGTCTTCGTCCTGTCGTCCATGTACGCGGGCCTCGCCGGGGTGCTGCTCGCCCTGGTCTTCCAGCGCACCGTCCCCGACTACTTCGGCATGACGCTCTCCCTGGAATACCTCGCCATGATCGTGATCGGCGGCCTCGGCTCGGTCGCGGGCGCCGTCGCGGGCGCCGCCCTCGTCTCCCTGCTGCCCCAGCTCCTCACCCGGTACAGCGACGCGCTGCCCCTGGTCTCGGCGCCCGGCACCGGCGGGATCTCACCGGGCGAGGCGTCCCGGTATCTGTACGGCGCCGCCGTCGTGGCGGTGGTGCTCTTCCTGCCCGGCGGCCTCGTGAGCATCGCCGCCCGGCGCGGCAGGACAAGACCAGGCACTCCAGGGGAGGAAGCATGAAAGCACTGACCAGGGCCACCGCGGCCACGACGGCGCTCGCCGCGCTGCTGGCGCTGACGGCGTGCAGCTCGAAGGCGAAGGACGACGGGGCCGACGGCGACAAGGGCGCGGGCGGGGTGAAGACCGGCGACGGCGTGACGAGCCAGACGATCGACCTCGGCGTCCTCACCGACATGACCGGCGTCTACGCCACCCTCGGCAAGAGCGTCACCCAGGCCCAGCAGCTCTACGTCGACCAGACCAACGCGGACGGCGGCATCTGCGGCCGCAAGCTGAAACTCACGGTCCGGGACCACGGCTACGACCCGCAGAAGGCCGTCGCCGCCTACACCGAGCTGGAGCCGAAGGTCCTCGGCTTCGCCCAGTTCATCGGCTCCCCGTTCGTCGCCGCCGTCGAGCAGCGCGTCGACGCCAACAAGGGCCTCGTCCTGCCGCAGGCCTGGTCGGCGAACCTGCTGGGCAGCCCGTACGTGCGCGTGGTCGGTTCCACGTACGACCTGGAGACGATCAACGCGATCGACTTCCTGATGAAGGAGAAGGGCCTCAAGAAGGGCGACAAGCTGGGCCACGTCTACTTCGAGGGCGACTACGGAGAGAACGCCCTCAAGGGCTCGAAGCACATGGCCGACGACGCGGGCCTCACGGTCGTCGAGCAGAAGATCAAGCCGACGGACAACGACATGACCGCGCAGGTCTCCGCCCTGAAGAAAGCGGGCGTCAAGGCCGTCGTCATCAGCGCGGGCCCCCGCCAGGCCGCCTCCCTCGTCGGCGTCGCGGCGGCGGGACGCTTCGACGTCCCGGTCATCGGCAACAACTCGGCGTTCGCCCCGCAGCTCCTCGCCACCCAGTCGGGCCCGGCCCTGATGAAGAACTACTACGTGGCCTCGCCCACGCTGCCCATCGGTGCGGACACGGCAGAGGCGAAGAAGCTCGTCGCCGACTACCGGAAGGCCCACCCCAAGGACTCCCTCGACAACGGCGTCGTGGCGGGCTGGACGGCGGCGTCCGTCTTCGGTGCGGCCCTGAAGGAGGCGTGCGACAAGAAGGACCTCACGCGCGAGGGCGTCGGCAAGGCGCTCCTGACCCTCGACGACTTCGACGCGGGCTTCGGCGTCACCCAGAACTTCAGCGACCCGAAGGCACCCTCTTCGAAGGAGAGCGTCATCCTCCAGCCGGACAAGAAGGCCACGGGCGGCATGAAGGTGGTCAGACAGCCGAGCGCGGCGGAGGCGGCAACGGGCTACACAGCCGGGGGCTGATTCTCGGCCTGTCCGGCGATTGAGGACGAGCCCGAAGGGCGATATACGGCACGCGAAGGGGGGCCTGAACCATTCCGGTTCAGGCCCCCCTTCACACTGCTCAAGCGCCGCTACGGCAATTGCGCCGCCCGTGCCTCACGCCGGTTGCCGCGGAAGTTGTTCACCCTCCGAGCCGTGGCGAAGAGCGGAATCACCGCGCCCAGGACGAGCTGCAGCGCGCAACCCGTCTGCAGGAGCAGCTGGCCGCCGGGAGCCTCGAACGCCCACGCCGCGAGCAGCCCCATCGCCGCGACGATCCAGGAGAGCATGGCCACCGCGAGGGGACCGCGCGGCTTCGGGTACTCGACGCGGCTGACCATGAGCCAGGCCGTGCCGATGATCGCGAGGAGCGTCGCCACGAAGGGCAGCTCCAGGAGCACGATCGAGACGACCGTCAGCGCCCCGAAGGGCGACGGCATGCCCTGGAAGGTGCCGTCCTTCACGGTCACGCACGAGAACCGCGCAAGCCGCAGCACCACCGCCAACAGCACGACGATCGCGCCGACCGCCGCCACCCGCTGGTGAGCGTCGTCGGCGACCATGCCGTAGACCAGGACGAAGTACGCCGGGGCCAGACCGAAGCTGATCAGGTCCGACAGGTTGTCCAGCTCGGCGCCCATCGGCGAGGACCGCAGCTTGCGGGCCACGAGACCGTCGAAGAGGTCGAAGACGGCCGCGCAGAGCATCAAAATCACGGCGGTCGCGGCTGAGTGCCGCGCCATGCCGCTCTCGTTGCTGCCCTGGAGGTGCGGGATGAGGATGCCCGTGGTGGTGAAGTACACCGCCATGAACCCGCACGTGGCGTTGCCGAGCGTGAGGGTGTCCGCTATCGAGAGGCGCAGTGAGAGAGGCATCTCCTCATCGGCCTCGTCCTCCACCGCCTCGGGCACCCAGCCCGCCTGTGTCTCCGGATCAACCACGGTCAATGCGAGTCACCCCAGCCACGGTCTTCTGACCGACCTCGACGTCCACCTCGACACCCTCGGGGAGGTAGATGTCGACACGCGAGCCGAAACGGATCAGGCCGATCCGCTCGCCCTGCTCCACCTTCGTGCCCTGCGGCACGTACGGCACGATGCGCCGCGCGACCGCGCCCGCGATCTGGATCATCTCGATGTCACCGAGCTCGGTGTCGAAGTGCCAGACAACGCGCTCGTTGTTCTCGCTCTCCTTGTTGAACGCCGGGACGAACCCGCCGGGGATGTGCTCCACGGACGTCACGGTGCCCGCGAGGGGCGCGCGGTTGACGTGGACGTTCAGCGGGCTCATGAAGATCGCGACGCGGGTGCGCCCGTCCTTCCACGGCATGATGCTCTGCACCACACCGTCGGCCGGAGAGATGACGCGGCCCTGAGCGATCTCCCGCTCGGGGTCGCGGAAGAACCACAGCATGCCGGCCGCGAGGGCGGTGGCAGGGACGGCTACGGCCGCGGCGCTCTTGGAGCGGCGCGCGCGGGCGAGGCTGAGTGCCGCAGTGGCGACGGTGGGCAGAAGCCACGGCGATGCTCCGCGGGCAAGGCGTCCCTGGAGAATGCCGTCGCGTGGTGCAGAGGTTTGGCTGTGGGGCATGGATGACCTTCGTAGCGGATGAGGCCGCGCAGGGAATGGGGGACGGCGGCTTTTCCGGATGTTATCGGTTGCGAGCCACAACTGGGCAAGCCAGGAAGCCGAGTCCGCGGCTGAAGAGTGTTGACAGGGTGTGATCTTTTTCTCGGCGAAAATGGCCCAAACCGGGCATCTAGCCCTGGAATCGATACTCTTCGAGTAGCCGTCGGCCAATGATCATTTTCTGGATCTCGGCGGTACCTTCACCGATCAGCAGCATGGGTGCCTCCCTGTAGAGGCGCTCGATCTCGTACTCCTTCGAGAAGCCGTATCCACCATGGATCCGGAACGCGTCCTCCACGACTTCCTTGCAGTACTCGGAGGCGAGGTACTTCGCCATCCCTGCTTCGAGGTCGTTTCGCTCCCCGGAGTCCTTTTTGCGCGCTGCGTTCACCATCATCGCATGGGCGGCCTCGACCTTGGTAGCCATCTCGGCCAGCTTGAACTGAATGGCCTGGTGCTGGGCGATCGCCTTGCCGAAAGTGTGACGTTGCTGGGCATAAGAGACACCCAGTTCGAAGGCACGCTGAGCGACTCCACAGCCACGAGCTGCGACATTGACGCGTCCGACCTCGACGCCGTCCATCATTTGGTAAAACCCTCGGCCGGTGACCCCGCCGAGCACACGATTGGCCGGAATTCGCAGTCCGTCCATGATGAGTTCGGTCGTGTCGACGCCCTTGTAGCCCATCTTGTCGATCTTCCCGGGGATGGTGAGGCCGGGCCGGACCTCTCCGAAGCCGGGCTCCTTCTCCACGAGGAAGGTCGTCATCGACTTGTGGGGCGCCGTGCCCTCCGGGTGTCCTTCATCACTCCGGCACAGGACGGCCACCAGAGTCGACGTTCCGCCGTTCGTGAGCCACATCTTCTGGCCGTTCAGAACGTACTCGTCGCCGTCCTTCACGCCCTTGGACGTGATCGCCGACACATCGGAGCCGAGCCCCGGCTCCGACATCGAGAACGCGCCCCGCACCTCGCCGGCCGCCATGCGCGGCAGGAAGGTCTCCTTCTGCTCCTGCGTGCCGTGCTGCTTGAGCATGTAAGCAACGATGAAGTGGGTGTTGATGATGCCGGAGACCGACATCCAGCCACGCGCGATCTCCTCGACGCACAGCGCGTACGTGAGCAGCGACTCGCCCAGACCGCCGTACTCCTCCGGGATCATGAGCCCGAAGAGCCCCAACTCCTTGAGGCCGTCGACGATCTGCTGCGGGTACTCGTCACGGTGCTCGAGTTCGGTCGCGACAGGGATGATCTCCTTGTCGACGAAGTCCCTGACGGTGGCCAGGATCTCCTGCTGGATGTCGGTGAGACCGGCGGTCTGCGCGAGTCGGCTCATGGGTTCACTTCTCCGCGTTCTTCGACGGGGCGTTGAGCTCCGGGCGGCCGGGCTGCTCGCCGCCGCGCTCCTTGATGTACGTCTCGGTGGGCACCATCACCTTGCGGCGGAACACGCAGACCAGCGTGCCGTCCTGCTTGTAGCCCCTGGTCTCCACGTAGACGATCCCGCGGTCGCTCTTGGACCTCGACGGCGTCTTGTCGAGGACCGTCGTCTCGCCGTAGACCGTGTCGCCGTGGAAGGTCGGCGCCACGTGCTTGAGCGACTCGACCTCCAGGTTGGCGATGGCCTTGCCGGAGACGTCGGGCACGGACATGCCGAGGAGCAGCGAGTAGATGTAGTTGCCCACGACGACGTTCTTCCCGAAGTCCGTCGTCCGCTCCGCATAGTTCGTGTCCATGTGGAGGGGGTGGTGGTTCATGGTGAGCAGGCAGAAGAGGTGGTCGTCGTACTCGGTGACCGTCTTCCCGGGCCAGTGCTTGTACACGGCGCCGACTTCGAACTCTTCGTAGGTGCGGCCGAACTGCATGTGTCTTACGCCTCCGGGGCCTCGAACTTGGACGTGCGGGTCATTCCGGCCGCACGGCCCTTCCCGGAGATGACAAGGGCCATCTTCCGGCTGGCCTCGTCGATCATCTCGTCGCCGAGCATCGCCGAGCCCTTCTTGCCGCCCGCCTCGGACGTGTAGTACTCGTACGCGTCCAGGATCAGCTCGGCGTGGTCGAAGTCGTCCTGCGAGGGCGAGAAGACCTCGTTGGCGGCGTCCACCTGGCCGGGGTGCAGGACCCACTTGCCGTCGAAGCCGAGCGCCGCGGCGCGGTTCGCGACCTCGCGGTAGCCGTCGACGTTCTTGATCTGCAGGTAGGGGCCGTCGATCGCCTGGAGGTTGTTGGCGCGGGCGGCCATCAGGATCTTCATCAGGATGAAGTGGTAGGCGTCCGCCGGGTAGCCGGGCGGCTGCTCGCCGACGACCAGGGACTTCATGTTGATGGACGCCATGAAGTCGGCCGGGCCGAAGATGATGGTCTCGACGCGCTGGGAGGCCTCGGCGATCGCGTTGACGTTGTTGAGGCCCTGCGCGTTCTCGATCTGCGCCTCGATGCCGATCTTGCCGACCTCGAAGCCCATCGTCTTCTCGATCTGGGTGAGGAGCAGGTCGAGCGCGACGACCTGCTCGGCCGTCTGCACCTTCGGCAGCATGATGCAGTCGAGGTTCTGGCCCGCGCCCTCGACGACGGTCACGACGTCGCGGTACGTCCACTCGGTCGTCCAGTCGTTGACGCGCACCACCCGCGTCTTGCCCGTCCAGTCGCCCTCGTTGAGGAACTTGACGATGGTGTGCCGCGCCTCGGGCTTGGCGAGCGGCGCGCAGGCGTCCTCCAGGTCGAGGAAGACCTGGTCGGCGGGGAGGCCCTGGGCCTTCTCCAGGAAGCGGGGGTTCGACCCCGGGACCGCCAGACAGGAGCGGCGCGGACGCAGGCGGTTGATGGGCGCGGTGGGCGCAGTCATGCGGGGACCTCCAGGGGGTCGAGGTTGTTCGCTTTCCGGATCTCGTCGACGATACGGCCGATGATCTCGGTGATGCCGAAGTCCTTGGGGGTGAAGACGGCGGCCACACCCGCCGCCTTCAGGTCCTCGGCGTCGCTGTTGGGGATGATGCCCCCGGCGATGACGGGGATGTCGTTGGCGCCGGCCTTGCGGAGCCGCTCGAGCACGTCGGGGACGAGCTCCGCGTGCGAGCCGGAGAGGATCGAGAGGCCGACCGCGTGCACGTCCTCGGCGAGCGCCGCGTCGACGATCTGCTCGGGCGTGAGGCGGATGCCCTGGTAGACCACTTCGAAGCCGGCGTCCCGCGCGCGCACCGCGATCTGCTCGGCGCCGTTGGAGTGCCCGTCGAGACCCGGCTTGCCGACCAGGAAGCGGAGGCGGCCGCCGCCGAGGTCCTCGGCGGTCCGCGCGACCTTCTCGCGGACGAGGGCGAGCGGCGTGCCCTCTTCGGCCGTGACGGCCACAGGGGCGCTGGAGACGCCCGTAGGAGCCCGGAACTCCCCGAAGACCTCCCGGAGGGCCCCGGCCCACTCCCCGGTCGTCACACCGGCGCGTGCGCACTCCAGGGTGGCCTCCATGAGGTTGCCCGTGCCGGCCGCCACCTCCTTGAGCCGCTCCAGGGCCTTGCAGGGGCGGGGGTGGTTGAACGGCGGCTGGTAGCGGGTGTCGCGCCACTGCTTGAGGGCGCCCACCACGCGGGACTCGACCGCCGGGTCGACCGTCATGATCGCCGCGTCCAGGTCCGAGGTGAGCGGGCTCGGCTCCGTGGACTCGTAGGAGTTCACGCCGACGATCTTCTCCTGGCCGGACTCGATGCGGGCGCGGCGCTCCGCGTGCGAGGAGACGAGCTGCGACTTGAGGTAGCCGGACTCGACGGCGGCCATCGCGCCGCCCATCTTCTCGATGCGGTCCATCTCGGCGAGGGAGTCCTCGACGAGCGAGGCCACCTTGGCCTCGACGACGTGCGAGCCCGCGAAGATGTCCTCGTACTCGAGCAGGTCGCTCTCGTGCGCGAGGACCTGCTGGATGCGCAGCGACCACTGCTGGTCCCAGGGCCGGGGGAGCCCCAGCGCCTCGTTCCAGGCGGGCAGCTGCACGGCACGCGCGCGTGCGTCCTTGGAGAGCGTGACGGCCAGCATCTCCAGGACGATGCGCTGG
Organism: Streptomyces sp. Je 1-369; assembly: GCF_026810505.1. Classification (NCBI taxonomy): domain Bacteria; kingdom Bacillati; phylum Actinomycetota; class Actinomycetes; order Kitasatosporales; family Streptomycetaceae; genus Streptomyces; species Streptomyces sp. Je 1-369. The sequence goes on from NZ_CP101750.1 coordinate 7,367,180, forward strand.
ACGTTGTTCTCCGGCTGGGCCTCGGTCAGACCGAGGGAGTTGACCTGCACGCCGTAGCGGAACCGGCGCTGTTTCGGGTTCTCGATGCCGTATCGCTCGCGCGTGACCTGTTCCCAGATCCGCCCGAACGCCCGCATCTTGCACATCTCCTCGATGAACCGGACTCCGGCGTTCACAAAGAAGGAGATGCGGGCCACGACGTCCCCGAACTTCTCCTCGGGGACCTGCCCGGAGTCGCGTACGGCATCGAGAACCGCGATGGCGGTGGACATCGCGTACGCGATCTCCTGGACCGGTGTGGCCCCCGCCTCCTGGAGGTGGTAGCTGCAGATGTTGATCGGATTCCACTTGGGGATCCGCGCCACCGTGTACGTGATCATGTCGGTGGTGAGGCGCAGGGAGGGACCCGGCGGGAAGACGTGTGTCCCGCGCGAGAGGTACTCCTTGACGATGTCGTTCTGTGTCGTCCCCTGGAGCTTGGTGATGTCCGCACCCTGCTCCTCCGCGACCACCTGGTAGAGCGCCAGGAGCCACATGGCGGTGGCGTTGATCGTCATCGAGGTGTTCATCTGCTCCAGGGGGATGTCCTGGAACAGCCGTCGCATGTCGCCGAGGTGCGAGACGGGCACACCGACCCGGCCGACCTCGCCGCGGGCGAGGATGTGGTCGGGGTCGTAGCCGGTCTGCGTGGGCAGGTCGAACGCGACCGAGAGGCCCGTCTGCCCCTTGGTGAGGTTGCGCCGGTACAACTCGTTGGACGCCTCCGCCGTGGAGTGACCGGCGTACGTCCGCATGAGCCACGGCCGGTCCTTCTGACGCTCTGTCATCTTGCGCTGCTCCTCAGTGCGTTCAGACGTTGCGGAAACGGTTGATCGCGTCGATGTGCTCGGCGCGCATCTCCGGGTCACGCACTCCCAGGCCCTCCTCGGGCGCGAGGGCGAGGACGCCGACCTTGCCCTGGTGGAGGTTGCGGTGGACGTCGTAGGCGGCCTGGCCGGTCTCCTCCAGGGAGTAGACCTTCGAGAGGGTCGGGTGGATCTTGCCCTTGGCGATCAGGCGGTTGGCCTCCCAGGCCTCGCGGTAGTTCGCGAAGTGCGAGCCGATGATGCGCTTGAGGGACATCCACAGGTAGCGGTTGTCGTACTCGTGCATGTAGCCCGAGGTCGACGCGCAGGTGGTGATGGTGCCGCCCTTGCGGGTGACGTAGACACTCGCACCGAAGGTCTCGCGGCCGGGGTGCTCGAAGACGATGTCGATGTCCTCGCCGCCGGTGAGCTCGCGGATGCGCTTGCCGAAGCGCTTCCACTCCTTGGGGTCCTGGGTGTGCTCGTCCTTCCAGAACTTGTAGCCCTCGGCGTTGCGGTCGATGATCGCGTCGGCGCCCATGGCGCGGCAGATCTCCGCCTTCTGCGGGCTGCTCACCACGCAGATGGGGTTGGCGCCGCCGGCGAGCGCGAACTGCGTGGCGTAGCTGCCGAGTCCGCCGCTCGCGCCCCAGATCAGGACGTTGTCGCCCTGCTTCATGCCCGCGCCGTTGCCGGAGACCAGCTGGCGGTACGCGGTGGAGTTCACCAGGCCGGGGGAAGCGGCCTCCTCCCAGCTGAGGTGGCCCGGCTTGGGCATCAGCTGGTTGGACTTGACCAGCGCGATCTCGGCGAGGCCGCCGAAGTTGGTCTCGAAGCCCCAGATGCGCTGCTCGGGGTCGAGCATCGTGTCGTTGTGGCCGTCGGACGACTCCAGCTCGACGCTCAGACAGTGCGCGACGACCTCGTCGCCCGGGTTCCACGCGTTCACGCCGGGACCGGTGCGCAGGACGACGCCCGCGAGGTCGGATCCGATGACGTGGTAGGGCAGGTCGTGGCGCTTGGTGAGCTCGCTGAGCCTGCCGTAGCGCTCCAGGAAGCTGAAGGTCGACAGCGGCTCGAAGATCGAGGTCCACACCGAGTTGTAGTTGACCGAGGAGGCCATGACGGCCACCAGGGCCTCTCCGGGGCCGAGTTCGGGGATCGGCACGTCGTCCAGGTGGAGCGACTTGCGGGGGTCCTTGTCGCGGGTCTCGAGGCCCGCGAACATCTCCGCGTCGTCCTTGTGCACGGTGATCGCGCGGTACGAGTCGGGCAGCGGGAGAGCGGCGAAATCTGCGGATGTGACCGTGGCCGAGCCACTCGCGGTCGCGGTCTGTGCCTGAATCGCGTCCAGGATTTCCTTCACGGTTTACCTCCGGCGGTAGCGCTGAGGGGGCGCTCTTCGAGGGGGATACGTCGGGGTTTGTTGCGATGCTCTGGAGGGGTGTGCCGTCGGTTCGGCGAAGGGTGGTGCTCGGCAGCGCCTTGGTGTGGCGCGGGAGGTGCCTGTGACGCAGGCGTCCGGGCGCGCAAGCCGTGGCCTGAGGGGACAGCCGACGTGCGCGAGATCTCTGCACGCCGGCCGCCCGGACAACATCAACGTATGGCACCGCGTGCCAACGGACAAGACACTGGGTGCCATTAATTTTTGACCGATGATCGATCACCGCAGGTCAGAGGGGGTGCCGGACATGACGAAGGGGGCGCTACCGAACGGTAGCGCCCCCTTCTAAGCCAAGCATGAAGGCGGATCAAATCCTGCCTAGGAACACCCGAACGAACCCGTCGGGGACCCCCTTGGAGTCTCCTAGGAACGCTCCCTGAGCGCCTTCTCGATGGTCCGCATGACCTCGTCCAGCGGAGCGTCAGTACGCGCCACGGCGACCAGCACCTCGCCCTGGTCGGACACCGTCGCGGGCGCGGTGGCCGGCAGCGTGTCGCGGCCCGCGCCGATCCCCGTGCCGAAGGTGCGCCGCACGATCGCGAACGCGTGGTCCAGCTGGGTCTCCACGTCGCCCTGGCCGCCCGCCCGCAGCCACCGCCGCAGGACGTGGTTGTGGGCGGTCACGACAGCGGACGCGGCGACCTCGGCGAGCAGCGGATCGTCGTTGCCGTCGTGGTGCGCCTGCTCGTCGAAGTGGCCCAGCAGATAGCGCGTGAACAGCCGCTCGTAGCGGGCCACCGAGGCGATCTCGCGCTCACGGAGCGTGGGCACCTCACGGGTGAGGCGGTAGCGCTCCACGGAGACCGCGGGCGACGCCGCGTACATCTTCATGACTTCCTTGATGCCCCGGCACACCGTGTCCAGCGGGTGCTCGTGCGGCGGGGCCGCGTTGAGGACGGCCTCCGCGCGGATCAGGGTGTCGTCGTGGTCGGGGAAGATCGCCTCTTCCTTGGAGCGGAAGTGCCGGAAGAAGGTCCGGCGGGCGACACCCGCGGCGGCGGCGATCTCGTCGACCGTCGTCGCCTCGTACCCCTTGGACGCGAAGAGCTCCATGGCAGCGGCCGCCAGCTCCCTGCGCATCTTGAGCCGTTGGGCGGCGGCGCGGCTGCCCGCGGCACTCTCCGGAGCGTCGGGGGTTGCGTTGCGTGAGGACTTGGCGGCCTTGGACATGCCATGAACGTACTGCATATGCGCGCCACGGTGCTCCTGAGGGACGGGGCTGCCCGAGGGTTCGAGCAGCCCGCCCCAGTCCGTCCGTTCCCCCGGTCGCTCCTCGGCCTGCTCAGCGCCGCGCATATTCGCGGAAGCCACGGCCCGTCTTGCGGCCGAGGCAGCCCGCGGCCACCAGGTGTTCGAGCAGCGGCGCCGGGGCCAGGCCCGGGTCGCGGAACTCGCGGTGCAGGACCTTCTCGATGGCCAGCGACACGTCCAGGCCGACGACGTCCAGGAGCTCGAAGGGGCCCATCGGGTAGCCGCCGCCGAGCTTCATCGCGGCGTCGATGTCGTCCAGCGACGCGTAGTGCTCCTCGACCATCTTGATCGCGTTGTTGAGGTACGGGAACAGCAGCGCGTTCACGATGAAGCCGGCGCGGTCGCCGCAGTCCACCGGGTGCTTGCGGATCTTCGTGCAGATCTCGCGGACCGTGGCCCGCACGTCGTCCGCGGTCACCACCGTGCGGACCACCTCGACCAGCTTCATGGCCGGGGCCGGGTTGAAGAAGTGCATGCCGATCACGTCACGCGGCCGCGAGGTGGCGCGGGCGCAGGCGACGACCGGCAGCGAGGACGTCGTGGTCGCCAGGATCGCGCCCGGCTTGCAGACCTTGTCGAGCGTCGCGAAGAGCTGCCGCTTGATCTCCAGGTCCTCCGCGACGGCCTCCAGGGCCAGATCGACGTCCGCGAAGGCCTCGTACGACCCCGCGGGCGTGATCCGCTCCAGCGTCCGCGCCGCCGCCTCCGCCGTCATCCTTCCCTTGTCCACCGAGCGCGAGAGGGACTTGCCGATGCGGGACTTGGCGGTCTCCGCCTTCTCCTCGGTCCGCGCGGCGAGCACCACGGGGAAGCCCGCCTTGGCGAAGACCTCCGCGATGCCCGACGCCATCGTCCCGGAGCCCGCGACACCGACCGAGCGGACCGTGCGCCCCGGCGCCCGCTCCTCGTCCTCCACGGGGGTCAGCGCGTCGCGCACCACCTCCGCGCTGCCCGCTTCCGCGTACGTGTAGAAACCGCGGCCCGCCTTGCGCCCGGTGAGGCCCGCCTCGCTGAGCTGCTTGAGGATCGGCGCGGGCGCGTGCAGACGGTCCTGCGACTCGGCGTACATGGCGTCAAGGACCGTGCGGGCGGTGTCCACGCCGATCATGTCGAGCAGCGCGAGCGGCCCCATCGGCAGACCGCAGCCGAGCCGCATCGCCGCGTCGATGTCCTCGCGCGACGCGTACTTCGCCTCGTACATCGCGGCGGCCTGGTTCAGGTAGCCGAAGAGCAGCCCGTCGGCGACGAAGCCCGGCCGGTCGCCGACCGCGACGGGCTCCTTGCCGAGCGCGTACGCCAGGTCGGTGATCGCGGCGACGGCGGCGGGCGCGGTCAGCACGGACGAGACCACCTCGACCAGCTTCATCGCGGGCGCCGGGTTGAAGAAGTGCAGGCCCAACACCCGCTCCGGGCGCGCCGATTCGGCGGCGAGACGCGTCACGGACAGCGCGTTGGTGCCGGTCGCGATGATCGTCCCGGGGCGCACGACGGCGTCGAGCTCGCGGATGACCTGCTGCTTGATCTCGTACGACTCCGGCACGACCTCGATGACCAGGTCGGCGTCGGCCGCGGCACGCAGGTCGGTGAAGGCGCGGAAGCGGGTCAGGACGCCGCGGCGCTCCTCCTCGGTGAGGCGCTCTCGGCGCACGGCGCGGGCGGTCGAGGCCTCCAGGGACTCGACGGCGCGGGTGGCCGCGGCCTGGCAGATGTCGATGCCGATGACCTCGCGGCCCGCCCGGGCCAGGACCTCGGTGATGCCGGTGCCCATCGTGCCCAGACCGATGACGGCGACGGTGTTCAAGGGAGCGTCCATGCGTGGACTCCAGGAAGAGAGTGACGACTGAGGGGCGCGCACGGGTACGGCAACGGCCGCACGGCGAGCGGGAAAAGGTGCGTGTCGTGTCCGGGCGGCGCGCAGGGCACGCCCGGTGAGGGGGAGTCGACCGGCTCTGTCCCGGAGCCACGTCGTACTGAGGTACCTGAAGTACCGAACCGACCAGACACTCACGGCGGCTGCGTCACCAGGCCACCGCGAGAAAAGAACTGCTACGGGGAGTGTGCCCCGCTCACGTGAGACTAACCGGCGAGTAACGAGCGCGCCAGCCCGCGAGGTTTCCCGTGTCTGTGATCTACATCGCGACCACCGGTAAGGCTTAGGCTCGCGACCATGGATGAGGAGTTGCGGACGGTGACGGAACGCTTACGGGCGGAGGCGGGCGGATCGAAGGAGTACGAGAGGCTGATCGCCGCCGAGGAACCCGACGAGCTCGCCGAGGTGCTCGTCTCGCCCGGGCAGCCCCTGTGGGCCCGGGAGTTGGCCGCGGTCAGACTCGGCGTCGCAGGGGACCGCAGGGCCTTCGAGTCTCTCGTCCTCCTCCTGAACCACCGGGACCCACCACGCTGCGCCGCCGCGGCCCACGCGCTCGCCCGCCTCGGCGACCCGCGCACGGCACGCGCGGCGGCCGCCCTGGCGACGAACGAGCTCCGCGTCGCCTACGCCCTGTACCCCGTGCGCCTGCTCACCGAGCTGCGCGCCCCCGAGTCGGCGCCCGCGCTGATCACCACGCTCCAGCGCAGACTGGCGCCCCACGACCCCTTCGGCAAGATCGCGCTGGCCTGCGTGGAGGGTCTCGGAGCGCTGGGCGACGCCCGCGCGAGGCCGGTCCTGACGGCCGCCCGCGGCCACCCCCGCCTCGCGGCGGCGGCATCGGCGGCACTGGCCCGGCTTCCGCAGGACGACGGCCGGGTCGGCTGAGGGCGGCTCCGGGGCACCGGTTGCGCGGGCACGACCGCGAACGCCTCTACCTCCATCAGGAACTCGGGCCGGACCAGCGACACCACCTGCACCGCCGAGGCCGCGGGGAGCCGCCCGGGATCGAGGAAGGCGTCCCGGGCGGACCGCACGGCCGAAGACCTGCCGGGCCTGCGCCGTCGGCTCATGCACCCATCGTGGACCACGGGTGTGACAGTGCCCTCGGCTCGGCCTTCCGCGGGGTCTGCGGCTCCGGGTCCGGCAGGGCCTCGCACACCGCGTCGGTCTCGCCGTCGCCGGTCGGCACCTTGCCGGTCGTCAGGTACACCGCCAGGTGCCGGTCGAGACACTTGTTGCCGCTCAGGGTGACGCCGTGGTTGCCGCCGCCCTGTTCGATCACCAGGCGGGAGCCCCGCAGCTTGCGGTGGAGGTTGACGGCTCCGGCGTACGGGGTGGCCGGGTCGTCCGTGCCCTGGAAGAGCAGGACGGGCGGCAGCTCGGAGTTGGCGACGTCTGGCTGGCTCAGGTGGTGCGTCGGCCAGAACGCGCACGGCGCGTTGTACCAGGCGTTGTTCCAGGTCGAGAACGGGGCCCGCGCGTGCATCCGGTCGTTGTCCTCGCGCCACGTCCGCCAGTCGCGCGGCCACTGCACGTCCCTGCACTGCACGGCGCTGTAGACGCTGTAGCCGTTCTCGCCCGCGGCGTCGAGCGCCCCGAACCTGTCGTACGCCGCGACGAGCGGTTCGCCGTTCCCGTCGTTCACGTACGCGGCGAACGCCTCGGCCAGTCGGGGCCAGTAGCCGTTGTAGTAGGCGCCGGGCAGGAAGGTGTCCTCCAGTTCGGCGGCGCCCACCTTCTTGCCCGCGGGCTTCTCGGCGAGCGCCTCGTGCATCGCGTACCACTTGGCCTCGACGCCCCGGGCGTTCCTGCCGAGCCCGTAGTTCGCGTCGTGGCGGGCGATCCAGGCCATGAACGCCTTGTGGCGTTCGTCGAAGGCCCGGTCCTGACGGAGATTGGCGTCGTACCAGATGCCCGTCGGGTCGACGAGGGAGTCGAGCGCCATGCGCCGCACCCGGTGCGGATAGAGCTTTCCGTAGAGGGCGCCCAGGTACGTGCCGTAGGAGTAGCCGAAGAAGTTGACGCGCCCCGCGCCGAGTGCCGCGCGGATGGCGTCCATGTCCTGGACCACGCTCACCGAGTCGATGAAGGGCAGGACGTCGCCGTACTTCTTGCCGCACGCCTTCGCGAACGCCCGCGCCCTGTCGAGATTCTCGCGCTCCAGGGCGGCCGTGGCCGGGACGGCGGCGGGGCGCACGGGGTCGAAGTGGCCCGGCCTGCAGTTGAGCGCGGGCCTGCTCCTGCCGACTCCGCGCGGGTCGAAGCCGACGATGTCGTACTGCGCGGCCGCCTTCTCGGGCAGCGACTTCGCGACGAACCCCGCCATCGAAAGGCCGCTGCCGCCGGGGCCGCCGGGGTTCACCAGAAGCGGTCCTTGGGAGGTCCTGGCGGTGTGCGGGACGCGGGTCAGGGCGAGGGTGATCTGCCGTCCGTGCGGCTCCTGGTGGTCGAGGGGCACCTTCAGGGACGCGCACTGGAGCGTCGGATACGCCTTGGTGGCGCACTTCTTCCAGGCGAGCGGGCCGCGCTCCGCCGGGGTTCCCGAGGCGGGCGGCACCGCCGTGGCCAGCGTCGCCGTGACGGCGACGACCGAGCAGAGTACGACGGCACGCTTCTTCATCCGGCCTCCCAGAGTGGCGGGTTCGGGCCCCGGGGGCCGCGATCTCCGGCGCATCTTGCCGGACCGCCCTCCTGAACAGCGCCCGTCCCGGCCGGGAACAACCCGAACGGGGCAAGCCGGGTCAGAGCAGGGTGAGCTGAGTGGGTCCCGCGGCGGGCTCGGGCTCCTCGGGCACCCGGATCCGTCGGGCGGCGCCCGCGCGCGTGGGACCGATGCCGAACTCCTCGGCCAGTTCGTGCACTTGGCGGGTGATGCGGCGCTGGTACCACTTAGGGGCGTAGGCACCCTCCGCGTACAGCCGCTCGTACCGCCGCACCAGGTGCGGATGGTGGCGGCCGAGCCACTCCATGAACCACTCTCGTGCCCCGGGCCGCAGATGCAGCACCAGCGGCGTCACCGACGTCGCCCCCGACGCGGCGACGGCCCGCACGGTGGCGCGCAACTGGTCCGGATGGTCGCCCAGGAAGGGGATGACCGGCGCCATCAGGACGCCGCAGCCGATGCCGTGTTCGGTGAGGGTGCGCACGGCGTCGAGGCGGCGCTCGGGCGCCGGGGTGCCCGGCTCGACCGTGCGCCACAGCTCCTCGTCGGTGAAGCCCACGGACACGGAGATCCCGACGTCCGTCACCGCGGCGGCCTGCCGCAGCAGATCCAGGTCGCGCAGGATCAGCGTGCCCTTGGTCAGGATGGAGAACGGGTTCCCGCGGTCGCGCAGGGCCGCGATGATCCCCGGCATCAGCCGGTAGCGGCCCTCCGCGCGCTGGTAGCAGTCCACGTTGGTGCCCATGGCGATGTGGTCGCCGTGCCAGCGCGGCGAGGCGAGCTGGCGCCGCAGCAGTTCGGCGGCGTTGACCTTGACGACGATCTGGCTGTCGAAGCCGAGGCCGGTGTCCAGGTCCAGATAGCTGTGCGTCTTGCGCGCGAAACAGTAGACGCACGCGTGCGTGCACCCCCGATAGGGGTTGACCGTCCATTCGAACGGCATGCGGGACGCTCCCGGCACGCGGTTCACGATCGACCTCGCCCGTATCTCGTGGAAGGTGATCCCCCTGAATTCTGGAGTGTCGAACACCCTCGTCGTCACCGCGTCCGCGCCGAACAGCGCGGCATCCGCGGTGCCACGGCGCGGCCCGTCGGAAAGGTTCTCCCAGCGCATGACGCCTCCTCGGTAGCACTGACCACAGAATAGAACATACGTTCCCTTGATCGTGCGACCCCTGTCCCGTGTCCCCCGTCTCCGCACCCCGTGTTTGATAGCGTTCCGTCAAGCGCGACCCGCGCGACGCCGCTGCGACCAGGGAGGTTGATGAATATGGCCCGCCGTACGCGTCATCCGCATGCCCTTGTCCGGGTCGCGGGAGCCTGAACGAACAGGCCGTCCTGAGCGACCCGGTCGTCGAGAACGACCTGGAGAGTCGCGTGTCTTCTTCTTCCCTTTCCCTCACCACCGCCGCCGTCCTGTCGACCGAGCGCCTCACCCTGCGGGCCTGGACGGCCGACGAGGTCACCGACGTCCTCGCGGGCCGGCGTCCGGCCCACTGGGCCGAGGACTTCCCCGCCGACGGGGACCGCGTCATCGCGAGCGTCATCGCCGAGCAGATCGCCGACGGGCCGCGGGACCCCGGAGCGCACGGCCACCGGCTGATCGTCGAGCGGGAGGGCGGCGCCGTCGTCGGCTCCCTCAGCCTGCTCTGGCCGCCGAGCGGGAGCGCGGTCGAGTTCGGCTACGGAGTCGTGCCCTCGCGCCGCGGCCGCGGCTACGCCCCCGAGGCAGTACGGGCCCTCACCGCACACGCCCTGACCTCGCCGGAGGTCACCGTGGCGTACGCCGAGGTGGAACTCGGCAACGAGGCCTCCGTCCGCGTCCTGGAGAAGGCGGGCCTGCACCGCTGGAGCAGTGACGGGGCGACGGCCCTCTACCGCACGGACGCGCCGGAGCCCGCACCGTCCCGGAAGTAGCGGATCCCGGGCCCGGCGGCCGCGCGGACCGCCGCCGTCGGGCCCTTCCCGCGGTCCGCCGCCGGGCCCTTCCGGCAGGTCCGCCGTCGGATCTGCCGACCGCGCGATGGATGATCGGACGCATGCTCGTCGAGTCCCTGTCCGTCGCAGCCCTGGCCGTCGTCCTCGTCTGCGCCGTCGTCCGCCCCTTCCGCTGGCCCGAGGCCGCCTTCGCCGTGCCCGCCGCCGGTGTCGTGATCCTGGCCGGGGCGATCCCGCTCGACGACGTACGGGAGGAGGCCGCCCGGCTCGGACCCGTCATCGGATTCCTCGCGGGCGTCCTCGTCCTCGCCAAGCTCTGCGCCGACGAAGGGCTCTTCCGCGCCTGCGGCAGCTGGATGGCGCGCCGGGCCGCGGGGCGGCCCCGCAAGCTGCTCGGCGCCGTCTTCGCCCTCGCCTCGCTGATCACCGCGACCCTCAGCCTGGACGCCACCGTGGTCCTCCTGACGCCGGTCGTCTTCGCCACCGCCGCCCGCATGGGCGCCCGCCCCGCGCCGCACGTCTACGCGAGCGCCCACCTGTCCAACACCGCGTCGCTCCTGCTGCCCGTCTCGAACCTGACGAACCTCCTCGCCTTCACCGCGACCGGCCTGAGCTTCACGCGCTTCGCGCTGCTCATGACGCTGCCCTGGCTGGTCGCCATCGCGGTCGAGTACGCCGTCTTCCGACGGTTCTTCGCCGCCGACCTCGACGCGCCCGCCGAAGGCACCGAGCCCGCGGAACCACCGCGGATGCCACGGTTCGCGCTGGCGACCGTCGCGGCCACCCTCGCCGGATTCGCCGCCGCCTCCGCCCTCGGCGTCGAACCCGCCTGGTCGGCCGCGGCCGGTGCGGCCGTCCTCGCGGTACGGGCCCTGCTGCGCCGTCGTACGACACCCGTGGCGATCCTGCGCGCGGCCTCGCTGCCGTTCCTGGCCTTCGTCCTCGCCCTCGGCATCGTCGTCAGGGCCGTCGTGGACAACGGTCTCGGCGACGCCCTCGGTCGGGTCCTGCCGGACGGCACCGCGCTGCCCGCGCTGCTCGGCACCGCCGCCGTCGCCGCGCTGCTCGCCAACCTGATCAACAACCTGCCCGCCGTCCTCGCCCTGGTCCCGCTGGCCGCCCCGGCCGGCCCCGGAGCCGTGCTCGCCGTGCTCATCGGCGTGAACATCGGACCCAACCTCACCTACGCCGGATCGCTCGCCACGCTGCTGTGGCGCCGCATCGCCCACCAGCACGAACACGACGTCAGCCTCGCGCGGTTCACCCGCCTCGGACTCCTCACCACCCCCGCCGCCCTGGTCCTGTCCACCCTCGCACTGTGGGTCTCCCTGCGGCTCCTGCCGGGCTGATCACGCCCGTTGCAGGGGACCCGATTTGGGAGGCCGGTGCGGCGGGTGGTTGGCTTTCCGCGAAGCACCCGAGTCACAACTGCTGGAGGAAGTGCAATGGCGCAGGTCGAGGCGGTCACCGAGCGGATCATCACGGCACAGCCGGACGATGTCTTCGACGCGCTGGCCGACTACAACGGCACGCGGGAGAAGCTCCTTTCGGAGCACTTCAGCGAGTACGAGGTGCGCGAGGGCGGCGACGGGGAGGGCACCCTCGTCCACTGGAAGCTGCAGGCCACCAGCAAGCGCATCCGTGACTGCCTCCTCGAGGTCAGCGAGCCCACCGACGGCGAACTCGTCGAGAAGGACCGCAACTCCTCCATGGTCACGACCTGGACGGTGACCCCGGCGGGCGAGGGCAAGTCCCGCGTGGTCGTCACCACCGTGTGGAACGGCGCGGGCGGCATCGGCGGTTTCTTCGAGAAGACCTTCGCGCCCAAGGGCCTCGGGCGGATCTACGACACCGTGCTCGCCAACCTCGCCGCCGAGGTCGAGAAGTAGCTCCCGCGGCGGAGCGGGCGACCGAAGGCCGGGCGGCCAACTCCCGCCTACGCCATAAGGGTTGTTGCCACGCTCACCGTTTCGAGTGGTTTTCTGTTCGGCTCCGTTGTACGCCGTAGGGCTCCGACCGGCGCATACGCCCGCGGGGCCCCACGTGACGCCGACTCGTCGCGCTTGCTCCCAGTTGTCGCGTAATGCGAGAAATGGGCGGCGCAAGCGCGACGAGGGGAGCAGTACGTGGGCGGGACGACGCTGGTGCAGGTCGCCGAGCAGGACGAACGGCAGTATGAGGCGGTCGAGCAGGACCCAGTGCCTGGGCCGGACGGCCGGGCGGACGGCCCGGCAGCGGGAGAGGATCCGCCCGGGCCACCACCCGCGCCGCACGAACCGGCCGCCGAACACCTCAGTCCCGGCCGCGTCCGGATGGTGTTCGTCGGGCTGATGCTCGCGCTGCTCCTCGCCGCGCTGGAGCAGATGATCGTCGCCACCGCGCTCCCGAAGATCGTCGGTGAGCTGCACGGCCTCGACAAGATGTCCTGGGCGATCACCGCCTACCTGCTCACCTCCACCATCGGCCTGCCCATCTACGGCAAGCTCGGCGACCTCTTCGGACGCAAGGGCGTCTTCCAGTTCGCGATCGTCGTCTTCGTCATCGGCTCGGCGCTCGCCGGCTGGTCACGGTCGATGGAGCAGCTGATCGCCTTCCGCGCCCTTCAGGGCGTCGGCGCGGGCGGCCTCATGATCGGCGTGCAGGCGATCATCGCGGACATCGTGCCGCCCCGGCAGCGCGGCCGCTACATGGGCCTGATCGGCGCCGCGTTCGGCCTCGCCTCGGTCGCGGGCCCCCTGCTCGGCGGCTTCTTCACCGACCACGCCTCCTGGCGCTGGTGCTTCTACTTCAACGTGCCCTTCGGGCTCGTCACCCTCCTCGTCGTCTCGCTCGTCCTGAAGCTGCCCAAGCCCACCGCGCGGGCGCGGATCGACGTCCTCGGCGCGCTGTTGCTCGCCGCCGCCTCCACCTGCCTGGTCCTGCTGACCAGTTGGGGCGGGACCGAGTACGCGTGGGGTGACCGCGTGATCCTGGGGCTCGGTGCCGGAGCGGTCGTGGCGAGCGCGCTCTTCCTCGTCGCCGAGAAGTTCGCGGCAGAACCGATCATTCCGCTGCGCCTGTTCCGTGATCCGGTCTTCAACATCACCGGTCTTGTAGGCATGGTCGTCGGAATCGCCCTCTTCGGAGCGGCCAGTTACCTGCCGACCTTCCTCCAGATGGTCGACGGCGCGAGCGCCACCGAGTCCGGCCTCCTCATGCTGCCGATGATGGGCGGCATCGTCGGCGCGTCGATCGTCTCCGGGCAGCTCATCAGCCACACGGGCCGCTACAAGATCTACCCGATCGTCGGCGGGGTCCTCTCCGTCATCGGCATGTGGCTCCTCTCGCGCCTCGAAGTCGACACATCCCGGCTCGAGTACAGCATCTGGATGGCGGTGCTCGGCGCGGGCATCGGCCTGGTCATGCCGGTCCTGGTGCTCGCCGTGCAGAACGCGGTACGCCCCGCCGACCTCGGCACCGCCACCAGCGCCAACAACTACTTCCGGCAGATCGGTGGCAGCGTGGGCGCCGCGATCTTCGGCACCCTCTTCGCGAACCGGCTCGCCGACGCGCTCGCGGACCGGCTCCCCGCCGGCTCCGGCCAGGCGGTGCCCGACGCCGAGTCCATCACCCCGCAGCTCGTCCACGCGCTGCCCGCGCCGCTGCGCGACGGCTACATCCAGGCCTACGCGGACGCCATGCCGCGGATCTTCCTCTACTTGGTGCCGGTGCTCGTCCTCGGCATGCTGCTCGCCTTCTTCCTCAAGGAGACCCCCCTGTTGTCCAGCGCACCCTCCACCCACGCACCCGCCGCCGAAGCCGGGGCCGTCGGCGCCGTCCCGCACGCCCGCACGACGACGTACACCGCCGGGGTCCCGGTCTGCGGCACCGTGCAGCACCCCGACGGCACCGTGGTGCCGCGCGCGGCCCTCACCCTCATCGACGTGGCGGGACGGCAGATCGGGCGCGGCGCGAGCGGCGACGACGGGCGGTACGCCCTCGCGACGCCCGGCACCGGGTCGTTCGTCCTGATCGCGGCCGCAGGCGGGCACCAGCCGCAGGCCGTCACTGTCACCGTCGGGGAGCGGCCCGTCGAGCTCGACGTGGTCCTCGGCGGGGCGGGGCGCCTCGCGGGGACCGTGGTGACCGCCGACGGCACGCCGGTCAGGGACGCCGCCGTCACCCTCACCGACGTCCGCGGCGAGGTCGTCGCCACGACCCGCAGCGGACGCGAGGGCGGCTACGTCATCACGGAGCTGGTGGCGGGCGAGTACACCCTGGCCGCGAGCGCCCCCGCGTTCCGCCCCGCCGCGCTCCCCGTCACCGTGCAGGCCTCGCGCGAGACGCGGCAGGACGTCGAGCTCGCGGGCGGCGCGGTGCTGCGCGGCACCGTGCGGGCGGGCGGCGGACGGCCCGTCGAGGACGCGCGCGTCACCCTGCTCGACGCGGCGGGCAACGTCGTCGACACCCTGACCACTCAGGTGGACGGCACCTTCCGTTTCGTCGACCTGTCCTCCGGCGAGTACACCGTGATCGCGGCGGGTTACCCGCCGGTCGCCACCGTCCTGCAGGTCGCGGGCGGCGGCCGCACGGAGCGGGACCTGCAGCTCGGTCACGAGGACTGAGGGGTTCCGGCGGCGGGGCTCGGGGGCGGGCACCGGCGGGGCGCGCCGTGGGGGCGTGCGCCGGTGCCCCGGACGGTCCGGGCCAATTCCCGTATTGCCCGGCACGGCAACCTGCGCCCGCCGTACGGTGGTTGGTGGCGGCTCAGATCTTGCGCTGCCGCGGGAAGGAGCATGGGCCATGGAACAGGGCACTCCGGACGAGCCGCTGACGCAGAGTGCCGCGTCCGGCCGCATCCCACTCGCCGTGGTCGTCGTCGACGGCACCGGACTCGTCTCGCACTGGAGCATCGGTGCCCGCCGCCTCTTCGGGTACGAGAAAGAGGAGGCCGTCGGCCGTCCGGTGGGCGACCTGCTTCCGGTGCACGGCGCGATCCCCGAGGACCGCGAGCCCTACGGGGCGTTCGACGGGCTGGGTCCCGACCTGGAGACCTCCCTCGACCGGCGCATCTCCTACCCCGCCGCCGGGCGTGCGCGGCTCACCGGATCGAGGAGCGGCGGCGACTGCCGCGTCGACGTGCTCTGGTGGGCGTACCCCCTGGTCGGGCCGGGATCCGAGCGGCTCCTCGTGCTCGCGGCGGACGCCGCGCGCCTCGCAGCGGCCGACGAGCCCGGAAGCGGCCCGGACGGTCGCTCCGAACGGAACGGGCGGGACGAGCGAAACGGGCGGGACGAACGGAGTGAACGGAGCGAACGGGACGTGCAGGTCGAGCGCATCGCGCCCGGCTTCGCCCTGCACACGGACTTCCCCGGCGCGGACGAACTCGCCGCCCGGCTCCCCGAGATCCTGCCGAGCATGAGCGTGGGCGAAAGTGCCCGCATCGTCGCCCAGGTGCTGGAACTCGGCTATCCCGTCCTGGAGTTCAGTCACCACGACCGGGTGCCCGTCACCCCGGACTGGGGCGTCGCCCGCCGCGCCGAACGCAAGGAGCGCAGGCAGCGCGCCGCACAGGCGGCCGCCCGCGGCGTGCCGGTGGCCCCCGACACCGTGGACGACGAGGTCGAGGACCTCGAGTACGCGGCCGTGCGCGAGCACCTCGAATTCCTCAACGAGGTCAGCGGGCGGATCGGCTCCTCGCTCGACCTGTCGCGGACCATCCTGGAGGTCAGCAGGGCGGTCGTGCCGCGCTTCACGGACGTCGCGGGCACTTATCTGCGCGAGCAGGTCGTCGCCGGTGAGGGCTTTCCCGAGGGCCCGCCGGACGAGACCACGATGTGGCACCGGGTCGCGGTGGAGCACACCGACGAACCGGGCCGCTGGGACGACGTGGTGCCGGTCGGCGAGTCCATGCCGTTCCCCGCCCACACGCCGTTCTTCCAGTGCATGACCTCCGGTGACCCGGTGCTCGTGCCCCGCATCACCGAGGAGATGGGCAACGCCATCGCCTCCCAGTTCGAGAAGCGCGACATCCGTCCGCTGATCAACCACCGCTCGATGCTCGTCGTCCCGCTCAAGGCGCGCAACGTGGTGCTCGGCTTCATGATCCTGCTCCGCCACCGTGAGCGGCCCGTCTTCAACGACATGGACCGCGTCACCGGCGCCGAACTGGCCGCCCGCGCGGGTCTCGTGCTCGACAACGCCCGCATGTACACGTACCAGGAGAGCGTCGCCGACACCCTCCAGGACAGCATGCTGCCGCACATCCAGCCCCGGATGGCCGGCTGCGACATCGCCACCCGTTACCTCCCCGGCACACTCCTCGGCCGGGTGGGCGGCGACTGGTTCGACTCCGTGAAACTGCCCGGCTCAAGGACCGCGCTCGTCGTCGGCGACGTCATGGGCCACGGCCTCAACTCCGCTGCGATGATGGGCCAGTTGCGCACGGCCGTGCAGACCATGGCCGCCCTCGACCTGCCGCCCGAGCAGCTCCTGCGCAACCTCGACGACCTCGCCCAGCGTCTTGGCGAGCACTACCTGGCGACCTGCCTGTACGCGGTCTACGACCCGATCGCCGGTGAGCTGCACCTCGTCAACGCGGGGCACATCCCGCCCGTCCTGGTGCGCGCGGCGGACGGCCGCAGCGAACTCCTCGACCTGCCCACCGGCGCGCCCATCGGCGTCGGCGGTGTGCCCTTCGAGTCGGTCACGATGCGGGTGGCGCCCGGCGACCGGCTCCTGATGTGCACGGACGGCCTCGTCGAGGTCCGCGGCGAGGACATCGGCGTCGGCCTCGCCACGCTCACCGAGTCCGCCGCGCACCCCGCCGCCTCCATGGACGACGCCTGCGACACGATCATCCGCGCCCTCAACACGCGCGGCGGCCGCAAGGACGACGTGGCGCTCCTGATGGCCAGGCTCAACGGAATCCCGGCCGAGAACGTCGCGCACTGGCGGCTGGCCGTCGACCCCGCGGAGGTGGGCAGGGCCCGCGACATGGTCCGCGCCCAGCTGCGGGGCTGGTCCCTGGAGGGGGTGAGCGACACCGCCGAGCTGGTCGTCAGCGAGCTCGTCACCAACGTCGTGCGCCACTCCCGCAGCAGCAGGATCGACCTGCGCATGGTCCGCTCCGGGGTCCTGGTGTGCGAGGTCGAGGACGACGACCAGACCCTGCCGACGCTGCTCAGTGCGGGCCCGGGGGACGAGTTCGGGCGCGGTCTGCGCGTCGTCAGCGGGCTCGCGAAGGAGTGGGGGACCAGCCGGACACGCGCGGGCAAGACGGTCTGGTGCGAACTGGCGCTGCCGCGGCGCTAGGGCCTGTGTCCGAAGTCCCGCCTGCCCCGACCTGTCGAATGCACGGGGAAGGAATGCGCGGGCGCTTGTGAGTGCGACCGGGGCGCGGTAGACCGATCTTGTCGTCGGCTTCGGCGGCCTCGTCGCACCCCGGGGAGCACGGACATGAGCGTCACGAGTCGGTACAGGGAGGCCTGGGACGGGTTCTGGCGGGAGGCCCCCGATGAGGAGGGGGCGGTCTTCTGGGACGCCGAGCCCGTCCTCACCGCCGGCCTCCATCTCGCGCTCTTCGAACCGCACATGACCGCCGTCGGCCTGCCCGTCGTCGACCTCGGCTGTGGCAACGGCACGCAGACACGGTTCCTCGCCGACCGCTTCCCGCGCGTCCTCGGCGTCGACCTGTCGGCGGCCGCCCTCGACCACGCCCGGCGCGCGGACCCCGCGGACCAGGTCGACTTCCGGGAACTCGACGCCGTCGAGAAGAGCGAGGCGGAGCAGCTGCACGCGGAGATCGGCGACGCGAACATCTATATGCGGGGCGTACTCCACCAGTGCGATCCCGCCGACCGGCAGCCGCTGCTCGACAGCATCGCCACGCTGCTCGGCGAGCGGGGCCGCGCCTTCGTCGTGGAACCCTCGGAGGCGGCGCGGCCCGTCCTGATGGGCCTGGCGCAGGGCCCCGCGGGGCCCCCGCCCAAGCTGGCGCCGATCTTCGCGCACGGCCTCGCGCCCGCCGAGGTCGCCGACGCGTCGGTGGGCTCGTACGTCGAAGCGGCCGGGCTCGTGGTGGTGGCGTCCGGTGAACTCCCGCTCACGACAACGGAGTTCACGTCCGACGGTACGCGTATCGAGCTGCCGTCGAGGTGGCTGGTGGTCGGGCGCAGGGGCTGAGGGGGGGGCGGGGGACGGTCGGGGTCCGGCCGGGGGCCGGAGTGCGGGCGGCTTCCGCCTTGATAGGCAAGTCGCTGCTTGCATATGCTCCGGTGATGGAAGAGGATGTCTTCAAGGCGCTGGCCGACCCCACCCGCAGGCGCATCCTTGACGGGCTCGTGGAGAGGGACGGCCAGACCCTGTTCGAGATCTGCTCACGGCTGCTGACCAGCCATGGAGTGGGTCTTTCCCGGCAGGCGATCAGCCAGCACCTGGCCGTGCTCGAAGCGGCGGGGCTGGTCCACACGCGGCGCCAGGGCCGCTACAAGTACCACGACCTCGACACCGCACCCCTGGAGCGCATCATGACCAGATGGATCGGGCCCGGCGAGGCCGACACCCCCCAAGCGACGGAGAGCACCTCATGAGGATCAACCTGACCAGCGTGTTCGTCGACGACCAGCTCAAGGCCCTGGCCTTCTACACCGACGTACTCGGCTTTCAGCAGAAGAACAAGGTCGCGGTCGGCGAGGACTGGTGGCTGACCGTGGTCTCGCCCGAGGACCCCGAGGGCACCGAGCTGCTCCTGGAGCCCGACGGGCACCCTGCGGTGAAGCCGTACAAGGCGGCGCTGGTAGAGGACGGCATCCCGGCAGCCGCCTTCGCCGTGGACGACGTCGCCGCGGAGTTCGAGCGGCTGCGCGGGCTCGGCGTGTACTTCACGCAGGAGCCGTTGCGGATGGACGACGTCACCGTCGCGGTCCTCGACGACACCTGCGGCAACCTGATCCAGATCATGCACACGGCTTGACGGCTCGGCTGATCGTTTGGGGGAGTGCGTCGCGGGCACTACGAAGGGCTGTGCGCGACCATCAGAGGGCGAGCGCGACAAACCGGACCCCCGAGCGCGAGGTAGTCATGAGCGACCAGAACATGGCGGACGACGCCTACCAGCCCACCGGCAGCAACGAGGAGCAGGAGGACGCGGCGCCGCTCGACCTCCAGGACGCGCTGGACGAGCGCACGTACGACGACATGCTCGACGAGGGCTACTCGCCGCCGGAGAAGCCCCTCGGCGTGACCAGGACCGGCACGACGGCCGCGGAGCAGCACGAGGGCGAGACGCTCGACGAGCGGCTGCGCCAGGAAGTCCCCGACGAGGAGGTGCCCGACGCGGAGCGCCCCGGCCGTGACGGCATCGGGGACCTGCCGGACGGCGAGGGCGAGCCCATGGACCCGGAGGCCGGACGGGACCGCGCGGGCCGTCTGGTCGCCCCCGACGAGGGCGCCCACCCCGACACGGACAAGCAGGTCGTCGCCCGCGACGAGGGCATCGACGGCGGCGCGGCGGGCGCCGAGGAAGCGGCCGTCCACATCGTCTCCGACGAGGACCTGCCGTCGGCGCAGGACGGCCGGGACTGACGTACGGCCGCGAGGTCCAGGACCCGTGGGCGGGCGGGACACGGCGCTCTGCCCGAAGCTGGACGGAGGGCGACGAGTGTTCCGTTCCACGAGCAGGAGGACCTCCATGACCGTCCCCACCTCTTCCGGTCCCGGCGTGGCCGTCGTGACGGGCGCGGACTCCGGCATCGGCCGGGCCACGGCCGTCCGGCTCGCGGCCGCGGGGCTGGACGTAGGGATCACCTGGCACAGCGACGAGGACGGGGCGGAGCGGACCGCCGAGGAGGTGCGCCGGCACGGCCGGCGTGCCGCCGTCGCCCGAATGGACCTGACCAGGCTGCCCGATGCCGCGGACGTCGTGGACGACCTCGCCGAGCGCCTCGGTCGCATCGACGTCCTGGTCAACAACGCGGGCACGGGCACGGCGACCCCCTATCTCGACCTGGAGCACGCCGACGTCCAGCGCGTCGTCGACGTCGACCTCATCGGCCCGTTCCTGTGCGGTCAGCGCGCCGCGCGGCGCATGATCCGGCAGGGCGGGGGCGGCCGCATCGTCAACGTGACGTCGGTGCACGAGCACCAGCCCCGCGTGGGCGCGGCCCCCTACTGCGCGGCCAAGGGGGGACTCGGACTGCTGACCCAGGTGATGGCCCTGGAGCTCGCGGAGCACGGCATCACCGTCAACGCCGTCGCGCCCGGCGAGATCGCCACGCCCATGACCGGGCAGGAGGACACGGACGTGCACGAGGTGAGCCGTCCCGGCATCCCGCTCGGCCGACCGGGCGACGCCAGGGAGATCGCCGCCGTCATCGCCTTCCTCGCGAGTCCCGACGCGTCGTACGTGACCGGCGCGTCCTACGTCGCCGACGGCGGCATGGTGCGCATGGGACCCCAGGCCGGCTCGCATCTGCGGAGCGACGAGTGGCGCCGTCCCTGAACCGGATCCGTGGGCCCGTGCCGCAACCGGCCCGTGTCGAACCCGGCGGCCCGGGTACCGGAGCTGCCTGGAGCAGGGATCGTCGGACATCGCCTGCCCGTACGTTCCGTACGTTCCGTGCGGGTGCGGACGCCGGTGTCCGGAAACGGAGCAGCAGGTGACGCCGAACGCAGAAGACCTCACCCGACAGGACACCGCCCCCGACGCGCAGGGCGCGCAGGCCCCGTACGCCGGTGGCTCCCCGCACCACGACGCGCGCCACGACACGCCCGCGGCCCACCACGACATGCCCGCGGACGACCTCCCGCCCGACCTCAACCAGGCCATCCTGGAAGCCGCCAAACAGGTCGGCGCCCTCCTCAAGAGGGCCGAGCACGACTTCGCGCTCGCCGGCAGCGTCGCCGTGTACGCGCACGGCGGGACCGGTAACCTCCAGCACGACGCCGACTTCGCCATCAGGCCCGAGGACGCCGAAGCGGTCGCGGCCACACTGGAGGAGGCGGGCCTGACGGTCTACGCGCCGCCCGAGGACTGGCTACTCAAGGCCAAGTGCCTCGGCCAGGACATCGACCTCATCTTCGAGCTGGGCGGCGAGCCGGTCACCACGGAGCTGCTCGGCCGCGCCACGCCGCTACCGGTGGACTCCGTACAGATGCCGGTCCTGGCGCCGACCGACCTCGTACGGGCGCTGCTCGCCGCCTTCTCGGAGCACCACTGCGACTTCGGCGCGGTGCTGCCGATCGCGCGACAGCTGCGGGAGAGGGTCGACTGGGAGGCGGTCCGCGACGCGTTCGGGGACGCGCCGATGCCGGCGGCCTTCCTCTACCTGCTCGAACGTCTGGAAGTCATCGCACCGCGAGGAGGAGACGCATGAACGACCCGGCCCATGTCGAGTACCGCATCGCCCATCTGAAGGAGCGGCTCGCCGCGGAGGAACTGGGCGAGCTGGGCATCCGCGTCGAGCCCCGCGGATCGTCCGTGGCGGTCGTCGGAACCGTGCCCACCACCCACTGCCGCGACGAGCTGCTGCGCACCGTGAACGAGGAACTGGACGGCGAGACGGTCCACTTCGACGTCGTGGTGGCCGAATCGGCGGCCCCGGACCACCCGGAGGAACTCGCATGATCCGCATCGCAGCCGTGGGGGACATCCACATGGGCCTCGACAGCCAGGGCGTGCTCCGGCCCGCGTTCGAAACGCTGCCCGACTGCGCCGACCTGCTGCTGCTGGCCGGGGACCTCACCCGCCACGGCACGCCGGAGGAGGCGGAAGTGGTCGCGCGGGAGGTCACCGGGCTGCCCGTGCCCGTCGTCGCCGTGCTCGGCAACCACGACCACCACGACGAACAGCCCGAAGCGGTCACCGACGTCCTGCGCGAGGCGGGCGTCAGGGTCCTCGAAGGAGAGGGCACGGTCGTCGAGGTCGACGGGGCACGTGTGGGCATCGCGGGCACCAAGGGGTTCGGCGGCGGCTTCGTCGGACGCAGCGGCAGCGAGTTCGGGGAACCCCTGATGAAGGAGTTCATCCGCTACACCCGCCGCTGTGCCGACAGCCTGCGCGCCTCCCTCGACGACCTGGCCGAGCAGGGCTGCGGTACGCGAGTGGCGCTGACGCACTTCGCACCCGTCCCCGACACCCTCGCGGGGGAGCCCCTGGAGATCTACCCGTTCCTCGGCAGCTACCTGCTCGCGGAGGCGGTCGACGCGGCGGGCGCGGACCTTGCCGTGCACGGCCACGCGCACGCGGGCACCGAACACGGCATGACCACGGGCGGCGTCCCGGTGCGCAACGTCGCCCAGCCTGTCATCCGCAAGGCGTTCAGCGTGTACCACCTGAAAGACCACAGCTCGGCAGAGGCCGCGAGGGCCGCCGCCGAGGCATGAGCCCGGCCGCCGCACGCCACGGCGCAGAGCCGCCACCCGGCCGAGGGCTGCAACCAACCACCCTTCTTTGTCAGAAGCGTTGACGAACTCCGCGGTGCTCTCTTAGCTTCTACGCGTCGTACTTCGTACGTCATATATGAGACGTGATACGCGATACGTGAGATCCGAGGGTGCCCATGCCGTCCGTGCCGACCCCGATCCCCTCGCGCACGCAGTTCGTGCTCGAAGCGATCAAACACCGCATCCTCAGCGGCGAGTTGAGGCCGGGGCAGCCCCTGGTCGAGACGGAGCTCGCCGGTGAGTTCGGGGTCTCCAAGACGCCCGTGCGCGAAGCCCTCAAGACCCTCGCGGGCACCGGCCTCGTCGCGATGAGCCAGTACAAGGGCGCCGCGGTACGCACCGTGGACGCGGCCATGGCGCGCGAGGTCTACGACGTACGGCTGCTCCTCGAACCCGAGGCGCTGCGCCGCACCGTCCGGCGCGGAACGGCGCTCGACGCCGCGCGCGACGCCCTGGAGCGAGCCGCCGTCGCCGAGGACGCGGCCGAACGCTCCCTGGCCAACCGGGAGTTCCACCGCACGCTGTACGCCGCCTGCGGCAACCCGCTCCTCGGGCGCCTCCTCGACGAGGTGCGGGACCAGGCCGCTCTCGTCTCCGCCGTCGCCTGGGCGGCCGACCCGTCGTGGGCACGCGAGGCGACCGAGCACCAGGAGATCCTGCGGCTCGCGCTCGTCGGGGACGCGGACGGCGCCGCCGAAGCACTGCACCGGCACATCGCGTCGTTCGTACAGCGTGCCTTTCCCTCGGAGGGGGACCTCAAGTGAGCGGAGCAGTAGGGGAGAAGTACGAGGCGCAGCGTGATGCGTTGGCCGACGTGGTGGCGATTCCCGTGACCCCGTTCGCCGAGGACGGCACGATCGACCACGATGCCCACCGCAAGATCCTGCGCCGCCAGCTCGACGCGGGGGTGCGCACCCTCACGCCCAACGGCAACACGGGGGAGTTCTACGCGCTCGCGCCGCAGGAGCGCCGTGCCGTCGTCGAGTCGACCGTCGAGGAGGCGGCCGGGCGGGCGGCGATCCTCGTCGGCGTCGGCCACGACGTGCCGACCGCGGTGGCCGCCGCCCGGCACGCGGACGCGGTCGGCGCCCACATGGTGATGGTCCATCAGCCGGTCCATCCCTACGTCTCCGACAGTGGCTGGGTCGACTACCACCGGGCCATCGCCGAGGCCGTGCCCCGGCTCGGCGTCGTCCCCTATCTGCGCGACGCCGCACTGCCCGGTGCCCGCCTCGCCGCACTCGCCGACGCCTGCCCCAACGTCATCGGCGTCAAGTACGCGGTGCCGGACGCGGCGCGCTTCGCCGGGTTCGCCCGGGACGCGGGGCTCGAACGGTTCGTGTGGGTCGCCGGACTGGCCGAGCCCTACGCTCCCTCGTACTTCTCCGCGGGAGCCACCGGCTTCACCTCCGGACTCGTCAACGTCGCCCCCGGCCTTTCGCTGCGCATGATCGAAGCGCTTCGACGCGGCGACCATCCGGCCGCCATGGATGTCTGGGCGATGATCCGCCGCTTCGAGGAGCTGCGCGCCGCCGACGGATCCGCCCACAACGTCACCGTCGTCAAGGAGGCCCTCGCCGCACTCGGCCTGTGCCGCCGCGACGTGCGCGCCCCCAGCAGCCTGCTGCCGGAAGCGGAACGCGCGGAGGTCGCGGACATCGTCGCCGGGTGGTCCATATGACGCTCCCCGCAGGTGAGTTGCGCAGCCAGCGGTGGTACGGCGAGACCATCTCGTCCGGCCTGCGCTCCTTCAGCCACCGCGCCCGCACCCGGCAGCTCGGCTACCTCCCCGAGGAACACCTGGGCAAGCCCGTCGTCGCGGTGCTCAACACCTGGTCCGACATCAACCCCTGCCACTCCCACCTGCGCGAGCGCGCGCAGGCCGTCAAGCGGGGCGTGTGGCAGGCGGGCGGGTTCCCGCTGGAGTTCCCGGTGTCGACGCTGAGCGAGACCTTCCAGAAGCCGACGCCCATGCTCTACCGGAACCTCCTCGCCATGGAGACCGAGGAGCTGCTCCGCTCGTACCCCGTGGACGGCGCCGTGCTGCTCGGCGGCTGCGACAAGTCGACGCCCGCGCTGCTCATGGGCGCCGCGAGCGTCGACCTGCCCACCGTGTTCGTGCCCGCGGGGCCCATGCTGCCGGGGCACTGGCGGGGCGAGGTCCTGGGATCGGGCACGGACATGTGGAAGTACTGGGACGACCGGCGCGCCGGGCTCATCGGCGACTGCGAGCTCACCGAGCTGGAGAGCGGTCTCGCACGCTCCCCGGGCCACTGCATGACCATGGGCACCGCGTCGACGCTGACCGCCGCCGCGGAGGTGCTGGGCGTGACGGTGCCGGGTGCCTCGTCGATCCCCGCCGTCGACTCCGGGCACGAGCGGATGGCCGCGGCCTCCGGCCTCCGCGTCGTCGAACTCGTGCGTCAGCGGCTGACGTTGTCGCGGATCCTCACCCCGGACGCCTTCGAGGACGCGGTCACCACCGTCCTCGGACTCGGCGGCTCCACCAACGCCGTCATCCACCTCATCGCGCTGGCCGGGCGCGCCGGAGTGAAGCTCACTCTCGACGACTTCGACCGGATCGCCCGCACCGTGCCCGTCCTCGCCAACGTCCGCCCCGGCGGCGCGCGGTACCTGATGGAGGACTTCCACTTCGCGGGCGGACTGCCCGGCTTCCTCTCCCGCATCACGGACCTGCTCCATCTCGACCGCCCCACCGTCGCCCACGACACCTTGCGCGAACAGCTCGCAGGCGCCCGCGTCCACCACGACGACGTGATCCGTCCCCGCGACAACCCGGTCGCCGAAGAGGGCGGCGTCGCCGTCCTGCGCGGCAACCTCTGCCCGGACGGCGCCGTCATCAAGCACATCACCGCAGACCCGCGGCTGCTGCGGCACACCGGCCCCGCCGTCGTGTTCGACGACTACCGCACGATGCAGCGCACCATCGACGACCCGGCGCTCGGCATCACCCCCGACCACGTCCTCGTGCTGCGGGGCGCGGGCCCCAAGGGCGGCCCCGGCATGCCGGAGTACGGGATGCTGCCGATCCCCGACTACCTGCTCAAGCAGGGGGTGCGGGACATGGTGCGGATCTCCGACGCGCGGATGAGCGGTACGTCGTACGGGACGTGCGTGCTGCATGTCGCGCCCGAGTCGTACGTGGGCGGGCCGCTCGCCCTCGTCCGCACGGGCGACCTCGTGACGCTCGACGTATCGGCGCGGAAGCTCCAACTTGACGTGTCGGCAGACGAGTTGACGCGGCGTCGGAAGGAGTGGGTCGCGCCGCCCGCCCGTTACGAGCGGGGCTACGGCGCGCTCTACAGCGAGCAGATCACCCAGGCCGACACGGGGTGCGACTTCGCGTTCCTGGCCAGGCCCGGCGCGGTGCCGGACCCGTACGCCGGCTGACGCCTTTCTTTGATCGATATCTCGAACGACGTACGCGAAGCGCTTCACCTCTGCACGTCCAAGGCCTTGTACACCCACGATCGGAGAAGTGTCATGGCACACGCCGCAGCCGTGGCGAAGCCGCCGCCGCACGGCACCGCGAAGGCGCCACCACCCCCGCCGCGGAAGCGGCGCGGGAACGGGGCGAGTCCGCGCCGGCTGCCGTATCTGCTGATCGCCCCGGCCGCCCTGCTGATGCTCGGCTTCATCGCCTACCCGGTGGTCAGCGTCTTCTACTACAGCCTGCGTCACTACAACCCCACCAAGCCGTGGCGCAACGGCTTCGCGGGCCTGGACAACTTCGTCACGGCGTTCACCGACGACCCGGACTTCTGGCGCACCCTCGGCTTCAGCTTCCAGTGGGTGGCCGTCGAGGTCGTCCTGCAGCTGCTGCTCGGACTCGCCCTCGCCCTGCTCGTCAACCAGACCTTCGTCGGCCGCGCGATGGCCCGCGCCCTCGTCTTCTCGCCATGGGCCGTCTCCGGCGTACTGACCTCCACCATCTGGCTGCTGATCTTCAACTCCCAGACCGGCATCACCCGTTACCTCGCCGACGCGGGCATCGGCTCCTACGGCACGTCCTGGCTCTCCGACACCGGCACCGTCTTTCCCGCCGTCGTCGTCGCCGAACTCTGGCGCGGCGTCCCCTTCTTCGCGATCCTCATCCTCGCCGACCTCCAGTCCGTGTCGAAGGACCTGTACGAGGCGGCCGAGGTGGACGGCGCGAGCCGCGTCCGGCAGTTCCTCCACATCACGCTGCCGCACCTCAAGGACGCGATCATCCTCTCCACGCTGCTCCGCGCCGTCTGGGAGTTCAACAACGTCGACCTGCTCTACACCCTCACCGGCGGCGGCCCCGCGGGCGAGACCACGACGCTGCCGCTGCGCATCGCGTCCATCGCCGTCGACTCCCACGACTTCGGCTACGCCTCCGCGCTGACCGCCGTCGCCTTCGTGATTCTTCTCTTCTGCTCGCTGCTCTATCTGCGGCTCAGCAAGTTCGGGGGACAGGACAAGTGAGCAGTACAAGCAGTACAAGCAGTACAAGCAGTATGAGCAGTACGAGGAAGCCGCCCCGCTGGCAGATCCACCTGCCCCTCGGCCTCTATCTCCTCTTCACCCTCATCCCCTTCTACTGGATCCTGCTCTTCGCCCTGCGCCCCACCGGCTCCACCTCGCTCGTGCCGTGGCCCCTCACCTTCGAGCACTTCGACAAGGTGTGGACCGAGCGCAGCTTCGCGACGTTCTTCCAGAACAGCGTGCTCGTCGGCGTCGCCTCCATGGTGATGACCACGCTCGTCGCCCTCGCGGGCGGTTACGCCCTGGCCCGCTTCGACTTCCGGATCAAACGCGGCTTCATGCTGGCGCTGCTGTGCTCGCAGTTCATCCCCGGCGCCCTGATGCTCGTGCCGCTCTTCCAGATCTTCGCCGAGCTCCAGATGATCAACTCGCTGGGCAGCGTGATCGTCGCCGAGACCGTCTTCCAGCTTCCGCTCTCCATGATTCTGCTCAGCGGCTTCATCAAGAACGTCCCGTACGCCCTGGAGGAGGCCGCCTGGGTCGACGGCTGCGGGCGCTTCCGGGCGTTCCTCGCGATCGTGCTGCCGATGCTGCGGCCCGGCCTCATCGCCGTGGGGTCCTTCGCGTTCGTGCACAGCTGGAACCACTTCCTCTTCGCCCTCATGTTCCTCAGCGACCAGGGCAAGCAGACGATCCCGGTGGGCCTCGCCACGCTCATGGGCGCCGACAGCGTCGACCTCGGCGCGCTCGCCGCGGGCGGTGTCGTCGCCGCGGTGCCCGTCGTGATCGTCTTCGCCTTCATCCAGAAGTGGCTGGTCACCGGGTTCAGCGCCGGGGCGGTGAAGGGGTGAGGGCCGCGGTGGGCGCGGGGGGCCTAGGGCCGCGGCGGCCGCTGCCCGTCGTGCTGGCGGGGGCGCGCGGGCACGGCGCCCGGCACCTGGAGAACATCCGCCGCCTCCAGCACGCCGGGCTCGTACGTCTCGTGGGGGTCTGCGAGCTGCGGCCGCTCACGGGGGAGGAGCTGACCGGGTTCGGCGCGGTGGAGCAGTCCGCGGACTTCGCCGGGCTGCTCGATTCGACCGGCGCGGCCGTCGCCGTGATCTGCACGCCCATCCCGACCCACACCGGGCTCGCCCTCACGGCTGCCGCGCGCGGCGTCCACGTGCTCCTGGAGAAGCCGCCCGCCCCGTCGTACGCGGAGTTCCGGCGGATGGCGGACGGGGCGGCCGCCGCGGGCACCGTCGTCCAGATCGGCTTCCAGTCGCTCGGCTCGCACGCGCTCCCCGCGATCCGGCGGCTGATCGCCGAGGGGGCGGTCGGCGACGTGACCGGGGTCGGCGGGGCGGGGGCGTGGGTGCGCGACGCGGCGTACTTCCGGCGCGCGCCGTGGGCGGGGCGCCGCCGCCTCGCCGGGACCGACGTTGTCGACGGCGTCCTCACGAACCCCCTCGCGCACGCCGTCTCCACCGCCCTCGCGCTGGCCGACGCCACGGAGGCCGAGGACGTCACGGCGGTGGAGACCGAACTGTTCCGGGCCCACGCCATCGAGTCCGACGACACGTCCTGCGTCCGCGTCAGTACGGCGTCCGGCCGCCGGGTCACGGTGGCGGCGACGCTGTGCGCGCACACGGCCGGGGAGCCGTACGTCGTGGTGCACGGCACGCGGGGGCGCATCACGTTCTGGTACCGGCAGGACCGGGTGGAGGTGCGGGGTGCGGGTGCGGTGCCCGGCCGACAGCGGCGCGACTCCGACGCCGACTCCGACTCCGACGCCGCTTCTGGCGGGACCACCCTCCACGGCAGGACCGACCTCCTGGAGAACCTCGTCGCGCACCTCGCAGGGCGCGCCCCGCTCCTCGTACCGCCCGCCGCGACCGGCGCCTTCATGCGGGTCGTCGAGGCCGTACGGACCGCCCCGGACCCCGTGGAGCTGCCCGAACGGGCCTGGGCCGCCGCCCCGGACGACCGGGCGGGACGACGCGTCGTGCACGGCGTCGACGGCCTGGTGGTGCTCGCCGCCGACACTCTCCGCCTCTACTCCGAGCTGGGCGCCGACTGGGCCCGGCCCGCCCCGACGACCTTCACAACGAGGTGAGTACGTCATGAAGCATTCCCTCGTCCTGCGCTGCGCGGGACGGCCCGTCGGCCGCTACGCCTACCGGAACGTCCTGGACCGGCGCCTGTCCCCGCGCCCCTACCTGCACCCGGTGACGACCCTCGCGGGCACGCCCGTCACCGAGCTGGCCCCGGCGGACCACCCGCACCACCTCGGGGCCGGGGTGGCCGTGCCGGACGTGGCGGGGTACAACTTCTGGGGCGGCCGTACGTTCGTACGGGGCCGGGGGCCCGTCGACCTCGGCAACCACGGCGTGCAGCGCCACCGGGACTTCAAGCTGCACGACCCCGACGGCTTCGTGGAAGAGCTGACCTGGACGGTGGCCGAGGACGCCGCCGGGGAGGTGCTGCTCAGGGAACGCCGCACCGTGGCGGCCACGGAGCTCGACGCCACGGCCTGGGCGCTGGACTTCACGTTCTCCCTCACCAACGTCACCGGCGGCGAGGTGTCCTTCGGCAGCCCCGCCACCAACGGCCGGCCCGGCGCCGGGTACGGCGGCTTCTTCTGGCGCGCCCCGAAGGAGTTCGCGCCGCCGCACGTGTTCACCGCGGCGGCGGAGGGCGAGGCGGCCGTGCACGGGGCCCGCGCGGACTGGCTGGCGCTCGCGGGCGACGGCTGGACCCTGGTCTTCGCCGGTGCGACGGCGCGGACCCGGCACGACCCGTGGTTCGTGCGCGCCGCGGAGTACCCCGGCGTCGGCTCCTCCCTCGCGTCGGAGGACCGGCTGGCGATCGCGCCGGGAGACACCGTCGTACGCCGCGTGGTGACGGTCGTCGCGGACGGCGCCCTGAAACGCGACGAGGCGACGGCGCTGGTGCGCAGGGCGGTGACGGTGTGAGCGCGTTCGGCAGTGCGGGTGACGGTGACGGTGTGAGCGCGTTCGGCGGGGCGGGTGGTGGTGGGGGTGTGACGGCGTCCGGGAGGGCGGGTGACGGGGACGGTGTGAGCGCGTTCGGCAGTGCGGGTGACGGTGACGGTGTGAGCGCGTCCGGCGGGGCGGGTGGTGGCGGCACGTACCGCAATCCCGTTCTCGGGGCCGACTGGTCCGACCCCGACGTGCTGCGGGACGGGGACGACTTCTATCTCACGGCCTCCAGCTTCGGCCGCGTCCCGGGGCTGCCCCTGCTGCACTCCCGCGACCTGGTCGACTGGACGCTGATCGGGCATGCCGTCGAACGCCTCGAACCCGCGGACGCCTTCGCCGTGCCCCGGCACGACTGCGGCGTCTGGGCGCCGTCGCTGCGCCGCCACGGCGGACGGTTCTGGATCTTCTGGGGCGACCCCGACCACGGGATCTTCCAGGTCAACGCGGCGGAGATCCGAGGGCCCTGGACGCGGCCGCACCTCGTCAAGCCCGGCAAGGGCTACATCGACGCGTGCCCCCTGTGGGACGAGGAGTCCGGCCACGCCTACCTCGTGCACGCCTGGGCCAAGTCGCGGTCCGGCGTGAAGAACCGCATCACGGGCCATCGGATGAGCACCGACGGACGTGAACTCCTCGACGAGGGCGCCGTGTTGATCGACGGCGATCTGATCCCCGGCTGGTTCACCGTCGAAGGCCCCAAGATCTACCGGCACGACGGGTGGTTCTGGATCCTGGCGCCCGCGGGGGGAGTGGAGACCGGGTGGCAGGGGGCCTTCCGTTCCCGTACGTTCCACGGGCCGTACGAGGAACGCGTCGTGCTCCAGCAGGGCGGCACCGACGTCAACGGTCCC
Source organism: Streptomyces sp. Je 1-369 (assembly GCF_026810505.1). Taxonomy (NCBI): domain Bacteria; kingdom Bacillati; phylum Actinomycetota; class Actinomycetes; order Kitasatosporales; family Streptomycetaceae; genus Streptomyces; species Streptomyces sp. Je 1-369. The sequence goes on from NZ_CP101750.1 coordinate 7,397,915, forward strand.
CACCAGGGCGGATGGGTGCGCACCGCGCGTGGCGAGGACTGGTTCCTGCACTTCCAGCAGCGCGGCCCCTACGGGCGCGTCGTCCACCTCCAGCCGATGCGCTGGGACACCGAAGGATGGCCGGTGCTCGGCGACGACGGCGCCCCCGTCCTCGTACACCGCAAGCCGGACCTGCCGGAGCAGTCTGCCGCCGTACCCGTCACCGAAGACGCCTTCCCCGGCGGGCGGTACGGGCGTCAGTGGCAGTGGACCGCCAACCCGCAGCCCGGCTGGGCCACGACGCACTCCGGAGATGGCCTGCACCTGGCGTGCGTCCGCAGCGTGCAGGCCCCCGACCTGCGCACGCTGCCGCACGTCCTCACTCAGCGCCTGCCGCTCCGCCCGTGCGTCGCGGAGGTCGACCTGAGCCTCGCCGCGGACGCGCCGGGCGCGCGGGCCGGGTTCGCGGTGCTCGGCGACGCGTACTCCTGGATCGGCCTGGAGCGGGACGCCGACGGTACGGCCCGGCTCGTGCACCGGTTCGCCGAGCGGGGCGGCCGGGAACGCGACGCCGAACACCCGCGTCCGGCACCGGACGGCACGGCCCGGCTCCGCATCGAGGTCGGCGACGGCGCGCGTTGCCGCTTCTCCGCCGATGCCGATGCCGCTGCCGATGCCGATGCGGGCGACGGACGCGGCTTCCGGGGCTCGGGGCCCGTCTTCGCCGCGACTCCGTGGAACTGGGTCGGCGCGCTGTTCGGGCTCTTCGCGGCGGCGCCGACCGGCACGGGTCCTGCCGGTGCCGCCCTGTTCACGCACTTCCGGATCACTACACAAGGAGAGAGCTGACGATGAACAAGAGAACGGGAACGAGGACGGGAACGGGAACGAGCACGTCCGCCCTCGCGCTGGCCGCGGTCCTCACGCTGACCGCCACCGCCTGCGGCGACGACGGCCAAGGCGCGGCCGGGGACAAGGGCGGCGAGGGTTCGGGCAAGGGCGAGATCACCTTCTGGGACAACAACACCGCCGTCCGGCACGACATCTGGAAGAAGATCATCGGGGACTTCGAGAAGGCCAACCCCGACATCAAGGTCAAGTACGTCGGCGTGCCCGCGGAGAGTGTGCAGTCCAAGTACGACACCGCCATCCAGGGCGGCGGGCTGCCCGACGTCGGGGGTGTCGGCGCGGCCATGCTCGCCGGGATCGCCGCGCAGGGCGCCCTGGAGCCGCTGGACGAACGCCTCGACGGCAGTGCGCTGGACGACGAGCTGAACACGGGGATGGTCGACAGCGTGCGGGCGGCCGGTGGCGGCAGCCGCCTGTACACGGTGCCGACCTCCGCCAGCAACGGCGTCCTCTACTACCGCACCGACCTCTTCGAGGCGGCCGGCCTCGACGCGCCCACCACCTGGTCCAAGTTCTACGAGGCGGCGGACCGGCTCACCGACCAGAAGGCCAACCGCTTCGGCTACACCATCCGCGGCGGCGAGGGCTCCATCGCGCAGGCACTCGACGCGATGTACGGCCAGTCGGGCATCGGCTCGTTCTGGGACGGCGACCGGACCACCGTCAACCACCCGAAGAACGTCGCCGCGTTGAAGAAGTACGCCGCCCTCTACAAGAAGGCGACGCCCTCCGCCGACCTCAACAACGACTTCACGAAGATGAACGCCCAATGGGACAACGGGCGGATCGGCATGCTCAGCCACAACCTCGGGTCCTACGCCGACCACGTGAAGGCTCTCGGCGAGGACAAGTTCCGCGGCCTGCCGAACCCGACGACCGACGCGGGTGTCCGCGTCCAGGTGTCCAACCCGGTCGACGGGCTCGGCCTGTTCAGGTCGAGCAAGAACAAGAAGGCCGCTTGGAAGTTCATCGAGTTCGCGGCCTCGCACGCCTCCAACAGCAAATGGAACGAGTCGGCGGGTGCCATACCCGCCAACACGCGTGCCGCGAAGGACCCGTGGGTGAAGAAGGCCGAGCCGACCGAGCTGGCGGCCGCGGCATTGAACAGCGGCTCCACGAAGATCGTACAGCTGCCCTACTATCTGCCCGACTGGAACACCATCAGCAAGGCGGAGAATGAGCCGGATTTCCAGAAAGTGCTGCTCGGCAAGGCGTCGGCGGAGGACTTCCTCGACAATCTCGCCGAGCAGCTCAACGAGGCGCAGGCCGAGTGGCAGAAGCAGAACCGCTGACGCCTGGTAGGCGACACCGTCTTGTCGAGCGTGGCCCTTCTCGGGGAGTGAATTCCCGAAACTATCCGGTGGGGAAAAACAGTGGGAGCGCTCCCAAGGTCAAGGCATTGCGAGAACATGTCAATAGGGTCGGCGCGTATCGGAGTGTCGAATTCATTCGACGCGGGATCCGTCGAATGAATTCGACGGGTGAATCTCCGGAGAAGGCGCGAACCCATCTGGTCCCAGCGGCAACTCCTTGATAGCTTTCGCCTTCAACAGTGGGAGCGATTCCGTCAGTTGATCTCGGGATCGGCCGTGTGCCGGTCTCGCGCTGATCTCGAAGGAGTCGCTCATGCGGCACCCCCCACGTCTGTCACGCATGCTCGCCGTGCTGACCGGCGTCCTGCTGGCGGCGGGCGGTCTCACCGCGTCGCCCGCCCTGTCCGCCCCATCCGATCCGTCTGCCCCGTCCGTCCTGTCCGCTCCGTCCGCGGCCGAGTCCGCCGCGGCCGCCGCCCCACCGGTCCTGCGCGCCAAGGGCAACAAGCTCGTCGACGCGCGGGGTGCCACCCGGCGCCTCCTCGGCGTCAACCGCTCCGGCGGCGAGTTCGCCTGCGTCCAGGGCTGGGGCATCTTCGACGGCCCCGTCGACGACGCCGCCGTCCGCGCCATCGCGGACTGGAAGGCCAACACCGTACGCATCCCCCTCAACGAGGAGTGCTGGCTCGGCACCGCCAACATCGACCCGAAGTACGCCGGAGCCAACTACCGCACCGCCATCGACCAGTTGGTACAGCGCGTCCAGAACCACGGCATGACGCCGGTCCTCGAACTGCACTGGTCCCACGGCCAGTACACCGGCAACTCCGCGGGCTGCGCCGACGTCCACGCCAGCTGTCAGAAGCCGATGCCGAACGCCCGGTACTCACCGGCGTTCTGGACCTCGGTGGCCACCGCGTACAGGAGCAACCCCGAGGTCGCCTTCGACCTCTTCAACGAGCCCTACCCGGACCGGGCGACGCCCACCACCGACCAGGCCTGGACCTGCTGGCGGGACGGCGGCACCTGCCCCGGCATCGGCTACGAGGTCGCCGGCATGCAGGACCTCCTGGACGCGGTGCGCGCGACCGGCGCGAAGAACCTCGTCCTCGCGGCCGGCATCGCGTACTCGAACGACCTCAGCGGCTGGCTGCGGCACGCACCCCGCGACCCTGCGGCCAATCTCGCCGCGGCCTGGCACGTCTACAACTTCAACACGTGCTCCAACGAGGACTGCTGGAACCGCACCCTCGCCTCCGTCGCCGCCGCCGTCCCGCTCGTCGCGGGCGAGATCGGCGAGAACACCTGCGCCCACGGGTTCATCGACCGCGTCATGAAGTGGTTCGACGACCGCGGGCTCTCGTACCTCGGCTGGACCTGGAACGCCTGGGACTGCTCGTCGGGTCCGGCCCTCATCAGCTCCTACGACGGCACCCCCACCCCGTTCGGCAGCGGGCTGCGCGACCATCTGCGCGCCCTCGGCACCCGAGAGGAAACCACCCCGTCATGAGCCGCAGCCACCACCGATCACGCACTCTCCTGCTCGCCCTCGCCACCACCCTCGCCGTGAGCGGCGGCACCGCCGTCGCGCTCACCGGCGACGACAGCACGGAAACCACCAGGAAAGCCGCCGCCGCAGCCCGCGTCGACAACCCCTACGCGGGCGCCAAGGTCTACGTGAACCCCGAGTGGAAGGCCAAGGCCGACGCCGAACCGGGCGGCAGCCGCATATCCGGCCAGCCGACAGGCGTCTGGCTCGACCGGATCGCCGCGATCCAGGGCACGGGCGGCAAGATGGGCCTGCGCGCCCACCTGGACGCGGCACTGCGCCAGGGCGCGGGCGTCATCCAGTTAGTGATCTACAACCTGCCCGGCCGGGACTGCGCGGCCCTCGCGTCCAACGGCGAGCTCGGCCCCACCGAGATCGACCGGTACAAGAGGGACTACATCGACCCCATCGCGCGGATCCTCGCCGACAGCAAGTACGCCAACCTCCGCGTCGTCACCACCGTCGAGATCGACTCGCTGCCCAACCTCGTCACCAACACCTCGGGACGCCCCACCGCGACCCCCGAGTGCGACGTGATGAAGGCCAACGGCAACTACGTGAAGGGCGTCGGCTACGCCCTCAACAAGCTCGGCGCCGTCCCCAACGTCTACAACTACGTGGACGCGGCCCACCACGGCTGGATCGGCTGGGACGACAACTTCGCCGCCTCCGCGCAGGTCTTCCGCCAGGCGGCGACCGCCGAGGGCAGCACGGTCGACAAGGTGCACGGCTTCATCACCAACACCGCCAACTACAGCGCCCTCAAGGAGGAGAATTTCAGGATCGGCGACTCGGTCAACGGCAGGTCGGTCCGCGAGTCCAAGTGGGTCGACTGGAACCGCTACACCGACGAGCTCTCCTTCGCCCAGGCCTTCCGCGACCAGCTGGTGTCCACCGGCTTCCGCTCCGACATCGGCATGCTCATCGACACCTCCCGCAACGGCTGGGGCGGCAGTGCACGCCCCGCTGGGCCGGGACCGACGAGCGACGTGGACTCCTACGTCAACGGCGGCCGCTACGACCGCCGCATCCACGTCGGCAACTGGTGCAACCAGGCGGGCGCGGGCCTCGGCGAACGCCCGAAGGCCGCACCCGCGGCCGGCATCGACGCCTACGTCTGGATCAAGCCGCCGGGGGAGTCTGACGGTGCCGGCCGCGAGATCCCGAACGACGAGGGCAAGGGCTTCGACCGCATGTGCGACCCGACGTACGACGGGAACGCACGCAACAACTACAGCAAGTCCGGCGCGCTGGCCGACGCGCCGCTCTCCGGGCACTGGTTCTCGGCGCAGTTCCAGGAGCTCATGAAGAACGCGCACCCGAAGCTGTAGGGCGCGCCGTGCACGGGTGAACCACCCCCGGGGCGGGCGGTCGAAGCGCTTCGACAGGTCTCTGGACAGGCCATGCCCGCCCCCTTAGGGTCGGTGGGTGGTCCGCATCGAAGCGGTTCACCGCCCGAGCCGCGCGCCGGAGGAGTCGGAGGAGCACCGCATGGTCACCCTAGCCGAGGTAGCCAGGCACGCCGGGGTCTCGGCCAGTACGGTCAGCTATGTGCTCAGCGGCAAACGCTCGATCTCCCTGGGCACCCGCGAACGCGTGGAGCGCTCCATCGAGGAGCTCGGTTACCACCCGAACGCGGGCGCCCGCGCGCTCGCCAGCGCCAAGTCCAACGTCATCGCGCTGATGATGCCGCTCCGCACCGACATGTACGTGCCGGTGATGATGGAGATCGCCCTCGCGGTCACGACCACGGCCCGGACGTACGGGTACGACGTGCTGCTCCTGACCGGCGCGGAGGGGCCTGCCGCTGTCCGCCGCGTCAACGGCAGCGGCATCGCCGACGCGATGATCCTCATGGACGTCGAACTCGACGACGAGCGACTGCCGTTGCTGCGTGCGGGGGACCGGCCGGCCGTCCTGATCGGCCTGCCCGCCGACACCGAGGGGCTGGCGTGCGTGGACCTCGACTTCGCGGCGACGGGCGCCCTGTGCGCGGAGCATCTGGCAGGGATCGGGCACCGGGACGTCGCCGTCATCGGCGAGGCGCCCGCCGTGTACGAGCGGCACACCGGCTTCGCCGAACGTACGCTGGACGGACTCCGTTCGCGTGCGGGCGAGTTGGGGCTGCGCCTGCTGCACCGCCCCAGCGACGGTGGCTACGACGCGATGGCCATGACCCTGGCCCGCGTCTTCGACGAACGGCCGGGCACGACCGGCTTCGTCGTGCAGAACGAGTCGGCCGTCGAGCCGCTGCTCGCGCTGTTGCGCCAGCAGGGCCGTGCGGTTCCCGAGGACGTCTCGGTGGTGGCGATCTGCCCGGACCAGGTCGCCGTCGGCGCGTCCGTGCGGCTCACCTCGGTCTCCATCCCGGCGCAGGAGATGGGGCGCCGCGCGGTGGAGCGGATCGTCGCGAAGCTGGCGGCGCGCGGCACGGACGGCGTCGAACTCCTCGCCCCCGCACTGACGGTGAGGGCGAGCACGGGGCCTGCCCCGCACTCGCCCCCGAACCGGTGACCGCCGGACCACCGGTCGCTTCCGGCACAGGCCCTAAGGCAGGCTGTGCACCTTCGGGCCGACCGCGTTCGACCACGCGTTGCCCGCCGTCGCGTCCCAGTTCGTCGACCACGTCATGGCGCCGCGCAGCCCCGGGTACGTCTTCGACGGCTTGAACGAGCCGCAGCCGGTGCCGCGGGTGAGGCAGTCCAGGGCGTTGTTCACGATGGCCGGGGAGACGTAGCCGCTGCCCGCGCCGCGCGGGGACGCCGGGACGCCGATCCCGACCTGCGAGGCGTCGAGGCCGCCCTCCAGCTGGATGCAGGCGAGCGCGGTCAGGAAGTCCACGCTGCCCTGGCTGTAGACCTTGCCGTCGCAGCCGAGCATCGAACCGCTGTTGTAGTACTGCATGTTGACGACGGTGAGGATGTCCTTCACGTTCAGCGCCGTCTGGAAGTAGCCGCCGGACGTGGACTGCATGTCGATGGTCTGCGGCGCCATCGTCAGGACCATCTTCGGGCCCGCCTTCGCCGCGAGCTGGCGCAGCGCCTTCGTCATGTAGGTCGGGTTGAGGCCGTTCTCCAGGTCGATGTCGACGCCGCTGAAGCCGTACTCCTGCATCAGCGCGTACGCGCTGTTGGCAAAGGCCGTGGCGGAGGCGTCGCTGTTGACGGAGATGGTGCCCTTCTCGCCGCCGACCGAGAGGATCACGGACTTGCCCGCGGCCTTCTTCGCGGCGATGTCCGCCTTGAAGTCGGCGGTGGAGGAGTAGCCGACGGCCGGGTCCAGGTTGAAGGTGATCTGGCCCGGTGTGGTGGTGGCGTCGGCGAAGGAGACGGCGATGATGTCGTACTCCGACGACACGTCGCGCAGCTTCTGCACGGTCGCGCCGTTGTTGAAGTTCTGCCAGTAGCCGGTCACCGCGTGCTTGGGGACCGTGCCGCCGTCCCCGCCGCCGCCCTTGCCGGTCCGTGCGGTGATCGCCGTCGACTTCGCGGACTCACCGGCCGCGTTCGACGCGCTGACCTGGAAGCTGTACGTGGTCTCCGGGGTGAGGCCGGTGACGGTCGTCGAGGCGCCGCTGACCGAGGCGACCTTCGTGCCGTCGCGGTAGACGGTGTAGCCGGTGGCCGTGGAGGCGGGGGACCAGGACAGGTCGACCGACGTGGATGTCGTCGTGCCCGCCGCGAGGCCGGACGGTACGGCGGGTATCTCGACCGGGTCGGTGCCGCCGCCCCCGTCGGGGCCGAACACGTTCACGTCGTCGACGTGGTACGCGCTCTGCCCGTACCAGCCGTGCGTGTACACCGTGACCGACGTGGTGTTGGCGCCGGTGGTGAAGCTGGTGGAGAGCTGCTGCCAGGACGAGGTGCCCGGCGTCCACGTCGACACGTCGGTGGTGCCCGTGCCGCGGGCACCCAGGTAGGCGTAGCCGCCCTGCACCCAACTGCTGAGCTTGTACGTCGAGTTGGGCTTCACCTTGACGAGCTGGGAACACTCGGCGTGGTTCTGGCCCGACGGGGTGGCCTTCAGCGCCTTGGTGCCGCCGCGCACGGGGGACGTGACGGCGGCACCGCTGTTCGCGGCGCAGGTCCAGTTGCTCAGGTCCGACTCGAACCCGGCGTTCTTGGCGACGTTGACGTCCGCCTGGACATCGGCCGCCGCGGCGCCGGCCCGTGTGGCGTCCGCCGACTGCGCGGGCGCGGCGAGCGCGGTGACGGCGAGTGCGCTCGCCGCACCGACGGCGATCACCGCGCCGAGTCTCCGGCGAAAGCCGGGTCTGCCCTGACGTACACGGTCCACGGAGTGCCTCCAGGAAGGAGTGAGGAGCGGATGTGAACGACGGTGGCCACCGCTGCTGTGCGCATCGTTGGTCCAGACCAATCAGGTTGTCAAGACGTCCGGAGCGGTGAACCTGCCGCCGATCACCCCATGGAGCGCGCTCGGAAGGCGGTGCTCAGCGCGCTCCGAAGGCCGTGCTCAGCGCGTTCGTCCTGAAGTCGAGGCCGCCCGCCGCGCCGCTGATCTCGTAGCCGAACTGCACGTCACCGATGGTCTCGTTGCCCATCCAGCCCTTGGTGTTCTTGATCCACTTGAGGATGGGCAGGATGTCGACCGTCCCGGTGGACGAGTCGGACGTGCGCAGGAACGAGAAGACCTCGTTGTTGCCGTTGCTGCCCTTGTAGACGTCCCAGGTGTGGCCGCCGAGCCTGGCGGTCCCTTGCGGGGTGCCGAGCGGGCCGACGTTGCCGTGCCGGTTGACCCACAGCATGATCTCGTAGTCGTAATCGGTGTCCCAGATGTCGTACGAGGTGTTGTAGTCGCCCGCCGAAGGCACAGTGACCTTGTACGAACTCTTCAGCGAAGCCAGCGAGTCGACCGGCTTCCCGACCACCTTCTTGGCGTTGGGGTAGGACTTGATGCCGCTGGTGTTCGGGTGGTCCGCGCGCACGCTCCACTTGGTGCCCGAGTCGGCGGTGAGGCACTGGCGGCCTGCGCCGGAGCCCCAGATGTTGTTGTAGAGGGTGTAGCCGTCCAGGCTGGTGTTGCCCCATTGGTCGCAGGTCGACCAGACGGCGGCCTGGGCGGGGGCGGACGTCAGTCCGAGGGCCACGCCCGCGGCCACGGTGGGGGTCAACAGCAGGCGGGTCAGGGTGGTGCGGTGGGGGTGTCGTCGTCCCATGGTTCTCACTCCAGGGGTGGGGGTTGGTGACCGCGGACTCGGAGGGAGCCCGCGGGGTGTGCGTCCTCGCGGAGTACGGCCACCGCGTACCGGCCGAGGGCGATCGCGCCGTCGACTGTCTCGCCGGTGAGCAGGTCGTGGTGCCGGCCCGGGAGCGGGACGGTCACCTCGTCGCGGCCGTGGTGCAGGAGGAAGAGCAGACCGCCGCGGCGTACGGCCTCGACCCCGCGGGGGAGGTCAGCGGGCGGAGGCCGTACGCCCGCTTCGGTGGCGGCACGTCGGAGCAGGTCGCGCAGGGCGTCGGGTTCGGGGAGCGTGGACACGTACCAGGCGCGGCCGCGGCGCAGTACGGCCGGAAGCCCGTCGAGCTCGCCGCCCCGGTAGGCCGCGACCGTCACCGCCTCGTCGTCGGCCGCCAGCTCCTCCGACCAGAGCGTGCCGGTGAACCCGTCGCAGTCCACGCGCTCGTCGGCGTCCAGCGGCCACCACTCGTGCAGGGTGCGGATGCCGAACAGGGCGCGCAGCCGTGCGTCGATACCGCCTGGCCGCACCCGGTCGTCGCCGTCGGCCACGCCGGTGAAGAAGCCGCACACGACGGTGCCTCCTGCCCGTACGCAGGCGGTCAGGTTCTCGATCGCGGTGTCGGTGAGGGCGTAGAGGTGCGGTACGACGACCATGCGGTACGCCGACAGGTCGTGCGCCGGGTGGGCGAAGTCGGCCGGGAGGTTCGCCTCCCACAGGGCGCGGTGCCAGGCGCGCAGGAGCTCCGCGTGGTCGAGCAGGGAGGAGGGGCGCCCTTCCTGCTGCCCCGCCCACCACGACTCCCAGTCGTGCAGGACCGCTATCTCGGCGGGCACCGGGGCGCCCGCGACCTCGGGGCCGACCGCGGCGAGCTCCGCGCCGAGCTGCCGGACCTCCCGGAAGGTGCGGCCGTCCTCGCCCGCGTGGCTCAGCATTCCCGAGTGGAACTTCTCCGCGCCCTGCCGTGACTGCCGCCACTGGAAGTAGCAGACGGCGTCGGCGCCGCGGGCCACGGCCTGCCAGGTCCAGAGGCGGTTCAGCCCGGCGGGCTTGGGGTGGTTCACGCCCCGCCAGTTGACCGGCTCCGCCGCCTGTTCCATCAGCATCCACGGGTCACCGCCCGCCTGGGAGCGCGTCAGGTCCTGGACCAGCGCCGCGTACTGGCCCGCCCCCGCGTCCTTCGGGTCGGGATACAGGTCGACCGAGACCACGTCCTCCTGCGCCGCCCACTTCCACCCGTCCTGCCCCTGCCACAGCGGCATGAAGTTGGTGGTCACCGGGAGGTGCGGGGTGTGGGCGCGGACGATGTCGTGCTCGGCGAGGTAGCACTCCATGAGCGCGTCGGACGTGAAGCGCTTGAAGTCGAGTACCTGGGCGGGGTTCTTCGTGTAGTGCGTGCGGCGGGGCGGCAGGACTCCTTCCCAGGTGTCGTACACCTGGCCCCAGAAGTCCGCCCCCCAGGCCGAGTTGAGGGTGCTCAGGTCTCCGTACCGCTCCCGCAGCCAGCGGCGGAACGCGTTCGTCGCCTCGTCGCCGTAGTCGTAGGTGCAGTACTCGTTGTTGATGTGCCACATGGTGAGTGCGGGGTGGTGCGCGTACCGGGCCGCCAGGTCCTCGGTGATGGCGGCCGCACAGCGGCGGTAGACGGCGCTCGAGTGCGCGAAGTGCTGGCGCGACCCCCAGTGCTCGACGTGTCCGTCCTCGTCCCGCGGCAGCGTCTCGGGGTGCAGCCTGCCCAGCCAGGGCGGGGGTGAGGAGGTCGGAGTGGCGAGGACGACGCCGATGCCGTGCTCGTGCATCAGGTCCATCACGCGGTCGAGCCAGCCGAACTCACGCGCTCCGCGCCGTGGTTCGAGCTTGGCCCACGAGAACACGCCGAGTGTGACGGTGGTGACGCGGGCCTGCTTCATGAGGCGCACGTCGTCGTGCCAGACCTCCTCGGGCCACTGCTCGGGGTTGTAGTCGCCGCCGAAGAGCACGCGGCCGCGGGTGACGTCCTGGAGGGAAGGCATCGGCGGGTTCGTCATCCCTTCACCGCGCCGGTGAGCATGCCCTGCTTGAAGTGCCGCTGCACGAAAGGCGCGAGGACGGCCACCGGGATGAGCGCGAGGACCATCACGGCCATCTGGACGGCGAGCGGCGACAGGTGGCCCGTGGTGATCGCCTGGCTGAGGCCGGTCGGCTTCTGCTGCTTCAGGACCAGCTGCTGCATGACGTTCTGCAGCGGCAGCATCTCCGGGTCGCTGAGGTAGATCGAGGCGTTGAACCAGGCGCTCCAGTAGCCCACCGCGTAGAAGAGGGTGATCACGGCGAGCACCGCGCGCGAGAGCGGCATCACGATCCGCCACAGGATGCGCAGGTCCCCGGCCCCGTCGATGCGGGCACTCTCGACCAGCTCCTGCGCCGTCCCCATGAAGAACGCCCGCAGGACGAGGATGTTGAAGACGTTCACGGCGCTCGGCAGGATCAGGGCGAGATACGTGTCGGTCAGGCCGATGCCCTGCACCACCAGGTACGTGGGGATCAGTCCGGCGCCGAAGAACATCGTGGCGACGATGACCAGCAGGATCGGGCGGTGCAGCACGGACCCGGGCCGCGACAGGCCGTACGCGCACAGCACCGACACGACCATGCTGAACAGCGTCCCGAAGACCGTGACGCCCACGCTGACCAGCGCGGCCCGTGACACCTGACCGCCGCTGAGCAGCTCCTGGTAGTGGAGGAACGTGACACCGCGGGGGACCACCACGAGACCGCCCGCATCGGTGATCGTCCGCACCGAGGAGAGGCTGGTGACGACGACCACCCATACCGGGAAGAGCACGGCCAGACAGACCAGCGTCAGCGTCACGCCCTTGGCGGCGAGCCCCGCCCTGGTCGGCGGCTCCTCCCACACCGGGCGCAGACCGGACCGGCTGCCTGGCTTGATGCCGAAGTTCAGCACGTTCAGGGCACTCACCGCTTGTACACCCCCTGCTCGCCCATCAGGTGGGCGGCCTTGTTGGCGCCGAGCACGAGCAGGAGGCCGAAGACACCCTTCACGATGCCGATCGCCGCGCCGTAGCCGAAGTTGCCGTTGTCCAGGCCGGTGTTCCACACGTACGTGTCGAGCACCTCGGAGGCGGCCGCCCCCACCGCTGCCCGCTGGAGGAGGATCTGCTCGAAGCCGACCGTGAGCGCGTTGCCCACCTGGAGGACGAGGAGCAGGGCCACGACCGGTCGCAGCGCGGGAAGTTGGATGTGCCACATGCGGCGCCGGCGGTTCGCGCCGTCCATCGCAGCGGCCTCGTACAGGTCGGGGCTGACGGCGGCGAGCGCGGCGAGGAAGACGATGACGCCCCAGCCCGCGTCCTTCCAGATCATCTCGAAGGTGAGCAGGAACTTGAACAGGCCCGGGTCGGTCATCAGATCGAAGCCCTCGTGCCCGCGCTCCCGCAGCACCTGCGCGACCAGGCCCGCCCCGCCGAACATCTGCTGAAAGACGGTGATGACGAGCACCCAGGAGAAGAAGTGCGGCAGGTACAGGATCGCCTGCGCCACGGCCCGCACGCGCGGCCGCACGAAGCTGTTCACGAACAGCGCGAGCGCGATCGGCACCGGGAAGAACAGGGCCAGCTGGATCGCGAAGATCGCCAGGGTGTTCCTGACCGCCTGCCAGAACAGCCGGTCGTCCAGCATGTGCCGGAAGTGCTCGAAGCCGATCCACGGGCTCTGCGACATCGCCCGGAACGCGTTGTCCGCGATGTACGGGTCGTAGTCCTGGAAGGCGACGATGTTGCCGAACAGGGGAACGTAGTTGAAGACGAGGAGCAGGAGCAGCGCGGGCAGCACCATGAGGAGGAGCACGCGGTCGCGGCGCAGCCGGTGACGGAGCGGGACGCGTGCCGCGTCGGCCTTGCGCGGCGCCGGCGTGCGCGGCGGGGGTGGTGCCGGGGCCGCCGTGACGTCCGGGCGGGCGGGGTGCGTGTCCGTCGTGCCGTGCGCCGCCATGTCAGGACGCCGCATCGCCGGACGTGTCGAGCAGCTTCTTGTACCAGTCGCGCAGCTTGTCGCCGCCGCCCGACCGCCAGTCCGCCACCGCGCGCCGCACGTCGGAGACCTTCTTGCGGCCCCGTACGACGTCCTTCTCCAGGTCCTCGAATTCGGCGTTCAGCTCGGTGTACCGGTTCGGCTCGATGATCATCATGCCGTGGAACAGCGGCTTCTTCGTATGCGCGCCCTGGCGCTGCTGCCACCCGACCATGCCCTTCGTGACGTCGGGCAGATCGGCGTAGGCCACGAAGGGCGCGGGCGACGCGAGGTACTCGTACGTCGAGAAGACCTCGTTGTTGCCCTTGCCGTTCTTGGTGAGGACACCGTCCTCGATGGTGTGGTGGACGCCTTCGACGCCGTACATGCGGAGGCGCTGTTCCTTCGAACCGTAGGGCGCGGCCGTGAAGTTGGCGAGGGCGAGGATGTCGCGGACCGTCTTCTCCTCGGCCTTCTCGCTGATGAACGTCCAGATGTCGGCGGGCGGGCGCGCGAACAGGGAGGGAGCTCCGCCGCCGGGGGCGAAGTAGTCGAACGCCTCCATGCGGAACTTCTTGTCGTCGACGCGCTGCACGGCCGCCTTGCCGTACCAGTCGGACAGGTCCTGGCAGTACATCCACACCTTGCCGGCCGCGCACAGGTCGCCGATGCTGCCGGTCTCGGCCTTCGCGTCGGGGTGCACGAAGCCCGCCGCGTAGAGCTTGCGCGACCACTCAAGGGCTTCGAGGTACTCGTCGGTCTCGTAGCGGTTGACGAGCTTGCCGCCGACGAGCTTCCAGTAGTACGGCTTCTCGGGCAGCACCCCGAAGATGTTCCAGGCCGCCCACGTCATGTCGCCGCACGCCCACACCCTGCTCCGCGGGGCGTTGAGTTCCTTGCACAGGTCGTAGAACTCCTGGGCGCTCGCAGGCGCTTCGAGTCCCTCCTTCTCGAAGAGGTCGGTGCGGTAGAAGGGGGCGATGTTGACGGTGGTGGCGGAGGGCATCGGCAGGCCGCGGAGCTTGCCGCCGAAGACGGAACGCTGCCAGGCGCCGGTCGGGATCGCCGCGAGGTTCGGGTACTCCTTGACCTTGTCGCCGCTCAGGTAGGGCCCGAGGTCGGCGAACTTGTGGGCGACGGCGCTCGGAATCTTGCCGGTCAGCTCCCAGCCGGGCACGACGACGGCGTCCGGTACGCGGCTCGACGCGAGGACGGCGCCCAGCTTCTGGCCGTACGTGTCGCCCTGCTGGTTCTGCCACGTGACGTGCACACCGGCGGCCTTGTCCATGGCCGTCCAGTACGGGTTGCCCCGCTTGGGGACGTTGCCCCAGATGGGGGCCATGACGGTGAACCGGCCGCCCTTGCCGAGCCGCTCCGGCACCGACACCTTCAGCCGGTCCGCGGGCAGCGCCTTGGTGTAACCCGCCGCCGAACCGTTCCCGGCCGGGATGTCCGGCGTGCCGACGTCCGACGCGACGTACGCGGGCAGCAGGTCCTTGAGCTTCTTCCCGGTCGTGGTGCCCTCGTTGTGCGAACCGCTGCCTCCGCACGCCGTCAGCAGCGGGGCGCCGCCCGCCATGGCCAGCGCGGCGAGACCCGACGAGGCGAGGAAACCTCTGCGGCTCGGACCGGGCCTGGGGGAGAGGGAGTTCGGCGTCATTGCGTCAACCCTTCGTGGGACGCGGATGGTCGAAGCAATTCGAAGCGCTTCGATGCCGAGCGAGAGTAAATGAAGGCACGGTCGGGGGACAAGGCTGCGGACGCGAATCGCTGTGCAGAGTGCGGGTGTTGCGGCCCCCGTCGGCCGACTGGTGGCCGCTGCTGCGTGGCGCCCCTCACCTTGACATGGACGCCATCGAAGCCCCAGCATCGAAGCGCTTCGAAGGTCGCTCCCGCACCTTCCGATGTGCCTGCCGCCCGCCGAGGGGACCCCCACGTGACCGACAACCCGCCACCGTTCCGCGACCCCGGACTGCCGCCGGACGAGCGCGTGGACGACCTCCTCGCACGGCTCACGGCCGACGAACGCGTCGCGCTCCTGCACCAGTTCACGCCCGCCGTCGAGCGCCTCGGCGTCGCCGCGTTCCGCACCGGCCAGGAAGCCCTGCACGGCGTCGCCTGGATGGGGCCCGCGACCGTCTTCCCGCAGGCCGTCGGCCTCGGCGCGACCTGGAACGACGAACTCGTCCGGCGCATAGGAGAAGCCGTCGGCACCGAGGCGCGGGCGATGCGCACACGCGACGACCGCGTCGGCCTCAACCTCTGGGCCCCCACCGTGAACCTCCTGCGCCACCCGCTCTGGGGCAGGAACGAGGAGGGGTACGCCGAGGACCCGCACCTCACCTCGGCCCTCGCCGTCGCCTACACGCGCGGCCTGCGCGGCGACCACCCCAGACGGTGGCGCACCGCCCCAGTGCTCAAGCACTGGCTGGCCCACAACAACGAGACGCACAGGGACACGTCGAACTCGTCCGTGCGGCCACGCGTCCTGCACGAGTACGACCTCCGCGCCTTCCGCGCCGCGGTCGAGGCGGGCTCGGTCGCGGGCGTGATGCCCGCCTACAACCTGGTCAACGGCCGCCCCAACCACGTATCGCCGTACCTGCGCGAGCAGTTGCGCCGCTGGACGGACGAGGAGCTGCTCGTCTGCTCCGACGCGGGCGCGCCCAGCAACCTCGTGGACTCCGAGGAGTACTTCGACACCCACGAGGAAGCCGTGGCGGCCGCCCTCGTCGCGGGCGTCGACAGCTTCACGGACCACGGCACGGACACGAAGGTGGTGGTCGGCCGCCTCCAACGGGCTCTGGCAAGCGGCCTGTTGTCGATGCCGGACGTCGACGCGGCGGTGCGCCGGCAGCTGTCCGTGCGGCTGCGGCTCGGCGAGTTCGACCCGGACGGCGGCCCGTACGCGGACGCGTCCCCGGACGACATCGACACCCCCGCACACCAGGGACTCGCCCGCGAGGCCGCCGAGCAGGCCGTCGTGCTGCTCAAGAACGACGGCGGTCTGCTCCCGCTCGCCGAGGGCGCCCGCGTCGCGGTCGTCGGACTGCTCGCCGACGAGTGCAAGACCGACTGGTACAGCGGGACCCCGATCCGCCGCAGCAGCGTCCTCGACGGGCTCCGCGAGCGCTTCGGCGCCGACCGCGTGACCTTCGCGGAGGGCGTGGACCGGGTGCGGCTGCGGTGCGGGGCGGCGGGGTGGGTGCGCGTCGTGCCGGGGACGGACGCGGGGGAGCGGGCCGACGCGGGGGAGCGGGCGGACGCCGGGGAGCGGGCCGGGGGCGCGGTCGGTGCCCTCGATCCCGCGCTGCTCGCGGGCCGCACCGACCTGCCGCCGCTGATGGTCTGCGAGGACCCGTCGGACGCCACGGAGTTCGCGCTCGCCGACTGGGGCGGCGGGGTGCTGACGCTGCGGGCCGCCGACGGCCGCTACCTCTCGGTCGCCGAGGACGGCTACGTGCGCGCGTCGGCCGACCGGCCGGGCGGCTGGGTCGTGCAGGAGACGTTCGGGCTTGTGGAGCACGGGGACGGGTACCTCATCGAGCACGCGGGAACGGGTGGGTACGTCTCTGTCGCCGCCGGTGCGGTGAAGGTTGCCGCGAGGGAGGAAATTCTTCTGGGAGGGGATTCCCTTCCGGAGGGCCGTGGGAGCGTCTTCACCGTCGAGGTCCTGGAGCGCGGTGAGGACGCCGTGGCCCGGGCCGCCGCGGACGCGGACGTCGTGGTCGTCGTCGCGGGGAACGACCCGCACATCAACGGGCGCGAGACCCAGGACCGGACGACCCTCGCCCTGCCGCCGCACCAGGAGCGGCTCCGGCGGGCGGCCCACCTGGCCAACCCGCGCACCGTCCTCGCCCTGACCTCCTCCTACCCTTACGCGGTCGCCGAGGCCGACGCGGAACTGCCCGCCCTGCTGTGGACCGCGCACGGCGGACAGGCCGCGGGCACCGCACTCGCCCGGATCCTCGCCGGTGACGTCTCACCGGGCGGCCGCCTCCCGCAGACCTGGTACGCCGCCGACACCGACCTTCCCGACCTCCTGGACTACGACATCATCGGCTCACGCCAGACCTACCTGTACGGCGAGGACCGCCCGCTGTACCCGTTCGGGCACGGCCTGAGTTACTCCACCTTCGCGTACGGAGGTCTGGAGGCCACGCGCGACGGCGAGTTGATCCGCGTCGCCTTCACTGTCACCAACACGGGGGCCGTCGCCGCGGACGAGGTGGCCCAGCTCTACGTACGGGCACCCCAGGACGCCGCGGCCGGTCTCGTCCTGCCGCACCGGCGCCTCGTCGCGCACCGCCGCACGCACCTCGCGGCGGGGGCGGCGCACCGTACGACCTTCGAGCTGCCCGTGTCCGAGCTGGCGTTCTGGGACGTACGGCACGACCGCTGGGCCGTGGCGCCCGGCGCGTACGAGCTGCTGGTCGGGGCCTCCAGCGAGGACGTGCGGCTGACCGCGTCCGTGGAGGTCGACGGGCAGCCGATCGCCGCCAGGCCGGTGCGGAGGGAGGGCCTGGCGGCGAACGGCTACGACGCGCAGCAGGGCACCGAGATCGTCGACCGCACGAAGGTGGCGGGCGACGCGGTGCGGTCCCTGGACGGAGGCGTGGGTGAACTGCGGTTCCGCTCCTGCGATTTCGGGTCGGGCGTGGGCGTCGTGTCCGTCGAGGTCGCGGGCGAAGGCGCCGTCGACCTCATCGCGGGCAGCACCGCCACGACCGTCACGGTCCCGGCGACCGGCGGCGTGTACGAGTACGCGCACCACGGTGCCGTCTTCGCCGTGTCCGGCGTGCGTGACCTGCGCGTCCTCCTGCGCGGGGCCGTCCGGCTGGCCCGCATCACCTTCATGGCGGACGACGAGGGACAGGGCGACGAGGGGCAGGGCGACGACGGGCGGAGCGGGGGTGGCGCGGCATGAAATTCACCGACGGGTTCTGGCTGATGCGCGACGGGGTGCAGGCCTCGTACGCGACCGACGTGCGCGAAGTGCGGGAGGCCGAGGCGGGGTTCACCGCGTACGCCGCCGTCAAGCAGGTGCGTGGGCGCGGCGACACGCTCAACTCGCCGCTCATCACGGTCGAGTGTTTCTCGCCCGCCGAAGGCGTGATCGGCGTCCGTGCGACACATCACGCGGGGAAGGCCCATCACGGGCCGGACTTCACCCTCCTCGCGAGCGAGGGGGCGGCCGCCACCGCCGAGGTGCCCCGCATCCGTCGCGGCGGCACCGTCACCGAGCTGACCAGCGGTCCGCTCACCGTCCGCCTGGACAGCGCGGGCCCTTGGGGCCTGGAGTTCCTCGACGGTGACGGGCACGCACTGACCGGGGTCGGACGGCGCGGCACCGGGTTCGCCACCACCCCCGACGGCGTCCATCACATGGTCGGGCAACTCGACCTCGGAGTCGGCGAGTTGATCTATGGGCTCGGGGAGCGCTTCACCCCGTACGTCAAGAACGGCCAGAGCGTCGACATCTGGCAGGCCGACGGCGGCACCAGCAGCGAGCAGGCGTACAAGAACATTCCCTTCCACCTCTCCTCGCGCGGCTACGGCGTCTTCGTCAACCACCCCGGCAAGGTCTCCTACGAGATCGGCTCCGAGTCCGTCGGGCAGCTCCAGTTCAGCGTCGAGGACCAGTCGCTGGAGTTCTACGTCATCGCGGGCCCCACCCCCAAGGACGTCCTGCGCCGCTACACCGCGCTCACCGGCCGCCCCGCCCTGCCCCCCGCCTGGTCGTTCGGGCTCTGGCTCACCACCTCCTTCTGCACCCCGTACGACGAGGCCACCGTCACCGGTTTCGTCGACGGCATGGCGGAGCGCGACATCCCGCTCAGCGTCTTCCACTTCGACTGCTTCTGGATGCGCGAGCACCAGTGGACCGACTTCCGGTGGGACCCGGACGTCTTCCCCGACCCGGAGGGCATGCTCCGCCGGTTGCGCGAGCGCGGACTCAAGGTCAGCGTCTGGATCAACCCGTACATCGCGCAGAAGTCCCCGCTGTTCGCGGAGGCCGCCGCCGAGGGTTTCCTCGTCCGGCGCCCGAGCGGCGACATCTGGCAGTGGGACCTGTGGCAGCCCGGCATGGCGCTCATCGACTTCACCCACCCCGGCGCCCGCGCCTGGTACGCGGCGAAGCTGCGCGCCCTGCTCGACCAGGGCGTCGACTGCTTCAAGACCGACTTCGGCGAGCGCGTGCCGACGGACGTCGTCTGGCACGACGGCTCCGACCCGCACCGCATGCACAACTACTACACGCAGCTCTACAACAGCACCGTCTTCGAGCTCCTGGAGAAGGAGCGCGGCACGGGTGACGCGGTCCTCTTCGCCCGCTCCGCGACCGTCGGCGGCCAGCAGTTCCCGGTGCACTGGGGCGGCGACTGCTTCGCGTCGCTCGGTGCCATGGCCGAGTCGCTGCGCGGCGGCCTGTCCCTCTCCCTGAGCGGCTTCGGGTTCTGGAGCCACGACATCGGCGGCTTCGAGGGAACCCCGGACCCGGCGGTCTTCAAGCGCTGGCTCGCCTTCGGCCTGCTCTCCTCGCACAGCCGCCTGCACGGCAACGTCTCCTACCGGGTGCCGTGGGCCTTCGGCGAGGAGGCGGTCGACGTGGCACGGAGGTTCACGCGCCTGAAGCACCGCCTGATGCCGTACCTGTACGGGGCGGCCGCCGAGGCCCACCTCGACGGCGTGCCCGTCATGCGGCCCATGCTCCTGGAGTTCCCCGACGACCCGGCGTGCCGCACCCTCGACCGGCAGTACATGCTCGGCCCGGACCTGCTGGTCGCCCCCGTCTTCAGCGTCGAGGGCGACGTCGAGTTCTACGTCCCCGAAGGCACCTGGACACACCTCCTCACCGGCGAGACCGTGCGGGGCCCCGGCTGGCGGCGCGAGATCCACGGCTTCGACAGCCTGCCGCTGTACGTACGGCCCGGCGCCCTGCTGCCGCTCGGCGCCGACGACCGCCGTCCGGACGGCGACTGGCTGGAGGACCTGACCCTGCTGGTGGCACCGGAGGCACCGGCCCGCACGGAGGCCGCCGTCACCGTCACCGTCCCCGACCGCGAAGGGCGGCCCGCGGCCGTCTTCCGCGCGACACGGCACGGCACCGGTGTGCGCGTCCTCGCGTCCGGGACCCGGCGGCCCTTCGGGGTGCGGTCGGTGGACGGTCGCGCCACGGCCCACGGCGTGGGGGAGGTGACGTTGAGCGATGTCCGCACGAACGGAGAGACCGAGACCCGTTAGAGCGACGGGGGCGGACGCGGACGCGGAGGCCGAGTTCCACGCGTTCTTCGAGCGACACTACGCCGAGCTCGCCCGCTTCGCCCATCTGCTGACCGGCGAGGCCGACGGCGCGGACGACCTGGCGGCCGACGCGCTCCTCGCGCTCTGGCACCGCTGGGACCGGGTGCGGGCCGCCGACCATCCGGCCGCGTACGCCAGGGGCGTCGTCGCGAACATGGCGCGCAGCCGCATCCGCAGCGCCGTGCGCGAGCGGCGCCGCATCACACTGTTCTGGTCGGGCCGCGACGAGGGCGTCGCGGACCCCGACGTACCGGCGGTCGTCGACGTGCGGGAAGCGCTGCGCGCGCTGCCCTTCCGCAAGCGGGCCTGCGTGGTCCTGCGGCACGCCTTCGACCTGTCGGAGAAGGACACCGCACAGGCCCTCGGGGTCTCGGTGGGTACGGTGAAGAGCCAGACGTCGAAGGGCATGGCTGAGCTGCAACGACGCCTCGGCCCGCACCCCGCGCTCGCCCGGGTGCGCGCGGTCGTGGCGGACACGGGGAGAAGCACATGAGGGACGGCGGACACCACGAAGGACGCGGCGAAGGACGCGACGACGGCGTGCGGGAGAAGCTGCGCGGCGCGGCCCGTGCCCACCGGCCGGACCGGGAGCGGATGCTGGCGCGCATCGAGCGCGGCATGGCGGAGGGCGAGCGGTCCGAGGGCCGTTCGAAGGCCACCCGCCGGGCGGGCGGCGCGTCCTGGCTTCGGGTGCTGAGCACGACGGCGGCCGTGGCCGGGGTCTTCGCGGTCGTCGGGTACGGGCTGGCGGTGGTGCTGCGCGACGGCGAGTCACCGCAGTCCGTGGCGACGAGCACGTCGTCCGGGCCGCCCACCGTGTCGCCGGAGCCGACCGGCACGCTCGCTCCGCCGACGCGACGCCCGAGCGGGCCGCCCGTGCGGTCCCCGGGCGCGGACGAGGACGGGGAGCCGTCGGGATCCTCGTCCCGGGAGCCTTCGGGGGGTACGGGGTCGTCCCCGAAGAGCAGCGGCAGGCCCGCGGACACCGACGGCTCCTCCGACCCCGCCGCGTCCGTGAAGAGCGTGCCGCCCGACCGCCTCCTGTGGGCGGACGGCTCGATCGACCCCGGCTCCAGTGCGTACTGGTCGCAGAGCGACATCACCGTCAAGGCGAAGAAGCCGCTGACCGCGCTCACCGTGGAGGTGCGCGTCGCCGGGAGCGGCAAGGTCGACGACACGGGAAACTGGCGGTCGCTGCCCGAAGGGGACTTCGACGCGTCGGTGACGGAGCGGGACGGCGGCCTCGTCTACCGGTGGACGCTCAAGCGGGGCCGGACGGTGCCGGTGGGGGAGCACGTCTTCGCGGGGCAGTTCAATCACCCGGCGGGGAAGCGGGACGCGGGCGACGACTCGTACGAGGTCCGTGCGGGCACCGCGGACGAGCGGACGGTCTGGCGGGGGGACTTCGCGTGAGGTCATGAGGACAGGCCGAAAAAAGTGCCCGCCCGGCGGCAACCCATTCCCCGTCGGCGGAGACCACACAGCGGAGACGCACTCCCGTCCCAAGCACCACTCCCCCCCAAGAACCTTCCCCAAGCACGAGGAATGGGACTCATGACATCACGAGCTGACCTGCGCAAGGGCCGCAAGCGGCGCCTGACCACGCGCCGGGCCATCGGCGCGGCGACCGCCGCGCTCGCACTGACCGGCGCGGGGATCGCGACGAACAGCATGCTGTCGCCCGCGGGCGCGGCCACCGCATGGCCCGAGGCCAGGGGCGAGGCGCCCACGGCGAAGACCATCGAGGTCTCCGGCACCCACGACGGGGGCCTCAAGCGTTACTACGGCACCGGAGACCTGGGCGGCGACGGCCAGGACGAGGGCCAGGACCCGATCTTCAAGCTGAAGGACGGCGCGGTCCTCAAGAACGTCATCATCGGCGCCCCGGCCGCCGACGGCATCCACTGCCAGGGCAGCTGCACGCTGCAGAACGTGTGGTGGGAGGACGTCGGCGAGGACGCGGCCACGTTCAAGGGGACGTCGGCGAACTCGACGTACTCCGTGTACGGCGGGGGCGCGCGGAAGGCCGACGACAAGGTCTTCCAGTTCAACGGCGCGGGCAAACTGGTCGTGTCCAAGTTCCAGGTCTCCGACTTCGGCAAGCTGGTGCGCTCCTGCGGCAACTGCTCCAAGCAGTACAAGCGGACGATCACCGTGAACGACGTGGACGTCACCGCGCCGGGCAAGTCGATCGTCGGCATCAACACGAACTACGGCGACACGGCCGCGCTGCGCAACATCCGCATCCACGGCGACAGCAACAAGAAGATCGCCACGTGTGACCGCTTCACCGGCAACAACACCGGTGCCGAGCCGAAGAAGACGGGCTCGGGCCCCGACGGCACGTACTGCAAGTTCAAGGCGTCGGACATCAGTTACCAGTAATTCCACGGAGTGCCCCCGCCTGGGATGACCGGCGGGGGCACTGTCGTCATGCCCGCTTTAGGGCGGTTTCTGTTCGGCATCACGAACCCAACGCCCGTTTTTGTGCGAGGCGTTGACGTGCACAAATCCACTGCTTAAGTTGCCGTTCGTAATCCTGACCGATGTCTGAAATATCGAACACGGTAGAGGTGGCAGAGATGGGCTTGGCACGCGGACGTTGGAGAATCGGACTCACCGCGGGGGTGCTGGGCTCCCTGCTCGCGGGGGCGCTCGCCGCGAGCCCCGGCGCGGCGGGGGCCGGCCCCGGTGGGTCCACGGACTACACGATCGACGTCGAGACGGCCCGTACCGGCGCGAAGATCGACGACTCGATGTACGGCGTCTTCTACGAGGACATCAACCGTGCGGCCGACGGCGGGCTCTACGCGGAGCTCGTGCAGAACAGGTCCTTCGAGTACGGCACCGACGACAACACGTCCTACACGCCGCTCACCTCCTGGGACGCGACGGGCACCGCACGGGTCCTGAACGACGGTGGACGCCTCAACACCCGCAACCGCAACTACCTGTCCCTGAGCGCCGGTTCGGCCGTCACCAACTCCGGCTACAACACCGGCATCGCCGTCACCCGGGGCAAGCGGTACGACTTCTCGGTCTGGGCCCGCACCGAAGCGTCGACGCGCGCGCCGCTGACCATCGGCCTCCGGGACTCCACCGGCGACCTGGCCACGGCCCGCCGCGTCACCGCCCGCGGTGGCTGGGCGAAGTACGAGGCCTCCTTCACCGCCACCCGCACCTCCGCGAACGGCCGCCTCGCCGTGCGGGCCGGTGCCCCCGTCGCGCTCGACATGATCTCCCTCTTCCCGCGCGACACGTACAAGGGCCGCGAGAACGGCCTGCGCAAGGACCTCGCGCAGAAGATCGCCGACCTGCACCCCGGCTTCCTGCGCTTCCCCGGCGGCTGTCTGGTCAACACCGGGGGCCACGAGGCGTACGACGAGTCGTCGGGCTGGCAGCGCAAGCGCTCCTACCAGTGGAAGGACACCATAGGTCCGGTCGAGGAACGCGCCACGAACAGCAACTTCTGGGGCTACAACCAGAGTTACGGCCTCGGCTACTACGAGTACTTCCAGTTCGCCGAGGACACCGGCGCCATGCCGTTGCCCGTCGTGCCCGCCCTGGTCACCGGCTGCGGCCAGAACAAGGCCACCGACGACGACGCGCTCCTGAAGCGGCACATCCAGGACACCCTGGACCTCATCGAGTTCGCCAACGGTCCCGTGACGAGCCAATGGGGCAGGAAGCGCGCCGAGATGGGCCACCCCGAGCCCTTCCGCCTCACGCACCTGGAAGTCGGCAACGAGGAGAACCTGCCCGAGGCGTTCTTCGCCCGCTTCCAGAAGTTCCGCGCGGCCATCGAGGCCGCACACCCGGACGTCAGCGTCATCTCCAACTCCGGCCCCGACGACAGCGGCGCGATATTCGACACCGCCTGGAAGCTCAACCGGGAAGCGGACGTCGACATGGTCGACGAGCACTACTACAACAGCCCGCAGTGGTTCCTGGAGAACAACGACCGCTACGACTCCTACGACCGACAGGGCCCGGAGGTCTTCCTCGGCGAGTACGCCTCCCAGGGCAACCGCTTCTCCAACGCCCTCTCCGAAGCCGCGTTCATGACCGGACTTGAGCGCAACGCCGACGTCGTGAAGCTCGCCTCGTACGCGCCGCTGCTCGCCAACGAGGACTACGTGCAGTGGAAGCCGAACATGATCTGGTTCGACAACGACCAGTCGTGGGGCTCGGCCAACTACGAGACGCAGAAGCTCTTCATGCGCAACGTCGGCGACGAGGTGGTGCCCTCCACCGCCTCCGGCACCCCCGCGACCTCCGGCCCGATCACCGGCGCCGTCGGCCTCTCCACCTGGGGGACCAGCGCCGCCTACGACGACGTGAAGGTGACGGGGGAGGACGGCGGGACGCTCCTCGCCGACGACTTCTCGGCCGGCGACGGGCAGTGGCAGAAGGCGTCCGGGCGCGGCAGCTGGACCGCACGGGACGGCGCCTACGTCCAGTCCGACGAGGCCGCCGAGGACACCCTCGTCACCGCGGGCGACAAGAACTGGCGGAACTACGACCTCGAAGTGAAGGCCACCAAGAAGGCGGGCAAGGAAGGCTTCATGGTCGCCTTCGGCGTCAAGGACACCGGCAACCACTACTGGTGGAACGTCGGCGGCTGGAACAACACCCGCTCGGCCGTGGAGAAGAGCACCGACGGCGCCAAGCAGACGATGGTCGAGGACGGCACGACCGTCGAAACGGGCCGCAGCTACGACCTGCGCGTCGGGGTGCGCGGCCGTCAGGTGACGCTCTACCTCGACGGCAAGAAGTGGGGCTCCTTCACCGACGACAAGCCCGCCGAACCCTTCCGCCAGGTCGTCACCCGCGACAAGGCCACCGGCGAACTGATCGTCAAGGTCGTCAACGACCAGGCGGCACAGGCCCGCACGGAGATCGGCCTCGGCGCGGGCGCACGGGTCGCGCCGGAGGCGCGGGTGACCACGCTGACCGCCGACCCGGCCGCCGAGAACACGAAGGACGCCCGGCCCGTCGCGCCGAAGACGTCCGCCTTCAGGGGAGTGGCCGACACCTTCTCGTACACCTTCCCCGCGCACTCGGTGACGTTCCTGCGCATCAAGACGAAGTAGCGCACCTCGCCCCCTCCCTCCTCGAAAGGCGCCCGACCCCGTGAACCCCAACCGCAGACTCCTCCTGAAGAGCACGGCACTCGCCGCCGGCACCCTCGCCGCCGCCCCCGCCGTCGCCCGCGCCACGACACCCGGCGCCGCCCAAGCGGCCCCCTACGCCAACCCCCTCGTCCGGCAGCGCGCCGACCCGCACATCCACCGCCACACCGACGGCCGCTACTACTTCACCGCCACCGCCCCCGAGTACGACCGCATCATCCTGCGCCGCTCCCGCACCCTGCGCGGCCTCGCCACCGCCGAGGAGGCCGTCGTCTGGCGCAAGCACGCGAACGGCGACATGGGAGCGCACATCTGGGCGCCGGAGATCCACCACATCGACGGCAAGTGGTACCTCTACTTCGCGGCCGCGCCCGCCGACGACGTGTGGAAGATCCGCATGTGGGTCCTCGAGAACTCGCACCGCGACCCGTTCAAGGGGACCTGGACGGAGAAGGGGCGCATCGTCACCGCCTGGGACACGTTCTCCCTGGACGCGACCACGTTCACCCACCGCGGTTCCCGCTATCTCGCCTGGGCGCAGTACGAGCCCGGCACGGACAACAACACGGCCGTCTTCCTGTCGCGCATGGCCGACCCGTGGACGGTGACGGGCCCTCAAACCCGCCTCACCACACCCGAGTACGACTGGGAGTGCGTCGGGTTCAAGGTGAACGAGGGTGCGTCGGTCATCCAGCGCAACGGACGCGTCTTCATGACGTACTCGGCGAGCGCCACCGACGCCAACTACTGCCTGGGTCTGCTCACCGCCGACGCGGGCAGCGACCTCCTCGACGCCGCGTCGTGGACGAAGTCCCCGAGGCCGGTCTTCACGAGCAACGAGAGGACCGGGCAGTACGGCCCCGGGCACAACTCGTTCACCGTCGCCGAGGACGGCCGCACCGACGTCCTCGTCTACCACGCCCGCCAGTACAAGGACATCACCGGCGATCCCCTGAACGACCCCAACCGGCACACCCGCGTCCAGCGCCTGGGCTGGAAGCCGGACGGGACGCCGGAGTTCGGCGTCCCGATCACGGACGGAAGGGCTGTCGGGGGCTGAACCGCTCAGCGCGCCGAGAAGGCGTGCACCGTGCTCGTACGGTAGGTCTCCCCGGGCCGCAGCACCGTCGAAGGGAACGACGGGTGGTTCGGGGAGTCCGGGAAGTGCTGGGTCTCCAGGCAGAGGCCGTCGCCCTGGCGGTAGGTGCGGCCCGAGGGCCCGGTCAGGGTGCCGTCGAGGAAGTTGCCGGAGTAGAACTGGACGCCTGGCTCGGTCGTGGCGATCCTCATCGTGCGGCCGGAGTCCGGGTCGCGCAGGGTCGCGAAGTGTTCGGGGCGCCGGGTGAGGCCCTTGTCCAGGACCCAGTTGTGGTCGTACCCCTTCGCCCCCACCAGCTGCGGATGCGCGACGCGGATGTCCTCGCCGACGGTCTTCGCGTGCCGGAAGTCGAAGGGCGTGCCCGCCACCGGCGCCAACTCACCCGTCGGGATCAGACCCGCGTCCGTCGGAGTGAACCGACGGGCGGCAAGGCTCAGTTCGTGGTCGTAGATGCCGCCGCCGCCCTCGCCCGCCAGGTTGTAGTACGTGTGGTTGGTCAGGTTCACGACGGTCGCCCGGTCGGTCGTCGCCGCGTAATCGATGCGCCAGTGGCCGCGCGGCGTGAGGGTGTACGTCACCTTCACGCGGAGCGTGCCGGGGTATCCCATCTCGCCGTCGACGCTCACGTACCGCAGGACGAGGCCGACCCCCGACGGGCCGGTGAACGGCTCCACGTCCCACACCCGCGTGTTGAAGCCCTTCGAGCCGCCGTGCAGGCTGTTCTCGCCGTCGTTGACGGAGAGCTGGTGCGTCGTGCCGTCCAGGGTGAAGCGGCCGCGCGCGACGCGATTGCCGTAGCGGCCGATGAGCGCGCCGAAGAACGTGTCCCCGGCGACATACGCCTCGACGGTGTCGTGGCCGAGGGAGACGTTCGTGTACCGGCCGCGCCGGTCCGGCAGTTCGAGGGACTGCACGATGCCGCCGTACGACAGGACCTTCAGCCGCGTACCGCCGTTCGCCAGCGACCAGCGGTACACCTTGGTGCCGTCGGCGAGCCTGCCGAAGAGCTCCTTCGTGGGCCGCGCGCCGTCCGTCGCGTACGCCGTGCCGCCCGCGACGGTCGCGGTGAAACCGGCCGCGGCCGCGGCGGTCAGCACGGTGCGTCTGCTCGTTTCCATGTGGTCTCCAAAGAGGGGAGTCGGGGAAGGACTAGCGGCCGGCCTTGCGCTTGTTCCAGACGTCGAAACCGACCGCCGCCAACAGCACCAGGCCCTTGATGACCTGCTGATAGTCCGTGCCGATGTTGACCAGGGACATGCCCTGGTTGAGCACGCCGAGGACCAGGCCGCCGATCACGGCGCCCATGACCGTGCCCACGCCGCCGCTCATCGACGCGCCGCCGATGAACGAGGCCGCGATCGCCTCCAGTTCGAAGTTGAGGCCCGCCTGCGGGGTGCCCGCGTTCAGGCGTGCCGCGTAGACGCAGCCCGCGAGGGCCGCGAGCACGCCCATGTTGACGAAGATCAGGAAGGTGACGCGCTTGTCCTTGACGCCGGACAGCTTCGCCGCAGCCCTGTTGCCGCCGAGCGCGTACACGTGGCGGCCGATGACCGCGTTGCGCATCACGTAACCGAGACCGATCAGCAGACCGCACATGATGAGCAGCACCACGGGCACACCGCGGAAGCTCGCCAGGGTCAGGGTGAAGGCGACGACGGCCGCGGTGACCGCCACCAGCTTGGCCACCCACAGGCTCGTCGGCGTGACGTCCAGGTCGTACGCCAGCTGCTGCTTGCGGCTGCGCCACTCGCGGAAGACCAGGAACACGATCGTCACGAAGCCGATGACCAGCGTCGGATTGTGGTACTGCGTGTACGGGCCCATCTCCGGGATGAAACCCTTGGCGATGTTCTGGAAGCCGTCGGGGAACGGCGACAGCGACTGGCCCTCCAGGACGATCTGGGTCAGACCGCGGAACAGCAGCATCCCGGCGAGCGTCACGATGAACGACGGGATGCCGACGTACGCGATGAAGAAGCCCTGCCACGCGCCCGCGACCGCGCCGATCAGCAGCGAAAGGACGAGCGCGAGCACCCACGGCATGTCGTGCTTGACCATCATCACCGCCGACATGGCGCCGACGAAGGCGACCAGCGAGCCGACGGACAGGTCGATGTGGCCCGCGATGATGACGATCATCATGCCGATGGCCAGGATCAGGATGTAGCCGTTCTGCTGGATCAGGTTGGAGACGTTGCTCGGGAGGAGCAGGACGCCGTCCGACCAGATCTGGAAGAGGATGACGATGAACGCCAGGGCGATGAGCATGCCGTACTGGCGCATGTTGGAGCGCACGCTGCGCAGCAGCAGCTCGCCGACGGACTGCCGGGCGGGTGGCGCGGACGTCGTGTCGCGCGCGGGCTCGGTCGTGGTGGTCATGGCGGAGGCCTCAGCTTCTGTTCTTGGTCATGTGGCGCATCAGGAGTTCCTGGGTGGCGTCCGCGCGGTCGACCTCACCGGTCAGCCGGCCCTCGGCCATCGTGTAGATCCGGTCGCACATCCCGAGCAGCTCGGGCAGCTCGGAGGAGATGAACAGCACCGCCTTGCCGGCCGCGGCGAGCCGGTCGATGACGGTGTAGATCTCGTACTTCGCGCCGACGTCGATACCGCGCGTCGGCTCGTCGAGGATCAGCACCTCCGGGTCGGCGTGGATCCACTTGCTGAGCACGACCTTCTGCTGGTTGCCGCCGGAGAGCCGCCCCACCTGCTCGAACACGGTGGGTGCCTTGATGTTCATCGACTTCCGGTAGCGCTCGGCGACGGAGCGTTCGTGGTGCCCGTCCACGAAGCCGTCCTTGCGCCGCATGCCGGGCAGCGAGGCCAGAGAGATGTTGCGGTTGATGTCGTCGATGAGGTTCAGGCCGTACTGCTTGCGGTCCTCGGTGACGTACGCGATCCCGGCCTCGACCGCGGCGGGCACCGTCTTCGTCACGACCCTGCGGCCCCCGACCGACACCGTGCCGGTGACGTACTGGCCGTAGGAGCGCCCGAAGACCGACATCGCGAGCTCCGTGCGGCCCGCGCCCATCAGCCCCGCGACGCCGACGATCTCGCCGCGCCGCACGGTCAGCGACACGTCGTCGACGACCTTGCGCTGGTGGTCGACCGGGTGCCGCACCGTCCAGTTCTCGACGGAGAGCGCGAGCGAGCCCGCGTCCTCGCCCTTGTAGGGCGTGCGGTCGGGGAAGCGGTGGTCGAGGTCGCGGCCGACCATGCCGCGGATGATGCGCTCCTCGGACAACCGCGGTTCGCTGTCCGGTCGTTCGCGGACCGTGAGGGTCTCGATGGTCCGCCCGTCGCGCAGGATCGTCACCGAGTCCGTGATGGCCCGGATCTCGTTGAGCTTGTGCGAGATGATGATGCTGGAGATGCCCTGCTCGCGCAGCTCCACGATGAGGTCAAGGAGCTTCGCGCTGTCCTCGTCGTTGAGCGCGGCGGTCGGCTCGTCCAGGATCAGCAGCTTCACCTCCTTGGACAGTGCCTTCGCGATCTCCACCAGCTGCTGCTTGCCCACCCCGATGTCGGCGACCGGCGTCTGCGGCTTCTCGTTCAGGCCCACCCGCTTGAGCAGCGCGCTCGCCCTGCGCAGCGTGCCGTGCCAGTCGATGAAGCCACGGCTGCCCTGCTCGTTGCCGAGGAAGATGTTCTCGGCGATGGACAGATGGGGGACGAGGGCGAGCTCCTGGTGGATGTTGACGATGCCGCGCCGCTCGCTGGCCCGGATGTCCTTGAAGGCCATCCGCTCGCCCTCGAAATGGATCTCGCCGTCGTAACTGCCGTGCGCGTGGACGCCGCTCAGGACCTTCATCAGCGTCGACTTGCCCGCGCCGTTCTCGCCGCAGATCGCGTGGATCTCCCCGGGACGCACGGTCAGGTTCACGTCGGAGAGCGCCTTGACGCCGGGAAACGCCTTGGTGATCCCGCGCATCTCCAATACCGGGCGGCTCACTTGAGCTGCCCGGCCGTGAAGTATCCCTCATCGACAAGGAGTTGCGTGTTGCTCTTGTCGACGCTGACCGGGTCTAGCAGATACGACGGCACGGTCTTCTTGCCGTTGTGGTAACCCGTCGTGTCGTTGACCTTGGGCTTCCTGTCGTTCAGGACGGCGTCACCCATCGCCACCGTCTGCGCGGCCAGCTTGCGGGTGTCCTTGAACACCGTCTGCGTCTGCTCGCCCCGGATGATGGACTTCACCGACGCGAGCTCCGCGTCCTGACCGGTGATCACCGGCAGCGGCCTGCTCTTCGAGCCGTACCCCGCGCTCTTCAGCGCCGAGATGATGCCGAGCGAGATCCCGTCGTACGGCGAGAGGACCGCGTCGACCTTCTCCGTGCCGTAGTTCTTGCTGATCAGGTCGTCCATGCGCTTCTGCGCGGTACCGCCGTCCCAGCGCAGAGTGGTCGCCTGGTTCATCTTCGTCTGCTTGCTGCGGACGGTGAGCCTGCCGCTCTCGAAGTACGGCCGCAGCACCTTCATGGCGCCGCCCCAGAAGTACTTGGTGTTGTTGTCGTCCGGCGACCCCGCGAACAGCTCGATGTTGTACGAGTCACCGGACTTGTCCCCCGGCTTCCCCAGCTTCAGCTTGTCGACGATGTACTGCGCCTCCAGGCGGCCGACGCGCTCGTTGTCGAACGACGCGTAATAGTCGACGTTCTCGGTGCCGAGGATCAGCCGGTCGTACGAGATCACCGGGATGCCCGCGTCGTGCGCCCGCCCCAGGACGTCGGTCAGC
This sequence comes from Streptomyces sp. Je 1-369, assembly GCF_026810505.1. Classification (NCBI taxonomy): domain Bacteria; kingdom Bacillati; phylum Actinomycetota; class Actinomycetes; order Kitasatosporales; family Streptomycetaceae; genus Streptomyces; species Streptomyces sp. Je 1-369. The sequence continues at coordinate 7,429,138 of NZ_CP101750.1, forward strand.
GCGGAACCGTCGATCGCGGCGACCACCAGGAGACTGCGCCCCTTGGTGATCATGTTCTCCAACTGGGCGACCTGGTTCTCGACCTTGTCGTCGCCGTACTGCAGATCGGTCTCGTAACCGGCCTTCTGGAACTGCTTCGCCATGTTCTCGCCGTCGGCTATCCACCGCTCGGAGGACTTGGTGGGCATCGCGAGACCGATGGTGGCGCCCTCTCCGGCGTCCGGCTTGTAGCGGCTGCCGCCCTTCGCCTCCTGACCGCACGCGGCGGTCAGCGTGCCGAGCAGAGCGGCGGCGGTCACCGCGGCGGCGAGGCGGGTACCTCTGCGGTTGGTCACGGGTCAGCTCCCTTCGGGGAAGCGGTTCAGGTCGCCGGGCAGCCGGGAGCCGAGCGGCGACATGCCGGCACCGGCGCCGTGCCGGGCGAGCAGGTCCAGGGCGAGCCGCCCGCGGCGCACGCGCTCACGGGCGGTGTCGAGGGTGAGGTCGCGCAGATGGGCGCCGTAGGGATAGATGCCGGGCGCCTTCGCGAGCCCGAACTTCAGGTACAGGGGCGCGCCGCGCCGGATCAGCTCGGCGATCTCGTACATGCGGATGTAGCCGCCGAGGTCGTCCGGCGCCTCGACGTACATGTCCATGGGAGCCGCCGACACCCGCCGTATCTCGGTGAGGTGAGCAAGCGTCAGGTCACTGGGCACGTTCAGCGAGTCCGCGCCGAGCCGCTCGTACACCGCGTACGCCGCGGGGTTGACGGGCCCGATCAGCGCCGACACCTTCAGTGTCGTGTCGGCCGGGATGATCCCCGCGGCCCTGGCCCGGTGCAGCGTCCACAGCACGCCTTCGTCCGCGACGAGCAGACACGTCACACCCAACTCGGTGGCGCGCACGGCGTCTTCGACGCATCCGGCGACGGCATCATGGCCCCGGGCGCGCAGTCCGGCACCGTGCGAGTCGGTGCGCACGGAGGCGCCGGTGTCCCAGGTGCCGCGCGGCCCGGTGAAGAGGCAGAGCTCGATGTCGCGTTCGGCGGCCGTCTCCACCATCTCGGTGATCTCGGCGTCGGACAGCATCCAGACGCCGCTGCCCTGACTGACGCGGTGGATCGGCACGTCGAGCCGCGCGGACTCCTTGAGCACGACGCCGAGCGCCTCGGGCCCTTCGACGGAGGGAATCTCGACCCGCCAGGTGCCCCCGTCCGGAAAGGCGTGCGGGGAGGCGTCGGCGGGATCGGGGGAGGGGGCGGCGAGCCCGAGTGCGGTGAGGGCGGGTTCGCCGGGTTGTCGGGGACGGGACGGGGAGGTGTCGGTCACGGTTGTCCTTCTTTGATCATTGCGTTCGAGATGTCGAACGGTGTTCGCGTGGATGGGCACGCGTCGGTATGGCCACGCATGACGTGGGGCGCCGCGGTGGTGTACTCAGGGCCGTAGCAGCACCTTCCCGGTCTTGGGGTCACCGCCCCCGACAAGGGCGACCGCCTCCCCGAACCGCTCGAGCGGAAACTCGTGCGTAATGAGAGGCCCCGGATCCAGCAGCCCGAGATCAAACGCCCGCACCGCATCGACCCACGCCGAGGACGACGCCCCGAAGACAGACCGCACCTCCAACTGGCTCAGGGACAGGTGCACCGGATCGATCCCCACGGCGTCCTCCGTGAACATCCCCGTGAGCACGACCCGCCCGCCCCTGCGGGCGAGCAGACAGGAAGAGGCGGCGGTGGTCGGCGCACCCGCCGTCTCGACCACGAGATCGAAGGACTCGTTCACGGCCGCCGCCTCGGCCGGCGACAGCGCACGGGTCGCCCCGAACCCCAGCGCGAGCTCACCACGGGCCTCGCGCGGATCGACGACGGCCAGCTCCGCGGGGCCGCCCGCCGCGAGCCACTGCACGGCGAGGAGCCCGAGCGTGCCCGCGCCGACCACGGCGACGCGCTCCCCGGCCCGCGCCCGCCCCACCCGCACGGCCGCCGCGATCACGGCGGAGGGTTCGAGCAGGGCCGCGGCCCGCAGATCCGCGTCGTCGCGCAGCGGATGCAGCAGCCGCGCGGGCACCACGACGTGGTCGGCGAAGGCGCCGGGTTCGGTGAACCCGGTCTCCGCGTAGCCGCCCACGCACAGGCTCGTCTCGCCGTACCGGCAGCGCGTGCAGACGCCGCACGCCCGGAACCCCTCGGCGACGGTCTTGCGGCCGACAAGAGCGGGGTCGGCCCCGGCACCGACGGCCACCACGGTGCCGGACCACTCGTGGCCGGGGATCACCGGGTAGCGGACGAACGCGGCGTCGCGGTGTCCGTCGTACACCTCGCGGTCGCTCATGCAGATCCCGGCGGCGGCCACCTCGACGAGGACCTCGCCGGGACCCGGCTCGGGGCGCGGGCCCGTGGTGAGGCGGTGGGTGCCGGGGCGGTCGACGACGATCGCGCGTGACGTCATGCCTCGGCCCCGCCGGGCGCCCGCTTCTCCCAGCCCTCGGCCCACAGGTCGAACCGTGCCTGCTGCTGCGGGAACTCGGCCGCCGCGTCGACGTCGAGTTCGACGCCGAGGCCCGGCTCGTGCGACAGCTCGAAGCAGCCCGTCTCCGGGTCGACCTGCGGGGCGCCCTTGGCGACCTTCTTGATGTCGGCGTCGGCGAAGTCGTTGAAGTGTTCCAGGACCTTGAAGTTCGGTGCGGTGAAGCCGACTTGGAGGGAGGCGGCGGTCAGCACCGGGCCGCCGACGTTGTGCGGGGCGACCAGCATGTAGTGCGTCTCGGCCGTGGCGGCGAGCTTGCGGGTCTCCCAGATGCCGCCGATGTGGCCGACGTCGGGCTGGAGGATGTCCGCGGCCTGGCTCTCGAACAGCTCCCGGAACTCGATCCGGTCGTGGATGCGCTCACCGGTCGCGACCGGCATGTCGACCTTCGCGGCGACCTTCTCCAGGGCCTTCAGGTTCTCCGGCGGTACCGGCTCCTCCAGCCACGCGGGCCGGAACGGTGCGAGGTCGCGGGCGAGCCGGATGGCCGTGGCGGGCGAGAACCGGCCGTGCATCTCCAGCATCAGTTCGGCCTCGGGGCCGATCGCGTCGCGCACGGCCTCGATCAACGACACGGCGTACAGGCTCTGCTCGTGGTCCAGTTCGTAGTGCCCGGTCCCGAACGGGTCGATCTTCAGGGCACGGTAGCCGCGCTCCATCACGCCCTGGGCGGCCTTGTGGTACGCCTCCGGGGTGCGCTCCGTGGTGTACCAGCCGTTCGCGTACGCCTTGACGCGGTCGGTGACCTTCCCGCCGAGCAACTGCCACACCGGGACCCCGAGGGCCTTGCCCTTGATGTCCCAGCAGGCCATCTCGATCACGGCGATGCCCGACATCACGATCTCGCCCGCCCGGCCGTAGTCGCCGTACTTCATCCGGCGCACGAGGTCCTCGACCGCGAACGGGTCGGACCCCTCGATGTGGTTGGCGGCCGCCTCGCGGAGGTAGCCGACGAGCGCGTCGGTGTGCCCGAGCATGCGGGTCTCGCCGACACCGGTCAGGCCCTCGTCGGTGTGGACCTGGACGTAGGTGAGGTTCCGCCAGGGTGTTCCGACCACATGCGTGCTGATTCCCGTAATGCGCACGGCAGTTGCCCCTTGACTGTTCGATATTTCGTCACACGTTCGAAATGTTGGCGTGACGGTATTCACGGTGGCCTGAAGGTGTCAATGGGTCGCGCACAACCGCCGGGCCGGTCCGCGGGCGGCCATTGCGCCGCGAACAGCGCCGTGCCTACCCTGTGTTCGTCATATCGATCAGCGACCGAAGTTTCGGACGCGCAGGGTGGGAGGCCGAACTCATGGGACGACTGGTGCCCGCGGTGACCAGGTCGCTGGACATACTCGAACTGTTCCTGGAGGGCGACGGCACGTTCTCGGCGCCCGAGGTCACCCGCAGGCTTCAGCTGCCGCGCACCACCGTGCACGAGCTCCTGACCACCCTGGCGGCCCGCTCGTACCTCGTCCAGATCCCGGACCAGCCCGGACGCTACCGGCTCGGTGTGCGCACCTACCAGCTCGGTAGCCGGTACGCCGAACAGCTCGACCTCGCCGCCGAGGGCAGGCAGGTGGCCCGGGAGGTCGCCGAGACCTGCGACGAGACCGTCCACGTCGCCATCCTGGAGGACACCGACGTCATCTACATCGCCAAGGTCGACTCCACGCACGCCGTGCGCATGGTCTCCGCGACGGGCCGCCGCCTGCCCGCGCACTGCACCTCGGTCGGCAAGATGCTGCTCGCGTCGCTGCCGCAGGACGAGCTCGAAACCCGCCTCCGCGGGCGGGAGTTCACCGCGATGACGCCCGACAGCATCACCGACCCGGACGCGCTCCTCGCCGCCCTCGCCGACGTCCGCGAGCAGGGCGTCGCGGTCGAGCACCGCGAGTCCAACCCGGACGTCAGCTGCGTGGCCGCGCCGGTGCGCGACAGCGCGGGGCAGGTCGTCGCGGCCCTCTCCATCTCCGTGCCGATGATCCGCTGGTCCGAGGAGCGCGAGCGCGAGCTGGCCGACCTGGCCGCCAAGGGCGCGATCGACCTGTCGGCCCGGCTCGGCCACCGGGGCACACGGTGAGCCGCGTGTTCGACGTCGCGGTGCGCGCGGAGGCGTCGCTCGGCGAGGGCCCCACCTGGGACGCGGCGACCGGCCGCCTCATCTGGGTCGACATCCTCGGCTCCCGCGTCCACACGTACGCCCCCGGGGACGGCCGTCGCACGGTCATGGCCACCGAACAGCACGTCGGCGCCGCCAAACCCCGCGCGGGCGGCGGCCTGGTCGTCAACCTCCGCGACGGCATCGGCCTCTACGGGCCGGGCGGCGCACCCTTCACCTGGCTGGTGCGCGACCCCGTGCCGGGCCGCCGCGGGAACGACGCCGCCGTCGCGCCCGACGGCGCGCTCTGGGCGGGCACGATGCGCTACGACGAGGCGCCCGGCGGTGGCGGACTCGCCCGCATCGCCCCCGACGGCACCGTCACCGGAGCGGTGGACGACGTGGCCGTCAGCAACGGCACGGGCTGGAGCCCCGACGGGCGGCTCATGTACTACGTGGACAGCCCGACGCGCCGTATCGACGTATTGGACTGCGACGGCCGACACGTCGGCAACCGCAGGCCGTTCGCGCACATCGAGGAGCGGGCGGGCTTCCCCGACGGGCTCACCGTCGACGCCGAAGGGTGCGTGTGGGTCGCGCTCTGGGACGGCGCGGCAGTCCGCCGCTACACCCCGGACGGGCGGCTCGACCTCACCGTGGAGCTCCCGGTGCGCCGCCCCACGGCCTGCGCCTTCGGCGGCCCCGGCCTGCGCGACCTGTACGTCACGACGGCCCGCACCGGCCTCGACCGCCCGCACCCGCTCTCGGGTTCGGTGCTCGTCGTGCCGGACGCGGGCCGTGGCCTGCCGGGGACCCCCTTCGCGGGCTGAGTTCAGCCCCTGAGTTCCCTGAGGTACTTGCCGAACTTCTCCAGACCGTCGACGTTGCGCGGCCCGCTGATGCCTTCGTTGTAGTCGAGGACGAAGAAGTTGTTCTTCTTGACGGCGGGCAGCTCCTTCGTGTGCGGGGACTTCTTCAGAAACTCGATCTTCTTCTTCGCTGGCTGGTCGCCGTAGTCGAAGATGATGACGACCTCGGGCTCGGCCTTGGCCACGGCCTCCCAGTTGACCTGCGTCCAGCGCTCGTCGAGGCCGTCGAAGACGTTCCTGCCGCCCGCGCTCTTGATGATGTCGTTCGGCGGCACCTGACTGCCGGCCGTGAAGGGCTGGTCGGTGCCGGAGTCGTAGAGGAAGACGGGGACGCGCTTGCCGTCCTCGGCCTTGGGGGCCTTCGCCTCCACGGCGGCGACGCGCTTCTTCAGGTCGCCGACGACCTGGTCCGCCTTCTGCTCGACCCGGAAGATCTTCCCGAGTCGCTCCAGGTCGCTGTAGAGCGCCTTGAACGGGGTGACCTTCTGCGGGTGGCCGGGGTAGTTGAAACAGCTCTCCGTGTGCATGAAGCTCTGAATGCCGAGCTTGTCCAGGATCTTCGGGGTGATGCCGCGCTGGTCGCTGAAGCCGGAGTTCCAGCCCGCGACGACGAAGTCCGACTTCGCCTCCACGACCAGCTCCTTGTTGAGCAGATCGTCGCTGAGCATCTTGACCTTGGCGTACTCCGACGCCCAGGGAGACTCGCTGACCGGCGGGTTGGCGGGCGGCATCACATAGCCGTGGACGTGCTCGGTCAGGCCGAGGCTGAACAGTTTGTCGGCGCTGCCGCCCTCGTACGCGACCGCACGCTGGGGGACCTTGTAGGGGACGGGTTCGCCGCAGCGCTTGACGACCGTCTTCTTCTCGGCTCCCTCGGCGTCGTCGGACGAGTCGAGGTCGGCGCCGCAGCCGCTCAGGGCCAGTGCGGCCGTGAGCGCGGAGGCCAGGGCGAGGGATCTGGTGTGACGCATGAGGTGGGGATGCCTTTCAAGGTGATGCGTTGCCAAGTGATGCGTTGCCAAGTGATGCGTTGCAAAGGTTCAAAGGGAGGGGTGGAGCGCGTACAGGAGCTGGGGGTCGCCCGTCAGCGGATGCGGGACGACCGTGGCCTTCACCCCGAACACATCGGCCATCAGGGACTCGGTGAGCACCTCCGTGGGACTCCCCGACGTCACGAGACGTCCCTGGGAGAGCACCCCGATCCGGTCGCAGGCGGCCGCCGCGAGGTTGAGGTCGTGCAGCACGACGAGGACGGTGGGCCCGGCGCAGCGCAGGTGCGAGAGGACCTCGATCTGATGGCGTACGTCGAGGTGGTTGGTCGGCTCGTCGAGGACCAGGACGTGCGGTTCCTGGACGAGGGCGCGGGCGAGCAGTACGCGCTGGCGCTCACCGCCCGACAGGGTGAGGACGCCGCGCTTGGCGAGGTGGGCGACGTCGAGCCGGTCCATCGCCCGGGCGCACAGCTCCCGTTCGCGGGCGGTGAGCGCCTGGTTGCCGCGCTGGTGCGGGGCGCGACCGAGGGCGACGACCTCCTCGACCGTGAAGTCCAGGTCGACGGCGCCGTCCTGCGTCATGGCGGCGACGAGCTGCGCGCCGCGCCGCATCGTGAGCCGGGACATGTCGTCGCCGCCCACGAGGACGGCGCCGGAGGACGGGCGCAGCGCCCGGTACACGCAGCGCAGCGCCGTCGACTTGCCGCTGCCGTTGGGGCCGACCAGGCCGACGACCTCGCCGTCCCCCACGTCGAGGGAGAGGTCGTGGACGAGGCGCTTGCCGTCGATGGCCACGGAGAGCCCGTCGATCCGCAGGTCCATCTCAACGACCCCCGAACGTATAGCCCTTGCGGCGCATCAGGCCGATGAACACCGGCACCCCGACGAGCGCCGTGATGACACCGAGCGGCAGCTCGCGCGGAGCGACCACGGTGCGCGACAGCAGATCCACCCAGACCATGAAGACCGCCCCGGCCAGCGGGGCGACGGCGAGCACGCGGGCGTGGGTGGCACCGACCACCATCCGCACCAGGTGCGGCATGACGAGTCCCACGAAGCTGATGGCGCCGCTGACGGCCACCATCACGCCGGTGATCAGGGAGACGACGACGAGCAGCGACTTGCGGTGCCGGTCGGGGCTGACGCCCAGGCTGGACGCCGTCTCGTCGCCCAGCGCGAGGACGTCGAGGGCCCTGCTGCAGCGGTACAGCACGGCGAGGCCGAGAAGGACGGCCGCCGCGACGACGGGCAGCGCGCCCCAGCTCGCGGCGCCGAAGCTGCCCATCGTCCAGTACAGGACCATCGACGTCGCCTCGCTGTCCGGCGCGAAGTAGATGATCACGCTCATCACGGCCTGGAACCCGAGGGACATCGCCACACCCGTCAGGACGAGTCGCAGCGGCGAGAGCGCGCCGCCGCTGGAGGAGGCGACGTACACGAGGAACGAGGCCACGAGCGCGCCGACGAACGCCCCCGCGGACACGGCGTACACGCCGAGCGCGGCGAGTCCCCCGGTGACCGTGACGCCGACCGCGCCGACCGACGCGCCCGAGGAGACCCCGAGCACGAAGGGGTCGGCGAGCGCGTTGCGCACCATGGCCTGGATGGCCACGCCGACGGCGCTCAGACCGGCGCCGACCAGGGCGGCGAGGAGCACGCGGGGGGTGCGGATCTGCCAGATGATCTGGTACGTCGTCGTCTCGTCGGCGTCGACGCGGCCGCCGGTGAGGGCGGCCCAGATGAGGCGGGCGGTGTCGGCGGGCGTGACGACGGCGGCGCCCAGGCCGATGGCCACGACGACGGAGGCCAGCAGGAGGACGAACAGGACGAGGCAGGTGAGGACGAGGACCTTGGGGGAGGCGAGTCGCTCTCGCAGGCCGGTGGGGGAGGGCGTGTCGGTGCGGCCCTCGGTGGGGCTGCCGAGGTCGGCAGTGCGGGTGCTCACGGGGTGCTCTCCTTGTCCTCGGCCGCCCGGTTCTTGCCCTCGTCCACCGGGCCCTGGCCCTCGTCCGCCCGGTTGGCCCGCACGACGAGCACCGCCGCCCCCAGCGCCGCCACGACCAGCGCGCCGAAGACCGCGGCCGTGCCGGGGTAGCCCGCGAGGCCGAGGCCCGCGCCGCCGAGCGCCGCGCCGGCGAACACGCCGAGGCTCTGGCCCGCCGCGTTGAGGCTCAGCGCCGAGCCGCGCAGCGTCGTGCCGCACCGCCGCACGATGAGGCTGACGACGCACGCCGCGACGACGGCGTGGCTCGCCGCGTGCAGCGCGGTCATGGCGAGGGCGAGCGGCAGCCAGTGCGTGAAGTAGAAGCCCACGACCGAGACGAGCGCGGCGACCAGCCCGGCGGCGAGCACGCGTGCCGTGCCGACGCGCGGTGCGGCGGAGTTGGTGAGCCGCCCGGTGAGGAGGTTGCTGACGAAGAACGCCGCGCCGCTCAGCGTCCACACGAACGCGAAGAGCCCGGCGTCGAGGTCGAACCGCTCCTCGTAGAAGGCCGCGAGGTACGACAGGTAGCCCATGAACACCGCGGTGCGCAGGAAGCCGATCAGCAGCAGCGGCACCACACCGCGCACGGCGGCCAGCGCCCTGAACGAGGCGAGGTAGCCGAGGCGCGGCCCGTCCGGGACGGCTCCGTCGCCCTGGTCCGCGTGCCGCCCGCGCCGTGCCACGAAGACAGCGGCGAGCAGCAGCGCCACCACGGTCACCCCGAGCAGGTCGCCCTGCCAGCCCCAGAACAGCGCGGGCAGCGCGATGACCGGGGCGGCGAGCATGGCGGTCATGGAGGTGGTGGCCGTGACGAGGGTCGCGGCGCGCCCGGCGGCCTTGCCGGTGCCGAAGCGGTCGGCGGCCGCGGCGGTGAGCGCCGGGTTCAGTACGGCCGTACTGGCGCCGACGAGCAGGCAGAACACGGCGAGCAGGAGGAAGTCCCCACTGGCGCCGAGCGCGGCGGAGGCACCGAGTGCGACGAGCGCTCCCGCGGCCGCCCACTCCCTGGGCACCCGGTCGATGACCGGGGCGAGCGCGGTGCCGACCAGCAGGGCGGCGAGCCCGCCGAGCCCGCGCAGGCCGCCCATCGCCGCGACGCTGCTGCCCGCCTCGTCGGCGATGGGCACGAGGTACGTGCTGAAGACGGTGAACGGCAGGAGGCCGACCGCCGAGGCGAGCAGGACGGGCCAGAGCGTGCGCGCCATGCGCAGATCGCCCGGCAGCGCGTCCTCCTCGCTCGGGTCGGCGCTGCCCTTCGTACCGTCCTTGGTGGCGTCGACGCTCACGCTGCCGCTCCGTCCGACGCGAGGGCGGCGCGGTAGCGGTACATGGGCGTGGCGTCCGCGCTGAACTGGGAGAACGTGAACGGCTCCGCGTTCAGGGCGGTGACGCCCGCGCCGAGGAAGGCGCGGGCGACGGCGCTGCCGCTCTGCGCGTAGACGACGAGCGGCACGCCGTGTTCGACGCAGTGCCGCAGGATCAGGTCGAACGTGCCGTTGCTGAGCGTCATGCCGGTGGCGACCACGGTGTCGGCCTGCGCGAGCACCTCGGTCATGTCGTCGGAGACGGGCTCGCCCCACGCCGTGGTGCGCAGGTTCAGGTCGCAGGGCAGGCAGATGCCGCCCCGCTCGCGTATCGCCGCGACGAGCGGGTTGACCACGCCGATCAGGGCGACGCGCGCGCCGGGTTCGATGTCGAGGAGCCCGGCGACGGCGGCGTCGCGGGCCTCGGCGCGCTCCTCGGGCGTGCCGGTCGGGAGCATGACGCGCTCGGCGTCGTCGGCGTCGCGGTGCGGGCGTACCCGCGCGAAGTAGGCGTCGAGCGCGGCGGTCCGCACGGGCGCCGCTTCGTCGCGCAGCAGCTTGTCCAGGGAGTGGCCCGAGGCGTTCTCGCAGAAGCCCGGGGCGAGTTCGCCCGCCTCGAAGGAGCAGGCGCCGAAGGAGTCGCCGACGCGGAGCAGCAGGTAGTGGTTGTGGTACGTGACGTCGCCGCCGGCGAGCCGCGTGGTGTTGTAGAGCCAGAACGCGCTGGTGACGGTGAGGTCGGCCGGGTCGGGGCCGTGGGCGCCCGCGAGGACGGCGTCGGTGAGCTCGGCGACGGTCTGGGGTGGGGTGTGCGGCATGTGTGTTCCCTAGGGGGCTTCAGTGGGGGTTCAGGAGGGGGTGGCGGCGGGCCAGGCCGTCGTGGACCAGGGGTGTTTGAGCTGGTCCAGGGAGGTGATCTCGTGCGGCTTCAACGTGTCGATGTCCAGGGCCTGTTCGTGCTGTGCGTAGGCGCTCTCGACGTAGCGGTGGCCGGTGTCGGCGGCGATGAAGACGTACGTGCGCGTGTCGTCCCTGCGCCGCTCCCACAGGGCGGTGAGGTAGGCGGCGCCCGCCGAGAGCCCGGCGAAGATGCCGCTGGTGCGCAGCAGGGAGACGGCGCCCGACACGGCGCTCTCGAAGTTCACCCAGTGCACGCGGTCGTACAGCTCGTGCCGTACGTTGCGGAACTCGATGGCGCTGCCGATCCCCGCGATGATCATGTCGGGGTCCGCGACGTGCTCCGAGCCGAAGGTGACGCTGCCGAAGGGCTGCACGCCGACGAGTGACACGTCGCGCCCGGCCTCGCGCAGATAGGTGGCGAGGGCGCCGGTGGAGGCGCCCGAGCCCACGCCGCCGACCAGCGCGAGCGGCCCGGTCGGCAGGTCCTTGTCCAGCTCCGCGGCGACGTCCTGGTAGCCGAGGTAGTGGATGTCGTCGTGGTACTGCCGCATCCAGTGGTACGAGGGGTTCTCCGCCAGGATCTCGGCGATGCGCCGCACCCTCAACTCCTGGTCCAGGCGCAGGTTCTGGGAGGGCGCGACCTGCTCCAGCGTGGCGCCGAGTATCTCCAGCTGCACGCGGGTCGAGCGGTCGACGGTGGTGGAGCCGACGATGTGGCACTTCATGCCGTACCGGTGGCAGGCGAGCGCGAGGGCCTGGGCGTAGATGCCGCTGGAGCTGTCGATGAGGGTGTCGCCGGGGCGGACGGCGCCGGAGTCGAGCAGGTGCCGGACGGCGCCGAGGGCCGAGTAGATCTTCATGGTCTCGAAGCGGAGACAGGCCAGATCCGGTGCGAGGGATATGAGATCGGGTTTCTTCACCGCTTCGGCGATGTGTGCGTGCATGACAGAAATCCCCCCGTAGGGACGTAGGGACGTAGGGCGAGAAGGCCGGGAGGGGTGACGGAGCGGACTCCGGAACGCCGAGAGCATCACACTAGATGAAAATGATTGTCAAGACCGGGTAAGGTCGGCACACTGGTCCGCGCGGAGCGCCGTGCCGTGTGCGCCGCGATGTCGAGAGGAGTTGCGTGAAGCTGATCCAGGAGGCCGGAACCCGGCCTCGCCCGCCGCACCGAGGTACGCCCGCGACCGGGGTCGGCACCGCCTTCGGTACCTTCGGCGAGCTGCTCCAGGGGGTGCTGCCGGAAGAGGGCGGCGACTTCCTCGTGACGCTCCCCGTCGCCCGCTGGACGATGGCCACGTTCCGGCAGGGGTCCGCGTCGGGCGAGCTCGAAGTCCGGCCCGCGCACAAGACGAAGGCGCTGCGACTCGCGCGCATGATCGCCGAACCGGCGCACGCGAGGCGGCCCGGGCGCCCGCCCGGCGGCGTGCTCACCGTCAGCAGCGTCATCCCGGAGGGCAAGGGCCTCGCCAGCTCCTCCGCCGACCTCGTCGCCACCGCGCGGGCGGTCGGCCGGGCCCTCGGCGTCCCGATGCCGCCCGCCAGGATCGAACGGCTGCTGGCCCGCATCGAACCCACCGACGGCGTGCTCTACCCCGCGATCGTCGCCTACCACCACCGCAGCGTCCGGCTCCGCGCCGTCCTCGGCTCACTGCCCGCCATGGCGGTCGTCGGCATCGATGAGGGCGGCTCGGTGGACACGGTGGACTTCAACCGCATCCCCAAACCGTTCACGACCGCCGACCGGCACGCCTACGCCGATCTGCTCGAACGGCTCACCGTCGCGGTGCGCGGCCACGACCTGGCGGAGGTGGGGCGGATCGCCACACGCAGCGCCCTGATGAACCAGACCCTGCGCCACAAGGCGTCGTTGGAGCCCATGCGCGAGATCTGCCGAGAGGTCGGCGGCCTCGGCGTCGCGGTCGGGCACAGCGGTACGACGTCGGGGATCCTGCTCGACGCCACGGACCCCGCGTACACGCGCCGCGTGACGGCGGCGGCGCAGGCGTGCGAGGAGCTGACGAGCAGGGGGGCGGGCGGGGGATCGGGCGGCGTGTCGGTCTACCGGACGCTGAGCTTCGGCTCCGTACCCACGCGGCCTTCTCTCCCCGCGCTGTCCGCCCTCGGGGAGGTCCCGTGACCGGCGTGGCGGAGGGGATGCGCAGGACCCGCCGGCGTGCCGCCGTCCTCGAAACCCTCGGCAGCCGCGCCGAGTTCGTCTCCGCGCAGGAGCTGCACGCCCTGCTCGCGGTCTCCGGCCGGGCGGTCGGCCTCACCACCGTCTACCGCGCGCTGCGCGAACTGGACCGTGCCGGTCTCGTCGACGTCGTACGCGACGAGACCGGCGAACGGCTCTACCTGCGGCGCCCCACCGACGAACATCGTCACTACCTCATCTGCCGCGACTGCGGCCGCAGCCGTCCGGTGGACGCGGGCGCCGTCGAGGTGTGGGCGGACGGCCTGGCGGAGGCGACGGGCTTCGCCGAACTCGAGCACACGCTCGAACTCAGCTTGTTCTTTATGGTCAGCGGGGTCTGCGGCTCGTGCCGCTCCGCTCAACTGTGCACGCCGAGGCCGGACAGGCCCGGCGCGAGCTCGGGGCGCAGTACGAGGTCCTCGTCGTAGGCGCCGCCGTTCTCCTCGTGGAAGGGCAGCGGGTCGGTGCCGGGGAGGGCGCGCAGGCGCTGGCGCAGCCGTCCGGCGCTGTGCGCGTACCCGGCGTCCGTGAGCCGGTCGGCGCCGTACACGACGAAGGGTGGGAGCGCGGCCATCCCCGTGTACCAGAACGTGCCGTGCAGCAGCGGGAACAGCACCTGGTCCAGCTGGCCGTGGATCCCGCGCGGCCCGAAGCCGGACTCGCGGGCGCCGACCGACGTGACGACGAGGGCGCGCTTGCCCGCGAGGCCCCCGTCGCCGTACCGCAGGGTCCGGCCTTCGGGCCCCTTGACGCCGAAGCCGAAGCCCTGGACGAGCACGCGGTCGAACCAGCCCTTGAGGATCGCGGGCGGCCCGAACCACCAGAGCGGGAACTGGAAGACGAGCGTGTCCGCCCAGTCGATCTTCTCCTGCTCGCGGCGCACGTCCTCGCTCAACTTCCGCTCCCTGTACGCGCGTTCCTGCTCGGAACCCACGAAGAGCCGCCGGTCGCGCGGCGGCCCCCCGAAGTCGTCGGTGAAGTCGTCGGCGTCCACCACGGCCTTCCACCCCATGCCGTACAGATCGGACGTGCGGTGCTCGTGCCCGAGCGACTCCAGCGTGCGCAGTCCCTCCGTCATGAGGGAGCCGCCCAGCGAGCGCCGGTCGGGGTGTGCGAATACCCAGAGAATCTTCATGCGTCGATCCTGTGCCGCGGTTCCCGGCCGCATCGAGTGGCCAGATGGTCACGGCTCGCAAGGATCTGGCCAAGATCTGACCGAATGGCGGCCACGCGGGAACTCGCCCGGCATCGCATCCGACTCCTGGAGCGGTGCGGACCGGCCGGTCCGCGACCTCGCACGACCCGGGAGCGGTGATGGCTGAGGACAGACGGCGGAGATTCGTGCCGCCGCCCGCACTCTGCGGCTTTCTGTTGCTGTTGGTGCTGGTCTTCGCCGCGTCGTACGCCGTGGGCAGGGCGGCGGGGCCGGTCGCGCCGGGCATGCACGACTCGAAGACGGGATCGGGGTCCGACACGCGGCCCGGCGGCGACGGCAGCAGTGGTGACGGCAGCAGTGGCGACGGCACCGGCGACATGGGCGGCATGCACGGCGGAGGCCACTGATGGGCGTCGAAGCGGCGGACGCCGTCGTCACCACCGATCTGGCCGTCGGCGGCATGACCTGCGCGGCCTGCGTGAAACGGGTCGAGAAGCGCCTCGCCGGACTCGACGGGGTCACCGCGACGGTCAACCTCGCGACCGGCCGCGCCCGCGTGAGCCACCCGCCGACCGTCACCCCCGCCGACCTCGTCACCACCGTCGAGCAGGCCGGATACACGGCGGAACTGCCGGAACCCCCACGGCCGCAGGAACGTGATCCACAACCGCACCCGCGGGACCAACGAGCACAGCGAGAACAGCAACAGCAGCACCAGCAGCGGCAGCAGCTCCTGATCACCGCCCTGCTCTCCCTCCCCGTGCTCGTCCTCTCCATGGCCCCCGCCCTCCAGTTCCGCAACTGGCAGTGGCTGTGCTTCGCGCTCGCCGCGCCCGTCGCCACCTGGGGCGCGTGGCCGTTCCACCTGCGCGCGCTGCGCGGGCTGCGGCACGCGGCGGCGACCATGGACACGCTGGTCTCGCTGGGTGTCGCCGCGTCCTTCGGCTGGTCGGCGTACGCGCTCTTCCTCGGCGGTGCGGGCGACCCCGGCATGACGATGCCGTTCACCCTGCTGCCCTCCGCCGACGACGGCGTCGCGCACGTCTATCTGGAGGCGGCCGTCGGTGTCCCGCTGTTCGTCCTCGCCGGGCGGTTCCTGGAGGCGCGGGCCCGGCACGGCACCGGGCGGGCGCTGCGGTCCCTCGCGGGGCTCGCGGCCAAGGACGTCGCCGTACGGGAGGAGTCCGGCGCCGAACGCGTCGTACCCATCGGGCAGTTGGACGTGGGCCAGATCTTCGTCGTACGGCCCGGTGAGCGGGTCGCGACCGACGGAGACGTGGTCGAGGGCAGCTCCGCCGTGGACCTGTCGCTGGTCACCGGGGAGAGCGAACCCGTCGAGGTCGGGCCCGGGTCCGCAGTGACCGGCGGCGCGGTCAACGCGGGCGGGCTGCTCCTCGTCCGTGCCACGGCTGTCGGCGCCGACACCCAACTGGCCAGGATCACCCGCATGGTGACCGACGCCCAGGCGGGCAAGGCGAACGCGCAGCGGCTCGCGGACGAGGTCGCGGGCGTGTTCGTGCCGGTCGTGCTCTCGCTCGCCGCCACGGTGCTCGGCTTCTGGCTCGGCGCCGGAGCCGACCCGCAGGCCGCCGTCACCGCGTGCGTGGCCGTGCTCGTCGTCGCCTGCCCGTGCGCTCTGGGCCTGGCCACGCCCACCGCCCTGATGGCCGCGACCGGCCGGGGCGCCCAGCTCGGTGTCCTGGTCACCGGGCCGCAGGCCCTCGAAGCGCTGAAGCACGTCGACACCGTCGTCCTCGACAAGACCGGCACCCTGACCTCCGGGCACATGAGCGTCACCGCGTGCACGGCGGCGCCCGACGGCATCGGCAAGGAGGCCGCGCTGCGGCTCGCCGGAGCCGTGGAGCAGGGCTCGGAACACCCGCTGGGCCGCGCGATCACCGCGTACGCGAGGAAGGCCGCCCCACAGGAACAGCTGCCGCCGGTCCGAGAGTTCGCCGCCCAGGCGGGACGGGGCGTCCGGGGCGTGGTCGACGGCCACGTCGTCGAAGTCCGGGCCCCCGGCGACGAGTTGGAGGGGCCGCTCGCCCGCGCACTGGCGGAGGCCGAGGGCGCCGCGCACACCCCCGTCCTGATCCTGGTGGACGGCGGGCCCGAGGCGCTCGTCGCCGTCGGAGACCTGGTGCGGCCCGGCAGCTACCGTGCCGTGGACCAACTGCGGCGCCTCGGAGTACGCCCCGTCCTGGCCACCGGCGACCGCGAGGCCACCGCCCGCGCCGTCGCCGAAGACCTCGGCATCGACGAAGTGCACGCCCGCTGCACACCCGCGGGAAAGGCGGCCCTCGTGCGGGAGTTGAGGGAAGGCGGCCGCCGCGTCGCGGTCATCGGTGACGGCGTGAACGACGCCGCGGCGCTCGCGGGCGCCGACCTCGGCATCGCCATGGGCGGCGGCACCGACGTGGCGATCGGCGCCGCCGACGTGACGCTCGTCCGCGGCGACATCGAGGCCGTCGCGGACGCGGTCCGCCTCGCCCGCCGCACCCTGCGCACCATCCGCGTCAACCTCCTGTGGGCCTTCGGCTACAACGCCGTCACGGTGCCGCTCGCCGCGGTGGGCCTGCTGAACCCCATGGTCGCCGCCGCGGCGATGTCGGCGAGTTCCCTGCTGGTGGTCGGCAACAGCCTGCGCCTGCGCACCTGGCGCCCGGCCCGCGGCCCGGCGCCGCGCCCGCACCGCGACCGTCGCCAGAACCGTGGAGGCCACCGATGAGCGACACGTACTCCTGGCGGCCCTCCCGCCGCAGGATCCGCGAAGGACTCGGCGGCGCGCTCGAACCCGTCGCCGCCTGCGCCGTCGCCCTGGGGCTGCTCACCGTGTGGACCGGCTCCGGTGGCGCGGGCAGTCCCGCCCGGGTCGAGGTCGCCGACGGGACGGTCTTCCTGCCGTACGGCAACACGCGCGAGAGCGCGGCGTTCTTCCGGATAACCAACTCCGGCGGCTCCGGCGACCGGTTGACCTCCGTGGCGTCACCCGTGCTCGACGACGTGATGCTCGCCCGGTACGCGCCCACGGGCAGCGGCGCCGCCGGTATGCGCATGGTGGACTCCGCCGCCGTCCCGGCAGGCGAGGGCCTCACCATGTCGCCGTACGGCCTGGACGTCATGGTGCGTCTGCGCGAGCCGCTGCGCCTCGGCGAACGCATCCCCTTCGTCCTCACCTTCCGTGAGGGCAGGACCGTCAGGACGGAAGCGGTCGTGATCCGCCCGTCCTACGGGAGCGAGGAACGGCCCCACTAAGGGCGGGATGGTCACTCCTCCCGACCATCACACTGTCTACTCTGTGCGGATGTCCGAGCGAAACGATCAAGTCGTCCGGGTCACCGCCGCATGGCAGCGGCTGACCGACTGGCTGAAGGCACACGCCCCCACGTCGTACGCCTCCCTGCTCCCGCCCGCCGCCGAGGACGAGATCCGCGCGGCCGATGCCCGGTTGACGGACGCCCTCGGGTACGGGCTGCCCGCGGAACTCGTCGCCGTGTGGCGGCTGTGCGGCGGCGTGGAGCACCAGTACATCGAGGCGAACGAGGACGAGGGCGAGGTCGGCTCCGGGGCGTTCCTGCCGGACGGCGTGCTGCTCGGGCCCGCGGACGCGCTGCGCCCGCGCCTGCCGGGCACCGGCCGACGGGACTACTGGGACGGGGCGCGGGTCGTCCCGTGGCTCACGGGCGACGAGGCCGGGCCCGAGTACGGCCAGTACGTGTCCGAGGACGGCGTCGGCCGGTGGTCGACGATGTCGGGGCCCGACGTGTCCGCGCCGGACCATCCGTCCGCGGCCGCCTACCTCGAAGCCGTCCACCGCACGCTGGTCGAGGGACCCGGCGACCGGCTCGGCGTGGATGTCCCCGGCATCGTGTGGGGCTGCCTCGTGTGGGACGACCCACGGGACCCGCGCCTGGACGACGCCCTGCCGCACTGGACACCCCTTCACGGCGATGCCCGGCGTGGTTGCGAAACTGGTGGCGGCAACTGATGTGAGTGTGAGCTGTCCGGTCATCCGACCCCGGGGGAGTGGGAGAAGCTTGTGAAGATCCTGATCAGCGCCGACATGGAGGGCGCCACCGGCGTGACCTGGCCGGCCGACGTGCTGCCCGGCACCCCGCAGTGGGAGCGGTGCCGGGCGATGTTCACCTCGGACGTCAACGCCGCCGTGCTCGGGTTCTTCGACGGCGGCGCCGACGACGTGCTCATCAACGAGGCGCACTGGACCATGCGCAACCTGCTACTGGAGAACCTGGACGACCGGGTGGAAATGCTCACCGGACGCCACAAGTCGCTCTCCATGGTGGAGGGCGTGCAGCACGACGACGTCGACG
Source organism: Streptomyces sp. Je 1-369 (assembly GCF_026810505.1). NCBI lineage: Bacteria > Bacillati > Actinomycetota > Actinomycetes > Kitasatosporales > Streptomycetaceae > Streptomyces > Streptomyces sp. Je 1-369. Next base: position 7,447,467 of record NZ_CP101750.1, read on the forward strand.
GCATCGCGTTCATCGGCTACCACGCGGGCGCCGGCATGGAGGGCGTCCTCGCGCACACCTACCTCGCCAACCAGATCACCGGCGTGTGGGTCAACGGCGTCCGGGCCAGCGAGGGGCTGCTCAACTCCCACGTCGTCGCCGAGTACGGCGTCCCCGTCGTGCTCGTCACCGGCGACGACCTGGCCTGCGAGGACGCCCTCGGCTACGCGCCCGGCGCGCTCAAGGTCGCCGTCAAGGACCACGTCTCGCGGTACGCCGCGGTCTGCCGCACCCCGGCCCGCACCGCCGCGGACATCCGCGCCGCGGCCAAGGAAGCCGCCGCGCTGGCCGTGCGCCACGAACCGGTGCACGACGGGCCGTTCACCATCGAGGTCGAGTTCGACGCCGAGCACCTCTCCATGGCGTCGACCGTCGTGCCGGGTGTGCGCCGTACGGGGGAGCGCAAGGTCGCTTACGACAGCGAGACGATGTACGAGGGGATCCGTACCTTCAAGGCGGTTACGACGATCGCCTCTGCCGCCGTGGAGGAGCAGTATGGCTGACCAGCAAGTGCAGGACGTGGAGCAGAAGCCCGGCGAACACGTGGACGCGCGGGCGCTCGACGAGGTCGTGACGTTCACCTCCGAGCTCATCCGCATCGACACCACCAACCGAGGCGGCGGCGACTGCCGCGAGCGGCCCGCCGCCGAGTACGCGGCCGAGCGCCTCGCCGAAGCGGGCCTCGAACCCCTGCTCCTGGAGCGCACCCCGGGCCGCACCAACGTCGTCGCCCGTATCGAGGGCACGGACCCGGGCGCCGACGCCTTGCTCGTCCACGGGCACCTCGACGTCGTGCCCGCGGAGGCCGCCGACTGGAGCGTCGACCCGTTCTCCGGCGAGATCCGCGACGACGTCGTCTGGGGGCGCGGCGCCATCGACATGAAGAACATGGACGCGATGATCCTGTCCGTCGTCCGGCAGTGGGCCCGCGCGGGGGTGCGGCCCCGGCGCGACCTCGTGATCGCGTTCACCGCCGACGAGGAGGCCAGCGCCGCCGACGGTTCGGGCTTCCTCACCGACCGTCACGCCGCGCTCTTCGAGGGCTGCACGGAAGGCATCAGCGAGTCGGGGGCCTTCACCTTCCACGACGGCCGCGGCAACCAGATCTACCCCATCGCGGCGGGAGAGCGTGGTACCGGCTGGCTCAAGCTCACCGCGCGCGGCAAGGCGGGCCACGGCTCGAAGGTCAATCACGCCAACGCGGTCAGCAGGCTGGCCGGCGCCATCGCCCGCATCGGCGAGCACCGCTGGCCGGTCCGGCTCACCCCGACCGTGCACGCCTCGCTCGTCGAACTGGCCGCGCTGTACGGCCTGGAGACCGACCCCGACGCGCCGGGCTACGACGTGGACGCCTTCCTGGAGAAGCTCGGTCCGACCGCCGACCTCGTCGCGCCGACCGTCCGCAACAGCGCCAATCCGACGATGCTGCAGTCGGGTTACAAGGTCAATGTGATCCCTGGGGAGGCAGTGGCGTACGTGGACGGCCGCTTTCTGCCCGGCGGCGAGGAAGAGTTCCAACGAACGCTTGACCGACTCACGGGGCCTGACGTCGACTGGGAGTTCCACCACCGCGAGGTGGCGCTGCAGGCGCCGGTCGACTCGCCGACGTACGCGCGCATGAGGGCGGCCGTCGGGGAGTTCGCGCCGGAGGGCCACGTCGTGCCGTACTGCATGTCGGGCGGCACGGACGCCAAGCAGTTCTCGCGGCTCGGCATCACCGGCTACGGCTTCTCGCCGCTGAGGACACCGGAGGGCTTCGACTACCAGGCGCTCTTCCACGGAGTCGACGAGTGCGTCCCGGTCGACGCGCTGCACTTCGGCGTCCGAGTCCTCGACCGCTTTCTGCGTACGGCCTAGTGAAAATGGGGGAAGAGAAGGACATGATGCAGACCCTGGCGTACGGATCATGGCCGTCGCCGATCGATGCCGAGCTCGCCGCGACCCACGACGGCGCTCCGGGGTTCGTGGGCTTCGTCGGCGCCGAGACCTGGTGGACGGCGCCGCGCCCCACCGAGGGGGGCCGGCGCGCGCTGGTGCGGCGGCTGCCCGACGGCGAGGAGCGGACGGTGCTGCCCGCGCCGTGGAACGTACGCAGCCGCGTCGTCGAGTACGGCGGCCGTCCCTGGGCCGGGGCCGAGCGCCCCGAGGGCCCGCTCGTGGTCTTCGTCGACTTCGCCGACCAGCGCCTGTACGCGTACGAGCCGGACGCCCCCGGCGCCGAACCGAGACCCCTGACCCCGGTCTCCGGCATCGGCGGCGGGCTGCGCTGGGTCGACCCCGTGCTGCGCCTTGACCGGGGCGAAGTCTGGTGCGTCCTGGAGGAGTTCACCGGCGAGGCACCGACCGACGTACGCCGCGTCATCGCCGCGGTGCCGCTCGACGGAACGGCGGCAGCGGACCGCGACGCCGTGCGCGAACTGTCCGACGGCAGGCACCGGTTCGTCACCGGGCCACGCCTGTCGCCCGACGGCGCCCACGCCGCCTGGCTCGGCTGGGACCACCCGCGCATGCCGTGGGACGGCACAGAGCTGACGCTCGCCGCGGTGCGCGAGGACGGCACGTTCGGTCCGGCCCGTACGTTCGCGGGCGGCCCCGAGGAGTCGGTCGCGCAGGTCGAATGGGCCCACGACGGGCGGCTGCTGTTCTCCAGCGACCGCACGGGCTGGTGGAACCTGTACCGGGCGGACCCGCGTGACACCGGCGACACCGGCGGCGACTCCGTCTACGTACAGCCGCTCTGTCCGCGCGAGGAGGAGTTCGCGGGACCGCTGTGGCAGGTCGGCTGGAACTGGTTCGCCCCGCTGGAGAGCGGACTGATCGCCGTCGTGCACGGCACGGGCGCCACCGCCCTCGGCATACTCGACCCCGAGACGGGCGAGGTCGTCGACGCCGCGGGACCCTGGACGGAGTGGGCCTCGACGGTCGCCGCGCACGGCTCGCGCGTCACCGGCGTCGCCGCGAGCCCCCGCAGCGCGTACGAAGTCGTGGAGCTGGACACCTGCACCGGCCGCGCCCGCGTCGTCGGCGCCGCCCACGACGACCCGGTGGACCCCGCGTACTACCCGGAACCACACATCCGCACCTTCTACGGCCCCGCCGGACGCGAGATCCACGCGCACCTCTACCCGCCCCACCACCCCGGCCACGTCGCGCCCGACGACGAACTGCCGCCCTACGTGGTGTGGGCGCACGGCGGCCCCACCGGCCGCGCGCCCCTCGTGCTCGACCTGGCCATCGCCTACTTCACCTCGCGCGGCATCGGCGTCGCCGAGGTCAACTACAGCGGCTCCACCGGGTACGGCCGCGCCTACCGCAACCGGCTGCGCGAACAGTGGGGCATCGCCGACGTCGACGACTGCGCCGCCGTCGCCCTCGCCCTCGCCGACGAGGGGACCGCCGACCGCGCCCGCCTCGCAGTCCGCGGCGGCAGCGCGGGCGGCTGGACCGCCGCCGCCTCCCTGACCTGCACGGACGTCTACGCCTGCGGCACGATCAGCTACCCCGTCCTCGACCTCACCGCGTTCGCGTCGGGGGAGACCCACGACCTGGAATCAAAGTACCTGGAGTCCCTCGTGGGCCCGCTCGACACCGAGCCGGGGCGGTACGAGGAACGCTCACCGGCCCGCCACGCCGAACTCATCACCGCGCCGTTCCTGCTCCTCCAGGGCCTCGACGACGTCATCTGCCCGCCCGCCCAGTCCGAGCGGTTCCTCGCCAGGATGGAGGGGCGCGGCGTCCCGCACGCCTACATCGCCTTCGAGGGCGAGGGGCACGGATTCCGCCGCGCCGACACCATGGTCCGCGCGCTGGAGGCCGAACTCTCCCTGTACGCGCAGGTGTTCAGGATCGACGTCGCGGGACGCGTCCCCACCCTGGAGCTCGCCAAGTGATACCCCTCGTACGGCCTCCGCGCCTCACGCCCGGCGCGCGGGTGGCCGTCGTCGCACCGAGCGGACCTGTCCCCGACGACCGCCTCGACGCGGGCCTGGACATCCTGCGCGGCTGGGACCTGGAACCCGTCGTCGCACCCCATGTCCGCGACCGCCACCCCGAGTTCGGCTATCTCGCGGGGACGGACGCCGACCGCGCCCGCGACCTGGAACAGGCGTGGTGCGACCCGTCCGTGGCCGCCGTGTTCTGCGCCCGCGGCGGATACGGCGCCCAGCGCATGGTGGACCTCGTCGACTGGCAGGCGATGCGGCGCGCGACCGGCGTCGCCGGGCCCAAGGTGTTCCTCGGCTACAGCGACATCACCGCCCTGCACGAGGCCTTCGCCACCCGCCTCGGCGTCGCCACCCTGCAGGGCCCGATGACCGCCACGGTCGGCTTCCTCAAGAACGCCCGCGCCCAGGACCACCTGCGCACCACGCTCTTCGCGCCCGAGGAGGCCCGCGTCATCCGGGCCGACTCCCCGCACGCGAGGGCCCTCGTCGGCGGCCGGGCCAGGGGTGTCACGTTCGGCGGCTGTGTGTCGCTGCTCGCCGCCGACCTCGGCACGCCCACGGCCAGGACATCCGCCCGCGGGGGCCTGCTCTGTATCGAGGACATCGGCGAGGAGGCGTACCGCATGGACCGGATCCTCACCCAACTCCTGCGCGCCCGCTTGCTCGACGGGGTGGCCGGGGTCGCGCTCGGGTCGTGGGAGGAGTGCGGGGACCGCGACGAGCTGCGGGCGCTCTTCGCGGACCGGCTCGGCGGGCTCGGCGTGCCGGTGGCGGAGGAGCTCGGGTTCGGGCACTGCGACGGGGCGCTGACCGTGCCGTTCGGGGTGGCGGCCGAACTCGACGCGGACGCCGGGACGTTGACACTGGACGAGCCCGCGCTCGTCTGACCGCCCCACTCTTCCAAGGGCTCTCCGCCCCTTCACGGAATCTCCGTGGTTCTCCCCGCAGAAACCGCTGTCACAGCCGTTGACCTCGACATGACACGTGTCACACCATGTCTCCGCCGGTACTTACCGGCCAGTAGTCGCCGGTCGTCGGCCGTCCTCAGCGTGGAGGTCCCCTTGTCCCGTCGCCGTGCCCTGACCCTCGCCACCGCGGCGGCACTCGCCGCGCCGCTCGCCCTCGCCGCACCCGCCCCAGCGAGCGCGACGGGCCAGTACACCGTCACCGCCCTGAAGTTCACCGTCCAGGCGGGCGGTCGCAGCTGCACCATCGACGCGGACCTGTACCGGCCCGCCGGAGTGGACGCCGCGCACCCCGCGCCGGCCGTCGTCACCACGAACGGGTTCGGCGGCAGCAAGTCCGACGGGACCGCGGCGACCGGCAAGGCGTTCGCCGAGCGCGGCTACGTCTCGCTCGTCTACTCCGGCCTCGGCTTCGGCAAGTCGGGCTGTCTGATCTCCCTCGACGACCCGGAGACCGACGGCAGGGCGGCCTCCGGGCTCATCGACTTCCTCGGCGGCAAGCGGGCCGCCGACGACGGGACCAAGGCCGACTACGTCACCGCCGACGCCGAAGGAGACCCGCGCGTCGGCATGATCGGCGGATCGTACGGCGGCGCCGTACAGCTGGCGACGGCCGCCGTGGACCACCGCGTCGACGCCCTCGTCCCGATGATCACCTGGAACGACCTGGCGTACTCCCTCGACCCGAACAACGCGGCGGACCGCGGCGTCCCGGGCGCCGCCAAGTGGCAGTGGATGAACGGGTTCTACCTCATCGGCGAGGGCCAGCCCCTGCTCGTCCCCAGCCTGGACCCGTCCCGCATCAACCGCCTGGGCTGCCTGCACTTCGTCACCAAGGCCTGCGACACGATCCGCACGCTCAACTCCGGGCGCTACCCGGCCGACAAGACCGAGGCGCTCCAGAAGTTCGCGCGCGGCGTCTCCCCGGTCTCCTACCTCGGCAAGGTGAAGACGCCGACGCTGCTCGTCCAGGGGCAGGCCGACAGCCTCTTCAACCTCAACGAGGCCGAGGCGACGTACAAGACGCTGAAGAAGCAGGGCACCACCGCCAAGATGATCTGGCAGTCCTGGGGGCACAGCGGCGGCAGGACCGACCCGGCGTCCGGCGAGCTCAACCTCGGCGCGGGCAACCTGGAGACCTCCTACGTCGGCAAGCGCGTCCTCGCCTGGTTCGACCGCTACCTCCACCAGAAGAAGGGCGTCGACACCGGCCCCGCCTTCTCCTACTACCGCGACTGGATCGGCGACCCGAACGAAACCTACGCCACCGCGTCCGACGTCCCCGCGCGCAACCGCACGCTCTACCTGTCCGGCGACGGCAAGCTCGTCGACCACCGCGAGAAGGTGACCCGCGGCAGCCGCGAGTACCGGAACTGGCTCATCCCCACCAGCCACTCCGAGTCCTCGCTCGCCGGGATGATCGGCCTGCCCGACCCGGCACCGCACGACACCAGGGGCACCTACCTCGACTGGACGACCGAACCCCTCACCGACGCCGTGGACGTCGTGGGCGCGCCCGAGGCGACCCTCAAGGTGATCTCGCCGAGGACGGAGCGCGTGCAGCACTCCGGAGACGCCGCCGACAAACTCGTCCTCTTCGCGAAGCTGTACGACGTCGCGCCCGACGGCAAGAAGACCCTCGTCCACCGCCTCGTATCGCCGGTGCGGGTGCCGGACGTCACCGAGCCGTTCAAGGTGACGCTGCCCGGCATCGTGCACCGCTACGAGAAGGGCCACCGGTTGCAGTTCGTCGTGGCGGCGAGCGACGGGGCGTACGGCGGCAACCGGGGCGTCAAGCCCGTCACCGTGACCAGCGCGCCCGAGGACACCGGGGTCCTGAAGCTGCCGGTGGTGCGCCACTGATCCGCCGCGGGCGTCACCCGTACGGCCCACCGACCCACCCCGGAGGCACCTCCACCGCGCGCTCCGCTCCCCGGCTGCCCATGCTGGGGAGCGGGGGAGGCCGGCGTACCTCCGACGGAAGGGTCCACAGCATGAGCCCCAACACCTCCACGGGCGGCTCCCAGGGCGGCGGCTCCGGCGGGCTGATGACGCCCGGCAGGGTGGCCGTCGCCGCGGTCGTCGTCCTCACCCTCGTCTTCATCTTCGAGAACACCCGCAGCACCAAGATCCGCCTGCTCATTCCAGAAGTGACCGTCCCGCTGTGGATGGCCCTGCTCGGGACGGGTCTGATCGGTGCCCTGTGCGGGGCCTACTTCATGCGGAGGCGACGGTGAGCGCCTGAAGGCCGGCGTGCCCCGCCCCTGCGGATAGCGTGGCCGGATGTCCGAACCTCGACCCTTTCTCGCCGAAGGCCCCAGCGTGGGCATACGTCCCCTCACCCTCGCGGACGGTGCCGAGTTCACCGCCCGCGCCAACCAGAGCCGGGAGCTGCACCGGCCCTGGCTCTTCCCGCCGCGCACCGACGACACCTTCCGCGCCTACGCCGAGTCGGTGATCGAGGATCCCGCCAAAGCGGGGCTCGTCGTCTGTGAACGGGACGGTGGCGGCGTCGCCGGTTTCATCAACATCAACAACATCGTCCGCGGCGGCTTCCACTGCGGGGCCCTCGGCTACGGCGCCTTCGCGCACGCCGCGGGGCGCGGCCTCATGAGCGAGGGGCTCGGGCTCGTCCTCACGTACGCCTTCGAGGCACTCGGCCTGCACCGACTCGAGGCCAACATCCAGCCGGGCAACGCGGCTTCGATCGCGCTGGTCCGCCGCGCCGGCTTCCGTCTGGAGGGTTTCTCGCCGGACTTCCTCTTCATCGACGGGGCCTGGCGAGACCACGAACGCTGGGCCATCACCGCCGACATGCAGCCATCCGCGCACCGCTCTCCCGTTCGACGACACCGGGAGTGTTGAAAGGGCCGACGTGCGTCGCCCAGGATGGGCGGCATGCGGAATATCGTACTCGTCGACGCGCCCTCCAACCTGGGCCTGCGCCCGCCCGCCCCCGGCACCGTGCCCGGCTGCTACAAGCTGGCGGGAGCCCTGCGGGAGCGGGGCATCCTGCGGCGCCTCGGCGCCTTCGAGGGCGGCGTGGTCGTGCCGCCGCGCTACGACCGCGGCGACTGGCGGGAAGGCGACGGCGTCTTCAACGCGGCCGCCATCGCCTCCTACACCCGTAAGCTCGCCGACCGCATCGAACATTACGTGCGCGGCGAGGACTTCGTCGTCGTCCTCGGCGGCGACTGCTCCATCCAGCTGGGTGCCGCGCTCGCCCTGCGCCGCATCGGGCGCTACGGAATCGCGTCCATCGACGGCTCCGCCGACTTCCGGCACCCGGGCAACTCCGACCGCGTCGGCGCCGCGGGCGGCGAGGAGCTCGCCCTCGCCACGGGCCGCGGCCAGCAGGACCTCACCGACCTCGAAGGGCTGCGGCCCTACGTCCGCGACGACGACGTCTGCATCTTCGGCCTCAGGGACGGGGACGAGGACCGCGCGGAGTTCACGGACCTGAAGATCACCAACGTCACCGTCGGCGAGCTGCGCAAGTGGGGCGAGGAGAACATCGCCCGAGCCGTCGCCCAGACACTGGAGGAGCCCGAACTCGACGGTTTCTGGGTGCACTTGGATGCCGACGTCCTCGACCCTTCCGTGATGCCCGCCGTCGACAGCCCCGACCCCGGCGGCCTCTTCGCCGAGGAACTCCTGGCGCTGCTGCGGCCGTTCGTCCGCTCCCCGCGCTGCGTCGGCCTCAACGTCACCATCTACGACCCCGACCTCGACCCGGACGGCAAGGCGGGCGATCTGCTCACCGACGTGATCGTGGAGGCCTTTGCCCAATCCTGACCTGGGCGGCCCCTGGCCGACACCTCGCCGACCGTGTTCCATGGTGATCGTGAAGACGACCGTGCGACGCGACGTACTGACCCTGCCCGCAGCCGCGCCGGGACCCGAGAACCCGCTGCCGCCGCTGCTGCCCCTGCGGAACGTGCACACCCTCGACGAGCGCGCCAAGGAAGGGCTGCCGCGCGACATGGCGCGGCAGCTCGGGTACGCACCGCTCAGCTCCCCGCTGCCCGCCCGGGTCCGCGACGCGTACGGCCGCGAACGCACCGACACGGAGCTCGACGTGATCGTCGTCGAGAACGCCCGGTTGCGCGCCACCGTCCTGCCCGGCTACGGCGGCCGCGTCCACTCCCTCCTGCACAAGCCGACGGGGCGCGAACTGCTGTACCGCAACCCCGTGTCGCAGCCCGCCGCCTTCGCCCTCAACGGCGCCTGGACCTCCGGCGGCATCGAGTGGAACATCGGCGCCACCGGCCACACCACCCTGTCCTGCGCCCCCGTGCACGCGGCCCGAGTGCGGGCACCCGACGGCGGCGAGATGCTCCGCCTGTGGGAGTGGGAGCGGCTGCGCGACCTGCCCTTCCAGGTCGACCTGTGGCTGCCCGAGGACTCCGACTTCCTGCACGTCGGCGTCCGGATCCGCAACCCGCACGAGAAGCCCGCCCCCGTCTACTGGTGGTCGAACATCGCAGTGCCCGACGAGCGCAGGGTGCTCGCCCCCGCCGACGAGGCCTGGCACTTCGCGTACACGGGCACGCTGCGCAAGGTGCCGGTCCCGGAGTTCGAGGGCGCCGACCGTACGTACCCGCGCAACAGCGAGTACCCCGCCGACTACTTCTACGACGTGCCGGACGGCACACGCCGCTGGATGGCCGCACTCGACGACGCCGGGCACGGCGTCGTCCAGACCTCCACCGACCTGCCGCGCGGCCGCAAGCTCTTCGTCTGGGGGACCGGCACAGGCGGGCGGCGCTGGCAGGAGTGGCTCACCGCACCCGGCACGGGCGGCTACGCGGAGATCCAGTCGGGTCTCGCACGCACCCAGTTGGAGCACGTACGCCTGGACCCCGAGACCGATTTCAGCTGGCTGGAGTCGTACGGGCCGCTCTCCGCGTCCGCCGACCGCGTGCACGGCGCGTGGGCGGGCGCGCGGGACGAGGTCGCGGCGCGCCTCGCCGACGCGCTGCCCCGCGAGACGGTCGACGCGGCCTACGAGTCCTGGCTGACCTCGGCCGACGCCGAACCCGGCGAGGTGCTCGCCACCGGGTCGGGCTGGGGCGCCCTCGAAGTGCTGCGCACCGGATACAAGTTGCCGGGTACGCCCTTCGCCGAGTCGACGCTCGGCCCCGACCAGGCGCCGTGGCTGGAACTGCTGCACTCGGGCGCCGTGCCCGAGCCGCGCAAGGTGGCGCCGCCCGGACCGACGCTCGTCGCGCCGCACTGGCGGGACATGCTGGAGACGGCGCCCGCACGCCCGCTCGCCGAGTACCACCTGGGGGTCGCCCAGTGGCACGCGGGCGACCGGGCACAGGCCGTCCGCAGCTGGGAGCGCGGCCTCGAACTGGCGCCGTCCCGCTGGCCGTTGCTGCGCTGCCTCGCCGTCGCCGACCACGCCGAGGGCAACACCGAGCGGGCCGCCGACCGGTACGCGGAAGCCTTCGACGACCTCTGCCAGGAACGCCGCGACGACGGCCCCGTGTGGACCGTCACCACCGCCGCGCTCGGCCGCGAAGCCATCACCGGACTGCTCGCCGCGCACCGCACGGAAGCGGCCCGCGCGGTCTGGGACCGCCTGCACGAAGCGACCCGCGCCGAGGGCCGCTTCCGCCTCCTGGAGGCCCAACTCCTCCACGCCGAGGGAGACATGGACGGCGTCCGCGCCGTCTTCGACTCCGGCTTCGAGCCGTCGGACCTCCGCGAGGGCGCGGAGACGCTGGGCGAGCTGTGGACGGCGGCGACGGGGGAGGCGGTACCGGAGCGGTACGACTTCCGGATGCGCCCGGCGGCGGACTAGGGAGGAGGACTAGTCGCCGTGGTCGTTCTCCAGCGCACGACGGCGTTCCTGTTCGCGCTTGGAATAGGCGGCCGCACGGATCGCCTCATCACTCTCCAGGCCCGACCCCAACGCACCGCCCACAGTGGCGACCGAAGCGACGAACCAGGCCAGCGTCACGTAATCCGCCGCGTCCAACGGGGATCGGGTGAGAGACGCGAACACGCGGTCGTTGAGGACGAACAGCGCCCACACGAAGTTGACGACCATCAAGCCGACGTAGCAGGCGAGTACTCCGATTCCGACGGTCACGATCGTCGAGGTGTTGTAGAGCCTCGCCCGCTGTCTCGCCTCCGGTGTGCTCTTCGACGGGCGATGCCACAGCTGGGCGTCCACGATCAGCCACCCGATCATGGTCGTGAGAGATCCGATCGTGGCGATCACAAGACGGGGCGTGCTCAGGGCTTCGGCCAGACTCCAGACGGTCGAGTTCACGGTGGCGATGGCCCCGGTCGCCAGCGCGGCCGCCAGCGCTTTCGACAGGCCGGGCACCAGGCGCCAGGGCCGGTTGGCGCGGACCATCCCCGCAAGCAGCCGTAGGCGGCCCCGTCTGCCGCTGACGACGTAGCGCAGATCAGCCGCGTCCTCGCCGCTGACCGGGTCCGGGGCGACAGGCGTGACGTGTCCGGCGAACGGTGCCGTCAGCGGTTGACGTGCTGGGCTCCCCTCACCTTTGTCGACCCGCGGGTTGACGAGGCCGAGCACGGCTTCTTCCACGGCCTGCCGGGCTCTCCTCTGCAGCCGCAAGCCGCCCAGCGAGGGCAGGGACAACAGCGCCAGCCCGTGCCCGTACTGCACATCCACCACCAGCGTGTGCCCGTCGGCGCGCAGGGGAAGGTCGGTGAGAGCCACGACGACGTCCCAGCTCTCCGGACCTGCGCGGTCCCTGATTCGGCGCATCAACGTCGGCGGGTCCTCGCTGCCCGAGGTGAACGGCTCACTCACCACCTCGATCTCGAACCGTCGCCCCGGGCCGGATCTGTCGGCGAGCCGAGCCGGCAAATCGCGGGCCATGCGCCGCGCGACGTCCGTCGGCGCGTCCGGATCCGCCAGCAGAGCGACGACGGTAACCCTTGAAGACGACACCCGCATGAACCGACCCCTGATGGCTGCTGCTGGAGCACATGTGCCGCCAGGATGCCCCACCGGTGACCGCGCTCCGCGGTGCCACGCTTCCCCACCTATCCGTGTCGGCGTCACCGGCCGACAGCGCCCATGCCGAGGCAGCGTCACCCGCGTGGCCGAAGGGCACGGCGGCTGACATGCGGAGGCACGGATCGGCTTCCAAGGTGGGGAAAGGCCCGCACACCGGCAATGCCTGACGCCGCCGAACGGCAGAGTCCTTGTCCGCGGGCCGCCGCCTTCTCGACAACGACCGCGGTATCCGGCACGTCAGGCGCGTCGGATGCCGCCAGGATCGGACGACCGCCGTGACGACTTCGCCCTTCGGGTCCGGTGACCCCTTCTCGGACCTGTTCAACCGCTTCTTCGGCACGAGCCCGGCGGCCTCCCCGCCGGCGGTCCAGCGAGTGCCCATCGGGCGCCTGCTCAGCGACGCCTCGCAGGAGCTGTTGGCGGCGGCCGGCGGACGTGCCGCGGAGGACGGTGCCGACCTCGACACCGTGCACCTGCTGTGGGCCGCCACCCAGGTCGAACCCGGCCGCCAACTCCTTGCGCAAGCAGGCGCCGACCCCGACGCACTGGCGGACCGGACGGAGCAGTCGCTGCCCATCGGCGGCACGGTGGAGGAACCGCGGCTCACCCCGGCGGCGAAACGGGCCCTGCTCAGGGCCCACGCCACGTCCCAGGAGGCGGGTGCGTCGTACATCGGGCCCGAGCACATTCTTGCCGCGGTCATGGAGGACCCCTCGTCCGGCGCGACCGGCGGTTCAGCGGCGGGCGGGTCCGCTGCCACGCCCACGCTGGACGAGTACGGCCGCGATCTCACGGACGAGGCACGTGCGGGGCGGTTGGACCCGGTGGTGGGCCGGGCGCAGGAGATCGAGCAGACGGTGGAGATCCTTTCCCGGCGTTCGAAGAACAACCCGGTGCTGCTGGGCGATCCGGGAGTCGGCAAGACCGCCATCGTGGAGGGCCTCGCGCAGCGTGTCGTCTCCGGCGACGTGCCGAGGACCCTGCGGGACCGGCGGGTAGTCGCCCTTGACCTGTCGGGTCTGGTGGCCGGTTCGAAGTACCGCGGAGAGTTCGAGGAGCGTCTGAAGAAGGTCATCGACGAGGTCACCGACGCGCAGGAGAGCATCATCCTGTTCATCGACGAACTCCACACGGTCGTCGGCGCCGGTGGCGGCGGTGAAGGCGCCATGGACGCGGGCAACATCCTCAAGCCCGCTCTGGCGCGCGGCGATCTCAGCCTGGTCGGCGCCACGACCCTGGACGAATACCGCAAGAACATCGAGAAGGACGCCGCACTCGCACGCCGTTTCCAGCCGGTGATCGTGCCGGAACCCACGGTCGAGGAGACCGTGGAGATCCTCCGGGGTCTGCGCGACTCCTACGAGGCCCACCACGGCGTCCGCTTCACCGACGCGGCGCTGGAGAGTGCGGCGACCCTCTCCGACCGTTACATCACCGACCGCTTCCTGCCCGACAAGGCCATCGACCTGGTGGACCAGGCCGGGGCCCGGGTAGCGCTGCGCGGCGGCGCCGACAGTCCCGAGGCGGATGAGATCCACCAGGAGCTGACCCGGCTGAACCGGGAGAAGGACGAGGCCGTCCACAACGAGGACTACGAACGAGCCGCCGGGCTCAAGAGCCGGATCGGCGAGCAGGAGAGCAGGCTCTCGGGCCTGGACGGCGAACGGGAACCCGCCGCCGAGGTCACCGAGGAAGACATCGCCGATGTCGTCTCCCGGCGCACCGGCATCCCCGTCGCCCAGCTGACCGCGACCGAGCGCGAACGCCTGATCCGCCTTGAGGGGACCTTGCACGAGCGGGTGGTCGGCCAGGACGAGGCAGTCACCGCGGTGGCGCAGGCCGTGCGGCGCGGCCGGGCGGGGATGGGCGACCCCGACCGGCCCACCGGCAGCTTCCTCTTCCTCGGCCCCACCGGCGTCGGCAAGACCGAACTCGCCAAAGCCATCGCCGAGATCCTCTTCGGCCAGGAAGACCGGCTGATCCGCTTCGACATGAGCGAGTTCCAGGAACGCCACACCGTCTCACGTCTCGTCGGTTCGCCCCCCGGGTACGTGGGCTACGACGAAGCAGGCCAGCTCACCGAGGCCGTCCGCCGCAAGCCGTACAGCGTGGTGCTGTTCGACGAGGTGGAGAAGGCGCACCCGGACGTCTTCAACCTGCTGCTCCAAGTCCTCGACGACGGGCGGCTGACCGACGCGCAGGGCCGCACGGTCGATTTCCGTCAGACGGTCGTCATCATGACCAGCAACCTCGCCTCGCAGCTCATCCTGAGCCACCACGGCGACGTGGACGAGATCCGCGACGACCTGATGGCCGAGCTGCGCAGCCACTTCCGTCCCGAGTTCCTCAACCGCATCGATGAGGTGGTCGTCTTCCACGCGCTCACCCGGGAGAACCTCGTACGGATCGTCGACCTGCTGCTCGAGCGCAGTCGCCGCAGGCTGCACGCCCAGCAGGTCACTCTCCAGGTGACCGACGCGGCCAAGGAGTGGCTCGCACAGCAGGGGTACCAGCCGGAGTTCGGGGCCAGGCCGTTGCGCCGCACCATCCAGACCGAGCTCGACAACCGGCTGTCCACCATGCTCCTCGACGGCCAGCTGGGCCCCGGTGACACCGTCATCTGCGACGTGCGGGACGGCCGGATGGTGTGCACGGTCTCACCCGGCGACCGTGAGGAAACCGGCGAACCCGCCACAGCGGACTGACAGTCAGGAGATCGCCATGTCATTGCAGATGAGCGCCGTCATGCTCGGCGTCGAGGACCTGGACCGCGCCAAGCGGTTCTACGTCAACGGGCTTGGCTGCGAGGTCGACCAGGACTATCCGGGCTTCGTCCGGTGCCGCATGGGGTCCGGGTCGACGATGCTGGCGCTGTACGAGTGGGAGGCGGCCGCGCAGGACGCGGGGGTTCCCCCGGAGGGGGCCGGGTTCCGCGGAGTCTCGCTCCACCACCTCACCGACTCGCGGAACGACGTGGACGAGACGATGCAGGCGGCGGAGTCCGCGGGCGGCACCGTGGTGAAGGAACCGGCCGCCACGGAGTGGGGCGGTTACTTCGGCTACTTCAGCGACCCGGACGGCCATCTGTGGAAGGTCGCCACCGCGGTGTGACGGGGACGCGTTCGAAGGCAGGGCAGGGCAGCCGCTCAGGTCTCGGTGACGCGGCGGTCCACGTACTCGAAGACGGAGCCGTCCGGGTGCATCGCGATGAGGTTGCGGCCCGCGGGGGTCGGGACGGGGCCCGCGATGACGCGCGCGCCGGACGCGTTCAGGACCGTGCACGCCTCGTCGACGTCCTTGACCGCGATGGTCGCGGAGACCTTGCGGAGCACTTCCAGCTCGTGCTCCGGACCGCTCATCAGCAAGAAGCACCCGATCGCCGCGACGGAGACGCCGCCGCGCTCGAAGCGCATCGCCTTGCCGCCCGCGAGCCGTTCGTAGAACGCGACCGAGGACTCCAGGTCCTCGACGCAGATCCGCAGCGTGGTTCCCAGGATCTCCATGGTCGGAACGATTTCATGATTGACCGCCCGCTCGCCACCGTCTCCGGCGAGAACGTCGGAGGGCGGCACCGTTCGGTGCCGCCCTCCGTTCGCCGTGCCGTCCCGGGTTCAGGACTGGGGACGGCTGCCGTGGTTCGCGCCGTTCTTGCGGCGGGCCTTCTTCTTGCGACGTCGCTTCGAGGACATGGATACCTCCGTGGTTCCGATGGTGCTTCCCGGGTGCGAATCCGGACGATCACGCGTCGCCTACCCTAGGGGACAACCGGGCATGGTGTGGCCTGCGTCACCCTGTGGGGTCAGGGTCGCACGCGGGGCGTTCCCGTTAAGCCGCCGGTCGGGCGGGTACCCGGGCGCCATGACTGGTCCAGAGAATCCCCTGTCCGGCCTCGACAAGGGCCTGACCGACGAACTGGTGCGGACGATCCGCACCGAACTGCGCGAAGAGTTCCGTGAGCAGACCAGGAAGCAGCGCCGCAAGGCGACGCTGTACGCGGCGTCCGGCGCCGCCGCCCTCTACGCGGGAGCCGCGGCCGCCCTGGCCCTCGGCCTCGTCATCGAGCTCGGCCTGCCCGGCTGGGCCGCCGCGCTCATCGTGGCCGCGGTGCTCGGCGCGGCGGCGTTCCTGCTGCGCAACGCGGCACGGTCGGGTCCCGGCCACGACGCCAGGACGTCCGCCGCGGGCACCCGCGCGGCCGAGGCACTTCCCGAGCCGGGCGGCACCGGCCTGACGGCCCCCGCCATGCCGTCCGCCCCTGCTGCCTCGGCCACCCCTGCCACCCCCGAGGCCGCCCCCGCGCCCCCGACCGTCCCGCCGGGCGGACCCGACGCCCCCGAGGTGCCGCCGATGCCGCCCACCGCGCCCCCGACGGGCCGTGCGGGCGTCCGGCCGTGGGGCCGCGCCGCCGACGGGTCCGGGTCATGATGGCCGTATGGCGGCAGACGAGGTCGAACACACGGAGGACGGCCACTTCATCGTCGTCGAAGGGCGACGGTGGCGGGCCACCGACCCGGACCTGGCCGAGGACGTACGCAAGCGGCTGGTCCACCACCTGATGGCGGCCCGCCGGGCGGTCGCGGCCGCCCGTGACGACGAGGCGGCGCGCAAGGCGGCCCGGGCCCGCGTGCAGCTGGCGAAGACGGGGCTCGGGGAACGCGGCACGGCCTGGTGGGAACTGACGTCGGCCGAACGGAACGACCGAGCGGACGACAGCCTGCGCCGCCTCGAGGAGCAGTGAGCGTGTCGTAGAGCATCCGCGGCCGAGCAGCACTGCCGCGGTGCGGTGCAGCGCCCCCGACCGCGGTGCAGCGCCCCGACCCGCCCCGTCACGCCACCCGGAACCTCTCGACGTCCCCCGTGCGCAGCTCGAGACCGTGTCCGACGCCGCCGTCCGGGCGGACGACGCCGCCGGTCGGGTCGAGCGCGCCGTCGAAGAACATCGACTCGATCCGTACGTGGTCGTGGAACCACTCGATGTGCCGCAGGTTCGCCACGCACGCGGCGGCCGCGGCGTGCGCGTGCGGCGCGCCGTGCGCGGAGACCTCCAGGCCGTGCGCCTGCGCGAGGGCCGCCGCGCGCAGCCACTCCGTGAGGCCGCCGCAGCGCGTCGCATCCACCTGGACGCAGTCCACGGAGGGGATCAAGCGGGCGAAGTACGGAAGGTCGTAGCCGTACTCGCCCGCCGTCACGTCGCACACCAGGGCGTCCCTGACCAGTGCGAGCCCCCGCAGGTCGTCCGACGACACCGGCTCCTCGAACCAGCCGACGCCGTGCTCGGCGAGCACCCGGCCCACCCGGACCGCCTGCTTTCGCGTGTAGCCGCCGTTCGCGTCGACGTACAGCTCGGCCTGCGGGCCGATGACGTCTCGCGCGGTGCGGACCCGGGACACGTCGCGGGCGGCCGCCCTGCCCCAGCCCTCACCGATCTTGATCTTGACGCGCGGAATGCGCTGGCCGTGCACCCAGCCGTTCAGCTGCGCCGCCAGATGCGTGTCGTGGTACGTCGTGAAGCCGCCGCTCCCGTACACGGGCACCTCGTCGCGGGCCGCCCCGAAGAGGCGTACGAGAGGCAGCTCCAGAAGGCGTGCCTTCAGGTCCCACAGGGCGATGTCGAGGGCCGAGATCGCGCATCCGGCGGCGCCCGCGCGGCCCGTGTTGCGGACGGCCTTCGTCATCGCGTCGTGCGCGGCGGGGATGTCGAGGGCGTCGAGGCCCTGGACGACGGGGACGAGTACCTCGTCCATCAGGGCGGCCACGGACGCGGGGGCGTAGGTCCACCCGGTCCCCGTCGCGTCGCCGGCCGTGACCTCGGCGACGACGATGGTCGTGGTCTCCCAGGCGAGGGTGCCGTCGGCTTCGGGCGCGTCCGCGGGCACCGTGTACGCGGAGACGGCGGGTCGTTCGATGGGGACTTCGTGCTTCATCTGACCGTTCCTAAGTCGTACCCGTAGGGCGTCATCGGCGTGCGCCGTCACCCGGTGTGGCAGGCGGTGCGCCCTGGACCTGCGGCAGCACCTTCGTGCGGTAGAAGTCGAAGAAGCCCCGCTGGTCCGGGCCGATCTGGCCCACGTACACCCGGTCGAAGCCGGCGTCGGCGTACGCGGTGAGCGCCCCGACGTGCTCGTCGACGTCGTCGCCGCAGGTGAAGGAGGCGGCGGCCGTCTCCTCGGTGACCAACGGCTCCAGCTGCTCGAAGTGGCGGGGGGACGGCAGGATCTGACCCATCTCGCCGGGCAGGAGCTGACTGGCCCACAGGTCGCGTGCCCGGCGCACCGCTTCCTCGCGGTCCGGGCCGTAACAGACCTTGAGGCCGCCGCTGACCGGTTTTCCGCCGCCCCCGCCCTTGCGGTAGTGCGAGACCAGCGTCTCGTCGGGGGTCATCGTGACGAAGCCGTCGCCGACGCGGGCAGCGAGCGCCGTCGCCTTGGGGCCGAAGCCCGAGATGTCGATGGGCACGGGCTCGTCCGGCACGGTGTACAGGCGGGCGTTCTCGACGGTGTAGTGCGTGCCCCGGTGGTTGACCTCCTCGCCGGTGAAGAGGTTCCGCATCACCTGGACCGCCTCCTCCAGCATCTCGAGGCGGACGTGGACCGGCGGCCAGGGGCCACCCGTGATGTGCTCGTTGAGCGCCTCGCCCGTGCCGACGCCGAGCCGGAACCGGCCGCCCGTCATGACGGCGCTCGTCGCCGCCGCCTGCGCCACGACCGCCGGGTGCAGACGGACGGTCGGACAGGTCACCGCGGTCTGCACGGGCAGCGACACCGCCTCCGCGAGCGCGCCGATCACCGACCAGACGAACGGGCTCTGACCCTGCGACGCGTTCCACGGGTGGAAGTGGTCGGAGATCCACAGCGACTCGAACCCGGCCTGCTCGGCCATGCGCGCCTGCTCGACCAGCTCTGCGGGGCCGAACTCCTCGGTCGCCAGGAAGTATCCGTACTCGGGCATGAGGGTGCACCTCCGGTGCGGCGGGCGGAGCGGGGTGGACGGATACGGCTGCGAGTAACCCCGCGGCGCGGGCGCAAACGGCGCTCGCGCGGCGTCCCTCAGGGGTGTCGCCCGGTGCGGCGCTCTCCGCGTCGCCCCGTGCGTCGCCGTGTTTGGCGGTCGCCGCGCAGGGGCACGCGTGGGGGCTCCCGACCCCGCCGGATTCGACCCCTTTCGACCCGCCGCAGGGAGCACCCGCCACCCAAGGAGGAACCTGATGCCCAGCAGCAGTGAACAACTCGTCGCCCTCTCACGGCAGTTGCGCGTCGACTCCGTCCGCGCCGCGGCCGCCGCCGGATCCGGCCACCCCACCTCCTCGATGTCCGCCGCCGACCTGATGGCGGTCCTCATCGGACGCCATCTGCACTACGACTTCGACCGGCCCGACCATCCCGGCAACGACCGGTTCATCCTCTCCAAGGGCCACGCCTCGCCGCTCCTCTACGCCGCGTACAAGGCGGCGGGCGCGCTCACCGACGACGAGCTGCTCACCTTCCGCGAGCAGGGCAGCCGCCTCCAGGGTCACCCCACGCCCCGCGCCCTGCCGTGGGTCGAGGTCGCCACCGGCTCGCTCGGGCAGGGGCTGCCCGTCGGCGTCGGCATGGCCCTGTCCGGCAAGCGGCTCGACCGGATCCCGTTCCGCGTCTGGGTGCTCTGCGGCGACAGCGAACTCGCGGAGGGCTCCGTGTGGGAGGCCGCCGAGCACGCCGGGTACGAGCACCTCGACAACCTCACCGCCGTCGTCGACGTCAACCGCCTCGGCCAGCGCGGCCCCACCCGCCACGAATGGCAACTCAGCGCCTACGCCGACCGGTTCAGGGCCTTCGGCTGGCACGTCGTCGAGGTCGACGGACACGACGTCGACGCCGTCGACCGCGCCTGCGACGAAGCGGCCTCCACCGTCGGACAGCCCACCGTCATCCTCGCCCGCACCGTCAAGGGCAAGGGCGTCGCCTCCGTGGAGAACCGCGAGGGCCTGCACGGCAAGCCGCTGCCGGACGCCGACGCGGCCGTCGAGGAACTGGGCGGCGTACACGACGTACGCGTGGAGGTGCGCAGGCCCGCCGCCGCCCGCGCCATGCACGCCGTGCGCAGCGGACACCTCGAACTGCCGCGCCACGCCCTGGGCGACGCCGTCGCCACCCGCACCGCGTACGGCCAGGCGCTCGCCGCGCTCGGCACCGCACGCGGCGACGTGGTCGCCCTGGACGGCGAGGTCGGCGACTCGACCAGGACGGAGTACTTCGCCAAGGAGCACCCCGACCGGTTCTTCGAGTGCTACATCGCCGAACAGCAACTCGTCGCCGCGGCCGTCGGGTTGGCGGCGCGCGGCTGGGTGCCGTACGCCTCGACGTTCGCCGCGTTCCTCACCCGCGCCCACGATTTCGTCCGGATGGCGGCGGTGAGCGGCGCCGACATCAACCTCGTCGGATCGCACGCGGGCGTCGCGATCGGCGAGGACGGCCCGTCGCAGATGGGCCTGGAGGACCTGGCGCTGTTCCGCGCGATCCACGGCTCCACGGTCCTGTACCCGTGCGACGCCCACCAGACGGGTCAGCTCGTCGCGTCCATGGCCGGACTCGACGGAATCAGCTACCTGCGTACGTCACGCGGCGATTCGCCCGTCATCTACGGACCCGACGAGGAGTTCCCCGTCGGCGGCTCCAAGGTACTGCGTTCCAGTGACGCCGACCGGCTCACCGTCGTCGCCGCGGGCGTCACCGTCCACGAGGCGCTGGCCGCCGCGGAGGCGCTGGACCGCGAGGGCATCGCGGTACGCGTCGTCGACCTGTACTCCGTCAAGCCCGTCGACCACCGCACTCTGCGCGAGGCCGCCGAACGCACCGGCTGCCTCATGACCGTCGAGGACCACAGGGAGCAGGGCGGCCTCGGCGACGCGGTCCTCGACGCGTTCACCGACGGCAGGCCGGTACCGCGCCTGGTGCGCCTCGCCGTGCGGACGATGCCGGGCTCGGCGTCGCCCGGGGAACAGCTGCGCGCCGCGGGCATCGACGCGGAGTCCATCGCGGCCGCGGCCCGCCTCCTGGTGGAGGAGGGAGTCGTCCGCTGACCCCGGGGGCGGCCGTCAGCGGTGGTGCACCGCCCTGAACCAGGCGTTGGCCGCCGGGCGGAACATCAGGACCGTCGCCGTGAGCGCCGCGGCGAGATGCAGCACACAGCCGCCGCCCGCCAGGACGTCGGCGAAGTCCGGTGGCCACCCCGCGCCGCGGCCTCCCGCCCACGCGGTGAGCGACAGCGTGCCGGTCGCCCCGAGCCCGCAGGCCAGCACCCAGCGGGCCCACCGGGCGCCCCCGCGCATCCGCACCGCCACCAGGACGGCGGCCGCGAACACCGCCAGGTGCAGCGGCAGGAACGGCAGCAGGGGCAGGCCGTCGGCGGCCGTCATGAAGACGCCCGCGGCGGCCGCGGTGAGCCAGAGCGCGAAGGCCGCCCTGACCGCGCCGGGAGCCGGTGGCTCGTCGGCGCCGCCCGGCAGCATGCGGGCCAGCGCCGGGGCCAAGAGCCGCTGCTCGTGCGAGCGGGGGCGTGGGCGTGGGCGAGGGCGAGGGGAGCGTGGCAGCTCGGTGCCGGGCGGCAGTGGCTCGGGGCCGGGCGCCGTCGGCGAGGGGTTCGACACGTCGGGGTGGTGCGGCATGGGGCGCCTCTCAGGTGGGGCCGGATCCGGTCCTCCGATCCTTCCGGCCCCGCGGCACCGGGGCACGCCCGTCCGCCCCCGACTTCCCGGTGGTGCCAGCCACCCTCCCGGCCAGGGTGAACGCCACCGTGTCGGAACCGCCCCGCACGACTGCGGGACCTGACGCTGGGTACCCGCCGAGGCACGTCGCATCCGGCACACCGAGCCGAAGGGAACCCCCATGAACGACGTACGGACGGTACGGGCCGGCCGCCGCACCGTAGAGCTGCACCGGCCGCAGAAGGTCCTCTTCCCGGTCGCCGGTGCCAAGGGGAGGAGTAAGAGCAAGGGCAGCGGCTCGGGCCTCACCAAAGCGGACCTCTTCGACTACTACCGGTCCGTCGCGCCGTTCATGCTGCCCCACCTCCGCGACCGCCCCCTCATGCTGGAGCGGCACCCGGACGGCGTCGAGGGCCCCCGCTTCATGCAGAAGGACACCCCGGACCACTACCCGGACTGGATCACCCGCGCCGAGGTGGCCAAGCAGGACGGCACCGTCACCCACACCGTGTGCGACGACACGGCGACGCTCCTCTTCCTGGCCGACCAGGCCTGCGTCACCCTGCACCGCTGGCTCTCCCGCACCGGCCGGATCGACCGCCCGGACCGGCTCGTCTTCGACCTGGACCCGGCCGAGGACGACTTCGACGCGGTGCGCGACGCGGCCCGCCTGCTCGGCGAACTCCTCGACCAGATGAACCTGCCGTCCGCCCTCATGACGACGGGCTCCCGCGGGCTGCACGTCATCGTGCCCCTCAACGGGAACCACGACTTCGACGACGCCCGCGCCTTCGCCAAGGACGTCGCCGACACCCTCGCCGAGGCCCACCCCGACCGGCTCACCACGGCCGCGCGCAAGAAGGACCGCGGCGGACGGCTCTACCTCGACGTGCAGCGCAACGGGTACGCGCAGACCGCCGTCGCCCCGTTCTCCGTGCGGGCCACGCCCGGGGCGCCGGTCGCCGTCCCCATCGCCTGGGAGCAGCTCGACGACCCCGCGGTGCACGCCCGCAGCTGGACGATCGACACCGCCGTGGAGCAGGCCCGCACCGAGCCGTGGGCCGGTGTCCCGCGCTCGGGACGCGCTCTGGGGCCCGCCCGCCGGAAGCTGCGGGCGCTACGCGGCTGAGGACGTTTGGCCAAGGCTCAACGGGTAACCCGGTGGAGGAGGTGAACATGGCCAATACACCCCGTAAGACCACAGACAGCAAGACAACGGATGAAAAGGCCGCCAGCAGCGAGAAGGAATCGCTGCCGGGCCCCATGGCAGTCCTCCGCAACGCCCGCGAGCAGCTCGCCGAGCTGACCGGTATGACGCCCGAATCGGTGTCGTCCTTCGAACGCACCGATGACGGCTGGCTGTTGGAGATCGAGGTTCTGGAACTCTCCCGTGTGCCCGACACGATGAGCCTCCTCGCGAGCTACGAGGTGCAGCTCGACCCGCAGGGCGAGCTCACCGGCTACAAGCGGCTGCGCCGATACGAGCGCGGACGCTCGGAGCCCCGCGGAGCGGGCGGCTAGAAACCAGAAGCACGACCGGAACCAGAAGCACGACCGGAACCAGAAGCACGACCGGAACCGAAAGCACGACCGGACAAGACACGACCCGAAAGAGCAGGACAAGACTCAAGGAGGCACCGTCGGCATGACCGTAGTCCCGGCACAACAGTCCGGCGGCGGAGGCGGCACGAGTGGCCTGTACGACGTCGTGGAGCTCATCCTCGACCGAGGACTCGTCATCGACGCCTTCGTACGCGTTTCGCTCGTCGGCATCGAGATCCTCAAGATCGATGTCCGTGTCGTCGTCGCGAGCGTCGACACCTATCTCCGGTTCGCCGAGGCGTGCAACCGCCTCGACCTGGAGACCGGCCAGAAGAAGGACCCGGGCCTGCCCGGACTCGTGGGCGAGATCACGGAGTCCGGCGCCAAGGGCAAGTCGAAGGGCGCGCTCTCCGGAGCCGCCGAGACCATATCGGACGCTTTCAAGCAGTCCCGCGATGAAGGCGAGCGGCAGAGCGAGGAGCGCCCGCGGGCCCGGCGCTCGACGTCCCGCCGGAAGGAGGAGCAGGAGTGACCACGTACGTCTACGGCATCGCGAGCAGCTCCCACCCGGCGCTGCCCGACGGCATGGAGGGCATCGGCCGGCCGGCCTGCCCCGTGCGCGTCCTGAAGAACGGCGACCTCGCGGCCATCGTGAGCGACGCCCCGGAGGACCTCAAGCCCAAGCGGCGCGACCTGCTCGCGCACCAGAACGTCCTGTCGGAGGCCGGTGCGGCAGGTTCCGTGCTCCCGATGCGCTTCGGCAGCCTCGCCCCGGACGATGAGACGGTCGTCTCCGTACTGGGGGAGCGGGCCGGTCACTACGAGGAGCGGCTGCGCACCCTCGACGGCAAGGTCGAGTACAACGTGAAGGCCACCCATCACGAGGAGGCCGTGCTGCACCAGGTGCTCGCCGAGAACCCGGAGCTGCGCGCCATGGTCGAGGCCAACCAGCGCGCGGGCGGCGGCTCCCACGAGCAGAAGCTCCAGCTCGGCGAGGCGATCACCAACGGTGTGCGGGCCCGCGAGGCGAGTGACGCCGTCGAGGTGCGGCGCGCGCTCGAGCCGACGGCCGAGGCGGTCGGTGACGGTCCCGAGGGCACCGGCTGGCTGGCGAACATCTCGTTCCTCGTGGACCGCAAGACGTCCGAGGGCTTCCTCTCGGCCGTCGAGGAACTCCGGGCCACGCAGCCGCACTTGGACCTGCGGGTGCACGGTCCGCTGCCCCCCTACAGCTTCGTCGACCCGGGGCCTTCCGAGCCCGCGGAGTGATGACGCCATGGGGCTCATAGGGGAACTGCTCATGCTGCCTCTGGCCCCTGCCCGCGGCTCCCTCTGGGTGCTCAGGCAGGTGGTCGACGAGGCGGAGCGGCAGTACTACGACCCCTCGGCGATCCGTCGTGAACTCTCCCGCCTCGAGGAACTCCTGGAGGCGGGGGAGATCGACGAAGCCGAGTTCGAGCGGTGCGAGGACCAGCTCCTCGACCGACTGCAGCAGAGCACAGGACAGGACTTCTGATAATGAACCGACTTGCAGTAGGCCTGGCCGTGGGCGCGGGATACGTTCTCGGGCGCACGAAGAAGGCGAAGTTCGCGTTCGCCGTCGGCAGCATGGTGGCGGGCAAGCGGCTCAATCTGAGCCCCAAGGCGCTGGGTCAGATGGTGACCCAGCAGCTGGAGAACAATCCGCAGTTCAAGGAGATCGGCGACCAGCTGCGCCAGGACCTGCGGGGCGTGGGCAAGGCCGCCACCGGATCCCTCCTCAACCGGCAGCTCGAAGGCATCGCCGACCGTCTGCACGACCGCACCCTCGGCGTCCAGGACCGCATATCCGGTGTCGTGCCGGACGAGGTCAAGGGCGGCGAAGGCAAGGACGACCGCGAGGCGGACGACGACGCCTACGACGACGAAGAGCCCGAGAAGGAACGGGACTCGGACGCCGACTCGGACGCCGACGCGGAATCCGATGACGAGGCCCCGTCCGGACAGCGCAAGAAGGCACCGGCCAAGAGGAGCGCGCCGAAGGCGGGCGCGAAGACCGCGTCGAAGACGGCCGCGAAGAAGGCCCCGGCCAAGAAGACCGCGCAGAAGACGGCCGCCCGCAAGACCACGCAGAAGAAGACGGCCGCCGCGTCCCGCGGGACCGCCCGCAGGGCCACCTCGTCGGCCCGCTCGGGCGGCGGCAGGACGAAGGGAGGCAGTGACCATGGCTGAATCACCCCTGAGCAACATCACGCGCAGCCCCGCTGCCGACCGTCTGAAGGAGGAGGCGCAGGCCTACCTCATGGCGCAGGCCGAGCGCATGCTCGTCGGCGTCGGACACCGGCTCGGTGACGCCACCGTCAAGCTGAACGACATCGCGGATGGCAAGAGCCCCGGCTTCGGCAAGCTCGCCGCGAAGGCGGGCAAGAAGGTCGCCGACGGCAAGGGCCCGGTGCGCAGCGCGCTGGAACTCGGCGGCAGCCACCTGAAGGACAAGGTCACCGACGCCTTCAAGGGCATCGGCGGCGGCAAGCGCAAGAAGGGCGGCGCGGGCCAGAAGCCGACGGTCATCCTGGAGTACATCGACGTCGGCGTGCCGCTGCGCGAGGCGTACGACCAGTGGACCCAGTACCAGGAGTTCTCCACCTTCGCCAAGGGCGTCAAGGGCGCCACGGTGGCGAGCGACACGGACTCCGACTGGCAGCTCAAGGTCTTCTGGTCCAGCCGCAGCTGGAAGGCGCACACCACCGAGCAGGTGCCCGACCAGCGCATCACCTGGACCTCCGAGGGCGGCAAGGGGACGACGAAGGGTGTCGTCACCTTCCACTCGCTCGCCGAGAACCTCACCCGGGTGCTGCTGATCATCGAGTACTACCCCAAGGGCCTCTTCGAGAAGACCGGCAACATCTGGCGCGCCCAGGGCCGCCGGGCCCGCCTCGACCTCAAGCACTTCGCCCGGCACATCACGATGCGCGGCGAGGCGAGCGACGGCTGGCGCGGCGAGATCCGCGACGGCGAGGTCGTCCGCAGCCACGAGGACGCGGTGGCCGAGGAGGAGCAGGAGCAGGACGAGAGCGCGCAGAACGAGCACGAGGACGCGTACGAGGACGACCGGGACGAGCAGGAGACCGAGTCCGACGACGAGCCCGAGTCCGAGTACGACGAGGGTGAGGAAGAAGAGGGCGAGGAAGAAGAGGGCGAGCCCGCCGAGGAGTACGAGGACGAGGAGGACGTCCCCGAGGAGGAGCTCGAGGACGAGCCCGAGGCCGAGTACGAGGACGAGGAAGAGCCGGAGGCCGAGGACGAGCCCGAGGCCGAGTACGAAGAGGACGAGCCCGAGGCCGACGACGAGAAGCAGCGTGAGTACGCCGGGTCGGCCGGCGGCGGGCGGGACCGTCGATGACGGCGTCCCCCGGCGGCGGCGGGCTCCCCGGCCCGTACGGCAGCGGCGGTGGCGGGGCCAACCTCGCCGACATCCTCGAACGCGTCCTGGACAAGGGCATCGTCATCGCCGGTGACATCAAGATCAACCTGCTCGACATCGAACTGCTCACCATCAAGCTCCGTCTGATCGTGGCCTCGATCGACAAGGCCAAGGAGATGGGCATCGACTGGTGGGAGGACGACCCGGCGCTCTCCACCGGGGCGCGTCGCGCCGAACTCGCGCGGGAGAACGCCGAGTTGCGGCAGCGGTTGGCGGACATCGAGGAGCGGGAAGCCCTTGAACCGGCCGAGGCCGAGGCCGAAACCAAGGTCAAGGCCGGGACCAGGGCCAAGGAGGAGACACGTGAACGCCGCGAACGATGACCCGCACGGCGGCGGACCGCACCACGACGACCTGCGGTACGTCTACGCGGTCTGCCGCCCCCTTGCCGCGCCGCTCGCCGCCGACCTCACCGGGGTCGGCGGCGTGCCGCCCCGGCAGCTCGTCCACGGAGACCTGGTGGCCCTGGTCGGTCCGGTACCGGAGCGCGACTTCGCGGAGAAGCCCCTGCGCGCGCACCTCGAAGACCTGGACTGGCTCTCCGGGACGGCCCGCGCGCACCAGCGCGTGATCGACGCGCTCACCACCGTGACCTGCCCGCTGCCGCTGCGCCTGGCGACCGTCTTCCGGGACGACAGCGGCGTACGCGCGATGCTGGAGGACGGGGCGGAGCGCTTCCACCGCGTCCTCGAACGCATCGACGGGCGCGTGGAGTGGGGCGTGAAGGTATACATGGAGAACGCCGAGAACGCCGAGAACGCCGAGGACGCCAAGGACACCGCGCCCGAGGCGCCCCGCTCCGGGCGCGACTACCTGCGCCGCCGGCGCAGTCAGCGCACGGCGCAGGAGGAGAACTGGCAGCGGGCCGAGGGCTTCGCGCGGGAGCTGCACGAGCGGCTCTCGGAGTGGGCCGACGATTCCCGGCTGCACGCCCCGCAGAACTCGGAGCTGTCCCGCACGCCGGGGCGCAACGTGCTCAACGCGGCCTATCTGGTGTCCCGCACGCACTCCGAGGAGTTCGTCGAGCTCGTGGACCGCACCAAGGGTGACGGGTCCGGGACGAGCGGGCTCCGGGTGGAGCTGACGGGGCCGTGGGCGGCGTACTCCTTCACGGGGGACGCGGACGACGAGGAGGGCACGACCGCATGACCGTCGTCGAACGCAGGGAAGTCGCCCTGGTCGATCTGCTCGACCGGCTCCTCGCGGGCGGCGTGGTCATCGCGGGTGACATCACCCTGCGGATCGCGGACGTCGACCTCGTGCGCATCGACCTGAACGCCCTGATCAGCTCGGTCAACGAGCAGGTGCCCTCGCCGTGGCCGGAGTTGGAGTGACCGCATGAGCGCAGAAGCAGAGACGAACACGAGCACGAACACGAACACCGAAGCGAGCACCGACCGCCGCAAGCGCATGGACCTCGACCCCGACACCGTCGAGCGGGACCTGGTGAAACTGGTCCTGACCATCGTCGAACTGCTCCGTCAGCTGATGGAGCGGCAGGCCGTGCGCCGCTTCGACACCGGCGAGCTGACCGAGGACCAGGAGGAGCGGATCGGTCTCACGCTGATGCTCCTGGAGGACCGGATGGCCGAGCTCCGCGGCCGGTACGGGCTGCGGCCCGAGGACCTGAACCTGGACCTCGGACCGCTGGGCCCGCTGCTCCCCAGGGAGTGAAGACCGAGGGAGCGAAGGCCGAGGGGGTGTGACGCGCAACGAGGCCGGGGGACGGACGCGTCACTTCCGGCAGAGCACCTCCCCGTGCAGCACCGCGAACCACGCGTCCTCCCGCGCGCCCCACTCCCGCCACGCCCCGGCGATCGCCCGCAGCCGCTCCGCGTCCGTGTGGCCGCCCGCCACCGCGCGCTCGGCATAGGCGGACTCGACCGTACGGTCCGCCCACAGCCCGCTCCACCAGGCGCGCTCGTCCTCGGAGCTGTAGCACCACGTGTCCGCCGTCGCGGTGACGTCCGTGAAGCCGGCCTCCAGGGCCCAGGACTTGAGACGGCGTCCCGCGTCGGGCTCGCCGCCGTTGGCGCGGGCCACCTGACGGTAGAGGTCCAGCCACTCGTCCATGACGGGCGTCCGCGGGTGCCAGGTCATCGCCTCGTAATCCGCGTCGCGCACCGCGACGATGCCGCCGGGCTTGCAGACCCGCCGCATCTCGCGCAGCGCCCGCACCGGATCGCCGACGTGCTGGAGCACCTGATGGGCGTGGACGACGCAGAAGGAGTCGTCGGGGTAGTCGAGGTCGTGCACGTCGGCGACCGCGAACTCGACGTTGTCCACGCCGCGTTCGGCCGCGGTGGCGCGCGCCCGGTCCAGGATGGCGGGGGCGCGGTCCACGCCGGTGACGCGGCCGTCGGGGACCAGCGCGGCCAGATCGGCGGTGATGGTGCCGGGCCCGCAGCCGATGTCGAGGACCGTCATGTGCGGTTTGAGTGAACCGGCCAGATAGGCGGCCGAGTTGGCGACGGTGCGCCAGGTGTGGGAACGCAGCACGGACTCGTGGTGTCCGTGCGTGTAGACGGCGGTCTCCTTCGGCATGGCGGAGCTCCTTCGTGTGCGAGTACGGAGACCGTACGCCGCCATGCCGAATAGTGAGACCTGCGTATCAGTATGTGGTCAGCCGGGGGTGCCGGGAACGTCAGCGGACGCCGCTCAGCGGACGGTAGACCGTCAGCGCCTCCGGCAGCTTGTCGATCAGCAACGAGCCCTGCACGTGCGTCACTTCACCGTCGAACGCGACGGCGGTGCCCGCGCCGAGCCCGTCCACCCGCAGCCTGGGCAGCCGCGCCGCCGCCTGTGCGGGGGAGCGCACCTCGGGCCCGGTCAGCGCCGCCGCCAGGAGCCGGGCGCCCGGCCTGCGACCGCCGTGCACGATGCGCACGTCGAGCAGACCGTCCGCCAGATCGAGCCTGCGGCCCGGGGTGAAGCCAGGACGGTGGTACGTGCAGTTGCCGGCGAACAGCATCCACAGCGCCCGGTCCTTGCCGCGGAACTGAGCGGTCAGCGGATGTTCGTCGGAGCGCAGGATCTTGAGCGCCGCGAGCACCGACGCCGGCTTGCCGCCGATCCGGGGCGACCAGTGCTCGCGCTGCCGCACCAGCTCCGGATACACGCCCAGGCTGAACGTGTTCAGGAAGTACCCCGACTTGGGCTCTCCGGATTCCGACTCCTCCGCGGTGAAACGGCCGACGTCGACGGCGACCGCGTCACCCGCCTCCACCGCACCCGCGAGGTCCCGGGCGTCCTCGACCCCGAGGTCGTACGCGAAGTGGTTCAGGGTGCCGCCGGGCAGCACCGCGAGCGGCAGACCGTGGTGGAGCGCGACGCGGGCCGCGGCGTTGACCGTGCCGTCGCCACCGCACACCCCGAGGACCTGCGCCCGGGCCGCCGCCTTCTCCAGCTCGGCGCCCACGTCAGCGGGCTCGGCCACCACGACCTCCGCCTCGGGCAGCGCGTCCCGCAGCGCCTTCACGCGCTGCGGGGTACCCGCCCCCGTGTTGGTCACCAGGACCAGACCGGCACCGTCCGGCAGCGCGGGCGCCGTCACCCGGGGCCGTCCCGGCGGGGCCAGCTGCGACCGCGTCGGCACCAGACCGCGCACCGCGAACGCCGCGCCCGCACCGAGCGCGCCGCCCACCAGGACGTCGCTCGGGAAGTGCGCCCCGGTGTAGACGCGGGAGACCGCGACGGCGGCCGCGAGCGGCGCGACGGCCGCGCCCCAGGCCCGCGACTCCAGCGCGACGCCCGTGGCGAACGCGGCGGCCGACGCTGCGTGCCCCGAGGGGAAGGACGTGGTGATGGGCTGTCTTTTCAGCTGGCGTATCAGCGGTACCGAGTCGAGCAGCGGCCGGGCGCGGCGCACCGAGCGCTTGCCCAGCGTGTTGATCGTCGCGGAGGCCAGCGCCAGGGAGGCCACGCCGCGCACGGCGGCGCGCCGGGCCCGCGGGGTCCGGGTCGCGGTGATCGCCGCGGCCGTCGCGAACCACAGCACGCCGTGATTGGCGCTCTGGCTGAGCCCGGGAAGGACCCGGTCGGCGCCCGGCCAGTGCCGCGTGGCGACCGCTTCGAAGAGCCTGCTGTCGAAGGAGACCAGGCGGGCCTTGACCGGGCGGTGCCCGGCGGCGGGACGGGACAGGTCGAGACCGGAGACGTCCGGGGAGTCAGCGCACATGGCGCTCACGTACCCCCGCGTGTGCCGTTCAGGCCGCCCCGGCGGGGAAACGGTTTGCCCGGGCACCCGTCGGCCACGGAGAATCCCGCTCATGGGACATCTGGAAGCCGCACACCTCGAGTACTACTTGCCGGACGGGCGGGCGCTGCTCGGTGATGTCTCCTTCCGGGTCGGCGAGGGCGCGGTCGTCGCCCTGGTCGGGGCGAACGGCGCGGGCAAGACCACCCTGCTCCGGCTGATCTCCGGCGAGCTCCAGCCGCATGGCGGCAGCGTCACCGTGAGCGGCGGCCTCGGCGTGATGCCGCAGTTCGTCGGCTCGGTGCGCGACGAGAGCACCGTGCGCGACCTGCTCGTCTCCGTCGCCCAGCCGCGGATCCGGGCGGCCGCGAAGGCCGTCGACGCCGCCGAGCACGCCATCATGACGGTCGACGACGAGGCCGCCCAGATGAAGTACGCCCAGGCGCTCTCGGACTGGGCGGAGGTCCAGGGGTACGAGGCCGAGACGCTGTGGGACATCTGCACCATGGCCGCGCTCGGCGTCCCGTACGACAAGGCCCAGTTCCGCGAGGTCCGCACCCTCTCCGGCGGCGAGCAGAAGCGCCTCGTCCTCGAGTCCCTGCTGCGCGGCACCGACGAGGTGCTGCTCCTCGACGAGCCGGACAACTACCTCGACGTCCCCGGCAAGCGCTGGCTCGAAGGGCAGCTGAAGGAGACCCGCAAGACCGTCCTGTTCGTCTCCCACGACCGGGAGCTGCTCGCCCGCGCCGCCGAGAAGATCGTCAGCGTCGAGCAGAGTCCCGGGGGAGCCGACGCATGGGTGCACGGCGGCGGCTTCGGGACGTTCCACGAGGCCCGCAAGGAACGGTTCGCGCGCTTCGAGGAGCTGCGCCGCCGCTGGGACGAGAAGCACGAACAGCTGAAGAAACTGGTCCGCACCCTGCGTCAGGCCGCCGACGTCAGCCACGAAATGGCGTCGCGCTACCACGCCGCCCAGACCAGGCTCCGCAAGTTCGAGGAGGCGGGACCGCCGCCCGAGCCGCCGCGCGAGCAGGACATCACCATGCGGCTGCACGGCGGACGCACCGGTGTACGGGCCGTGACCTGCGAGAACCTCGAACTGACCGGCCTGATGAAACCCTTCGACCTGGAGGTCTTCTTCGGCGAGCGGGTCGCCGTCCTCGGCTCGAACGGCTCGGGCAAGTCGCACTTCCTGCGGCTGCTCGCGGGCGACTCCGAGAATCCCGTCGCCCACACCGGTCTGTGGAAGCTCGGCGCGCGCGTCGTGCCGGGACACTTCGCGCAGACCCACTCCCACCCCGAGCTGATGGGCCGCCCGCTCCTTGACATCCTGTGGCGCGAGCACGCGCAGGACCGCGGCGCCGCGATGTCCCGGCTGCGGCGGTACGAGCTGACGCAGCAGGCCGAGCAGAACTTCGAGCGGCTCTCCGGCGGCCAGCAGGCCCGCTTCCAGATCCTGCTGCTCGAACTGCAGGGCTGCACGGCGCTGCTCCTCGACGAGCCCACGGACAACCTGGACCTGGAGTCCGCCGAGGCGCTGCAGGAAGGCCTCGAGGCCTTCGAGGGCACGGTCCTCGCCGTGACCCACGACCGCTGGTTCGCCCGCTCCTTCGACCGCTATCTGGTCTTCGGCAGCGACGGCCGGGTCCGCGAGACGCCGGAGCCGGTGTGGGACGAGCGGCGGGTCGACCGCGTGCGGTAGACCCGCCGCCCGGCGTCAGTCGAAGGCCGGGGAGGCCGGGACGACCGGCTGCGCGGGCCTGACGCCCGGCGTCGCCCGGCACGTCACGTCCTTCGACGGCAGCCTGCCGGTGACCAGATAGGACGTGGCGGTGTCCTCGGCGCACCGGTTGGCCGGGCCCGCGGACATGCCGTACACGACGCCGTGCCCCTCGCCCTCGTCGACGGTCAGCAGCCGGGAGCCCTTGAGGGCGCGGTGCATGCCGCGCGCGGTCGACAGCGGGGTCTGCGAGTCCCACTCGTTCTGCACGATCAGCGAGCGGACGTGGTTGTCGACCTCGGTGCGGGGCTCCACCGGCCGGTCCCAGAAGGCGCACGGGTTGATGGTGGAGGCGAAGTCGCCGAACAGCGGGTAGCGGGCGGCGTCGCGGACCGAGTCGCGGTGGTACGTCTTCGGGTCGCGCGGCATGGGCGCGTCACCGCACACCACGGTCCAGAGCGCCGACACCAGGTTGTCCGTGCTCTCCGGCTCGGTCGGGAAGTCGGGGACCGGCTTGCCCGCGGCGGCGTCCTTCAGCATGCCGACGAGCTCCGCGGCGTTGCGCACGGTGAAGAACTCGCGGCGCAGGAGGCCGCGGATGTCGGTGCCGGTGAGCTTGGCCGTGCCCACGTCGATCGGGTCGCGGTCGGCCCGCTCCACCAAGTCCCAGAAGGTGCGGGAGACTTCGGCGGGCGTCTTCCCCAGGTCGTACGTCGCCGAGTGCTCGGCGGTCCACCGCGTCCAGCGCGCGAACGCGGGCTCGACCTCCGGCGCCCACACCTGGAACATCTCCCGCCACATCTTCTTCGGGTCGACGGCGCTGTCCAGGACGAACCGGTCGGCGCGCCGGGGGAACAGCTGCGTGTACACGGACCCGAGGGCCGTCCCGTACGAGACGCCGTAGTACGAGATCTTCTTCTCGCCGAGGACGGCCCGCAGGACGTCCATGTCGCGCGCGGTGTTGCGCGTCGTCATGTGCGACAGCGCCGCGCCCGTCTCCTCGCGGCACTTGTCCGCCACGGTTTTCGCCCAGGCGACGTTCTCGTCGAACGGACGGTAGGAGCGCGGGAACCGCTTCTCGTCGTCGGTGAGACCGCACTCGACGGGTGTGCTCGCGCCGATGCCGCGGGGGTCGAACCCGATGAGGTCGTAGCGGTCGGTGACGGACTTGGGCATGGTCTTCGTGAAGTACAGCGGCAGATCGAGGCCGGGGCCGCCCGGTCCGCCCGGGTTGGAGAGCAGGACGCCGCGGCGCTTGCCGGGGTCGCCCGCCTCGATCCGGGATATCGCGACGTCGATGGCGGTGCCGCCGGGGTCGCGGTAGTCGAGCGGCACCTTCAGGGTGGCGCACTGGTAGGCGGCGGGCGTGTCGGCGCCGCACCGCTTCCAGTCCGGCTTCTGATCGGTGAACCGGCTCAGCGAGCGGCTCTCGGTGTCCTGCCGGGGTGCGGCCGAGGCCGGGAGGGCGGCGAGGCCGGGGGCCAGTACGGCGGTGAGGCCGAGGGCGACGAGAGGTAAGCGGCGGCGTCTCGGTACGGAGTGGGGCACGTGGGCGGTCCTTCCCGTGGTGAATGGTTCTGCCGCTCGGGTGGACGCGGAAACAGAGCCTTCTGCCTCCCCGGCAGGCGCCGCCGTTTCAGGACATTCACGGGGTTCCTGTACGCGCCGGTTCGCCCGTGCGGTGCGCGCGCGGCCCGTGCGCGGTGCATCCTGGGTAGGACGGGCCCAGCGGGTACCCGGAAAGCAGGGAGCGCCGCGACAGAGCGATCGGACAGCGATCGGACAGCGGTCGCACGCAGAGCGATCGGAGCGATCCATGAACGGAGTCGATCCGGGCAGGCTGGACGACCAGCAGCTCATCAAGGAGCTGGAGACGATCCACCGCACCCGCCACAGCACCCTGCTGCACGGCTCGAACGACGCCCTGCGGGCCCACAACGACCGCATGGCGCAACTCGAAGGTGAATACTTGCGCCGCCATCCGCGCAGGTCGGTGGCCGGGGGACGGACCCGCGCGGGCGCGCGGGAGAGGGGAACCACAAGCACATGACGGACAACCCGACCCTCCTTGAGCGGCACGGCGAGGCACTCGACCTGTTCACCGACCGCGTGCACGCCGTCCGCGCCGACCAGTGGGACGCCCCGACGCCCTGCACGGACTGGACGGTGCACGACCTGGTCAACCACCTCGCGTCCGAGCAGCTGTGGGTGCCGCCGCTGCTCCGCGACGGCGCCACCCCCGAGTCTGTCGGCGACGCCTTCGACGGCGACATGCTCGGCCCCGACCCGGTCGCCTCCTGGGACACCGCGTCCGCCGCCTCACGCGCCGCGTTCCGCGAGCGGGGCGCCCTTGACCGCACCGTCCACCTGTCGTTCGGAGAGGCCTCGGCACCGTTCTACGCCGGGCAGATGATCACCGACCTCGTCGTGCACGCCTGGGACCTGTCCCGCGCGATCGGCGCCGACGAGACACTGCCCGAGGCCCTCGTCGCCTTCGCGCTGGGCGAAGTGGAGCCCCACGCGGCCGAGTTGGAGAAGAGCGGCCTCTTCGCCCCGGCCGTGGAGCCGTCGGCCGACGCCGACGAGCAGACGAAACTCCTGAATCTCCTGGGCCGCGAGGTCTGAGATCGCTCAACCATCGTCTTTCGGCTCGCGAACAGAGGGAACCTGATGTTCATGAGAGTCGGAGTGGTGGATGTGGGTTCGAACACGGTGCGGCTCGTCGTCGCGGACGCCGACGGACAGGTGCCGTTGCCGGTCCACACGGTGAAGAGACGCCTGCGGCTGGGCGAGCACCTGGACGACGAGGGCCGCCTCGGCGAGGAGCCGGTCCGCGAACTGGTCACGGCGGTGCGTGACGTACAGGAAGAGGCACAGCGGTGGGGGGTGTACGAACCCTTCGCCTTCGTCACCTCGATCGTGCGGGACGCCCCGAACCGGGCGGAGGTGCTCGAAGCGGTGGAGGCCGGCACCGGGATCCGGCTGCGCACCCTGTCCGGCGAGGCGGAGGCCGAGCTGACGTTCCTCGCCGCCCGCAGGTGGATGGGGTGGCGCGCGGGGCCGCTGGTGCTCTTCGACATCGGCGGCGGCTCCCTCGAAGTGGCCTTCGGCCGCAGCCGCCTGCCCGACTACGCGGCGTCGCTGCCGCTCGGGGCGAGGCGGCTGACGCGGGAGCTCTTCGACGGCCAGGACCCGCCCCGCGCCGAGGACCTCAAGGCGGTGCGCCGCCAGGTGCGTCACCAGCTGCGGGACGTGGCCGCCCGGATCCGCTGGGAGATGCCGCACACGGCCGTCGCCACGTCGCGCACGTTCCAGCAGCTGGCCAGATTGTGCGGTGCGGCGCCCGGCCGCTACGGCCCGTTCGTGGAGCGGCAGTTGGGTCGCGTCGAGCTCGGCAGGGCGCTCAAGGAGCTGGCGTCGCTGCCCGCCGAGCGACGCGCCCAGCTGCCCGGCATCTCGGCGGCGCGCGCCGGTCAGTGCGTGGCCGGCGCGGTGGTCGCCCACACGGCGATGAAGCTGACCGGCATCGAGGAGGTCACCGTCTGCCCCTGGGCGCTGCGCGAGGGCATCCTGCTCCGCTACATCGAGGACGGTGACGCGGACTGGTGGGCCGGTGAGCACGTGCACATGGGTGACACGAGCCGCACCGCCCAGATGCTGATGCCGCTGCCCGCCGCGACCTGAAGGACGTCAGCCCGACTGCGGCTTCGCTCCCTTGGCGAACTCCGCGAGGAACGCCTCGCAGAACGCCTTGAGGTCGTCCGGCTTGCGGCTGGTGATGAGCGTGTTGGGGCCGCCCGTGCAGACCTTGACCTGCTCGTCGACCCAGGTGCCGCCCGCGTTGCGGATGTCGGTCTTGAGGCTCGGCCAGGAGGTCAGGGTGCGGCCGCCCAGCACGTCCGCCTCGACGAGCGTCCAGGGGGCGTGGCAGATGGCCGCGACCGGGAGGCCGTGGTCGAAGAAGTCCTTCACGAAGGCCACGGCCTTGGCGTCCGTGCGCAGGTAGTCCGGGTTGGCGACGCCGCCGGGCAGCACGAGTCCGTCGAACGTGTCGGCCCGGACGTCGGCCACGACCTCCTGGACGGGGAAGGTGTCCGCCTTGTCGAGGTGGTTGAACCCCTGGATCTCGCCGGGGTCCGTGGACACCAGGACGGCCTCGCCGCCCGCGTCCCGGACGGCCTGCATGGGGTCCGTGAGTTCGATCTGCTCGACGCCCTCGGGCGCTACGAGGAACGCGATGCGCTGCGGCATGGCGGAGTCGTCCTTTCTTCTGGCTTATTCGTGCTGGTCCTGCTGATCCTGCTGATTCATGCGGAGGTGCCCGCAGGCGACGCTCCGTACAAGATCTGATTGTCCGTATGGGGATTGTTTAAACCCATTCGTCCGGACCCCCGTCAGGTGCCGCGCGGCTGATGTCCGCGAGCGCCGACGTCGGGTCCTCCGACAGCGCGAGGTCACCGAGGCTCACCATCCCCACCGGGTGGCCGTCCTCGACGACGGGCAGCCGCCGCACCGCGTGGTCGCGCATCAGCCCGATGGCCTCCGAGACCGCGTCGCCAGGGGCCACCACCACGGGGTTGGGCGTGCAGACGGCCTGGGCGCTGACCGTCAGCGGATCCGCGCCGTCCGCCACGGCGCGCAACGCGATGTCCCGGTCCGTGAGCACGCCCAGCACCCGCCCGTCCGCCGCGACCAGGACGTCCCCGATGTCCTGGGCCCGCATCAACTGTGCCGCTTCGACGAGAGAGGCGTCGGGGCGTACGGCCACGACACCCGGCGTCATGACGTCCCTTACGTAATCAGCCATGGCTGAGCCCTTCCTGCATGCGTCCGTCGTACGTTCCGCGTGCTGACTCCGCCGCAGTACCCCTGAGCCCCGGAGCCATGCCTCCCGAGGACGCCCCGGGACCTTCTAGGACCGCTCCCCGCGGTCCTTGCGTCCCGCCCCCGGCAGGAACTCCTGCACCTTCGCCTTGAGGCCCTGCTTGATCACGGACGCCCGGTCCGCGTCACCCTTGAGGATCGATGACGCGGTGGCCTCCATCTGGTCCCACGTCGCGTGCGGCGGAATCGGCGGGACCGCCGGGTCGGTGCGGAAGTCGATCACCACGGGGCCGCTCGCGTCGAGCGCGGCGCGCCATGCCGGTTCCACCTCCTCGGGGCGCTCCACGCGGATTCCGGTCAGACCGATCGAGCGGGCGAACTCCGCGTACCGCACATCCGGCAACGACTGGGACGGCAGGAAGGACGGGGCGCCCTCCATCGCCCGCATCTCCCACGTCACCTGGTTCAGGTCCTGGTTGTTCCACACGGCGACGATCAGCCGCGGGTCGTCCCAGCGGTGCCGGTACTTGGCGGCGGTGATCAGCTCCGCCATGCCGTTCATCTGCATCGCGCCGTCACCCACCAGAGCGATGGCGGGACGGTCCGGGTGCGCGAACTTCGCGCCGATCGCGTAGGGCACACCGCACCCCATCGTCGCCAGGGTGCCCGACAGGGAGGCGCGCATGTCGCCGCGGAAGGTGAGATGGCGGGCGAACCAGTTCGCCACCGAGCCCGAGTCGGAGGTGACGATCGCGTTGTCGGGGAGCAGCGGATCCAGGGCGCGCGCCACGTACTCCGGATTGATCGGGTCGGCGGAGACCGCGGCCCTGCGCTCCATCACCCCGTGCCAGCGCGTGACGTTCGCACAGACCTCGTCGTACCACTCGCGGCACACCTCGCGGCGGTCCTTGTCGATGAGCGGGATCAGCTCGCGCAGCGTCGCCCGCGCGTCGCCGATGAGGTTCACCTCGTACGGATAGCGCATCCCGATCATGTGCGGGTCGATGTCGATCTGCACGCCACGAGCCGAGCCGAACTCCGGCAGGAACTGCGAGTACGGGAAGCTGGACCCGATCGTCAGGAGCGTGTCGCAGTCGCGCATCAGCTCGTAGCTGGGGCGGGTGCCGAGCAGACCGATCGAGCCGGTGACGTACGGGAGTTCGTCGCTCAGAGCGTCCTTGCCGAGCAGTGCCTTCGCCACGCCCGCGCCGAGCAGCTCCGCGATCTCCTCGACCTCCGCACGTGCTCCCGCCGCGCCCTGGCCGACCAGGATCGCCGCCTTCTCGCCGGAGTTCAGGACCTCGGCGGCGCGCTCCAGAGCGGTCGGCGAGGGCATCGCGGTCCAGCTGCTGCGGTCGAGGCTGGAGGGGACCATCTTGAAGGCGTGCGGGGGCGGGGAGTACTCCAGCTCCTGCACGTCGCCGGGGACGATCACGGCGGTCGGGCAGCGGCGCGCGTACGCGGTGCGGATCGCCCGGTCCAGGACGTTGGGCAGCTGCTCGGGGACCGTCACCGTCTCCACGAAGTCGCCCGCCACGTCCTTGAAGAGCGTGTGCAGGTCGACCTCCTGCTGGTACGAGCCGCCCATCGCGCTGCGGTGGGTCTGCCCGACGATGGCGAGGACCGGCACGTGGTCGAGCTTCGCGTCGTACAACCCGTTCAGCAGATGTACCGCACCCGGGCCCGACGTCGCCACGCACACCCCGAGCCGCCTGCCGAACTTGGCGTACCCGACGGCCTCGAACGCCGACATCTCCTCGTGCCGCGACTGCACGAAACGCGGCCGGTCCTCGGCCCTGCCCCACGCGGCGAGCAGGCCGTTGATGCCGTCACCCGGATAGCCGAAGACCTGCTCGACGCCCCAGGCGCGCAGCCTCTCCAGAATGTGGTCGGCGACCTTGACGCTCATGCGGAACCCTCCGGTCGGAACGGAAAACGGCAGTGCCGTCCGGGTGTCCTGCCCTATCGGCGGGAAACCTGACGGGTGTTTGCTGCCGGAAGCGCGGGGCAGGCGGAAGAGAGTGCTTCGGACCGGAGGCACGTCCGTGGGAGCGTCCCTGACGCTCGCCCCCCGGGTGTGCCCCGTGGCGGTCCGACGTGCACACACTCCCACGGTGACCGTCCATCCCAAGGCACCCACGAGGGAGTTGCGACGCACCATGCGATCCCACACCACCACTGCAGTAGCCGCGAGGCCCAGGCGGCATCCGCACGACGACGCCCCCGACACCGCGGAAGCCTTCGCCCGCCTCGTCGAACTGGCACCGGGACCCGAGAGGGACACCCTCCGCCAGGAGATCGTCCAGGCCTGGCTCCCCATGGCGGAACGGCTCGCCGGCCGGTTCCGGAACCGCGGCGAGTCCCTCGACGACCTGCGGCAGGTCGCGGCCCTCGGCCTGGTCAAGGCCGTCGACCGCTACGACCCGCGGCGCGGCACCGCGTTCGAGAGCTACGCGGTCCCCACCGTCACCGGTGAGATCAAGCGGCACTTCCGCGACCACATGTGGACCCTGCACGTGCCGCGACGCGTCCAGGACCTGCGCAACCGCGTACGGTTCGCCCGCCAGGACCTCTCGCAGACGGTCTCCGGGCGCGCCCCCACCACCGCCGAGATCGCCACTCACGCGCAGATGAGCGAGGAGGACGCGAAGGCCGGCCTGGAGGCGCTCGACAGCTTCACCGCGCTCTCCCTCGACGCCGAACTCCCCGGCAGCGAGGACGGCTACTCGCTGAGCGACGCCCTGGGCGGCCCCGACCCGGCGCTCGACGTCGTCGTCGACCGCGAGGCCGTCAAGCCGCGCATCGCGCAGCTGCCCGAGCGCGAACGGACCATCCTCTACATGCGGTTCTTCGGCGACATGACGCAGAGCAGCATCGCCGACGAGATGGGCATCTCCCAGATGCACGTCTCACGCCTCATCAGCCGCTGCTGCGACCGGCTGCGCGACCAGGTCATGAAGGACGCGGCCTGACCCCCCGCCGCATGGCGAGCGCCATGTGCCGCGACATCACGTCGACCGCCCGTGCCTCGGCCAGCGAGAACGCGAGCCGCGCGCCGCTCCGGAAGAGCGTGAGGACGCCCTCCACCGGGCCGTGCGTACGGGCGGTCAGCGGCACGCACAGCAGGGACGTCACCTCGGCGCGGACGAGCACGTGCGCGCCGGAGGCGTCCCTGCCGAACGCGTCCGGATCCTCCGGGCGCACCTGAAGCGAGGCCGCCCCGCCGCGTGCCGCCTCCACGACGAGGGGGCACGCGGCGGGGTCCTGCGCGAGGACGTCGGCGGCCGGGGCGCCCGGCGGCCCGAGGACCGTCGTGCGCCGCATCCTGGCGGCGCCGTCGTCGGCGATCACCCAGTCCGCGAACCGCCCGTGCAGCACCCCTGCGGCCGCCTCCAGGACGGCCGCGCCGTCCCCAGCGGGCGCGGCGAGCAGCGCCGACGTCATGGCGTCCATCAGGTCGAGCTGCGCCGCGTGCCGGGTCGCCTCGCCGAGGTCGGGGGCGGGGCCCTGGACGCTCGGCCGCTGCTGTGCGTGGTCGTTCGTGGGCTGCAGCACGACGAGGACGGCGGTGCGCGGCTCGGCGCCGGGGCGCAGCGCGGTGAGGGTCGCGCGGACCGGGGTGCCGGGACTCTGCTGGAGGTGCACGTTCAGGCTCCGGTCGCCCTCGCCGCGGGCGACCGCCGCGGTCTGCGTACGGAACGCGACCCGGTCCGCGTGCATCAGGAACCCGGTCAGCGGCCGGCCCGTCGCATAGCCCGCGCGGACACCGGTCAGACCCGTCGCGGCGAAGTTCATGCGCCGCACGACGGTCTCCCTGTCGACCAGCGCGACCGGCAGCGGCATCCGCTGGAACAGGGACCGCAGCAGCCGCTGCTCGTCACGGTCGGACGTGGCGTCGTCCCACTGGCCGTTGACGGCGAGCCGCTCGTACGTGGGCCACAACTGGGCCGCCACATGGTCCAGTTCGAAGAGCGCCGCGTCCAGGACGGTGCTGAGGTCACCGGCCGGTACGGAGCGAGCCGACTTCAACTCGGCGACGCGGCGCAGAAAGTCCGCGAGCTCTTCACCGAACTCCTCCATCTGGGACATGCGTCGAACCTATCCCCTGCGGCTGTTTTCCGTGGGCCTTGCAGGGAAGCCGAGGGAGAGAGGAGGAACAGTCATGGCGCCCATGCCCGACCCGGACCTGCTCCGGCCGACCTCATCCCTGCCCGGCCGCAGGCTGTCCGAACTCGCCGAGCAGGCCGTGCGCTGCACGCCCGCCTGCTGCGGCGCGAGCACGACGGTATCCGACGG
Source organism: Streptomyces sp. Je 1-369 (assembly GCF_026810505.1). Lineage (NCBI taxonomy): Bacteria > Bacillati > Actinomycetota > Actinomycetes > Kitasatosporales > Streptomycetaceae > Streptomyces > Streptomyces sp. Je 1-369. Next base: position 7,489,140 of record NZ_CP101750.1, read on the forward strand.
CGGCGACGAACAGCCCATAGCCGTCACCCACCCCGACCTCGCCGGGCTCGTCTCGGTACAGCTGCGCTCCGGCGACGGCCCCATCCCCGCCGCCGAGGAGTGGGGCACGCCCGTCGACGCGGAGGACCTGCTGCGGGACGAGCGGTGGCCCGCGTACCGGGCGATGGCCCTGGACGCGGGCGTACGGTCCTGCGTCACGCTGCCCTTCCAGCGCGGCGGGCTCACCGTCACCCTGACCCTGTTCAGCTTCCGCCCCGGCGCGCTCGACGCCCCCGGACGCGGACCCGCCCAGGCGCTCGGTGACCTCGCCACGACGAGCTTCGTGCGCGACCGGCACTACCGGGCCGCGCTGACCGAGCTGGACCAGCTCGGCACGGCCCTGCGGACCCGCCCCGTCGTGGACCAGGCGTCCGGGATCGTCATGCACGTCCTGGGCTGCGACGCGGACACCGCCTTCGGAGTGCTGCGACGGATCTCCCAGACCACCAACCGCAAGCTGGCGGACGTCGCGGCCGCCCTGGTCGAGACGAAGGGCCGCGGCCTGGAACGCGAACTGGTGTCGCTGGCCCGCTGAGGGTGGAAGTGGCGGCGCCGGGCTGTCGGGGATACGTATGGATATGTAGGCATACGTCCCGCGGACCGGCGCGGTGGATCAGTACGGCACGGAGGCAGGGATGCGGCGTACCGAGGCGGAGGGCCGTGGGCCCGTGCGGTACGGGCCGCCTCAGCCGGAGTCTGGGCTTCCGGTCCTGCCCGAGCTGGCGGCGGCCGCCGCGGCGGCCGCGGGCCGCTGTCCGGCCGAAGCCGCCGGTGGCGGCCCCGCGCTCCTCGATGCCGCGAGCGGCTACTGGGCCCGGCGCGGCCTGCCCGTGGAGCGTGACCAGGTCGTCGCCGCCCCCGGCGCCCCGCCCCTCCTGCTCGCCCTCACCGCGGCCCTCGGCGGTGACGTCCTGCTGCCCCGCCCCTGCGCGGCCTGGTGGGCGCCCCAGGCGCGGCTGCTGGGGCGCGGCGTCTACCACGTGCCGACACCCGCCGAGTGCGGCGGCGTCCCCGACCCGTACGCCCTCCTGGAGACCGTCCGCCGGATCCGCGCCGAGGGCGGCAGACCCCGCCTCCTCGTGCTCTCCGTGGCCGACGACCCGACCGCCACCGTGCCGCCGCCCGAAGTGCTCCACGAGGCGGTGGAGGCCGCCGCCGACGAAGGCCTGCACGTCGTCAGCGACGAGACGTGGCGTGACACCCTGCACCACCCCCGCGACACCGTCCTGATCGGGCCCGCCGAGATGGACCACGAGCGGGTGACCGTCCTCTGCGACCTCGCAGGGCCCTTCCTGCCCCCGGCGCTGCCCGCCGCCGTCGCCCGCTTCCCCGCCACCGCGGCGGGCGCCGCCCTGCGCGCCCGCACCCTCGACGTCCTCACCGCGCTCGGCGCGACCCTCGCCGCACCCGCCGCCGCGGCGGCGTCGTACGCACTCGGCGAACCGGACGCCGTCGTCGAACGGCTCGCCGTCGCCGTCCGGCTGCACGCGCGCGTGGCCGACGCCGCGCAGCACGCCCTGCTCGCCGCGGGCGCCCTCGTCAGGCCCCCGCAGGCGGGCCGCCACCTCTACGCCGACCTGGGCCCCCTGCGCTCCGCACTCGCCGCACGGGACGTCGGCGACGCGCAGGACCTGGAGGACTACCTCGGCACCCGCCTGGGAATGCCCGCACCGGGCGGACACCGCTTCGGCGACGACTTCGACGCCCTGCGCGTACGACTGTCCACGGGCCCCCTCCTCGGCTCGACCCACGCGGAACGTCAGATGTCGCTCACCGCGCCGGACCCGCTGGAACTGCCGCACGTGAAGCGGGCGTTGACGGCGTTCGGCGCGGCCTTCGACGACCTGCGCACGGCCGCCGCGCAGCGGACGGAACCGCCTCACTGACCCCGCTTGCGGTACTCCCGTACCAACAGGCGCACGGCCGTGGGGATGGTGGGCCGCGCCGAGGAGGTGAGGAGCCCGGCCCCCTTGGCCCGGGCGGTGTCCGCCGTCGCCTCCTCCATGCCGATCAGTGCCCGGCCGAAGGCACGGTGACCGGCGGGAAGGTGCCCGGCCAACGCGTGGGCGGCGCCCAGGGACGTACGGGCGGCGTCGAGCTGCCGCGCGATCAGCTCGCGGACACCGGGGGTCTCGCGCCTCGCCGTCAGGTCCTCACGCGTCACGCCGTGACGGTCCAGCACGTCCCGGGGGATCGTGAGGCGGCCGGCCCGCAGATCGTCGGCCAGGTCGTTGACGAAGTCCAGACGCTGGCTGCCGTCGATGAACGCACGGCAGGCGTCGCGGTAACCGGCCGGCTCGGACTCCGGCGCGAGGACGCAGGCCAGGAGCATGAACGCGGGCAGGGAGTAGACGTCGACGTAGCGCTGGTAGTCCGCCTCCGTGCCGAACCCGGCGAAGTCCAGCTCGACGGCAGCGCCGTGGAGGAACGCCTCGACGTGCCGGGCCAGACGCGGACGGGCCGCGCAGGCGTGCAGCAGTGGACGCAGCACGTCGTGGTCGCTGTGGCTCGTGGCCAGCGCCTCGCGGGTCTGTCCGGCCCACCGCTCGTACGCGGCCGAGCGTTCCCGCAGCGACCCGTCGCCGTCGAGAAGGTTGTCCGTGTGGTGCATGAACGCCGTCGCGGCCAGCAGGTGCGGGACGGCGGGCCGGGGCAGGAGCAGCCGGACGGCCGCGTACTGCGGGAACCGGTACCGCGCCACCACGCGGCGCTGCCGCGTGAAGTCGGCGCGCAGCCGCTCGCCCCGTATGCCCGCCGCGTCCAGCGCGGCATCCCACGAACCCATCCCCGCGCCCCGCCCCTGTGTCCGGTCCGGCCGTCCTGCTTCTAGGCCAGGGCGTGCCTGACCTTGCGCCACAGCGCGGGCGCCACACTGATCACCACGGTCAGCGCGACCGCCACCGCCACGCCCTCCCACGGCTCCTTGAAGAGCGACCCGCCGAGGATACCGATCAGCTGATACGTCACCGCCCACGCGAGACACGCGGGCACGTCCCCACGGGCGAACCGGCGCAACGGCATCTTCGCCATCAGGCACGCCAGCATCACCGGGATCCGGCCCGCGGGCACCAGCCGCGAAAGGACCAGGACCATCACCCCGTGGTCCGCCAGCTTCGCCTGCGCCTGCGCGAGACGCTCCTCCGGCGCCCGGTCACGGATCGCCGCCAGCCAGCGCGACCCGTTCTTCGACTTCATGCCGCGCCGCCCCAGCCAGTACAGGGAGACGTCCCCGAGGAACGCGGCGAACGCCGCCACACCGAAGACGATGAGCAGCGAGAACGGCGCCGTCTGGTGGAAGGCCACCACCGCCGCCGAACTCACCAGCGCGCCCGTCGGCACCACGGGCACCAGCGCGCCGACCGCCACGAGCAGGAACAGCGTCGGATAGCCGACGGCCTGCTGCGTGCTCTCCGGCGTCACCTGGGCCACTGAGGCAAGCATTACTTGGACACCTCCGGCAGCACGCTCTCCCCGTGCGCGAGCCGGTGCACCGACACCTCGGGGACGAGTCGGGCCGCATGACGCACGAACTCGTGCCCCGGCGCGTGGAACTCATGCGGGCGCACAGCATCCATGCCAATAGGCCAGTACGTTCCGTAGTGCACCGGAACCGCGCTCCGCGGCCCGATCCGTGCCAACGCTTGCGCCGCTCGTCCCGCGTCCAGGTGGCCGTGGCCCAGATACGGGCCCCAGCCGCCCACCGGCAGCAGCGCCACGTCGACGGCACCGACCTCGTCGGCCATCCCGTCGAACAGTCCGGTGTCCCCGGCGAAGTACGTGCGCGCCTCGCCCTCCACGACATAGCCGAGCGCGGGCGAACGGTGCGGTCCCACGGGCAGCCGCCGCCCGTCGTGCAGCGCGGACACCACGCGTACGACGACGTCACCGACCGGAACCTCGTCGCCGGGCGCCACCTCGGTGAAGCGCAGGTGCGGGAGCCGGCGCCGCAGCCCCGGCAGCGACCGGGCCGTGCCGCGCGGGACCAGGGCCAGGGTGCCCGGCGCGAGCCTGGCCAGCGAAGGCACGTGCAGGTGGTCGGCGTGCAGATGGGAGAGAAGCACGACGTCGGCGACCGCCGCGTCCGGCGGCGGCAGGGCACCCCTGCGGCGCCGCAGATGCGCGAGGCGGCGGGCGAACAGCGGGTCGGTCAATACGCGGACGCCCGAGTCCTCGACCGTGCATGTGGCGTGACCCCACCATGTGACCTCGACGGGCACCCGGTTCCTCCTTCGTGCGACTGTCTCCGAGCCTACGGCCAGGAGTAGGGTCGGCGGCTGAGACCGAAGGTCAGGGGGACGCCGTGGAGGATGCCGTGGGCACCGCCGTCGTGGGCGCCGTACGCGTCGCGTCGATCGCCAGTCTGACCCCCCTGGAGGAGCTGGAGGCCGACCCCTTTCTGGTCGACTCGCGCAGCCAGCACGCGATGTGCGCGCGGTGGGCCGCCGCGCAGGGGTACGTGATCACCCGGGAACTCGTCGTACGAGGCGTGCGCGCCGATCACGCCGTGCTGTGGTCCGACGTCGAGGCCGGCCTCGTCGACCTCTTCGTCGTGCCGAGCCGCAGGGTCCTGGAGCGCGCGCTGCGGTCCGCGGACGAGTTCACGGCGGAGTGTGCGCGGCGGGGGGTGCGGGTCGAGACGGCGGGGCTTGCGGAGCCGGCGTACGACTCTCGCATGAAGGCGAGTGTTCATCGGCGGCTGTCCATGCCGACGGCGGGGTACGACGGCTGTTGACCGGGGTGCCTTCTGCTGCGCCGCTCCGCGGCGTGGCGTTGCGCCGCTCCGCGGCGTGATCACCCCGGCGCTCCGCGCCGTGAACTCCGCCGCTCCGCGGCGGTCTCCCCACCCGCCCGCCCGTACTCCGCACCTCAGCACCCGGTAGATCTCCGCCGCTCCGCGCCGGTGTGACACGCTGGGGGCGAATCGGGGGTCGTGAAAGGGCTTGACGTGGGGCGATGGCGGAAAGTCGGAAGCGCCCTGTGGCGCAGCGCGGCGGTATGGGCCGTCAGCACGCTGACGATGCTCGTGCTCGCCGGGATCCTCCCGGACTTCAAGCTCCAGTCGGACGACGGCGACAGCTCCACCCGTATCGCGATCACCGCCGCCCTCGGCGCGGGCGCCTTCGGTCTGCTCTCGGTGCTGGTGTGGCCGCTGCTGGTGCGGGCCCTGCTGCTCGTGCCCGCGCTCGTGCTCGGCGTGCTCGCGTTCTTCCTCAACGGGTCCTTGCTGTTGCTCGCGCTGAGCCTGATCCCCGAGGGGCGTGGCGAGGCCGGGGCCGAGACCGCCGTCGTGGTCGCCGCCGTGATGTCCGCCGTCGCCTCGGCCACCGGTGGCGCGCTGGCCGTGCGGGACGACGACGCGTACCGGCGCAGGCTGTACCGGCTCGCCGACCGGCGTCGCCGTCGCCGTCCCGACGGGACTCCCGGGCCCACCAGCCCGGGCACTGTCTTCATCCAGCTCGACGGCGTCGGGCACGATGTCCTGACCAGTGCTGTGGGGAAGGGCCTCATGCCGACCGTGGGGCGCTGGCTGGGCGGTGCCGGGACCGCCACCCACCGCCTCACCCCCTGGCGCACCGACTGGTCCAGTCAGACCGGTGCCAGCCAGCTCGGCATCCTGCACGGCTCCAACCACGACGTGCCCGCGTTCCGGTGGTACGAGAAGGACACCGGCGAGGTCATGGTCAGCAACCGGCCCGCCTCCGCCGTGGAGCTGCAGCGGCGGGCCGTCGAGCGGACCGGCGACGGCGGGCTCCTCACCGTGGACGGCGCGAGCCGCGGCAACCTGTTCAGCGGGGGAGCGGAGCAGCTCGCCCTCGTGCTGTCGGTGGCGGCGAGGCGGGGGAAGGAGAACCGGTCGCGGGCCGGGTACTTCGCCTACTTCTCCGATCCCGCCAACGCCGTCCGTACCGCGCTCTCCTTCGTCGCCGAGGTCTTCCGGGAAATCGGTGAGTCCACGGCCGCCCGCGTCAAGCGCCGCCGCCCGCGCGTGGGCCGCGGTGGCCTGTACCCGTTCATCCGCGCCTTCGCGACCGTCGTCGAGCGTGACGTCGTCGTCGCCGCCGTGATCGGGGACATGCTCGCCGGGCGCAGCGCGGTCTACGCCGACCTCGTCGCGTACGACGAGGTGGCGCACCACTCCGGTCCTGCCGGGAAGGACGTCGACAAGGTGCTGCGGCGACTCGACCGGTCGCTCGCACTGCTCGACCAGGTCGCCGAGCACGCCCCCCGCGCCTACCGGATCGTGGTCCTCTCCGACCACGGGCAGAGCCCCGGCGAGACGTTCCGTACCCGCTACGGGCTGACGCTCGGCGATCTCGTCCGGGCCGGCTGCGGGCTGCCCGTGCCGCGCAAGGCGCGGCGCACGCACAGCGGTGCGGAGGCCAGGGCGGCCGTGCGGGCCGCGCTGCGCAGGCCCGTGGAGGAGGGCGCCGAGCAGCGCAGGCCGGTGCGCCGCGCCGAGCCCATCGTGCTGGCGTCCGGCAATCTCGGGCTCGTGTCGTTCCCGGACGTACGGCACCGCATGACGCGTGAGGAGATCGACCTCCGGCATCCGGCGCTGCTTCCGACGCTCGCCAACCATCCGGGCGTCGGTTTTCTTCTCGTACGCAGTGCGGAGCGGGGTGCGCTGGTGCTCGGGGCGCGCGGTGCCGAGGTGTATCTGGACGAGGAGCCGGCCGATCTGGGGCCGCTCGCCGACTTCGGGCCCGGCGCCGCGGAGACCGTGCGGCGCACCGACGGCTTCCCGCACACCGCGGACATCATGGTCAACTCCTGGTACGACCCGGACGACGGCGAGGTGCTCGCGTTCGAGGAGCAGATCGGTTCGCACGGCGGCCTCGGCGGCGCGCAGTCCCGGCCGTTCCTGTTGTCGCCGGTCGTGCTCGGTGACCCGGTGGCGGACGGCGACGGCGGGGAACTGGTCGGGGCCGAGCGGGTCCACCACGTCCTGCGGGGCTGGCTTGAAGAGGACTTGGGGCCGGAGGTGCCTCTGCCCGTCGACTCCGTCACCGTGAACGATTCCCTGTCCGGTGCGCCCGACAGCACAGCTTTTACTGTTCCTGGCGGCGCCGTGCAGGACAAAACACTCTGATTTGTGGCAGCGTCCGCCGTGCCCGACCATGTCTTCCGCCCGGCGATCCCGGGCGCCGGGCACGACGAGAGGCGCACCACCCCATGCACGACACCGGAACCGTGGCACCGTCGGATCCGGCCCCCGACCAGGTGGATTCGCAGAGCAGGCACGCCCGGCGCTTCGGCCTGCCGATCGCCACCTGCCTCGTCATGGGGAATATCATCGGCGGCGGCATCTTCCTGCTCCCGGCCTCCGTCGCCCCCTTCGGCACCATCAGCCTCGTCGCGTTCGCCGTCCTGACCGCGGGCGCCATCGCCCTCGCGCTCGTCTTCGGGCGGCTCGCTCGGCGCGACCCGCGTACGGGCGGACCGTACGTCTACGCCCGCGCCGCCTTCGGCGACTTCGCCGGGTTCCTGGCCGCCTGGTCGTACTGGATCACCACCTGGGTGTCCAACGCCGCGCTGGCCGTCGCCGCCGTCGGCTACCTCGACGTCCTGATCCCGGTCAACGACCACAAGTGGTCGGCCTGTGTGGCCGCCCTGGTCCTGCAACTCCTGCCCGCGCTCGCGAACTTCGCGGGTACGCGGTACGTGGGCGCCGTCCAGCTGGTCGCCACCGTCCTGAAGTTCGTGCCGCTGCTGCTCGTCGCGGTCGGCGGGCTCTTCTTCTTCGACAGCGCCAACCTCGGGCCCTTCCAGGCGAGCGACGACAGCCCGGCGGGCGCCGTCTCGGCCGCCGCCGCGATCCTGCTCTTCTCCTACCTGGGCGTGGAGTCCGCCGCCGTCAGCGCGGGCGAGGTGCGCGACCCGCGCCGCAACGTAGGGCGCGCGACCATCCTCGGCACCCTCGGCGCCGCCGCCGTCTATCTGCTCGGCACGCTCGCCGTCTTCGGGACGGTCGCGCACGACAAGCTGGTGTCGTCCACCGCGCCCTTCTCCGACGCCGTCGACGTGATGTTCGGCGGGTCCTGGGGCGGTACCGCGGTGGCCTGCGCCGCGCTCGTGTCGATGGTCGGCGCCCTCAACGGGTGGACGCTCCTGAGCGCGCAGACGCCGTACGCGGCCGCCCAGGACGGACTGTTCCCGAGCGCGTTCGGCAAGAAGAAGCGGGGCGTGCCGACCGTCGGCGTCCTGGTCACCGTCGTCCTCGCCTCGCTGCTCACCGTCTACAACTACACGGCGGGTTCGAGCGGCGTCTTCGAGTCCCTCGTCCTGATCACCACGTTCACGGCGACGGTGCCCTACCTCCTCGCCACCGCCGCGCAGATCTACTTCCTGGTGTCCGGGCAGGGCGACCGCGTGCACCGCGGGCGTCTGGTGCGGGACGCGGTCCTCGCGGGCGCCGCGTTCGCGTTCTCCATGTGGCTGGTCGCCGGGTCCGGGTACGCGGCCGTCTACCAGGGCGTGCTGTTCCTCTTCGTGGGTGTGCTCGTCTACGCGTGGATGGCGGCCCGCAAGCAGCGGGCCGCCACCGGAAGCCACTGAAACCGATCGCGCCTACCTCGCCAGCGGCGCGACGACCCAGCGGCGTGTCTTGAACATGCCGTCCTGCGAGCCGATCTCGATCAGCTTGCGGGCCGCCGGATAGGCCTCGTTGCCCTCCAGCTCATAGCCGACCTCGAACGTGCCGGGCACGTCCCTGACCTCGGGCTGCCGCTGCGCCGTGGCCCGCTGTCCGGGCTCGTCGGCGGTGACCGCGGCGATCTCGGCGAGCAGCTTGCGCTGCGCCGCGTCGAGCGCCTTGCGCGGGTCCCGCTCCAGCGGCGCCGCCGTCGCCTTGCCGCCCTTGGGCGGCGGGGGCGAGACCTCGGTGCTCGGCTCGCGGGTGACGCCGGTGGCCCGGCGCGTCGCGATCTGCGCCTGGACCGCCGTGCCGTCGTTGTCGAGACCGACACGGATCAGACCGCGGCCCGGCGTGATGACGGGCACGCCGTCGAAGACCTGCCGGAACGTCACGTGCGTCTGCAGCGACACGGGGCGCCCGACCTCGGAGCCGTCCTTCGTGCCGGAGTTCTGCATCAGGTCGTGCACGCTGTCGACGACGAGGTCGGCGCCTTCGGCGTACTGCTCGGCGAACGCGCGCGCCGCCTCGATCGCCCGCTCGGTGGGCAGTTGCTGGGTGTTGCGGTGGTTGGGCTCGGCGAGCCGCACCCAGCGGATGCCCTCGGGCCCCGTGGAGATCACGCGGTCGCCGGAGGACGCGTTGAGCACGCCGAGCCGGTCGACCTGGACCTCTTGGAGCGCCGCCGACGGGAAGCCGGTGAGCTGTCCGAGTTCGCCGAGTTCGGCGCTGGGCTCGCGGGGTGCCAGCTGGATGATCTGCTGCTGCCCGGGGAGCTGGGCGAGCGGTTCCCTGATGCCTTCGCGGGCGTAGTACCAGCGCCACGCGTACCAGTTGTCCGGCACGTGCTCGCGGTAGAAGTTCCGCTCGGTGTTGAGGCGGTTGGTGGCCTCGGCCTGGGTGGCGCCGACGGCGCAGACGGACGGCGCCTGGCCGTGGTAGATGTCCCAGCTGGCGTTGAGCCAGGCGTCGCAGTACGTCTGGCCCGACCGCCACTTCTCCCAGAACTTCTTGCCGTAGTCCGGACTGTCGATGCTGACCGTCTCGAACCCGAAGATCATCCGGAAGCCGATGTTGGGCCCGGCCCAGGTGCGGATCGGGGAGTGACCGCCGAGGACGCGCAGCGAGGTGCACGTCGACCAGAAGACATAGTTCGCCTTCTCGTTGCCGAGCGCCATCCGGTTGGAGATGGCGTCGCTGCGGCCGTCCCAGACGGCGCCGAGCGGCGCGAAGAAGACGCCGTTGTTGTCCATGCCGCCGTGGCCCGAGTGGTAGACGGCGACGACCGCGTCCATGCCGTAGCGGTCCTGCCAGTTGTCGTACGTCTCCTCGTACGCCCACACCTGCGCGCCGCCGTCGGCGAACCAGAAGTTCCGGTCGTAGAACTGCTGGAGGTACGCCAGCCAGCCGGTGGCGTCGCCGTGAGTGTGGGAGAGCGACGACTGGTTGACGAACTTCTGGATGCTGAAAGCACCCCACCAGCCGAAGGTCGAGTCCCGGTCACCGGCCGCGCCCGGCTTCTCGGGTTCGAGCGGAGACGGACCGTGGTCCGAATAGTTGATGCGCATGGCCATACCCCCTGAGAGGATCTCCTCGTTCCGTGCGCGAGGGGGCCTCAAAGTGTCACCGCGGGCGCGCCTTGCCCAGTTGGCATTCCGGCCATTGGCCCCCTGCCACGGACCTGTTCCCGCACCTCAGAGGCCCCTGTGGCGCGTCGGCCCACACAACGTGTTCGTATCGGGCGACGCGTACCTGCGCACCCCGCTCGAACACCTCCGTCGGCCCGCTGTGCCCCGCGCGGCCCGTTTTCATCCGGAGTGTGATCGGATGGAGGCCAACGGAACCTCCGTTCACGGATCCGCATTGAAGGGAAACGCATCGTGGCTACCACGCGCTCCGCGCACACGGTCTGGGAAGGCTCTCTGGCAGAGGGTTCGGGCACCGTCACCTTCGACTCCTCCGGCATCGGGGAGCAGTCGGTGTCCTGGCCGTCGCGCGCAGAGGAGGCGAACGGCAAGACCAGCCCGGAGGAGCTGATCGCCGCCGCGCACTCCAGCTGCTTCTCCATGGCGCTGTCGCACACCCTCACCGGCAAGGGCAACCCGCCCACCCGGCTCACCGCCTCCGCCGACGTGACCCTGACGCCCGGTACCGGCATCACGGGCATCCACCTCACCGTCGAGGGCGTCGTGCCCGGTATCGACGAGGCCGCCTTCGTCGAGGCGGCCGAGGCCGCCAAGGCGGGCTGCCCGGTGAGCCAGGCCCTGTCGGGTACGGACATCACCCTCTCGGCCAAGCTGGCCTGAAACACCGCCTGTTGACAGTGCCGTCACCCCTGTCGGGGTGGCGGCATTGTCACGTGCGGCATTGACATCAGCGCGCTCAAGTTTTGTGATGGAGAACGGAGTAGACCGGAAACGGGGGACGTGAGCTCGCGGCGGAAGGGACTGGACCATGGCACGTGCGGTCGGGATCGATCTCGGGACGACGAACTCAGTGGTGGCCGTACTGGAGGGGGGTGAACCCACCGTCGTCGCCAACGCGGAGGGCGCGCGCACCACTCCCTCCGTCGTCGCCTTCGCGAAGAGCGGCGACGTCCTGGTGGGCGAGGTCGCCAAGCGGCAGGCGGTCACCAACGTGGAGCGCACCGCGCGCTCCGTCAAACGGCATATGGGTGACGGGAGTTGGCGCTTCCCGGAGAGCGGCGACGTGGACGGCACCCGCTACACCGCGCAGGAGCTCTCCGCGCGCGTCCTGCAGAAGCTCAAGCGCGACGCCGAGTCCTATCTGGGCGAGGACGTCACCGACGCGGTGGTCACCGTCCCCGCGTACTTCGACGACACCCAGCGCCAGGCCACCAAGGAGGCCGGCGAGATCGCGGGCCTCAACGTCCTGCGCATCGTCAACGAGCCGACGGCGGCCGCCCTCGCGTACGGGCTTGACAAGGGCGACGACCAGACCGTCCTCGTCTTCGATCTCGGCGGCGGCACCTTCGACGTCTCGCTCCTGGAGATGGGCGAGGGCGTCATCGAGGTCAAGGCCACCAACGGCGACACACAGCTGGGCGGCGACGACTGGGACCAGCGCATCGTCGAGCACCTGGTGCGGCAGTTCAAGAACGGGCACGGCGTGGACCTCGGCAAGGACAAGATGGCGCTGCAACGCCTGCGCGAGGGCGCCGAGAAGGCGAAGATCGAGCTGTCCTCGTCGAGCGAGACGGACATCAACCTGCCCTACATCACGGCGTCCGCGGAAGGCCCGCTGCACCTCGCGGAGAAGCTGACGCGCGCCCAGTTCCAGGAACTCACCGCGGACCTGCTCGACCGCTGCAAGACCCCCTTCCACCAGGCGGTCAAGGACGCGGGCATCAAACTCGCCGCCGTCGACCACGTCATCCTCGTCGGCGGCTCCACCCGCATGCCCGCCGTGACGGAGCTGGTCAGGGAGCTCACCGGCAAGGACCCGCACAAGGGCGTCAACCCCGACGAGGTCGTCGCGCTCGGCGCGGCGCTCCAGGCCGGGGTCATCCGCGGCGATGTGAAGGACGTGCTGCTGCTCGACGTGACCCCGCTGTCCCTCGGCATCGAGACCAAGGGCGGCATCATGACCAAGCTCATCGAGCGCAACACCACCATTCCCACCCGGCGTTCGGAGACGTTCTCCACCGCCGAGGACAACCAGCCCTCGGTCGGCATCCAGGTCTTCCAGGGCGAGCGGGAGATCGCCGCGTACAACAAGAAGCTCGGCGTCTTCGACCTGACGGGCCTGCCGCCCGCACCGCGCGGCGTCCCCAAGATCGAGGTCACCTTCGACATCGACGCCAACGGGATCATGCACGTCTCCGCGAAGGACGAGGCCACCGGCCGCGAACAGCGCATGACGGTGACCGGCGGTTCCGCACTGCCCAAGGACGACATCAACCGGATGGTGCGGGAGGCCGAGGAGCACGCGGAGGAGGACCGCAGGCGCCGCGAGGCCGCGGAGACCCGCAACCAGGCCGAGCAGCTCGTCTACCAGACGGAGCGCTTCCTGCGGGAGAACGGGGAGCGGGTGCCCGTGGACACGAAGAACGAAGTGGAAGCCGCGTCGGCCGAGTTGAAGGACACCCTCAAGAACCGGCCCGACGACACGACGGCCCTGCGTACCGGCGCCGAGAAGCTCGCGACGGTGAGCCAGAAGATGGGCCAGGCGATGTACGCGGACACCGGCGGGGGCGCCCAGCAGGAGACGGCCACGGAGGCCGCCGCCGAGGAGAGCGTGGTGGACGCCGAGATCGTGGACGAGGACGACCAGAAGAAGGGCGACGGGGACAAGGGCGGCGACCGGTAGGTGCTGTGGGGGCGGGCGGGGGTCACGAACCCGTCCGCTCCCAGCCCCGCCGGTCCGGCCGCGCCCCGACCCGCTTCGGGTCCCGGCTGCGGTACACCACGTACGGCCGGAACAGGTACTGCACCGGCGCGCTGAACATGTGGATCAGCCGGGTGAAGGGCACCAGGGCGATGAGGGCCATCCCGACCACCGCGTGGATCTCGTACAGCACCGGTACCCCCGTCATCCTGTCGATGTCCGGCTGGAGCGTGAACAGGCTGCGCGCCCACGGGGCGATGGACGTGCGGTAGTTGTAGCCGTCGCCGGACGCGTGCGTCAGCTTGGCCACCATGCCGAGCACGATCGCCCCGAACAGCACCAGGTACATCAGCTTGTCGTTGGCGGTCGTCGCGCGGAACACGGGCGTGTTGGTGCGCCGCCGGTAGAGCAGCAGCAGGATGCCGAGGACCAGGAGGACGCCGGCCGCCGTGCCCCCGTACAGCGAGAACAGGTGGTACGTGTGCTCCGTGAGGCCCACCTTGTCCGTCCACGACTCCGGCAGGAACAGCCCCACCAGGTGCCCGACGAGCACGAAGAGGATGCCGTAGTGGAACATCGGCGACGCGATGTTGAGGAGCTTGGACTCGTAGACCTGCGAGGAGCGGGTCGTCCAGCCGAACTTGTCGTAGCGGTAGCGCCAGACGATGCCCGCGACGAGCAGGACGAACGCGACGTAGGGGAGCACGCCCCACAGGAGGGTCTTCATCAGGGGCGCTCCCCGACGAGTGCGAAGGGCTGGAGTCCGACGTCCTCGCGCGGCGGCCCGGAGCGGGCCAGGGCCTGCGCCTCCGCGCGGTCCTTGGGCGAGGGGCCGGGCAGTGTCGCGCACACCGCGTCGAGGACCGCCGCGTAGGGCGTGCCGAAGTCGGTGAGCGCGATCCGCAGCAGTTCGAGGCCGCTGCGGTGTTCCTGGAGGAGGACGGGGCCCGCGTGCGCGGAGAACTCGAGGACCGCGGGCAGGAAGTCAGGCAGTTCCTCGCCGGTGAACTCCATGCCGTGCTCCCGGTAGACCTCCTTGAACCGGACCAGGGCCATGCCGCGCCGTCGCGTGTCGCCGTCGCGCCACCAGCTCAGGTACAGGCTGTGGCGGTTCTTGAAGTCGAAGACGCGGACGTAGTGCGCGGCGAGTTCGCGCGGGTCGGCCGTCTCGGCGTGGGTGAGGAAGCCGTCGAGGCCGGCGGGGGCGGCCGCCCGCAGCAGGGGGAGCCGCTCGTGGAACTCGTCGTCCGGGTAGGCCAGGCAGAGCGCCGCCGCCTGGTACAGCACCGCGTGCCGCGTCACTTGTCGTCCTCCTTGGCCGCGTGGGCCTTGTCGACCGCGCTGGGCTGTTCGTCGGCGGTCTGCCGGGCGCGCAGCGTGTGGAAGTTCTCGATGGTGACCAGCGGCAGCTGCCGACGGCCGGAGTCCTGCCCGAAGGGCCCGTCGTCGCCCATGCCGGGGCCGCCCTCGTAGTCGAGGCTGCACGAGTCGGGGAGCGCCGACTCCTCCAGGCGCTGCGCGTCGGCGACGGCGGCGGTCGGGATGACGTACCGGTCCTCGTACTTCGCGATGGCGAGCAGCCGGTACATCTCCTCGATCTCCCGGCCCGTCATGCCGACCGCGTCGGCGGTCGAACCGTCCGGCGTGTCACCGAGGTTGATGGCCCGCATGTGCGCCCGCATCGCGGCGAGCCTCTCCAGCGAGGCGCGTACGGGTCCGACGTCCCCGGCGGTGAAGATCTCCGCGAGGTATTCGAGCGGGATGCGCAGGGTGTCGATGGCGCCGAACAGGTTGCCGAGGTCCTCGCCGTCGTGGCCGGTCTCCGTCAGCGCGTCCACGACCGGGGAGAGCGGCGGGATGTACCAGACCATCGGCATGGTGCGGTACTCCGGGTGCAGCGGAAGCGCCACCTTGTACTTGCTGATCAGCGCGTGCACGGGGGAGCGGCGTGCCGCCTCGATCCAGTCGTACGAGATTCCGTCCCGCTCGGCCGCGCGGCGCACCTCGGGGTCCTCGGGATCGAGGAAGACTCCCAACTGGGCGTCGTACAACTTGTGTTCGTCGGGTTCGGACGCGGCGGCCGTCACCTTGTCGGCGTCGTACAGGATCACGCCGAGGTAGCGAAGGCGCCCCACGCACGTCTCCGAGCAGACGGTCGGCAGGCCCACCTCGATGCGCGGGTAGCACATCGTGCACTTCTCGGCCTTGCCGGTGCGGTGGTTGAAGTACACCTTCTTGTACGGGCAGCCCGTCACGCACTTGCGCCAGCCCCGGCAGTGGTCCTGGTCGACGAGGACGATGCCGTCCTCCGACCGCTTGTACATGGCGCCGGACGGGCAGGACGCCACGCACGACGGGTTGAGGCAGTGTTCGCAGATCCGCGGCAGATAGAACATGAACGTCTGCTCGAACGCGAACTTGATCTTGTCCGTGACCTGTTGGCGCGTCTTCTCCACCATCGGGTCGAGGTCGCCGTGCTCGGTGGCGCCGCCGAGGTTGTCGTCCCAGTTCGACGACCACTCGATCTTCATGGGCTTGCCGCTGATCAGGGAGCGCGGCTCGGCCACCGGGTAGTCGTCGCCGAGCGGGGCGTCGGTGAGGTTGCGGTACTCGTACGTCCAGGGCTCGTAGTAGTCCTTGATCTCGGGCAGCTTGGGGTTGGAGAAGATCTCCAGGAGCGACTTGATGCGGCCGCCGTTCTTGAGCTTCAGGGCGCCCCGCTTGTTCAGCTCCCAGCCGCCGCGCCACTTCTCCTGGTCCTCGTAGCGGCGCGGATAGCCCTGGCCGGGGCGGGTCTCGACATTGTTGAACCAGACGTACTCCATGCCGTCGCGGTTGGTCCACGCCTGCTTGCACGTGACCGAACAGGTGTGACAGCCGATGCACTTGTCGAGGTTCATCACCATCGCGATCTGAGCCATGACGCGCATCTAGTACTCCACCTTCTGCGAGCGGCGACGGATGACCGTCACCTCGTCGCGCTGGTTGCCCGTCGGGCCCAGATAGTTGAAGGCCCACGACAACTGGGCGTAGCCGCCGATGAGATGGGACGGCTTGAGGATGAGGCGGGTCAGCGAGTTGTGGATGCCGCCGCGCCTGCCGGTCGTCTCCGTCTTCGGCACGTTCACGGTGCGTTCCTGCGCGTGGTGCATGAAGACCGTCCCGGCCGGCATGCGGTGCGAGACGATGGCCCGCGCCACCACCACGCCGTTCCGGTTGACCGCCTCGATCCAGTCGTTGTCCCGCACGCCGATCGCGTCCGCGTCCTGCGGCGCCATCCAGATGCACTGGCCGCCGCGCGACAGCGACAGCATGAACAGGTTGTCCTGGTACTCGGAGTGGATCGACCACTTGTTGTGCGGCGTGAGGTAGCGGACCGTCACCTCGCGCTCGCCGTCCGGGCCGAGCCGCGGCTCCCCGAACAGCCGGTTCATGTCCAGCGGCGGCCGGTATACGGGCATCGCCTCGCCCAGCTCGTGCATCCAGTCGTGATCGATGAAGAAGTGCTGGCGCCCGGTCAGGGTGTGCCACGGCTTGAGGTGCTCGGTGTTGAGCGTGAACGCCGTGTACCTGCGCCCGCCGGACTCGCTGCCGCTCCACTCCGGCGAGGTGATCACCGGGACGGGTGCGGCCTGCGTGTCGGCGTACGTGATGCGCTTGCCCTCGTGCTCGGCGGCCAGGTGCGCCATCTCCTGCCCGGTGCGCTCCTCCAGGGTGTGGAAGCCCTGGGTGGCGAGGCGGCCGTTGGTCGTGCCGGACAGCGCGAGGATGGTGTTGGCCGCCTTCACCGCCGTGTCCAGGGCGGGCCGCCCGTCCGCGGGGCCGCCGCGCACCACGCCGTTGCGCTCTCGCAGCTCGTCGACCTCCTGGTCGGGGTGGAGGGCGATGCCCTTCGCGGGCAGGCCGAGCTGTTCCACCAGTGGGCCGAGCGCGGCGAACTTCGCGCCGATCGCGGTGTAGTCGCGCTCCACGACCGTCAGGTTCGGCATCGTCCTGCCCGGCACCGGCTCGCACTCGCCCTTGCGCCAGTCCAGGACGACGCCGCCGGGCTGCGCGGTCTCGCCGGGCGTGTCGTGCTGGAGGGCGGTGGCGACGACGTCCTTGCGTACGCCCAGGTGGTCCACGGCCAGCTCGCTGAGCCGGTCGGCGATGACGCGGAAGGTGTCGAAGTCGGTGCGGGCCTGCCAGGGCGGGTCGACGGCCGGGGTGAAGGAGTGCACGTAGGGGTGCATGTCCGTGGTCGACAGGTCGTGCTTCTCGTACCAGGTGGCGGCGGGCAGCACCACGTCGGACAGGAGCGTCGACGACGTCTGCCGGAAATCGAGGGAGACGAGCAGGTCGAGCTTGCCCTCGGGCGCCTCGTCACGCCAGGTGACCGTGCTCGGCCGTTCCTCCGGTTCCGCCTCCTCCGCCCGCAGTGACGAGTGCGTGCCGAGCAGGTGCTTCGTGAAGTACTCGGCGCCCTTCGCGGACGAGCCGAGCAGGTTGGCCCGCCACAGGGTGAGGACGCGCGGCCAGTTCTCCGGCGCGTCGGGGTCCTCGCAGGCGAACTTGAGGGTGCCTGCCTTGAGTTCGTCGACGGCGTTGGCGACGGGGTCGCCCGGAACCGCCCCCAGATCGAGGGAGCTGCGGTCGAAGGTCGGATACGAGGGCATCCACCCCGTACGGGCGGACAGAGCGAGACAGTCGGCGCCGGTCATCCCGGCGAAACGCCCTTCCCCCAACGGCGACGCGAGCACGTCCGCCGCGAACTTGTCGTAACGCCACTGGTCGGTGTTGAGGAACCAGTACGCGGCCCCGATCATCTGCCGCGGCGGCCTGCTCCAGTCGTTGGCGCTCGCGAGCGTCGCCCAGCCCGTGACCGGACGGCACTTCTCCTGGCCCACGTAGTGCGCCCAGCCGCCGCCGTTGCGACCCTGGCAGCCGGTGAGCTGGAGCAGGGCGAGGAAGGACCGGTAGATCGTCTCCGAGTGGAACCAGTGATTGGTCCCCGCGCCCATGAGGATCATGCAGCGGCCCTGCGACTTCTCGGCCGTCGCGGCGAACTCCCGGGCGATCTTCACGCACTTGGCGGCGGGCACGGAGGTGTGGACCTCCTGCCAGGCGGGCGTGCCGGGCGCCTCCGCGTCGTCGTACGACGAAGGCCACACGCCCGGCAGCCCCTCGCGCCCCACGCCGTACTGCGCGAGCAACAGGTCGAAGACGGTCGTCACCAGCGGTCCGTCCTGCCCACCGAGCCGGGTCGCGGGCACCCCGCGCCGCACGACCTCACCGCGGCCCTGCCCGTGCGTGCCGCCCTCGGTGTCGAACCGCGGGAGCAGCACCTCGACGCCCGCCGCGACACCCGAGCCCTGCAACGTCAGCGTCGGCTTGATGTCACCCAGTTCGAGATTCCACCTGCCCTTGCCGGACTCGGTCCACCGGAACCCGAGGGAGCCGTTCGGGACGGCGGGGCGACCGGTGTTCTCGTCCAGCACCGCCGTCTTCCAGTCGCCGCCCTCACCGTCCTCGCCGAGGTCGGAGGCGCGCAGGAACTTGGCGGGGACGTACGCGCCGTCGCGCTCGGTGAGCGTCACGAGGAAGGGCAGATCGGTGAACTTGCGTACGTAGTCGTCGAAGAACTCCGTCTGCCGGTCGACGAAGAACTCCTTCAGAATCACCTGCCCCATCGCGAGAGCCAGCGCCCCGTCCGTGCCCGGGTGCGGGTGCAGCCACTCGTCGGCGAACTTGGCGTTGTCGGCGTAGTCGGGCGCCACGACCACGACCTTCTGACCGCGGTAGCGGGCCTCGGCCATCCAGTGCGCGTCGGGCGTCCTGGTCACCGGCACGTTGGAGCCCCACATCATCAGATACGCGGCGTCCCACCAGTCACCCGACTCCGGTACGTCGGTCTGGTCGCCGAACACCTGCGGCGACGCGACGGGCAGGTCCGCGTACCAGTCGTAGAAGGAGAGCATCGGCGCGCCGATGAGGCTCATGAAGCGGGCGCCCGCGGCATGCGACACCATGGACATGGCGGGAATGGGGGAGAACCCCGCGACGCGGTCGGGCCCGACGGTCTTGATCGTATGAACATGCGCGGCCGCGATGATCTCCACGGCCTCGTCCCAGGTGGCCCGCACGAGCCCGCCCTTGCCGCGCGCCTGCTGATACGTCCGCCGCCGCTCCGGATCCCCTTGGACATCGGCCCAGGCAAGCACCGGGTCCCTGAGCCGCGCCTTCGCCTCCCGGTACATGTCAAGGAGCACACCGCGCAGATACGGATAGCGGACGCGCGTAGGGGAGTACGTGTACCAGGAGAAGGCGGCGCCCCGGGGGCAGCCGCGCGGCTCGTACTCGGGACGGTCGGGGCCGACACTCGGATAGTCCGTGGCCTGCGTCTCCCACGTGATGATGCCGTCCTTGACGTACACCTTCCAGCGGCACGAGCCCGTGCAGTTCACGCCGTGCGTGGAGTGCACGACCTTGTCGTGGCTCCAGCGGTCACGGTAGAAAGCGTCGGCGTCCCGCCCCCCGGTCAGCCGGACGCTGTGCAGGTCGGGCGCGGCGGCGCCACGCCGGAAGAACTTCCCCGCCCGCAGCAGGGCCGCGGCGGGCTCGGTCGTCTCTGTCACCCTGAAGCTCCCTAGGTCTGCCTCCTGTCGAACCTAGGCGCGGGAGCGGCGGGGCACCTGCGGGCGTCGGCCGTACGGGTGCCGCGCCGGGCCCGGGCGGACGCCTCGTGCGGAGAGCGGCCATTACCCCGCACGTAATCGACCCTGTGCCGAGGCCCAGGCAGAGTGATGTCAACGGATCCGGTCCGGCGCACTCCGGACCGGATCCGGACCCGTACGACCGGATGCTTCCGGCACAGGCCTTAGGGCAGTTGCCGCCGCAGGTACTTGGACGTCGCCGGGTCGGCCGGGAGCAGGGTCTCGATGGCCAGCTCGGCGACCGTCACGTCCATCGGGGTGTTGAACGTCGAGATCGACGAGATGAAGGACAGCACGTGACCGTCGTGTTCGATCCGCAGGGGGAGGGCGAAGTAGGGGACCTCCGTGTCCGGTTCGAAGGCGTCCGCGCCGGGGTTCGTCACCGGGTACGCCGCCACCTCCTCGTACACCTCCCGCAGCGCGTCCGAACGTTGCAGCGCGATCTGCCGTTCCATCTGGTGCAGCAGGTGTCCCCGCCACTCCCGGAGGTTGAGGATGCGGGAGGCCAGGCCCTCCGGGTGGAGGGTGAGACGCATCGCGTTCAGGGGCCCCTCGAAGAGGTGCTCGGGGAGACCGTCGAGGATCATCGTGATGCCGCGGTTCGCCGCGATCACGTCGTACTTCGCGTCGACGACCAGCGCCGGGTACGGCTCGTACCCCGCGAGGAGCTGTTCGAGGCCCTCGCGGAGCGTGCCCATCGCGGGGTCGTCCAGCGGCGTCTCGCGGAAGCGCGGTGCGTAACCCGCCGCCAGGAGCAGGGAGTTGCGGTCCCGAACCGGTACGTCGAGGTGGTCGGCGAGCCGCAGCAGGAACTCCTCGCTCGGCCGCGACCTGCCCGTCTCCACGAAGCTGATGTGCCGCGCGGAGGAATCGGCGCGCAGGGCCAGCTCCAGCTGGCTCACCCGGCGCCGCTCGCGCCAGCCCCGGAGCAGCGGCCCCACTCCGGTGGCGTTCTCGTTGGCCCTCGCCCTGGCCTTGCCGGTCGTGCTGCCTCTGGTGCTCCCCTTGTCGGGCGCGGCGGTTGTCATACGTAGACGGTAATCGAAACAATTTATGGCAGGGTGAGCCGAAGACCGACTCTTCATAAGGAGCGTGGCCCCGTGACTCCTCAACCGCTCTCGCTGAAAGAGATCGAGGACCGGCTCGCCGAGCTGCCCGGCTGGTCCCTCTCCCCGGACGGTGAACGGATCACCCGCTCCTACCGGCTCGGCTCGCACTTCGCCGCGACCGGCCTGGTCGTCCACATCGCACAGGCGCAGGAGGAACTCGGCCACCACAGCGAGCTGACCCTCGGCTACAACACCGTGTCCCTCGCCGTGAACACGCACAGCGCGGGCGGCGCCCTCACCGCCCTCGACTTCGAACTCGCACACAGGGTCGAGAAGTTGGCCCCGGCACACAGGGTGGAATGACCGTCGATGCTCGACTACAGCCTGGAAGCCGACCGGTACGACGCCTCGCGCGGCGGTGAGCCCCGCGCCGCGGCCGCCGCCGACGCGGTCCTCGGCCTGCTGCCCGCCGATGCGGCCACGCTCCTCGACGTCGCCTGCGGCACCGGCCTTGTCACCCGGTGTCTCGCCGCGCGCGAAGGGCTGCGGGTGACCGGCGTCGACGCCGCGTACCGCATGGCGCGGCTCGCCTCGGAGCGGGTGCCGGGCGCCGTGGTGCTGGGTGACAGCCGCCGACTCCCGTTCCCCGACGCCTCGTTCGACGCGGTGACCACCGTATGGCTGCTGCATCTGCTGTCCGGTCCCGAGGAGACCTCGTCGGTCGTCGCCGAGTGCGCGCGGGTGCTCAGGCCCGGCGGGGTCTATGTCACCACCGTCGACAAGGCCGCCTCGCACGACGTGCGCAGCGACATCGACGCCGTGCTCGCGCCGCGTCCGGTGCGGCCCGCCGTCGACCGGGTCGAGGCCGTCGACGCGTACGCCGCCGAGCACGGGCTCACGCCGACGGGCCGGGCCCGGTTCCGCGGCCACGGCCAGGGCCGCTCGCCCCGCTCCACGGTCGACGACCTGCGGCGCGGCTGGTTCACCCGGATCCCGCCCGACGGGCCGCTCGCCGCCCGGTTCGCCGAGCGGCTCGCCGCCCTCCCCGGCCAGGACGTGGCGCGCCCCGATCCGCAGTTCAACCTGCGCGCGTACCGCAAGCGGGGACGGTTTTTGCGGTAGCGGCAACTCCATTCGCCGGAACCGGGGAAACGGGAGCAGTCTGGTCCTGTTCACACACGATGGCGGACCGGAAGGCGGCACAGGGTTATGGGGCAGCAGGGGCAGGGGCAGGGGCAGGGCCACGGTCATGGTCACGGGCACGGTCACAGCCACGACGGTGACATGGACTGGTCCGCCATGGGCGAGATGCTGGAGCGCTACGCCCGCGTCGCCGCGCCGATGTACGGCGAGGTGGCCGACTGGCTCCGCCACTGGGTCCCGGAACCCGGCGTCGTCGTCGACGTCGGCAGCGGCCCCGGAGCCGTCTCGTTCTCGCTGGCCGGATCGTTCCCCGAGGCGCGGATCGTCGCGGCGGACCCCGAGCAGGCGCTCCTGGAGCGCGCCCGCGAGCGGGCCGCGCACGAAGGCCTGACCGACCGCTTCGGTACCGTGCGCGCCGCGCTGCCCGACGACATCGACGACGTGCCAGAGGCGGACCTGCTGTGGCTGTGCAGGTCCCTGCACCACGTCGGTGACCAGGGTGCCGCGCTCTCCGCCCTCGCCGGCCGGCTGGCCCCCGGCGGCGCCATCGCCCTCCTGGAAGGCGGCCTGACCGCCCGCTACCTGCCCCGCGACATCGGCTTCGGCCGCCCCGCCCTGCTGTCCCGCCTGGAAGCGGCCGACGAGGAGTGGTTCGCGGGGATGCGCGAGGGGCTCGACGGCTCGAAGGGCACGACGGAGGACTGGCCTGCCCTCCTCACCGCCGCGGGCCTGCGTCACGTGGCCACCCGCAGCTTCCTCCTCGACCTGCCGGCGCCCCTGTCGGACGACGCCCGCGCCCACGTGGTCACGGAGTTCTCCCGCCGCCGCGACATGCAGGCCGAGCGCCTCGCCCCGGACGACGCCGCCACCTTCGACCGGCTCCTGGACCCGTCCGACCCGCAGAGTCTGCACCAGCGCCCTGACGTGTTCGTACTGACGGCGCAGACGGTGTACGTGGCGGTGAAGGACGACGCGTAAGCGGTACGGCGCGGTACGGGGTACGGGGTACGGGGTACGGGGTACGGGTGACGTTCCGTCAAAACGCCTGATGCTGCGGCGGGTTGCCGTACGTTCGGAGGAGCGCCGGGCCGCCGGGTCCGGCCTGTCGGCCGAGCGAGGGGACGTCTGTGAACGAACTGGTGCGGTGGGAGTCCGACGAGGGGCCCGTCGTGGTGGAGGTGGACTCCCGGGACCCCGGGTTCCGGTCGGTGTCGCGTCGCGGTGAGTCCGGCGGGATCCACGAGGTCGAGGGCCGCTTCGAGTCGGCCCTCACCAACGTGCGCGGCGCCGCGATGTCCGCGCTGCGGACCTTCCGTGACCGGGCACTCGACCCCGACGCGATCGAGCTGGAGTTCGGCGTCAAGCTCAGCGCGGAGGCGGGGGCGGTGATCGCCAAGACGGCGACGGAGGGACATCTGACCGTCAAGCTGACGTGGTCGCGGCGGGTCCCGGACGGTCGGGCGGAGCGCGGGGACGCAGAGGGAGCCCGTCAGGTGGGTGCCCAGCGGGACGCACCGAGCGAATAATGGCGGACATGCACTGGCGTGCGCGTATCGACACGAGCGACGGCGCCGTTCGGGGAGCGGGTGTCCTGATCGATCGCGCACGCCTGATCACCTGCGCGCATGTCGTCGAGGACCTGGCCGAGGTCACCGTGACGCTGCCGGGCGTCGCGTACGACCTGCCCGCCACCGTGCGGCGTATCACCGGGTGGCAGCGCCCCGGCGACCGCGGCGATCTGGCCGTCGTCGAGCTCGCCGAACCGCTGCGCGTGCCGCCGTGCGTGTTCGCCCCGCTCGACGCGCTGCGGTCACGCAAGGGACGTATCGCCCACGAACTGCGTGCCCAGGGCTTCCCCGCCCATTACGACAAGGAGGGCACGCACGTCACGCTGCACACCAGCGCGGACCGGATGCTCGGCCAGGAATGGCTGGAGGTCGACGTCCGGCACGCCCATCTGCGGCGGCTCGACGAAGGATTCAGCGGCGCGGCGGTCTACGACCCGGCGAGCGGCCTCGTCGTCGGCATCATCACCGACGCGGATCTGGGCGGCGAGGAGGAGGGCGTCATCGGAAAGATGCTGCCGCTCGACACCATCCGCGGCCACTGGGAGGAGATCGACGACCTCCTGCCCCTGGACTGGCTCGAGCCCGCCGCGCGCCGCGAACTGCGCACGCTGGTCGTGGGGGCGCCCCTCGACCAGTCCGGGCTGCAGCTGATGGTCCGGCAGGTCTGCCCCACCCTGCGCAGGGACCCGCCGCTCTTCCGTTCCGTATGGCACGCCGTGCGGTACACCGCCGAAGTCGTCGTGGGCGGCAAGGAAGAGCGCGAAAGGGCGGTGGCGCGGCTGCTGCGCATGCTGATCGGGTCCAGCACGGTGAGCGCGGACACCGGCGCCCTGATGATGCGGTGCGGGCTGCAGAAGTACGACGACGCGGCGGCCGCTCGCGCGGTCGTGGGGCCGCTCGCCGCGCCCACCGGGTCGATCGTGGTCCGGGCGGAGCCGATGACCCGGGGTGCGGGCTTCGACCTGTACGTGCGGACGGTGATCGGAGGCGTCGAGGTCGGCCGTGCCGGGCCGGTCAGGGTCCGCCGCCAGCAGCTGCGGGCCAAGGCCGAGGCGCTGCTCGCCGGGCAGGTCGGCAAGGTGCACGGGTGTGACTGGATGCTGGAGTTCGTGGTGCCGCAGCGGCTGATGAACGAACCCTTCGACGAGTGGGAGATCGACGAACCGGGCGCGGAGCGGCCCTGGCCCATGCGTACGGTGCCCGTCGTCGTCCGCGACCTGAACCGCCTGAAGCCGGTGCGCGCCTCGGACCGGGCCGGGCGCCGCTGGGAGACGGTGCGGGGCCGCGGCGAGACCCGCCCCCAGCGGGTGGAGTGCGGACTTCCCTACGACTTCTACGAGTTCCGCGACTGGCTGGACGCCGACGACCAGCTGTGCGCGCTCGCGTACGCCGCGACCCCGGCCCGGGACTGGCTGGAGGCGGCCCTCGACACCGGCGTGCCGATCATGCTGTGGCGACGGCACGACTGTGGAACCGCTGGGCACGCCCACTGCTCGCCCGAGAAGTTCCTCGACCGGATCACGGACGCGGTGGACACGCTCGACCCCGCCCGGCTGCCGTCCGAGGTCATGCGGCTGCGCAGGGAGGCCCGCTCCCCGGTCAGGAGGGACGCCGAGCACTGCGGGCACCGGCTGACCCTGTTCTGGGACAGCGGGCAGGGCGCGGCGGACCCGCCGCTGTCGGCGCCGGGTGCGGGTGTTTCGGGGACCACCGGTGCAGGGGCTGCGGGTGCCGAGGGTGCCGCGGGTCCTGCGGTGGGTGTACGGGGCACGGGGAGGGGCTGAGATGGCGGCAACCGGCACCTGGCAGATCTTCCGGGGCAACCGCGTCCCGCACGACGGCATCGACCGGCTCCCCGCACCGCCGCCGTGGCGCACCTTCACCGGCGGCCCACCGCTGCCGACCCCGCCCTCGGACTCCGGCAACCCGCACGCGGCCGTCTGCTACCGCCCGAGTGAGGACGCCGTCCGTCAGGTCAACGCCGCGCTGTACCTGCGCAGGCCGCTCCTGGTCACCGGCGCCCCCGGCACCGGCAAGTCCTCCCTCGCGTATGCCGTGGCGCACGAGCTGGGACTTGGCAAGGTCCTGCACTGGCCGATCACCAGCCGCGTCACGCTCCGCGACGGCCTGTACGAGTACGACCCGCTGACCCGTCTGTACGGCGCCGGACGCCCGCGCCGGCATGGAGCGGCCGACGAGGGAGCCGTCGTCGACGACATCGGCGACTATCTGCGCCTCGGCCCCCTCGGAACGGCCCTGCTGCCGTTCGCGCGCCCCCGCGTCCTCCTCGTCGACGAGATCGACAAGAGCGACATCGACCTGCCCAACGATCTCCTGACGGTCTTCGAGAAGGGCTCGTACGACGTCGTCGAACTGACCCGGCGTGCGGACCCCACCGCGAAGGTGATGACGCGCGACAGCACCACCGACCGCGTGGAGATCCGCGACGGCACCGTCACCTGCCGCGCCTTCCCGCTCGTCGTCATGACGAGCAACGGCGAGCGCGAGTTCCCGCCCGCCTTCCTGCGGCGCTGCGTCACGGTCAACCTGAAGCAGCCCGCGAGCGTCGCGGAGCTGGCCGCGATCGTCAAGGAACACCTCGGCCCGGTCGTCGGCGACGAGGACGGGGAACTCCCCGCCGCCACACGCGAGATCATCGACCGCTTCTTCGAGCGACGCGGCGGCGGACTGCTCGCCAACGACCAGCTGCTGAACGCCATCTACATGTGCCACCACGCGGCGCTCAGCGAACGTCCCGAGACCGTCCGGGAGTTGGCGGACCAGGTGATGCCTTTCCTGAGCGGCGAGGCGACCGGATCCGATGACGATTGACCGCCTCCGGGACACGCTCGACGCGCTGGGGCCACCGGTCACTCCGCTGGAGCTCGCGGAGATGCTGTGGCTGGCGGAGCGGCTGCCCTTCGAGGGCCCGGCGGGGGAGGGCGTACCAGGTGTCTCCGGGGGCCGGAACGCCAGGAACGTGGAGGGCGTGCTCGAAAGGGCCGGGCTCCCACCGTCGACGCGGGTGCCGGGGGAACGGGGCGGCGCGGAGGATGGGGCTCCGGCCTCGGACGGAACGGCGTCCGACGCTTCGGCGTCCGACGGTAGAGCTACCGGGGATACGGCTTCCGGTGATGTCGCTCCCGGCGGTGCGGAGGGCGGCCCGGACCTGACCGACGACCCGCATCGGTCCACCCTGCACGTCCCGCGCGGCTCCCCGCAGTCCGGCACCGACGCCGACGAAGTCCTCGTCCCCGCCCCGCAGGCCCTGCACCACGAACTGGCGATCCAGCGCGCCCTGCGCCCGCTGAAACAGCGCGTCCCCGACCGGCGCCGCCGCGTCCTCGACGAAGAGGCGACGGCCGCCCGCGCCGCCCGCCGCCCCGGCCTGCGCCTCTGGGCCCCCGTCATGGTCCCCGTCACCGACCGCCTCCTGAGTCTCGTCCTGGTCGCCGACACGGGACCGGCGATGGCAGTGTGGCGGCCCCTCGTCCGTGAACTGGGCGAGGCCCTGCAGCGCACCGGGGCGTTCCGCGACGTGCGGCTCTGGTACCTGGCGGACCTGGGCTCGCGCGTCGGCGTCCGCTCGTCACCGACCGGCCCCGCGATGGACCCCACGGCGCTGGTCGACCCCACGGGCCGCCAGATCACCCTCCTCCTCAGCGACTGCTCGGGCCCGCACTGGTGGCGTGGTCACGCCGCCCCTGCCCTGCACGCATGGGCGAGACGAGGCCCCACCGCGATCCTCCAGCCGCTCCCCGAACGTCTCTGGCGCCGCACCGCCGCACCCGTCACCCCCGGCAGGGCGATCGCCTCCCGCGCGAGCGCCCCCAACACCGCACTGCGCTTCACCCCGCACGACGGCCGCGCCGAAGTCCCCTCGACCGACGCGCTGCCCGTGCCGGTCCTCGAACTGGCCCCCGAGTGGCTGGCGGACTGGGCGGGCCTGGTCACCGCGTCGGGCGACCGGCGCAGGGACACGGCCGTCACGTACGTGGGCGCCGCCCCGGCAGCGAACCTCCGGCCCCTCACCGCGGAAGTCGACCTGCCGATCACCGACCGGATCCTCCGCTTCCAGTCGGTGGCGTCCCCCACGGCGGTGGACCTCGCGGCCCATGTCGCGCTGGCGGTGCCCGCACTGCCGGTGATGCGACTGATCCAACAGCGCGTCACCCCCGGCTCGCGCCCCAGCGACCTGGCGGAGGTGCTGCTCAGCGGACTTCTGGAGCCGGTCGACGGGCAGGGCGGCCTGTACGACTTCGTGCCCGGCGCACGTCGTGCCCTCCTCCAGACGCTGCCCCGCACCGAGTCGCTGGAGGTCGCCGAGCTGCTGACCGGGCTCGGCGCGGAGATCGAGGCCAGGGCGGGCTCGGCGAGCCGGGCGTTCCGTGCGGTCGCGCGGGTGACGGAGGGGGCGGGGAGCCGCGGTCTGGGCACGCCGGGGCAGCCATTCGCGCTGGTCAGCGAAGAGGCGCTGGGGGTGTTGCGGGGGCGGGAGCAGGGGCAAGGGCAGGGACAGGGACAGGTGCAGGGGGCGGACGAGGGGGAGCCGGATTCCTCGGCGTCCCCAGCGTCCCCAGTTTTCCCGGTGTCCTCCATGCCACCCGCGTCCTGCACGCCCACCGCGTCGGCGCTCGACGGGCCCGGCCTCCCCGTGTTCGTACCGGCGCAGGAGACGTTCGTCGGCCGTGAACGCGAACTCGGCCGTCTGGACCGGGTGTTCGAGCTCGTGCGGCTGGGCCCCGTGCCGCAGGCGGTCGTCGTGCACGGCATCGCGGGGGTCGGGAAGACCGCCCTCGCGGCGGAGTGGGCGACGCGGAAGGCACGGGACCACGCGCCGGTGTGGTGGGTGAAGGCGGACTCGCCCGCCTCGATCGTCAGTGGGCTCTCGGAGCTCACCCGTGTCCTGCGACCCGTGGTGCCGGAGTTCTTCGAGGGGGAGGGGCGCTGGGAGTGGGTCCTTCAGTGGCTGAGCTCGCACGACGGCTGGGTGCTTGTCCTCGACGACGTGCGCAACCCTGGCAATGTCCGCGTTCTCCTGTCCCGGATCGGTACGGGCGGCCAGGTCCTGCTGACCAGTCGGCTGGCGCTCGGCTGGGACGGCATCGCGGTGCCGACCGAGCTCGACGTGCCGGAACTGGACGAGGTCGTCGACATGTTCACGCGGTACGCGGGCCGGGAGGTGGAAGGCGCGGAGGCGCTCTGCGTCGACCTGCGCAGACTGCCGGTGGCCGTGACGCGGGCGGGCGAGCTTGTCGGTGAGTCGTGGTGGCCGGTCCACGAGTACCGGACCGCCGCGGCGGAGTACGTGATGGGCGAGGCGCCCCACGCGTCGGAGAGCGAGGCGTCCCCCGTACGTGGGGTGTCGCCCCTGCGCGGCACGTTGTGGCAGGTGCTGCGCGCCGCCGATGACGCCGTTCCGGAAGAGCTCCTGCTGACGCTGGCCTGGTTCGGTGCGCCCCCTGTGCCCCGTGCCGTGGTGTCGGGGATCGATACGCCCTCCGCGGTGGCACGCGCCCTGGAGTTCCTGACTGAGCACGGGCTCGTACGGACGCACGACGACACGGTGCTCCTGCACCCCGTACTCGCCGCACTCGCCCGGGTCGCCGATCCGAACGACCCTCACCGGGGCCGTGAGGTCATCGACACGGCCCGGCGGCGGGCCCTCACCTGTCTCGCGGGCGCGCTGCCCGATGACCCGGACGACCCCGAGACCTGGCCTTCCTGGTGGCAGCTCGTCCCGCACGTGGAGGCGCTGGCCGAGCGCCTCCCGGCACGCGACGACACCGACGCGTTCGCCCACATGCTCACCGCGTACGCGCGTTTCGTCGTCGGCCAGGGGCAGTCGAGCCGGGGAGCCGTCGCCCTGGAGCGCGCGCTGACCGCCCGTACCCGCATGTCCGGCGCGGACGCGTTCCAGACGCTGGCTACGGCGAGACTGCTCGCGGCCGCGCTCCTCGCGGCGGGTGACCTGAACCAGTCGATCGCGCTGTACAAGGAGACCCTCGCCCGGCTGAGCCGGGCGCTCGGCGCGGACGACCCGGACGTACTGGAACTGCGCGCCGAGCTGGCCGGTGCGTACCAGTCCGCGGGCGTCACCTCACGCGCGTACCGCGAGCTGGAGGCGGTCTGCTCCCGCGCGGCGCGCAGCCTGGGTGAGCAGCATCCGAGGACCCTGCCCCTGCGCGCCAGGCTGGCGGGCGCCTATCTGGCGGCGGAGCGCTGGGACCTCGCTGTCGAGACCTATGTGGACACACTGACGGCCTGCCGGGCGGTCTGGGGAGACGCGTCCCCGGACACCCTCGCCGTGCGGAGCGGGCTGGCGCTCGCGTACGAGGCCGTGGGTCGGCAGGAGGAGGCCGTCGCCGAACTGGAGCAGGCGGTGGACGGCTTCGACACGGTTCTCGGCGCTGCGCACCCCGCCACGGTCCGCGCCCGGTCCGACCTCGCCACGCGCTACTGGAGCACGGGTATGACGGAACAGGCGATCGAGCAGTACGGGACCGCGCTGAGCAGCGGCAGCGAAAAACTGGGAAACACCCACCCCGAGATCATGGCGGTGCGGGGGCGGCTCGGCCGGGTGTGGCTCGCGGACGGCAGCACAGCAGCGGCCGTACCGATTCTGGAGCGGTGCCTGAGCGACCGGGACGCGGTGAGCGGACACGACCACCCCGACACTCTCGCGGTCGCCGAGACCCTGGTGGCGGCCTACGACCTGCAACGGGCGCCGGACAAGGCGGGCCCGCTCCACGAGCGGCTCGCCCGGACGTACGTCGCGGCCCGCCGGTACGAGCGAGCCGTGGAGGCATTCGGCGAGGCCGCCCGTGCGCTGGAGGAGCAAGGGCACGTCACGGAGGCGGTGACCCTCCTCCAGGACGCTCTGAACACCCTCTCGCCGACGCCGGGCATGCACAGCCGCGAACTCCACCCGCTCAGAAACCAGTTGGACCGTCTCCGCCACCCCGGAACGGGTGGCGGAGACGGTCCGTAGGCTGCTCCGCGAAGCGGTGCTCAGGCGACGTCGAACGTCGCCGGGTCCGGGCCGAGGCGGCGGTCCTCGTTCAGCGCCGAGATCGCCGCCATGTCCTCGGGGTCGAGTTCAAAGCCGAAGACGTCGATGTTCTCCGCGATCCGCGACGGCGTCACGGACTTCGGGATCACGACGTTGCCCAGCTGGATGTGCCAGCGCAGCACGACCTGCGCGGGGGTGCGCCCGTGCTTCTGGGCGATGGCGATGATCGCGGGGACATCGAGGAGGCCCTTGCCGGAGCCGAGCGGCGACCACGCCTCCGTGGCGATGCCCTGCTCCGCGTGGAACTCGCGCAAGGCGTGCTGCTGCAGATGGGGGTGCAGCTCGATCTGGTTGACGGCCGGGATGATCGACGTCTCGCCGAGCAGCCGCTCCAGGTGGTCGGGGAGGAAGTTCGAGACGCCGATGGACTTGGCGCGGCCGTCGGCGTGGATCTTCTCGAAGGCCTTGTACGTGTCGACGTACGCATCCTTGGAAGGCAGGGGCCAGTGGATCAGGTACAGGTCCACGTAGTCGAGGCCGAGCTTCTCCAGCGAGGTGTCGAAGGCGCGCAGGGTTGCGTCGTAGCCCTGGTCGCTGTTCCAGAGCTTCGTCGTGACGAAGAGGTCCTCACGGGCGACGCCGGAAGCGGCGATCGCCTTGCCCGTGCCTTCCTCGTTGCCGTAGATGGCTGCGGTGTCGATGCTGCGGTACCCGGCCTCCAGCGCCGTGGCGACGGCCTTCGCGGCCTCGTCGTCCGGAACCTGCCAGACGCCGAAGCCCAGCTGGGGCATCTCGACGCCGTTGTTGAGGGTGATCGGGGGAACCTTGCTCACGAGCTCTCGATCCTTAAGTCGTCGGGTGTCTGTGCCCATGGTCAACGATCAGCGGCCGTGCCGCATTCCTGAATGGCCGGAGATCATGATCGCTACGAGCGAGGGGCGCCGAGGTAGGCGTCCCGCACCTTCGGGTCCGCGCGTACCTCCGCCGGTGTCCCGTGGGCCAGGACCCGGCCGAGGTCGAGGACGACGACACGGGCGCAGAGCTCCATCACGAAGGCGACGTCGTGCTCGACGAGGAGCACCGCGCAGCCCTCGTCGTCCGCGAGGTGCCGGACGACGGCCGACAGCTGCCGGCGTTCGTCGGCCGTCATCCCGGAGGCGGGCTCGTCCAGGAGCAGGACCGCGGGCGGGTCCGCGACGGCGCGTGCCAGCTCCACCATGCGGGCCTGCCCGACCGGCAGCGCGCCCGCGTACTGCCCGGCGAGCGCGTCGAGGCCGCACGAACGCAGCACCGCCGCGGCCCGTGCGCGCCGTCCCGCCTCGTGCGCGCGCCGGGTCGGTGCGGCCAGCAGGTCCGCGGCGAAACCGCCGCCACCGCCCCGCCACTCCTGGGCGACGACGAGGTTGTCGGCGACGGTGAGCTGACCGAAGAGCTGCTGCCGCTGGAACGTGCGCCGCATCCCGTGCCGGGCGCGCCACACGGGGGAGCGGCGCGTGACGTCCCGCCCGTCGAGCAGTACCCGGCCCCGGTCGGGGCCGCGGATGCCGGACAGTACGTCGAACAGTGTGGTCTTGCCCGCACCGTTGGGGCCGATGAGTCCGCAGACCTCGCCCCGCCGGACGCCGAGCCCCACCCCGTCGAGGGCCCGGACGCCGCCGAAGCGTACGCCGATGCCCTCGGCCTCCAGGACGTGTTCCCGCTCCCTCATGGCCGCGTCACGCTCCTCGACGTCTGTCGTCCGCCGTTCGCCGCCGTGCCCAGGTACGCCTCCGCGAGCCGGTCCGCCCGTACCTCGGAGCGCGGCCCGCACCAGGAGACGCGGCCCTGGGCGAGGTACGCGACCGTGTCCGCGACCCCGAGGATCTCGGCGGCCTTCTCCTCGACGAGCAGCAGCCCGGCGCCCGCGTCGCGGAGTTCGACCAGGAGCCGGAACACGTCGTCGACGATGCGCGGCGCGAGGCCGAGGGACGGCTCGTCCGCGATCAGGACCTTCGGTGGGCGCTGCAACAGAGGTGCGAGCGCGAGCAGTTGCTGCTCACCACCGGAGAGGGAGCCCGCGGGAACCCTGCGCCGTGCCGCGAGTCCCGCGAACCGCTCGTACACGGCGTCGCGCTCGTCCCGCCCCCGCAGGTACAGGGCGAGGTTCTCGTCGATCGTGAGCGAGGGGAAGATCCCGCGCCCCTCGGGAGCGAGGACGACACCGCCACGTGAGCGGCGGGCGGCACCTTCGCGGGTGGCGTCGCGCCCGGCGACGTGCACCTGCCCCTGCGTGGGTGACAGGAGCCCCGCCGCGGTGAGACAGACGGTCGACTTCCCGGCACCGTTGGGTCCGAGCAGGGCGACGATCTCCCCGGCGTGTACGGCGAGGTCCACACCGTGCAGCACGGGGGCGCCGTCGTAGCCGGCGTGGAGGTGGTGGAGGGCGAGGGCGGGCGGGACGGCAGGGGCGGCAGAGGAGTGGCTGTGCGGTACGGCAGACTGCGGCGACTGCGGCGACTGCACCGGGACGTTTCCGGCCGTCGAAGGTACCGGCCCCGCCGCCGCCCGCGCCCTTCGCTTCCTCCCTCGCCTCCGATGCATCCGCACCGACACCGCCGCGCAGTACCCGTCCGGATCGTTCGCCAGCGCCAGCCCCGCGAGGCCGAAGAGGATCACCGGGAGGTGTACGGAGTCGGTGACGTGGTCCGCGACCAGGTGCGGCACGATCGCGAAGACCAGGCCCGCCACCACCGCGAACTGCGGCCTCCGTACGCCCGCCGCGACCGCCACCGCCAGCCAGATCAACCCCGTCATCGCGGTGAAGTCCGTCGCGGTGATACGGGTGTTGAAGGACGCGTACATCACGCCGCCGAACCCCGCGAGCCCCGCCGAGAGCGTGAACAGCAGGAGCTTCGTGCGGACCACCGAGACGCCGGACGCCATGGCCGCCGCGGGAGCGGACCGTACCGCCAGCATGGCCCGTCCCGAAGCGGAGTTGCGCAACGCGCCGAGTGAGGCCACGGCCGCCGTGACGAGGACGACCATCGCGACGCCCATCGCCCGGTCGTCCGAGAGGTCGACGGGGCCGAGGACCGGGCGGGGGATTTCCCAGCCGGTGTCGCCGTTGCGCAACCACCCCAGCTGGAAGAGGACTTGGTCGGCCAGGAAGGCGAGTGCCAGCGTGGCGAGGGCCAGGGAGCGGCCGCCGAGCCGCAGCGCGGGCAGCGCCACGAGCGCGCCGAGTGCCGCCGCCGCGCACGTGCCCACCAGCGCCGCCCCCGCGAACGGCCACCCGTGGCTCATCAGGAGCCCGGCCACCAGCGCCGCGCCCGTCACGAACGTGGCCTGCGCGAGGGACACCATCGCGCCGAGCCCCGTCACCACGGTGAAGGAGATGAAGACCAGCGAGATCGCGAGCCCCTGCGCGAGGAGGCCGCTCCAGAACGGTGTGGTGACCGTGTAGAAGGAGAGGGCGAGGGCGAGTGCGGCTGCTGCCCAGGGGCCCCAGCGGCGTAGCCACGAACGTCCCGCGAGGTAGTCGACGGGCGGCGCGTCCACTACCGCCGTGCCCGCCGTCCGCTGCCGCCGTGTGAGCAGCAGCAGCCCGGCGAACAGGATCAGGAAGGGCACGGCCGTACGGAAGCCGGTGATCTCCTCGGCGAAGTCGGCGTAGCCCGCGACGAGGTTCTGGAGCACGCCGAGTCCGAGTCCGCCCACGAACGCCAGGGGGATCGACAGGAAGCGGCCGAGCACGGCGGCCGTCGCGGAGACGAAGAGGAACAGGGTGAAGTCGTGGGAGGAGAGCCCGAGGAGGGGCGTCGCGAGGACGCCCGCGAGGCCCGCCAGGCCGGACGACAGCATCCAGGCCACCGACGAGAGCCGGTCCGCGCTCATTCCGCGCAGCTCCACGAGTGACCGGTTGTCGACCGCGGCGCGCAGCCTCAGACCGAGCGGCGTGTGGCGCATCAGGATCCACAGGCCGACCGCCACCACCGCGGTCGTCACCCAGGTGATGAGCTGGTCGGAGTCGATGCCGACGCCGTCCGTCAGCTGCCAGCCGCGGGCCGGGCTCGGCCCGACGCCCGGCAGCCCGAACTGGTTCTCCGCGGGTTTCACCGGCGCCCCCGCGTCCGCCAGGAGCTCCACGATCCACAGGCCGAGCGCGGGCAGCGCGACGAGCAGACCGATCGTCGCGACGATCTGCGCGGTCTCACCGACCCGCGCCAGCTTGCGGAACATCAGCCGGTCGAGGCCCCAGCCGAGGGCCGGTGCCGCCACCAGGACGAGGAGCAGCGCCGTCGGCACGGCGGGCCAGCCGAAGCCGGAGTGCAGTTCGTGGAAGGCGAGGGCGCAGAGGTAGGCGGTCGCGCCGTGGGCGAAGTTGAAGAGGCCCGAGGCGGAGTACGACAGGACGAGGCCCGTGGCGAGCAGCGCGTACAGGGCGCCCGAGACGAGGCCGCTGAGCACGAATCCGAGGAGGTCCGACATGGCGGCCCGCCCCTACTTGAAGGGGATCGGTTCGTAGCACTCGAAGGGCGACGACACCGTGTACTTCCCGTTCTCCAGCTGGACGAGCGCGCCGCAGCCGAACGACTCCTTCTGCCCCTCGCGCAGCTTGCGGTCGCCGACCATGGTGCCGGTGTCGGAGTAGTCGTCCGCCGCCTTCTGGAAGGAGTCGACGGTGAGGTCCTTGCCCGCCTTCTCGGCGATGGCGAGGAAGAGGTCGGCCGACATGTAGCCGGTCATCATGTGCATATTGAGGGGGGCCTCTTTGCCCGCCGCCCTCCTGATGTCCTTCTTGAACTGCCGCATGTCCGCGGTGTCCTGCTCGAACGGCTGGAAGGAGAGCAGTACGTGCACGCCGTCCAGCGCCTTCCTCGTGGCGCTCTTGGCGAGCAGCCCGGGGTCGTAGTCGGTGGGGTCGGTGATGACGCCCTTGAAGCCCGCGCGCTTGAGGGCCGTGAAAAGGCCGATGTTGTACGGGGTCTGCATGACGGAGACGACGGCGTCCGGCGCCCTGCCGCCGTCGGAGCGCAGGATCTCCTTCGTGTACGCCGACCAGTCGCTCGGCACGGAGGTGGCGGGGACGGTCGACTTGGCGTGCGTCACCTCGAAACCGGCGGCCGCGAAGGACTGCTTGTAGGTGCGGATGGCGAACGTGCCCGCGTCGTTGTCGTTGGCGAGGATCGCGACCGACCTGCCCTTCGCGCCGCCCATCACCCTCTTGAGCCCCTCCGGCCAGCTCTGCGTGATGGTGCCGCCGGGCATCGGCACCATGCAGCCGCCGAAGCCGTACATGTAGGCCGGGCCGCAGAAGGGCGGGATGGTGCCCCAGCCGAACGTGGGCACCTTCTGCTTCTGGAGGAAGTCCGCGCCGGAGAAGGTGACCGAGCTCATCGGGGAGATCGCGAAGACCTTCTCCCGCTGGACAAGCTTGCGTGCCGCCGCGAGGTTCTTCCCCGGGTCCTGCCCGTCGTCCTCCGCACCCAGGTAGTCGATCTTCCGGCCGTGCACACCGCCTTCGGCGTTCACGCGGTCGAAGCGGGCCTGCGCGCCCAGGTCGGTGTCCTTCTTGCTGTATCCGCTCGCGGTCGTCATGGAGACGATGCCGCCGACCTTGACGGAGTCGTCGGTCACTCCGCGCACGGAGCCGCCGCCCTTGTCGCCACCGTCCGGTTCGCCGCCGGTGGAGGCGGAGTTGCAGGCGGTGGCGAGCAGAAGGGCCGCGGCGGCGGCGGTGATGGTGCGGATCGATCGGGACACGGTCGAGCCCCCCTGAAGTCGAAGTGGGGCTGATTCTGTGGCGGACCTGATGAACCGTCAATAAGCGGCGCGGCTCTATTTGATGGGCCGTCAGAAAGTGCCATGTGCTCCGGCTAGCTGCTGTACAGCGCCTCGACCTCCGCCGAGTACACCGTCTCGATCGCCTTCCGCTTCAGCTTCAGAGACGGCGTCAGGAGGCCGTGCTCCTCGGTGAACTGGTGCGCCAGTATGCGGAACGTACGGATCGACTCGGCCTGGGAGACGAGCGTGTTGGCGGCGACGACGGCCCGCCGCACCTCGGTCTCCAGATCCGGGTCGCGCACCAGCTCGCCCGGCGGCAGCATGGGCTTGCGGCGCATGGTCAGCCAGTGCTCCACGGACTCCGCGTCCAGGGTGACGAGCGCAGCGATGTACGGGCGGTCGTTGCCGACGAGGATGCACTGGGCGACCAGCGGATGATCGCGGACCCGCTCCTCCAGCTGCGCCGGCGACACGCTCTTGCCGCCCGACGTCACCAGGATTTCCTTCTTGCGCCCGGTGATCGTCAGATAGCCGTCCTCGTCGAGCGCGCCGATGTCGCCGGTGGCGAGCCAGCCGTCGTGCAGGGTCGCGTCGGTGGCCTTCGGGTTGTTCAGATAGCCCTGGAAGACGTTGCCGCCGTTCAGCCAGATCTCGCCGTCCTCCGCGATGTGCACGGTGGTGCCGGGGATGGCCAGGCCGACCGTGCCGTAGCGGGTGCGCTCGGGCGGGTTGGCGGTCGCGGCCGCCGTCGACTCCGTGAGGCCGTACCCCTCGTAGATCGTCACACCCGCGCCCGCGAAGAACAGGCCGAGCCGCCGGTCCATGCCCGAGCCGCCCGACATCGCGTGCCGCACCCGGCCGCCCATCGCCTCCCGCACCTTCGAGAAGACGAGCTTGTCGAAGAGCTGGTGCTGCATGCGCAGCCCGGCCGAGGGCCCGGGGCCCGTGCCGAAGGCCTTGGCCTCCATCGCGTCGGCGTACCGCACCGCGCACTCCACGGCCTTGTCGAACGCGCCCGCCTTGCCGTCCCGCTCCGCCTTGCGGCGCGCCGCGTTGAAGACCTTCTCGAAGATGTACGGCACGGCCAGGATGAACGTGGGCCGGAACGCCGCCAGGTCGGGCAGGAGCGCCGCCGCGTTCAGGTTCGGCTGGTGGCCCATCTTGACCCGGCCGCGCACGGCGGCGATCTGCACCATGCGGCCGAAGACGTGCGCGAGCGGCAGGAAGAGCAGGGTGGTCGCCTCGTCGCCCCGCTTGGAGTGGAACACCGGCTCCCAGCGCCCGACCATGACGTCCGACTCGAACATAAAGTTCGCGTGGGAGATCAGACAGCCCTTGGGGCGGCCGGTGGTGCCCGACGTGTAGATGATCGTGGCGATGGAGTCGGGGGTGACGGCACGGCGGTGGCGGTGCACCACGTCGTCGTCGATGTCGCGCCCCGCCTCGGTCAGCTCGCCCACGGCGTCGGCGTCCAGCTGCCAGAGCCTGCGCAGCTGCGGCAGCCGGTCGACGACGGAGCCGATCGTCATCGCGTGGTCCTCGTGCTCGACCATCGCGGCCGACACCTGCGCGTCGTGGAGCATCCACAGGACCTGCTCGGCGGAGGAGGTCGGATAGATCGGTACGACCTGGGCGCCGATGGCCCACAGGGCGAAGTCGAAGAGCGTCCACTCGTAGCGGGTGCGGGACATGATGGCGACGCGGTCGCCGAACCGGATGCCCTGGGCGATCAGGCCCTTGGCGAGGGCCAGCACCTCGTCACGGAACTCGCCCGACGTGACGTCGTGCCACCGTCCGTCGGTCTTGCGGCCGAACGCGATGCGCAGCGGGTCCTCGAGGGCATGGTCGAACACGGCGTCGGCAAGGCCGCCCACCAGCGGCACCGACGCCATCGGAGGATTCGTGAACTCGCGCAATGATGCTCCTTGTGGCGCTCCGCACAGCGCCGTGACCGTACCCCACGGCGCGCGCGTGCGGGAGGGGGTCCAGGGGCGGTGGGCATGGAACATCGGCACTGGTCAGCCGGTCAAAATACGGCCACAAGGGGAAGGGCCGGACAACTTACTTACGCTGGAGTAAGTTTCGGTGGCGTAATCTCCACGGAATCTGTACGCGGCATGCGGGGTGTCGGCGCCGCGCACCCCATACGGGTGCTTACGGGTGCCCCTTGCGTGGAGCCGGTGGGGAACTTGTATAGGTCTCTCGACGTTGTACTTCGCATTCCCGTATGTGGGCCGGTCCGGGGTGTTTGCGGGGGTTTCGCCGCCATGACGCTGAACGAGCCGCCGTGACGCCGAAGGAGCCTCTCCGTGTCCGTATCCGCCGACCCGCCCCACTCGCCGCTGATCTTCCCCACCACCTCCACGCCCGTGCGGGCGGCCGTCCTCCTCCTCCACGGAGGCCGGGAACACGGCACGTCGACGCCCCCCGCCCTGAACCTGCCGGGCCTGCGCATGTGGCCCCTCGCCCGCGCCATCAGGAAGGCCTTCGGGGCGCGCGGCGTCGCGGTCGGACAGGTCCGCTACCGCTGCCGGGGCTGGAACGGCGAGCGGCGGGACGCCGCCCGTGACGCGAGCCGCGCGCTCGCCGACCTGGCGCCGCGCATCGGGGACGCGCCCGTCGTCCTGGTCGGCCACTCCATGGGCGCCCGCGCCGCCCTGCACGCCGCGGGCCACCCATCGGTCCGGGCCGTGGTGGGCCTGGCCCCGTGGTGCCCGCCGGGGGACCCGGTCTCCCACTTGCGGGGCCGCGGGGTGGTGCTCCTGCACG
Source organism: Streptomyces sp. Je 1-369 (assembly GCF_026810505.1). Lineage (NCBI taxonomy): Bacteria > Bacillati > Actinomycetota > Actinomycetes > Kitasatosporales > Streptomycetaceae > Streptomyces > Streptomyces sp. Je 1-369. Next base: position 7,528,154 of record NZ_CP101750.1, read on the forward strand.
GCGACCGCGACGGGACGACCGACCCGGCGGAGTCCGGGCGGTACGTGGCACGGGCGGCGGCCGCGGGCGCGGACGCGAGCCTGGTCACGATGGCCGGCAGCGGCCACACGATGCTGCGCCACGCCGCGTCCTGGCACGCCCTCACGGCGGCGACGGTGGGCGGGTTGCTGGGGCTCGGTGCTCTGCCGGGTGAGGAGATCCGCCACCCGGGTGCCCACTAGGTGGACAGCCCCGGCGGCGGAACCGAGACGGCGTACCGTCAGCGGCGACGTACAACTAGCGGCCGCGTACCGTCAGTACGGCGCCTTCACCGCCTCGCTTCCTCAACGTGCGGACGGCGGCGCGGAGTTCCCGCGGACCCGTCCACCGGCGACGCACCGGAACCGCCCGCGCTCACGCCGTCCGCCGGTCCCCCCGGCCCCCGCTTCCCCGGCGCCCGCACCATCACCAGCACCAGGACACCCGCGACCAGACCCGCCACGCCCGCCGCCAGCGACGCCCCGTTGAGCCCCGACGCGAAGGCCGCGCGCACCGCGTGTTCCGGCACCGTGCCGTGCAGGGCCGCGGCACCGCCGCCCGCGGCGGTGTGCGCCGCGTCGTGGCCGAGGGAGTCCTGCATGCGCGCGGTCAGCACCGTCCCGAACAGGGCGACCCCGATCGCGTACCCGAGCTGGCGGAACGTGTTGACCGCACCGCCCGCCATCCCCGCGTTCGCGGCCGGCACCGAGGCGAGCGCCGCCCCCGCGAGACCCGGCGCGACCAGACCGGCGCCGACACCCGTGAGCGTGAGCCCCGGCGCGAGCGTCCCCCAGGACGACCCGGCGTCGAGCACCGCCATGCACAGCCCGCCCGCCCCGATCAGGAGCAGCCCGACCCCGATGACCAGCCGCGGCGCCACCCCGTGCAGCAGCCGCCCGGCGAGCAGCGCCACCACGAACGACGTCGCGGCGAGCGGCAGCAGCACCAGGCTGCCGTGCACCGGACTCATGCCCAGCACGGTCTGCAGCCAGATGGAGAGGTACGGGACGACACCGAACGCCGCTCCGTTGTAGCCGACCGCGCCGATCAGCACCCCGGTGAAGGCGGGCTTGCGCAGCAGCCGCAGGTCGAGGAGCGGCTGCGCGACGCGCCGCTCGACCAGGACGAAGCAGAGCAGCGCGAGCGCCGACACCGCGAACGACGTCGCGGCGCCCGCCGACGCCCAGCCGTCCGCCCCGCCCCGCAGCACCCCGTATGTCCCCGCGCCCGCGAAGCACGCGAACGCCGCCGTGCCCGCCCAGTCGACCCGGCGCCCGGCAGGCCCGCGCGACTCCGGCACCAGGCGCAGCGTCAGCCAGATCGACGCGACGCTCACCGGCAGGTTCACGAAGAAGATCCAGCGCCATCCGGGCCCTTCCGCGAGCAGCCCGCCCACGATCGGTCCGAGCGCCGCCGACGCCCCGCTCACCGCGCCCCACACCCCGAGCGCCGTCGACCGGTCGCGCCCCTGATAGGCGGCGCCGAGCAGCGGCAGCGTCGTCGCGAGCATCGCGGCCGCGCCGAGTCCCTGCACGGCGCGCGCCGCCACCAGCAGGTTCGCGTCCGACGCGAGTCCGCAGCCCAGCGAGGCGACCGCGAACAGCGCGGTGCCGATGACGTTGAGCCGCCGCCTGCCGAACACGTCGGCCGCGGCGCCGATGCCGAGCAGCAGCGCGGCCAGCGCGAGCGCGTAGCCGTCGATGACCCACTGCAAGTCGCTCAGCGAGGCGTGCAGCGCCACCGCCATGTCGGGCAGCGCCACGATCACGATCGTCACGTCCAGCAGCAGCATGAACGTCCCCAGAGACACCGCGGTGAGCGGCCCCCATGTACGCATTTCCTCTTCCCTCCGACTCCTCGTCCGACGCCTGTGGGCGGCCCCGGTCCGCGTGGTCCTCGTACGATGGGCCGCCGGTGGACGAAGCCGGTGCCAGATCGCCTTCAGGCGCACTGATCCGACACGAGAGGTCCTGCCAGTGATGGAAGCCGACACCTTCGACGAGCTGGACCTGAAGCTGTTGCACGCCCTGGAGGTCGACGGCAGGGCGTCCTTCAGCCGCATCGCGGGTGTCCTCGGCGTCTCCGACCAGACCGTCGCCCGCCGCTTCCGACGCCTGCGCGCCGAGGCGGGCCTGCGCATCGTCGGCGTGCGCGACACCCGCAGGCTCGGGCAGGACGAGTGGATGCTGAGGCTGCGCTGCGCGCCCGACGGCGCCGAGGCCATCGCGACCGCTCTGGCCCGCCGCCCCGACACGGCATGGGTCCACCTCACATCGGCGGGCACGGAGGTGGTCTGCATGACGGTGCCCCGGACGCAGGACGACTACGACGACCTGCTCTTCGGCAAGCTCCTGCGCACCCGCAAGCTCGTCGACATCACCGCCCACCAGCTGATGCATCGCTTCTACGGCGGCCGCACCGGATGGATCGGCAAGCACCGCCCGCTCACCGACGCGCAGGCCGCCGCGCTGACCCCCGCACAGCCGCAGGCCGCCGCCCCCGCCCGCATCACCCCCGACGACGAGCCCATCATGGCCGCACTCAAGGCCGACGGCCGCGTCACGTACCCCGAACTGCAGCGGCTGACGGGCCGCTCCGAGTCCTCGGTCAAGCGACGCGTCGCCGCGCTGCTGGGCTCCGGCGCGCTCTACATCGACACCGAGTACGACACCGCCCGCTTCGGTTTCACCACCGCCGCGATGCTCTGGGTCACCGTCGCGCCGGGTGAGCTGGACGCGGTGGGCCGGGCGATGGCCGGGCATCCGGAGATCGCCCACGTCTCAGCGATCACCGGCTCCGCCAACCTGATGGCGAGCGTCCTGACCCGCGACACCGCGGAGCTCTACGCGTATCTGAGCGGCGGACTCGGCGCCCTGGACGGCGTGCGGCACGTCGAATCGGCGCCCTACGTGCGCCGATTCAAGGAGCTCACCTACCCGCGGCCGCTGCGATAGACCTCCGCGACTGGTGCGGCCGGTGCCGATGCGCGAATGATCGGAGCACAGCGGCTCTGTCGCCCTCGGGGGTGGGCTCACCGCGGCGGAACGGCCCCTACCGCGCGGGGCAGCGCGTCCCCAAGTGCACGCCGGGCACGATCGTCACACCCGCCGACATCGATCTCATCCTGCCCCCGTGCCACGGTCAGCGACCGCCCCGGTGCAGTCGGTCCCCGCCCGCCAGGATCGCCGCCGCCAGCGCGTCCGCCGCGTCCTGGGCCGACGCGCGCCGCTCGCCCTGGAGCAGGACGAAGTCGACCGGCCCCAGCTCGGGCAGTCCTGCCCGGTCCGGGACGCGGACCAGGCCGGGCGGGATCAGGCCCCGTGAGTGCGCCATCACGCCGAGCCCCGCGCGGGCCGCCGCCACCAGGCCGTTGAGGCTGCCGCTCGTGCAGGCCACGCGCCAGGCGCGGCCCCGGCGCTCCAGGGCCTCGAAGGCGAGGGCGCGGGTGATGCCCGGCGGGGGGTAGACGATCAGCGGCACCGGCCGCTCGGGGTCGAGGCGGAGCCGTTCGGCGCCGATCCAGACCAGGTCGTCCTGCCACACCAGCTCGCCGCGCGGATCCTCCGGACGGCGCTTGGCCAGTACGAGGTCGAGCTTGCCCGCGGTCAGCTGCTTGTGCAGGGTGCCGGACAGCTCGACCGTCAGCTCCAGGTCGACATCGGGGTGGTCGTGCCGGAACGACTCCAGGATGTCGGTGAGCCGGGTCAGGACGAAGTCCTCCGACGCCCCGAACCGCAGCCGCCCGCCCAGCCGCTTCCCGGCGAAGAACGCGGCGGCCTGCTCGTGCGCCGCCAGGATCCTGCGGGCGAAGCCGAGCATGGCCTCGCCGTCCTCGGTCAGCTCCACGCTGTGCGTGTCGCGCGTGAACAGCTGCCGCCCGGTCGCGTCCTCCAGGCGCCGCACGTGCTGGCTGACGGTCGACTGGCGCAGGCCGAGCCTGCGGGCGGCCCGGGTGAAACTCAGCGTCTGGGCGACCGCGAGGAACGTACGGAGCTGCGAAGGGTCGTACACGCGCCTCAGCCTAACCGCGCTCATCGCAGAACGTGATGACAGTCAGAACGGTGTACGGGATTCCCGATCACCCCCACCAGGAGGATCATGGAGAGAGCACGCCCGCACGACAGCGGCCCCCCCCCCCCCCCGCAGCGCGGGGGGCCCCGCACCGAGAGCATGGAGCCCCAGCACCGTGAAACGCCTGAAGTGGCCGGCCTGGATGCCGGTCGACCCGTACATCATGGCGCTGCTCGCGACCGTGGGCCTCGCCGCCCTCCTGCCCGCCCGCGGCACGTCCGCCGATGTCGCCTCCGGTGCCTCCACCGCCGCCGTCTCGCTGCTCTTCTTCCTCTACGGCTCCCGGCTCTCCACCCGCGAGGCACTCGACGGGCTCAAGCACTGGCGGCTCCACCTCACGGTCCTGGCCTGCACGTTCGTCGTGTTCCCGCTGCTCGGGCTGGCCGCGAAGGGGCTCGTCCCGTACGTCCTCACGCCCGCGCTGTTCAGCGGTTTCCTCTTCCTCACCCTGGTGCCCTCGACGATCCAGTCGTCCATCGCCTTCACGTCGATGGCCCGCGGCAACGTGCCCGCCGCGATCTGCGCGGGCTCCTTCTCCTCGCTGGCGGGCATCGTGCTGACGCCGCTGCTCGCGGCCGCGCTGCTCGGCGACAGCGGAGGCGGGTTCTCCGCGGACTCGCTCCTCAAGATCGTGCTGCAGCTGCTCGTGCCGTTCCTCGCCGGACAGCTCCTGCGCCGGTGGGTGGGCGGCTTCATCGCCCGCCACAAGAAGGTCCTCGGCTACGTCGACCGCGGGTCGATCCTGCTCGTCGTCTACACCGCGTTCAGCGAGGGCATGGTGCAGGGCATCTGGGGTCAGGTGCACCCGCTGCGGCTGCTCGCGCTGCTCGGCGTCGAGGCGGTGCTGCTCGCGGTCATGCTGGCGCTGACCTGGTACGGAGCGAAGAGGATCGGCTTCGGCCGCGCCGACAGGATCGCGATCCAGTTCGCCGGGTCGAAGAAGTCCCTGGCCGCCGGGCTGCCCATGGCGAGCGTCCTGTTCGGCGCGGACGCCTCGCTGGCGGTGCTGCCGCTGATGCTCTTCCACCAGATGCAGCTGATGGTCTGCGCGGTGATCGCCAAGCGCCGCTCGCGGGACCCGGAGGAGTTCGTCAGCGAGCCGCCGCGAACCGCAGCGACACGAACCGCGGTCGGTACAGGGACACGTTCCGGGTGACGTTCGCCTGCGCGGTGGCGGGCGTCGCGTCGAGCCAGTTGACGTCGTAGCTCAGCACGACTCGGCCGTTTCCGGCCCCGTCCCCGACGAGCGCGGGGTGGGCCTGCGGGTTGTAGGCGGCGGTGTCCTGGCGGGGCGCGCTGTCCTTGGGCAGGGCGGCCTCGAAGGCCTTGGCGGGGCCGTGCCAGGGGCCGGTGGGGGAGCAGGACCAGTACGAGGTGACGGTGGTCAGGCCCTCGGTGCCCGCCGCCATCGTGAACAGCACGTACGTCCCGTCGTCCCGCACCACGGTGAACGCGCTGCCCACCCCCTTGCGCCTGCCGTCCCCGAGCACGGCCCGGGGCGTGGCGTCGTGTCCCCACTCCTCGCCGTCCCAGTACTCCCACGCCGAGCCGTCACCGAGACTGCCGTGCGGCACCCGCGCGACGTACGCGTCGGAGGAGGGGCGCGAGGTCGCCTGGGCGTCCGTGCCGCCGAAGACGTACGTCCAGTCCTCGTCGTCGACCGTCGTCGTGCCGTACAGGACGCGCTTCTCCGGGTCGCCGACCGACTGCTGGTCGGAGACCGTCGTGATGCCCTCGACCCGCAGGTCGGGCAGCGAGAGCGTGGCGACCTCGGTGGCGACGGGGACGCCGTAGATCCACGGGCCCTGGCTCGCCATGCGGTTCCACAGCAGGACGCGCACGACCTTCTCGTCCCCACCGGGAGTGCGTGGCTCCACGCGCGCCGCGACCGGCCAGCGCCACTGCTGGGGCGCCGGGTCGGGGAAGAGCGGCGCGGCGAGGGTGCGCCGCAAGGTGCCCGAACGGGTCATCACCACGGCCGAGTTGCGGACCATGGGCGTGTTCGCGTCGCGCCAGGTGTGCGGCTGGCCCACCGGGTTCGGGGGCGCGTGGACCTGGCCGAGGAAGGTGTCGGAGAACAGCCACAGCACGCGGCCGTCGGGCAGGCGCACGGAGTGGGTGCCGTCGCCGCCGGTCCAGTCGTCCGTGCGCGTCACGTCGTCGCCGTAGCGCGCGAACTCGTCGGTGGGGGCGTCCTCGGCGGCCGAGGAGGCGACGGTGCGGGGCCGGCATGCCGCATCGCCCTCCCGGCCGTCTTCCGGGAGGGCGATGAGCAGGACGGCCGCGCAGGCCAGGGCCAGCAGCAGGACCAGCCAGATCCTGCCCGGCCCCGACGCGGCACGTTCGCGGGCGGACACGCCGGGGACGTTAGTTGCTGCCGCGCACGCGGTCCATGGGGAGTCGGACGACGGTGTCCCGTGTCACAGGAACATCACCCGTACGCAGGCTTCCCACCTCGGCGTCGTCCAATGCCCGGTCGTACACGCGCACTTCGTCGATCGCCCCGGTGAAGTGGGCGCGGCTGTCGAGCCGTTGCCCCACGTGGACGCCGAACGGCGAGTTGCGGCTGACGGTGCCCGGCACGTCGGCGGCGGAGACCTGCGTACCGTCGAGGAACAGCGTCAGGCGGCCGTCGCCGCGGCGCAGCGCCAGGTGGTGCCATGCGCCGTCGTTGTACGCGCTCGTCGTGCGCACCGAAGCGGATCTCGGCGGCGACGCGCCGTCCCGTGTGGTGATGAGGCCGGTGACGCGGTTGTTCGCGGGCTCGCCGCGCAGCCACACCTGCGGCTGGTTGGTGCCGATGCCGCCCATCCACAGCAGCGGCTGCTCACCGGTCGTCCCGTCGTAGCGGAACCAGAGGGAGGCAGTGAAGTCCCGTGCGCCCAGCGGGAGTCGGCGGCTGAACGGGAGCCGCACCGCGTCGTCCGTACCGTCGAAGGCGAGCGCGCCGCCGAAGCGGCCCGGGGTCACGCGTGCCCCGCCGAGCACCGCGGCGGGGCGAGCGCCCGGCGCGAGGTCGCTCGTGGTGGGGTCGGGGCCTCGGCGTGGCGTCAGCCAGTCCTCGGTGAAGCGGGCGAAGCGGATCTCGTCGCGCGCGTCGACGGCGCCGCCCTCGTACAGCAGCCCCACGTGCGTGCGGTCGGCCCGCACCAGGTCCGAGTAGCCGGACCAGTCCGTGGTCACCGTGGTGCCGCGGTCGACGCTGTCCCAGGTGCGCCCGCCGTCGTAGGACGAGCGGATCTGCATCGTGCGGCGGCGGTCCGGGTCGGCCGGGCAGGCGAGCAGCATCCGCTTGCCGAACTGGAGGGTGGAGCCCTGCACTTGAGGTGTGTAGAGGTCGGGGATCGCGCGGAAGGGAGCGGTGTACGTGCTGCCGCCGTCCCGGCTGACCGTGTGTGTGCGGTGGCCGAGATCCGTGCCGTCCTGTTCGCGGCCGCTGACGTAGACCGCGCCGTCGGGCCGCTCGGTGATGGTCATCTCGGACGGCTTCTGACGGAACGTACCGTCAGCCGGTATCGGGTACGAGTCCGTCGCGCCGATCTTCCAGTGGTCGCCGCCGTCGTCGCTGACGATCAGCGCGGCGTGGTTGGCGGTGACCCGGCTGCCGTTCCACGTCTCGGTGTTGGCCGTGAGGACGAGGCGTCCCTTGTGCCGGCCGCGGGTCAGCTGGATGCCGTGCACGGGGCCGGTCGCGTACCAGGAGTTCCACTGCGGCGGCAGGATCTCCTTGCTCAGGTCGCGCGGCGCGGACCAGCTGGCGCCGTCGTCGTCGCTGTACTGCAAGTGGGGGGTCCGGTCGCACGGTATGTCGCAGTTCTTGTTGTCCGTGCGTCCCGTGTTGTACGTCTCCGCGAGGAGGATGCGGCCGCTCTCGCGGTCGACGACGGGCGCCGGATTGCCGTGGGTGTCGCCGTCGCCCTCGTTGATCACCTGAAGCGGACCCCAGGTGCGGCCGCCGTCGTGCGACCGCTTGAGCACCAGGTCTATGTCGCCCGCGTCGCCGCAGTCGTTGACCCTGCCCTCCGCGAAGGCGAGCAGCGTGCCCTTCGTGGTCCGTACGACGGCGGGGATGCGGTAGCAGGCGTAGCCGGGGTCCCGGTCGGCCTTGAACAGCACCTGCTGCTCGAACGGCGCGGCCGGTTCCGGGGCAGCCCGCACGGCCTGCGCCGCGGGCGCGGGCAGCAGGGCGCCGAGGGTGGCGACGGTCAGGGCGGCGGTGGCGGTGCGGAGTGATCTGAGACGTACGCGGAAACTCGATGGCATGGTGCGGTCCGCCTTTCGTGGCGACGGCGACTCATGGCGTTGTGGGCGTCCTGACATCCTGACATCCCATGTCCACGTTTCGTCGCAGACGCTACTGGGGGTCACCCGCACCCCACAAGAAGTACGCCGCGCGGGATCAGGACGACCTGGACCCGGGTGCCGGGGAATCCGCTCGCGGGTCCCGCACCGGGCGGGCGGCCCGGATCAGCCCCGGGTGGCCTCGGCGCGCAGGGTGACGCGGTGCTCGCCCGCGTACACGTTCATGGAGGAGCCCCGCAGGAAACCGATCAGCGTGAGACCCGTCTCCGCGGCCAGGTCGACGGCGAGCGAGGACGGCGCGGAGACCGCCGCGAGCACCGGAATGCCCGCCATCACCGCCTTCTGGGCGAGCTCGAAGGAGGCGCGGCCCGAGACGAGCAGGATCGCGCGCGACAGCGGGAGTTCCCCGTTCCGCAGGGCGCGTCCGATCAGTTTGTCGACGGCGTTGTGCCGCCCCACGTCCTCCCGTATGTCGAGCAGCTCGCCCTCTTCGGAGAAGAGCGCCGCCCCGTGCAGGCCGCCGGTCCTGTCGAAGACCCGCTGCTCGGTGCGGAGCCGGTCGGGGAGGCCGGCGAGGAGTTCGGTCCCGATGCGGAGCGGCGGAGTGTCGGCGATCGGGAAGCGGGCGGTCGTGCGGACGGCGTCCAGGCTCGCCTTGCCGCACAGGCCGCAGGACGACGTGGTGTAGACGTTGCGTTCGAGGGTGATGTCCGGGAGCACGACGCCGGGGGCGGTCTGCACGTCGACGACGTTGTACGTGTTCGAGCCGTCGGCCGTCGCACCCGCGCAATACACGATCGACCGCAGCTCGTCCACCGCGCCGAGCACGCCCTCACTCACCAGGAAACCGGCCGCCAGCGCGAAGTCGTCCCCGGGCGTGCGCATGGTGATGGCGAGCGGCTTGCCGTTCAGCCGGATCTCCAGGGGTTCCTCGGCGACGAGGGTGTCCGGCCGCTCCGAGACGTGCCCGTCCCTGACCCGGATCACCTTGCGTCGCTCCGTGACTCGTCCCATTGTCTTGATCAGTCCCGGTTCTGTACGTGCTGGTGGCCGAAGCGGCCTTCACGGTCTCATTGTCCTGCACGTGCGGTGGCGGATCGCAGCCGACTCCGTTGTACGCCCGTGCGCCGAGTCCGTCGGCAGAGCGTCGAACTCGCACACAAGGTCACACAGTTCTTCAGAGGGTGACCACATCATGAGAAGCATCCAAACCCTGCGCTCCTTTCCTGTCGCATTACGTGCATCGTTACTCATCAGTCGCTGACCAGACTGGAGGGTCCCGTATCTTCGGCCCAAGGGGGACCCGTACATGCACGGCTCGCGCATCGCCGCCGTCGGCCACTACCAGCCCGCCAGAATCCTCACCAATGAGGACCTGGCGGCCAAGGTCGACACGAGCGACGAGTGGATCCGGTCCCGGGTCGGCATCCGCACCCGGCACATCGCGGGCCCGGAGGAGCCGGTCGACGAGCTGGCCGCGCACGCCGGCGGCAAGGCACTCGCCGCCGCGGGCCTCACTCCCGACGCGATCGACCTCGTCCTGGTCGCCACCTCCACCGCCATCGACCGCTCCCCGAACATGGCGGCGCGGGTCGCCGCGCGCCTCGGTGTCCCCGGCCCCGCCGCCCTGGACCTCAACGTCGTGTGCGCGGGCTTCACCCACGCCCTCGCCACCGCCGACCACACCCTGCGGGCCGGCGCCGCGACCCGCGCCCTGGTCATCGGCGCCGACAAGATGTCCGAGGTCACCGACTGGACGGACCGCACCACCTGCGTCCTGACCGGCGACGGTGCTGGCGCGGTCGTCCTGGAGGCGTGCGGCCCCGGCGAGGAGCCCGGTGTCGGCCCCGTGCTCTGGGGCTCGGTGCCGGAGATGGGCAACGCCGTACGCATCGAGGGCACGCCGCCCCGCTTCGCGCAGGAGGGCCAGAGCGTCTACCGCTGGGCGACGACCCAGCTGCCCCCGCTCGCCCGCGCGGCCTGCGAGCGCGCCGGGCTCACCCCCGCCGACCTCGCCGGGGTCGTCCTGCACCAGGCCAACCTCCGCATCATCGAGCCGCTCGCCGAGCGCATCGGCGCGGTCAACGCCGTCGTCGCGCGCGATGTCGTCGACTCCGGCAACACGTCGGCGGGCAGCATCCCGATGGCGCTGTCCAAGCTGGTCGAGCGCGGCGAACTCCGCTCCGGCGACCCGGTGCTGCTGTTCGGCTTCGGCGGCAACCTGTCGTACGCGGGGCAGGTCGTGCGCTGCCCGTGAACCGGATCTCCGACGAGGGGGCCGCGATGCCGTCCACAGGGCTGCCGCCGGGGGCGGTGCCCAGACTCGAACGGCCCGGACCGCTCAGGGAGCGGGTCTACGAAGCGTTGCTCGAACTGATCACGACCCGCTCGCTGCGGCCCGGCCAGCACCTCGTCGAGAGCGAGCTGGCCGGGCACCTGGGCGTCTCGCGGCAGCCGGTGCGCGAAGCGCTGCAACGGCTCGACACCGAGGGGTGGGTGGACCTGCGGCCCGCCCAGGGTGCGTTCGTGCACGAGCCGACCGCGGAGGAGGCGGACCAACTCCTCACCGTGCGCACCCTCCTGGAGTCCGAGGCCGCCCGCCTCGCCGCCGCGAACACCGGCCTCGCGGGCATCACCGAGCTCGACGACCTCTGCACCCGCGGCGAACAGGCCGTGTCCGGCGGCGATGTCGACCAGGTGGTCGCCCTCAACGCCGCCTTCCACGCCAAGGTGATGGAACTCGCGGGCAACGCGGTCCTCGCCGAGCTCGCCGGGCAGGTCGACCGCAGGGTCCGCTCGTACTGCACACCGGTGGCCAGGCAGCGCGGCAAGCAGTCGTGGACGGAGCACCGCGAACTGATCGCGGCGATCGCCGAGCGCGACGAGCGGCGCGCGACGGACATCATGCGCGCCCACACGGAACACACCAGGCGGACGTACCACCAGCGCGACCGGGACTGAGCACCGCCCCGACCGGCAACCGTGTGAGGCCGCCAACCGCCAACCGCCAACCGCGAGACGCGAAGACCGGGAGAAGCGAATTGAGTACGCCCCGCCGCACGCCCCGCCGCACGCCCCACCGCATACGCCCCGTCATCGACGAAGACGTTCCAACGGCGGTGAACACCCTCGCCAGAGCCTTCGCCGACTATCCCTTCACCCGGCACGTCGTCGCGGCCGACGACCACCACCAGCGGGTACGCCGATTCCAGGAGCTGTTCCTGACGCGCATCGGGATGGTCTACGGACGGGTCTGGGTCGCGGGCGCCGGGCGCGCCGTCGCCGTGTGGACCACGCCGGACCGCGACCCGGGACCCGGCTTCGCCGCGATCGGCCCGCTCATCGAAGAGCTCGCGGGCGACCGCGCACCCTGGTTCGCGGCGGCGGACCGCGCGCTGCGACCGTACCGGCCGCAGTTCCCCGCCTGGTTCCTCGCCACGGTCGGGGTCGACCCGGACGAGCAGGGCAAGGGCCTCGGCGGCGCGGTGATCGAACCCGGCCTCGAAGCCGCCGACCGCGCGGGCTTCCCCTGCTTCCTGGAGACCTCGACCGAGCAGAACGTGACGTTCTACGAACGGCTCGGCTTCACCGTCACGGCGGACGTACCGCTGCCGGACAACGGCCCGCACACGTGGTGCATGCTCAGGAAGCCCGCGTAGACACACCCCGCACCGTGCTTCACCCCACCCCCTCACCCCCCTTTGTCCTGTGACTGGAGAAAGTCATGGGTAAATCGCGCTCAACTTCTTCCCAGCCCCGGCAGGCACTGCTACGTTCCCCTCGAAAGCTCGAACCGGGAAGCCCGATGAGGCGGGGAGGGGCGCGTGAGACGTATGACGGCTCGACCCGCCAACACGCACCAGGCACGGCTGCTGCGCCTGTTGCGTGACGGAGGACCCAACTCCCGCGCCCAGCTGGGCGATCAGGTCGACCTGTCGCGGTCCAAACTGGCCGTCGAGGTCGACCGGCTCCTGGAGACCGGACTCGTGGTCGCCGACGGACTCGCCGCCTCGCGCGGCGGCCGCCGCTCCCACAACATCCGCCTGGCCCCCGCCCTCCGCTTCCTCGGCGTGGACATCGGCGCGACCTCGGTCGACGTCGCGGTGACCAACGCCGAGCTGGAGGTCCTCGGCCACATCAACCAGCCCATGGACGTGCGCGAAGGCCCGGTCGCGGTCTTCGAGCAGGTCCTCGCCATGGCCGCCAAGCTCAAGGCCTCCGGGCTCGCGGAAGGGTTCGACGGCGCCGGCATCGGCGTCCCGGGTCCCGTCCGCTTCCCCGAGGGCGTGCCGGTCGCCCCGCCGATCATGCCGGGGTGGGACGGCTTCCCCGTAAGGGAGGCCCTCAGTCAGGATCTGGGCTGCCCCGTCATGGTCGACAACGACGTGAACCTCATGGCGATGGGGGAGCAGCACGCGGGCGTCGCACGCTCCGTGGCCGACTTCCTCTGCGTCAAGATCGGCACCGGCATCGGCTGCGGCATCGTCGTCGGCGGTGAGGTCTACCGCGGTACGACGGGCAGCGCCGGCGACATCGGCCACATCCAGTCCGAACCCGACGGACGCCCCTGCGCCTGCGGCAACAAGGGCTGCCTGGAAGCCTATTTCAGCGGCGCGGCGCTCGCCCGCGACGCCGAGGAGGCGGCCAGGGAGGGGCGTTCGGCGGAGCTCGCCACGCGGCTCGACGAGGCGGGACGGCTCAGCGCCGTCGACGTCGCGGCGGCCGCCGCCGCGGGTGACGCCACCGCGCTCGACCTCATCCGCGAGGGCGGCAACCGCACCGGCCAGGTCATCGCGGGCCTCGTCAGCTTCTTCAACCCCGGACTCGTGGTGATCGGCGGCGGCGTGACCGGCCTCGGCCACACGCTGCTCGCCGCGATCCGTACCCAGGTCTACCGCCAGTCGCTGCCCCTGGCGACCGGCAACCTCCCCATCGTGCTCGGTGAGTTGGGCCCCACCGCCGGAGTCATCGGCGGCGCCCGCCTCATCAGCGACCACCTGTTCTCCCCGGCCTGACAACCGGCACCACCCCGAGCAACGCCACCGCGTCACCTCCTACCCGGCGCCGCACCCTGCTCCGCCGTGCGCCGGTGCCACCACCCGGGCTACTCCGCCCTGCCCCGAATCCGCCCTGCCCTGCTGCGATCGCCGCCGAGGGGAACCGTCATGGCACAAGAACCACCGCTGCTCACCATGTCCGGCATCACCAAGTCGTTCCCCGGAGTCCGTGCCCTCGACGGCGTCGACCTCCAGGTGCAGGCCGGGGAAGTGCACTGCCTCCTCGGCCAGAACGGCGCCGGGAAGTCCACCCTCATCAAGGTCCTCGCCGGCGCCCACCAGCCCGACGGCGGCGAGATCACCTGGCGCGGCGAGCGCACCACGCTCCGCTCCCCGATCGCCGCCATGCGCCTCGGCATCGCCACCATCTACCAGGAACTCGACCTGGTCGAAGGGCTGTCCGTGGCCGAGAACGTCCACCTCGGGCATGAGCCGACCGCCGCAGGATTCGTCGTACGCGGCCGGGCGGCGAAGGCGTCAACCGCCGCCCTGCTCAAGCGACTTGGGCACGCGGAGATCGATCCGGGGCGGCTCGTCGGTGACCTCTCCGCCGCCCAGCAGCAGATCGTGTCGATGGCTCGCGCGCTCTCGCACGAGGTGCGCCTCATCGTCATGGACGAGCCGTCCGCCGCCCTCGACCCCGACGAGGTCGACAACCTCTTCCGCATCGTCGGCGACCTCACGGCGGACGGCGTCGCCGTCGTCTACATCTCCCACCGCCTGGAGGAGATCCGCCGCATCGGCGACCGCGTCACCGTCCTCAAGGACGGCCGGGCCGTCGCGGGTGGACTCCCCGCGGAATCCACGCCCACCAGGGACGTCGTGGCGCTGATGACCGGCCGCAACGTCGAGTACGTCTTCCCGGACCGGCCCGCCGAACCCCCCACCGCGGAACCGGTGTTGCGGGTCCGCGGCCTCTCCCGGCACGGCGAGTTCGAACCCTTCGACCTCGACCTGCGGCCCGGCGAGATCGTGGGCCTCGCCGGACTCGTCGGGTCGGGACGCTCCGAGATCCTGGAGACGATCTACGGCGCCCGCAGGCCGAGCTCCGGCCAAGTGGTCGTGAGCGGTCAGCCGTTGCGCCCCGGCAGCGTCCGCGCCGCCGTCCGCGCGGGGCTCGGGCTCGCCCCCGAGGAACGCAAGGCGCAGGCCCTCCTCATGCTGGAGTCCGTCACCCGCAACGTATCCGTCTCCTCCATGTCCCGTTTCTCGCGCGCTGGCTGGCTCGACCGGGGCGCGGAACGCGAGGCCGCCCGCGCGGCGACCCGCGAACTCTCGTTGCGGCCCGACGAGCCCTCGGCCCCCGTGCGCACCCTCTCCGGCGGCAACCAGCAGAAGGCCGTCCTGGCCCGCTGGCTGCTGCGCGGCTGCCGTGTCCTGCTGCTCGACGAGCCGACCCGCGGCGTCGACGTCGGCGCCCGCGCCGAGCTGTACGCGGTGATCCGCCGCCTCGCCGACGAAGGCCTCGCCGTACTCCTCGTCTCCAGCGAAGTACCCGAAGTGCTGGGCCTCGCCGACCGTGTCCTCGTACTCCGCGAAGGCCGCGTCGTCCACGCCGCGCCCGCCCGTGAACTCGACGAACACCGCGTACTCGACCTCGTCCTTGAAGGGAGCCCGGCGGCATGACCCAGCCAGCCCCGGCGGCCGAGGCCGCCACCCACAAGAGCACCCCCGCAGACGGCGGCAGCCCGTGGCGCACCGCCGTGGCCCGCGCCGACGTGCGGACGCTCTCCCTGCTCGGCGTGCTCGCCGTGCTGATCGTGATCGGCGGCATCACCCAGCCCGACTCGTTCCTCGACACCGACAACGTCCAGCTGATCCTCACCCAGGCCTCCGTCATCGGCGTGGTCACCGTCGGCATGACCTTCGTGATCATCTCCGGCGGCATCGACCTGTCGGTCGGCGCGATCGTCGCGCTCGCCTCGGTGTGGGCGACGACGGTGGCCACCCAGGAGTACGGCTTCGCGGGCATCCTCTTCACCGCCGTCATCGTCGGCATGGGGTGCGGCCTGGTGAACGGCCTGCTCATCGCGTACGGCGCGATCGTGCCGTTCATCGCCACCCTCGCCATGCTGGCGGCGGGCCGCGGCCTCGCTCTGCAGATCACCGACGGCAAGACGCAGATGGTCACCGTCGACTCGGTGTTGAAGCTCGGCGAGCGCGACTCGTACATCCTCGGCATCCCGCCCCTGGTCCTGGTCTTCGCCGCCGTCACCGTCGTCGGCTGGCTGCTCCTGAACCGCACCACCTTCGGCCGCCGCTCCGTCGCCGTCGGCGGCAACGCGGAAGCCGCCCGCCTGGCCGGCATCGACGTCCGCAGGCAGCGGCTCTACCTGTACCTGCTCTCCGGCCTGTGCTGCGGCATCGCGGCCTTCCTGCTGATCATCCTCTCCGGCTCCGGCCAGAACACCAACGGCAACCTGTACGAACTCGACGCGATCGCCGCGGTGATCATCGGCGGCACCCTGCTCAGCGGCGGCCGCGGCACCATCACGGGCTCCGTACTCGGCGTACTGATCTTCACCACGATCCAGAACATCTTCGCGCTCAACAACCTGGAGACCGCGACCCAGCAGATCGCCAAGGGCGCGATCATCGTCGCCGCGGTGCTCGTCCAACGGCGCTCGGCCACCACCACTTGAGACGTCCGGTCACCACATCCTGAAACGCTCGGCCACCACTTCCTGACCCGAGGGGTTCACCCATGCCATCCCACACGAGCCGCAGAGGACTCCTCTTCGGAGCCGCCGCGCTGTCCACCGGCGCCCTCATCACGGGCTGCACCAGCAACGAGTCCAAGGACGACGACTCCGACGACAAGTCGCAGCAGGTCGCCGACGACAAGCCGGGCAAGAAGGTCACCATCGGCTTCGCGGGCCCCCAGGCCGACCACGGCTGGCTCAACGCCATCAACGACAACGCCAAGAAGCGCGCCGAGAAGTACTCGGACGTCACCCTGGAGGCCACCGAGGGCTCCAACGACACCGCCGCGCAGATCGGCCAGGTCGAGACGCTGATCAACAAGAAGGTCGACGTCCTCGTCGTCCTGCCCGCCGACGGCAAGGCGCTCACCCAGGTCGGTCTGAAGGCCATGAAAGCGGGCATTCCCGTCGTCAACCTCGACCGCGTCTTCGCGTCCCCGCAGGCCTACCGCTGCTGGATCGGCGGAGACAACTACGGCATGGGCCTGAGCGCCGGGCACTACATCGGCGAGAAGCTCAAGGACACGAAGAACGCCCGCGTCGTGGAGCTGGCGGGACTCGACAACCTGGAACTCACCAAGCAGCGCTCCAAGGGCTTCGACGACGCCCTGAAGAACTACCCGAACATCAAGAAGGTCGCCCGTCAGGCAGCCGACTTCACCGTCGAGTCCGGACAGTCGAAGATGTCCCAGCTCCTGCAGGCGCAGAAGAACTTCGACGCCCTGTGGAACCACGACGACGACCAGGGCGTGGGGGCCCTGCGCGCCATCAAGCAGGCGGGCCGCGACGACTTCCTGATGGTCGGCGGCGCGGGCGCGCTCTCCGCGATGCAGGCGATCGAGGCGGACGACAGCGTCCTGAAGGCCACCGTCCTCTACCCGCCGACCATGGCCGCCTCCGCGATCGACCTCGCGCGCGCCCTCGGCCAGGGCAAGGGCATCAACGGCATGGCGGAGTTCGAGATCCCCTCCTTCGTCACCTGCTACTCGGCCGTGGTCGACAAGGAGAACGTCGGCCAGTACATGTCCACCGGTTTCAAGTGATGCGCACGCCCGCACCCCCCACCGAGCGTCGACGAGGAGGATTACCGCATGCGTGAGACGGAAACCGAGGCCGGTGCCGATTCCGGGCCCACCGGGTCCACCGGGTCCACCGGGAAGCGCCCCCTGGGCGTGGGCATGGTCGGCTACGCCTTCATGGGCGCCGCCCACTCACAGGGCTGGCGCACCGTGGGCCGCGTCTTCGACCTGCCGGTACGGCCGGTGCTCTCGGCCGTCTGCGGCCGCGACGGCGGCGCCGTGCGCGCCGCCGCCGACCGGCTCGGCTGGGCCGCCGCCGAGACGGACTGGCGCGCCCTGATCGCCCGGGACGACGTCGACCTCGTCGACATCTGCACCCCCGGCGACAGCCATGCGGAGATCGCGCTCGCCGCCCTGGAGGCGGGCAAGCACGTGCTGTGCGAGAAGCCGCTCGCCAACACCGTCGAGGAGGCCGAGGCGATGGCCGAGGCCGCCGAACGGGCTCGCGCACGCGGCCAGGTGGCCATGGTCGGCTTCAACTACCGCCGGGTGCCCGCCCTCGCGCTCGCCCGGCGGATGGTCGCCGAGGGGCGCCTCGGCGCGCTGCGCCACGTACGCCTGACGTACCTTCAGGACTGGCTGGTCGACGCGTCGTTCCCGCTCACGTGGCGGCTGCGCAAGGACCGGGCGGGCTCCGGCGCACTCGGCGACCTGGGCGCGCACATCGTGGACCTCGCGCAGTATCTGGTGGGGGAGCCGGTGGCCGGAGTGTCGGCGCTGACCGAGACCTTCGTACGTGAAAGGCCGCTGCTGGAGGGCGCTTCGAGCGGTCTCACCGCGGAGGGCGGCAGTCGGCTGGGGGCGGTCACCGTCGATGACGCCGCCGTCTTCACGGCACGGTTCCCGTCCGGCGCCCTCGCCTCCTTCGAGGCGACCCGCTTCGCCGCGGGCCGCAAGAACGCGCTGCGACTCGAACTCAACGGCTCCGAAGGATCGTTGGCCTTCGATCTGGAGCGCCTGAACGAGCTCTCCTTCCACGACCACACCGAGCCCGCCGCGTCGTCCGGGTTCCGCCGCATCCTGGTGACCGAGCCCGACCACCCGTACGTCGACGCATGGTGGCCGCCGGGCCACGGCCTCGGCTACGAGCACACCTTCGTGCACCAGGCCCGCGACCTGCTGCACGCCATCGCCACCGGCGCGCGGCCCGAACCGTCCTTCGCCGACGGTCTTTCCGTGCAGCGGGTGCTCGCCGCGGTGGAGGAGAGCGCGGCGAAGAACTCCGTGTACACGCCTGTTCCTGCCTGACGGCCGCGCTTCTGCGCCCGCATTCGTCATTCGTCCGATTCCCGCTCCGAGGAGGCCTGGTCATGCCACGGCAGTTCACGCTCTTCACCGGTCAGTGGGCCGACCTTCCGCTCGAAGAGGTCTGCTCCCTCGCCCGCGACTTCGGCTACGACGGCCTTGAACTCGCCTGCTGGGGCGATCACTTCGAGGTCGACAAGGCGCTCGCCGATCCGACGTACCTGGACGGGCGGCACGCGCTGCTCGACAAGTACGGGCTCAAAAGCTGGGCGATCTCCAACCACCTCGTCGGTCAGGCCGTCTGCGACGCGATCATCGACGAGCGGCACCAGGCGATCCTGCCCGCCCGCATCTGGGGCGACGGCGAGGGGGAAGGGGTGCGGCAGCGCGCCGCCGCCGAGATCAAGGACACCGCGCGGGCGGCCGCGGCGTTCGGCGTCGACACCGTCGTCGGGTTCACGGGCTCCTCGATCTGGCACCTGGTCGCGATGTTCCCGCCTGCTCCCGAGTCGATGATCGAGCGCGGGTACGAGGACTTCGCCGAGCGCTGGAACCCGATCCTGGACGTCTTCGACGCGGAGGGCGTCCGGTTCGCCCACGAGGTGCACCCCTCGGAGATCGCGTACGACTACTGGACCACGCACAAGGCCCTGGAGGCCGTCGGTCACCGCGCCACCTTCGGGCTGAACTTCGACCCGTCGCATTTCGTGTGGCAGGACCTGGACCCGGTCGGGTTCCTCTACGACTTCCGCGACCGGATCTACCACGTCGACTGCAAGGAGGCCCGGCGCCGCCTCGACGGCCGCAACGGCCGCCTCGGCTCGCACCTCCCGTGGGGTGACCCGCGGCGCGGCTGGGACTTCGTGTCGGCGGGCCACGGGGACGTCCCGTGGGAGGACGTCTTCCGGATGCTGCGCTCCATCGCGTACGACGGGCCCATCTCCGTCGAGTGGGAGGATGCGGGCATGGACCGCCTGCAAGGCGCGCCGGAGGCGCTGACGCGCCTGAAGGCGTTCGATTTCGAGGCCCCGAGCGCGTCCTTCGACGCGGCGTTCGGCGGCTCCGACCGGACCGACTGACCAGTCCGTACCACGCCACGTTTGTCCATTGACAGGAAAAAGTTCAACTTCTGTCGTGCACAAGGGCTTTCCGCCCGGGACAATCGTGGCTACCGTCCTTGAGGTGTACAGGACATGAATGGTCCGGGGTGACGGCGCACCCCGGCGCACGGCGCACACACCCCGTACGACCGTCCCCCCATCCGGAGGAACCCCGTGCACAGGAAACGCCCGAGACTCCGCACCACGCTCGCCCTGCTCACCGGCACCGTACTCACCGGCGCCTCCCTGACCCTCGCCGTGCCGCACGCCGGTGCCGCCCCCGCCGACCCGCCCGCGCAGGCCGCCGCCCCGGTCGCCGAGGACTTCCAGCAGGTCACCCTCGCCAAGGGCGCGCCGGAGACGGGCGAGCCGATGACGCTGTCCGTGCTCCCCGACCGCTCGGTCCTGCACACCTCCCGCGACGGCACGCTCCGCCTCACGGACGCGGCGGGCAATACGAAGATCGCCGGGAAAATACCGGTCTACACGCACGACGAAGAGGGCCTCCAAGGCGTCGGCATCGACCCGAAGTTCAAGGACAACCGGGCGATCTACCTCTACTACGCGCCGCCCCTCGACACCCCCGCGGGCGACGCCCCGGAGAACGGCACCGCCGAGGACTTCAAGAAGTTCGACGGCGTGAACCGCCTCTCCCGCTTCGTCCTCAAGGCCGACGGCACCCTCGACAACGCCAGCGAGAAGAAGGTCCTCGACGTCCCCGCGAGCCGCGGCACCTGCTGCCACGTCGGCGGTGACATCGACTTCGACAAGGACGGCAACCTCTACCTGTCGACCGGTGACGACTCCAACCCCTTCGCCTCGGACGGCTTCACGCCCATCGACGAGCGCGCGAACCGCAACCCCGCCTTCGACGCGCGGCGCAGTGCGGGCAACACCAACGACCTGCGCGGCAAGATCCTGCGCGTCAAGGTCGCCGACGACGGCTCGTACACCGTCCCCGACGGGAACCTCTTCGCCAAGGGCACCGAGAAGACCCGCCCCGAGATCTACGCGATGGGCTTCCGCAACCCCTTCCGCATGAGCGTCGACAAGCCGACGGGCATCGTCTACGTCGGTGACTACGGGCCCGACGCCGGCGCGGCCGATCCCAAGCGCGGCCCCGCGGGTCAGGTCGAGTTCGCCCGGGTCACCAAGGCGGGCAACTTCGGCTGGCCCTTCTGCACCGGCAAGAACGACGCCTACGTCGACTACGACTTCGCGACCGGCACCTCCGGCTCCGCCTTCGACTGCAAGGCCCCGAAGAACGACTCGCCGCACAACACCGGCCTGACCGACCTGCCGCCCGCCCAGGAGGCGTGGATTCCGTACGACGGCGGCTCCGTGCCCGAGTTCGGCAGCGGCTCCGAGTCCCCGATGGGCGGCCCCGTCTACCGCTACGACGCGGCGAACACCTCCCCGGTCAAGTTCCCCGAGGCGTACGACGGCGACTTCTTCGCCGGCGAGTTCGGCCGCCGCTGGATCAAGCGCATCGAGCAGGGCACGGACGGCACGGTCTCGAAGATCAACCCGTTCCCGTGGACCGGCACCCAGGTCATGGACATGGAGTTCGGCCCCGACGGCGCCCTCTACGTCCTCGACTACGGCACCGCCTGGTTCGGCGGCGACGAGAACTCGGGCCTCTACCGCATCGAGAACGCCACCGAAGGCCACTCCCCGGTCGTCGAGGCCACCGCCTCCAAGACGAGCGGTCAGGCGCCGCTGCGCACCAGGTTCACCGCCAAGGCCACGGACGCCGACGGCGGGACGCTCACCTACGCCTGGGACTTCGGCGACGGCGGCAAGTCGACGCAGCAGAACCCCACGTACACGTACAAGAAGAACGGCGTCTACACCGCCACCGTGACGGTGAAGGACTCCACCGGACGCACCGGCTCGGCCAGCGCGCACGTCACCGTCGGCAACACCGCGCCCAAGGTGACCCTGCAGCTCCCCGGTGACGGCCAGCTGTTCACCTTCGGCGACAAGGTGCCCTTCAAGGTGAAGGTGACCGACCCGGAGGACGGCCCGATCGACTGCACCAAGGTCAAGGTCACCCACATTCTCGGCCACGACAGCCACGGCCACCCCGTCACCTCGGCCAACGGCTGCGAGGGCACCATCCAGACCTCCGCCGACGGTGAGCACGACCCGAACGCCAACATCTTCGGGGTCTTCGACGCCGAGTACACGGACAAGGGCGCGAACGGCCAGCCCGCGCTGACCACCCACGACCAGAACGTCGTCCAGCCCAAGCACCGCCAGGGCGAGCACTTCAACGACTCCAAGGGCGTCTCCGTCGTCAACCACACCCCGGCGCACGGCGGCAAGACCGTCGGCGACGTCCACAACGGCGACTGGGTCTCCTTCGAGCCGTACATCCTCGGCAACGCCACCAAGCTGACCGCACGCGTCGCGTCGGCCGGAACCGGAGGCACGCTGGAGGTTCGCAGCGGCTCCGTCGGCGGCAGGCTCCTGGGCACCGCGAAGGTGGCGCCGACCGGCGGCTGGGAGAAGTACGTCGACGTCAGCACGGCGATCAGCAAGCCGCCGACGACGACCACGACGCTCTACCTGGTCTTCAAGGGCACGGGCTCGGGGGCGCTCTACGACGTGGACGACTTCACCTTCACGACGAGCTCCACGACCAGCTCCAAGACGAGCTGAGAGGGGTCAGCACATGCGCGCATCCGTACGGCTGGCCACCGCGACCGCCGCAGCCGCCCTGCTCATCGGCTGTGTGTCGGGGCCGGCGGCCTCGAAGCCCGAGCAGCCGAAGAAGGCGGGTGACAAGGTGCTCGTCTTTTCCAAGACCGCCGGGTTCCGCCACGACTCAATCCCCACCGGCATCACCGCCGTCAAAGAACTCGGCGCCGCGAACGGCTTCACCGTCGACGCCACCGAGGACGCGGGGGCCTTCACGGCCGCCAACCTCGCCCGGTACGACGCCGTGGTCTGGCTCTCGACGACCGGCGACGTCCTGAACGCCGCCCAGCAGACGGCGTTCGAGCAGTACATCCGCGGCGGCGGCGCCTACGTCGGCGTGCACGCCGCGGCCGACACCGAGTACGACTGGCCCTTCTACGGCGGGCTCGCGGGCGCCTACTTCCAGTCGCACCCCGCGATCCAGCCCGCGAAGGTCCACGTCGAGGACCACGCGCACCCGGCCACCGCCCACCTCGGCACGGGCACCTGGGACCGCACCGACGAGTGGTACAACTACCGCGCCAACCCCCGCGACCGGGCCCGCGTGCTCGCCACCCTCGACGAGTCGTCGTACACCGGCGGCACGATGTCCGGCGACCACCCCATCGCCTGGTGCCAGAGCTACGAGGGCGGCCGCTCCTTCTACACCGGCGGCGGCCACACCAAGGAGTCCTACGCCGAACCCGCCTTCCGCCAGCACCTCCTTGGCGGCATCCGCTGGGCCGTCGGCGCGGCCCAGGCCGACTGCCGTCCTGAGAAGGGCTACACCCCGATCTTCGACGGCACGGCCTCCTCCCTGGAGGACTGGAAGCAGGCGGGCCCGGGCTCCCTCCAGCTCAACGAGGGCGACGGCACGCTCAAGACCGTCGGCGGCATGGGCATGCTCTGGTACGACCGGCGCGAGCTCGGCTCCTACTCCCTCAAGCTCGACTGGCGGATGCGGGGCGACGACAACTCGGGGATCTTCGTGGGTTTCCCGGCCTCCGACGACCCCTGGTCGGCCGTGAACAACGGCTACGAGATACAGATCGACGCCACGGACGTCCCCGAGAAGACCACGGGCTCCGTCTACGGCTTCCACTCCGCCGACCTGAAGAAGCGTGACCGCGCGCTCAACCCGCCGGGGGAGTGGAACACCTACGAGATCCGCGTCGAGGGCGAACGCCTTCGCGTCTAT
This sequence comes from Streptomyces sp. Je 1-369, assembly GCF_026810505.1. Taxonomy (NCBI): domain Bacteria; kingdom Bacillati; phylum Actinomycetota; class Actinomycetes; order Kitasatosporales; family Streptomycetaceae; genus Streptomyces; species Streptomyces sp. Je 1-369. The sequence goes on from NZ_CP101750.1 coordinate 7,551,608, forward strand.
CTCAACGGAGTCAAGATCAACGACTTCACCAACACCGACCCGGCCCGCAGCCTGCGCCAAGGCCACATCGGCATCCAGAACCACGGCGACGCCGACGAGGTCACCTTCCGCGACATCCGCCTGAAGAACCTGCCCACGAAGGGCCACCCGGGCAAGGACGGCCTGGGGAAGGTCCGTCCGGGGAAGGCTGTGCCGATGAGTGATGTGACGGCACACGTGACGCGACACGTGGTGCGACGCGTGACGCCACACGTGACGACACACCACTCCGACCCACCCGCCCCGGCAACCGGTTCGGGCGCGGGTCAATAGACGGCGGCGGGCGGAGGACGCCGGACCTCCGCCCGCCGTCTTGCACCGCACTCACGTTCCGCGAGCTCCCGAGTCGGTCCCGAGCTCTTGAGTCATGCAGGAGGCAGCCGTGCCCACATCCGCGACCTCACCCTCTACGCCCTCCACTCCTCCCCACGGGACGCCGCCCGTCGGTCCCGTCGGCGTATGGCTGATCGGGGCACGCGGCTCGGTCGCGACCACGGCCGTCGCGGGCTGCGCGGCGATGACCGCAGGACTCCACGCCCCCACCGGCATGGTGACCGAGACCGCACCCTTCCTGGACTGTGGCCTGCCAACGTTGTCGTCACTCGTCTTCGGCGGCCACGACACCACCAGCTGCCCCCTGCCCAAACGCGCCGAGGAACTCGCCGCGGGCGGTGTCCTGCCCCACGGCCTCCCCTCGGCGGTGCGCGCCGAACTCGCCGCCGCCGACGCCGAGATACGCCCCGGCGGCCCACAACCGGGCGACACCCGCACCGACGAGGAACTGATCGACGCCTTCACCGCCGACATCCGCGATTTCGTACGTCGCCGGGGACTGGCCCGCGCGGTAGTGGTGAACGTCGCCTCGACCGAACCCCTCCCCTCCGCCGACGCCGAACGGCTCCCCGCCAGCTCCCTCTACGCGGCCGCCGCCCTGCGCGCCGACTGCCCCTACGTGAACTTCACCCCCTCCACGGGCCTCCACCACCCGCGCCTCACCGACGCGGCACGCACCTCCGGCCTCCCCTTCGCGGGCCGTGACGGCAAGACCGGCCAGACCCTGCTGCGCTCCGTACTCGGCCCGATGTTCGCCCAACGCGCCCTCGCCGTCCGCGCCTGGTCCGGCACGAATCTCCTCGGCGGCGGTGACGGCGCCGCCCTGGCCGACCCCGCGGCCGCCGCGGCGAAGAACGCGGGCAAGGAACGCGTCCTCGCCGACACGCTCGGCTCCGCCCCCGAGGGCGAGGTCCACATCGACGACGTCCCCTCCCTCGGCGACTGGAAGACGGCCTGGGACCACATCGCCTTCGACGGCTTCCTCGGCACGCGCATGGTCCTGCAGACCACCTGGCAGGGCTGCGACTCGGCGCTCGCCGCCCCCCTGGTCCTGGACCTCGCCCGCCTGACGACCCGCGCCCACGAACGCGGCCTCTCCGGCCCCCTGCCCGCCCTCGCCTTCTACTTCAAGGACCCCGACGCCGACGCCCCCGCGGCGCTGGGAGAGCAGTACGCCACACTGATCGACTTCGCGAAACAGCTGGGAGGAGACGTCGCCGGGGGAGGCGGCCGTGGTCTCGGAGAGGGAGACCTCGCCGGGGGAGGTGGTCGCGGACCCGGAGGGGGAGACCTCGCCGGGGGAGGTGGTCATGCTCCCGGACAGGGAGGCGGTCGTGCTCCAGGGCGGGCCGACCGTGGCCCCGCCGACGGCACGCCCTCCGGCGCGTCCTCGTGAACGCCGCAGGCACCCGGCGCGCCTGGGCCGAACTCCTCCGCCTCCCCGCCCTGTTCACCGTCCCCGGCGACGCCTTCGCCGGCGCGGCGGCGACCAACCTGCGTCCCAACCATCGCACCCTCCTCGCCATCGGTTCCTCCCTCTGCCTGTACGAGGCCGGCATGGCCCTCAACGACTGGGCAGACCGCGCCGAAGACGCCGTCGAACGCCCCGAGCGCCCCCTGCCCTCCGGCCGCGTCGCCCCACCCGCGGCCCTCACCGCGGCCACCGCCCTCACCGTCGCGGGCCTCGCCCTCGCCTCCCGCGCGGGCCGCCCGTCCCTCGCGGTGGCGGGCGCGCTGGCCGGGACGGTCTGGGCGTACGACCTCACCCTGAAGCACACCCCCGCCGGTCCGGCAGCCATGGCCACCGCGCGCGGCCTCGACCTGCTCCTGGGCGCGACCGCCACGGCGGGCCCCGGCCACGACCCGCGCGCCCAGGCCACCGCTGCCGCCCCCTCGGCGGCGACCCTGGCCGCCCACACCCTGGCCGTCACCGTCGTCTCCCGCCACGAAGCGCAGGGCGGCTCCTCGACCGCTCCCTTGGCCGCACTGGCGACGACAGCGACCCTGGCCCGCCTGGTCGCCACCACACGCCGCCGCTCTGTTGGCGGGCGTGGGGCCCAGAGGAGGCGGGGTGGTCCGGGAGGTGGAGGTGGAGGTGGAGCTGGCGGGGGCGGATTGCAGCGGGGCTGGGGTGCCCTGCGAGGGGAGGTCAGCGGGAACGGTTCGCAGCGAGCCCAGGGTGCCCTGAGAGGGGCTGCCGACGGGGGCGGCGATCGGGACGCCCGCGACCTCCGAACCGCCGCCGATACCTGCCACCGAGCCCTCAGTGGTGCCCTCGCGCTGGCCTACGCCGCAACCGCCGCCAGGCCTCTCTTCCACGCAGTCCTCAATCCGTCACCTCCCCTCACCCAGCGCGCCGTCGGCGGCGGAATCCGCGCCATGATCCCGCTGCAGGCCGCCCTCGCCGCCCGCACCGGCGCCCCCGCCACGGCCCTCCTGACGGCCGCCCTCGCCCCGGCCGCCCGACGGTTCGCACGAAAGGTGAGCGTCACATGAGCGGTACGGAAGGTGCGCGCCGCACGGGCGGACCGTTCCCGCGAAGCCACCGCACCGGGCTTCGCTACGGCTACGGCACCAACGGGCTCACCGATCTCCGTCTCGACGACGCCCTCGGTCTCCTCGCCGACCTCGGCTACGCAGGTGTTGGCCTGACGCTCGACCACATGCACCTGGACCCCCTCGCCCCCGATCTCGCCGCCCGCACCCGCCATGTGGCCCGTCGGCTCGACCGCCTCGGTCTGGGCGTCACCGTCGAGACGGGGGCCCGTTATGTCCTCGATCCGCGCCGTAAGCACGGTCCCTCCCTCCTCGATCCCGACCCGGAACGGCGCGCCGAACGCGGTCGTCTGCTGATCAGTGCCGTTCAGGTCGCCGCCGACCTCGGTGCGCACGCCGTGCACTGCTTCAGTGGCGTCACCCCGGCGGGCACCTCGGACGGCATCGCGTGGCGCCGCTTCACCGACGCGCTCGGCCCCGTACTCGACGCCGCCTCGGACGCCCGTGTCCCACTGGCCATCGAGCCGGAACCCGGCCACCTCCTCTCGTCCCTCGCCGACTTCCATCACCTGCGCCGGAAACTCGGTGACCCAGACCCCGAACTCCTCGGCCTCACCCTCGACATCGGTCACTGCCAGTGCCTCGAACCCCTTCCTCCCGCAGACTGCGTACGCGCCGCCGCCCCCTGGCTTCGGCACGTCCAGATCGAGGACATGCGCCGCGGAGTCCACGAGCACCTGCCCTTCGGCGACGGAGAGATCGACTTCCCGCCCGTCCTCGAAGCGCTTGCCACCGTCGGCTACCAGGGACTGACCGTCGTCGAACTGCCCCGTCACTCCCACGCGGGCCCCGATCTCGCCGCCCGCTCCATCGACTTCCTGCGCCGAGCGGAAGCCGCAGTCCCGGCCCCCGCAACCGCCGGTCCCGTTCCCGCCGAAGGAGGTACCCCGTGACCAACACCTCCGAGATCGCCGCCCTCCGCACCCACCTCGAGAACGACCTCGGTGGAGCCGCCCGCGCCTGGCTCGACCAGGCCACCGCCGAGGCCGCCGCCCACGGAGAGCGACCCCACCGGGAGGGGCCGGAGCCCACCCCCACGTGGGAGCTGCGGTTCGCCGAGGCCGGACGCCGCTGCGGCCCACGCCATGCCGACGCCGCCCGTATCCTGCTCCTGCACGCCGCGAACGCCACCCCCGTCACTCTCGCCCGCATCTACGCCCAGGGCACCGCGGCCGAACGCCGGGCCGTTCTGCGGGCACTGCCCCACCTGGTGCCGGGACCCGACGCGCTGCCCCTGGTCGAGGACGCTCTGCGCACCAACGACACAAGCCTCGTCGCCGTGGCCGTCGGCCCCTACGCCGCAGCGCACCTTCCCCCGCACGACTGGCGGCACGCCGTCCTCAAGTGCCTGTTCACCGGTGTCCCGCTGGACGCCGTCGCCGACCTGCCGCAGCGTGCCCGCGGAGACACGGAACTCGCCCGGATGCTCGGCGACTACGCGACGGAGCGGTCCGCGGCCGGCCGACCCGTCCCCGGCGACCTGCACCGAGCCATGGAGCTGACCGCCCCCGCGTCCCCCACGGCCCCCGTGGGCCCCCTCACCGGCGAGGAGCAGGAGTCCTGATGCGCATCTTCGACCCCCACATCCACATGACGTCCCGCACCACCGACGACTACCAGGCGATGTATGCCGCCGGCGTCCGTGCCGTCGTCGAGCCCGCGTTCTGGCTCGGCCAGCCACGGACGTCGCCCGCCTCCTTCTTCGACTACTTCGACTCCCTCCTCGGCTGGGAACCCTTCCGCGCGGCCCAGTACGGCATCGCCCACCACTGCACGATCGCCCTCAACCCGAAGGAGGCGAACGACCCCCGCTGCACCCCCGTCCTCGACGAACTGCCCCGCTATCTCGTCAAGGACAACGTCGTCGCCGTCGGAGAGATCGGCTACGACTCCATGACGCCGGCCGAGGACACCGCGCTCGCCACCCAGCTGCAGCTCGCCGCCGACCACGAACTGCCCGCTCTCGTGCACACCCCGCACCGCGACAAGCTCGCGGGCCTGCGCCGCACCATCGACGTGATCAGCGAGTCCGCCCTGCCCCTCGAGCGTGTCCTCATCGACCACCTCAACGAGACCACGGTCAAGGAGGCCAAGGACAGCGGCTGCTGGCTGGGCTTCTCCGTCTACCCCGACACCAAGATGGACGAGGGACGGATGGTCGCCATCCTCCGGGACTTCGGGCCCGACCGGGTGCTCATCAACTCCGCCGCCGACTGGGGAAAGAGCGATCCCCTCAAGACCCGCAAGGTCGCCGATGCCATGCTGTCTCACGGGTATGACGAGGACGACGTCGACCTCGTCCTGTGGCGCAACCCCGTGGCGTTCTACGGACTCAGCGGCCGCCTCCAGCTCGATGTGCGCGAACCGGACGCCGCCACCCACGAAGGCAACTCCATCCTGCGCGGCGGGGCGTGACCCATGCGCTTCCGGCACCCCGACGGCTCCACCGTCCACCTCGCCTACTGCACCAACGTCCACCCGGCCGAAACCCTGGACGGTGTGCTCGCCCAGCTCCGCGACCACTGCGAGCCCGTGCGGAAGAAGCTCGGCAGGGACCGCATCGGCATCGGCCTGTGGCTCGCCAAGGACGCCGCCCACGCCCTCGTCACCGACCCCGCGGCACTGCGCGGCCTGCGCACCGAACTCGACCGGCGCGGACTCGAAGTCGTCACCCTCAACGGCTTCCCCTACGAAGGCTTCGGTGCGGAACAGGTCAAATACCGTGTGTACAAGCCCGACTGGACCGACCCGGAGCGCCTCGGCCACACCACCGAACTGGCCCGGCTGCTCGCCGCCCTCCTCCCCGACGACGTCACCGAAGGCACCATCTCCACCCTGCCGCTCGCCTGGCGCACCCCCTTCGACCCCCAGCGCGCCGAGGCTGCCCGCACGGCCCTCACCGTGCTGGCCCAGCGCCTCGACGCCCTCACCGAGCTGACCGGCCGCTCCATCCGCATCGGCCTCGAACCGGAGCCCGGCTGCACCGTCGAGACGACCGCCGACGCCATCGCCCCACTCACCGCGGTCGGCCACGACCGCATCGGGGTCTGTGTCGACACCTGTCACCTCGCCACCTCCTTCGAAGATCCGGAGACCGCCCTCGACGCCCTCGCCGCCGCGGGCGTCCCCGTCGTCAAATCGCAGCTGTCCGCCGCACTGCACGCCGAACACCCTCACCTCCCCGCCGTACGCGAAGCCCTCGCGGCCTTCGACGAACCCCGCTTCCTCCACCAGACCCGGACCCTGACCGGCGCCGGCCTGCGCGGCACCGACGACCTCGGCGAAGCACTCACCACCGACGTGCTGCCCGACACGGCACCCTGGCGCGCCCACTTCCACGTCCCCCTCCACGCGGCCCCCGCCGCGCCCCTCACGTCCACGCTCCCCGTCCTCCAGGACGTCCTGACCCGGCTCGTCGGCGGGCCCGCCCCCCTCACCCGCCACCTGGAGGTCGAGACCTACACCTGGCAGGCCCTCCCGCCCGCGCTCCGCCCCCGCGGCCGACCCCAGCTCGCCGAGGGCATCGCCGCAGAGCTCTCCCTCGCCCGCGACCTCCTGACCGACCTCGGCCTCAAGGAACTCCCATGACCCCGGCCCCCTTGCTGGTTCTTGACGTCGTCGGCCTCACCCCGCGCCTCCTGGACCACATGCCGCGCCTCAAATCGCTCGGGCAGTCCGGGTCCAGAGCCGCCCTCGGCACCGTCCTGCCCGCCGTCACCTGCGCCGCCCAGTCCACCTTCCTCACCGGCACCACCCCCGCCGAGCACGGCATCGTCGGCAACGGCTGGTACTTCCGCGAGCTCGGTGACGTACTCCTGTGGCGTCAGCACAACGGCCTCGTGGCCGGCGACAAGCTGTGGGAAGCCGCCCGCCGCGCGCACCCCGGCTACACCGTCGCCAACATCTGCTGGTGGTACGCCATGGGCGCCGACACCGACTTCACCATCACCCCCCGCCCCGTCTACTACGCAGACGGTCGCAAAGAACCCGACTGCTACACCCGGCCCCCGGCCCTCCACGACGAACTCACCGACAAGCTCGGCACGTTCCCCCTCTTCCACTTCTGGGGACCCGGCGCCGACATCGTGTCCAGCCGCTGGATCGTGGACGCCACCCGGCACATCATCGAGACCCGCCACCCCGACCTCGCCCTGTGCTACCTCCCTCACCTCGACTACGACCTGCAACGCTTCGGCCCCGACGACCCGCGCTCCTTCCGCGCCGCCGCCGAGCTCGACGCGACCATGGCGCCGCTCCTGGACGACGCGAAGGCGGAGGGCAGGACCGTCGTCGCGCTGTCCGAGTACGGCATCACACGGGTGAACAGGCCCGTCGACCTCAACCGGGTACTGCGCCGCGCGGGTCTGCTCGAGGTGCACACCCAGGACGGCATGGAGTACCTCGACCCGATGGCCTCCCGTGCCTTCGCCGTCGCCGACCACCAGATCGCCCACATCTACGTCCGCCGCCCGGAAGACCTCGACGCCACCCGCGCCGCCCTGGAGGGCGTCCCCGGCATCGAGCAACTCCTCGACGACGAGGGCAAGAAGGACCACCAGCTGGATCATCCGCGCTCCGGCGAACTCGTCGCCGTCGCGGAGCCGGACGCCTGGTTCACGTACTACTACTGGCTCGACGATGCCCGCGCGCCCGACTTCGCGCAGCTCGTCGAGATCCACCGCAAACCCGGTTACGACCCCGTCGAGCTCTTCATGGACCCCGAGGACCCGTACGTCCGCGTCAAGGCCGCGGGCGCGCTGGCCCGCAAGAAGCTCGGCATGCGCTACCGCATGGCGGTCGTGCCCCTGGATCCGTCACCTATCCGCGGCAGCCATGGCCGCCTTCCCACGAGCGAGGACGAAAGTCCGCTCATTCTGTGCTCCACCCCCCGCGCCGTCAGCGGCCGTGTCGCGGCCACCGATGTGAAATCGCTCCTGCTCGATCTCGCAGGTCTGCGGTGATGACCATGACCACCGGCCCGCGTCGCTGAATCTGCCTGATCTCCACTGAACCAGACAGCTCGGACCCTGCCATCAGGGCCCGACCCTCAGTGATCCCTGATCCGTCCTTCGAACCCATCCCTGACGCGCCCCGACGCCACCGAGGAGAACCGCATGAGCCGTAAGCCGACCTCCACCGACCCCGAACTCGCGCAGAGACTCAGCCGACGCGGCATGCTCGGCGTGGCCGCGGGCGCCACCGCCGCGGCGCTCGTCGGGGCGGCCGCACCGACCGCCTCGGCAACTCCGACCGCCCCGGCGACCCCCACCGGCCCTGCCGCCGCGGGCAAGGGGCGCGGGCGTCCCGTCCTGCCGCCCGGCCGGCTCGGCATCCAGCTCTACAGCCTCCGCGACAAGGTCTCCTCCGTCGGATTCGCGCCCGTCTTCGCCGAGCTGGAGAAGTACGGATACGACGAGATCGAATTCGCCGGATACACCCAGGGCTCCGCGGGCGCCATCACCCTGGCCCAGCTCAAGAGGCTGGCCCGCGACCACGGCTTGAACCCCATCGGCTCCCACGTGGGCTATTACGACGACAACAACCCCAACGCGTACACGTTTGCGCAGAACCTCACCAAGGTCCTCGATGACGCCGAGGCTCTCGGCCTCAAGCACATCGGCACCGCCGCGGGGCCCTTCCGCTACGGCACCACCGTCGACGCCTGGAAGCGGGCGGCGGAGGACTTCAACACGTACGGCGAAGCGGCCCGCAAGCGCGGCATGAAGTTCTACCAGCACAATCACGCCGAGGAGTTCTCCTTCGCCACCGACAAACCGAAGGTCCGGCTCTACGACGTGCTCCTCGCGGAGACCGACCCCGACTTCGTGTACCTGGAGATGGACATCTACTGGGCGTTCAGCGCGCAGTTCCGCTTCGGCAAGCGCGTCGACGGCACGGCCGCCCCCTTCCACCCGCTCGACTACGTACTGAAGCAGCCCCACCGTTACCCCCTGTTCCACGTCAAGGACGGCATCCGTGACGAGACCACGCGTGACGGCTATCGCATGACGGACGTCGGCGACGGCGACATCGACTACAAGAAGTTCCTGTCGAAGGTGACGGCGCGCACCCACCATGGAAAGCGCTATCACCACTGGCAGACCGAGCACGACAAGCCGGTCGAGTCCTACGCCTTCGCCCGCAAGTCCAGCGAACACCTGCACTCGCTGCGCGGCCGCTGCGGCGACTGACCGCACAAGAACCCCGCGTACCGGTAATCGCCTCGTCACCCTCGGTGAGATCGCATCCCGTCATCGGCAGGTGGATACGCAGGTGAAAGGCACTCCGAAACCTTGGTATTGTTGTCCATGTCGCCGCGGGGAACACCCCGCACGGCGGCAGACACCTAGTCCGGGTGGCGGAATGGCAGACGCGCTAGCTTGAGGTGCTAGTGCCCTTTATCGGGCGTGGGGGTTCAAGTCCCCCCTCGGACACAGAGCAGTAAAAGAGCAGTGCATCGAATGGTGCCGACCGGAGTCCGGTCGGCACCATTCTTCTTGTGGCGGCGCTCAGGTCGTGGCCCACAGTGACCGTACGTGACCCAGGTGTCGCGCCATGCACTTCTCCGCTCCCTTGGCATCGCCCGCCAGCATCAGGTCGAGGAGTTCGATGTGCTCCTCGGCGGACGGGGTCAGCTGGTCGCGCTCGTCCAGGGCCGTCAGGCCGTAGAGGCGGGAGCGCTTGCGGAGGTCGCCGACCGTTTCGACCAGGCGGTCGTTGCCCGAGAGGGCGAGGAGTGAGAGGTGGAAGCGGCGGTCGGCCTCCAGATAGCCGATGAGGTCGTGGTCGCGGGCGGCACGCACGATCTCCTCGGCGATCGGACGCAGTACCTCCAGGTCCTCCTTGGCGGCCGTGCGCGTGATCCGTCCGATCATGGGGATCTCGATCAGGGCGCGGATCTCCGTGTACTGGTCGAGGTCGCGCTCGTTCACCTCGGTGACCCGGAAGCCCTTGTTGCGGACCGGCTCGACGAGCCCTTCACGGGCCAGGTCGAGCATCGCCTCGCGCACCGGCGTCGCCGAGATGCCGAAGTCCTCGGCCAAGCCGGGCGCGGAGTAGATCTCGCCGGGGCGCAGCTCGCCCGAGATCAGGGCGGCCCGCAGTGCGTGGCCGACCTGGTCGCGCAGCCGCTCCCTGGTGGTGATGAGGTTCTTCTGCTTCAGGTGCCCCATGGTGTCCCCTCCGGTGGTACCCGCGCCCGCGCGGATCACCAAAGTACAATGTCACGTTGCCAGTTCGGGGCTCCGGGGGATACGGGGGTCAGAGTGTGAAGCCCGCCGGGAACGGGTCGTCGGGGTCCAGGAAGTACTGGGCCGTGCCCGTGATCCAGGCCCGGCCGGTGATCCTGGGCACGACCGCGGGCAGGCCCGCCACCTCCGTCTCCGCCACGAGTCGGCCCGTGAACTCCGTACCGATGAACGACTCGTTGACGAAGTCGCGGTCCAGCGGGAGTTCGCCGCGGGCGTGCAGCTGTGCCATGCGCGCCGACGTGCCCGTGCCGCACGGCGAGCGGTCGAACCAGCCCGGGTGGATCGCCATGGCGTGCCGGGAGCGGCGGGCGTCCGAGCCGGGCGCGGCCAGGTAGACGTGTTTGACTCCGCTGATGTCCGGCTGTTCGGGGTGCGTCGGGCGGTCCGGCGACGCGTTGATCGCGTCCATCACGGCGAGCCCCGCCGCGAGCAGGTCGTCCTTGCGCGCACGGTCGAACGGCAGCCCCAGCGCGTCGAGCTGGACGAAGGCGTAGAAGTTTCCGCCGTAGGCCATGTCGTACGTCACCGTGCCGTACCCCGGCACCTCGACCTTGCGGTCCAGGGCGACACAGAACGCGGGAACGTTGGTGAGCGTGGCCGAGGTGGCCGCGCCGTCGGTCACCCGTACGTCGACGGCGACCAGGCCCGCCGGAGTGTCCAGGCGGACCGTCGTGACCGGCTCGGTGACCTGCACCATCCCGGTCTCCACCAGGACGGTCGCCACGCCGATCGTGCCGTGGCCACACATCGGGAGGAGCCCGGACACCTCGATGTAGAGGACTCCGTAGTCGGCGTCGGGACGGGTCGGGGGCTGGAGGATGGCACCGCTCATCGCGGAGTGGCCGCGCGGCTCGTACATCAGGAGCGTGCGCAGGTGGTCCATGTGCTCGATGAAGTGCAGCCTGCGGTCGGCCATGGTGGCGCCCGGGATCACCCCGACGCCGCCGGTGATCACGCGGGTGGGCATGCCCTCGGTGTGCGAGTCGACGGCGTGGAACACGTGACGGGTGCGCATGGGCGTCTCTCCCTCCGGTTGTCGTACGTGAACCTTCGGCGGTCACGTGGATTGGCGGTCACGTGGATTGGCGGTCACGTTGCTCGGCGGTCACGTGGACCTTCGGCGGTCATACGTGGTCCGTTGAGCGTCGGGTCAGCGGTGGCCCGCCGCCGTCGCCTTCTCCGTGGCCGACCGCACCAACGCCTCCGTGGCGCCGGACAGCGGGGAGCGCGGCGGGCGGGTCGGGCCGCCGCGTCGGCCCACGATGTCCATCGACAGCTTGATGGACTGCACGAACTCCGTCTTGGAGTCCTGGCGCAGAAGCGGATGCAGCGAACGGTAGAGGGGGAGCGCCGTCGCCAGGTCGTGGGCGCGGGCGGCGCCGTAGAGCTCCGCGCAGGTGGCGGGGAAGGCGTTCGGGTATCCGGCGATCCAGCCGACCGCGCCCGCGAGGGCGAGTTCGAGCAGAACGTCGTCCGCGCCGATCAACAGGTCCAGGTCCGGCGCGAGTTCGGCGATCTCGTACGCCCTGCGGACGTCGCCGGAGAACTCCTTCACGGCTACGACCGTGCCGTCGCCGTGCAGCCGGGCCAGCACGTCCGGGGTCAGGTCGACGCGGGTGTCGAGGGGGTTGTTGTACGCGACCACGGGCAGGCCGGCCCCGGCGACCTCGGCGTAGTGGGACCGTACGGCGTCTTCGTCGGCGCGGTAGGTGTTCGGCGGCAGGAGGAGCACGGAGCCGCAGCCCGCCTCCGCCGCGTGCTCGGCCCAGCGGCGGGACTCCGCGCTGCCGTACGCGGCGACGCCGGGCATCACGCGGGCTCCGTCGCCCGCGGCCTCTACGGCGGTACGGACGACGCGGGCGCGTTCGTCGTCGGTCAGGGTCTGGTACTCGCCCAGGGAGCCGTTCGGGACGACGCCGTCGCAGCCGTTGCCCATGAGGTGGCCGACGTGCTCGGCGTAGGCGTCGTAGTCGATGGAGAGGTCCTCGCGCAGGGGGAGCGCGGTGGCGACCATGATGCCGCGCCAGGGGCGGTCTGCGGTCCAGTTTCCTGCGGTCATGAGGGCTGCCCTTCGGTCGGGTGGTGGGGCGGGAGATCAGGAGGGTGAGGGGTGGTGGGAGGTTGTCGTTCCGGGGTGGTCAGGTTGGCCAGGACGCCCAGGGGGACCGGCGTCGCCAGCGGGCGTCGGTCGGGGGCGGTGCTGGGCGGTGCCTCGGGTGGGGCGGTGGCACATGGGGGCGACGACAGGCACGACACGGCCCACCCGCACACCCGGCCCTGGCACCAGCCCATGCCCGCCCGGGTCAGCAGCTTCACGGAGCGTGCGTCCCGGGCGCCGTACTCCGTGATGGCCTCGCGGATCCGGTCCGCCGGGACCTCCTCGCAGCGGCAGACGTCGGTGTCGTCGGAGAGCCACCGCGTCCAGCCCTCACCCGGCGCGTGCGTGACGGCCATCGCGTCGGCGAAGGCGTTCATGCGGTCGCGGCGGCGACGCAGGGAACGTAGGCGCGAGCGCGGGGCGGGACGTCGGCCGGTCAGCCGGGACGCCACGGCCAGGGCCGCCAACTCGCCCTCGCCGAGGGCATGTTGTGCGCCGCCCACGCCCGACGTCTCGCCCGCCGACCACAGGCCGCGCAGCGAGGTCTCCTGCAGTGGGCTCAGGGCCAGGGCGTGCGTACCGTCCGGAGTGCGGCGTGTGGCGCAGCCCAGGCCGGTCGCCAGGTCGATCTGCGGGATCAGCCCGTGGCCCACGGCGAGGGCGTCGCAGTCGATACGCCGTTCCGTGCCCGGTATCGGACGCCACTCGTGGTCGAGTCGCGACACCGTCACCGCTTCCACCCGGTCCTTGCCGTGCGCCTCGGTGACGGCGTGCCGCGTGCGCGGGCGAACCCGGTGGCGGAGCAGGGCCTTGGCGTGGTGTGCGCCCTCCGTGAGCTTGTGGGGCTGGGTGGCGAGGGCGCGCGGGTGGCGTGCGTACCCGAAGTACGAGGATGCCTCCAGCAGTTCGGGTACTTCGGCACCTGCCGTGACGAGTGACCCGGCCACGGCCAGCAGGAGCGGGCCACTGCCTGCGACGATCACGCGTCTGCCGGGCAGGACGAGACCGGACTTCAGCATGGCCTGGGCGCCGCCCGCGCCGACGACACCGGGCAGGGTCCAGCCGGGGAAGGGGAGTTGTCGTTCGTACGAGCCCGTCGCCAGGAGGACCGCGCGCGCTCGCACCCGTGTCGAGCGCTGCTCCTCGCCGGGGCCGGGGCCGGGGTCGGCCGTAAGGGCGTGGATGGTCCAGTCGTTCTCGGCCTCGCGCGTCACCGTCCAGACGTGGTGGTCGAAGAGGCAGGTGACGTCGCCGGTTCGCAGTCGGTCACGCAGGTCGGTGAAGACGGGCCAGTCGTGGTGCAGGGCTTCGGGGCGGGTGGCGTGCGTGGCCGGTGCGGGGTGCCGGTAGAACTGGCCGCCCGGTTGTGGGGCTGAGTCCAACAGCGCCACGGACAGGCCTAGTTCAGCGGCCGTCACGGCGCCTGCGAGGCCTGCGGGTCCGGCGCCGATCACCGCGAGATCGTACGGGTCGTGCTCGTATGGGGTGTGCTCGCATGGGTCGTGCTCGTACGGGTCGTGCGCATGAGGGTCGTGGGCATACGGGTCGTGCGCATACGGGTCGTGCTCGGACGGTGGTGTCTCGTACCCCTCGGCCGCGCGGTCTCCAAGACGGCGGGCATCACTTCTCGAACCCGGCATGACCGCTCCCCTCCTGCGTCGTGACCGTGTCGCCGGGGCGGGCGGTGACCAGGCAGGCGCGCCTGTTGGGGCGGCCGTTGACGGTGGCGAGGCAGTCGTAGCACTGGCCGATGCCGCAGAACGCCCCCCGCGGCTGCCTGCCACCCCTCGTGGTCCGCCAGGTGAGAACGCCCGCCGACCAGAGCACGGCCGCGATGGACTGGCCCGGCAGCGCGTCCAGTTGGCGTCCGTCGAAGGTGATCGTGAAGGTGGGCCCGGGGGAGGCCCCCACGAGCTCGGTCGGTTTCACCGGACTGCCTCCTCTCGTGCGAAGCGCTCCGGTGCGAACGGGGCGGGATCGAGCGGGAGTTCGGTGCCCGTCAGCATCGCGGAGATCAGCGCGCCGGTCGCCGGGGCGAGGCCGATGCCCGCGCCCTCGTGGCCGCAGGCGTGCAGCAGGCCGGGGAGGCGCGGGTCGGGGCCGATCGCCGGGAAGTGGTCCGGCAGGTACGGGCGGAACCCGGCGTAGGTGCGGATCGCCCGCACCTGTGCCAGGGCGGGGAACAGGCGTACCGCCTGGGCCGCGAGGCGGCGCAGGGCCTCCACCGACAGCGTACGGTCGAAGCCCACCCGTTCCCGGCTCGCCCCGATCAGCACCGGGCCCGCCGGTGTGCCCTCGACCACGGCGGAGGTCTGGAGCGCCGCCGAGCCGCTCGCGACGTCGGCGACGTACTCCGCGGAGTACACCTTGTGCCGCACCACGCGTGGCAGCGGTTCGGTGACGAGGACGAATCCGCGGCGGGGCAGCACCGGGAGCTCCAGGCCCGCAAGGCGGGCGACTTGACCTCCCCACGTACCGGCGGCGTTGAGTACGTGCGGTGCGTGCATCTCGCCGAGCCGCGTCGTCCGGACGCCCCGTACGTCGCCCTGTCCGCCGGTGAGGATCGCGGTGACTTCCTCGCCGAGCCTGAGCGTGAGGTGCCCGGTGTCGGCGGCCGCCCGGAGCAGGTGTGCGGCGGCGAGGGCGGGCTGGACCTGGGCGTCCTGCGGATAGTGGACGCCGCCCGCCCTGCCCGGTGCGAGATGGGGTTCGAGGTCGGCGAGGCGGTCGGCCGGGACCTCCGTGGCCTCGACGCCCGCCTGCCGCTGCGCCGCGGCGAACCGGCGCAGGGCCGCGAGCTCGGGTTCGGTCGAGGCGACGACCACGCCGCCCTTCGTCTCGTACTCGATGCGGGAGGGCAGCTCGGCGGCGAGCTCGCGCCACAAGTGAGCCGAGTGGAGCGCGAGTTCGAGTTCTGGCCCCGGAGCCTTGTCGGAGACGAGCAGGTTGCCCTCGCCCGCGCCGGTCGTGCCGCCCGCGACGGGGCCGCGGTCGATGACGGTGACGTGGAGGCCGGCGCGGGCGGCGTAGTAGGCGCAGGCGGCGCCGACCACTCCGGCGCCGACGACTATGAGGTCTGCGGTGCGGGCGGGGGGCGAGGTGCGAGCGGGGGCCGAGGTATGGGCGCGGTTGGGGAGCTGTGACCGTTCGGACGCGTGTCTCGTGAGCACGGCAGTAATATTTCACATGGCACTGTCGGTGCCAAGAGGTCGCACGCGTAAGGGAGTTGCCGGGCGCGGAGAAGTGCTAGTCGCGGCGGTGGTGCGTCCCGGGCGTGTACCCGTACGCCCTGCGGAACACGTCGATGAACGCGCTGGTCGACGACCATCCGCAGCGGTGCGCGACCGCCGTGACCGGCATGCCGTCGGCCAGCATGCGCAGCGCGTGGTAGAGGCGCAGCTGGGTGCGCCACTGCGGGAACGTCATGCCCAGCTCGCGGCGGAAGAGCCGACTCAGGGTGCGTTCGCCCGCGCCCGCTCCGGCGGCCAGTTCGGCCAGGCCTCGCGGATCCGCCGGGCTGTCGTGCAGCCGGTCGCAGACGGCGGCGAGGCGGGAGTCCGAAGGCGTGGGCAGCTGTACGGGCTGCTGCGGCGACGTGCGCAACTGGTCGAGGAGTACGGCCCGCAGGCGTCGGCGTTCCGGGGACTCGTCCTCCGGGTCCCGGGTGCAGGCGAGGATCAGTTCGCGCAGGAGCGGGCCGATGGAGAGCACGGTCGGGGCGTCGAGGCCGAGCGGGTTCGTGCCCGCCGGCAGGCCGACCAGGTGCAGGGCCAGGTGGCCGTGGGCGCGGTGGGCGTGGACGCAGCCCGCGGGGACCCAGATGGCCCGGGTGCCGGGCGCGAACCAGGTGCCCGCGTCGGTGGTGACGGCCACGACGCCGGAGCCCGCGTAGACGATCTGGTGGTCGTCGTGGCGGTGCGCGTCGATGCGTTCGCCGGGAGACAGTTCCCGGAGAGCGGTCGGCGCCTCGGGGGTGTGGCGGATTTTCGGCACAGGTTGGCACTTTATCGGAAGCGGGCCAGGGTGGCGGGTGGCGACGATGAGCCGGTGTTCTCCCGAACGAAAGCCGCGTCAGTCGCCCCTACGCCCTCCACTCCTCCGCCCTCCACTCCTCAGCCCGCCACTCCTACGTCGTCCAGTCGTACGCCGTCCACCCCTACGCCTTCGCCCCCGACCCCCCGCCGCCCCATCACCCTCCTGGCCCTCAGCCACGCCTGCGTCGACGTCTATCAGGGTGCCGTCGCCGCCCTCGTGCCGTTCTTCGTCGCCGAGCGCGCCTACGCCTACGCCGCCGCGTCCGGCATCGTGCTCGCCGCCTCGCTGCTGTCCTCCGTCGTCCAGCCCCTGTTCGGGGCGCTCACCGACAAGTGGGCCATGCCGTGGCTGCTGCCGGTGAGCACCCTGGTGGGCGGTGCGGGAGTCGCGCTCGCGGGCGTCGGCGGGAGCTACCCGGTGACGTTGCTGGTCGTCGCCGTGTCGGGCGTCGGCGTCGCCGCGTACCACCCGGAGGCCGCACGCGTGGCCCGGCAGGCGAGCCGGGGGAGTCACACCGCGATGAGCTGGTTCTCGCTCGGCGGCAACGTCGGCTTCGCGACCGCGCCCCTGCTGGTCTCCGCCGTCGTCGCCACGGGCGGCCTGCGCGCCTCCCCGCTCCTGGTCGTGCCCGCCCTCGCGGGAGCGGTGCTGTGCGTGGCGGCGGCGCGGGGCCTCCGGGCGGCACGGGACGCGGCGGGCCCGCGGGAGGAGGCCGCCCAGGGGGGAGGCCAGGTCGCCGCCGAGGACGACTGGCCGTCGTTCCTCAAGCTGTCCGGCGCCGTCGTCTGCCGCTCGGTCGTCTTCACCGGACTGAGTACGTTCATCGCGCTGTACGTCCCCGAGCGCACCGGAGCGGGTGAAGTCGCGGGCACGGTCGCCCTGTTCGTGCTCTACCTCGGCGGCGCGGTCGGGACCGTCGCGGGCGGCCGGCTCGCCGCCCGGCACGGCCGCCTCCCCGTCGTCAGGTGGTCGTACGCCCTGACCGTCCTCGCGGTGGCCGGAGTCGTCCTCGTCCCCGGGCCCCTTCTCTACGTCTTCGTCGCACTCACCTCGGCAGGCCTGTACGTGCCGTTCTCCCTGCACATCACCCTCGGGCAGGACTACCTGCCGCGCCGCATGGGCACCGCGAGCGGCGTCACTCTGGGGCTGACGGTGAGCATCGGAGGCCTCGCGAGTCCGCTGATCGGGGCGGTCGCGGACGCCGCCTCCCTGCGGACGGCGCTCGCTCCGCTGACCGTGCTGCCCGCGCTCGGCTGGCTCCTCCTGCGCACGCTGCGCGAGCCGGGCACGGAGGGTGTCGTCAGCCCTTGACGGCCAAATTGGCGGCGACCAACGGCTCCTGAGGGGTTGTCAGTGCAATATCACATTACTACGTTACGCATCACATGACGCAGTGGCGGCCATGAGGCAACGCCTCAAAGGCCGTCGCATGTAAGCCAGTTGCCGTCATGCGTCACGTACACCGCACCTCAGCCCCCACCTCCCACACAGGAGCCATCGGTGTCCCACATGTCCCAGACACGTCTACGCACCCTGCGCAGATCCGTGCTCGCCGGCGCGATAGCGGCGACCCTCTGCGCCTCGGCCGTCCAGCTCGGACACGCTGCCGAGCCCGCCCCCGCGGCGGCGCAACCCCGCACCGCCACATCCGCACCCCCCGCCCGGACCCCCCTGGACGTCGTCGACCGCCGGGCGAAGGCCCCGAAGCCCGGCGCCTACGAGATCCCGGCACCCGGCGGGCTCAAGGACGGCCGCACTCCCGGCCCCCGCACGCCCAAGCCGAAAGCGAAGCCGACAGCGAAGCCGAAAGCGAGCTCCGCGAAGGCCGCGCCCTGCACCCTCGACGGTGTCACCGGACTCTCGCCCGACCGGTTCGCCGACTTCCTCGCCGACCCCGCCGTCACCGCCGACGGCTGTCTCCGCACCCTGATCTGGACCTGGGACGCGCGGCTCGCCCCCGTCATGTCGGACGCGCACGTCCAGGCCGTCTCCCGCCGCGTCGCCGGGCTCGCGGCCGCCCACGACGGCAAGAACGGCAGCAACCTCCTGGAGCTGCTCACGTATCTCCATGCCGTCGCCTACCAGGACTTCTCGCACGATGAGATCGATGTCACCGACGGGCCGACCGTGGACGCGATGCGGCGCGCCGTCGACGCCTTCGGCTCCGCGCCCCGCACCTTCGACGTGACGCGGAGCAACGCCGATTCGCTCCGCGAGGCGCTCTACGCGGCGAGCGCGCCGGGGCTCCGTCAGCATCAACTACCGTTGATCAAGCGGGTTCTTACCACCATGGACGCCAAGCACCCCGGCACCGCGAAGGACGCCGCCTGGGCCGGTTCCGCGCTCGCCGCGCTGTCCGTGAGCTATCTCGGCGTGTACCCCGGCAACCGGGACGCCGCCTTCCACGCCGCGGTGAAGGCCGACCCCTCCTACCGTGCCGCCTTCAAGGCCTTCGGCGGATACACCCACCTCAAGGGCACCGCCAACGCCTGGGTCGTGCGCGACGCGCTGAGCGAGTACGGAAGGTTCGGGCAGGTCGACGGGATCACCGCGGAGATCGTCTCCGGGCTCGGCGGGCTCGTGGACGTCGTCGTCCGCAACTTCGGTGAGGGCAGCGCCCCTTGGGCAAAGGTCGCCACCTGGCTGAACGAGTTCGGCGCCTGCGCGCCCTACAAGGTGTGCAAGGCCGACATCGAGCGCCGCCTCTTCCCGCAGACCTATGCGTACGACAAAGGCGGCATGAAGGTCCGCACGGCGCTCGACCGGGGCACCGTCGACCAGCTCTACTACGCGAGCAAGCAGGTCAAGGCGCAGTTCCACCGGGTCGTCGGCACCGAGGAGCCGCTCGCGGGCGACCCCAACACCACGCTGACGACGGTCCTTTACGCCTCGCGCGCCGACTACGAGAACTACCACCCGCTGCTCACCGGCATGGACACGAACAACGGCGGCGTCTACATCGAGCGCGGCGCGACCTTCTACACCTATCAGCGGCGGGTCCCGCAGGACTCCACGCTGACGCTGGAGGAGCTCTTCCGCCACGAGTACACGCACTACCTGAACGGCCGCTGGGCCGTGCCCGGGTTCTTCGGCGAGGGCCCCTGGTACCAGGGCGACCGGACCACCGCGATGGACGAGGGCACCGCAGAGTTCTTCGACGGCGCCACCCGCGACGACGGCATCGAGGTCCGCAAGTCACTGGTCCAGGGCATCATCGACGACACGGCCGACGGCGGCCCGCGGATGACCGTCGACCAGCTCCTGCACGCCACCTATGACGGCGACGGTTTCCGCTTCTACGACTACGCCGGAACGTTCTTCGAGTTCCTGTGGGCCGAACGCCCCGCCCTGCTCAAGGAGATGTACGGGTACCTGCGGGCCGACGACCCGGCGCGCTTCGACGCCTGGCGCGACCGGCTCGGCAAGGACCGCGGACTGCAGAGCCAGTACGACGCGTTCCTCGACAAGCAGATCGCGCACGTCGACGACCTCTTCGTGCCCGACACCACGTACGTGCCGGTCGCCGAGCTCCGCGACACCACCGCCGACCAGGTACGTGCCTCCATCGCGGCGACGACGGGCATCACGCCCGCCTGCCGGTCGAACGGTGCGCCGGAGCGGCCGCGGTACACCTGCACGGGCCGCATCACCGCGAACCTCGGTGCGTCCGGCGACCCCGACGCCGTGTTCAAGGACATGTCGGAGACCGTCGACTACTTCCTCCTCGAACGGTCCACGGCGGGCGACAACAACCTCGCCGACATGAACTGCTCCTTCGGCGAGGTCGACATCTGGACCGACGGCCGCGCGGGCAGCGCGGACTTCAGCTGCGAGGGGCCGCTGAAGGGGTGAGACCCCCGCCCGCGAGCAGTTCCGCCGCCGCGATGCCCGAGACACGGGTCGCGCCGTGGGTGATCAGGCGGGTGGCGCCGAGCGCGTCGCCCGCCGGGACGCCCATCTCCACGACCAGGGCATCGGGGCGGCACCGCAGGATGCGGTTGAGGGTGTCGGTCATCCAGCGGTGCCGGGCCGCGTCCCGCACGACGACCACCAGAGCGCGGCCCGTCGCCGGGGTCAGCACCTCGCCGTCCAGGATGTCGGCTGCGTGGGCGAGGTCGGGCTCCGTGAGCCGTACGGACGTGGTGCCGGGGCGCAGGTCCCGCAGCGGCTCGGCGACGCCCCACGGGGTGTGGCCGTCGATGGCCAGGTTCATCGTGGGGGACAGCTCCACGACGTGCGGGACGCCCACGACGGGGAGCGACGCGTTCGCCGTGCCGGTGCGGTGGTGCACCCGCACGGCTCGGCGGGCGGCGACCAGGCCGATGTCGGTGGGGCCCGCCGCGCGGGCGACGGCTCGCGATCGCTCGCCGGACCAGGCAGCGAACTCCCGTACGCGCGTGCTCGCTTCGACGAGCCGCGCCTCGGGCAGCGTGCCGTCGATGACCGCCTTCACCAGGGCTGTGGAGAGCAGGTCGAACGTGGCCTCGTCGGCACTCTCGCCGCCCACGCACACCGCGTCCACACCGCCCGCCAAGGCCTTGACCGTCGCGCCGTCGATGCCGTAACGGTCGGTGACCGCACCCATCTCGATGCCGTCGGTGACGACGAGGCCGTCGAAGTTCAGCTCCCCGCGCAGCAGTTCCACCAGGATGCGGTGGCTGAGGGTCGCGGGCAGGTCCGGATCGTAGGCGGGGGCGAGGAGGTGCGCGGTCATCACGGCGCGTACGCCCGCCTCCATCGCCGCGATGAACGGCGGCAGCGCGGTGAGCGCGATCTCCTCGGCGGAGCCCTTCACCTGGGGCAGGCCGTAGTGCGAGTCGACGACCGTGTCGCCGTGGCCGGGGAAGTGCTTGGCGCAGGCGGCGACGCCGGCGTCCTGAAGGCCGCGGACCCAGGCGGCCGTGTGGCGGGAGACGACGTCGGTACGGGAGCCGAAGGAGCGTACGCCGATCACCGGGTTGAGCGGGTTGGAGTTCACGTCGGCGCTCGGCGCGAAGTTGAGGGAGACACCCGCGGCGTGCAGATCGCGGCCGATGTCGTGGGCCACCCGCTCGGTCAGGTCGATGTCGTCGACGGCGCCGAGGGCGAGGTTGCCGGGCCGGGACGAGCCGGTCCACGCCTCCAGACGGGTCACGTCGCCCGCCTCCTCGTCGATGGCGACGATCAGGTCCGGGTTCTCCGCGCGCAGGTCCGTGGTGAGCCGGGCGACCTGCTCCGGTGTCTCGATGTTCCGTGCGAACAGGACGACGGAGCCCAGACCCTCGGCGATCCTGCGGCGCAGCCAGGCGGGGGCCGTGGTGCCCTCGAAGCCGGGCTGCAGCACGGAGTGGGCGAGGTGCTCCAGAGACGGGTCACTGCTCGGTGCCATGGCGCGACCTCCGAAGTTGCGGGTACGTGGGACGGATGGTGCACGGAATGTGCGGCGGGGCTCCTGCCAATTGGTCCAGGCCAATCGGATAGTGGATATTGGCTCGTACCAAACCGGGCTGTCAAGGAGTCGGAACCGGTCGAGCCGGGCGAATCCACCATGACGGTGCGTGAGTTGGGGAATCCTTGAGGCTTCCGCAGGTCGCATCCGCTGAGGGGAGAGAGTCATGCGCAGGTACGAACTCGTCGGCAGGCGCGACATCCGGCTGGTCACCGACGTGGCGGTGCCGGAGCCGGGGCCTTTGGAGGTGCTGGTCCGCGTACGGGCCTGCACGGTCTGCAACCGCAGCGACCTCGCCTACTTCCACTACTACGGACTGCGCGACCACTGCTCCCAGGGGTGTTTCGGCCATGAGATCGCCGGAGTGGTCGAGGCGACAGGGGCGGGAGTGCAGCGTGTGGTGCCCGGGCAGCGCGTGTTCGTCCGCACGCCGCTCACCACCGGGTACGCCGAGTTCGCCCTGGCCCGCGAGATCTCCGTGGGCGCCCTGCCCGACGCCGTGCCCTTCGAGCAGGGCGCGCTCCTGCAACTCCTCCCGCTCGCCGTGCACGCCACCCGCGGCGTCCGGCTCGGCGACCGCGTCGCCATCGTCGGGCAGGGGCCCGTCGGGCAGATGGCGCTGCGGGTCGCCGTGGCGCGCGGCGCGGCCGAGGTCGTCGCCGTCGACCTCGACGACTGGCGGCTCGAACGCTCCTCGGCGGCGGGCGCGGACGCGGTACGAAGGGTGGACGGGAGCGCCGGGCAACTCGCGGCCGTAGGCGCGGACTTCGACGTCGCCGTCGACGCCGTCGGCACCCCCACGACGCTCAACGCCTGCGTGGGACTCGTACGGCAGAACGGCCTCGTCGTCCTCCTCGGCACGCACCACGTCGACACGCACGTCACCGTCGACCTGGTCACCTGGGAACGTAAGGGCCTGCGGGTGCACAGCTCCGCGGAACCCCTCGACACCGCGCGCGCCGAAGCCCTCGCCGTCGCCGAACGCCTCGCCCACCGCCGCACCGAAGCCCTGCGCCTGCCCGACCTCCACACGCACACGTACCCCCTCGACGAACTCCCCAAGGCCATGGAGCAGCTCTCCGCGAGCCGCGCCCTCTACCCCGATGCCGAACACGCCCCCTACGACGGCCCGCCCCCCGAGACCCTGAAGGTGGCGATCGTGCCCTGAGCGGGGGAAGCCGTCGTGAAGTGGGGCATCGCCGGGTACGGCGACATCGTGACCCGCCGCGTCCTGCCCGCCCTGCACGCCCTCGGCGAGGAACCCGTGGCCCTCTGGGGCCGCGACCCGCACCGCGCCGCACGTACCGCGGAACGCCATGCCGTCGCCAGATCCGGTGCCGCCTTCGACGTCCTGCTGTCCGGCGTCGACGCCGTGTACATCGCCACACCCGTCGTACACCACGTGCCGCTCGCCCGCGCCGTCCTGGCAGCGGGCCTGCCCGTCCTGATCGAGAAGCCTCTCGCCGGCGGCCTCGGCACCGGGGGCACGCTCGACACGGCGGGGCGGCGCGCGGGGGTCGCCTACTACCGCAGGCTCGCGCCCGCCGTACGACGGCTGCGCGAGGAACTCGACGCCTGGACGCCCGACCGGGTCGAGGTGCACTTCCGGTGTGCCTTCGCACCCGGCCCCGACGACCCGATGCGCTGGCGCACCGACCCCGGCCTGTCCGGCGGCGGGGTCCTTGCGGACGCGGGAAGCCACCGGATCGACCTGCTGCTCCATCTGTTCGGGCGCCCCTGTGAGCTGACGGCCCGGCTCGGCGACCGCTTCCCGCGCGGCGCGGAACGACGCGCCGAACTCACCCTGCGCTGGCCCTCCGGCCTCCGGGCGCACTGCCTCGTGGAGTGGCGCGAAGGGCCGCCCGTGGACCGCTTCCGGCTGACGGGCGGCGGCCGCACACTGACGCTCGCGCCACTGGACGCGGGCCGTATCGACGCACCCCCGGGCCCGTCGCTCCTGCTTCCCCCGCCCGCCAACCCCCACCAGTCCCTGCTCGCCGACTTCGCGGCCGCCGCGGCGACGGGGAAGGAGCCGGTGTGCCCGGTGGCGGAGGCCCGCCTCGTCGACGAGGTGATCGTGGCGGCGGAGCGGTCGGACGCGGCGGGAGGGCGCCCGGTGCGGATGTGGGGGTGAAGGCATACGGGGCGCGGTGGGTCACGCCCCGTCGTCCGCCGACCAGGGGCGGAGCCAGCGCGGGTCAGGTCTGTCGTCGGAGCGTACGAAGCGGGTGTCCACGGAGAGGCGCATCGTGTCCGTCGTCGTGTCCAGGGAGGCGTGGATGATGCGGGGCAGGTGCACCATCACGTCGCCCGCCGCGAAGTCCGCGTACAGCCAGCGGCGGCCGAGGGTGCGGGCGGTCAGCTCCAGGTCGTGGCAGATCTGCCGCCGGTCGCCGGGCCGGTCGGTGGTGTCGCGCAGCGGGGCGTACTCCTCGGGCGGCAGTCGGTGGGAGCCCTCCAGGTAGACCAGGGCGCCGGTGGGCGGCGGGCAGTCGCCGACCGGGATCCAGAAGGTGACGACGCGCGGCGATCCCTCGTCCATGTAGTCGAAGTCGACGTGGGCGCGGGAGGCGCGCCGGGTGCCGCGGTGGAAGTGGCGCAGGATGCGGCGCGGCAGCATCTCCGCCTTGGCGTCGAGGAGCTGACCGGCGAGCTCGGACAGGGCGGGGTTCGCCACGAACTGGTCGAAGGGCTCCGAGCGTACGAACGCGTGGGCCGGGTGCCCCGCCACTCCGTACTCCGGGACGTCTTCGGGTACGCGGCCGGAGAACACGCCGTCCTCGGGCGTACTGCCCGGTGCGAGCAGGCCCGGCGGGAAGAGGGAAAAGTACCGGCCGCGCAGCCGCAGCACCTCCGCGCGGTCGAGCAGACCCGGCAGGTACAGGCAGCCGTCCGCGTGCAGCCGCTCCCGCAGCGCGCCGGCGTCCCTCGTCTCCAACAGGTCCGCGCTGGGGCGCAGCGGGCCGAAGAGTTCCGGCGTGAAGGGTATCGGTACGCCGTTCGACGACAGGTTCACGATGCGTGTCCCTCGATCCTTCGGGTCGGGTGGACCGGCCTGCGGACCGGTCAGTAGACGCCTTCCACCGCCTCTTCGGCGGCCCCGGACTCCACGAAGGGCCGCACGGCGGCGACCCCGTCCCAGGGGAACCACGGATGCGGCCCGGTCCTGACCGCGCTGTCCCGCTCCAGGAGGTTCGGCAGGAAGAGGTCCTCCAGGAGCGTCGTGGCGCGCACCCGGCCCCGCTGTCCGACCTCGACCTCGCGCCACGGGTCGGAGTCGTCGACGACCTTCAGGACCGCGAAGGGCGGCGGCAGGTGGTAGGAGTGCCCGGTGCCGCCCTCGACGGTGGCCGCGTCCGCCAGGGGGTCGGCCTGGAGAGCGTGGCCGACCAGCGTGTTGCCGTACGTGTCGATCCACTGCACGTCCGCCAGGTGCTCCTCGCGCAGGAACTCGGCCTCCGCGGCGCTGCACGAGGTGCCGCCGGTGCAGACCGCGCGGATGCCGTACGTGTGCAGGGGCCCGGGCAGCCGCATCGCGAGCTCGACGAGCAGCCGGGAGGTCGTGAAGAGCAGCGCGGGGCGCTCGGCGGCGAGCAGCGTGAGGGTCTGGTCGATCAGGTGGGCGGTGTAGCCGTCGGCCTCGCCGCCCGAGCGCAGCGCGGCCTTCACCCAGCGCGGGTCGAAGTCGATGGCGTGCACGGCGCCGCGCCAGCTGTCCGCGAGGCCCTCCACGAAGTGCCCGTACGCGTGCGGCCCGCTCGGCGTCATCGCCAGGATGTCGCCGCCCGCGACCCCGCGCGCCTCGAGCACGGTGCGGTAGACCTCCACGTCGTACGCGAGGCGCGTGACGTTGACGATCCGGCAGGGCGGGCCCGTGGTGCCGCCCGTCTCGAAGACCCGGAAGGGCCGGTCGCGGTAGCCGCGCGGCAGCAGATCGCGGGCATTCGCGGCGCGCAGCTCGGCCTTGTCGAAGAGGCCGAAGCGGTCCAGGTCGGCGAAGCCGCCGATGTCCTCGACCGGGTCGAAGCCGAGCTTCCCGCGCCGGGCGACCCAGAAGGGGCTGCCGGTCTCCGGGTCGAAGTGCCAGCGCATCATGCGGCGCGTCCACGTGTCGAGGCCGACGCCGAGCTCCGGGACGCGCTCGCGCAGCCTGTCGGGCAGCGTGCCGAAGGCGGTCGTCATGCGGGCCTCACTTCGCTGGGCGGTACACGAACAGGGCGTCGGCGGTGATGGCGTCCGCGGCACGGGGGGAGGCGCTCAGGACGGCGGCGAAGGGGAAGGGGACCTCGTGGCCGATCAGCGGGTGGGACGCCGCCGCGTCGTCCGTGCCTCGCGTGAACGCCGTGACATGGCCGTCAAGGAGGGCGATGTGGGGCAGCGCGTACACGTCGTCGGCCGTGCTGTGCAGGACGGGCGGGCGGCGGGTCAGGATGCGGTCGCCGGGGCGGAGACGGTCACGGATGCCGCGCGTCGTGCTCTCGGCGGCGCCCGGCTCCCGGAAGGCCGTCAGCGGCCACGGCCCGTCCGGGGGCAGTGCGTCGAGGGCGGCGGCGAGGCCCCGCGCCAAGGGCGCGGCGGCGTCGGGCTTCTCGCACACGACGGTCCGTACGTTGCTGCAGAAGCGCCCCGAGTCGGCCGCGATCAGCGGCAGCAGCCAGGCCACGGCGTCGTCCGTCGGCATGTCGGGCGGCACGAGTGCGCAGCCGCGTCCTGGGCCGTGCAGGGTGAGCGCGGGGGAGGAGCGGACGGAGGCGGCGAGGCGGGCGCCGCCGTAGACGACGTGCCGGTCGGTGAGCCGTAACAGGCCCTGCAGGGAGCGCTGTTCGCCGGGGTAGAAGCCGAGGCGGGCCCGTGGCCAGCCCGCCGCGAGCAGGGCCGCGACCAGCCGCGCCGCGGAGACCGGCTCGCGCCGGCTCGGACGCAGCCACACGCCCGCCGAGCGCTCGGCCTGGTCGCAGACCGCGTCCAGGCAGGTGAAGGTGTTGCCCGGCAGCGCGACCAGGGCCAGCGCCCCGTCGGGCTCGGGGGCGTCATCCTTCTTCAGGACGCCGTCCCGCAGCATCGCGCACCACCGGTCCACCAACGGGCCGGGCAGCCCCGCGCTCTCCCACAGTGCCGCGCGGAACGCCTCGGCGCTCTGCTCGCCGATGCCTCCGACGGTGAGGGTGCCGGTGTCGAACAACTCCAGTGCGGTGAGCAGGAGTTCGCGGCGGCCGGTGAACAGGGGCAGCGCCGGGAGGGCGCCGTCCCACCATCGCCGGTCCGCGTCGGCGACTATCTCCGGCACCAGCGCGAGCTCCCGTCCCGCGGGGCCGGGCAGCGGCGCCCGGTCGAGGGAGGTGCGCCACTCCCCTCGGCGGAACGCGGAGATCGTCACTGCGACGGAGGGTTCGGGGGTCACGGCAGCTCGCTGCGGAGTGCGGCGACCACCCGGACCTGCTCGTCCTCCGTGAGGGACGGGTACAGCGGCAGCGCGACATGGTGCCGCGCGAACCAGCGGGCCCGCTCGAACGCGCCACCTGCCGCGTCCAGTTGCCGCTGCGGCGCGAACTGGGGTTGGTCGCACAGCAAGTGGTCGTACACCTCGCCGGCCAGCGCCACCCCGTGCCGTTCCCGCAGGACCTTCTTCAGGAGCGGGCGATCCAGCGGGCCGTCGGGATCCAGATAGGCGAGGTACTTGTAGTAGTTGCTGCCGGCCGCCGCGGGCACGGCGTGCGGGCGGATCCCCGGGACGTCGGCGAGCAGCACGTCGTACCGGGCGGCGAGCGCCCTGCGCGCGGCCAGGGTGCCGGAGAAGCGCTCCAGGTCCACCGTGCCTACGGCGGCGTGCAGTTCGCTCAGGCGCCAGTTGCCGCCCGGCCGGTCGTGCAGCGTGGATCCCTGGGCGCTCTTGCCGTGGTCGCGCCAGCGCCGCACCTGCTCCAGGTCGTCCGCCGACGCGGCCGACAGCAGGCCGCCCTCGCCGCTCACCGCCACCTTCGTGGGGTAGAACGAGAACGCGCCGAACCGTCCGAAGCTCCCCGCCGGACGCCCGCCGAGCGTCGCCCCGAAGGCGTGCGCCGCGTCCTCCACGACGGGGATGCCGCGCAGGTGACAGTGGGCGAGCGCCGCGTCGAGCGCGGGTGAGACGATGCCGCCGATGTGGACGGGCAGCACGGCGGCGGTGTCGGGGTGCCGGTCGAGGGCGGCGTGCAGGGCGTCCGGGTCCATGCCGAGACCGTCGAGCTCGATGTCGACGAAGCGCACGGCCGCCCCGGCCCGTACGGCCGCGGCGGCCGTCGCGAAGAACGTGTTGACCGGTACGAGCACCGTGCGGCCCGCCACGCCGATGATGCGCAGGGCGATCTCCAGCGCCGCCGAGCCGGACGCGACCGCGGCGGTGTCCGTGCCGGTCCAGGGGCGGGCGAGCTCCTCGAAGCGGGCGACCTGCGGGCCCTGCGTGAGGATGCCGGAGTCCAGTGCGGCGTCGACGCGGTCGAGCACGGTGCGCCGTTCGTCGACCTCGAAGTGGATGCGCTGGGCGGGCACTTGGGGAGCTTCGCATGGCTGCGGCCGGATCCCGCTGAGCGTGCGGGCGAAGAAGTCCGCCGCGTGGCCGACGTGGGTGCCGTGTCCCATGGCGAGTTCGTGGACCTCGGCTTCGGCTCCGGCGCTCGCGTACGTCTCCCGGACCGCGTCGGCCGCGGCCCGGGCGTCGTCGGGGTCCAGGTAGGAGTCGGCCGTGCCGTACTGGAGCTGGAGCGGGGCCGGGGCGAGGGTGCCGTACAGGTCGGGCAGGTCGGCGTACTCCAGGATGCCGGGGAGCACCGCGCCCTCGTGCCCGGTCAGCAGCCGCTCGAACAGGGCCTGGTAGGTGCCGAGGTGGCTCGCCGCGCAGAGCGGGAGATCCCGGCGTCCGGAGAGCAGCGCCGTGTGCAGGGCGACCGCCGCGCCGAGACTGTGGCCGAAGAGCCCGACGCGTCGCGGGTCGACGCGCGGGTGGGCGGCGAGGACGTCCAGGGCGCCCAGGGCGTCGCCGGTGAGGGCGCCGAGCAGGGAGTGGCCGGTGAGCGCGAACGCGTGGGCCAGCAGCGTCCCTTCGTCCCGGCCCGCTCGGCGTCCGGCGTCCAGGCCGCCGCCGATGCCGTGGTCGAAGGAGAGCGTGACGAAACCGGCCCGCGCCAGCTGCTCGGCGACGTTGCGGTCGGGGTGGTCCGGTGGCACGTCGCCGGTGAGCTGGTCCAGACGGGCGTTCTTGCCGCCGAGGACGAGGACGGCGGGACCGGGCGCCGGGTCGGGCGTCGCACCGGGCGCCGGGTCGGACGGCGCGAGGAGCGTGCCGTGGAAGGAGCCGCGTACGGGGGACTGGAACACCAGCCGCTCGCGGTGCAGTCCATCGCGCACCGAGGCGGTGCTGTCGGCGGTGGTGAGCGGGGCCCGATCGACACGGGCCAGCCGCTCGACGACGGCGCGCACGCCGTTCATGGCGTTCACGGCGCCCTTGGCCTGCCGCAGGGACGGCTCGGCGGCGAGGAGCCCGCTTAGGTGGCGTAGTTGCATGTGCGGCTCAGACGAAGTCGCCGTGCAGGGTGCTGGGTACTTCCAGCGCGTACGCGTCCAGGGCCTCGTCGAGTTTGATCTGGCCGCGTTTGAGGAGTTCAAGGAGCTCGTTCTGGGGGCGGTAGAAGCACGACTTGCAGAGGTCGGTCCGACGCGGGTTGGACGCCTCCCATTCCGCGCGCGGCCCGCCCTCGAGGACGTCCGCATATCCCTGTTCGAGGACATTGCCGATCAGATAGCGGCTGTTGAGGTGGACCTGCGGGCACGGGTAGAGATTTCCGTCGGCGCCGACGGCCGTCACGAACCGGCTGTAGTGGCAGTGCTCGAAGTCGCCCTCGACCTCCTCCACCTGGTCCATCGGGCCGCGGTCCAGTTTGGGGACCGACACCTCGAAGTCCTGCGTGGAGAGGGCGGCGGCGCGGGTGAGGGATTCGGAGATCTCCGGCATCACGGATTCGATGGTTTCGTGGCCGAGGGCGCTGTAGAACTCGGGTTCGAAACGCACGTAGTGGGCGCCGGACTCGTGGGCGATGTGGGCCGCCTCCAGGATCTCCCGGTAGTTCTGGAGGGTGATCACGTAGTTGAAGCCGATGCGGAAGTCCGGGTCGACGGCGTTCTCGCGGAGCTTGCCTACCGATCCGATGAACTTCGAGAACGTCTGCTCGCGGTCCCGCGTGATGTCGTCGAAGGTGGCTTCCGTACCGGCGTTCAGGCCGATGCGGACCCAGGTGTGAGTCTCGGCGACGCAGTCGGCGACCTTGGGGCGGCCGAGGCGCGAGCCATTGGTGATGAGCCCGATCCGCAGCCCCGCCGCGTGGCCGGCCCGGCAGATGTCCGCGTAGCCGGGGTGGATGGTGCACTCGCCGCTGCCGCAGAACGTCACGGCCCGGCCGTCGTTCGCGGCGAATTCGCGGAGCAGCGTGACCGCCTTGTCGGTGGCGATCGAGTCCTTGAACGAGAACAGGTCGTAGAACTGTTCCTCGTTGGGCGAGTGGAAGTTGCAGAAATTGCACCGCATATTGCAGGCGCCCATGATGCCGATCCGCATGTGAACGGGTTTGATCTCCTGACCCGCCACGAAACGCCGCAGCAATTCGCCGTGAGCCAGGACCTTCTGTGGCGAGTGGGCCTGATCGAGACTGACGATGGGCAGACCTTCACGATTCTGGGGAGCTGCCATTTTGATGTCGCCGGAACCGGGTGTGCTGTTCACGAGCCCCCCACGAAAGATCGATGTGCGGTGTCGTTCTTCTGGCGGTTCTCGGGACATTAGGGAGCGCCACAAAGGCTGTCAATGGGTCTAGACAACCCGGGACTTGTTGGCGGAATCAGGGACGCCGGTCTGTTGGAGGAACCGTCCGACGTGGTACTCGGGGACCCCGTGCACGTCGTCCGGGGTGCGCCGGGCGGGGACGACATGCATGTGACGGGCGGCGAACGCCGTCGGCGCCGCCGCCCGGCGGGTGTCAAGAGGCGGAAATTCGTCAAGTACGACGTGGAGTGAAGCACGGGGGCCCGTGAGGCCTGCGGGTATGCGCAGGCGTGCGCCTGTGCGCGGGATCAGTGCGCCGGGAGCGACACGGTGATCGACGTGGTGGCCGCGGTCTTGTCGAGGCCGAGGTCGGGCTCAGATGCCGTTGGCGAACCGCTTGAACGCGGCCTGGAACCTGGGGCCGACGACCCCGTCGAACGGGTCGGTGAGCCCCCAGTTCGTCTGCAGCATCTTGTGCAGCGACTTCAGCGTGGCGGTGCCGAGGTCCCCGTTGACCGGCCCGGTGTAGTTCCAGTCCGCCCTGAGATAGCGTTGCATGGCCGCCCAGCTGCTGGTGCCGAGCCTTCCGTCGATGGAGCCCGTGTACTGCCAGTGCGCCGCCAGCCAGGTCTGCACCTTCCTGGCCTCCGCGGTGGTGAGGCCGAGGTTGTTGTGCGAGGCCGGGATGCCGACGCCGGTGGTCGTCGCGGCGGGCTTCGCGCCCCGGCCGTCCGCCGCGGCACCCGTCGTCGCGCCCGCGAGGCTCCCGGCGGCGAGACCGGCGCCGATGGCGAAGCCGAGGAAGGCCCTGGTCGCGGTGCGTCGCCGTAGGTGAGTTCGCTCGTGCGGTCGCATGGGTGTCCCCCTGTCTTCGGCGCCTCCTCGGGTCGGGGCGCTCGGACAGAACGTACTTCTCGGGCGGGCCCGTCCTCGTCAACCCGTGAGTTGACCTCCCGCTCCATCGACCGCGGTAGTCACTGCGTACGGGCAAACCTGCGCGGTACGTGGAAAGCCGCGCCCTCGTGTCCGCTCAACAGCCGTCCCGTACGGCGCTAGCCCACACCCCGCGCCTCCGCACTGTGGTGCCCGCGACCATGGGAGGGGCCGCCCCCGCTTCCTTAGCGTTCCTGGCATGACGAGCGAACACTTCACCGGCCGGTCCGTCCTGGTGACCGGCGGCGGGAGCGGCATCGGGCGGGCCTGCGCCGAGGCGTTCGCCGCCGGTGGCGCCCTGGTCCATGTCGTCGACGTGGACGCGGATTCGGCCAAGGCGGTGGCCGACGCGGTCGGCGGGGTCCCGCATGTCGTGGACCTCACCGACGCGGGCGCGGTCCCCGGACTGCCGACCGCCGTCGACATCCTGGTCAACAGCGCGGGCACGCAACACGTCGCCCCCATCGAGGAGTTCGACCCCGACCGGTTCGAGCAGCTCCAACGGCTCATGGTCACCGCACCCTTCCTGCTGCTCAAGCACTGTCTGCCGCACATGTACGGGCAGGGGTGGGGCCGCGTCGTGAACATCTCCAGCGTGCACGGGCTGCGGGCCAGCCCCTTCAAGTCCGCGTACGTCGCCGCCAAGCACGGCCTGGAGGGGCTCAGCAAGGTCGCCGCGCTGGAAGGCGCCCCGCACGGGGTGACCAGCAACTGCGTCAACCCCGGCTATGTCCGTACGCCGTTGGTCGAAGGACAGATCGCGGACCAGGCCGCCGTGCACGGCATCGCGCCCCGGGACGTCGTCTCGGACGTCCTGCTCGACCGGTCCGCGATCAAGCGGCTGATCGAACCGGCGGAGGTCGCCGCGGTCGCGCTCTGGCTCTGCGGACCCCATACGGGGTACGTCACCGGAGCCTCGCTCCCGGTGGACGGCGGCTGGGGGGCGAGCTGACGAGGCGGGGCCCGGGGCGCGCCGAACTCCCCGAGGAAAACCCTGGGTTCGCCCGTGAGGCCAAGTGGTTGAACGGCGGAACCACCGGCTCACGGCTCCCGCGAAGGGGTCGCCCGCGCGGGCGTACGTCCCGTGCGTCCCGCCTGTCTCGCGGGTCCCGGCGGCCCACCCCGGCCCCCGGTACCGGACTCCAGGGTTTTCACGGTCGCCCTCGCCCGCGCGCGGGGAGAAGGTGTACCCACGGCCGCGGAACCGTGGCGGACCTGAAAACACCGATGGGGGAAAGAGATCCGGTGACCGGACGTACTACGGGGGTGTACGAACGGGTGGTCCGTACAGGATCGGGGGAGCGACCGTCGCGAGGGCGGGGGACGGGGGTGCCCGACGGCACCCCCGCTCGGGTGCGGAACGTATCCGTGACCGGGCGCGCTCCACTGCTGCCGTCGAGGCTGTGGGTCGCCGGACGACGGCGTGAAGTGAGCCCGCGACGCGGGCGGAACGACCCCGGCGGTTCGGTCGAGGACCGGACCGCCCACGCCCTTGTCGCGCGTCCGCGGGGCCCTGCGGTCAGGTACGCCGCCGCGGGCCCGCCCGCCGAGAGCCCCGCACCCGTGCCAGCGTCCTGGCAGGGGATGCCGCGCCGCACCGGATCATCCGTGCCGGACCTGCCGCGACGCACCGGATCACCCGTGCCGGACATGCCGCGCCGCACCCCGCCACCCGTGCCGGACATGCCGCGACGTACCCGACCACCCGCGCAGGACAAGCCGCGCCGCACCGGATCACCCGTGCCGGACATGCCGCGCCGCACTCCGCCACCCGCGCAGGAAATGCCGCGCCGCACCGGATCACCCATGCCGGACATGCCGAGCCGCACCCCGCCACCCGCGCCGGAAATGCCGCGACGTACCCGACCACCCGCGCAGGACAAGCCGCGACGCACCGGATCACCCGTGCCGGACATGCCGAGCCGCACCCCGCCACCCGCGCAGGACAAGACATGACGCACCCCACCCCCACCCCCACCTCCTCGCGCGGCGCCCCACCCCCCGCCCCCGAGACCGGCCTGTTCTCCCTCGCCGACCTGGCCGTGGAGACCGTCACCCGACTCGCCGAGCGCACCGTCGAGTTGCACCGGGACCCCACCGCCCACACACGCCCCCTGACCGGTGCCGCGCTCGGCATCCTGTTCGCCCTGCCGTCCACCCGCACCCGTACCGCCTTCACCGTGGCGGCCGCCCGCCTCGGCGCCGCCACCGTCGCCTACGGCCCCGGGGACCTGCACCTGTCGGCCGGTGAGGCCGTCGAGGACACCGGACGGTCGCTCGGGACCATGCTGGACGGGCTCGTCGCCCGGCCCGCCGGTTCACTCGACGACCTGCGCCGGCTCTCCCGCCACGGACATCTGCCCGTCGTCAACGCTATGACGCCGGAAGAACATCCCACGCAAGGACTCTGCGACCTGGCCACGCTGCGGCTGACACTGGGGAGCCTCGACGGGCTGCGACTCCTGTACGTGGGGGAGGGCAACGGCACCGCGACGGCGCTCGCGCTCGCCCTGTCCGGCGTCCCCGGCTGCGAGGCCACGTTCGCCTGTCCGCCCGGCCACGGCCTGCCCGACGGACTCCTGGCGACCGCGAGGGAGCGCGCCGGCCGGGCCGGGGCCACCTTCACCTGCCGTGACTCGGCCCGGTCCCTGCCGGTCGGCGTCGACGTCGTCTGCACGACCCGCCGCAGGACCACCGGCGCCGGGCAGCCCGACGGCGCGTGGCGTGAACGGTTCCGGCCGTTCCACGTCGACGAGGAGTTCATGACGCGCCGCCCCGGCGCCCTGCTCCTGCACGACCTGCCCGCGCGCCGCGGCGAGGAGGTCTCCGGCGCGGTCCTCGACGGCCCGAGGTCGGCGGCTTGGACGCAGGCCGCCATGAAGCTGAGCGGCGCGATGGCCGTCCTCGAACGGTTCACCGGCCCTCAGGCCCCGGGGACGCCCGCGGCCCCCGAGACCGCCGCCGTCTCGGACGCCGACGCCTGAGCGAGCAGGCGGACCAGCTGGGCCCTGCGGTGCACCCCGTCGAGCTTGCGGTAGATGTTGCTCAGGTGGAACTCGACGGTCTTGACGCTCAGGAAGAGGCGTTCCGCCACCTCGTGGTTGGTCAGGCCACGGCCGACCACCAGCGCGACCTGCAGCTCCTGCGGAGTGAGCCGTTCCAGGGGCGCACGCTCGGGGCGCACCTCGGTGCCGCCCGCCGCGTGCAGCTCGGCCGCGACCCGCGCCGCCCAGCCCGTCGCCCCGAGCCGCTCGAACGTGGCGAGGGCCCGCTCCAGGAGGCGCCGCGCCTCGCTGCGCCTGCCCTGCCTGCGCAGCTGCTCGCCCCACGCGAACTCGGTCCGCCCCCGCTCGAACGGCACCGGACGCTCCGAAAGCAGCGCGAGCGAGCGCCGCATGTGCCGCGACGCCGCCTCCGGGTCCCCGGGTTCCAGGAGGCCCCGGCAGCGTGCCGCCGCCCCCGCGGTGACCGGACGGTGGCCGCGTCCCGCCTCGTACTCCAGGACGTCGAGGACCTCACGCGCGTCGTCGGTCCTGCGCAGATGGACGTACGCGTCCGCGAGGTCGGCCGCCCACGTCAGATACAGGCCGTCGCCACGCCCGTACCGCTGCGAGAACGCGCGTACCTCCTCCAAGTGGTGCACCGCCTCCTCGAAACGGCCGAGGCCGAGCTCCAGGAGGCCGAGCCCGCCGAGCGCCCGCGCCGCGTCCATCGGCAACTCCGTGGAGCCCGCCCACTCCATCGCCTTCGCGGCGTGCCGCCGGCAGTCCTCCTCGCGGTTGAGCGCCGCCTCCGTCTTGACCAGCGCGGCGAGCCCGCGCGACACCTCGATCAGCTGCCCGCTGGCCTCCGCGAGCCGCACCGCCTCGTCGGCGTGGGCGAGCGACAGCGTCCAGCGGCCCCGCCAGAACTCGACGACGGACAGCGTGCACAGCAGGTGCGAGAGCAGCCCCACCGCGCTGGAGCCGCGCGCCGTGTACGCGGCCCGGTCCAGCATGCTGTGCGCCTCGTCGAGCTCCTCGGCCGCGAGGTGGCACAGGCCGCCCACCCCGGCGAGCGGGTAGGGGAAGGCGGGGTCGGGGGAGGCGAGGGGCTCCGCCAGTTCGCGCAGGAGTGCGCGGCCCGCTTCGGCGTCGCCGCCGAGCAGCAGCACCAGGGTGTGCAGCAGACGTACGGGAAGCAGCGTCTCGTGCGCGGAGTCGGCGAGCTCCATCGCCGCGGCGGAGGTGCCCCGGGCCGCGGTGAGGTCGCCGACCGCCAGCTCGGTGAGGGCGATGCCGCCGAGCATGACGGCGGCGAGCGCGGGGTCGACCTTCTCCGCCTCGTCGACGGCCGACTTGAGCAGCTCGCGGGAGCGCGTCGGGCGACCCCGCTGCACGTCGAGGTAGCAGCGGAGCTGACGGATGTCGAGCTGGGTGCCGAGCTGTTCGGCGTGCTCCAGGGCGCGGTCGAGGATCGCGGCGGCCTCGTTCAGCGAGCCCGCGGCCTGCGAGGCGCGGGCCGCGCGCAGCAGCCGCTCCGCCTTGCGCTGCCCCTCCGGGGTGAAGCGCGCGGCCCGCTCGTACAGCCGGGAGGCCAGCGGATAGGCGAGGGTCTCGGGGGCGCCGGACGCGGCGTTCTCCAGCAGGGACGCCACGTGCTCGTCGGGTTCGGCGCCGGACGCGGCCAGGTGCCAGGCGTACTGCTCCAGGGCGGGCGCGGTGGCTCCTTGCAGGGAGCGGGCGATGGCGTGGTGGGCCCGGCGCCTGCGCACCGGGGTCGCGCCGTGGTAGACCGCCGAGCGCACGAGCGGATGCCGGAAGGCGTATCCGTCGCGCTCCTCGACGACCAGGCCCGCGTCCTCCGCGGCCTCCAGCGACTCGTAACTGAGGCCGTGCGCGCGCAGAGCCGCCTCGGTGCCCGCCAGCGGGCGCGTGCCGAGGACGGCGAGGAGCAGCATCGCGTCCTGCGCCTCGGCGGGCAGCCGCGCCACGGCGCTGCCGAAGGTGTGGGCCAGCATCTCGCCGATGGGCAGGGGCGCCCCGGAACCGTCACCCGCGTCGTCGCCCGCGCCGCTGCCCGCGAGGAGGGCGGGGAGTTCGATGAGCGCGAGGGGGTTGCCGCGGGCCTCGGCGAGCAGCCGGTCGGCCTCCTGCGGGGTGAGTTCGGCGGTGCCCTCCTCGGCGATCAGCCGGTGCGCGGACTCCGCGTCGAGTCCGGTGAGCGTGAACGTCTCGACGGAGGCGAGCCGCGACACGGCCTCCTCCTGCTCGTCGCGGGCGGTGAACAGGACGACGACGCCCTCGCGGCTCAGCCTGCGGGTGGCGAAGGCGAGCGCGTCCAGGGAGTACGGGTCGAGCCACTGCGCGTCGTCGACGGTGACCAGGACCGGGCCCTCCTCGGCGAGCGCGCCGAGCAGGCTGAGCGTGCCCGCGGCCACCGCGAAGCGGTCCTGGGCGACGGCGGGTCCGAGGGCGAGCGCGCCGGTCAGCGCGGCGCCCTGCCGCTCCGGTATGCGGTCGAGGAAGTGCAGGACAGGGCGGAGCAGATCGGCGAGGCCCACGTACGGCAGGTCGGACTCGACCTCGACGCCGCGCGTGCCGAGCCGCAGCAGGCCGTCGGCCTGGGCGGCGACGTACCCGACGAGGCTGGTCTTGCCGATCCCGGCCTCCCCGCGGATGAGCAGGGCGCCGCTCTCGCCCCCGCGTGCCTTGTCGATGAGAGCGAGAAGACGAGCGCATTCCGCGGAACGCCCCAGGAGCATGCGTAAAGCGTACCGGCGGTAAGCGACTTCGGAGCGGCGCGGAAGGGAACGTATCTTTTCTTGTCGGGCCGCGCCTCTGTCAACCGTCGACGCCCCTCGCTACCCTCCGCGCATGATTCCCACGGTGGTCTGGGGTACCGGCAACGTCGGCCGTGCGGCCGTGCGTGCCGTCGAGGCCCATCCGGATCTCTCACTCGCGTCCGTACTGGTGCACAGCCCGCGGAAGGTGGGGCGCGACGCCGGTGAACTGGCCGGTCTGGGGCGGGCGTTGGGGGTCACAGCGACCGATGACGTCGAGGCGGTGCTCGCCGCGCGGCCGCGTGCCGTGGTGTACGCGGCCTCCGGGGACCTGCGCCCCGACGAGGCGCTCGCCGACGTCGTCAGGGCGGTGCGGTCCGGCGCCGTCGTCGTCACGCCCGCGCTGTACCCGCTCTACGACCAGCGCGGCGCGCCCCCGGAGTTCAGGGACCCCGTGCTCGCGGCCGTCGCGGACGGCGGGGGCTCGCTGTTCGTCTCCGGCGTGGACCCCGGCTGGGGCAACGACGCGCTGCCGCTGCTGGTCAGCGGCCTCGGCTCCACCGTGGACGCGATCCGCTGCCAGGAGATCTTCGACTACTCGACGTACGACCAGGAGGACTCGGTCCGCCAGTTGATCGGCATGGGGCACCCCATGGAGTACGAGCCGCTGATGCTCGCGCCCTCCGTTCCCACCATGGTGTGGGGCGGGCAGCTCCGGCTGATGGCGCGGGCACTCGACGTACAACTCGACGAGATAAGCGAGACGTTGGACCGGCGACCGCTCGACACCACCGTGCGGACGCGGGCGATGGGGGAGTTCGCGGCGGGCACGCAGGGCGCGGTGCGCTTCGAGGTGCGGGGCATCGTCGGGGGCGAGCCGCGCATCGTCATCGAGCACGTCACGCGCATCCACCCGTCCTGCGCGCCCGACTGGCCGAGCCCGCCCGACGGCGGCGACGGCGCGCACCGCGTGATCGTCGAGGGCCGGCCGCGCATCGTCGTCACGGTCGAGGCGACCGACGAGGGCGAGAACCGTTCGGCGGGCGGCAACGCCACGGCCGTGGGCCGTCTCGTGAACGCCGTCGACTGGCTCGTGGCCGCCGAACCGGGCCTCTACGACGCGCTGGACGTCCCGCTGCGCCCGGCAGCAGGCCGACTGGGAAGGAAGTGACCCATGAGTGGTTCCCTGCGCATCGACATCCCCGAGGGGGAGGAAGCCATCCCCTACGTATGGGGCGACATGGTCCCGGGGATCGGCGCGGCGGCGTCCAACTTCTCCCTCGCGGTGTACGCCCACACGACCCTGGGCCTGCGCGAGTTCGAGGCCGCGCGGCTGCGCGTCGCCCAGATCAACGGCTGTGTGTTCTGCCTGGACTGGCGCACCGAACGCGACGGGGAGAAGGTCGAGAAGGGGTTCGAGGACGCCGTGACCCAGTGGCGCACCACCGACTCCTTCGACGACCGCACGAGGCTGGCCGCGGAGTACGCAGAGCGGTACGCCCTGGACCATCACAACCTGGACGACGCCTTCTGGGCGCGGATGACCGCGCACTACAGCCAGGCCGAGATCGTCGAACTGAGCATGAGCATCGGGTCGTGGCTCGCCTTCGGCCGGCTCAATCACGTGCTCGGCCTCGACACGGTGTGCGTGCTGCCGAAACCCTGACCCTCACAGGTCGACGTCGATGATCTTCTCTATGTTGCGTTCGGCGAGCGCCGTGATCGTGACGAACGGGTTGACGCTGGTGTTGCCGGGGATCAGGGCGCCATCGATGACGTAGAGGCCCGGATAGCCTTGCAGCCGACCGTAGTTGTCGGTCGCCTTGCCGAGTACCGCGCCGCCCAGCGGGTGGTACGTGAGGTGGTCGCCCCAGATCTTGTACGTGCCGAAGAGGTCGGTCCGGTAGATCGTGCCCTCCTTCGAGTTGATCTTGTCGAAGATCGTCTTCGCGGCGGTGATCGACGGCTGCTTCCAGGCGGTCTGCCAGTTCAGTTCGGCCCGCTGCGCCGCCGCGTTCCAGGTGAACTCGGCGCGGTGCGGGTTCTTGGTGATCGACAGGTAGAACGAGGCGTACGTCTCGATGCCGGTGGGCAGGGGCGCGACCTCGGCGAAGGCGCCGCCCGCGGCCCAGTTGTCGATGCCGGCCGTGGGGATGGACGACTGGAGTTTGCCGGTCGCGTCCCACATGTGGTTCGCGCGGCCGCACATGACGTTGCCGTTGTCGCCCCAGCCCTTGCCGATCTCGCCGTTGAGGCGGGGGAGCGCGCCGGTGGCCTTCAGCTTGACCAGGAGCTTGCTGGTGCCGACGCTGCCCGCGGCGAAGAAGACCCTTTCCGCGGTCACGGACTTGGTGGCGGTGGTGGTCCCCTCGGTGTTGATCTGTTCGATGGTGACCGTGAAGCCGCCGCCTGCCGCGGGGGTGACCGAAGTGACCCTGTGCAGCGGTGAGATGGTGACCCGCCCGGTCGCCCGTGCGCGTGCGAGGTAGGTCTGCTGGAGGGACTTCTTGCCGTGGTTGTTGCCGTAGAGGATCTCGCCCGCCAGTGCCGACTTGGGGACGGTGCCGGCCTGCTCCTTCTCCATGTAGTCCCAGTCGTAGACGTCGGGCACGAAGACGAACCCGAAGCCCGAGCGCTGTGCGTGCTTGCGGCCGACGCGCGCGTACTGGTAGCACTCGGCGGTCTCGAACCAGTCGGGGTCGATGGTGGCCACACCGAGGCCCGCGTTGGCGCGCGGGTAGTAGGTGCCGTACATCTCGCCCGCGTCGACCGTTGGCAGCACCGCGCCGAAGTTCTCGCGCCTCGGTGTGACCGCCATGCCGCCGTTGACGAGTGAGCCGCCGCCGACACCGCGGCCCTGGTAGACGACGATGCCGCCGAACTCCTCGGCGTCCAGGATGCCGGTGTGGAGCGGGACGTTCTTGTCGAGCGGGAAGCCCAGGAAGTTGCTGATGGGCTGCTTGGTCCTGGTGCGGAGCCAGTAGGACCGGATGTCGGGGCTCGTGGTGTTGGCGAAGATCTTGCCGTCGGATCCCGGGGTGTCCCAGGCCTTGCCCATCTCGATCATGTGGACGTCGACGCCCGCCTCGGCGAGCCGCAGGGCGGCGACGGAACCGCCGTACCCGGAGCCGATGACGAGGGCGGGGACGGTGGCGCCGTCGGCGATGGGGGCGGTGGCGTCGGCTGCCGTGGCCGCGGTCGTCCTGGCGTGGGCCTCGGTGGCGTGGCCCGCGAGAGCGGCGGCGCCAAGAATAGAACTTGTTCCTGTGACGAATCTTCGACGTGACAGACCGTCAGAAGCAGGGCTACGCTTGGGTGTAGTACCCATGTGACCTTCCTCACTCTTGGCTCAATCGAAACGAGTTCTACTGCGGGCTGCGTGGGAAGTCACGCCATACCAAAAAGTAACTTGTGTCCGATCCCGCACCCCTCGTGGTGGCCGTTCACACCACCGGGCGCACAACCATGGTGCTCCGCCATATACGCCACTGATCTGCGGTTTCCTACCTTGTGCCGGTACGGAAGCATCCCCGCAGAACTCCTGGAAGTGGTGCACATGGCCTCGCAAGGAACCGCCCCGCCCGCCCGCACCGGCATCGTCCGCATCGTGGCCGCGAGCCTCGTCGGCACCACCATCGAGTGGTACGACTTCTTCCTCTACGGCTCGGCGGCCGCGCTGGTCTTCAACAGCCTCTTCTTCCCGTCCAGCGACCCGCTCGTCGGCACGATGCTCTCCTTCCTCACCTACGCGGTGGGCTTCGCGGCACGCCCCCTGGGCGGCGTCGTCTTCGGTCACTACGGCGACCGGATGGGCCGCAAGAAGCTCCTCGTCATCAGCCTGCTGATGATGGGCGGCGCCACCTTCGCGATGGGCCTCCTCCCCACTCACGCGACCA
Organism: Streptomyces sp. Je 1-369; assembly: GCF_026810505.1. NCBI lineage: Bacteria > Bacillati > Actinomycetota > Actinomycetes > Kitasatosporales > Streptomycetaceae > Streptomyces > Streptomyces sp. Je 1-369. Next base: position 7,592,728 of record NZ_CP101750.1, read on the forward strand.
TCGGCGTCGGCGCGCCCGTCCTGCTCACCGTGCTCCGCCTCGTCCAGGGCTTCGCCCTCGGCGGCGAATGGGGCGGCGCCGTCCTCCTCGTCTCCGAGCACGGCGGCGACAAGAGCCGCGGCTTCTGGGCGTCCTGGCCCCAGGCAGGCGCGCCCGGCGGCAACCTCCTCGCCACCGGTGTCCTCGCGCTCCTCGCCGCCGTCCAGTCCGAGGAAGCCTTCCTCGCCTGGGGGTGGCGCGTGCCGTTCCTGCTCTCCGGGGTGCTGGTGATGATCGGCCTGTGGATACGGATCTCCGTCACCGAGTCGCCGGTCTTCCTGGAGGCACAGCGCAAGGCCGAGGCGGCCGCGGCCGCCGGAGCCGAGGAGAAGCCGCCCGTTGTCGAGGTGTTCCGCAAAAGCTGGCGCGAAGTGCTCACCGCGATCGGCACCCGGTTCGGCGAGAACGTCTCGTACTACATCCTCACGGCCTTCGTCCTCGTCTACGTCACCGTCCACCTCGACCTGCCGAAGAGCGACGCGCTCAACGCGGTGCTCATCGGCTCCGCGTTCCACTTCGTCACCATCCCGCTGTGGGGCGCGCTCTCCGACCGGATCGGGCGCCGCCCGGTGACCCTCATCGGCGCCCTCGGCATGGCAGGCTGGGCCTTCGCCTTCTTCACACTGATCGACTCACGCTCGTTCCCCGTCATCGCGCTCGCCGTCACCGTCGGGCTGCTCTTCCACGGCGCGATGTACGGGCCGCAGGCCGCGTTCATCTCCGAGCTCTTCGACACGAAGGTCCGCTACTCGGGCGCCTCGATGGGCTCCCAGCTCGCCTCGATCATCGGCGGCGCGCTCGCCCCGATCATCGCCGTGGAACTCCTCAAGGACTACGACTCCGCGCTCCCCGTCGCCCTCTACATGAGCGCCGCGGCCGTGGTCACGGCGGTCACGGTGCACTTCGCGAGGGAGACGAGGGGACGCGACCTGGCAACGGACGAAACCACGGAACCCGTGCCCCACCCGGCACCGCGGCGCGAGGGCACTGTCCCCCTCAACGGCTGACCCCACCCGATCCGACACCGGCCATCGACCGCACCCACCCCGCCGGGAGACCATCGCCCCATGCTCCCCACCACCCAGGGCGCGGGCCACGCCGAACCGGAGGCGGGGCTGCGCAGTCTGCTCGATCTGCTCGACCGGGGCGCGCCCGCCGAGGACTTCGCGCGGCCCGCCGCCCGGGCCCGCGAGGCAGGCGCCACCGCCGACGACCTGGCCGCGCTCGACGAAGCCACCGACGTCGCGCTGCGCATCCACCGCACCCTCGGCGCGCACCGCCGCCGCGAAGCCGAACTCACCGCGCTGTTCGACACCGCCAGCGACCTCGCCGCCCTCCGCGACCCGGACGCCGTGCTCCGCGCCATCGTGCGCCGCGCCAAACTGCTCCTCGGCACCGACGTCACGTACCTCTCGCTCAACGACGAGGCCGCGGGCGACACCTACATGCGGGTGACCGACGGCAGCATCGCGGCCGCCTTCCAGCAACTGCGGCTCGGCATGGGCGAAGGGCTCGGCGGCCTCGTCGCGCAGACCGCCCGCCCCTACGTCACCCACGACTACCAGCAGGACCCCCGCTTCCACCACACCGACGCCATCGACAGCGCCGTCCTCCAGGAAGGGCTCCGGGCCATCCTCGGCGTACCGCTGCGCCTCGGCTCGCGCGTCATCGGCGTGCTGTACGCCGCCGACCGCGCCGCCCGCGAGTTCGCGACCGAGGAGATCGTGCTGCTCTCCTCCCTCGCCGACCACGCCGCCATCGCCATCGACGGCGCCCGCCTCCTCGAAGAGACCCGCGCCGCACTCGTCGACCTCAACGCCGCCACCGAGACCATCCGCGCCCACAGCAGCGCCATGCGCCGCGCCGAACAGGCCCACGACCAGCTCACCGACCTCGTGCTGCGGGGCGGCGGCGCCGACGAGGTCGCCGACGGCATCGCCGCCCTCCTCGACGGCGGCACCCTCATCCACGACGCGGACGGCGTCGAACTGGCCCGCACCGGCACCGACCCCCTGCCACCGCCCGCACCCGCCGTCGCCGCATCCCGCGCCAGCGGCCGCGCCGTACCGCAGAACGGCACCTGGGTCTGCGCGGTCCTCGCCGGGCCCGAACTCCTCGGCAGCATCGCCCTCACCGGACGCCCCGAACTCGCCGACGCCGACCGCCGCCTCTTCGAGCGGGCGAGCATCGTCACCGCGCTGCTCCTGCTCCTTCGCCGGTCCGTCGCCGAGACCGAGGACCGCGTACGCGGCGAACTCCTCGGCGACCTGCTCGCCCCCTCCGGCGACCCCGCGGGCCTGACCGGCCGCGCCCGCCGCCTCGGCGTCCGGCTCGACCGCCCGCACGGAGTGTTCGTCGCCCACAGCGACAGCGCGCCCCGGCCGCGCCTGCTCGCCGCCGCCCACCGCACCGCCCGCACCCACAGTGGGCTCGCCGGACTCCACCACGACAACGTGGTCATCGTGACCCCCGCCATCACCCCGGGCCGCGACGCCGCCACGCTCGCCACCGCCCTCGGCCGGACCGTCGGCGCCCCGGTCACCGTCGGCGCCGCGGGCCCGGCCACCGGACCCGCCGGACTGCCCGCCGCGCACGCCGAGGCCCTGCGCTGCCTCTCCGCGCTGCGCGCACTCGGCCACACCGGGCACGGCGCGGCCCTCGCCGACCTCGGCTTCGTCGGACTGCTCATCGGCGAACAGGCCGACCTCGGCGGCTACGTCAGAGCGACCCTCGGCCCCCTCCTCGACTATGACGCCGAACGCGGCACGGAGCTGGTGCGCACCCTGGAGGTGTACTTCGGCCAGGACCGCAGCCTCACCAGGGCCAAGACGGCACTGCACGTCCACGTGAACACCGTGGTGCAGCGGCTGGAACGCGTGGCGCGGCTCCTCGGCGACGACTGGAACACCCCAGCCCGCACCCTGGAGATCCAACTCGCCCTGAGACTGCACCGGTTGACGCCACCGGGGTGAGTTGACACATTCCCGCCTGTTGGATCCGGCACCCATGCGACCTACCCTGGAACCGCCTGAAAGGGAGTCGCATGAGCGGACGCATAGAGCGCACCGAGACGACTGCACGACCTGTACGGCTCGGCAAAGGGGAACGGATCGCCGACTGGGCGGACGGAAGGCTCGGCATCAACTCCCTGGCCAAGAGCCAGATGCGCAAGATCTTCCCCGACCACTGGTCGTTCATGTTCGGGGAGATCTGCCTCTACAGCTTCATCATCCTCATCCTGACCGGCACCTACCTGACGCTCTTCTTCGACCCGAGCATGACCGAAGTGGCGTACGACGGGACGTACGTGCCGCTCAAGGGCATCCTGATGACCAAGGCGTACGAATCCACGGTGGACATCAGCATGGAGGTGCGCGGCGGCCTCCTCATCCGGCAGATCCACCACTGGGCCGCGCTCGTCTTCGTCGCCGGGATGCTCGTGCACATGATGCGGGTGTTCTTCACCGGCGCCTTCCGCAAACCGCGCGAACTCAACTGGGTGTTCGGCTGGACCCTGCTGTTCCTCGGCATCATCACCGGCCTGACCGGCTACTCGCTCCCCGACGACATGCTCTCCGGCACCGGCATCCGCTTCGCGCAGGGCGCCATCCTCGCCACCCCCGTCATCGGGACGTACCTCTCCTTCTTCCTCTTCGGCGGGGAGTTCCCGGGGAACGACATCATTCCGCGGCTCTACCCCATCCACATCCTGCTGTTGCCGGGCATCATGCTGGGGCTCGTGGTCGTCCACCTGATCCTGGTCTTCTACCACAAGCACACCCAGTTCGCCGGTCCCGGCAAGACCGAGAAGAACGTGGTCGGGGCGCCGCTCCTGCCCGTCTACATCGCCAAGGCGGGCGGCTTCTTCTTCCTCGTCTTCGGCGTCCTCGCGATCATGGGCGCGGTGGCCACGATCAACCCGGTCTGGCTGATGGGTCCCTACCGTCCCGACCTGGTATCCACCGGCGCCCAACCCGACTGGTACCTGGGCTTCTCCGAGGGGCTGATCCGGGTGATGCCGGGATGGGAGATCAACGCCTGGGGCCACACGCTCAACCTGGGCGTCTTCATCCCCTTCGCGCTCTTCCCTCTCATCCTCCTCGCCATCGGCGTCTACCCGTTCATCGAGTCCTGGGTCAAGGGCGACCGGCGGGAGCACCACATCGCGGACCGGCCGCGCAACGCGCCGGTCCGCACCGGCCTCGGCGTCGCCTGGCTCGCGCTGTTCGGCGTGCTGATGGTCGGCGGCGGCAACGACCTGTGGGTGACCCACTTCCACCTCTCCATCAACGACATCACGATGTTCGTGCGCGTCGGCGCCTTCGTCGTGCCCGCCCTCGCCTTCCTCGTCACGCACCGCATCTGCCTCGGTCTCCAGCACAGGGACCACGAGAAGGTGCTGCACGGCAGGGAGACCGGCACGATCCGACGCCTCCCGCACGGCGAGTACGTCGAGATCCACGAACGGCTGCCGCAGTCCGAGCTGTACCGCCTCACCGCCCACGAGCAGCCCCGCCCCTACGAGATAGGCCCCGTCGTCGACGCCAACGGCGTCACCCGCAAGGTCCGCCTCTCCGAACGCCTCCGAGCCCGCCTGGCCCGTGCCATGTACGGCCCCAAGGCCCAGGTCCCCAAGGCGACGCCGGAGGAGTACCTGGCGATCCAGCGAGGGGAGGGTGATCACCACTGAAGGCACCGCAGCGCCGCCTCGGTTAGCCTCGCAGCGTGATGGCATCCGAGAACACTCCGAAGCTGCTCGCGATCAGCGACCTGCATGTGGCGTACGCGGAGAACAGGACGTACGTCGAGACGATCAGACCCCGGTCGGACGGGGACTGGCTGATCGTCGCGGGCGACGTCGCCGAGCGCATGGCCGACATCGAGTGGGCGCTGCGCACGCTCGCCGGGCGCTTCGCGAAGGTGGTGTGGTCGCCGGGCAACCACGAACTGTGGACGCCGAAGGACGACCCGGTCCAGGTGCGCGGCGAGGAGCGGTACCAGCACATCGTCGCGTTCTGCCGCGAGTTGGGCATCGCGACGCCCGAGGACCCCTACCCCGTGTGGGACGGGCCGGGCGGCCCGGTCGTCGTCGCCCCGCTCTTCCTCCTCTACGACTACACCTTCCGCCCCGAGGGCACGCACACGAAGGAGCAGGCACTGGAGGTCGCCCACGAGGCGGGCGTCGTCTGCACGGACGAGTACTTCCTGCACCCCGACCCGTACGCGACCCGCGACGACTGGTCCCGCGCCCGCGTCAAGTACACTGAGGACCGCCTCGCCGAACGCCCCGCGGGCCTCCCGACGGTCCTCATCAACCACTGGCCGCTGCTCCGCGAACCCACCCGCATCCTGCGCTACCCCGAGTTCGCCCTGTGGTGCGGCACCGAGCGCTCCGCCGACTGGCACGTGAAGTACGAAGCGGCAGCCGTCGTCTACGGCCACCTGCACATCCCCCGCACCACCGTCCACGACGGCGTACCGCACATCGAGGCATCCGTCGGCTACCCGCGCGAGTGGCGCAGGGACTTCCACCCCGACCCGCATCTGCGGCAGGTGTTGCCGGTGCCGCCCGCGGAGGGCTGAACACGTCAGGGCTGCGCCGGCAGGGGTCTGCGGGCGAGGAGTTCGGCCAGGCCCTGGCGGGTGGCCGCCAGGACCACGCGGTCCTCGGGGCGCAGTTCGTAGGACGGGTCCAGCTCCCACTCCAGGCCTGAGGGGAGGTTCGGGTCCTGGTGCGAGGCGCGTTCCAGGGCGACAACGCGCCATGCCCCCGGCCGGAACACCTCGGCGATCCTGCGGCCCGTCAGCTGCGGCTGGAGTGAGACGTCGAGTGCCGCGAAGAGCAGCACCGAGCGTTCGACGGGCAGGGCCCCCAGGATCTGGCGGCCCATCATCGCTCCGGCGAAGGCGGGCGCGGCCAGGGCCGACACGCTGCGGCTGCGGGTGAGGGCGCCGGGGTGGGCGGCGCGCAGGGTGCGGTAGACGGCGGTCGCGAACTCGTCGTCGTAGAGGCGCAGCGCCACCCGCAGATCGGGCTTGACCGACCGTGCGTACAGGGCCGCTTCGAGGTTTATCGTGTCCGCGCTGGTCAGCGCGAGCAGCGCGTGCGCGCGGTGCACCTTCGCCGCCTCCAGGACACCCTCCTCCGTCACGTCACCGATCACCGTGGGCACGCGCAGCCGCCGCGCCAGGGAGATGCCGCGCGCCTCCGGGTCGGCCTCCACGCACACCACCGGGATGTCCAGCTCGCGGAGTCGCGCGAGGACCCGTGTGCCGATCTTGCCGAGGCCGAGCAGGACGACGTGGCCCGAGAGGCCGCGCGGCGGGCGGCGCAGCGAGGACGCGGTGCGGAACGTGCCGAGGGCCTCCAGGACGGCGGCGAAGAGGATGGGCAGGAGGAGCAGTCCGACCAGGCCTGCGAGGAGTTGGAGGACCTGGCGGCTCATCGGGCCGTCGGTCGCCGGATCGTTTATCGAGAAGAGGTCGAGGAGCGTCAGGTACGTGGCGTGCAGCGGCGTGGTGTCCTCGGTGGTGACGATCGACGCGATGGCCATGCCGACGACGGCCGCCGCGAACCCAGCCACCGACCAGCGAAGGCGACGCGAGAACAGCTCGCGCAGCGGTACGCCGCGCCCCGCGAGGAACCCGGGCGGCGGGGCGGTCCCCGAGTACGAGACGGTCTCCAGGACCAGCGCGCCCCGGCCGGGAGCGGCGGCGACGGCGGCGTCGTCGGGCAGCAGCCGGGGCCCCGCTCCGGCGCCCGCGTCGTCCGAACCCTCGGCGCCCGCCGGGTCGTTGGCGGTGGACGAGAGCAGCGCGAGGGTGGCGAGACCGCGCGGCGCCACCTGGCCCGGCGCCGGGGGAGTGCGTTCCACGGCGCGCAGCAGCAGCCCGTCGGCGTGTACGACCTTGCTGGTACCGGCGACCGCGGTGGCCGCGAGGGCGGGCGCCGCGGTGTCGGCGTCGGACAGGACGGTGACGCTGGCGTCCGTCGTCGCCAGGCCCGCAACGGCCGCCGCCTGGTCGAGCAGTTCCTCCACGTGCTGGCCGAGCTTGCGGTTGTACAGCCGGATCACCAGACGGAGGCGGGGGTTGAGCCGCCGCGCGGCAAGCGCCGTACGGATGTTGGTCTCGTCGTCGTCATGCATCAGCGCGAGCGCGGCGGCCCGCGGGACGCCCGCGTCGACGAGGACGTCGTCGGTGAGCTCGGGGGCCTCCAGGGTCCGCGGCAGGTCGGCCGCGCCGCCGCCCTCACCGGTGCCGTTCCCGTTCCCGTTCCCGTTCCCGTTGACGTGCGCGGAGCCGTTGCCGTTGCCGGTCGTTCGTGACACCGCGGCGGTGATACGTCCGATCAGTGCGGTCGTCCGGGCCCGTCCCGTCAGCCGGCTCGGCTCGGCGCCGCCGGACGGCAGGACGAGGACGACCTGTTCGCCGTAGACACCGCGGAGCTCGGCGGCCAGCCGGTGGGCCAGGACGTTGTCACCGCCGCACACGACCATGTGGCCGGTGGCGGGCGGCGAAGGGCGCTGTGGAGGGAGCGAAGATGCGTGCGACACAGACAGAAGAGTGCCTCAAGTGCCGCACCGGTTCCGCTGCCGCGCCGGTTCGGCCGCCGCGACGGTCCCGCTGCCGCGACGGTCCCGCCGCCGTCCCGGTTCCGCGCGCGGCACGACGGTTCTGACTGATCCGTCAGTCAGCATCGCAATTCCTGCGTCTGCGCAGACACGGCGCGGAGAAAGGCGTATGGATCACTGCCCGCGCGTTGCGTTCGCCGCAACGCGCGGGTAGGGTCGCCGACCATGGAGTACGACCCCGAGGTGGCGGACCGCGTCCGCAAGGTGATCGCCGACGCCGGAGTGACCCAGCGCGAATTCGCCCGCCGCATCGTCATGGACCCCTCCAAGCTGTCCCGGTCCCTCGGCGGCACCCGGCGCTTCACCGCGGCGGAGCTCGCCCGCATCGCGGACACCGGCGGGGTCGACGCGGGCTGGCTGCTCGGCGCGGCCCGCCCTCCGGGGAGCACCCCCCGGCCCTCGGAGCCCGCCGCGCGACGCGAACGGGCCGTGGCGCCCGAGGGCGGCCGCCCCTTGCAGATCGTCCGCGAGACCGTCCGGCTCATCGCCGAGCGCGGCTTCCACGCCGTCCGCGTCCAGGACATCGCCGCGGCCTGCGACACCAGCACCGCCGCCATCCACTACCACTTCCCGGGCCGCGACGACCTCCTCGAGGCAGCGGTGCGCTGGTGCATGGACGAGGACATGGCGCGCCGCGCGGCCCGGATCGCGGACGCCGCCGACACCGCCGACGAACTCCGGCAGCTCATCGAGCTGCAGATCCCCCGCACCCCGCAGCAGCGCTGGCAGTGGAGCGTCTGGCTCGACCTGTGGGCGGAGGCCGCCCGCTCCACCGCCATGGGCCGCCTGCACGCCGACTACTACCGGCAGTGGCGTGCGACCGTCGCCGACGTCATCCGCCGCGGCATCGCCGAAGGCGTCTTCCGGTGCGCCGACCCCGAGGCGGCGGCGCTGCGCCTGACCGCGCTGATCGACGGCCTCGCCACGCAGGTCCTCGCCTCGGCGCCCGACGCTCCCGGCGCGGGCCCGGACGACATGCACGAGTCCCTCATCGCCTACGTCGACGCCACGCTGACCGCGCACTGACACCCGTACACACACCCTCCGTACGGACCGTACTGAGCTTACGAACACGTCCCCCGTACTCAACACCCCACCCCCGAGGGAGAGTTCCGCATGCCCGTGAACGACAACGTCATCATCACCGCCGCCCTGACCGGCGCGGGCGACACCGTCCGCAAGAGCCCGCACGTGCCCGTCACCCCCGAGCAGATAGCCACCTCGGCGGTCGAGGCCGCCGACGCGGGCGCCGCCGTCGTCCACATCCACGTACGCAACCCCGAGACGGGCGAGCCCTCCCGCGACCCGCGCCTGTACCGCGAGGTCGTCGAGCGCATCAAGGAGACCGGCACCGACGTCGTCATCAACCTCACCGCCGGGATGGGCGGCGACCTCGTCGTCGACCCCATCGTGCCGTTGCAGGACCTCGGTGAGCTGCCCGGCACCGACCTCGTCGGCGGCCTGGACCGGCTCCCGCACGTCGAGGACCTGCTGCCGGACATCTGCACGCTCGACTGCGGCTCCCTCAACTTCGGCGACAACCTCTACGTCTCCACGCCCGACATGCTCCGCCAGGGCGCCAAGCGCATCCAGGAGCTCGGCGTCCGCCCCGAGCTGGAGATCTTCGACACCGGCCAGCTCTGGTTCGCCAAGCAGCTCCTCGCCGAGGGACTGCTCGACAACCCCACCGTCTTCCAGCTCTGCATGGGCATCCCGTGGGGCGCCCCCGCCGACCCGGGCGTCCTCCAGTCCATGGTCAACATGCTGCCCGAAGGCGCACAGTGGGCCAGCTTCGCGCTCGGCCGGATGCAGATGCCGTGGGTCGCCCAGTCCATCCTGCTCGGCGGGCAGGTCCGCGTCGGCCTGGAGGACAACCTGTACCTCGGCAAGGGCAACAAGGTGACCAACGCGCAGCTCGTCGAGCGCGCCGTGCAGATCACGGAGAACCTCGGCTCGCGCGTCGCGACCCCGGACGAGGCCCGCCAGAAGCTCGGCCTGAAGCCCCGCTCCTGACGCCACACCGACGCCCCCACGCCTGCCCCCCACTGAGGACATCACCATGAGCAGCAGCACCACCACCCCTGAAGACGTCCGCCGCGTCGCCTGCGTCGGCGCCGGAGTCATCGGCGGCGGCTGGGTCGCCCACTTCCTGGCCCGCGGCTACGACGTCACCGCCTGGGACCCCGCCCCCGACGCCGAGCAGAAGCTGCGCCGCCTCGTCGAAGCCGCCTGGCCCGCCCTCACCCGGCTCGGGCTCGCCGAAGGCGCCTCGCGGGACCGCCTCACCGTCACCGCCACGCTCGAAGCGGCCGTCGCCGACGCCGAGTTCGTGCAGGAGAGCGCCCCCGAGAAGCTGGAGCTCAAGCGCGACCTGCTCGCCCGCCTGGACGCCGCCGCCCCCGCCGGTGTCGTCATCGCCTCCTCCACCTCCGGCTACCCGATGACCGACATGCAGACCGGGGCCGCGACCCCGGGCCGCCTCGTCGTCGGGCACCCCTTCAACCCGCCGTACCTGATACCCCTCGTCGAGGTCGTCGGCGGCGAGCGGACCGACGCCGAAGCCGTGGCGTGGGCGTCCCGCTTCTACGAGGTCGCGGGCAAGTCCGTGATCACCATGAAGAGCGAGGTCCCCGGGTTCATCGCCAACCGCCTCCAGGAAGCCCTGTGGCGCGAGGCCCTGCACATGGTCGCCAACGGCGAGGCCACCGTGCGGGAGATCGACGACTCCATCACCGAGGGCCCCGGCCTGCGCTGGGCGTTCATGGGCCCGATGCTCACGTTCGCGCTCGCGGGCGGCGAAGGCGGCATGGCCCACATGCTCGACCACTTCGGCCCGTCCCTGAAGTCCCCCTGGACGCGGCTCGAAGCGCCCGAGCTCGACAAGAAGCTGTACGACGCCGTGGTCGCCGGATGCGATGACGCGGCGGACGGCCGCACCATCGCGGACCTCGTCGCCGAGCGCGACCAGGGCGTCATCGACGTCCTGCGCGCCACGGGCCGTCTGAACGGAGGCCGGAAGTGAGCGAGTCGCTGCCGCTGGCCCGGCACCGCGTCCGTCCCGAGTGGATCGACTACAACGGCCACATGAGCGAGGCCTTCTACGTCCTCGTCTTCGGCTACGCCACGGACGCCATGATGATCGAGACGGGCCTGCACGCCGGCTACCGCGAGTCCACGGGCTGCTCCCTCTACACGGTCGAGGCGCACGTGCGGTACCTGAACGACGTCTCCGAAGGCGCCCATCTCGCCGTCCGCACCCGACTGCTGGGCGCGGACGCGAAGAAGGCGCGCTTCACCCACGAGATGTACGTCGTCGAGGACGAGGGCGACGAACCGGGCCCGGACGCGGCGCCCGTGGCTACGACGGAACTGCTCGCGCTCCACGTCGACCGGAACGCGGGCCGCGCGACCCCCTTCCCGGGAGAGATCCGCGACCGCCTCGAGTCTCTGGCGGAACCGGCACCCGCTTGGGCAGGCCGTGCGATCGCCGAGGTACCCCGGGCCGGCTAGGGGCGCGGGGAACTGCGCGATCGGCCACGACGGACCGGCAGACGAAGAACTCACCGCTCCAGCGGCCCGTGCGCGGTCTCCGGAAGCCGCAGATAGACGGCCGAAGAGACGACACAGAGCACGGCCACGTACACGGGAAAGAGCCCGGGAGACCCGATCTCCTTGAACAGCGTTCCCATGTATGGGGCCGTGCCGCCGAACAGGGCCACGGTGAGCGAGTAAGGGAAGCCGATCCCGGCCGCCCGCACCCTCGCCGGGAACACCTCCGCGTTGACCGCCGCCGAGATCGACGTGAATCCGGTGAGCAGCACCATGCCCGCGCACTGTACGAGCAGCAGCGAAATGAACGAACCGGTGAGGGACTTGAGCAGGGGCACGCTCAGGAGCGCGAAGCCGATGCCGAAGAAGAGCAGCGGCGGCCTGCGTCCGATCCGGTCGGACAGCAGTCCGCCGACCGGCTGGAGCACCGCGAAGAACGCGAGCGCGACCGTGCCCGCGAGGAGCGCCTGGCCCTTGCTGATGTCGGTGTTGAGCTCGGCGTACGTCGGCAGGTACGACGTCCACGTGTAGTAGGCGAGCGTGCCGCCCGCCGTGATGCCGCAGATCAGCAGGGACTGGCGCGGATGGTGCCGCAGCGCGTCGAAGAGCCCGGGCCGGTCACCGTCCTCGGTGGGCGCCCGGTGCGTCTCGTGCGCCCCCTGCCTGATCCAGAACCCGACCAGGCTCAGCGCGGCCCCGACGATGAACGGCAGCCGCCAGCCCCACCCGTCCATCTGCCCTTCGGAGAGCACGGCGACGAGGAGCGCGGCGACTCCGGACGCGGCGAGCTGGCCCGCGCTCGTCGACACGTACTGGAAACTGGAGAAGAGGCCTCGCCGCCCGGGGCCCGCCGACTCGACGAGGAACGTCGTCGACGCGGCGAACTCGCCGCCCACGGAGAGCCCCTGGAGCAGCCGGGCGAGTACGAGGACGACGGGCGCGAGCACGCCCACGGACGCGTACGTCGGGGTCAGGCCGACCAGCAGACTGCTGCCGCCCATCAGCAGGATCGTGACGGTCAGCGCGGCCCGCCGACCGCGCCGGTCGGCGACCGCGCCCATGAGCAGCCCGCCGACGGGCCGCATGAAGAACCCCACCGCGAAGACGGCGAAGGTGGAGAGCAGCGGGACGAGCGAGTTGCCGGAGCTCTTCGGGAAGACCTGGTCCGCTATGTACGTGGCGAGGAACGTGTACGCGTACCAGTCGTACCACTCGACGGCGTTGCCCACCGACGCCGCGAGCAGCTGTCGTATCGGGCGCCGCTCGTGGTTGGGGACGGCCGCGGTCACCTGGTCGTGCTGTGTCATGATCACGACCTTCCCCTGCCTCGCGGCGCCTCACACGTACTGTCCGAAAGGCGGACGGGGCTTGCGGTCAGCCGGTCGTCGGCTTGTACGCGTACACCGCGGTCGTCACCAGACACGGCGCGGGCGGCACGACCTCGACGCGCAGGGTGCGGCGCGCGGAGTCGTAGTCGACGCCCTCGGTCTCGAACGAGCCGGAGCAGATGCTGCGCTGCGGCGCGGCGAAGAGACTCGCGACGCGGCCCGTCACCGGCTTCCCGTCGAGCGGCCGCTCCAGGTCGACCTGGAGGACCGGGCGGTCCACGGGGAACAGCTCTTTCGACGCGTCGTTCGAGGCGCACACCAGACGCGTTTCGGAGACGAAGTCGCAGCCCTGGATGTCGCGCACCGGCTTGTCGAGCGTGATCTGCCCGGCCTGGGGGAGCGCGCCGCCGGTGGGCGGGGTCGAGGCGTTGAGGAGGGGCGCGGGGAATACCTGGAGGCGGTTCTGGCCGCCCCACTCGCCGGACACCAGCCACTGGTTGTCGGGCGAGACGGCCGCGAAGGAGTTGTTGAGCTTCTCGCCCGCGTCGAGCTTGTGCTCGTAGAGGTGCCGTTCGCCGTCCGGCGTGGTGACGGCGAACATCTTCGACTGTGCGGAGTCGCCGCCCTGGTAGGCGTCGAAGGTGTGGCCCTTCGCGATGTCGGGGTCGCCTATGTGCCCCCAGCCCTTCATGCGCAGGTCGAGGGGTATCGAGCCGAGACCTCTGTAGAGGAGGCTGCCGTCGGCGCGGCCGGCCAGCCCCTGACTGCCGGTCAGGGAGTTGACGTGCGAGGTGCCTGACTCCTGCCAGCCACCGGGTGCCGCGGGCGCGGCCGACGCGCCGCCGCCCGTCATCACCGCCAGTGCGACGGCGCCGAACAGGGCGGTTGATGCCTTCCAGACGGTCATCTGGCGCTACCTCCGTGGGGGTCGGACGTAAGGGACGGACGTGGGGTCGAGTCGCTGCGGCGTCATCGTACGTAACGTGAGCCCCGGTGATAACGGTTCAACGGAAGGCGGTTCGGAGATGCAGCTGACAATTCTGGGAGGTGGCGGGTTCCGCGTGCCGCTCGTGTACAGGGCCCTCCTCGGGGACCGCGCCGAGGGCCGCGTCACCGACGTCGTCCTGCACGACCTGGACGCGGCACGGCTCGGCGCCGTCACCCGCGTACTCGCCGACCAGGCCACCGACATCCTTGACGCGCCCACCGTCACCGCCACCGCCGACCTCGACGAGGCGCTCCGCGGCGCCGACTTCGTGTTCTCCGCGATCCGCGTCGGCGGCCTGGAGGGGCGCGCCGCCGACGAGCGCGTCGCCCTCGCCGAGGGCGTCCTCGGACAGGAGACGGTCGGCGCGGGCGGCATCGCGTACGGCCTGCGCACCGTGCCCGTCGCCGTCGACATCGCCCGCCGCGTCGCCCGGCTCGCCCCCGACGCCTGGGTCATCAACTTCACCAACCCCGCGGGACTGGTCACCGAGGCCATGGCACGCCACCTGGGCGACCGCGTCGTCGGCATCTGCGACTCACCGGTGGGCCTCGGCCGCCGGGTCGCGCAGGTGCTCGGCGGCAACCCCGACGAAGCCTTCATCGACTACGCGGGCCTCAACCACCTCGGCTGGCTGCGCGGGCTGCACATCGCGGGCCGCGACGAACTGCCGCGGCTGCTCGCCGATCCCGGCCTCCTCGGCTCCTTCGAGCAGGGCAGGCTGTTCGGTGCCGACTGGCTCCAGACGCTCGGCATGATCCCCAACGAATACCTGCACTACTACTACTTCAACCGCGACACCGTACGCGCCTACCAGCAGGCCGCACGGACCCGCGGTGCCTTTCTCCACACCCAACAGGCCCGCTTCTACGACGAGATGCGCAGCGCCGACACCCCCGCCCTCAAGACCTGGACCACGACCCTCGCCGAGCGCGAGGCGGCGTACATGGCGGAGAACAGGGAAGCGGCGGGCGTGGGGGAGCGGGCCGAGGAGGACCTGGAGTCCGGCGGGTACGAGAAGGTCGCCCTCGCGCTGATGCGGGCCATCGCGCGCGACGAACGGGCGACCCTGATCCTCAACGTCCGCAACGGCACGACCCTCTCCGCGCTCGACGCGGACGCCGTCGTCGAGGTGCCGTGCTCCGTCGACGCCAACGGCGCTCACCCCATGTCGGTCTCGCCGCTCCCCGGGCACGCCACGGGTCTGGTGTGCGCGGTCAAGGCGGTCGAGCGCGAGGTGCTCGCGGCGGCGGACAGCGGTTCGTCGGCCACCGCCGTCAAGGCGTTCGCCCTGCACCCGCTGGTCGACTCGGTGGCGGTGGCACGACGACTGGTGGACGGCTACCGGGCGGTGCATCCCGGGTTGGCGTACCTGAGATGATCACCGTATGAGTCCCGTCGTCTCCATCGGTGCCGCAGCCCGCCGCCCCTGCACGCTCGTCGTGTGCCGGGGCTGCTGCTGCGGCGACGCGCGCAAGAATCCCGGCATCGACCACGACTGGCAGCTGGAACGGCTGCGCTCCGCGGCGGCGGCGTCGCGGGGCCGGTTCACGGTGCGCACGAGCGACTGCCTCGGCCCGTGCGGCCAGGCCAACCTGGTCGTGGTCCAGCCGTCGTACGAGGGACGCAGGCGGGGCGGCCGCGCGGCCTGGGTCGGCTTTGTCACGGACGACGAGTCCCTCGACGGCATACTCGCCTGGGCGGAGGCGGGCGGCCCGGGCCTGGCGCAGCCGTCGGCGACGCTCGCGTTGCAGATGGTGGATCCGCGGGCGGTCTAGGCCCCCTGTACAGGGCCCCCGGTACAGGTCCTCGCGCTACTCGCCGATGATCTGGTCCAGGAACCCGTCGAGGTTCCGCAGGGTGCGGGCGTTCTGCTCCTCCGGCGTGAGGCTTTCCTCCAGGCGGCGGGTGAGCACCGTGTGCTTCTTGCCCCGTACGTAGAGGGAGCAGGCCAGGTCCGCGCAGATGTACATGCCGACCGAGTTGCCCTGACGGCCCGCCGCGCCCGCCTTCGGGGCGACGAGCAGCGCGATGCCGGAGCCGGACTGCGGTGTCACGCAGACCGAGCAGATGCTCGACTTCAGCAGGCTCTTGCGCGTCCCCGTGGAGGCGCGCAGAGCGAAGCCCACGGGCTTGCCGTCCCGCCATGTCACGACGTAGCCGCGGTCGGGGGCCTTGGGGTCGCGCCACCCCAGGAAGTCCAGGTCGGACCAGGGAGTGTCGGGGAAGCCCGTGGGGAGAGTGAGCCGACGGGCCTCGCCCTTCGAACAGTTCACAAAGGACGCGCGGATCTCGTTCTCACCTACGGGCTGCATGGTCCGGAAGCTATCAACGACAAGCGGAACAGGCCTCTCATTTTTCGGCGGCCGCCGCCTGGCCGGGCACGAGCGCCCCGCGGAACGCCGTCGTCCGCCGGAGCCGGAAGCCGAGTGACTCGTAGAGCCGGATGGCGTTCGTGTTCCCCGCCGCCGTGTGCAGGAACGGCCGCTCGCCGCGCGCCCTGATGCCGTGGGCGACGGCGAGGACGAGACGGGTCCCGAGGCCCTGGCCGCGGTGCGCGGGGTCGGTGCAGACCGCGCTGATCTCCGTCCAGCCCGGCGGGTGCAGCCGCTCCCCGGCCATCGCGACGAGGGCGCCTCCGCGGCGTATCCCGAGATACGTGCCGAGCTCGACGGTGCGGGGCGCGAAGGGGCCCGGCTCCGTGCGCCCGACCAGATCCAGCATCTCGGGCACGTCGTCAGGACCGAGCCGCACGGCCTCCGGGTCCGGCGCGGCGGCGACCCCGTCGTCCACGAGCTGCACGCCCGGCACGTCGAAGGTCTTCTCCCACCCGTCGGGTATCCGCACCGTCGAAGCGAGCAGCGGCACCTCGGCGCCGGGCCCGGCGAACGCGGCCAGATCGGCCCAGTCCGCATCCGTCACGTCGTCGGGCAGCGCGAGGAACGGCGACACGCCGACCGGATACCGCACCACGCGCCCTCGCCCCTCGGCGAAGTGCGCGTGCGGTCCTGTGAGGGAGGCGAGGGCGGGGTTGTCGAGGGGGTGGGGGGTGGCGTCGGCTGTGTCTGTGGCGTCCGCCGTACCCCCCTCTTCCACCAGCGTCGTCACGCCGTCACCTCGATCACGATCTTGCCGCGTGCGTGGCCGTCCTCCACCGCGCGCAGCGCGTCGCCCGCGCGGTCCAGGGGGTACGTCGCCGTCACCTGCGGACGCAGTACGCCCGCCACGGCGAGGAGTGCGATCTCGTCCAGGACCGCCGACGTGCGGGCCCGGGCCACCGGTGCGCCGCCCAGTTCCGTCACCGTTTCCTTCGCCGCCGCCGTGATCAGTTTTCTGCGGTCGGAGAGCAAGGGGGCCACCTCCGCCAGGTCCGCGCCGCCCACCAGGTCGAAGACCGCGTCGACGCGGCCACCCGGGGCCGCCTCACGTACGCGCTCCGCCAGCCGGGGGCCCGGCGGCACGTGGACGGCGCCGAAGGACTCGACGAACTCCTTCTTCGCCGCGCTCGCCGTGCCCACCACCCGCAGTCCGAAGTGCCGGGCGATCTGGGTCGCCGCCACCCCGACGCCGCCCCCGGCGCCCGTGATCAGCAGGGTCGCGCCCGCGGGCAGGTCCAGCTGGCGCAGCCCGTCGTACGCCGTCGCCGCGGCCACCGGCAGTACCGCCGCCTCGACGAACGGGAGCGTGTCCGGCTTGTGGGCGGCGATGTCCGCGGGGACCAGCGTGAACTCCGCGTACCCGCCGGTGACCGGATTGCCGAAGACCGGGTCGCCGACCGCGAAGCCCTCGACACCGGGTCCGACCGCCCGTACGACACCGGCGACCTCGCTGCCCAGCACCTCATGACCGGCAAGCGGCGCCTGCCCCGGCCGCCGCTTGCCCGCGCGCAGCTTCCAGTCGACCGGGTTCACACCGGCCGCACGCACCGCGACGAGCAGCTGCCCGGGTCCCGGCTCCGGTACCGGAAGGTCGAGGAAGGCCTCCACCTCCGGTCCCCCGTGACGGGTGAACGCGTACACCTTGGGCATCTGGTTCCCTCACATCCCGCTCGTCGATAGGCCATCAGGAATGACCAACAAGATCGGTCGGCTATTCCCGGGGGACGTTCACGGCGCCATTGCGAGTGCTGAGACGCGATCCCGGGGGCAGGCTGTCCGGTGAGGGTGTGGAGGGACAGAGACAGGGAGAGGGCCGCACGGTGGAGCCGACCGGTGGGAACGAAGACGATCTGCTCGAAGGGCTGTCCGTCGACGAGGCGCGCCCGGAGCGTCCCGTGCTCCTCGACGAGCAGGGGCGGCCCCTTCAGACGTGGCGGGAGAACTACCCGTACGCGACGAAGCTGACCCGGAGCGTGTACGAACGGCGCAAGCGGATCCTCCAGATCGAGCTGCTCAAGCTGCAGAAGACCGTGCGTGAGCAGGGGCTGCGCATCGCGGTGCTGTGCGAGGGACGTGACGCGGCGGGCAAGGGCGGCACGATCAAACGGTTCACCGAGCGGCTGAACCCGCGCGGTGCCCGGACGGTGGCGCTGGACAAGCCCACCGAGCGCGAGGCGGGCCAGTGGTACTTCCAGCGGTACGTCGCGCAGCTGCCGTCGGCCGGTGAGATCGTCTTCTTCGACCGGTCCTGGTACAACCGCGCCGGTGTCGAGCCGGTGATGGGCTTCTGCACCCCCAAGGAGCACCAGCACTTCCTGGAGCAGGCGCCGCAGTTCGAGAAGATGATCACCGAGGACGGCATCGTCCTCATCAAGTTCTGGTTCTCCGTCTCCCGGGCCGAGCAGCGGACGCGGTTCGCGATCCGGCAGGTCGACCCCGTGCGCCAGTGGAAGCTGTCCTCCACCGACATCGCCTCACTGGACCTGTGGGACGCCTACACCTACGCGAAGGTCCAGATGTTCCGGGCCACGGACGCGCCGCACGCCCCGTGGACCGTCGTGAAGACCAACGACAAGCGGCGCGGCCGCCTCGAAGCCATGCGCCATCTCCTGCTCCAGCTCGATTACGAGGCGAAGGACACGGAGGCCGTCGGCAAGGCCGACCCCCTGATCATCGGCCCCGCCAACACGCTCCTCGAACCGGGGGAGGACCCCACGGACCTGTCGCCGAGCAAGCTCGCGGACAAGGGCCGGGGGCCCGGCCAGCACCCTGGCAGGTGACACGGGCGCGGCCCCCGGTGCGCCTTTGCCTACTACAGCCCCACCGTCCCGTCGATCCGCTCCCGCAGCAGATCGGCGTGGCCGTTGTGGCGGGCGTACTCCTGGACCAGGTGCAGGAGCACCCAGCGCAGCGACACCGTGCCGAACAGCGGGCTCTGCCCCTCGACGTCGAGATCGGGCGCCTCCGCCACGAACTTCTCGGCGAACTCCACCTCGGCCCGCCACGCCTCCCAGGCCGCGGCGACCGCACCCGGCTCCGCCACCGCTCCGTCGAAGTCCTCGTCGGCGTTCTCCGGCGTGGCGTAGAGGGGCGACACGTCGAGACCGGCGAGGGCCATCCGGAACCAGCGGCGCTCCACGTCGGTGAGGTGCCGGAGCAGGCCGAGCAGCGACAGCGCGGAGGGCTCGACGGACCGTTCGCCCAACTCGGCCTCCAGACCCCGGCACTTGATCTCCAGGGTTTCGCGCTGGGACCGCACGAAGCTGATGAGCATGGCCCGTTCGTCCCCGGTGGTGACCGAGCCGAAGCGGGGGTCCTTCGCTTCGCCCGTGAAGAAGACGGCTCTTCTGCTTGAAGTCATGCACTCATCATCGGCCCTGCACGGTACCCCGTTCACGGAGCCCCTCGTACAGCGCACCGACCAGGTGGACGCTGCGCAGGTCCTCGCCCGAGGTGCCCGCGCCCATGCGGTTCATCGTGTACGCGTACGAGACGCCGTTCTCCGGGTCGGCGAAGGCGTACGACCCGCCCGCGCCGCCGTGCCCGAACGCCCGCGGGCTGGGGCCCGCCTGACCGTACTGGTTGAGCATGTAGCCGAGGCCCCACGGCCACGTCTCGGCGAGCGGGGTGCCCACCCGCAGGACGAGGTCCGGCTCGTCGCCGTCGCTCTGACTGGTGCGCAGCCGCTCCAGGGCGCCGGGCGAGAGGAGCCGTCCGCACGCCAACTCCGCGTACACGGCGGCGATTCCGCGTGCGGTGGCGTGGCCGTTGGCGGCGGGGATCTCCGCGCGGCGGTAGGGGGCGGCGTTCACGTCGCCGAGCGGCAGGTACTGGAGTGCGAGGGTGGCCGGTGCCATGGGGTGGTCCGACAGGCCGGCGACCGGAGGCTTCGGCGCGTCGCCGAATATGGTGCGCGAGGACGAGGATGAGGACGAGGACGACGCGGAGGGCGGCGTCTCTCGGGAAACCGGCGGCGCCATGTCCGCGCACCGCCCGTGCTCGCTCTCCGGCGTGCCGACGTGGACGTCCGCGCCCAGCGGCCCGGTGACCTCCGTACGCAGGAACGTCCCGAGCGAGACCCCCGTGATGCGCCGGACGACCTCGCCGACCAGGAAGCCGAACGTCACCGCGTGGTAGCCCTGGGCGGTGCCGGGACGCCACCACGGCCGCGTCGCCGCCAGCGCCTCGGTCACCTTCTCCCAGTCGTACACCGCGCCCGGCGCCATCGGCTCGCCCGGCGCGATGAGCCCGGCACGGTGGCTGAGCAGCCAGCGCACCGGGATGTCGGCCTTCCCGGCCTCGGCGAACTCGGGCCAGTAGCGTGCGACGGGTGCGTCCAGGTCCAACTCGCCGCGGTCGACGAGGAGATGGGCGCAGAGCGCCGTCATGCCCTTGGTCGTGGAGTAGACGTTGACCAGGGTGTCCCGCTCCCAGGGGCGGGTGCCGGACCGGTCCGCGTCGCCGCCCCACAGGTCGACGACGAGCTCACCGTCGACGGTGGCCGCGACGGCCGCCCCGAGCTCGTCGCGCTCGGCGAAGCTCCGCTCGAACTCCGCTCGCACGCCGTCGAAGCCGGGGGCGCAGGTGCCGTGGATGCGCACAGTCATGCCGTGCATGGTTGCCCACGGCACCTAACTTTGCAAGGTTCGCGCGGGCGTGCCCGCGCGAATCCCGCTACAGCCATTCGTGGTGCCGCCGTATGTACCAGCCCTTCACCCCCTGCGTGAGCGCGCAGTACGCGAGCAGCGTTCCGATCAGCCACGGGAAGTAGCTCATCGGCAGCGGCTGCATCGACAGCGCCCCGGCCAGCGGGGAGAACGGCAGCCATAGGCCGAAGAGCATCACCGCGCCGGTCATCACCAGGACCGGCAGCGACGCGCGGGACTGGACGAACGGGATCTTCCGCGTGCGGATCATGTGCACGATGAGGGTCTGGGAGAGCAGTCCCTCGACGAACCAGCCCGTCTGGAACAGGGTCTGCCGGGCGGGGGAGTCGGCCCCGATGACGTACCACAGGACCAGGAAGGTCGTGATGTCGAAGACCGAGCTGATCGGGCCGATCCGCACCATGAACCGGCCGATGCCCTTCGCGTCCCAGGCCCGCGGCTTCTTCAGGTACTCCTTGTCCATGCGGTCTCACGGGATCGCCAGCTGGCTGACGTCGTAGCAGAGGTTCTGCACCAGGAGGTGGATGGCGAGCATCGGCTGGAAGGGGATGAAGGCCGAGGCGACCAGGACGGAGAAGACGTTCCCGAAGTTCGAGGACGCCGTCATCTTGATGTACTTGATGGTGTTGCCGAACGTCTGACGGCCCATCAATATGCCCTGCTCCAGGACCAACAGGTCCTTCTTCAGGAGGATGATGTCGGCGGACTCCTTCGCGATGTCCACGGCCGTGTCGACGGAGACGCCCACGTCCGCCTCGCGCAGCGCCGCCGCGTCGTTGATGCCGTCCCCGAGGAAGCCGACCGTGTGCCCGTCGGCCTTCAGGGCGCGCACGATCCGCGCCTTCTGGACCGGGTTGACCTTCGCGAACACCGTGGTCGTACGGGCCAGTTCGATCAGCTCGACGTCGTCGACCAGGTCGACCGTCGCGCCGGTGATCAGCTCGTCGGTGTCCAGGCCGACGTCGGCGCAGACGCGCGCGGCGACCAGTTCGTTGTCGCCGGTGACGACCTTGACCGCGACGCCGTTCTCGGCGAGGGCGCGCAGCGTGGCCGCCGCGTCCTTCTTCGGCGGATCCAGGAAGGCGAGGAAGCCGAGGAGCGTCAGCTCCGACTCGTCGGCCACCGAGTAGGTCTCGCGCTCGGCGGTGTCCGGGTCGACGGGGAAGGTGCGGGTGGCGACCGCGAGGACCCGCAGGCCCTCCCGGTTGTGGCGGTCGGTGAGGTGCGTGACGTGGGCGCGCAGCTCCGGGGTGAGGCCGACGCGCTCGCCGCCGTCCATCATGTGGTCGCACCGGTCGAGGACCTCCTCGACCGCGCCCTTGGTGATGAGCGTGTGCTCGAAGACGGGGCCGGAGAGTTCGTTGCGGCGCAGGACGACGGACATGCGGCGGCGCGCGAAGTCGAAGGGGATCTCGTCGATCACCGTGAAGAGATGGTCGACGACAACCGCCTCGGCCTCGTCGACCCGGTCGATGACCGCCTGGTCCATGAGGTTGCGGAGTCCCGTCTGGAAATGGGAGTTCAGGTAGGCGTACTCCAGCACCTCGCGGTCCTCCTCGCCGCGCGTGCCGAGGTAGCGGTCCAGGACGATGCGGTCCTCGGTGAGCGTGCCCGTCTTGTCCGTGCACAGGACGTCCATCGCGCCGAGGTTCTGGATCGCGTTGAGCTGCTTGACGACGACCTGGTGCTTCGACATGGCGACGGCGCCGCGCGCCAGGTTCGCCGAGACGACCATCGGCAGCATCTCGGGGGTGAGGCCGACCGCCACGGAGATCGAGAACAGCAGCGCCTGGTCCCAGTCGCCCTTGGTGAAGCCGTTGATCGCGAAGACGACCGGAACCATCACCAGCATGAACCGGATCAGCAGGAGGCTGACCCTGCGCACGCCGACGTCGAACGCGGTCTGCGGGCGGTCGCCGGTGAGCGCGCTCGCCATGGAGCCGAAGTAGGTGTGCGCGCCGGTCGCGACGACCACGCCGGTCGCCGTGCCTGACGTCACCGACGTGCCCATCAGGCAGAGGTTGTCGGCCTCGACGGGGTCCGCGGTGGCCTGCTGGCCCAGGTCATGGGCGCGCGTGTCGGCCTTGGCGACGGGCAGGGACTCGCCGGACAGCGCGGCCTGGCTCACCATCAGGTCCTTGGCGGTGAGCAGCCGCAGATCGGCGGGGACCAGGTCGCCGGCGGCGAGGCGCACGAGGTCGCCGGGGACGACCTGCTCCATCGGGATCTCTTCGGTGTCCGCGGTCTCGCACCAGCGCCGCCGCACCGCGCAGGACGTGGTGACCAGCTTCTTGAGCGCCTCGGCGGACCGGGAGGACCGGAACTCCTGCCAGAACCGGAGCAGGGCGCTGATGAGCACCATCGAGGTGAGGATGTAGACGCCGGGGTCGGCGGGGTCCTGCCAGTACATGACGGCGGCCAGTACGACGAGCACCCCGATGAAGGGGTTCCAGAAGGACTTGGCGAGCTGCGCGGTCCAGTGCGGGGCGCGGTCGTGGGCGACGGTGTTCTCGCCGTACCGCTCGATGCGTTCCAGGACCTGGTCCTGACGCAGGCCGCGCGTCGTGGCGTTGAGCTCGTGCAGGACGTCGCGGGCGGGGAGCGCGCTGAGTTCGGCGAGCCGGGCGCCGACCTCGCGGGTGCGGGCGTCGAGTTCGGCGGCCTTGCGGGTACGGGGGGCGGGGCGGGGGTTCTCGCCTGGCGGGGCCAGGCGTACCTGGGGAATCAGCTTGTTCATGGCAGACCTCCCTCCGTGCGGGGCATGACGAGGCAGACCCGGGCACGAGGACGTGGATGTGTGGATGCGGGGTGAAGAAATCTCCGGGGTGCCGAGGGCGTATCGACGTCGACCGGGGGCGTCGACGTCGTGGCTGCGGCACGGCGGAGCAGGGGAAACGCGGGAGAAGCGCAGGAGAAACCGCGGCGGGGAGCGCCTCGGAGGCGGCGGCGCAGAGCGGCCGGAACCTACCGAATACGACCAGCGGCCACGGAGGGGCGGCGGTCAGCTGCGGAACGCGGCCTCAGAGAAGATCACCGCTGACGCAAGGACTTCCTTCGGGACTCATCCCGAACACCTCCTTGCGATCGCGGGACGGAGCGGAACGCACCACCGAACGGTGCACGGCCCAGTGAGTCACGCGCGTACCCCTATGTCAAATATGGGACCTTTGCCCCTGTGTGCCCGGGACTTGTGTCCTGCCCACCAGAGGTTGGACTTCTCTTCACACGCCCGTCACAGCCCCTTCCGTATCGCTTGCTCCCCTTGGCACACTTCACCCCGCTCGCGTCCCCCACAAAACACGAGGTCGGAATAGTCATGCCTGAACTCAATCGGCGCCGCTTCATGCAGCTGGCCGGCGGCACCGCGACGTTCGCCATGCTCAACCAGAGCATCGCCCGCGCCGCGTCCCTCCCCGCCAGGCGCGCCTCCGGCACCATCAAGGACGTCGAGCACGTCGTCGTGCTCATGCAGGAGAACCGCTCCTTCGACCACTACTTCGGCAGGCTGAAGGGCGTCCGCGGCTTCGGCGACCCGCGCCCCGTCACGCTGCCGAACGGCAAGCCCGTCTGGCACCAGCCGAACGGCGGCAAGGAAGTGCTGCCGTTCCACCCGGACGCCGACAACCTCGGCATGCAGTTCATCGCGGGCCTCGACCACGACTGGGCCGGCGGCCACAAGGCGTTCAACAGCGGTGCGTACGACCAGTGGATCCCTGCCAAGTCCGAGCGCACGATGGCGTACCTGGAGCGGAACGACATCCCGTTCCACTACGCGCTCGCCGACGCCTTCACGGTCTGCGACGACTACCACTGTTCGTTCATGGGCGCGACCGACCCCAACCGCTACTACATGCTCACCGGGCACGTCGGCAACGACGGCAAGGGCGGCGGCCCGGTCCTCGGCAACCAGGAGGCGGGATACGACTGGACGACGTACGCCGAACGCCTGGAGCAGGCCGGGGTGAGCTGGAAGGTCTACCAGGACATCGGTGACGGCCTGGACGCGGCCGGACACTGGGGCTGGATCAACGACGCCTACCGCGGCAACTACGGCGACAACTCGCTCCTCTACTTCAACAAGTACCGCAACGCCAAGCCCGGCGACCCGCTCTACGACAAGGCCCGCACCGGCACCAACGCCAAGGCGGGCGACGGCTACTTCGACCTCCTCAAGGCCGACGTGAAGGCCGACAAGCTCCCGCAGGTCTCCTACATCGCCGCCCCCGAGGCGTTCTGCGAGCACCCCAACTGGCCGGTGAACTACGGCGCCTGGTACATCGCGCAGGTCCTGGACGCGCTCACCTCCAACCCCGAGGTGTGGGCGAAGACGGCCCTGTTCATCACCTACGACGAGAACGACGGCTACTTCGACCACATCGTCCCGCCGTACGTGCCCAAGGACGCCAACCAGGGCAAGTCCACCGTCGACACGGCGCTCGACTACCACAAGGGCAGCGCGGGTTACGCGGCCGGGCACTACGGCCTCGGGCAGCGCGTCCCGATGATCGTCGTATCGCCGTGGAGCACCGGCGGCTTCGTGAACTCCGAGGTCTTCGACCACACGTCGATCATCCGGTTCATGGAGACGCGCTTCGGCGTCAAGGAGCCCAACATCTCGCCGTGGCGCCGCGCGATCTGCGGCGACCTCACGTCCGCCTTCGACTTCAGCGGCAAGGACCTCGACCCGGCGGAGCTCCCCGACACGGCCGCCTACGAGCCGCCGGACAAGGAGCGCCACGACGACTACGTGCCCAAGGCGCCCGCGAACCCGGCGCTGCCCAAGCAGGAGTCCGGCTCCCGGCCCGCCCGCGCGCTGCCGTACGCCCCGCTGGTGGACGGTGCCGCGGACCCCGTCGCCGGAAAGTTCACGCTCACGTTCAGCGGCGGCGCCAAGGCGGGCGTCTGCTTCCACGTGCGCTCCGCCAACCGCACCGACGGCCCCTGGACGTACACCACGGAGGCGGGCAAGACGCTCTCCGACACCTGGAACTCGAAGTACTCCAAGGACACCTACGACCTCTCCGTCTTCGGCCCCAACGGTTTCCTGCGCACCTTCAAGGGCCCCGGCAAGAAGGCGGGCCCCGAGGTGACCGCCCGCCACGACGGCACCACGGGCAACATCAGGCTGACCCTGAAGAACGCGGGCAGCGCCGATGTGAACCTCACGGTGACCAACGCCTACGGTGGCGCGGGCCAGACCTTCAAGGTCAAGGCCGGTTCCTCGGTGCAGCACACCGTCGACCTGCGGGCGACCAAGCGCTGGTACGACCTGACGGTGAAGTCCGACGGCGACGCCGGGTTCCTGCGGCGTCTCGCCGGTCACGTGGAGACGGGTGCGGCGGGCGTCAGCGACCCGGCGATCCGCACCGTCTGACGGCCCGGCGGTAACCGGTAGCCGGAAAATAAAGGGGACGCCTGCAACTGGCGTGCACGGATAGCATCCAGAGGCATGGCAGACACCCATCGCCGTGCAGGCGTCCCCGAGAAGCCCGTCCTCGACGGGCTCGAAGAGAAATGGTCTCGGCGATGGGACGAGTCGGGCGTATTCGCCTTCGACCGCTCGAAGACCCGGGACGAGATCTTCTCCATCGACACACCGCCGCCCACCGTCAGCGGCTCGCTCCACGTCGGCCACGTCTTCTCGTACACGCACACCGACACGATCGCCCGCTACCAGCGCATGCGCGGTCGGGAAGTCTTCTATCCCATGGGATGGGACGACAACGGGCTGCCGACGGAGCGCCGCGTCCAGAACCACTTCGGCGTCCGCTGCGACCCCGCCCTGCCCCACGACCCGGACTTCACCCCGCCCGAAAAGCCCGGTAAGCACCAACTGCCGGTCTCCCGAAAGAACTTCATTGATCTGTGCGAGCGGCTCACCGGCGAGGACGAGAAGGTCTTCGAGGAGCTGTGGCGGCACCTCGGCCTCTCCGTCGACTGGTCGCACAGCTACCGGACCATCGACGCGGACGCCCGTACAGCCTCGCAGTACGCGTTCCTGGAGAGCCTGGAGCGCGGTGACGCCTACATCGCGCAGGCGCCCACGCTCTGGGACGTCACCTTCCGTACCGCCGTCGCGCAGGCCGAACTGGAGGACAGGGAGCGGACCGCCGCGTACCACAAGCTCCGTTTCGAGGACGCGAGCGGCCGTGCCGTCCTCATCGAGACCACCCGCCCCGAACTCCTGCCCGCCTGCGTCGCGTTGGTCGCCCACCCGGACGACGAGCGCTACCAGGACCTGTTCGGCGGGACGGTCCGCACGCCGCTCTTCGGCGTCGAGGTTCCCGTCGTCCCGCACCCCCTCGCGATGCCCGGCAAGGGCACGGGCCTCGCGATGGTCTGTACGTTCGGCGACACGACCGATGTGACCTGGTGGCGTGAACTGCGGCTCGACACACGCCCGGTCATCGGCTGGGACGGCCGCTTCCTCGCCGATCCGCCGGCCGGTGTCGGGTCTCCGGCCGCCGTCGCCGCGTACGCGCAGCTCGCGGGCGCCACCGCGCACACCGCCCGGGAGCGCGTCGTCGCGATGCTGCGCGAGAGCGGTGACCTCCTGGGCGAACCGCGCCCCGTCACGCACGCGGTCAAGTTCTTCGAGAAGGGCGACAAGCCCCTGGAGATCGTCACGACCCGCCAGTGGTACGTCCGCAACGGCGGCCGGGACGACGCCCTGCGCGACCGGCTCCTCGCCCGCGGCGCCCAACTCGCCTGGCACCCGCCGCACATGCGGGTCCGGTACGAGAACTGGGTCGGCGGGCTCAACGGCGACTGGCTGATCAGCCGCCAGCGGTTCTTCGGTGTCCCGATCCCCGTCTGGTACCCGCTGGACGCGGCCGGGCAGCCCGACCACACCCGCCCCCTCGCCCCCGACCGGTCCGCCCTGCCCGTCGACCCGAGCACCGACACCCCGCCCGGGTACGAGGCTGCCCAGCGCGGCGTTCCGCACGGCTTCACCGGCGACCCGGACGTCATGGACACCTGGGCCACGTCGTCCCTCACGCCGCAGATCGCCGGGAAGTGGCGCTCGGACCCCGACCTGTTCGCGCGGGTCTTCCCCATGGATCTGCGCCCCCAGTCCCACGAGATCATCCGCACCTGGCTGTTCGCCACGGTCCTACGGGCCCACACCGGGCACGACGCGCTGCCCTGGAAGCACGCGGCGATCTCCGGCTGGATCCTGGACCCCGACCGCAAGAAGATGTCCAAGACCAAGGGCAACGTGGTCACTCCGGGCCACCTCCTGGAGCAGTACGGCTCGGACGCGGTCCGCTACTGGGCGGCGAGCGGCCGCCCCGGCACGGACACGGCGTTCGACACGGGCCAGATGAAGATCGGCCGCCGGCTCGCCATGAAGCTCCTGAACGTCGGCAAGTTCGTCCTGAGCCTCGATGCGGGCGACGGTTCCGCCGTCACGCGGCCGCTCGACCGGGCGCTCCTCGCCGCGCTCGCGTCGACCGTCGACGAGGCCACCGAGGCCTTCGAGACCTTCGACTACGCCCGCGCCCTGGACCGCACCGAGCAGCTCTTCTGGCACTTCTGCGACGACTACGTCGAACTGGTCAAGGCCCGCGCGTACGGCGACCACGGCGACGCCGCAGCCGCGGACTCCGCACGGGCCGCCCTCCGTACGGCCCTCGACGTCCTGCTCCGCCTCTTCGCGCCGGTCCTGCCGTTCGTCACGGAGGAGGTCTGGTCGTGGTGGAGGGCCGGTTCGGTCCACCGCGCGCCGTGGCCGAACGGTGCGGAGCTGCGGGAGTACGCGGGTGACGCGGCGGTCCTCGCGGTGGCGTCGGAGGCCATCGCCGGGGTCCGCAAGGCGAAGTCGCAGGCGCGGCTCTCGATGCGCACGGAGGTCGCGGGGGCGACGGTGACGGCCGCGCGCGCCGAGCTGGACCACTTCGCGGCGGCGGAGGACGACGTGCGGGCGGCGGGGAGGATCGGCGCGGTGGAGCTGCGGGAAGGGGAGGGCGCGTTGCGGGTGGAGGTCACGTGGTGACGTGTCCGGATGAGCCGGACATAACAACTCGGCAAGGGGCTGGCGGGGCGCCCGTGCCTGGAGGGTAGGGTCACCCGGGTGACAACGCATTCGAACACTCCTGCAGGCTGGTACCCGGACCCGCACGGCGCGCCCCAGCTTCTGCGCTGGTGGGACGGCTCCCAGTGGACGGACCACACCAATCCGGCCCCGCAGGGAGGCCAGCAGCAGGCTCCGGCCCAGCAGGTCCCGCAGCAGGCGCAGCCCGCGCAGGCCCAGCCGGTCCAGCCCGCGCAGGCGCAGGCCCAGGCTCAGCAGGGCCAGTTCGGGCAGCCGCAGACCGCCGCGCTCCAGGGCCAGTTCGGGCAGCCGCAGGCGGCCCCCCAGGCTCCGCCCACGGCCGACCCGGCCAAGGTGCAGCGCCAGGTGCAGAAGCAGGCCGGCGTCGCGCCCTCCGCGCAGGGCGGCGGCACGCTGTTCACGGAGCCGGTCCTGGTCGTGAACCAGAAGGCCAAGCTCATCGAGCTGACGAACGAGTACAGCGTGATGGACCAGTCGGGCAACACGCTCGGCTCGGTCGTCCAGGTCGGCCAGAGCGCGCTGAAGAAGGTCGCCCGCTTCGTCGCCAGCGTCGACCAGTTCATGACGCACAAGCTGGAGATCCGCGACGCGTACGGCCAGCCGCAGATGATGCTGACCCGCCCCCGAAAGTTCATGAAGTCGCGGGTCATCGTCGAGCGCGCGGACGGTCAGCCGGTCGGCGAGATCGTCCAGCAGAACATGATCGGCAAGATCAACTTCGCCATGATGGTGAACGGCCAGCAGGTCGGCGCCATCAAGGCGGAGAACTGGCGCGCCTGGAACTTCTCGATCGTCGACCACGCGGACAACGAGGTCGCCCGGATCACGAAGACCTGGGAAGGCCTCGCCAAGACGATGTTCACCACCGCGGACAACTACGTCCTGCAGATCCACTACCAGCTGCCCGAGCCGCTCCTGAGCCTCGTCGTGGCGACGGCCCTGACGGTCGACACGGCCCTCAAGCAGGACGCCCGCGGCTTCGGGTGACCAAGCCCGCCAGGTGTGACAGCGGCGCCGGTCGTCCCCTTCCGCAGGGGGCGACCGGCGCCGCTTCGTGTTGCTGTCTGAGGTCGCTGTCTCAGGCGTTCTGCAGGCCGGACGCGGTGGGTCGCGCAGTTCCCCGCGCCGCGTCGGCTGCCACGGGCTGGACGGGGATCGCCCCGGGGAAGTTCGGGCCCGGACCCAGCTCGCCCAGTCCGACCAGCTCGCCCGGATCGACCGCCAGGTCGCGCGGCGACCGCGTCAGCACCACGACTCCGTACGCCGCCACCGCCGCGCCCGCCACCGCGAGGAGGATGCCGCCGATGCCGCCCTGGAGCCGTTCGCCGAGCAGCGCCACGCCGATGACGGAGGCCGCCATGGGGTTGGCGAGCGTCACCACGGCGAGCGGGGCGCCGAGGCCGCCTCGGTAGGCGGTCTGCGAGAGCAGCAGGCCACCCGCGGCGAACGCCGCGACCAGCACCGCCACGATCACCACCTGCGGGCTGAACAGCGGTCCCGACCGGTCCGTGACGGCGACCGTCACGGTCTGCGTGAGCGCCGACGCGACACCGGAGGCGAAGCCGGACGCGGTCGCGTGCCGCAGCCCGGGGCGCGTGCCGGGCCGCGACAGCACCCCGATGACCGCCATCGTCGCGGCGGCCACGACCAGGGCCTCCGGCACCGTCAGCGTGTCGTCGGGCGCCGGTCCCGACGCGGTCAGGAGGAGCGCGCCGAGGCCGATGAGAGTGAGCCCCGTGCCGCGCCACTCCAGACGCGTGACCCGGCGGCCCGCGAGCCGCGCGCCGAGCGGCACCGCGGCGACCAGGGTGAGGGCGCCGAGCGGCTGGACCAGGGTGAGCGGGCCGTACTTGAGCGCCGCCACGTGCAGCAGCGCCGCGGAGGCGTTGAGTCCCACGGAGGACCACCAGACGCCGCTGCCGAGCATCCGCAGGGCCCCGCTCTCCCCGTCGTGGACGCGCGAGGCCAGCCGCTCCTGGGCGACCGCCGCGGCGGCGTAGGCGGCCGCGGAGACGAGCGAGAGGGCGACGGCGAGCAGTGTGGCGCTCATCGGCCGGCCCCCGAGGAGATCAGTGTGTGCGACGGCGCGGGCGCCGACCGGCGCACGACCAGCGAGCGGCCGGGGCGCGGCAGCCGGATCACCGCGAGGGCGATCCCGAGGAGCGCGGTCGCCGCGAGCGCGTCGAGCCAGTAGTGGTTGGCGGTGCCCACCACCACGAGCAGGGTGAGCAGGGGGTGCAGCAGCCACAGCCAGCGCCACCGCGACGACGTGGCGACGATCAGGCCGACGGCGAGCATCAGCGCCCAGCCGAAGTGCAGGGAGGGCATCGCGGCGAACTGGTTCGCCATGGTGTCGGTCGCGGGCTTCGCGGCGTATACCGAGGGCCCGTACACCTGCGCCGTGTCCACGAGGTGCGCCGCGCCCAGCATGCGCGGAGGAGCGAGCGGGAAGCCGAGGTGGAGGACGAGCGCGGCCGCGGTGAGCGCGGCGAGCACCCGGCGCGTCCATACGTAGTGCCGCGGCCGACGCAGGTACAGCCAGACCAGGAACAGCAGGGTCGCGGGGAAGTGCACGGTCGCGTAGTACGTGTTCGCGACGTGGATCAGCGTGTCGCTGCTGAGCAGCGCGTCCTGGACGGCGCCCTCGCCGGGCAGGCGCAGCGTGCGCTCGGCGTCCCACACGCGGTGTGCGTTGTGGAAGGCCTCGCCGGTGTGCCCGTTGGCGAGCTGCCTGCCGAATTTGTAGACGAGGAAAAGTCCTACGACGAGGAGGAGCTCGCGGACGAGGGGCGGTCGGACGCTTATGTCCGGCTCCCGTTCGGCAGGCTCGGTTCGGGATTCCATCCCCCGGCCCCTTTACGTGACGACTGGGTAGTGCGGTGCTGAGTGAGGGATCGCCGCACTCATCGATACGCCAGTGTACCGATACGGAGGCGTACCGGTACACTGGCGTATCGAAAGGTGCTGACCGCGCAGGTCGGCCGCCGTACCCAGGAGAAGAGTCATGACGTCGACGTCGAACCGCTCGAAGATCACGCCTGAGCGTGAGCAGGAGTTCTACGACGCCGTCCTCGACCAGCTCCGCCGGTGCGGGTACGAGGCGCTGACCATGGAAGGCGTCGCCGCCCGGACCCGGTGCAGCAAATCCACGCTCTACCGGCAGTGGAAGACCAAGCCCCAGTTCGTGGCCGCCGCGCTGCGCGCCAACCGGTGTGTACGGTTCGCGGGCATCGACACCGGCAGCCTCGCCGGGGACCTGCGGGAGGCGGCACGCGCGGCGGGCGAGCAGTCGGGCCGCGACACGATGCTGGTCCAGGCGCTCAGTCACGCGGTCCTCCAGGACGAGGACCTGCAGCGCGTGCTGCGCGAGACGCTGGTCGAGCCGGAGCTGCAGGCCATGGCCGCGATCATCCGGCGCGGGGTCGAGCGCGGCGAGATCGCCGAGGGACACCCGGCGGTGGAGTTCCTCTCGGTGCAGCTGTTCGGCGTGCTGCGGGCCCGTCCCATCCTGGAGGGGGCGTACGCCGACGAGGAGTACGTGACCCGTTTCGTGGAGGCGTGTGTGCTGCCCGCACTCGGCCTCACCTGATCGTGGGCCCGGATCCGTTGGATGACGGGAACCGGGCCCGCCCGCGCCGCACCGTGGGGACGGGGGCGGCGCGCACCCCCGGGCCGGGCGGTGTTCCTCCTGAGCGGCGAGGAACCCGCCCGGCCCTGCTGTTCTCTTCAGGGACGGTTCTCTTGAGGGACGGTTCTCTTCAGAGGCGGTTCTCTTCAGGGGGGCGCTATACGTCCTGACCGTTGCCGCCGCTGCCCTCGCCGACCGGTCCTGCCTTGATGCCCTTCGCGATCTCGTCCATCGAGGACTGCGACGGGGCCTTGTCGTTGACGTCGATGCCCATGCGGACGATGACGATCTTCGACTTGTCGGCGGGGGAGGGGAAGGCGAGCGACTCGACGTAGCCGTCGTCGCTCTTCTCCGTGACGGCCTTCCAGCGGACGTAGTAGCCCTTCTGCCCCGCCACGGTGATGGACTCGGAGGCCAGCACCTTGTGCGAGGTGATCTTGCCGTAGGTCTTGCCGCCGTAGCCCTGCGTGGCGTTCTTCTTGACGTCCGCCTTGGCCGCCGCCTCCGGTGTCTCGGCGTCGATCTTCAGCTGCTCGGCCGACTGTGAGAAGGCGCTGCCGCGGGTGCACCGCTCGCTGGTGTTGCCGGGGCAGGGGATCGGGTCCGTCTGCACCCCGGCGCCGTACGGGGTGCTTCCGCCCTTCCAGCCGTCCGGCACGGGGATCTTGATGCCGTTCACCACGTCACTGGCGAAGCCCGGGTCCTGCTCCGGGGCCTGCGGGTCGGGTGCGCCCGGGGAACGGGGCGCCTCCGGGGAGTCCGGGTCCTGTGGGTTCCGCGGGTCTCGCGGAGCGCCGGCCGACGGCTCCTTCACCGCGGAGCCACCGCCGTCACTGTCGTCGTCGGAGGTGAGGGCGTACACGCCCCCGGCTATGCCGCCGAGGACGACGAGCACCACGCCCGCGGCTATCGCCACGCGCAGCTTGCGGCGCGGTGCGGGGGCCGGGGGCTGGCCGGGGTATGCCGGGATCTGGCCGGGATACGTCGGGTCCTGGCCGGGGTATGCCGGGTCCTGGCCGGGATATGCCGCGGAGGTCGACTGCGTCGGATCGGGCGCGGTGCCGGCGGCGCGCACCTGGTCCGTCCACACGGTCCCGTCCCACCAGCGCTCGGTGGGAGGACCGCCGGCGGTCCGGCCGGGGTCGGGGTACCAGCCCGGGGGAGTCATCTGGGTCATGCCGGTCAGCGTATGAGCCCCGCGTGAAAGCCGGATGAGAGGGGCCACCACAATTCGGCCCGCTCCGCCGCGTTCTCTACCGGCCCGCGTCCTCATGCCCGTTGACGACGAGCCGCACGGGCCCCTGGGCCCCCTCCGTCACCCGCGGCCACTGCGTACCGCGCCGCCCCGGGGTGATCGAACCCAGCACGCTCGCGTGCCGGGCGCCCGTGCTCGCCGGGACGGTGCCCGGCAGGCCGTGCAGGGTCAGGAAACCGAGCACCGCGAAGGCGTATGCCTCCTTCGCGGCGGACGGCAGACCGAGCTCGCCCGACGTGCGCAGCGGCAGTCCCTCGCCCAACTCCGCCCGCAGGAACCCCATCAGCACCGGGTTCAGGGTGCCGCCCCCGGAGGCGATGACTTCGGATGCCCCCACCGAGCGGACGGCGTCGGCGACCGTGCGGG
Organism: Streptomyces sp. Je 1-369; assembly: GCF_026810505.1. NCBI lineage: Bacteria > Bacillati > Actinomycetota > Actinomycetes > Kitasatosporales > Streptomycetaceae > Streptomyces > Streptomyces sp. Je 1-369. The sequence continues at coordinate 7,626,613 of NZ_CP101750.1, forward strand.
CCGTGAGGCGGGTGAGCGTGGCGACGACGTCCTCGGTGGGCAGCGCCTCGTACCCCTTCAACGCCGTACGCAGATACGGCAGGTGGAAGAGTTCCTTGCCCGTCGTCTTCGGCGCGCGCAGGGCGTAGTAGGGCTCGTTCAGGAGGCGGGCGAGGAGGCCCTCGTCGACCGTGCCCTGCGCGGCGAGCTCGCCGTCCAGGTCGTACGCGAGGCGGCCGGCCGTCGCCTCGTGCACGGCCGCGTCCACCAGGGCGTTGGCGGGGCCGGTGTCGAAGGCGGTGCCGTCCGCGGCGGTGATGTTGGCGATGCCGCCGAGGTTCAGCGCGGCGGGGGTGCCGGGCCTGCCGCGCAGCCACATGCGGTCCACGAGGCTGACCAGGGGCGCGCCCTGGCCGCCCGCCGCGATGTCGCGGGGGCGGAAGTCGGAGACCACCGGCAGGCCGGTCGCCTCGGCGATCCACGCGGGCTGCCCGATCTGCAGCGTGCCGTGCACCTGTCCGCCCTCCACCCAGTGGTAGACGGTCTGCCCGTGCGAGGCGACGAGCTCGGCCCGCCCGTCGCACAGTTCACGGTCAGCCTCGACCGCGGCGGCGGCGAACGCGCGCCCGATGTCCGTGTCCAGGCGGCAGACCTCGGCGAGGGTGGTCGTGGCGGGCGGCAGCGCCGCCCCGAGCGCGGCGCGCAGCCCTTCGTCGTAGCCCCGGGTGATCAGCCCGAGGGGGGTAAGCACCAGACGGTCGCCGTCGAGCGTCAGATCGGCGGCTGCCGCGTCGATCGCGTCGTACGAGGTCCCTGACATGAGCCCGATCACGCGCACGTGGGGCCTCCTTCTCGGTCGGCTCACCATTGCGCTTGATCATCGCATCCCGCGGGCCACGGACGGCCCGGGTTCCCGGAAACGGGGCACGGCGTGCGGGGGTGCGCGGCACCACGTTCTCGGCGCGCGCCGAGAACCCGCCCCTTCCGCACCTCCGGATCCCCTTTGGGCGCCCCTCCTCTGTGTGTGGGTCATGGATATGCCATGGATGCACCCTGGGTGTGCCCTGTATGCGTCACTCGCGCGCCGCGAGAACCCGTCTCCTCCATACCCCCGGATCCCCCCAGGCACCCCGGAGCGCCCTCGCCTTCGTGAGCCACAGGGACAGGTCGAACTCCGCCGTGTAGCCGATCGCGCCGTGCAGCTGGAGCGCGGCGCGGGCCGCCCCGTACGCCGACTCGGACGCCGTCACCTTGGCCGCGGCGACGTCGCCCGGCGCCATCGTCGTCGCGGCGCCGAACACCAGTGGCCGCGCGAACTCCAGGCGCACCAGCACGTCCGCGAGCCGGTGCTTGACGGCCTGGAACGCTCCGATCGGCGAGCCGAACTGGGCCCGCTGCTTCGCGTACGCGACGGTCCTGTCGAGCAGGGCGAGGCCGACGCCCAGCGACTGGGCGGCCGTGGCGAGCGCCGCCCAGTCCGTCGCGTGCCGCGCCGCCGCGGTGACGGCGGGCCCGGAGGCGAGCAGTTCGCCGCCCGGCAGCGGCGCGGCGAGGCGCCGCGCGGGGTCCAGGGAGCGGCGCACGCGCGCGTGCCCGGGTGCGAGCCGCAGCTCGCCGTCGGCGACGGTCAGGATCAGGTCGGCCGCGTCCGCGTCCAGGGCGAGCGGCCCGCTCTGCGGCAGCGTCAGCGTCGCGGTCGCCGCGCCCGAGGCGAGCGAGGGCAGGAAGCGCTTGGCCGGTTCCCGCTCGCCCTCCTCGGCGAGGCGGGCGAGGAGCGCGGCCGCCGCCACCGTCTCGACGACCGGCCCCGGCACGGCGTGCCGCCCCACCTCCACGAAGGCGACGGCCGTCTCCACGGAGAGCGGCCCCACCCCCTCGTACTCCCCGGGGACCGGCAGCGCGAAGACACCCGCGTCCGCGAGCCGCCCCCACACGGCCCGCCCCGGCGCGTGCTCACCTACGCCCCACGCGCGCGTGGCCGCCACCGTGTCGGCCGCCGTCAGCATCGCGTCCAGGGAGCGCGCGAACTCCCGCTGCTCGGCATCGAGGAGGAACCTCATCAGCGGCGTCCCTTCGGCAGGCCGAGCAGCCGCTCGGCGATGATGTCCCGCTGGATCTCGTTCGTACCGGCGTAGATGGGACCGGCGAGCGAGAACACGTACCCCTCCGCCCAGTCGGGGCCCTCCGTGGGCGACCCGTCGAGCAACTCGCCGTCGGGGCCGAGCAGATCGAGCGCCGTCTCGTGCAGCGCGATGTCGTACTCCGACCAGAAGACCTTGTTGAGGCTGGACTCGGCGCCGATCGTCTCGCCCGCCGCGAACCGCGAGGCGTTCGCCCAGGTGAACAGCTCGTATGCCCGCGCCCCTATGACGGCGTCGGCGACCCGGTCGCGCAGCGCCGTGCCGTCCGGGTCGGCCGGATCGGTCCGCGCGTGCCACTGCCGGGCCAGCCGGTCCGCGGCGGTGAGGAAGCGGCCGGGGGAGCGCAGCGTCAGGCCCCGCTCGTTGCCCGTGGTCGACATGGCGATCCGCCAGCCCTGCCCCGGCTCGCCGATCACGTCCTCGTCCGGCACGAAGACGTCGTCCAGGAAGAGCTCGGCGAACGCGGGCTTGCCGTCCAAGCGGCCGACGGGACGGACCGTCACCCCGTCCGCGTCGAGCGGGAACATCAGGTAGATCAGGCCACGGTGCGGCTTGCCGGGGTGCGTTCCGGGCGGCTCGCTGCGGAACAGGCCGAACGCGCGGTCGGCGAACGCGGCCCGCGACGACCACGCCTTCTGGCCGCTGATCAGCCACCCTCCGTCCGTACGGCGGGCGGTGGAGCGCAGAGACGCGAGGTCGGAGCCAGACTCGGGCTCCGACCAGGCCTGCGCCCAGATCACCTCCCCCGTCGCCATCGCGGGCAGCACCCGCGCACGCTGCTCCTCGGTGCCGAAGTCGAAGAGGGTGGGCGCGAGGAGGCTGATGCCGTTCTGGGAGACCCTGCCGGGTGCACCCGCCGCGTAGTACTCCTCCTCGAACACCAGCCACTTGACGATGTCGACGCCCTGCCCGCCGTACTCCTCCGGCCACGACACCACCGACCAGCGGTCGGCCGCGAGCGTGCGCTCCCACTCCCGGTGCGCCGCGAAGCCCTCCCCGGTCTCCAGCGAGGGCAGCGGCGCGGCCGGCACATGCGCGGCGAGCCACGCGCGCGCCCGCTGCCTGAACTCCTGCTCCCCGGCGGTGAAGTCCAGGTCCATCGGCGCCCACCCCTTCGACTCCTCGACTCTTCCCTAACAAGTGTTTGGTAGATTACCTTGAAGGGTGTCGAGGAGTCGAGAGCCGGAATCGGAGAGCCCATGGACGCGCCCGCCCACGCACCCGCCTACGTTCCGGCGCACGACCTCCTCGCGGACCGCACCGCCGTGATCACCGCGGCCGCCGGAGCGGGTATCGGCGGCGCCACCGCACGCCGCTTCCTGGAGGAGGGCGCGCGCGTCGTCATCGGCGACGCCCACGCGGTCCGTACGAAACAGTCGGTGGCCGTGCTCGCCGAGGAGTTCGGCGCCGACCGGATCGACGGCGTCCCGTGCGACGTCACCGACACGGCACAGATCATGGCTCTGTTCGACCTCGCCGAGCGGCGCCACGGAGGCCTGGACATCGTGGTGAACAACGCGGGCCTCGGAGGAACCGCCGAGCTCACCGAGATGACCGACGAGCAGTGGGACAAGGTCATCGACGTCACGCTGAACGGCACCTTCCGCTCCACCCGCGACGCCCTGCGCCGCATGCGTGACGCCGCCCGGAGCGGTGAGCAGGGCGGCGAGCGGCGCGGTGTCATCGTGAACAACGCCTCCGTGCTCGGCTGGCGAGCCCAGGCGGGCCAGGCGCACTACGCCGCGGCGAAGGCCGGGGTCATGGCCCTCACCCGGTGCGCCGCCCTCGAAGCGGCCCCTCACGGCATCCGGGTCAACGCCGTCGCACCGAGCCTCGCCATGCACCCCCACCTCGCGAAGGTCACCTCGCCCGAACTCCTCGAAGAGCTCACCGCGCGGGAGGCGTTCGGGCGGTACGCGGAGCCCTGGGAGATAGCCAACGTCATCGTCTTCCTGGCCAGCGGCTACTCCTCGTACATGACGGGGGAGACGGTCTCGGTCAGCAGTCAGCACGCCTAGGCGGAGAATGACCGTGTGCCGAACCCGAAACAGAGCGCCGGTGAAAAACCCGCCGCCAAGAAGAAGCCCCAGGTGAGCCCCTCGCCCGAGCGGCGCCGCGAACTGCTCGCCATCGCCGCCGACGTCTTCGCCGAGCAGGGCTACAACGCGACCACGGTCCGCAAGATCGCCGACGCCGCCGGCATGCTCGCCGGCAGCCTCTATTACCACTTCGACTCCAAGGAGTCGATGCTCGAAGAGATCCTCCGCACCTTCCTCGCCGAGCTGTGGGACGGGTACGACACCGTGCTCCAGGCCCAGCTCGACCCCCGCGCCACGCTCGAAGCCCTCGTCACCGAGTCCTTCCGGGAGATCGACCGGCACCGCGCCGCCGTCGCGATCTACCAGAAGGAGTCCAGGCACCTCGTCGCCCAGCAGCGCTTCCAGTACCTGTCGGACTCGCAGCAGCGCTTCGAGAAGGCCTGGCTGACGACGCTGGAACGCGGCGTCGCCGAGGGCGTCTTCCGCGGCGACCTGGACGTCCGCCTCGCCTACCGCTTCGTGCGCGACACCGTCTGGGTCGCCGCGTCCTGGTACCGCCCCGGCGGCGGCCACAGCCCCGAGGAGATCGCCCGCCAGTACCTGTCGATGGTCCTGGACGGCATCTCCGTACGTACGTAGCAGGCGCGTCGTCGCTCGTACGGCGCCCACGACCGAGGAGTACGCACTCATGGCCGAGGCCTACATCGTCGAAGCGGTCCGCACGCCCGTCGGCAGGCGCAAGGGCGGGCTCTCCCAGGTCCACCCCGCCGACCTGGGAGCCCATGTCCTGCGCGCGCTCGTCGAGCGCACCGGCGTCGACCCCGCCGCCGTCGAGGACGTCGTCTTCGGCTGCCTCGACACGGTCGGACCGCAGGCCGGCGACATCGCCCGCACCAGCTGGCTGGCGGCCGGACTCCCCGAAGAAGTGCCCGGCGTCACGATCGACCGGCAGTGCGGATCGTCCCAGCAGGCCGTGCACTTCGCCGTGCAGGGCGTCCTGTCCGGCACCCAGGACCTCGTCGTCGCGGGCGGCACCCAGAACATGTCGATGATCCCCATCGCCTTCGCCTCCCGGCGGGCCGCCGAGCCCCTCGGCCTCACCCAGGGCCCCTACGCGGGCAGCGAAGGCTGGCGCGCCCGCTACGGCGACCGGCCCGTGAACCAGTTCCACGGCGCCCAGTTGATCGCCGAGAAGTGGGGGATATCCCGCCGCGCCATGGAGGAGTTCGCGCTCCGCTCGCACCGGCGTGCCGTCCGCGCCATCGACGAGGGCCGCTTCGACCGCGAAACCGTTCCCTACGGAGACGTCACCTGCGACGAGGGCCCACGGCGCGACACGTCCCTGGAGAAGATGGCGGGCCTCGAGCCCGTCCTCGACGACGGCACGATCACCGCGGCCTGCTCCTCGCAGGTCTCCGACGGCGCCGCTGCGATGCTCATCGCGAGCGAACGGGCCGTGCGGGAACACGGATTGACGCCCCGCGCCCGCGTCCACCACCTCTCCGTGCGCGGCGAGGACCCCATCCGCATGCTCTCCGCGCCCATCCCCGCCACCGCGCACGCCCTGAAGAAGACCGGCATGACCATCGCCGACATCGACCTCGTGGAGATCAACGAGGCGTTCGCACCCGTCGCCCTCGCCTGGCTCCAGGAGACCGGCGCCGACCCGGAGAAGGTCAACGTCAACGGCGGCGCGATCGCCCTCGGCCACCCCCTCGGCGCCACCGGCGTCAAACTCATGACGACCCTCCTGCACGAACTGGAGCGCACCGGCGGCCGGTTCGGCCTCCAGACCATGTGCGAAGGCGGCGGCCAGGCCAACGTGACCATCATCGAACGCCTGTGAAGACCCGGAAAGCGCCCACAGACCGCCCCCGGAGCGGCTTCTTCCTCACTCCTTGCGGGAGTACCTGCCCGGACCGCTCTCCATCACGGCCCGGACCCGGCTAGTCTCGACTTCTGTACGTCGATTGAGCGACCCCGGGAGGTAGCGCGATGACGCAGGGACGGCCCGGAGGAGCCGCCTGGGCCCCACTGTGGGAGCGCGACGTCGAACTCGCCGCGGTGGCCCGGGCCGTGGACGAACTCTGCGCGGAGTCCACGACCGCGGGCGGCCTGCTCGCCTTCAGCGGCGAAGCCGGCATCGGCAAGACGGCGCTCCTCGGCGAAGTGCGCCGCATGGCCGGGGACCGTGCCACGGTCTGGTCGGCACGCGGCGGCGAGACCGTCACCTCCGTCCCCTTCAACGTCGTACGGCAACTGCTGCAGCCCGCACTCGTCCAGCTCGGCCCCGAAGAGGCCCGCGAATACTTCGGCGACTGCTACGACATCGCGGGGCCCGCACTCGGCATAGCCGAGCCCGGCGGGCGCCAGGCCGACCCGCAGGGCGTCTGCGACGGCCTCGTCGAAGCGGTCTCCCGGCTCTCACGGCTGCACTGGCCCCTCGTCCTGCTCATCGACGACGCGCACTGGGCCGACCAGGAAACGCTGCACTGGCTGGCGGCGTTCGCCCAGCGCCTGCACGAACTGCCCGTGCTCGTCGTGGTCGCCCGCAGGCCCGGCGAGGCCGACGGCGACAGCGCACGCCACCTCGCGACGGTCGCCGCCGAGGCCCGCTCGTTCACCACGCTGCGCGCCCTCACCCCGGAGGCCGCGGCGGGCCTGACCCGCGCGACGCTCGGCGAGCACGCCGACGCGCCCTTCTGCCGCGAGGTCTGGGCCGTCACCGGCGGCAATCCGTACGAATCCGTCGAGCTCCTCGCCAAGGTGCAGGACAGCGAACTCGAACCCGTCGAAGGCTCCGCCGACGAACTGCGCGCCCTCAACCGCACGGCCCGCGGCCGCGGCCTCGTCGCCCGCCTCGAAGGACTCGGCACCGACGCCACCCGCTTCGCCTGGGCCGCCGCCATCCTCGGCAGCGCCATCTCCCTCGACCTGGCCGCCTCACTCGCCGGGATGACGCACGACAGCGCCGCACGTTGCGCGGAGCGCCTCTGCACGGCGCGCATCCTGCTCAGCGGCGACGAAGGCCTGGAGTTCGTCCACCCGCTGATCGCAGGCACCGTCTACCGCTCCATCCCGGCGGCCATCCGCACCGCGATGCACGGCGTGGCCGCCGCCGTCATCACCCACGACGGCAGGGGCGCCGCGGCCGCCTCCCCGCACCTCCTCGAAGTCCACCCGGACGACGACCCCGACCTCGTCGAGCAGCTGCGCGAGGCCGCCGCCGAACACCTGGCCGTCGGCGCACCCGACGCGGCACGCCGCTGCCTGGAGCGCGCCCTGCGCGAGCCGCCGCTGCCCGCCATTCACGCGCGCGTGCTCTACGAACTGGGCTGCGCCACCATGCTGACCTCGCCCGCCACCACCATCAGACACCTGCGCGAGGCCCTCTCCATGCCCGGCCTCGACCAGGAACTGCGCGTCGACGCGGTCTGTCGCCTGTCCCAGGCGTTCGTCCACAACGACCAGCTGGAAGCGGGCCTGCGGGCCATCGCGGACGAGGCGCGCAGGCTCGAACAGGGGCCCGCGCGGCTGCGCCTGCAAGCCGTGCACTACATGTGGGAGGGCATCCACGCGGGCGAGGAGGACTCACCCGCGCGCTCGAAGCGGCTCGCCACGCTCGCGGGGCCTCTCGCGGGCCGCGACAACTCCGAGCGCGCCCTGCTGATCCTGCGCGCGTTCGACGCCATGACCCGCGGCGAGAGCGCGGAACTGGTCGTCGAGCTCTGCGACCGCGCACTCGTCAACGGCCGCCTCGCGCCCGGGCTCGGCTGGACCGACCCGGAGTGGAGCTTCGAGCTCCGTCTGATGCTCGGTGGGTCGTACGCCTTCTCGGACCGCCTCGACCGCGCCGAGAGCCTGTTCACCGAGGCCGTCCGGGCGTACGAGACCGCCGGGTGGAGCGGCGGGCACCTCGCCCTCTCGCACGCCTTCCTCGGCTACGTGTACCGCAGGCGCGGCCGCCTCACCGACGCCGAACGGTCGCTGCGCGACAGCCTGCGCCTGGCCGACCGCGTCGGCCAGGGCCTGCCCATGCACTGGGAGGCGGCCAGCATGCTCATCGACACGCTGCTGGCGCGCGGCCACGTCGCGGAGGCGGGCGCCGTCGCCGATCAGTACGGGTTCGCGCCGCCCTCCGCCTCCACGATCTACGTACCCGACGCGCCGTCCGTTCGCGGCCGCCTCCTGCTCGCCCTCGGCCGTACGAAGGACGGCCTCAACGAACTCGAGGCCACGGCAAAGGCGCTGACCGCACGCGGCCAGTACAACACCGTCCTCGCTCCATGGGCGTACGACCTCGCCCGCGCGCTGGCCCACGCGGATCCGAAGCGCGCGGCACACCTCGTCGCGGACGCCCGCAGGCAGGCCGAACGGTTCGGCACGGACACCGCGATCGGGGAGGCGCTGCGGTGCGCGGCGGCCCTGGAGACCGGGCCGCGTGCGATCGCCCTGTACCGCAAGGCCGCCTCCTACCTGGAAGCGTCCCCCTGTGCGTACGAACTGTGCGTACGAACACGCGGTCGCCCGCGTCGAGTACGGCATCGCGGCGGATTCCGTGCCGGAGCTGGAGCGCGGCCTGACCCTCGCACGGACATGCGGGGCGGATGGCCTCGCGGAGCGGGCGCTGGATCATCTGGGGCTGGTGCGGGCGGCCTCCGGCCGTTGAGCGGACTTTTCGGCGCCCGGCGCCGGGGTTGCCGTCGCGGGGCTCTGCCCCGGACCCCGGTCCTCAATCGCCGGACGGGCTGAATTTGGCCCCGGGCCCTCAGTCGTCGGGCGGGCTGAAGCCGGGCGTCACGCTGTCTGCGGCCAGTCGGTCCAAGGTTTTCGCCGCCTCCTCCATCACGCGTTCCACCAGCTCCGCGCACGACGGCAGGTCGTCAATCAGGCCCGTCACCTGGCCGGAGGCCATGACGCCCGCCTCCGGGCGACCGTCCACCATCGCCGACCTGAGCATCATCGGCGTGTTCGCCGCCAGGAGCACCTGGCTCCACGACAGTTCCTTGCCGTGCCGCATCGCGAGGCCGTCGCGCGCCATCCGGCGCCAGCCCATGCCGGAGAGCTTCCGGAACGCCGCCGCGTGCCGTACCGCGCGCGTCAGCGAGGCGACCCTGCCCGACTTCTCCAGGCCCGCCACCAGCTCCGTGCGCAGCATCCGGTGCGGGAGACCGTCCACGCGCGTGGTGACCGTGACGTCCTTGACGGAGGCCGCGAGGTAGCGGGCCTTGACCGCGTCCGGCACCGTCGAGTCCGAGGTGAGCAGGAAGCGGGTGCCCATGGCCACGCCCGCCGCGCCGTAGGCCAGGGCGGCGACCAGGCCACGGCCGTCGTAGAAACCGCCCGCCGCGATCACGGGGATGTCCACCGCGTCGACGACCTGCGGGAGCAGCACCGTCGTGGCGACCTCGCCCGTGTGGCCGCCGCCCTCGCCGCCCTGCACGATCACCGCGTCCGCGCCCCACGCGGCGACCTTCTCGGCGTGCCGTCGCGCGCCGATCGACGGGACGACCACCACGCCCGCGTCCTTGAGCTCGGCGATCAGCTCCTGGGAGGGCGCGAGGGCGAACGACGCGACCCGCACCCCTTCGTCGACGATGACCCGGACACGGTCCCGCGCATCACCCGCGTCGGCCCGCAGATTGACCCCGAAGGGCGCTGTCGTACGGGACTTGACCTCGCGGACGGCCGCCCGCAGCTCGTCGACCGACATCGTCGCGGAGGCCAGGATGCCGAGTGCCCCGGCGTTCGCCGTCGCGGAGACCAGGCGGGGGCCCGCCACCCAGCCCATGCCGGTCTGGACGATCGGGTGCCGTACGCCGGCCAGTTCCGTCAGTGGCGTCTTCAGAGTGGGTGTCACGGGTGGCGCACCTCGCGGTCGCGCAGGCCCCGCGGATCCACGACGTCACGGATCAGCCGCAGCTCCTCGGCGGTCGGCTCACGGGTGTACGGGACGCCGACGTCCGGCACGGACAGGGCGAAGCCGGTGGCCTCACGAATCTGGTCGAGGGTCACGCCCGGGTGCAGGGACACCAGGCGCATCGCGTGGCCGGGCGCCCCGAAGTCGAGGACGCCGAGGTCGGAGACGACGCGGCGCAGGTCGTGGAAGCGGGTCGCGGAAGGACCGGCGGCGGCCGCGCTGTCGTACCCGACACCGCTGATCATGTCGACCTTCTCGACGAACACGCGCGTGGAGTGTCTGGGGATCCAGTAACTCACCGGGTTGTTGAGCGTGTTGACGGGGGCGCCGCGCACGCCGAGCAGCTGGCGCGTGGGGCGGGTCCAGTCGCCGATGCAGGAGATGTTCTGGTTGCCGAAGCGGTCGAGCTGGCTGGCGCCCATCATCACGTGCCGCTTGCCGCCCATGACCATCGTCAGGTGCTTGCGGTACGGCAGCCATCCCTCGGTGACCGCCGACGCCGCGCCGACCGCGGGGACGTCGCCGATGAGCAGGGCCTCGCCGTCCGTGAGCAGCAGGTCGGGGGAGAAGGTCAGCTTGGCGACGCGGGCCGCGATCGACGGGACCGTGCCCATGGGGGAGGCGACGATCTCGCCGTCGCCCCGCCAGGTCTCGGCGCAGGCGATCACGCAGTACTCGGCGCGGGTGGCGGTGGCGGTGCCGGTGGAGGGCCGTGTCATCGCTGCTCCTTGTGCCAGGCCCGGACGGCCAGTCGGTAGTCCTGCTCGGTGCCTGGCTCGGTGAGGAAGCGGGTCCGGAAGGCGTCCCAGGCGTCCGGGTCGGCCGCCGCCGTCGCGTACGCCTTCTGAAACGGCTCGTCGCGGCCGTAGTCCGGCACGCAGGACGTGAAGTGCGCGCCGCCCGGCGTCTCGGTCACGCCCGTCACCGTGTGCCGGGACACCAGCATCGTCTGGGGCGCCGCGTGGGCGGTGAGCTCGGCGGAGTCGACGATGCGTTCACAGGAGACGTAGGCGGTCTCGGAGGCCTCGCAGAACAGGTCGTCGAAGTACGGGTCGGGGCCCAGGTACTGCCCGTTGCCGAAGCGGTCCGCGCGGTTCAGGTGGACCAGAGCCGCGTCCATGCGCAGGGCGGGCACGGCGACGAGCTCCTCCCCGTCCTCGTACGGCGAAGTGACCGTGCGCAGGTTCGGGTTGACGCGCAGGACATCGGAGCCGAGCCCCGCGCGGATCGGCAGGAACGGCAGCCGCTGGGCGCCCGCGGTGAGGCCCTGCATGAACATCGCCTCGTCCAGTTCGACGAGTTCGAAGGAGCCACGCTCGCGTGCCGCCCTGAAATGGGGCTCCAGAGGGATCGAGTCGAGGGTCGTGAAGGCGGCGACCAGCTTGCGGATCCGGCCGGCCGCGGCGAGCAGGCCGATGTCCGGGCCGCCGTACGAGACGACGGTCAGGTCCGTGACGTCGGACCGCAGCAGCGCGCGCACCAGCGCCATCGGCTTGCGGCGCGAGCCCCAGCCTCCGATGCCGAGCGTCATGCCGCTGTGCAGGCGCCCCACGATTTCGTCGGGAGTCATCCTCTTGTCGGTCACGCCCCGCCCTCCTCTTGCTGCTCCCGTTGCCCTTGCTGCCCGAAGTCGTCGCGGATGCGGTCGGCGAGGCCGCTGAGGTTGGCCTCGAAGGTGAAGCCCTGCTCGAACCGGTAGCTGCGGTGCACGTCGACGGGGTCGATGCCGTTGATCGCGGCCTTCGCGTGGCGCAGCAGCGTGCCGTCCTTGCGGGCGATCTCGCGCGCCAGTTCCAGTGCGGCGTCGCGCAGTTGCGCGCGGGGGACGACCTGCCAGACGGAGCCGTGCGCGTGCAGGTCGGCGGCGGTGGCGGTCCGCGAGGTGTAGTACAGGGCGCGCATCAGGTGCTGCGGGACGAGGCGGGACAGGTGTGTGGCCGCGCCGAGCGCGCCCCGGTCCAGCTCGGGCAGGCCGAACGTGGCGTCCTCGCTCGCCACGATCGCGTCCGCGTTCCCCACCAGGCCGATCCCGCCGCCCAGGCAGAAGCCGTGCACGGCCGCCACGACGGGCACCTCGCACTCGTACACCGCCGAAAACGCTTCGTAGCACCCCCGGTTGGCGCCGATCAGCGCCGTGTGACCGGTGTCGCGCTGCATCTCCTTGATGTCCACGCCCGCGTTGAACCCCCGGCCCTCGGCGGCGAGCACGACGCAGCGTGTCCCGGGGTCGCGGCCCGCGGCACGGACCGCGTCCGCCAGGTCGAACCACCCCTGCACCGGCAGGGCGTTCACGGGCGGGTAGTCGACGGTGACGACGGCGATGCCCTTGTCCGGGGCGGAGGTGGAGACAGACATCAGACGATCCGCTACCTTTCAATCGCACGCCTTCAACCAAACATTTGTTAGTTGTGGGAAAGGTAGCAGCGATGACTGACACACGACAGGTGGTCGTCGTGACCGGCGGCACCCGCGGCGTCGGTGCCGGAATCGCCCGAAGCTTCCTGGTCGCCGGGGCGCGCGTCGTCATCTGCGCCCGCAGACCACCGGACGCGCCCGTCGAAGCGGCGGGCGGGACCGCCGAGTTCAGACCGCTCGATCTGCGCGACGCGGCGGCGGCCGGTGTCTTCTTCGCCGAAGTGGCTGCGGAGTACGGGAGGGTGGACTGTCTGGTGAACAACGCGGGCGGCACGCCGTTCGGGCTGCTCGCCGCATCCTCGCCGGCCCGCCACGCGAAGATCATCGAGCTGAACCTGCTCGCCCCGCTCCACGCTTCGCTGAACGCTTACGAACTGATGCGACATCAGGAGACCGGCGGCAGCATCACCATGATCGGCAGCGTCAGCGGGACCCGCCCCTCGCCCGGCAGTGCGGCGTACGGCGCGGCCAAGGCGGGCCTGGAGAACCTCGCGGGGACCATGGCGGTCGAGTGGGCGCCCGCCGTACGCGTCAACACGGTGGTCCTCGGCCTCGCCCGCACGGAGAGCGCGGCGCTCCACTACGGCGACGAGGAGGGCGTCGCCGAGGTCGCCCGGACCGTCCCGCTGGGCCGCCTGGCCGACCCGTCCGACGTCGGCGACGCCTGCGTCTTCCTCGCCTCCGACCGGGCCCGGTACATCAGCGGTGCCGCGCTCCACCTGCACGGCGGCGGCGAACGTCCCGCGTTCCTGGCGGCGGCGTCCGTCAACCACTGAGCGCACATGTCCCGCGCAACCACGCACCCTAGGGAGTCATGTCATGGCATCAGCCGCTGAATCCGGCCTTTGCGAAGGCCGCGTCGTGGTCGTCACGGGTGCCGGTCGCGGGCTGGGGCGGGCGCACGCGCGCGCGTACGCGGCCGAGGGCGCCCGCGTCGTCGTCAACGACCTCGGCGTGGCGGCGGACGGGTCGGCGGCGGGCGCCGGGGACGGGGACGGCCCCGTCAGCCCCGCCCACGATGTCGTCGAGGAGATCCGGGCGGCGGGCGGCGACGCCGTCGCGCACGGCGGTGACATCGCGACCTCCGAGGGCGCCGCGTCACTGGTACGGACCGCACTCGACACGTACGGCCGCCTCGACACCCTCGTCAACAACGCGGGGTTCCTCCGCGACCGGATGCTGGTCAACCTCGACGAGGACGCCTGGGACGCCGTCATACGCGTCCACCTCAAGGGACACTTCCTCCCCCTCAAGTACGCGGGGGCGCACTGGCGCGCCGAGGCGAAGGCGGGACGCACCCCTCGCGCGTGCGTGGTCAACACCAGCTCGGGCGCGGGCCTGTTGGGCAGCGTGGGGCAGGGCAACTACAGCGCGGCGAAGGCCGGAATCCTGGGCCTGACCCTGGTGGCCGCCGCCGAACTCGGTGCCTACGGAGTACGCGTCAACGCCATCGCGCCCGCCGCCCGCACCCGTATGACGGAGCAGACCTTCGCCGACACGATGGCCGCCCCGGAGGAGCACGGCGCCTTCGACGCGATGGCTCCGGAGAACGTGTCCCCCCTCGTGGTCTGGCTCGGCTCCACCGCCTCCGCCGGGGTCACCGGCCGCGTCTTCGAGGCCGAGGCCGGCCGCATCACCGTCATGGAGGGCTGGCGCCCGGGCCCCACCGCGGACAAGGGGGCCCGCTGGACCCCGGCGCGGGCGGGCGAGGCGGCACTGGAGCTGCTGGCCGAGGCGGAGGTGCCGGGGGCGGTGTACGGGGCACGGTGAAAGGGGCGCGGGGAAAGGGGCACGGTGAAAGGGGCGCTCAACTCGACCTCGCCTCAAGCGAGTCGGCCTAGGGTGCGGGAGCCGGGCCTCGCCCGCTGATCGACGACAACGCGGACGGGAGCGGCAGTGAACGAGGCGGCAAAGCTGATCGACGCCCTGTCCGGGCTCGCCTGGCCGTTCTTCGCGGCGGTGATCGCCTGGCGGCTGCTCCCGCTGATCGAGAAGATCGTGCAGCGAGGGGCCTTCACGGTCAAGTACGGGGAGTACGAGCTGACGGTCCAGGAGGTCTCCGACAAGCTCGTCGAGACCACCGCCGACATCCAGGAGCGCCTCGCCGAAGTGCACGCTCCGTCCGGGGACCCACGGCCTCTCCACGAGCCGGGCGGGCCGGACGAACCTCCGTCCCGCGTGCTGCGGCGGGTTCTCTGGGTGGACGACAGGCCCGCGAACAACGCCTACGAAGTGGCCCAGTTGAACGCCCTGGGTGTGCACGTCGTGCAGGCCGCCTCCACGCGCGAGGGCGCCGCGACCCTGTTCCGCGCGGCACAGCCCTTCGACGCCGTCATCTCGGACATGGGCCGCGACGAGCCCACCGGATACAACCCGGACGCGGGCATGGACCTCCTGCACGAGCTCCGCACCGCAGGCGAGACGACTCCGTTCTTCGTCTACGCCACCCGCAGGGGGCTGACGCGCAAGGCCGAGATCCTCGCGGCGGGCGGCAACGGCGTCACCACGTCGCCCGGCGGGCTCTTCGATCTGCTGCGCGGCGTCGGACCGTTCCCCGGCGCGGGCGGCGGCGCAGGCGCGGAACGAACGAGCTGAAGGGGCCGTAGGCAACCCCTGGAAGGCTGGCTGACCAGGCGCGTTAAGCTGTCACGGGCCTTGATCGAGCTGATCCCGAGGCCCACCCCCCCCATCGCGCACAGCGCCTCCCACGTCTACGCGCCCGCCTCAGGAGATCGCCCCATGCCCGCCCGCACCGTCCTCATCCTCCAGCACGTCGAGGTCGAGAAGCCCGGCCTCATCCTGGACGCGCTGGACGGCAGCGGTCTCGACGTCGACGTACGGATGCTCCTCGACGTTCCCGGGGCGTCGGCGGACGATCTGCCGGACGTCGACGACCTTGCGGGCCTGGTCGTCATGGGCGGCCCCATGAACGCCGACGATCTGTCGGGCCACCCGGCGCTGAAGCTGGAACGGGACCTGCTGGTCGACGCGGTACGCGCCGGGGTTCCGACGCTGGGCGTGTGCCTCGGGGCCCAGCTCCTCGCCCGCGCCCTCGGCCTGTCCGTCAGGACCGGCGCCGAGCTCGGCCACGACAGTGAGATCGGCTGGTCCCCGCTGCGCGACGTCGACCGCGACGACCCCGTCCTCGGCCCGCTGGCCGACGCGCCCGCCGTGCTCCACTGGCACGGGGACCGTATCGTGCCAGGCCCCGGGGGCCAGGTGCTCGCCCGCACCGACACCACCGACTGCCAGGCGTTCCGGGCCGGACCCGCGGCATGGGGGCTCCAGTTCCACCTGGAGGTCACGCCCGGCCTCCTGGACGACTGGCTCGCCGAGCCGTCCTTCGCCACCGAGGCGACGGAGGCGCTCGGCCCCCACGCCGTCGACCGCCTGCGTTCCGCCGCCCGCGCCGCCGCCCCGGCCCTGCGTCCCCTGGCGGACCGCAGCCTGGCCCACCTGCGGAGCCTCTTCCTGGCCCGCGCGGGCCTCTAGGGCCTGTGTCGGCAGTCCCGCCTGCCGCGCGACGCCCGGCACGCGCCCTCGCGGCGTTGTCGGGACACCCCGATACAACCAGTATCGGGGCGACCCTCCGCCTTGCGATCGCACGCTCCCCCAAGCTCTCGGCTCCGCTCGAGCAGGGAGGTGCCCCCATGACGCCGCGGGGCCCGCCCTCCGGGCGGACGACGGGGCTCCCGACACAGGCCCTAGGCGGCTCCGGACGCCCCCGGGCCGGGGCCACCCGCGAAGTGCGCGAGCAGCGCTTCCGTGACCGCCTCGGGGCGTTCCGCGGGCGCCAGGTGTGACGCGCCCGCGAGCTCCACCAGGGTGGCGCCCGGCACCCCCTCGGAGATCTCCCGCGCATGGGCAGGAGGCGTCGCGGGGTCCTCGCACCCGGCGACGACCAGCGTGGGCGCGCGGACGGCCGCCAGCGACCCGCGCATGTCGTACGCGGCCAGGGCGTCGCAGCACGCGGCGTACGCGCCGGGGTCGGCCGCCCGGAGGTCCGCCACGAGGCGGGGCACGGCGAACCCGGGCGTGAACCAGCGCCGGGGCGCGGAATCCGCGAGCCCGGCAAGCCCTTCGCGGCGCGCCAGCGCGGCCCGTTCCCGCCACGGCGTGTCCCCGCCGAAGTGGGCCGAGGAACAGACCACCGCGAGCCGCACCACGCGCTCCGGGTGCCGCGCCGCGAGGTGCAGCCCCACGGCGCCGCCGAGCGAGACACCGGCGTACGCGAAGCGGTCGACGCCGAGCGAGTCGGCGAGCGCGAGCACGAGCCCCGCGAGGTCACCGACCGTCGCGCCGGGGCCGATCAGATCGGCGGGGGAGCGTCCGTGCCCCGGCAGGTCCCAGCGCACGACCCGGTGGCGGGCGGAGAGCCCGGGGGCGACGCCGTCCCACAGGGCGGTGGAGGTCCCGAGGGCGGGCCCGAGGAGGACCGGGACGGCGGCACCGACGCCTACAACGTCTTCTGCGTCTCCTCTGCCTTCTCCGCCCTCTCCACGCTCTCCGCCTTCGACGGTGTGATGCGGCAGCTTGCCGTTGAGTCCGGTGGTCAACGTCGCTCCAATGCCCGGTCCGTGAGTTCGCCCGCGTAGCCCGTGTACTGCGCCGGGTCCATGAGCGCCGTCACGTCGAAGTCCCGCAAGGCCGGTTCCTCGGCGAGGACGGCGGCCAACGGGCGGCCCTCGGCGCGGGCGCGTCTCGCGGAGCCGGTCAGCAGTTCCTTCGCTGCGGCGGCGCTGCCGAGTACGGACGTGAGTACCGTCGTCGCCCGCTCCGAGGCGGGCAACCCGCCCGTGAGGGCGAGGTTCTCGCGCATCGCCTCCGTGTGCACGCGCAGGCCTTCGACCAGTTCCGCGCCGTCCCTCGCCGCGCCGCCCGTCAGCCGCAGCAGGTCCCGCAGCGGTTCCCACTCGGCGTGCCAGGCGCCCGCGGGGCGCTCGTCCTCGGCGACGAGGGAGGCGTGCAGCGTGGCCGCGAGGCCGGGTGCCCGGCGGGCGGCGGCCGCGATGAGCGTGGCGCGTACGGGGTTGGCCTTGTGCGGCATCGAGGAGGAGCCGCCGCCCTCGCGTTCGGAGAGTTCGGCGATCTCCGTGCGGGAGAGGGTGAGCACGTCGGCAGCCATCTTGCCGTGCGCACCCGCGGTGAGCGCGAGGGCGGAGGCGAGATCGGCGACAGGCGTGCGGAGGGTGTGCCACGGGAGTGCGGGCGCGCACAGCGCCAGTTCACCCGCGAAGGCCGACGTGAGCGCCTCGCCCGCGCGTCCGCACCCGCCCTCCGTCCGGAACGACGCCAATGTGCCTGCCGCACCGCCCAACTGGACCGGCAGACCCGCGCGCACGTCGATCAGACGGTCCCGCGCGTCGAGGACAAGGGAGCGCCACCCCGCCGCCTTCAGGCCGAACGTCGTCGGGACCGCGTGCTGCGTGAGCGTGCGGCCCGGCATGACCGTGTCCCGGTGCGCCGAGGCAAGGCGGGCCAGCGCACGCTCCGTGCGGGCCAGATCCGTCAGGATCAGGTCCAGCGTCCGCGCGGACAGCAGCATCAACGCCGAGTCCAGGATGTCCTGGCTGGTCGCCCCCCGGTGCACGTGGGCGGCCGCCTCGGCGGGCACCGCCGACCTCAGCGCCGAAACCAGCGGGATCACCGGATTCCCGCCCTCCCGCGCGCGCGACGCGATGTCCTGCACGTCGAACCGGCCGACGTCCGCCGCGACTTCCGTCACGGCCGCCGCCGCGTCCGCGGGGGTCAGCCCCACCACGGCTCGCGCGCGCACCAACGCGGACTCGGCGGCCAGGAGCGCTTCGAGGAAGGCCCGGTCGGACGTCGCGTCGGCCGTCGGTGAACCGACGGAGCCCGGAGAGAACAGGTCACTCATGCGGGCACCGTCGGGAACTCCAGGAAGACGGTTTCGCCGTCTCCTTGGAGGCGGATGTCGAACCGGTACGTCCGCGGCGCCTCGCTCCGGGCGACCAACGTGGCGCGCCGCTCCGCGTCGAGCGAGCCGAGCAGCGCGTCGCCGGGCTCGTCCACCACGTAGGCCCGCGTGTACAGGTGGTGCAGTAGTCCGCGTGCGAAGACGGCGAGCGAGATGTACGAGACGCCGCCCGGCGGCAGCGTCCGCACGGCCCAGTGCCCGTCCGCGTCGGTCGGGACCCGCCCGAACCCGGTGAACGCGACCCCGTCGCGCCCGACGGCCCGTCCCGTCACCGGGTCGTGCCGCAGCGAGCCGGGAACACCGGCGCGTGAGCCGTCGGGTCCGGGCTGCCAGGTCTCGATCAGGGCGTCGGGCACGGGCTGCCCCTCGCCGTCGAGCACGTAACCGTGCAGCGTGATCGTCTCCGGGTCCCCGGCGGGAGCCACGTCGCCGCCGCGCGGGAAGGGCAGCGCGTGGCCGTAGTAGGGGCCGACCGTCTGGGAGGGCGTGGGGGCGTACGACGGATCGGGAGCGGGCACCACTAGTCGTCCTCCTCGAAGAACGTCGCGGACGGGCCGTCCAGGACGATGTCCCAGCGATGGCCGAGCGACCACTCGGGGACGGACAGCTCGTGGTCGTACGCGCAGACGAGCCGCTGCCGCGCCGACTCGTCGCTCACCGAGCGCAGTATCGGGTCGTACGGGAGGAGCGGGTCGCCGGGGAAGTACATCTGCGTGACCAGACGCTGGGCGAACGCCGTGCCGAAGAGCGAGAAGTGGAGATGGGCCGGACGCCACGCGTTGGTGTGGTTGCGCCAGGGGTAGGCGCCCGGCTTGACGGTCGTGAAGGAGTACGCGCCGTCGTCATCGGTCAGACAGCGGCCGAAGCCCGTGAAGTTCGGGTCGAGCGGCGCCGGATGCCGGTCCAGCTGGTGCGCGTACCGGCCCGAGGCGTTGGCCTGCCACAGTTCGACGAGCTGGCCGCGTACGGGCCGCCCCCGGCGGTCGAGGACCCGGCCGCTCACGGTGACGCGCTCACCCAGCGGCTCGCCCGCGTGCTGCCGCGTCAGGTCGCTGTCCAGGGCGGCGACGTCGGTGGCTCCGAAGGCGGGACCACTCAGCTCCACGGCCTCCGGGTCGCGCAGCGGGATCAACGGCTGCTTCGGGTGGCGGAGTCGGGTGCTGCGGTACGGCGGGTAGTCGCGGGGCGGGTGGTGTCCGAACTCCGCCCCGGTGTCGGTGAGGGTGGTCATCTCTTGTGGCTCCGTACGACGAAGTGACGTTCTCCGGCCTGTCGGCGCGGCGCCGCGTGGACCTCCGCCCCGGTCCTCGACACGATCTCCCCGACGGTCACCCCGGGCGCCGTCTCCACCAGCTCCAGGCCACGCCCCGTCACTTCGAGGACGCCGAGGTCGGTGACGATCCGGTCGACGCAGGCCTTGCCGGTGAGCGGCAGCGTGCACGCGTCGAGGATCTTCGGGGAGCCGTCCTTGGCCGTGTGCGTCATGACGACGATGACCGTACGCGCGCCGTGCACGAGGTCCATCGCCCCGCCGATCCCGGTGATCATCCTGCCGGGTACCGCCCAGTTGGCGAGGTCCCCGCGCGCGGAGACCTGCATCGCGCCCAGGACGGCGACGTCGATGTGCCCGCCGCGGATCATCCCGAAGGAGAGCGCCGAGTCGAAGAAGGAGGCGCCGGGCAGCGCCGTCACGGTCTCCTTGCCCGCGTTGATCAGGTCGGCGTCGACCTCTTCCTCGGCGGGGTAGGGCCCCACACCGAGGATGCCGTTCTCCGACTCCAGGATGACTTCGACGCCCGGTGGCAGATGGTTGGGGATCAGCGTGGGCAGGCCGATGCCGAGGTTCACGTACTGCCCGTCGTGGAGTTCGCGCGCGGCGCGGGCGGCCATCTCCTCCCGGGTCCACGCCATCAGCCGCGTACCGTCCGCTTCTCGATCCGCTTCTCCGCCGCCTGCTCGGGAGTGAGCGGCACCACCCGGTGTACGAAGATCCCCGGCAGGTGCACGGCGTCCGGGTCGATGCCGCCCGGCTCCACCAGCTCCTCGACCTCCGCGACCGTCACGCGTCCGGCCATCGCCGCCAGTGGGTTGAAATTGCGGGCGGACCTGCGGAAGACGAGGTTGCCGTGCCGGTCGCCCTTCGCCGCGCGGACCAGCGCGAAGTCGGTGCGGATCGCGTGCTCCAGGACGTAAGGCGTGCCGTCGAACTCCCGCACCTCCTTGGCCGGTGACGCGAGCGCCACCCCGCCGTGCGCGTCGTGGCGCAGCGGTAGCCCGCCGTCGGCGACCTGGGTGCCCACCCCGGCCGGCGTGTAGAACGCCGGGATGCCCGCGCCGCCCGCGCGCAGCCGCTCGGCGAGCGTGCCCTGCGGAATCATCTCGACCTCCAGCTCACCGCCGAGGTACTGCCGTGCGAACTCCTTGTTGGCGCCGATGTAGGAGCCGGTCACGCGGGCGATGCGGCCCGCCGCGAGGAGCACCGTGAGGCCCGAGTCGAGCGCGCCGCAGTTGTTGGACACGATGTGCAGGTCGGAGACGCCCGACGCGTGCAGCGCGCGGATCAGCTCGTTCGGCACGCCGCTGAGCCCGAAGCCGCCGACCGCGACCGACACCCCGTCCCGGACGTCGGCCACCGCCTCGGCAGCCGTGGCCACGACCTTGTCCATCCGCGAGGCCTCCGTATCCCACGATGCTCAGGGCACTGACCATTCCGGCGAGGATAGGCCGGGTGCAACTGTGCTGCAAGAGGGCTGAGTTGAGGTAGGTGGACGAGGCGGTATCGTTCCGTGCACCGACGGATGGAAGGGTTGCCCATGAAGGCCGTGGACCTCGCCACCCACCCCGGGCATCTGGCCCGGCGGCTCCAGCAGGCGCACCACCTCATGTGGAACGCGATGGTGTCCGAGGAGATCACGTCGCCGCAGTACGCCGTCCTCAACGCCCTCGTCGCCGAACCCGGCCTCGATCAGCGCACGGTGGGGGAGCGGGTGGGCCTCGACCGGTCCACCATCGCCGAGGTCGTCGCCCGGCTGATCCGGCGGGAGCTGCTGGCCAAGGTGCGTGATCCGCGGGACGGCCGGCGCTGCCTGCCGCGCGTCACCGACGAAGGGCGGCGCACACACCGCGCGCTGACCGTGCGGACCGCCCGCATGAACCAGGTCCTGCTCGCCCCGCTCTCCACCGAGGAGCAGTCCGTCTTCCTCGACCTGATCCAGCGGGTCGCGGACGCGGCGGAGAGCCTGCGCGACCCCGCCGCCGCGCTCACGCCTTCGCGTACACGACCCACACCTGCCCCTTCGCGAACGGCAGTCGCTTCCCGTCGGCCGTCGTGAACTCCGTGCCGTCCCCGGCCGTCGCACGCTTCCACCGCGCCTTGTAGGCACGCCCGTCCCGCAGCACGCTCGCCGTACCCTCGCCGACCGTCTCGGTGAACGGCGAGACGCTGCCCGCGCGGTCGTGGAAGCGCGACGGCCGCACCTTCACGTACTGCACGACGACCGTCGACGGGCCCAGCTCTTTGCCGCCGGACGTCCGCGCCCGCGTGCCGTCCATCGCGACGCGCCAGCGCCCCTCGTACTCCACCCAGTCGAAGGTGAAGCGCGCCGCGGGGAAGCGGACCGTCCGCCGCGTCTGGGGTGTGCCGCCGTTCGGGCGCGGCCCGAACCGGAACCCCGCGTCGGCCAGGGCACCCTCCCGAGGGTCCACCTTGAGGGCGTCCGGGCGTACGAAGAGGTTGTGCGGCGCGGGCTTTCCGCCGCCCCGGTAGTACGCGCTGCCGGGAGCCCTGCCCGGCGGCAGGGCTCGTACGGGCGCGGCGGCGATCAGGGGCAGGAGCTTGGACTGTGCCCCGGAGAACGCGAGGGCGGGGCGGTCGAACTGGCGCAGGAGTTCGAGGTCCGTCTCGCGTGCGCTGCGCACGGGGCCGATGGCGGGCGGCAGATGGGAGGCGTAGACCGCCATGAGGCGGCTGAGGCCCGCCTCCACCTGCTCCACGTAGACGACGTCCGCGGCGTCCAGGCCGGTCTGCGGGCGTGCCGGGGCGACGTTGTCGATCTTCACGGCGAGCACGTCGCCGCCCTTCCCCGACGCATGCTTTCCGTCTGCGGGCTCGATCGTGCAGCCCGACACCAGGGCGGCGACGACGACCGCCACCGCCCCGGTTCCGGTCCAGGCCCTTGTACGCGTCCGCCGTCTCATGGGGAAGTCCTACCCCGAACGCGGCCATAACCGCAGCCCCTCGAAGACAGCCTCTCAGCCCAGATCGAGGGCGTTGCGCAGACCGAGCCGGTAACGGGTGCGGTCGACGCGCTTGAGGGCCTCGATCGCCGGGACGCGGTACAACGGCGTCACCGTGCACGGTTCGTGCCCCGAACCCGCCTGTTCGAGCAGGGCGTTGACGGCCTGGCGGGCCGACGCGTTGGCGCCCTCCATCGTCGCGAGGTCGATGTCCACGGAGACGTAGTCGCCGGAGAGGAAGAGGTTCGGGATCTTCGTCGCGGCCGACGGTCGGTTGTGGAAGGTGCCCACGGGGTGGATGAGGAGCTGGTCCTCGTTGGTGGGGTTCGGCGTGCCGAGGCCGTCGACGCCCGGGTCGAGGAACCACGAGTGCAGCTTGCTGTCGCTGAGGACCGTCTTGCCGGTGTCGTTGAGGGCGGCCTTGAGCTGCGCCCACACCTCCTTCGCCACCTCGTCGCGGGTGCACTGCTTGGCGGTCTTGCCGTACAGGATCCCCGGCTTGTCCCATTCGGAGATGTCGACCGACAGGCACTCGACCGCGACGCCGTCGCCGTAGTCGGCGGGGAAGTCCCGATCGGGCCAGTGCCCCGCCTGGGCGATGCCGGTCAGGGACCACGGCGAGTCGATGAGGTTGAAGTGGCCCTTCACGACGGCCGGGCGCTCCGTCAGATAGAACTGGATGCCCGTCATCCAGTCCGTCTCCAGCTTGTCGCAGCGAGCCAGCTGCGGGTCGGCCGCCTTGAGCGCCGCGCTCCACGTGCGGCGCGCGTGCTCCACCGGCATGGCCTGCACGTAGTGGTCGGCGGTGATGTCACGTCGTACGCCGTCGGGGTCCTCGACGACGGTCTTCGTGATGCGGCCGCCGCCGAAGCCCAGCTCACGCACGGTCCAGCCGATGCGGAACGCCACGCCCAGCGACTTCAGGTGGGTGACCCAGGGGTCGATCCACGCCTCGTTGGTCGGCGCGTTCAGGATGCGGTCGGGCGGGCCGTCCGCGCCCTGCCCGAGCGCGTTGAGGACGAAGGCCTCGCCGAGCGTGCCGACGGTGCGGGTGCTGGCCTCCTCGGCCTTGGTCGCCACGATGTTGCGGGTCACGCCGATCACCAGGATGCGCTGGTAGTCCTTGGACATCCGCGCGGCGCGGGTGAACTCCCACCAGGGCGTCGACTCCCAGTCGTCGTCCCGGCGTTCGTCGCAGCTCGTGAAGAAGACGAGGGCGCGGTTCACGAAGTACGCGGCCTCGTGGGCCGGCAGGTTGAACGCGGTGTCGAGCAGCGCGGTGAGCGCCCGCCGGATGTCGTCCAGGGTGAGCTTCTCCGGCTCGTGGCCGGGCCACGGGATCGGCATCCTGATGTCCTCGCGGCCGGTGCGCGCGAACGACATCTCGCGGGGCGCGATCAGGTTGTCCCACACGCCGTTCGCGTTACCGGGGAACGGGATGCGGCGCATCGTGTCCGGCAGGTTGTGGTAGATGCCCGGGATGAAACGGAAGCCGTGCTCGCCGGGCAGCGGCTTGCGGTTGCCCTTCGCGCTGTCCGGTACGTCCATGCTGCGGGCCTTGCCGCCGAGCGCCCTGCGTTCGTAGACGGTGACCGCGAAGCCGCGCTCCGCCAGCTCGTGGGCCGCGGTGAGTCCGGCGACGCCGCCGCCGAGGACCGCCACGGTCGGCTTCGCCCGCGGTGCGTCCGCGGCGCCCGGCGCGGCCGCCGCGGCGGGCGGTGCCCCCGCTCCCACTCCCAGCGCGGCCGCCCCGCCGACCGCCGCGGCCCCCGCGACGAACCCCCGCCGCGTACTTCCCGCCGTGTTTCCGTCCGTGTTTCCATCCGCGCTTGCTCCGGCACGACTGTGCCCCATGCCCCGCCCCCATTACCGTCGGTAACTGACGTGTCAGGCGCAGGAGCCTACGGTCACGGCCCAAGGGGCGGAAGAGACGGGGGAGCCGAAGAGAACATTGGCGTGATCGGAGTGGTGTGTGGCGTGGCGATGAGGCCCGGTCCGTCAGTCGGTCGAGCCCAGCACGTCGTCGAGCGCGTGCCGCACCGGCTGCTCCAGCTGGGCGTACGTGCAGCTCTCCGGGGTGCGGTCCGCCCGCCACCTGCGGAAGGCCGCCGTGTGGCGGAAGCGCTGCCCGTTCTCCATGTGGTCGTACGCCACCTCGCAGACCCGCTCCGGCCGCAACGGCACCCAGGACAGGTCCTTCTTGCCCGACCAGCGGCTCGGGGCGCCAGGCATACGGGCCGTCTCGTGGGCCGTCTCGTCCGTCCAGGACGCCCACGGGTGACCGGCCGCCGACTCCATCCGCAGCGGCTCCAGTTCCTCGATGAGCTCGGCGCGACGCTGCATCGAGAACGCCGCGCACACGCCCACGTGCTGCAGGGCGCCCCCGTCGTCGTACAGCCCGAGCAGCAGCGAGCCGACGACGGGCCCGCTCTTGTGGAAGCGGTAGCCCGCGACCACGCAGTCCGCCGTGCGCTCGTGCTTGATCTTGAACATGAGGCGCTCGTTCTGGCGGTAGCGCAGGTCCAGGGGTTTGGCGATGACGCCGTCGAGGCCCGCGCCCTCGAACTGCTCGAACCAGACGTGTGCCACATCGGGGTCGGTGGTCGCCGGGGCCAGGTGTACCGGCGCCGTGACGCCGGAGAGGGCCTTCGCCAGCAGGGCGCGCCGGTCGGACAGGGGTACGTCGAGCAGCGCCTCGTCCGCCAGCGCGAGCAGGTCGAACGCCACGAAGGAGGCGGGGGTGCGCTCGGCGAGCGTGGCGACGCGGGACGCGGCGGGGTGGATGCGCTCCGAGAGTGCGTCGAAGTCGAGGCGCCCGTCCTTGGCGATCACGATCTCGCCGTCCATGACGCACCGCTCCGGCAGCCGTTCGCGCAGCGCGGCCACCAGCTCGGGGAAGTAGCGCGTCAGGGGCTTGCCGGTGCGGCTGCCGAGTTCGAGCTCGTCCCCGTCACGGAACACGATCGCGCGGAACCCGTCCCACTTGGCCTCGTACTGCATGCCCGGCGGGATCTTCTTCACGGGCTTGGCGAGCATGGGCTTCACGGGCGGCATGACCGGCAGATCCATGAGGCAAATCTAGGCGGCACCCCGGCGGACCGCCTGTTCGGCAGGGGTGCCCGACTCACTCACTCGCGTTGACCCCTGCCCCAAAGAGTCATTCGTCCAGGTGATGGCGAGCGTCACGGGCAGGGTGCGGGCCACCGGGCGGGCATAGGCCGGGCGACCATGCCGCTCCGCACACCGGAGGCCTCACCCATGACCCGAAAGCGTGTCTTCGCCTGGACGGCGATCACCGTCCTCCTCGCCGGCTTCGGCACCGTCGCACCGGCCGCCCAGGCTGCCGCCCCCACCCCGACGACGGCGGCCGCGGCCCCGCGGGACTGCGCGCCCGACCTCGTCTGTTTCTACACAGAGCCGAACTACCGGGGCCGCCGGTTCGACTACCACGACCCGCAGTGGCACACCTGCCACCTCGTGGAGACCATCCAGCCGGGCCACATCAAGGCCACCCGCTCGGTATGGAACAACGACGACCAGGGCTGGACGTTCTACAACTCCTCAGGGGGATGCTGGGGCAACAACGAGAACTGGACCGTCCGGCCGGGCCGGGGTCAGGCCAATATGGAGGCCTACTTCTGGAACTGACCCCTGGGCCCACCGTGCTCCCCGTCAGGCCTCGTACTCGGTGAGGTCGATGGAGTGGACGTGCAGGGCGTGGCCGGACACCGGGTGGGTGGTCTCGCGGTCCGGGACCATGCCGAGCTTCCGGATGACGTTGGCGGAGGTCTCGTTGCCGATCCGGTCGATGCTGATGACGCGGTCGAGGCCGCGGTCCTGGAGGGCGAACTCCAGGGTGGCCTGCGCGGCCTCGGACGCGTAGCCCTGGCCCCAGAACTGGGAGCCGAGCCGCCAGCTGATCGCGACGGCCGGCAGGACCTCGGGCAGGAACTCGGGGACGGAGAGGCCGGTGAAGCCGATGAGCTCGCCGGAGGCGAGGAGTTCGACGGCGAAGAGCCCGAAGCCCTCGTCGTCCCACTCCTCCTCCCAGCGCTCGATGTCCTCGGCGGTCCGGTCCAGGTCGTGCACGGGGCCGCCCTCGACCCAGTGCATGACCCGCGGGTCCGCATTGATGTCCGCCATGGGTGCGAGGTCGTCGTCGTGCCAGCGGCGCAGGAGGAGGCGGGGGGTGCGGATCTCGGTCATGGCCCCCATCCTGCCGAAGGCGGGACCACCTGCGAAATCGGCCCCCATTCGGACCTCATTCGGGCGGGCGGGTGCCGCGTCGCCACGGAGCCGGTGTCGGCGCCCGGTCCGCGTGCCTCCCCGTCAGCCACTCCACCACCTCGACCGCCCGGTAGGGACCGCCCTCCGGGCTCAGGTCCGCCACGAAGTCCAGGTCCTGGCCCAGGGTGACGACCGGTGGCTCGTCGCGTCCGGCGGGGTGGCGCTGGCCGAGTCCGACGGCGGCCAGCAGCCCGTTGCACAGGCACAGGCGGCCCTCCGCGTCGTCGACGCCGCCCTTGCGGCGGTAGGCGGCCTCCGGCTCGGCGGGGCAGCGGTAGCCGACGGCGCCCTTGGCGGTGCGGTGGGGGACGCGCAGGTAGCCGAGGTCGCACACGCGGCGCCGGGCCGCACGGACCGCGGGGTCGGACAGCGTGCCCGGCACCCCGGCGACCTTGAAGGGGAAACCCGTGGGGGACGCCATCGGGTCGTTGCGCACCCGCAGCGTCCCGGCGCGTGCCCGCGTCCGCAGCGCCTCGCGAAGCCCGGGCTCCAGGCCCGACTCCTCGCACAGCGCGAACGCGCTGCCGACCTGCACTCCGGCCGCGCCCATGGCCCGCGCCGCCGCGAGCCGTGCGGGGTGGGCGGCGCCACCGGCGAGCCAGAAGGGGACGCCGATCCCCGCCATCTTCGCGAGGTCGGGGTGATCGCGCGGGCCGTAGACGGGTTCTCCGTGCGCGTCGAGCCGCAGGGCGCCCCGGGGCGGAGCGCTGTGGCCGCCCGCGCCATGCGTCTCGATGACGAATCCGTCGGGCGCCGTCGCCGCGTCGCGGGCCAGGTACGAGGCCAGGAGCGGCAGCGACACGATGGCGAGCACGTCCGGGCGGGGCAGGGGCCGGGCAGGACAGCCGCGCCCCGCCCCCTTGTATGCATCCACCCCCGCACCCTTGTATGCATCCGCACCCGCACCCGCACCCACATTCGCCCCTGCCCCCACATTCGCCCCCGCACCCACCCCGAACCCCGTCCGCCCCAGCAGAGCCCCCGGGTCGAAGTGATGCTCGTAGTCCTCCTCGGTGCCGTCGAACCGGACCCGCACGGTCACCTGCTCCCTCCGCGCGAGCCGCCGCGCCAGCTCGGGCACGTGTCCCGGCACGCCCGCGCCCACCAGGACGTAGTCCACGCCTGCGAGCATCGCGCCGAACATGCCGGGCGCGAGGCCCAGTTGGACCTTCTCCAGGTAGTTGATCCCGACCGGGCCCTCGTGTCCCTCCTTGGCGAGCCACACCTCCACGAAGTTTCCGAGCACCGTGAGCAGTTCGGCCTGCTCCCCGTGCTCGACCCGGAGCATCGGCTGCGCGCGGAAACGCTCTCCCGCCGCGACACCGCCCTCTACGTAGAAACGGTCCAGGACGGCGGACGCCAACTCCGGTACGGGGAAGGCCGCGAGGGCGCGGCGCACGTCGCCGTCCGGGTCGCCGAGCTGGAGGCGGCGG